>CALXMP010000001.1 GCA_944389505.1 uncultured Spirochaetaceae bacterium
GTTCGTTCCTTTTTGTTGTGGTTAACAAAACTTTAGAACTCACATGCTCTTCTTTTCAATCTCTATTCTTCATCCCTTACCTTTCCGTGAAGAACCAAATAAAAGGAATTGTCAATCCATCCGACGATTTGCAGGAGATTTTTCCGGTGATTTGCAGAATTTGGCAAAAAGAAACCTCTTTGCCAGGATGAATCCCGAGAAAGAGGCTTTGGTCTGCATATTGCAATCAGATGACTACATGCATCTTCTCTTTGATTTCAGCTATGTTCTTATTGCCGATCTCATTTGCCTTGGCTGTACCTGACTTGATGATATCCCTTACCTCATCGCGGTGCTCCTCATAGTAGTGGCGGCGCTCGCGGATTGGCTCGAAGATCTGGTTCATCTTCTCAGCAAGGAGCTTCTTGCAGGCTACACAGCCGATTGAAGCATTCTTGCACATTGAGCAGATATTCTCACTCTCCTCGCTGTTGAATGCCTTATGGTATGTGTAGACCGTGCAGACATCGGGATTGCCAGGAATCTTCACAGAGATTCTGTTCGTATCGGTGACTGCATTCCTGATCTTTGCTGTCAGTACATCCTGCCCATCTGAAAGATAGACAGCGTTGCCGAGACTCTTGCCCATCTTGGCGTTGCCATCAAGGCCTGGGAGACGGGATACAGCAGAGAGCTTGTACTCAGGCTCTGTTATCGTTGTTCCATAAAGGTCGTTGAACTTGCGGACAATCTTCCTGGAAAGCTCGATATGGGGAACCTGGTCCTCACCGACGGGTACAAGATCGGCATTGCAGAATGTTATATCGGCAGTCTGCGATACAGGATAGCCCAGGAAGCCATATGTAAGCTCCTTGTAGCCATAGTTCTTCGCCTCTGTCTTGATTGTCGGGTTATGTGAAAGCTGGTTCACGGTGACTATCATCGAATAGAAGATCGTAAGCTCCGCAATCGATGGTATCATCGACTGCTGGACGAATGTGACCTTCTCTGGATCAAGACCTGCTGCAAGGTTATCGATAGCGACCTGATAGATCGAATCGTTGATCAACTCCGGATTGTTGAAGTGCGTTGTGAGCGCCTGGACATCGGCAAGGAGGATGAACTCCTCATACTGATCCTGCAGCGCGACACGCTGCGTAAGCGATCCTACGTAATGTCCGAGATGGAGGTGTCCTGTTGTTCTGTCACCTGTAAGGATTCTCTTCATTTATCTCCTCCTGCAGCTGATTTGTGATGGTCTGTGCAGTAATAGCCTGAACCATGGTAGATAACAGCAGGTGCCTCTGCGAAGACACGCTCTGCAGGCGAATGGCACTCGGGACAGACATCATGGTCAGCATCCTCCGAGAACCCCTTTATAACCTCATAATCATTACCGCACTTAGTGCATTTATACTCATAAAGCGGCATATCAGACTCCTCCGGCGGAGGCCTTGGCCATAGCTTCCACCATGCCCCGGTCTATCCCGGGATAATCAATATACAGAATGTCACCATCAGGTCTGAAATAACCTGACAGGACTGCGAAATCGGGTTTCTCCCCTCTTTGCCTTATGCCCTTCAGCAGCTCATTCCTCAACAGCGTCGAGAGCGTGCGGGCAGAGGATGCGGAATCCATATCCAGCCATCCTGTAAGATAACCAGATTCCCCATCATCGTCAAAGAGAAGGACAGCCTTCTCAATCTTCCTTGCTGTCTCATCCGGGATCTCCATCCCTATATCAGGGATAGAGGATGGATGGTTCATATAGACGGCGGCATCGTGGGATGCCATCTCCGCTGCTGTCCGGTCATCTATCACAAGGCTTCTGTCGGAAACTGTCAGCGCATAGGCCTCAGGGTATGATACCGATGAGAACAGGAGCAGACCGGATTCCGGCACCGCAGCCTCGAAAGATGATGAACGGGCCTGGAAATAGAACGGATCGCCATCTACCTTGCGGAACTCAGGAGCCCAGTCAAGAAGGGCGTTGATGCCTGTATAGCCGAAATCTCCCTCCGCTCCGCCATATATACCGCCATCAGCATTGACCACAGCAGATATCCTATCAGCCCTTCCGATGATCTCATCGGGAAGAACTCCGGCAAGGAGGCTGCAGTCATTGACCGTTATTACGATATCCCCTTCCCTTCCCATCGCCTGGAAATAGTACTCGCTCCTGAATGGTGACTGATGCATGCAGGAAGTGAGGACCAGCATAAGGATAAGAATGGGAAGGAGTCTTCTCGTCATGCCTTCTCCACAGATACCTTCACAGGCTCATCCGCGATCTCTGTCTCAGCACCGGCAGCACAATCTGTCGTGAGTGTATCAGCAAGAGTCTCCTGCATGATATAGCTCCTGAATGCACCGACAGCCTCGAGGAAGTCGGCATTGCCGCTGACGGAGAGATTGATATGGTCAGCAACCTCGAAGTTCTTCTCCTTCCTTTCTGTCTGGACGAAGCGGACAAGGTCACGCGCAATGCCTTCGAGGAAGAGCTCCCTTGTGATCTCCGTATCGTATCCGACAGTCAGCGCCCCGTCATTGAGAACCTTCACATGCTCCTTCTCGCTTCTCTGGACTGCAAGATCCCCCTCTGTGATATCAATGGAACCGCCATCATAGCTGACAGTCTTCGCATTACCATCGAGGATCGATGCAATCTCCTCGGAGGTGAAGTTCTGGATCACAGAAGCAACTGCCTTCATGTTCTTGCCGAGCTTCGATCCGAGCACCTTGAAGTTAGCCTTTGCAGAGTATGTTACAAGCGATGACTCATCTGCGCTTATTACGACATTCTTGACATTGAGCTCTTCGCTGATGATGTCCACACCGCTCTCAAGGATCTTCCTGTCCTCATCAGATCTGTCGACGATGAAGAACTGGGAAAGCGGCTGCCTTATCTTGATATTCGATGTAGATCTGAGCGCACGGCCCATCGTGACAGCCTTCATCGTAAGAGACATCTCACGCTCAAGCTTCTCATCGCGCTCTGCATCATTGCATACAGGATAATCACAGAGATGGACAGACTCAGGCATATCCTCTGTGCGGAGAGCCCTATAGATCTCTTCGGTCACAAACGGAATCAGTGGAGCTGCAACCTTTACGAATGTGAGAAGGACACGATAAAGCGTATCGTATGCTTCCTTCTTATCCCCATCGTTCTCAGACTTCCAGAATCTCCTTCTTGAGCGCCTGATGTACCAGTTGTTAAGCTCATCGATGAATGTGACAAGCGATGATGCCGCCGTCTGGATATCATAGGTGTCGAAAGCGTTGGTGACTGTGGCGATGAAGCGGTTCAGCGCGGAGATAATCCACTTATCAAGAGGATTGGAGAGTTTGTCGAACGGTGTCGAGGAAGGCTCATATCCATCGATTGAAGCATATGTCATGAAGAAGGAGTATGCATTCCAGAGAGGAATCATAAGGCTCTTCAGGACATCCTTTACAAGCTCATCGCTGAATCTGAGGTCATCAGCCTTCACAAGCGTTGAATTGATAAGTGCAAAGCGGAGCGCATCGGCGCCATACTTGTTTATGATCTCCATCGGATCGGTATAGTTGCGCTCGCTCTTGCTCATCTTCCTGCCATCGGCTGCAAGCACGATGCCGGAGACGATGCAGTGCCAGAATGCAGGCTTCTCAAAGAGAGCTGCTGCAAGAATCGTAAGCGAATAGAACCAGCCGCGTGTCTGATCAAGGCCCTCATTGATGAAATCAGCGGGGAAGATCTTCTCGAATCTCTCCTTGTTCTCGAATGGATAGTGCTCCTGTGCATATGGCATCGAGCCGGACTCGAACCAGCAGTCAAGAACATCGGGGATTCTTCTCATTGTTCCCTTTCCATCAGGAGAAGGCCATGTGAGCTCATCGACATACTGCTTGTGAAGATCCTCGACCTTCTTGCCGCACTTCTTCTCAAGCTCCTCGACAGAGCCGATGACCTCGATATGATCTGAGCCATCGCACTTCCATACAGGAATCGGATTGCCCCAGAATCTATTGCGGCTTATTGCCCAGTCGCGTGCGCCCTCAAGCCATTTGCCGAAGCGGCCGTACTTGATGTGCGATGGAACCCAGTCAATCTGATCATTGCACTCAAGCATCGTCTTCTTGATCTTCTGGATATCAACAAACCAGCAGCTCATAGCACGGTAGATGAGAGGCATCTTGGTGCGGTAGCAGAACGGATATGCATGGAGATAGTTCTCCTTCTTCACGAGCTTGCCATGATCCTTGAGCCACTGGATGACACCCTTATCGGCATCCTTGACGAAGAGGCCTTCGAAATCAGGGACCTCATGGGTGAAGCGGCACTCGGCATCGATTGGGCATACAACAGGAATTCCTGTGCCCTTGAGGACATTGTAGTCATCTTCACCGAAGCCTGGAGCTGTATGTACGATACCGCAGCCATCCTCTGTAGTGACATAGTCACCGCAGACAACGATGAACGCGCCCTGCTTCTTCAGATCTGCAAAATATGGGAAGAGCGGCTCGTAGGTTCTGCCCTTAAGCTCCGAGCCCTTCATCCTTGCGACAATCTCGCAGCCCTTTCCATCCTTGTAGTACTTACCGATGAGATGCTCAGCAAGATAGTAGAAATCGCCAGACTCCTCATCACGGACCTTCACGTAGTCAATATCAGGACCGACAGCGAGAGCAAGGTTCGAAGGAAGTGTCCATGGCGTAGTCGTCCATGCGAGGAAGTATGTATTCTCCTCACCATCGGCCTTGAAGCGGATGGTTACAGCAGGATCTGTGACATCCTTGTATCCTCCGAGGGAGACCTCCATGTTAGAAAGCGGAGATGCAAGAAGCGGAGAATATGGGAGGATGTTATATCCTTCATAGATAAGGCCCTTGTCATAGAGTGACTTGAAGACCCACCAGACAGACTCCATATAGCTCTTGTCCATCGTACGATAGCCATGATCGAAATCGACCCAGCGGCCCATACGCGTAATGGTGTGCTTCCACTCGTTCGTATACCTGAGGACTATGGAGCGGCATGCATCATTGAACTTTGCAACACCGTAGTCCATGACAGCGAAGTAGCCCTTGATACCGAGCGTCTTCTCGACCTCGGCCTCTACAGGAAGACCATGGCAGTCCCAGCCAAAGCGCCTGATGACTCTCTTGCCCTTCATCGCCTGATAGCGAGGGATCGCATCCTTTATCGTACCCGGCACGAAATGGCCGAAATGGGGAAGACCTGTCGCAAACGGAGGACCATCATAGAAAACGTACTCGTTATCGGCAGGACGCTGCTTTATTGATTTATCGCAGATGTCGTTCTCTTCCCAGAACCTTAGGATATCTTCTTCCATCTTAGGAAAATCGACTTTGCTGTTTACTGGTCTGAACATCTTGAAACTCCTACCCGGATAATATACCCAAAACGATGCTCTGCATTCAAGACTGAGGATGCGAGGCGCTTTTGTCAGTATTCAATATGAAAATCCATTTCAGATAGGTAATTCCATTGAAGAATATTATCACTTTGAATATTCCTGAGAATTCAGAGAATAACCAGAAGCCCGGATATTGGATTCTTATTCAGCCCTTTAGGGCGAAGTGAATAAAAACATTTGTTATGACACACCCCGTAACTGATATCCCTACCGATGCCGTTTTGATGAACTAATCGTTATTCGGATAACATAAAAGGCACCCTCTGGATCACTCCTCTGGGTGCCTGTTTTCCTTTATGGAATCAGCTGATTTACTCAGCTGCTGGTTCTTCGACCGGCTCAATAAGTCCTACAGCAATTGCAGTTGCCCTTGCCTTAACTCTTCCCTCCTGTGTCTGGATTGTATATGAAGGGAACGTGAGGAATGCTGCACCTTTTTCCCTTGCGTTCTCTATCATCTCCGATACAGCATTAGCCATCGCAACAGCTCCCGGATCCCTGTCATCGAATTTATCAGGAGTGTAGTACATCCGTGCATCTTCCTGGTTCTCAAGAGTTCCATAGGCACCAGTGTCCCCATCCTTCGGATTATCCGCACTGACATCCCCGAAACCCTCGACCATTCCGAGTATCACCAGATGATCATTGTCGAAATCCTCAAGCGATGTAACGGGTATGTATCTCTGAGGGAACATGCCCGCATCAGGATATTCATATTCATCCTCTTCCAGTGGTTCGGTGCTCTGGCATGATGGGAGCAGAAGCGGCAGAGCCGCAATCAGCAATATAGCATATTTTCTCATATTTCCTCCTCTGTTTAATCAATCAGAAAGCAATTCCTGCAAGTGCATAAGCATTAAGCCCTACATCAAAAACAGTTACTACGATGTTATCATAGCCATAAGAATAATAATTGCCCCCTCCAAAGCCGATCTGAACCGACAACCCTCCTCCGACATATACAGGGCTGTTAGGAATCAGATATACCAGACCAGCATCACAATATGTCATGATCGAACATATCACCGGGCAATACGATTGTCCTGAAGCGTAGCTATAGTAACTCTGCCCTATGCCTACCGAGAGACCTGTATATTCATAGACATAAAGATTCGGGTTAATCATCTGCCTGAATGCGGCGCCACCCCTTAGCGTCCCCATGATAAATCTATCAATAAAGGCAATATCGAATTGGAGATGATACCCGATTGAATGAGCCATATCCTTTTTCGCGGTTCTCTTCTCGGCCATCTCTTTCTCTGCCATCCTCTCGATATAACCTTCAGGAAAATATCTTGAAGGCAGCACTCTGCCATTCGAGGGGATTATGGTTTCTTCAACCGAATCCTTGTTCTTCAGCAGATTGCCTGCGACATAATCCGTAAAACCAACAGAGAAATTCGCTGCCACCGGATAGATATTCAGCTGCGAAACAAATCCCAGCTCCGAATACAGCATGGAATTCTGTGGTTTAGCGGCGAATATACCTGTAATCATGACAACCGATAATATGAGAATAAAAAGGATTCTTCTCATCTCCACCCCCATAGCTTGACCGCTATGAAATCATAGTAACAGCACAAACTGAAGAATGCCATATTTTCTTGGCAATGAGCGGAAGGTTATATCAAAATTTACAAAAACTGTAGAATTCTACGTTTTCTGTTGATTCACCACTCCATCAGCATTAGAATACAGATATGGAAATCAGGCGGGATGAATACATAGCTAAACTGGAAAGGCTCAGAGGAAACGGCCGGATAAAGATCATCACAGGACTCAGAAGATGCGGTAAAAGCTATCTGCTCTTCAGGCTTTTCAAAAACCATCTGCTTGATAAAGGCGTAAAAGAAACTTCGATTCTGGAACTATCCCTTGAGAATCTTGAAAATGCCAGATACCGCAATCCATTCGCACTTCTCGACTACTTCAGATCACGGATGGAAGACATCCACGGTCAATGCTATATATTCATTGATGAAATCCAGTTCTGCTCCAGTATGGATAATCCGGACAGTCTAGGGGATAAAATCACATTCGTAGATGCATTGCTTTCCCTTTCAAAGCATCCTGAGGCCGATATCTACATTACAGGGAGCAATTCAAAGATGCTCTCCAGCGATATACTGACTCAATTCAGGGACAGAGGAGATGAAATAAAGGTCTTGCCTCTTTCCTACAGCGAATTCTACGAAGCATATCCAGATAAAACAAATGCATGGCTCGATTACATGACACATGGAGGTATGCCATATTCACTTCACCTATCAAATCATGAAGAGAAAGCGGAATACCTAAGGAAGCTTTTCAGACTGACTTACATAAGAGACATAGCTGAAAGAAACAACCTATCGGAGAGAGACCAGGAAGCCATCGGCATAATCCTGGATTTCCTCTCCTCTGCCATAGGTTCTCTTACCAATCCTTCCAGGCTTGAAAACAGATTCATATCAGAGAGAAAGATGAAAATCTCCCACAATGATATTTCCCGGCTGATCGGATACATCGAGGATGCATTCATCATATCTTCCTCAAAGCGTTACGATCTCAAGGGAAATGCTTATTTCGATACACCTCTGAAGTACTACTTTACGGATATCGGTCTGCGCAATGCCCGTATAAATTTCCGCCAGACTGAAGAGACGCATACCATGGAAAACATTATTTACAACGAACTGATCCGGCGTGGATGCAGTATTGATGTAGGCGTTGTCGAGTCGATAACCAAGAATAAGGAAGGTAAAAGCCAGAGATCAAAGCTGGAAATCGATTTCGTAGTCAATTCATCCGGACAGAGGATATACATACAGAGTGCATTCTCTGTCTCTGAGAAGGAAAAACAGAACCAGGAAACGCGTTCACTGAAGATGGTTCATGACTCCTTCAAGAAAATAGTAATCACCGGTGACAGAATCTATCCATGGTTCGACCAGGATGGCATATATTATATTAATCTCCAGGATTTTCTCCTGAACAGGAATTCTCTTGTTTTCTAAAGTTGTAGAATTCTACGGTTTTAGTAACAGATTCCTCCAAATTGCGAAAAGCCTTCAGCCCTGATTGATTATGCAAACAACGGAGTTTCTGCTATCCTTTCCGTATGCGGATGACGATTCCAGAAGACATCAAGGAGCTTGCGCTCATATTCCGTTCAAATGGGTTCTCACTCTACCTCGTAGGCGGAGCTGTCAGGGATTATATCCTTGGGAAGGATAACAATGACTATGACTTCACGACAGATGCAGAGCCTGCGGATATCAAGAGGATGTTCAGACGGACGATCGATACAGGCATAAAGCACGGTACAGTCACTGTGATCTTCCGGAAGAAGCACTATGAGATCACGACATTCCGTGTCGATGGCGACTACGATGATTCAAGGCATCCTGATTCAGTTGTGTTCGTGAAGAGCCTTGAGGAGGATCTCAGCCGCCGCGACTTCACAATCAATGCATTCGCAGCAGAGCTTCCGGACGGGAAGATCATAGATCTCCATGACGGAATGAAGGATCTGAAGAGGAAGACAATAAGGGCAATAGGAGACCCGGAGAAACGTTTTTCAGAGGATGCCTTGAGAATGATGAGAGGCTGCCGCTTCTCAGCACAGCTTGGATTCTCTATCGAAAAAGAGACAGAGAATGCAATGTCTGACCTCGCAGGGACTATCAGCAAGGTCTCGGCAGAGAGGATAAAGGAAGAGCTCTTCAAGCTGATTGGCTCAGAGTATCCGCGCATGGGACTGGAGGCAATGAGAATCACTGGACTCATGGATGTTATTCTCCCCGAGCTCTCGTCAACCTATGGTTTTGAGCAGGGAGGGCTTCACAGGGAGATGCTCTATGACCACCTACTCCTTGCGCTCGAATGGTCCACTTCGCATGACTACTCAATGACCGTACGCCTTGCTTCCCTCTTCCATGATATAGGAAAGACAGCAGTTAGAGCTCCCGGAAGAGACAGGGAATGGACATTCTATGGGCATGAAGAAGCCTCAGCGAGGATGGTGTACAGGATATTCAGAAGGCTGAAGACCTCAAACGAGGAAAGGGAGAGCGTCATGCATCTCGTGAAGAACCATATGTTCTCCTATACTCCCGACTGGACAGGCAGCGCTGTCAGACGCTTCATAAAGCGCATCGGAATCGAGAACATCGATCCGCTCTTTGAGCTACGCATCGCAGATATGAATGCGACGCTTGGCCATGCTCCTGATATAACGAATCTCTATGCATTCGCAGATAGGATCAACGAAGAGCTCGATGCAGAGAGCGCACTGTCCATAAAGGACCTTAAGATTGATGGAAGACGGCTTATCGAGCTGGGAATCAAGCCAGGCCCGGATATGGGAAGGATCCTCTCCGAGCTTCTCGATGAAGTCATAGAGGATCCATCTCTCAATACGCCGGAATACCTTGAGAAGCGGGCTATCAGCCTTTCTCAATCCCGAGCGCAATAAGCGCAAGCTTCGCTGCAGCCTGCTCTGCACTCTTCTTGTTCTTACCCTCTGCAGGACCGAAGACCTTCGTACCAAGCTCAACGGATACAGAGAAGACCTGATCATGGTCAGGACCAGTCTGGGAAACAAGTATATAGCGGGGCACCTTCCCACGTCTCTTCTGCAGGAATTCCTGGAGCTCTGTCTTGTAATCCTTGTAGGATATGCGGTCGGAAAGAACCTTCTCCACCTGCTCTGGTATGAATGACAGGACGAACTTCCTTGCGCTTTCGAATCCCTGATCCAGATACAGCGCCGCAATGACAGCCTCGGTAGCATCTGCGAGAATAGCCTTCTTCAGATTGCCGCCCTGGCTCCTCTCACCCTTCCCCACAAGTATGTACTTGTCAAGATGGATGGAAAGAGCAACCTCGGAAAGACTCTGTTCCGATACGACAATAGCCTTTATCTTCGAGCAGTCCCCTTCCTGGAACAGTGTGAATGAACGGAAAAGATACTCTGCGGTTATTACACCGAGAACACTATCCCCGAGGAACTCGAGCCTCTCATTGCTGTCCGTTGCACCCCTTGTCTCATTCGCATATGAGGTATGGGTGAACGCGAGATTCAGCAGCCTGAGATCGGAGAACTCGAGATTGTTATCCGATAGAAAAGAAGAAAGCTCCCTTTTCCGCTTCTCAGAAAGCGAGGGAGCTTTAGCAAGATAGGAGTTCAATTACTGAAGTTCCTTTGCAAGATAGCGGACAGCATCACCGACTGTCTCGAACTCGTTTGCCATGTCATCGGAGATTGTGATTCCTGTCTCCTCCTCGATAGCATATACAAGCTCGTATGTATCAAGGCTGTCTGCGCCGAAATCCTTGCGGAAATTAGCGTCCATAGTGACCTTTGCCGGGTCGACATTGAGCTTCTCGACAACAAGTGACTTCACTTTCTCGAATACTTCATTCTCTGTCATCTTTTACTCCTCGTCTTTCACAATAACAGGCTTGCCTGCATAGTAGCCGCACTTCGGGCATACGCGATGAGAAGGAATCAGGTTGCCGCATGTCTGGCACTCGGACAGATTCGGTGCTGAAAGCTTCATGTTGGCATGCTTTCTCATAGCAGCCTTTGATTTGGATGTTTTATACTTAGGAGTTGCCATTTCTTACCTCTCTGGAATTTAATCACCCTGATTAAAGAATTTTAGCAGATGCGATATACAGCGTCAACAATCTGCCTCTTGAACATATGACATAAAAGCTTATCGCGTCAAGAGGTCCGGGAAGAAGAAGGCTTTATAGTGCCTCAGAGCCTGCTGCATTCTCAATAGCTTTTAGCCATGCATCGAATAATGGAACTGAATTCCTCATCTGGTCAACCCCTATCCTTTCCGCAATCGGAATCCCTGTTACTGTCTTCTTGTATGAAGGAAACCACTGCTCAAGCCTTTTCGAAGGAGCTGTTTCCCGGCTGTTGTTGATTCTTTCCAGATCACCGGAGAACTGGATGATGACATCATCTATCCTTTCCTTCCTGATATTCAGCCCATCGGCAAGAATCTCTGTATCGCTGAAAAGCAATGTCTCAAACTCATGCACAATGAAAAAGGGAATGAGCCTATGCTCTACAGGCATATCAGGAAGCAACTCCTTAATTTCATTTTTAGTGTTTGCGACAAGAATCTGCTCAATCTGAGCAGGGGATGAATTCATAGGAATGCTATCCAGCCCCGGCCACTCAGCAAGTCCATAGTAATCGAGGAACAGCGTGACATGGTATCCTCTCGCTGTTTAAGGTGCCTGATGATGTCATTCCTTACCTTGACGAATTTGACGTCACCGCCCTTTTGACCTGGCTTCGATACCTGGGTGGCATGCATCCCGATATTCCTGTATCCAAGGTATGGGGCAAGTATGCTATTGATGAATTTCTCTTCTGTAGCTCCCTCAACGATAGCTATGGCTTCTGCATACCTATTCATTGACAGGACCTCCATCAAGGACATTCTTCGTCCATAGCTCTCCTACAGAATAATCTTCAAGCCAGACAGAGAACGAGTCAGGATCAAGATGCTTCAGAACAGAAGCACCCTTCTCCCTGCCCATTACGATGATATCATCAATACCAAACTGATCGATTAGGAGCGGAGACTGCGTAGCAGCAATTATCTGAGATCTCTTTGATGCGGCTCTTAGCAGTTCTGCAAGTATCGATATAGCAGCAGGGTGAAGCCCAAGCTCCGGCTCATCAATGACAATCGTTGATGGTGGATCAGGCTGTATCAGGGCTGCGGCAAGACAGATGAAACGTATCGAACCGTCGGACAAATGATAAGGCTGCATAGGGAAATCCGAACCTTTCTGCTTCCACGTGAGCCTGACCTTCGAAGCATCCCCCATCTGGACCGGATCAAGGATGAAATCATCAAAGAAAGGCATCACAAGGCGGACAGATTCCCTTATCTCATCATAGTTCCTTGGATATCTATCCCTGAGATTCAGGAGAAATGGTGCAATGTTCGAAGCATTCTCCCGAAGTCTTTTATTATCCTCTACTATCTCATATCGCCGCATCGGAGCCGTCGGGCTGGTATCGTGGAAATGGTAGACCATCCAGTTTGATATGGAATCATAGACATAATACCCCGCGCCCCTGTATTCAGGGAAAGACTCATTCAGCTCTTCTTTCTGCTCCGGCAGCCTGCTTTCCAGGGAGGTATCACCATAATCCCTCCAGGAATCAGCATCAAACCTCCGCCTTTCAGACAGAAGAAATGTGGAATCAACGGTAGGCCTGAATTCAGCATCATATGAATTGACGCCATTCCCTGATGAGATGAAGTCAAAAGCAATCTCCATCTTACTGGTTTCCTTCGGTCCATTGAAAAGGAAGCTGTCCGCGCCCCCATTGCTGCGGATATAGTCGGAGAACCTATTATTGATCATTGCTGAGAGCATATGGAAAATCTGGATGAAATTGCTTTTACCTGCCCCATTGGCTCCTATGATGATATTCAGATCATTCAGCTTGAAATCAACTACCTCCCGGAAGGATTTAAAGCCTTTTATTGTGATATTCCTTATGCCTCTGTTCATTTTTCAATCCTCGGAATCTGAATATGCTCCTGAATATCATAGCATGCCATGCAGTAATCAAGCTATGTGCATCGCACATTGAAGCACTTTCTATTTGTGATTATCCTTTAGCCATGAAAATCCTCAGGGAGCTATATCTCATCCCGGTATATATCTACAAGCTGCTCATCAGTCCTTTCACAGGACCATGCTGCCGCTATACGCCTTCCTGCTCGATATACATGATGGAAGCAGTGAAGAAGCATGGCATAATAAAGGGCACGATAATGGGCACAGCAAGGCTTCTGAGATGCAGGAAGAGCTTCCTCGGCGGACCTGACCCCGTCCCTGATGAATGGTCATGGCAGAGGATTAAATCGGACTGGGAAGCCTACAGAATCAGGAGCAGATAGCCTTCACGAAGCTGAAGATCACCTGCATTGCATTCTCGTTATAGCCACCTTCAGGGATTATGAGATCAGCATACTCCTTCGTCGGTTCGATGAAGCTGAAATGACCGGGACGGACTACTTCCGTATACTGCTCGATAACGCTCTCAACGGTCCTTCCACGCTCCGCTATATCCCTCTTCAGCCGCCGTATGAAGCGGATATCAGGGGGAGTATCGACATAGAGCTTCAGATCCAGAAGATCGCGGATGCGCTTGTCATAGAATATCATCAGGCCATCGATGATTATAAGCTTCGCAGGCTCGACGCGCACCATCTCATCCATGCGGCAATGATGCACGAAATCATACTGCGGCATCATTATAGGCCTTCCGGCCTTGAGATCGGTGAGATTCTCGACCATCAGATCCATATCGAAGGCATCGGGATGGTCGAAATTATATGCCGTTATATTGTCATTGCTGATGAATGGAGCGCTCTTGTAGTAGCTGTCCTGGGATATAAGCACGGAGGCGTCAACCGCCTCCTTTATCCGCCTCACGACAGTACTCTTCCCCGATCCGGATCCTCCGGTGACTCCTATCAGCCGGACATCGTCCATATTACTTGGCCTTTATCGTGTATGAGGTCGAAGTCCTGAGAACCTCGCCCGGGACTGTGAATGCCTGAGGATACTCAGGATGGTTCGGGCTGTCTGGATAGCGGCCCGACTCAAAACAGATTCCGGCATGCTTGACATGGTCGCCCTTGAGTCCAGATCCGGTGTAGATCTGCACAGCAGGCTCCGTTGTCCTCATCTCGAGAATTGCCTTATCGCCCTCAGCACGCACGACAGCGCCTTCGTCCAGGCAGAAGCTGTTATCGTAGTCGCCATTCCTTCTTGCGCCTACAAGCGTAGGTGTGCGGAAATCGAAATCCGTTCCCTCAACGCTTCTGACAGCAACTGGAATGAGCTCATCATCGACATCGACGAACTTCTCCGCAGGAACGGTTACGATATGATTCATTACGGTCCCCTCGCCACCATTGAGGTTGAAATATGCATGGTTCGTAAGAGCCGCAGGACACTTCTTGGTGGAAGTCATCGAATAGCTGAGAGTAAGAGTACCATCGGCATCAAGGGAGTATGTGATCATGATCTCATGAGCTCCAGGGAAGCCGCCGGCACCATCAGGGGTTGCAAGGCCAAGTGTTACTGAGGACTCGCCTATTCCCTCAACAGTCCAGAGCATCTTCCCAAAGCATGCAGAGCCTGAATGGAGATTGTTCCTGCCGTTGTTCGCTTCAAGATGATAGACTGTACCATCCAGCTGGAACTCGGACTTTGCAATCCTGTTCGCATACGGCCCTACGACAGCGCCAAGGAAGCCTCCCATCGTCTCATAATCATGCACGGTGGCATGATTCAGCACGATATTCACATCGTCATATCCATAGCTGTAAAGCACGGCTCCATATGTAATCACAGAGAAATGGAACCTTCCATTCCTGAATGACAGCCTCTCGACATCCTTTCCTTCGGCAGTCTGCCCGAACACAGCTCTTTCCATCAGTCATCCTCCTCCGTCTTGAGAACTGCAAGGAACGCACTCTGCGGTATCTCGACATTGCCCACCATCTTCATGCGCTTCTTGCCCTCCTTCTGCTTCTCAAGCAGCTTCCTCTTTCTGGAGATATCTCCGCCATAGCACTTGGCAGTGACATCCTTCCTGTATGCAGATACCGTCTCACGCGAGATTATCTGCCCGCCGATAGCAGCCTGGATAGCAATCTTGAACTGCTGTCTCGGTATCTCCTTCTTAAGTCTCTCGCATACAACACGCCCGCGCTGCTGTGCATTGCCCTTGAAGACAAGCTGCGATAGCGCATCGACGCTGTCTCCATTGACAAGTATATCCATTCTCACGAGCTCCGTGGGCTTGTATCCAATGACATTGTAATCGAATGATGCGTATCCGCGCGATATCGATTTGAGCCTGTCATAGAAATCGAATAGAACCTCGGCAAGCGGCATCTCGTAGATAAGCTCGACACGCTTCTCATCAAGATAGTTCATGCCGGTCTGCACGCCGCGCTTCTCAAGACACAGCGTGATAATAGGTCCTACATACTCCGTAGGAGTTATTATATTCGCCTGTATGTATGGCTCCTCGGTGGACTCGATACGCATCGGCTCGGGGTACTCAAGGGGGTTATCGATCTCAAGAGTCTCACCATTGCGCATGTGCACGATGTAGCGTACGGACGGCGATGTGAAGACTATGGACAGGTCGAATTCACGCTCAATCCTCTCCTGTATGACCTCAAGGTGGAGCATTCCCAGAAATCCGCAGCGGAAGCCGAAGCCAAGAGCGGCGGAGTTGTCCTTCTCATAGACAAGCGAGGCATCATTGAGCTTAAGCCTTCCGATAGCCTCCTCCAGTTCCTCGTAATCATTGGAGTCGACAGGATAGATAGAGGAGAAGACAACAGGCTTAACCTCCTTGAAACCAGCCATCGGCTCATCTGCCGGATCCGATTTCAATGTGACGGTATCACCGATACGGATATCCGAAATAGTTTTTATGCCTGCAATGAAGTATCCTACATCGCCAGCTTCAAGCACTCCCTTCGATACGAGCTGCAGCTGGAAGATCCCTGTATCCTCTACCTTATACTCAGCACCTGAATGCATGAGCTTTATCTCATCGCCAGTCTTCAGCGTCCCGGAGAAGACCCTGCAATGGACGATGACTCCACGGTATGGATCGTAGTGGGAATCGAAGATGAGGGCCTTGAGCTTATCTTCCTTGCGGCCATCCGGAGGAGGTATGAGATTGACTATGGCCTCATAGAGCGTATCGACGCCCTCTCCGGTCTTAGCCGATACATAGCATGCTGTATCGGGATCAAGCCCGAGATCATGATCGATCTGATGGAGGCATGATGGGATGTCAGCAGAGGGAAGGTCTATCTTGTTTATAACAGGGATAATCTCGAGATTATGCTCCATGGCAAGGTAGAGATTGGCAAGCGTCTGTGCCTCTACTCCCTGGGATGCATCTATGAGAAGCAGAGCTCCCTCGCATGATGAGATGGCCCTTGAGACTTCGTAGGTGAAGTCGACATGGCCCGGGGTATCGACAAGGTTGAGCTCATAGGCCTCTCCATTAGACGCCGTATACGGCACTGTGACAGCCTGGCTCTTGATCGTTATCCCCCTCTCCCTCTCGATATCCATATTGTCGAGGATCTGGGTCTGCTGGGGACCGCGTGATGTGACAAGGCGGGCACGCTCTATGAAGCGGTCCGCCAGTGTCGATTTACCATGATCGATATGCGCTATTATGCAGAAATTCCTCTTGTGGGCTGTATCCATAGCTTATTTAAGTTCCGAAGTATGCTGGACAGGCGGGAAACCGAACATCTCCCTGATGTCCTTATCATCGAGCGTCTCCTTAGCGACAAGTGCTTCGGTGAGGGCATCAAGCTGATCACGGTGCTCGGTGAGTATGGTCCTTGTCTCATCCATGCATCTCGAGAGTATACCGCTGATCTCCTCATCGATCCTTCTCATCATCTCATCGGAGAAGTTCTTATGCTTTGCTATCTCGCGACCAAGGAACAGTGGCTCATCATCATCGCCAAGCGAGATGAATCCAAGGCTGGACATACCCCACTCTGTGACCATGCGCCTGGCCATATCCGTTGCCTGCTTTATATCGTTCGAGGTACCAGTAGTGGTCTCCCCGTACACGATATCCTCAGCCACATAGCCTCCCATACAGATCTTGATCCTATCCTCGAGGAATGAGCGGTTCTTCGTGTACGCATCCTTTTCAGGAAGCGACATGGTAAGTCCAAGCGCTCTTCCATGCGGGATGATCGTCACCTTATGGAGCGGATCGGCATTCTTCAGATAGTAGTGAAGAAGCGTATGGCCCGCCTCGTGGTATGCTGTTGCCCTCTTCTCCTCTTCGGTCATGAAGACAGATGCCCTCGCAACTCCGAGAAGGATCTTGTCCCTTGCGCGCTCGAAGTCATCCATCGAGACAGATGTGCGGTTATCGCGTGCAGCGAAGAGAGCTGCTTCATTGACGAGATTGGCAAGATCGGCGCCCGATGATCCCGGGGTTGCCCTTGCTATCCTGTCAAGCTCTACATCCGGAGCAAGCTGGACCTTCTTCGCATGTATGCGGAGGATATCGAGCCTTTCCTGCACGTCAGGAAGAGCTACGACGACCTGCCTGTCGAATCTGCCAGGTCTGAGAAGCGCGGGGTCAAGCACATCCGGCCTGTTTGTGGCTGCCATGACGATGACACCGGGATCGGTGGAGAAGCCGTCCATCTCGACAAGCATCTGATTGAGGGTCTGCTCCCTCTCATCATGTCCGCCGCCAAGTCCTGATCCACGAGCACGTCCTACAGCATCGAGCTCATCTATGAAGATTATGCATGGAGCATTCTTCCTCGCCTCTGAGAAGAGATCGCGGACACGGGCAGCACCCATACCGACGAACATCTCGACAAAGTCCGAACCTGAGGTGTGGAGGAATGATACCCCCGCCTCTCCTGCGACAGCTCTCGCAAGAAGGGTCTTACCCGTTCCTGGAGGACCTACAAGAAGAACACCCTTCGGAATCTTCGCTCCGATCTTCACGAAGCGCTCCGGGTGCTTGAGGAAGTCAACGACCTCCTGAAGCTCATACTTAGCCTCTTTCTGTCCCGCGACGTCGGCGAATGTGACCTTCTTGTCATTCTTGCCATACATCTGCGCATGGCTCTTGCCAAATGAGGACATCATGCGGTTGCCGCCTGCCGTGCCGGTCTGGCGCATGATCATTACAATCATGACAATGAATATGACCCACGGCAGAAGCTGTATGATGATATACCAGAACGGAGTCGGCTGGATTGAGCCAGTGACAGTAACGCCATTCTCCTCCAGCTTGTCCAGAAGATCCATGTCAGCATACGGGATACGGCATGTCATCGTCCTGCCATCAAGGAGGATGTAATCGACCCTGCTGCTCTCCACGATATCAGCAGAGTACACATCGCCTGATTCAACAGCTGACATGAATGCTGTATATGACGTCTCTGTCGCCTCGGCTCCTGTAGGAGTCGAGAGGAAGATATAGGTGAACGATATCAGCAGAAGGACAAATGCGAAAAGCGCGATGCGATTGCGTCTTCCACCTGAAGGACCACCGCCCTCCGGCGATCCGCCTGAGCCCCAGTATCTGTACTGATCATAGACATTCTTCTTCGGTTTGGCCTCTTTCCGTCCTTCATCAGGTTTCTTTTCAGGCTCCTGGGAAGGAGGCACAGGATCATGACTGCTATCCTGAGGCTTTACCTCTTTCTCTTTATCGTCGTTGTTTTCCATTAGATTCCTTTTTCCCGTAATATAGCTTCATTCCCTTCCAAGGGCAAGGGTAACAGGCACTCCGGGATGGTCCATGAAGCGTGATGAGAGCCTGTCCCGTCCACCGAAAACAGCCCCGAATACGGCAATCACTCCGATTCGGTCCTCAAGTACGGCAGAATATGGCACGCGCCACTCCTTCTCGAGCTCCGAGACCTTCTTCCATCCTGTTCTGAGATGGATGCGGTCCCCCTCCTCCGAGGAGCGGAAGATGACAGGAGGCCTGACAACTTCAGGATCGATGATGAGCGTCCTGCTATCGACATGCTCAGAACGGAGACAGAGTCGGCCGATACACATCTCATTCCAGTCCCATCCAGAGACAAAACGATCCAGAACAGGGTATATCCTGAAGAGATTTCCATTGGGAAAGACGGAGATTGATGGAAGGAGAAGCCTTCCGGAGCCGATCTCTATCCTATCGATGATATCCGCTGCCAATTTCCTTGGAAAGCGCCCATGAAGCCCCAGCCTCTCCGCAGCCGCGAATATAGTCAGCTCCTGAGATAGACGGTCCAGGGAGAGGAACTCTTCCCTCTTGTATTCAAGGAAGAAACCATCGCCTCCATCGAGAATCACAGCCTTCTTCCTGAGCTCAGCCACGTTGTCCGCGATACGCGAGAGCAGGATTCTGCATTCTGGGGATATCATCGGCATAATGCGATGCCGTATGCTGTTCCTCAGATAGCCCGTATCGCTGTTGGTACTGTCCTCGGACACCTCAAGCCCAAGCCTCGCTACCCCTTTTCTTATTGTCTCCTTAGGAACATCGAGAAGAGGACGGCAGATCATGCCATCATCGCGGCGGATACCACCAAGCGCATAGAAAGGGGCGGAGGAAAGAAGGCGCATAATGACCGTTTCCGCCTGATCATCCATATGATGGGCAGTAAGTATGCGGTCAAAGCCATTGTCCCGGGCATAGGAGCGGAGAATACCATACCTCAGCTCCCTCGCAGCTGCCTCGATGCCTATATTCCCCTCTTTTGCCAGCCTTTTGATATCACCTTCAGGAATCCGCTTTATGACGAGCGGAATACCAAGCAGGGAAGCATTATGTGCATTGATCGCCTCCTCGCGTTCCAGCTCAGCGCCGCTGCGTATGCCATGGTTCACATACAGCGCAGCAGATCTCCCAGGTGCAATCAGAGAGAGAAGAGACATAAGGAAAAGTGAATCCTCCCCACCTGAGAATGCAAGGAGGAGCCTACCCTCGGGCAATGAGAAGCCCTCAGGAATTAGCCCATTGCATAACGCTTTCAAGCTTCTCTCCGCCATAGATCCTCAGAACGGCCTCCGCAGCCCTATCCTCTGCCGCATCCACAAGCGCCCTATCCTCCGCAGAATAGCGTGTAAGGACATGATCTATAACGCTCATGCCGTCATTCGGTCTGCCAATACCGATATACACACGTATGAAATCAGGACCATAGGCAGATATCATGGATTTAAGGCCATTATGCCCCGCAGACGAACCACCCCTCTTGATCCTTATCTTCCCAGGAGGAAGATCCATCTGGTCAGCGATGACAATGAGACATCCGTCGGATGGGATGTTATCGGGAACAGCAAGCCCGGAATTATTCATATACGTAAGTGGCTCAACGAGCGAAAGATCATCGAGAACTGCCCGCTTATAACAGCGGAAGCAGCGCTTCCGGAGCTTCAGTCCCTTCTGCGCTGCTATCCTCTCGATTGTCTCGAAACCGGCATTGTGCCTTGTTCCTTTATACTTCGCTCCGGGGTTTCCCAGACCGAAAACTGTCATATTACTTCGACTCTGCAGGAGCTGCATCTGCTGCTGCATCGGCAGCTGCGGTCTCTTCCTCAGCTGCTGGAGCAGCCTCTTCCTTGACAGCCTTGACAGATGCGATTGTTGCCTCAGGATCCTCATGGACCTTGATGCCTGCTGGAACCTGGAGCATATCAACACGGAATGCCTCGTTGATATCAAGACCGGATACATCTGCGACAAAGAGCTCCGGAAGATCCTTCGGGAGACACTCGATCTCAATCTCATGGATGACCTGATCAAGAACACCGCCAGCCTTGCAGCCAATAGGTGTACCCTCAAGCTCGATGCGTACATGAGTCCTTACAGAGTGACCTGCTGTGATCTCATAGAAGTCGATATGATGGATGCAGTTCCTGAGGAGATCCTCCTGGAATGTCTTCACGAATACCTGATGGTCCTTGTCACCCTCTACTGCAAGTGTGATAAGCGTTGATTCGCTGAATCCGGATCTCTTCGCATTGAACTCGCGTGCATTTACGATTACATGAAGGGGTTCGCCCTTACCATAGACGACTGCAGGAATCTCACCGTTCCTGAGAAGTCTCCTTGACCCAGCTGACCCGAAGTCAGAGGTCCTGAGCTTTGCGCTAAGCTTCTTCTCGCTCATTTTCTTCTCCTTATACTCTCATCGGTTTACCCGATTACCATAAAGTGCCGAAGCACGGGTTATGATGCTATAGCATTCTCCATGATATTGCAACTGGGAAGGAAGGACTCGAACCTTCGGATGCAGGTATCAAAAACCCGTGCCTTAACCACTTGGCTACTTCCCAACGCTGATGTTCAGGAAGATATCATGATGGAGCTTATCAATCAAGCTTGGAATATACAGCGAGGACAGCCTCCGCAAGCCTGTCCCTGAATCCCTGTGAGATAGGATGGGCTATATCCCTGAAGGATCCATCAGAAGACGGCTTTGAAGGCATTGCGATGAATAATGATCCACTCGATGACTCAATAACCCTTATATTGTGGACAACGAACTCATTATCGAACGCAACAGAGGCATATGCCTTGAGAGGCTTCTTGCCATCGATTCTTCTGATTCTCACATCAGTTATTTCCATAGATCCCCTCCACCAGAGCAAATCACTCTGAAATTATGAAACTAGTGCTGAATATATCATATTTTTCGGATTTATCAAACTCAAATACATCATTTTGTCTATGAATTGCATACCAAGCCGCCCCTGAACCCGAAAGAGAGACGTATGAAGGCCCCTCTGAATGGTATTGAGGACATGGACTTCCGCTTATAATGGCAAAATCGTTCGTGAATATCCTCTCGTCAGGAACTGGGTCGAAAAGAAGGGCTGGAAGATGGGAATGCTTCCTGCAGATACCATCAATTGCGCTGTAGGCTGCTGATGTAGAGACCCCGGCGAAGGGGACAGCCAGCTCGACGGCAAGACCTCCGGGAATCGCTATCGGCGCTATAATCTCCCCTCTGCCCGAGACATGCGCGGCAGAGTATCCGGAAGCAAAGAACATCACATCGCTTCCTGTCATCGATGCAGCTTCCATCACCAACTCCTGAGATGCGCCAGATGATGATGCAAGCATTCTGAGCACACATGCAGCATCGGAGGAACCTCCCCCAAGCCCTGCTCCGGAAGGTATCCTTTTCCTTATTGATATTCCAACGGAGAGCGGCCGGCCGGAGATAAGGCAGAACGCCGCTGCAGCCTTCTCCATCAGATCAGTGCCTCCTGAAAGATAATCCCTGTCCCGCATTATCGTGCATGAGAAACTGTCAGAGGGAGCTATCTCCATGGATATATCATCGCAAAGGCCGATCAGTGCCATATAGGTATCTATATCATGGTATCCATCCGGGCGTTTCTCTCCGACGGCCAGCCCTATATTGACCTTGGCATATGCTCTTCCGTTCACAAGACAAGTATAGCAGAATCCATGAATATAGCCAAAAGCGCTTATTTACCGTATTCTAAGGGCATGGGCATCAAGGGGATTATCTTTGATAAAGACGGAACGCTCTTCGACTACGGGAAGGTATGGGGCCCTGTAGTCCGTGATGCCATATACTCTGGACTCCAGTCAATCAGCATACCCGATGACAAGAAGAAAGAGTGCGCCTATGCATTCATGAGAGTCCTCGGGGTCGATGCCGAGGGCAATACCTATCCTGATGGGATAATCTTCCGCCATGACAGACTCATAGCAGCCTTCTTCAGAGTCCTTGCTGTAACGCTCCACTACCACATCAATCCTGTGAAGGTGGGCATGCTCTTCAGGATATTCCTCAGCAAGGATGAGAAGGGAATCGCGAAGCGTATATCGACAATGGAGTTCCCTGGCGTCGCAGAGGTCTTCCAGGAAGCTGACAGACGCGGATACAGAATGGGGATTGTCACGAATGACAGCACCGTCTCCACAAAGCTCTTCCTCGACAGGATGGGAATCAGTCAGTACATAGTCTTCCTCAGGACAAAGGACAGCCATGTAAAGGCGAAGCCGAATCCGGAAGCTCTCAGGGAATTCTGCCAGGAGAATGGGCTGGAAAGCTCAGAGGTCGCAATCATAGGCGATACCCTCGTGGATATGGAGTTCGCCCATCAGGGAAAGGCTGGATACAGAATAGCCGTGCTTACCGGCTCCGGTGACCTTGAAAGGCTGAGAAAGAATGCTGATGCTGTCTATCCTACGCTCCATGATGTCCTTAAAGATCCCGTGCTCTTCCCGGAGAACTGATCATGCAGGCATTTCTCGAGACGGACAGAGCCATCGCCCTAGCCAGGGATATGGCAGACGAAATGCTCAGAACTGATTCCTTCTCATTTCCGCCATCAGCTCAATACAAGCTATCATCTCTTAATAAAAATACCATGTTCGGTATAATGATATGCAAAGATATTAATGGAAATGAGAAAATCCTCAGGGCTTTCGCCGGAGCTCTGAATGGAGAGTACAGAATACCGGGATATGTGAATCCATGCTTCTCCATAACGGAGTTCAGGAAGATAGAAGCTGAATACAGTCCTCTGATACACAAAGCAGACGAGGAGGAAAGGAAGAAGCTCTCTGCGGAGTGTCTTGGGGAGATAAATGCACTTTATTCATTCTCCACATGGGATGGAAGGCTTATAGGGCTGCCGGATAAAGCTCCTACAGGAACAGGAGACTGCGCAGGGCTGAGGCTTATCAATACGGCACTGAGGAAGAATCTTGAGATCATGGGGCTGGCGGAATTCATGATCGGGGATGACGGGACCATAGAGACCTATCCACCATGCGAGGAGCGTTGCTCCCTTCTCCTTCCCTCAATGCTTGGCCTCGATATCCTCTATGCAGATGAGAGCATTGCAGTAATCAACAAGGAAGCAGGGATGCTTTCGGTTCCAGGCCGCGGAGAAGACAAACTCGACAGCGCATCATACCGATTCCATAAGCTCTTCCCTTCATCCCCGAAGGAATGCTTTGTGCACCGCCTAGACATGGATACATCAGGACTCCTTGTGATGGCATTCACCAAGGACGCGCATAGGAAGCTGTCCATGGCATTCGAGGCAAGGGATGTAGAAAAGGAATATGAAGCGCTCTTGGAAGGAGTCATCAAAGAGGAAGGTGGAATCATCGATAGCCCCATGCGCCTCGATGTCGAGCACAGGCCGCTGCAGATCATAGATCCAGTGCAGGGCAAGAGGGCTATCACAGTCTGGAAGAGACTGGGAGTGACGATCGTCAACGGCCGGAAGCTCACAAGGGTAAGATTCTACCCGAAGACAGGGCGGACACACCAGCTGAGAGTGCATTCAGCCTCGATCGGACATCCAATTGCGGGAGACCGTCTGTATGGAGAGAGGAAGGAAGGCGAAAGGCTCATGCTCCATGCCGCGAAGATTACCTTCAGACATCCCGGAACAGGAGAGAGCGTAAGCTTCAGCTCTGATCCGCCTTTCTGAGCCTTGGCTTGCCGTTATCGTCATACGGTTCAAGAACGCTAAGGCCGAATACACCGGCAAATGCTCTGCAGAAGGAATGAGTCCTGTCAAGGTTCCTCACAGCATGGGCATCGGAAGAGACAACAGCCGAGTCAACATACTCGGAGGCAATGCGCCAGAAATGGGGAGATGGATACCCTTCATTCTCTCCGCATCCTTTAAGAAGGCCGTTGCCATTCACTTCAAGCGGGACAGACAGCTCCGCCGCAGCGGATGCAATCGTGCGGGCAGCCTCCTCAGCAACCTTGTCGAAATGTCTTCTGCACAGGAATACATCGGGATGTGCAAGGAAGGTCAGAAGCCCTGTCTCCATGACCTTGACCGCCGCATCGGCATACCTTTTGACATCATCATCGGAGAATCCTGGGTTGAACGGCGTGCGGAATGTTCCGTCAGGACGCCTTACATAATGCACTCCTGCTATAAGGAAGTCCGTACGCTCTGAAAGTGACTGGAAGAAGCTGCTGTATTCATCGTAATAATCTATCTCATACCCGAGATAGACAGGAAACGGCATGGATGCTCCTGCTCTCCTGACATCATCCTCATACAGAGCCATGCTGCTGAATGGCATACGGGAATTCCCGAGGAGACTATCGGGGAAAGGACAGTGCTCCGAGAAACCGAGCATAGAGAAGCCCTTCGATGCGGCATATTCCGCGTATTCCGATATCTCTCCCGAACCATGGCCGCAGTAATGCGAATGAGTATGAAGATTGTACAGCATAGCTCTATTATTCCCTCATTGGGAAAAGCTATCAAGACGGATGCGCAGTCTGGCGATTTCCTCGTTTATGCTCTCGATCTCGCTCTCTATCCTGGCCTTCTCCGCCTCGAGTATCCGGATCTTCTTCTCCTCGCTCTCGATCATAGCCTTCACTCCGTCGACACGCTCCTTCTTCTTCAGGATCTTTCGTTTATCAAGAAGGGCATTGTAACGGTCATGCTCAGTAAGGAGAGCCTGCAATGCATCCAGAATCTCCGGAGGAGTATCCTCCGAAACCCATTCTGAACCATTCTCATAGAGATAGTAACCGAAGCTTATGAACTTCTTCTCCTCCTCCGCACGAAGATTAGCAAGATTCCTGCGGCTATCGGCAAGTCCCTGCTTCACAGAGGTTGAGAAGGACTGCTTATTATCATTGAGATAGCCGGAAAGCTCTGTGATTCGGCCTACAAGTTCAGCATCCCTCCTCTGCATCTCCTGTATTTCCGCCACCAGCTCCTCTGCACTGCCCTGGATGCCGGCCCAGGCTCCATCCCTGAGAGCGGATTCAGCGTATGACAGGAATCTGTCATCGCGGCTTCTCCGGGTGAATCTGGAGAAGAAGCCCTTTTTGGCCTCGCCCTCCTTCGTTATATCCTCATAGATCTGGCGGAAGCGGTCCTTATCCAGAAGCGAGAAAGAGCACTGCTCGTAGAGCGCGGCTCCAAGGCGGATGGAAAGGGAACGCATCTCGTTCCTGACGTCCTTCTCCTCTCTCTCAGCTGCATTCTTCATAGCAGTCTTCTCTTCATAACCCGCTATGAAGGACTTCACCTCCTCCAGCTCCTCTTCCGCCTTCTCCCGCAGAGAGACAGCGGTACGGCAATCCTCCAGGAACCTGCTTCCAGAGCCTATCGACAGAGCCTCAGCGCTCACACCGAGACTATATGACAGGCTTTTCAGCTTCATTGTGGAGGCTTCGATCATCCTCTCATTCTCAGCTTCGAGATCCATTGACGCCATAATCTGAGTCTAGCACAACAGTCTCCGGGGCGAAAGCTGTACAATTGACAAGAACTGCAGGGAAACATATGCTAATCATCGCTTGAGGAAGTCCCGCTATGCGGGAAACTCCTTAGGATGCCCAATACCCATACTGAGGGCAGATTATAGCCAGCAACTGGCACAATCTTGGAGAAATTCATGGAAAAGGAAGAAGCGAAGGGCCTTTCGGAAGAGGAGCTTACCTCACGGATTGCAAGTCTCATGCAGAGCATGAAGAGTGCTGATGCAGAGGAAATCGAAAGGGTCCGGTCAATTGTGAAGAAGAATGTATCGTTCTTCGAGAGAAGCGCGTTCGCCGCATATCTTCTGATGATCAGCGCATCAAAGCCAGTATCATCAAGACCAGAGAAGAAGAGAGAGAGGCAGGAGAGAGCTGAAAGGCCTGAGAGAACGGAGAGAGCAGAGAAAGCCGAGAAGCAGGATACACAGAAGGAAGCTGAGACTCCTAAGAGCGAGAAGGTCATTCCAGAGGGAGCGAAGACGATATACATCGATGTAGGCAAGATGAAGCACCTTTATCCGAAGGATCTCTCGAAGCGTCTGCAGGCAGAGCTCGGAATCACTCGCGATGATATCTACATGATACGCATCCACGACAAATACTCCTTCGTAACTATGAGCGAGGAGAACTGCCTCAAGGCTATCGAGAAGATTACGGGGCAGGATATAAACGGAAGAATCGCAAAGGTGGCATTCTCCAACAAATGAGAATCCAGCCGATTGCAGAGGGGGCGTTCAGCACCAACACCTATATCGTTTACGGCTATGATGGGAATGGATGCATTCTGATAGATGCTCCGTTCCCATACGAAGGCCCAGAAGGATTCATCAGCGCCAATGGCCTCAGGCCTCAGGCGCTGCTTCTTACTCATGGCCATTTCGATCATATCTTCGGAATACCAGCAATACGTAAAGCTTATCCAGACATCAGGATATACATAGCAGAAGAGGATATGCACTATCTGGAAAATAATGCTGAGGAGTCCATGAGGATGGCTTCGATGCTCGATCCAATTACTGCAAACAGCCTTGCTGCAGGCCATCTCCAGATGCCTGACGATATTCTTTCATATGGAAATGAATGCATGGGATTCAGCATACTCAGGACACCCGGCCATACATCCGGATCGGTATGCATCTACTCTGAGAAGGAGAATGTGCTCTTCTCAGGGGACACGCTATTCAGATATGGCACAGGCAGGACGGATCTCGGAGGAAGCGATAGGGATATAATGGCATCGCTCAGAACCCTTCTTGAGCTTCCAGACGATACGATTGTCCTTCCAGGACACGGCCCGATGACTACGATTAAAGACGAGAGGAAGGGAAACCCCTTCCTCTGATGCTCAGTTACCGCTGAGTCTTTCGTTGGCTGATTTGCAATCCACGCAGAGCACTGCTTCAGGAATCGCCCTGAGCCTGCCTTCCGGAATCTTCTTCCCGCACTGCAGGCAATAGCCGTATTTACCATCTCCGATACGCTTCAGCGCACCTTCTATAGCCTTGAGCTTCTTTGCATCCATAGCATTCAGAGCTTCCATCTTCCTATATGCGCCCTCATCCGAAGCCAGGTCACTGGAATCCCCACGACCAGATGAAGCAAACGCTTCAGAGCGGAAATCATCGCCCTCACTATTGAGCTTCGACAGCAGCTCCTCTCTTTCCTTCAGCAGCAGTTCCTGCATCTCCTGGGTAAATGCATCCATCACACAACCCCCTTTCATGAATCGAATCTAATGTGCATGCGTTTTACCGAGTAGTCAAGAGGAAAGATGTGGATTATCTATGTTTTCATCCCTGAGCTGGCGTATATAACGAACAGATAGTCGTATAACTGCGTACGAAACAGCAAGATAGACAAGAAAAACGATGAATGCAATCCTTCTGGGACCCGTGTAGACAGTCCCGAGAAGGATGAATCCAAGAGTCATGCCAGCCATCAGCATTACTATCGATACGACGAAGCTCCGGATGCGCTTCCTGCTATTTCCCTTCATCGCAGAAACGCCTTATCGCAGCAAGAAGCCCATCATATGTCGTCGT
This sequence comes from uncultured Spirochaetaceae bacterium, assembly GCA_944389505.1. Classification (GTDB taxonomy): domain Bacteria; phylum Spirochaetota; class Spirochaetia; order Sphaerochaetales; family Sphaerochaetaceae; genus Ornithospirochaeta. The sequence continues at coordinate 28,307 of CALXMP010000001.1, forward strand.
GAGCTCAAGGTCCTTCTCCTCATTGAGGATATTCTCCGGCGCACGGAACAGACAGCCGCCATCGGCCTCGCGGATCATCGCGATATCATTATAGCTATCGCCGGCGGCAAATGTACGGAATCCCATATGCCTGAAGCCCTCGATGGCCTTCTTCTTGCCGTTCTCCGCCCTCATATTGATATCCACGATATTCCCTTCTCCATCAACCTTAAGACTATTGCAGAGTATTGTCGGATAATCCAGCTGGCGCATAAGCGGAAGAGCGAACTCGGTGAATGTATCGGAGAGGATTGCAAGCTGTGTCATCTCCCTGAGCTCCATCACAAAGTCATATGCACCAGGAAGCGGCTTTATGTTGGATATCACATCCTGTATATCCTTCAGACGGAGGCCATGCTCCCTCAGTATACCGATACGGTATGCCATCAGCTTATGGTAATCGGGCTCATCACGCGTTGTGATCTTCAGCTCCTCAATCCCTGTCTTCTCCGAAAACGCAATCCAGATCTCCGGAACAAGGACTCCTTCAAGATCCAGGCACACTATTTCCATAGGAAAATCCTCCATTAGATAATCATCTATCCTGCCCCATCTCATCGGGAAGCTCTATATCATCGGCTTCATGGACAGGGGCATTCCTCTTCTTGCGCTTCTTATCGAAATCCCTGCGGTAATATCTTCCCTCTGAAAGCAGGATCGCAATCGGTCTTAGCGTCGGGATATTGGCGCAGACTATCTGGATTATCGATGTAAGAGGAACAGCGAGGAACATTCCCGCAAGCCCCCAGATATATCCCCAGACGGCAAGCGCAACGAGTATGACAAGAGGGGATATATTCAGCTGCACGCCCTGGAGCTTCGGATCGATTATATTGCCGACAACCATCTCAATGCCGATCATCAGGACAGTGACATAGATCACGTTGCTCCAGTCCGGAGCGAACTGGATAAGCGCCATGACGATTGTGCCTGCAGTGCATATGATTGAACCGATAGTAGGTATGAAGTTCAGGATTACGGCAAGCACTCCCCAGACAAGGGCGAAATCGAGGCCTGTGATCACAGCGGCAAAATAGAAAAGAATGCCAGTGATCACGCTTATGATCAGCTTGAGGAAGGTATACTTAGCAGTCTGCCTGTTCATCCTCGCAATCATCTGCGATACCCTCTGGACCTTTCCACGCGGGAGCGCTGCCATGAGCTTCGGGAGTATCGTCTGTCTCTCCAGGATCATGAAAAGGAGATACAGGAGAACGAGCATCGCATCTGATATGATCGAGATGAATTTGCTCGAGATCGAGGTCAGCGAGGACATCGCTACGCCGTACCAGTTGATATCAAGGTAGGCAAGAATACTGAATGTAACCGGATCCTCATCAAGATATGGCGCTATGAATGCTGAAAGCTGTCTATCAAGCTGCTGCACCCTGACAGCATAGGCAGGAAGGCCTGTATCGGTCTGAAGCAGCATGTTCACCATCACGAAGAAGATGTAGACAAAAAGAAAGAATACCGCCACGACAAGAATCAATGTTATGAGCATCGAGAGAAAGCTCGGTATTCTCATCTTATCCAGCCTTGAAAGGACTGGGTTCACGACAATGAATATAAATAGCGCAATGACCAGCGGAATCATTATATTCGCAGTCATTTTGAGTATATAAAGAATAAGTATTGCCGCGAAGCCGATAAGGATATTCCTTATCTGACGTCCGGAGTTATCGATAGGCTGCGATAGATTCATAGAGGGATTATAATCCATTAATTGCAATGATTCCACTGATCGGAAAGAAACAGACTGTCTTTCTTCGGTAGACGATAACAGAACCCGGGGTTACATTCAGAGTGGGAGGAAAGAAGAATGAGAATAGCTCTTTTCGATGCAAAACCATATGACAGGAAGTATTTCTCTCCGGATTCTGAGAAATACGGCTATGAAATAGGATATATAGAGCCATCCCTCTCGAAGAATACTGCAATACTCGCAAGAGGCTACGATGTTGTCTGCCCCTTCGTTGACTGCACGGTGGACAGGGATACGATCGATATCCTGAAAGCAGAGGGAATAAAGCTTATCGCCATGCGTTCCGCAGGATTCAACAACGTCGATTACCGCTATGCTGCGGAAAAGGGGATTCCCGTCGTACGCGTACCAGCATACAGTCCATATGCCGTAGCAGAGCACTCATTCGCGCTTCTGCTTGCGCTTGTGAGGAAACTGACGCATGCATATGTGAGGACAAGGGAATTCAACTTCTCGCTTACAGGTCTTGTCGGATCGGATCTCCATGGAAAGACAATAGGCATAGCCGGAGCCGGGAAGATTGGCAGGGTTGCAATCGACATCGCGAAGGGATTCGGAATGAAGGTCCTCGTATATGATCCTTTTGCAGGGGATATCGAGGGAACGGAGAAAGCCTCGCTGGAGCGCATCATGTCCGAAGCGGATATCATCAGCCTTTACTGCCCTCTCACAGAGAGCAACCGCCATATGATCAATAAGGATACGCTATCGCTCATGAAGCCATCTGCGATAGTCATAAACACCTCCAGAGGCGCTCTGATTGACAGCAATGCCCTTCTTGAGGCATTGAAGGACAGAAAGATAGGAGGCGCGGCACTAGATGTGTACGAGGAGGAAGCCGGTGTATTCTATCAGGATCAGAGCAGCGAAGGAATCGAGGACGATACGCTTGCCAGACTGATAAGCATGCCCAATGTGATAATTACATCGCATCAGGGATACCTTACCGACGATGCACTGTCCGCGATAAGCACAACCACGATGGAGAATATCAAGGCATTCGAGGAAGGCAGAGAGCTGGTGAACCAGGTTGTGTGAGCTATTCTCTGCCATATTCGAACATTGACAGATTAGCTTTAACAATGATACTTTTTCAGATAGCTGTTCATTCAGCTTTTGATATCACTGGAAAGAGGTTTCTTTATGCCTTCGGATGATAACGGAAAGGGTGCTGTTCTCCCCCACAATGGCAAGGGGGAAAAGAAAGAGAAGAAAAAGCATGGCAAGTCCATCGGATGGATCATCGGTGTCGTCGTGCTTATTCTCATATCGCTGACATTCGTGCTGCCGACAACAATCTTCAGCAGCGGCAATTCGTCATCGATTGAATTTGGAAGATACAATGGTGAGAAGATAGAGCTTGCCTATGGAAACTATTTCTATAACCAGCTCTCTTCCATAATGTCCTCAGGGAATGTAAGCAATCAGAATGTCATGCAGGCATACCAGCAGGCATATTACACGACAGTCCTTGAGACGGCCCTCAGCCAGATGGGCGAGCAGGTCGGCATAAGCGTGACCGACAGGATGGTCGATAACGCAATCGTCGAGAGCGGCTTCTTCAATGACGAGAACGGAAACTACAGCAGTGACCTCTACAGAGAGGCTTCCGCGATGACGAAGTCCATGCTCAGAATGCAGTTCGAGGAGACGATTCCTGCACAGATGGTCATGAACGATATCGCATCGGTCAAGACTTCAGCAGGAGAGACCGAGTTCGTATCCGCATTCAATGACGCGGTCAGGGCTTTCGAGTACATCACTGTCGATTACAACGCATATCCAGATGCTGATGCCCAGGCTTATGCAGAGGCAAATGGTGCTCCATTCACAGCTATGGATCTCAGCGTCATCACGCTTCCAAGCGAGGATGCTGCAAATTCGCTCCTTGAGAGCATCAACAATGGCGAAAAGACATTCGAGGATGCTGCGGCATCAGATTCATCCGATCGCTGGAGAACAGAGAACGGAGCAATGGGCCAGATGCTCTACTACGAGATCCAGGACATGCTCATCGATCCGACAGGTGCTGATACCATATTCGCAGCAGCAGCCGGGGAGATAGCAGGACCTGTACAGGGCTGGACCGGATACATGCTCTTCAGGGCAGATTCAGCAGCAGCCGCACCTGACTACAGCGACAGCGCTGTTCTCTCAAAGATCAAGTCCTATATCTCAACGAATGATCCGGATACTATGAACGCATATCTCACTGCTAAGGCAGATGAAGTGTATGCGGCAGCTTCCGAGGATTTCGCAGCAGCAGCTGAGAGCAACGGCCTCGAGATTACAAAGGTAGGCCCGTCTTCAGCCAACCCCGCTTCTTCCCAGTTCATAATCGGACCGGAGTATTCGGATTCCAAGGCACTGCTTGCTTCCGCAGCATCGATGGATCAGGATTACTACACAGAGCTCTTCACAGCTGCAGACAACACAGTGCTTGCACCTCAGGCTTCAGGCAGCTCATTCGTAATCGCACGTCCTGTAGCTCCAGAGGGCAACAATGAGCTTCTCTCGTCATATATGGATACATTCTATTCATCATATATGCCTGAGATTACAGCCCAGGATCTGCAGGCAGGCATAATGAACTCCGATCTTTTCGTCGATAACTTCCTTGAAGTCTTCTTCGACAAGATACTCGGGCCAAGCCTTTCACAGCAGTAAACACAACATAGATCAATGATCAGGCGGCAGAAAATGCCGCCTTTTCTATGCTATAATCCCAACCATGGAACTGCATGAGATCTCGGAGCAGACGGCCCTGCTCAATAATGACGGGACATTGAAGTCCCCCGGCTGGTCCCGCCATCCTTACTGGAAGCACAGCGCAGGGAAAGCAGGCTTCAGAGTGGGAGAAAAAGCATGGGACTGCTACTCCATAACCGATGAAGCAGGCCATTTTTCCATCAGGGTTCTATTCTCTGAGCTTGGCTATACGGGATTCTTCTCCATAGCATTCATAGACTACGCACTGGGACAGCTAGCAGAGGTGCATGGGACAAAGGTGCTCTCCAGAAACACGAGGATGCTTGCAGATGACCCGACAGCAGACAGCGCCGTCACATATGCAGACAGCAGCATAACAATAGCCCTTGTACGCAAGGGAGCAAAGCATCAGATACTCATCACAGCCCCCTACCTTGTCCTTCCCAATGGATCAATAGGCCTCAAGGCCGATATAGTGCTGCATGAGAAGCAGGATGCCGAGAGCCTGAATACGGCCATCCCCATTGATAGTACTGGCAGGTACTGGCGCCATAGCAGGAAGCTGCAGGCAATGGAAGCAGAAGGTATTCTTTTCATAAACCATATAACCTACTACCTCACAGCAGGCAGAAGCTATGGGACAATGGACTGGGTACGCGGCTATTGGCCGATACGCGAAGGATGGTTCGCAGCCTCGGCTTCAGGATGCACAGACAAAGGAGAGATGTGGCGGATCAATCTGGAAGGCCAATATCCTGAGAAAGATTCCTCTACTGTCTTCTCCATACTCTTCGAAGATAGGTTACACAAGCTGGATGCTGCATCATTTTCCCAGCCTGATGACTGCTCAGAAAACTGGAGAATCCTATGCAAGGATGGAGATGCGGATATCTCAATAGAGACAGAGTCTATGCTGGTCAGCGAGCTGGGAATCAAGGGGACCAGAACATCGAAAAGACTGATACCGGGATTGTTCTCAGGGTTCTTCATCCTTGATGATGGCAGGCGTATTGATATATCGGATGCATATGGATGCATAGTGGAAGCGAGGAGCAGATGGTAGCTTTTCATAATCCGCTGTTTTCGTGATAATCGTCACCATGACACAGAGTGGAGCGAAGAATATGCTGATGGGCATCATCATATGCCTGATCATAGCAATACCATCCTACATACTTGGAACATACTTCCCGATTATCGGGGGGCCGGTGATTGCAATACTTGCAGGAATGGCGGTTGCCATTGTCCTCAAGGATAAATCCGCATTTGACAGAGGAATAAAGTTCGTATCGAAGAAGGTGCTCCAGTGGGCTGTCATCCTTCTTGGATTCGGCATGAATCTTTCCGTAGTAGCGGAGACAGGCCTGCAGTCCCTTCCGATAATAATCTCAACGATAACCGTATCGCTTCTGGTGGCGTTCTTCCTCTCAAAGGCTCTGAGGATACAGAAGAACACAGGCGCGCTTATCGGAGTGGGCTCCTCGATATGCGGAGGATCTGCCATAGCAGCTGCCAGCCCTGTCATAGGCGCGGATGACGAAGAGGTGGCGCAGGCTATCTCCGTCATATTCTTTTTCAACGTCCTTGCAGCTATAATATTCCCTGCCCTCGGGACGGTGATAGGCTTCAGCACATCAAGTGGAGAGGCCTTCGGCATCTTCGCAGGAACTGCAGTCAATGATACATCATCTGTAACAGCATGCGCATCGACATGGGATAGCATGTGGGGTCTTGGCACAGAAACACTCGACAAAGCCGTAACGGTAAAGCTTACGAGAACACTTGCCATCATCCCGATAACGCTTGTGCTCGCATTCCTCAGGACAAGAAAGGAAGGAACGGACAGCAAGGTTTCGCTGAAATCGGTCTTCCCGTTCTTCATACTCTTCTTTGTGCTTGCTTCCGTGATAACAACAATCTGCACAGCATTCGGTGTCCCTGATAGCGCATTCACCCCATTCAAGACGTTATCGAAATTCATGATAGTGCTGGCCATGGCAGCAATCGGGCTGAATACGGATATCGTGAAGCTGGTCAGGACGGGCGGGAAGCCACTTGTACTAGGGCTCTCATGCTGGGTCTCTATAACAGCGGTATCGCTGCTGATGCAGCACATTCTGCATCTTATATGAAAGAGGAGCAGGCTTCCGCCTGCCCCAGATATACTCTCTTAATAGTCCAGCTACTTTGAAATGAGCATCGTCCTCGGATCGAGATTGACCTTCATCGGCTTCGGCACATTCGCGTGATGTGCCCTGACGACTGTCATGATTACCTTATCGATCTTGTCATCATATTTAAGAGCGACAAGGACATCGATCAGATCATAGTACTTCACGAGCGTATTCGGGACGCCATTCTCATCATATACGACATCAGGATTGACAGGAGATACGGAGAACCATACCTCGAGATCCATCTTCTTTGCGAATTCCTTTATCTTGATGATATCATCCTCATCTGCGACGGTAAGCTTGTAACCATCGAAGAGGATGCAGTCAGCCTTGAACGATCCCTGGCTGATAAGAGACTCGAGAGATGAAAGCACCTTCTCAACAGGAACCTGCTCCTGGGAGAAGTTCATCACTACCCTGTTTGCGAGGATTGAGTTGTATACCATTGCAGCATCATCAAGCGACTGGATCTCTGCGATCTCCCTGAAGACCTCCTTATACCAGTTTATGACATGCTCAACATTACCGGAGAAAGATACGTGAATAACACTCTCTCCCTTGAAAAGCTTATCTGTTGCGAGATGGACCAGACATGCAGTCTTGCCGACACCGTGGCGGGACACGATCACACCGAGGTTGCCGCGGCCAAGGCCTCCATTTATGGCATCCTCGAATATGCGGAGCGGACTAACGTTGTTAAGTTCCTTGATATCCATTTTATGCACCTCCGTTCTGTTTTACATAATTGTAACATGCAGGATACGAAAAAACATCATTGATTTGCATTTTTGAGGATTATTCTGCATCAGCTCCGAAAACAGGGAATCAGTCACGCTGAAGCGCTTCCATCGGCTCAAGTCTGGCAGCCTTCGCAGCGGGATACCATCCGAAGAAAACACCGATTGCAAGGGAAAATGCAAGGGATACGATGATTGCCCCTGGAGATATATGGAGAGGCCATCCTGCTATATTCACAGCGGCAACGCTCAGCACGGTACCGATGATGAGACCGAGAAGACCGCCAGAGAGGGAGAGCGTGACAGATTCAACAAGGAACTGCGAGCGTATTGCCCCGGGAGTAGCACCAAGTGCTTTCCTTATTCCTATCTCCCCCGTTCTCTCAACGACTGACACAAGCATTATGTTCATTATCCCTATGCCGCCGACCACAAGGGATATAGCAGCAATGGCGGCAAGGAACATGGAGAATGTGGACATGACGGAATCGGCCATCTCCTTGATTGTCGCAGGACTGAAGATGCGGTAATAATCGGAGCCTGCAATCTCATCTAAATACCTCTCGATATCCTCAGCGACATCGGTGGCATCGTAACCCTCTGCTGTCTTAACGACATATGTCCCTACCTGATCAGTCCTTCTGAAACGCTGTACATATGTGTTGTACGGCATGAATAGCGTGTAGTTGTACGATGTTCCCTGCGCCTCATCCCTTTCGGCGAGCACACCTATCACTTGGAAGCTCTTAGCCTGCTGCCGGAATACGGATATATACCTTCCGACGGGATTCTCTCCGGGAAACAGCTCATCAGCAAGCTCAGATCCTATCACAGCGACCTGTCTGCGGTTTATATTATCCATTGCCGAGAAGAAAGCTCCATCTGCTGTCTCCAGCGAATTGGAGGCGAAATAGTCCGAGGTAACGCCCTGTATCTGGACTCCCTCTGAAATCTCCTGGCCGTTCCTTACATTCGCAGCTGAAGAGACTACCGGAAGAATCTCTCTAATACCTTCGATCTCATTCTGAAGACTGTATGCGAACTCCTCCGTGAAGATCATCGTTTCGCGTGCAGATCCACGGGGCATGACGCTTATGGTATCGAGTCCGCCGACCTCGAATGAGCTGCTCATGCTCTCGGTAACGCTCCGGCCGAGGTTGAGTATAGCGACGACAGATGCAACACCTATCATTATCCCGAGAAGAGAGAGGAATGTTCGGAGCCTGCTTCCCGACAAGGAAGCGATGGCCATTCGTATATTCTCACGTACCATCATCTGCTACCTTCCCATCCTTTATCGGGATAATCCTGCTGCATTCCGAGGCAAGACCTGCATCATGGGTAACGAATACTATCGTATGGCCTTCATCATTCAGCGCATGGAACAGATCCATGACATCATGGCCTGTTGCTGAATCGAGAGCGCCTGTAGGCTCATCAGCAAGGAGTATCGAAGGATTATTCACAAGTGCCCTGGCAATGGCAACACGCTGCTTCTGACCTCCTGAGAGCTCGGAGGGACGGTGCTTCATCCTGTCCTTCAGCCCTACCCGCTCAAGCATAGCCTCAGCCCTTCTGCGCCTCTCCTTAAGTGGGATACCTGCATAGAGAAGAGGAAGCGCGGCGTTATCCAGGGCATTGAGCTTCGGAAGCAATGAAAAATGCTGGAACACAAAGCCGATCTTCCTGTTGCGTATATATGCCAGCTCATTATCATCAAGCCCGCTTGTATCCTCCCCGTCAATCAGAATCGTGCCAGAGGTTGGGACATCTAGGCATCCGATAAGGGACATCAGCGTTGACTTGCCTGAACCGGAAGGCCCCATTATCGCAGTGAACGAGTGCTCCTCAATCGATAGAGAGATCCCGTCCAGTGCCCTGACCTCCGTATCACCTACTGTATAGATACGGGAGACTTCCCTCATCTCTATTGCAGCACTCATCTGCGGCCTCCAGGAGGAGGTGGTGGAGAGTGCATCATCATTCCGCTTTCTGATGACCGTATAACAAGTACATCGCCCTCATGCACATCACCTGAAAGCAGCTCTGAAAGGCCCTCTCCAAGGTAGGATGTCCTTACCGATACGGTCTCAACAGATCCGTCATCCCTTCTGACATAGACCGTTTCCGAGCCTCCTCGGCCGCGGGTGATCGCATTCTGAGGGATAAGAAGCATAGATACCTCGCTCTCTGCTGACATCGTTCCCTCGAACGTGAATCCAGGCATTATCGCCTTAGGAGGATCCTCGATAAGCAGTTCGACATCGACAACTCCTATGCCCTGATCGGTATAACGTCCTAGCATCGGAATATACGATACATATGCATGTACTGTCTCCTCCGGGCACGACTCGAACACAAGCTCGGCCTCCTGCCCTTCCGTGACATACTGCATATCGATCTCATCAACCTCGACCACAGCCTTCAGCCTGGAGCGGTCCACGACGGTGATGACCTCATCGCCGCCTTCGAAATAATCACCTTCATCGACATCCAGGGATGCGACCTCTCCATCGAACGGTGCGACGATATCCGTATACTCAAGGGCATTCATCGCATTCGTCTCCCTGAGCCGGAGAAGGGCAAGATCGCGCTCTGAGCCGGAAAGCTCCGCCTCCTCTATCTGATCCCTTATCTCCTGCAATGATGCCAGCTGCTGGGTATTATCAATAGAAGCAAGAGGCTGACCTTTTACGACGCGATCCCCTTCCTCCACATATACACCGGTAACAGCACCCGTAGATCTGAACCTCAGCGTCTGGCTGTCATAGGGCTCTACATACCCTGATATATCTATCACCTGCGTATATGTATTCGATGTTACGACCGCCTCCCTCTCCGCAGGAACAATGCTCTCCTGCTCATTCTTTCCTAAAAGGAAGAACAATGCAGCGGAACCAGCAATGATAATCAGAAGCAATGCTATGATGATTCCCGGTCTTTTCCGTTTTCTTCCCATATATTTTCCTACAGTATAAGCGTCTCAGCCTCATTCTGGAGCAGAAGGCCCTCTAGAAGGAGAATGTCACGATCGAAATCAAGAAGCCTTATATCCAGCTCTGCATCATGGACGTCTTCACCGGTTGCAAGCCCTCTCTCGTATTTTACCAGAATCATTTCATACAGTGCATTACGGTAGTCGGTCTCAGCCTCAAGCTCGGCCATCTCCCGCTGCCATGAGAGCATTCTTCCCCAGATATCCTCCTTGTCCTCATCGAATGACCTGCGGGCATCATAGTAATCATCGCTTCTGATACGCGCCGTATTGCGGAGCGACCTGAGCCGCAGCTCATCGCTTTCGGATGTTCCGCTATGCCAAGAGGCAGACAATGAGAGCGAAGGAGTGAAATCAAATCTGTAGTCCCAGCGGCCTCCGCCTGATGCGGAAACCGACCAGTCATCACCTTCCCATCCGATAGTCCCTTCCAGATAGATTGGATCCTCCCTCGTTCCTGTGATGGAATAAAGCCCCTCGGCAACCTCAGCATTCCCACCGGCAGAACTACCGATCGTCAAACGCCTTGGATTCTGATCGGACTCCTCGAGAAGGACATCCTCCTCTGCAATCATAAGCTCCAGCTCTGCCTCGCTGATCGCAGACGATACCTCTGCAGAAAGAACATCGGGAAAGACCGGCTCGGGGATGTCATCAGCACCATCCCAGTCAAGACCTGTCAGAGTCCTGAAACGAAGGATGAGTTCCTCCTTTTCCCTCTCGCCTATCCCGATTGAATCCTCTGCACGCTTTTTCTCAAGCATCAGCTCCTCGTAGACTATCGATCCCTCGGTTATGATCCCGAGCTTCAAGGAGTCATTGATTTCCCTATCTATATCCCGCAGATCCTCCTGGCTGGACAGCAGGCTGCGCTCATTCGAGATCAGTTCGGATATAAGCGAGATGACACTGCTCCTGATTGAAAGGATATCCGTTCCATACTGCCGCTCGACGGAAAGCCTGAGGGCTTCTGTCTGCAGATCCCTGAGTCTATCATCGTCATGGCCCCAGTCGAATGTATGGCTTATGGATGCCGATGGCGATAGCACGGCACCCCGCCCATCATACCGGAGTCCGGAGGGAATCGATGCGGTGATTGTTGTATCGTCATCGGGGAGTATCGCACTGAATGAAAGCTCGCTTATGTGCAGTATCCCATCATCCATCTCCGAAAGAGGATCTGCAGCGAATGATATGGAGTAATCGACTGTATCATCGAGCGCCGACTGCGCTACTGAGATAAGCCCAGCTTCGTAAGCAAGTTCCGCCCCATCAGCATCTGGCCCATTCTCCGCCGCTTCGATTATATCGGCATACGGCAAAGCATGAAGCACAGATGGAACAAACAGCAGCAATGCCAGCATAAGACGGACCATATGCCCTAACCTCCGGATTCTCCAATGATACATGCAGAACTGCCAGACAGCATCAATCCACGACAGAACAACAGCAAAAAAACAGAAAAGCCCCCGAAGGGGCTGTCAGATCAGAGCAGTGCTCCGATATCAAGCTCTGCCATGATAGCAGGCATCGAGCATCCCCATGACTCAAGTACCTGAGGATGGGTCTCACCGAAGATTCCCGCAACCTTGCCATCAACTACGATATACGCAGCACGGCCAGGAATGAATCTTGGATCGTCCTTGACCTCCTGCAACGTATATTCCTTTCTGATGAAGTACATCAGCGTATTGATGTATGAGGCAGCCTCATTGTATCCGATCTTTGCATCTGAAGCGAAGAAACCGAGGCTATCCTTCGTTACGGTGCCACTGTTATCGCTATCGTCACGGACAGTGATCTTGCCTATCTCGAAGATGTTGTGAGGATAGACCGCATGTCCGGACACAGATTCGCTCTCAAGCAGGCAAGGAAGGACAGAAGGTCTTATCACCTCATAGTTCTCACTCATCGGATTTGCAATAAATACAGCATTCTCATCGCTGACATGCATGTTCTCAATGTACTCCTTCCTTGATCCAAGGTAGTTGTACATCATCTCCTGGAAACCAAGTCCGACAAGAATCTCCTTAATCTTCCTGGAGAACTCCTCGACAGTAGAGAGACGACCGATCGTGAAATCAGCAGGCATTACAGGCTCGAAGTTCTGAAGTCCATGGCCAATCATCACATCCTCTGCGATATCAACAGCATGGAGGAAGTCATTGCGGTACTCAGGAACCCTGATTGTAACGCCATCGCCATCCTTCCTGGCCTTCACTCCCATCCTCTGAAGAGCTTTCACCTCCTCATCGCCGCTGAGCTCAAGACCGAGCTTCTTCGCGATAAGCTCAGAAGATGCATGCACTTCCTTCTGGAAATAGTATGGAACGGTAATCTCACGGCCATATGGAGTATCCTTTGCAAAGCGTACCTTCACAGGCAGGATATCAAATCCCATATCGGACATATCGCATGCCATGATTGATGCAGCAAGCAGAAGATCATCGAGGATAGGACCGGAGAATTCAAGGAAGAAATCCGAATCGCCTACCTCGACAGCTCCGATGCGGGCGCTGTTTATGACCGGCGGGAATGAAAGCGTATCGCCATTATCATCATAGAGATACGGGAAGCGAGGGAATGATGCGACAATGTGCCCATAATCCCTTCCCTTCGGGTGCTTGGTAAGAATCTCCCTGAGCGAGAGCTCCTCGGTCATCCCGAGCGGAACGAACTTCGTCGAATCAGGATCGACCGCAGCATAATGCACAGGATACTTGATGAGCTCCGAACGATAGATACCCATCGCTATCGTCTTTCTCTTCCTGCCGAAATTGGAGCAGAGCTTCTCCTGACTCTGGATGAGGTTCACAAGCAGGTCATTATCCACGGTTCTGCCCTTAGCAGCGAATCCGACGGAATAATCACGGATTCCGAGAGCCGACTCATCATCGATAACACATCTGCCATCGGAAGGCTTCTCATCATCAGCTGTGGAGAAGAAATCGTACTCAGGGATATTCCCGCTCTCATAGCACTTAAGAGCTCTTGCGACGCCAGCAGTCGACCAAAGGTCAGGCCTGTTCGTATCATTGAGCTCAATCTTTATCACATGGTTCTCTGTATCATGGCCATCAAGCTCTGCCTTTGCTACAGGGAAGATATCCACAAGTTCATCATCGGTCATCTTCTTTCCCAGAAGCGAGAAGAAGATATTCTCAGGTGCTTCGATCTTAGGCATCAGTTTCCCCTCCTTGTTCTTACGCTCTCGATGTCAGGGGTAAAGAGCTCCCTGAGATCATTGAGTCCAAGGTGCATAAGCGCCATTCTGTCGATTCCAAGGCCCCATGCGAGGACCGGTACATCGATTCCGAGAGCCTTAGTGACCTCTGGGCGGAAGATGCCGGATCCACCGAGCTCGAACCAGCCAAGGACAGGATGCTTTATATGGACCTCAATTGAAGGCTCCGTGAACGGGAAGTATCCAGGAACATACTTAACCTCTTCCGCTCCTGCAATCTCCTCCGCGAACATCTTCAGAAGACCGAGCAGGTTCCTGAGATTGACATCCTCTCCGAGCACGATTCCCTCTGTCTGATAGAAATCCGCACCATGTGTCGCATCCACCTGATCGTATCTGAAGCAGCGCACGACACCGAAGTACTTTCCAGGGATATGTGCCTTAGTGAGCTGATGGGCGGAAAGAACCGTACCCTGGCTCCTCAGAACCTGGCGCCTTGTGAACTCATGATCGAATGTATATCCCCAGCCTCTCGAGCCCGTTGTCCAGCCATTCTCGTGAGTCGCCGCAACCTGTGAGAGCCATGGTTCGTCAATCTTCTTGCAGTGGACAGGATCCTTGACGTAGTAGACATCATGGATATCCCTTGCGGAATGGAACTGAGGCATGAAAAGCGCATCGCCGTTCCAGAACTCGTTCTCTACAAGCGGACCATCAAATTCCTCGAAACCCAGAGCAATGAGCTTATCCTTTACCCACTGGAGATAGCTTGAATAAGCATTCCTTCTGCCAGGGATGAGGCGGGAGGTAGGAGCATTGATGCCATATGGGCGGAATGTACCATTCTTCCATGATCCAGTCTGGATCATCTCCGGAGTCAGAATACCAAACTCCTCGCCTGTTATATTCGCCTCGACAAGAGCTTTCTTAGCCTTCTCGCCATCAGCTGTCAGCGCATAGACTATCTCATCGCGCTCAACAATGCGGAATGCGGAATTCTGCGCGCCCCTCTTCTTTGCAAGCGCACCGATAGCCTTCTTCTCTTCAGCGCTGAGATCGCCCTCGTCAATGAATCCTGTACCTGCTGCTCTGTCGAGAAGAGAGCGCTGGATCTGGACCTCTGCGGGGAGATCTGAGGAAGCAGCTTCAGCCTTCTTCTCATCATTCATCTTCGCAGATCCCTTTGATGACAGAAGACCGAATGCAGAACCTACATCGCTCTTCTCAAGAGAGAGCGCATCCGCAATCTCAGGAAGCGTATGTGGACCATTCTCTGTTATAAATGCAAAGATTCTTTCCGCAGGAAGCCCCTTAAGCTGCTCCGAACGGCCGAACTCTGTGAGTTCATAGCTGATTCTATGGCTTCTGGATTTCTCTTCCACAAGCCCTTTAGCGGTAAGCCACGAAAATGCCTGATTGGACTGTCCGACCTTGTAATCGAGATCCTGGATGATCCTCTCTGGCGTGATATCCTCACCTGCAGAGACATGGCGCAGAAGCCTTACCTCCAGCGGATGGAGATTCTTCACATCTATATCCATAGAAAACTCCTTGAATGCAATGATTCAGCATGCATTATATTAAAGAGGTGGAAAAATTCAAAGAGCAGGCGTATGCGGGCTGCAAGACTATTTGAGAATACCTATCCAAGAAGCCTGAAAGCCGCATCGCGTATCATATCAGCAGAGACAAGGACCTCGGATTCCGGGATCCTGGATGACGGCAATGGTGTCTGATGCGATGCAACAATCTCTACCTTATTATGGACCTCTCCTGCCTTTGCAAGCACTCTCAGCACAGATTCCGCAACGCTTCCCCCTATAGATGGTTCCTGGACTATTACAGCCCTTCCGATTCTTGAGAATTCCCTTTCCAGAGTCTCCTCATCAAGGGGATAGAGTGTCGCAAGATCTATGAATGTGATTTCTCCGGAGATATCTGAGAGAGCATCCATCATTATTCTGAAAGCTCTTGAATACCCTATTGCAAGAAGAGAAGAGCCATTTCCATGAACGATTGCTTTGCCAATCGGGAGATAAGTATCCTCATCCCCAATATCGCCTGAATCGCCATACAAGGCTTTGTGCTCAAAGAAGAGGACAGGAGCATCCATCAGGAACGCGCTCTTCAGAAGTGCTTTCGCGGAGAATGGATCGGAGGGCGCAACCACATAGAGTCCTGGAATTCCAAGGAACATAGTCTCAAGCGACTGTGTATGCTGCGGACCATGTCCGGTTCCGCCTCCTATCGGCGTTCTGTATACCATGGGACATACCAGCTGATCTGCTGTCATGAATCTCAGCTTTGAGGCGTGGTTTATGAGCGCATCGGATGCAAGGGTTGAGAAATCACCATACATAACCTCAACGCATGGATGAAGCCCCATCGCAGCAGCCCCGACAGCCATTCCTGAGAATGTCTCCTCCGACACAGGCGTCTCCAACAGCTTTCCCGGATGCTTTGAATGCAGATCTCCTGTAACTCCGAAACACCCTCCATATACACCAATATCCTCGCCAATGATCCTTGCGGAGGGATCGGATGATAGGACTTCATCAAGCGCTTCCCTTAAAGCTTCACGATAGCTTCCTTTATGTGTTCCACCTATCTCGTATTTACCAGTCTTCCCTGATACGACCAGATTCTCCATCTCCGGAAGTGTAATCACATCATCTTTCAGGGAAAGAGCCCTTGAGAATGCTGTATCAATAGCGGATCTTTCCCTTTCAGCTATCTCATTAATCTTCTGCTGATCCATGATCGAAGTGGAAGTGAGGAACGAAATGAAATAATCAATTGGGTCCTTGTGCTTCCACTCTGTCTCTTCCTCACGTGTCCGGTATATGCATTTATCAGATTTGCTGTGTCCCCGCATCCTGTATGTATCGGCTTCAATGAAGTAAGGCTTTCCATCCGAAAGGATATACTCTCTTGCCGAAGCCACTGCATCATGGACGGCTACCACATCATTGCCATCGACTGATATGGACTTCATCGAATAGCCTTCAGCCCTCTTCCAGATACTATCGGTGCTTATCATCCTGTCTGATGATGCGGACATCCCGTAGTGATTATTCTCCAGAAAGAAAAGCAATGGAAGGCCGAATACGGATGCCATATTCATCATCTCATGCAATGTTCCACGGGATGATGCTCCGTCTCCGAATATCGCAATGGCAATCGCATTCTTATCCTGCTCCTTCAGAGCATATGCGATTCCACCTGCAAGGCTTATCCCCGATCCGACAACAGCAGAGGAACCGAAGTTAGAGGTCGATGCATCTGTCATATGCATCGATCCCCCTATCCCCATGCATAAGCCATGACGGGAGCCAAGCATCTCTGAGAACATCCTGAAAAGATCCGATCCCCGCCCGATATTGTAGCCATGGCAGCGGTGCGTCGGCACAATCCAGTCATCTGCTGTGATGGCGGAGGTAAGCCCTATATGGCAGGCTTCCTGTCCTATTGATAGATGATATGTACCATGAATAAGGTTCTGTTTTCCTGCCTCTTCCACCTTCTCCTCGAAAAAGCGCGACCGGTACATCAGCGAAAGAACAGCAGGATAATCCATCAATTTATATAAACCCCTTCGACCTGGCCGATGAACATATGATGCCAGTCGCCTTGAGGATAGAAGTTCATGAGAGATCGGTCAATCGCTGATTCATCAAGCTTTATGGATGCAAGCTTAGAGCAGGTCACTATCATATTGGCCTCCTCAAAAGCGACATGCCCCTCCAGCTCTACAGGTGTTATACCCGCTCCTTCAATTTTATTGACCTCTCTTCCCGAATGCGAACCGCAGTATTCAAGAGCAACCTTATACTCAGGAGGAAAGAAGCAGAGGGAGAATTTCTGGCTCTCTGAGATGAACCTGAATGTATATCTGGACTCCCTTACGAAGACATAGGCTACAGGAAGCTCCCATAGATATCCGAAACCACCCCAGCCGGCAGTCATGGTATTCCAGGAATCAGGACTCCCCGCAGTAAGCAGGAATGCTTCATCACCAATCACTGTAAACGGATTGAGCTCAAGCTGTCTGTAATCAACTTTCTGCATGCTATACCTCCTTTGTGAAGGATATTATACCATACCGACTACCAGCCTGATTACTCCCAAGATACCGATACAGGACATTATCTGTACATTTCTCAAAGCACTTCCCTTTTCCCTGAAAAAATGTAAACTGTATATAGAAAGAGGCACTGCCGATAGACGGCTGGCCCAATCAACGATTTATCCGAAGATAGCCGCAGCTGGGATGCGGCTATTTTATTTGAGCCCGTGAGTCAAGAGGAGAAATAAAGGAAGATTTTCCTGCATTGGATCATTGACAAAAGGCCATGAAGAAACGAACCTTGGGATACAAGGTTTCGAAAGGAATCTGAAGATGTGAGCGCTCTTGTGTTACTGTGGTAGGTAAGGGACGAGAGCGCTTAATCTATATCCAGCCAGCTTTGCCATGAGCTTCTTATAGCCGTCCTCCTTTGCTGTGCAGTAGATGTCATTGTGATGAAGGAGTGCAAGCCCTATCTTGAGCATGTGGTTTGCCACTGCCACCGCGACCTTGCCGTGATAGATGAGATCCTTCTTCTTGCGATAGGCGAATCTTGAGAGCGGGCATGATGGATTGTATTGATGGGTAATGATTGTGCCTGCACCCTGGATGATGTTGCGCCGTATCACACGGCAGCCCATCTTCGTTACCTTGCCATGCACATTGGTGATGCCGCTCTGGTTGAGCCTAGGGACAAGGCCGGCATAGTTCATCAGCTGCTCGGGCTTAGAGAACCTTGAGCCATCTCCGACATAGGCGATGAGCGATGCTGCATTGATGAGCCCTATCCCGGGAATGGACAGCCAAGCAAGGGCCTGCTGTGGATGCCTGAGGCAGATTTCGATGAGCTCCTGCTCCACCTCTTCCAGCTGGATGGAGATCAGGTCCAATCCCTCATTGAGTATCCTGCCGATCACCGCAGCCTGTCCGGTCAACAGCCCATCTAAGAGGCGATGCCTGTATTCCATGTCCTCCTTGCACCTCTTCTTGTCTATGTCCGGATACCCTACGCTGTTGAAGAGCGCGAAGAACCTGTTGAACTTGGCTGTCGCATCCTCCTTGAGGAACACATGGAAAGTGACAGCGGACCTCTCTGCCTGCTCCTCTTCAGAAGGGACAGACACCACGGGCCAGGCATCCTTCCTCATGTCGCGTCCGATGCATGCGAGCTTCATGGCATCCGCCTTGTCCGTCTTCTTCTGGCTGTCCCAGAAGAGCCTGAGCTGCGCGGGATTCAGGACCACGATCTCCGCATTGGTGCTGTTGATGAGGAACCGTGCGAGGTTGAATGAGGAGCTTCCTGCCTCCATGATGACAAGGTCTCCATCATCGATCTCATCGAGAAGGCGTGCATAGCCGTCTTCCCCCTTTGTCATCTTCCCTTTGAAATTGCGTCTCTTGACGTATCCCTCTCCAGAAAGCCTGCAGCCTGTATAGTCTTGCTTGCCTATGTCCAGGCCGACTATTCCGGACCATGATTGATGCGTGTATGACATACGCACCTCCCGTAAGTTGTTGGCGATAGTCCAGGAGGCGCCATTACAGAGATCTGGCAGTATGTTGTCTCACTTTTATTATAGAGGTCATCCCGGTGCTCAACGAGCACAGCGGGATGCCTCACAAGATACTTCGATGACCAGCGACTTGTGTAATTTTTCGTCAGAAGTAACTCCATCATGCGATGTGTCCTTCACTACCCGCCCCGCATAGCCACCGGCTCCCGACTCCGTCAAGCCAAGATTACCATCGATACTGCATCTCTGTAACTCAGACCTCTCTGACTTACGGGCTCAGTGTATTTTTCGTGAAGCGAGTATCAGTCCGATCACAGTCAGTACAACCATGATGATCTGTGGTATGCATCCAAGTGCATCACCTCCTTCCAGCCGGAGATTCCGGGCCGAGTCCGAAGCGATGCCAGCCGCCTACCTCTATGGCAGTGCCTTTGACGATTATATGTGCAGAATACAATCTGTCAACAAATATTAATATTCTGGCTGATTTCAGCCTATTTTGTCTGGAAATCACTACAATCTGAGAATTCTTTTTTGATAATATCCTTGACAATGTACATAGGGGGGGGGTATCATCAATATGATATAATTCCGGAGGTTTTTCAATGAAAATACTGAAAAATGTATTTATCCTTTTTGCTGTGCTATTCATCGTTACGGCATGTCAGCCAAGATATATTTTCATACCATCTGATATCATAAACCCTCCTGCAGAAGATAACGGGGGAAAGTGGGATGATTATTTTGAAGGGGGAGATGGCCTCTCTTCCGCAACAGCTTATGTCATTTCAGATAGCAATGATATCCAGACAATAAGGAATCTGATTGCAGAAGGCACAACAGATTTCAGTGGAGTCTATTTCAGAGCAACGGATATGGATCTTACATCCGGCTTCGCTCCTATCGGAACGGGAGAACTTCCTTTCAATGGAATCTTTGAAGGTCCATCTGATGCAGACAGAGCTGAAATCAAGATTACTGTAAATGAAACAGATCAGGAATACGTGGGATTATTCGGAGGTCTTGGCGAAGGTGCAATAGTCCGATACATCAATGTTTCCGGCATTGTGAAGAATGAAACATCAGAAGGCCGCGCTGGAATGATTGCAGGCATCCTTGGGAACGGTGCTCTCATTGAATATTGTTCTGCCGAAGGTTCGGTTGAAGCAACAACTTCTAAAGGTATGGCTGGTGGTATCGTTGGAAAAGTGAATGCCGGCGGAACAATCAGGAATTCTACAAATAATGCTACCGTAACAGGATCAATGTATGCAGGAGGCATTGCTGGTGCAATTAATGGTGATTCGAAAGAGGAAGGACAGGTTGCAGGAATACCAATAATTGATGGTTGCCATAATGATGGGGCTGTTTCTTCTACAGGATCGGGAACTGTAATGGCCGGCGGTATTGTCGGAGAAGCTAGAAACGCAACAATTTCAAATTGCTATACAACGGAAAGTTCATCAGTAAGTGGTTCGTATCAAGTTGGAGGAATTGCGGGGCAGACAACTGGCGGAGCAACTATTGAAAATTCGGGAAACAGAGGAAAAATAACTGCCCCCGACACGGTAACCAATCCTAAATATATAGGAGGAATCTCCGGGGGTCTTGGTGGCAATGCTGAAATTAAAAATTCTGTTAACTACGCAGCAATAAATATTCCTACAGCTACTGAAATAGGCGGTGTTGCAGGCAACGTAAATTCAGCTTCGATTATCAACTCATACAACGAAGGTGCTATAACTGGAACCTCTTCAATTGGAGGAATTGCAGGAAGCATGAACAATAGCAAATATGAAATCACAGAAGATTTTACAGCTGAAGTTTCAAACAATGCTGCAATTACAGGTTCTGCTTCTAATGTTGGTGGAATTATTGGATCTATTAGCAATAATAGTTCTGTTACATCAACGGATACTACAAAGAAAATAATCAATTCCGGTACAGTGAACAGTAATGGCAACTCTGGAGGAATCGTTGGATATGCAGATAATAAATGTACAATAAATAATGTATCAAATGAGGGCGATGTGAAATCTGCAACTGATGCCAACTCCAAAAGAGCAGGAGGTATTGTAGGAGTGATTTCTAACTCAACTCTTATTAATGGTATTAATGACGGTGAAGTCGTCGGACATTATGCCGGCGGTTTGGTTGGAGCAATTACAAATGCTAGCTCAATAGAGAATTCTCAAAACACAGGAAAAGTATCAGGAACATATAGCGGCGGGATTCTTGGCTGTCTGTGGAATGTTTCATCTTATTTCAATTCTGTTGATTCAACATCTGCAAATATCGAGGGAACAACAAATCATGGTTCTGTAATTGGACATGTTAGAGGAAATAATCTTTCGATTACATTGGTGAATTGCCATGTAGATAATACGCTAGTTACAGATATCACACAGGAAGGTTATATCGGCAACGGAACTGTCAAGGCGATATATACAGAGGCATGATTTAAAAGCAAGGCAGATAGCTGTAGAAGTCTAACTACTGCAGTAGATTTGCAACCCCTGATTATTGTGCTATATTGATAGTACATAGAAGCACTGCCGATAGACGGTGCTTCCCCAAAGGTTAGAACGAGAACCGTCCTTAATAGCTCTGGATCAGCTAAAGGGCGGTTCATCTTATTACAGCAATCAGGAGACCAATGACCGTAAGAACGATCATTATGATTTCATAATCACGCATCCGATATCACCTCCCTTTGCCTGAATATCTCAAGGCGAAAAAAGGGAAGCCAAACCGCCTACCGTTTATAGCAGTGCTTTGATGATTATATATGCCGGACATAATCTGTCAACAAATATTAGCAAACCGCCTGATTTCAGCCTATTTTGTCTGAAAATTACTACAATTCAAGAAATTCATGCATTATCAGTTCATGGATTCTTCGCAGCTGCCAAGTACGATATGGCTCTTTCGGAACTCTATCATCCTTGGATGCAATGGAGTAATGGCAAGGAATCTCTGGCTAGAGATACAGCAATAGCACCTCTCTATATAGATTACTGATACTTCCTGATAGTATCCCTGTACGTACCTGTAATTGTCTGGAGTATATCCATACGGGAGAAGTCCTTATTGTAGACAAGCCTAGTCTCCCTAGCCATGCTGAGATTCTCTATCGGGAGAGCAACCAGATTGCCTTTGCGGAGCTCCTTGAGGCAAGCACTCTGAGGAAGCACTGAGATGCCCAGATTCTTCCTGACAAGATCCTTTATCGTTGCAATGTTATCAACCTCGATGATGATATTGTAGTTATCTGGAGAATCATTCATGGCCCTCAGCTCAGCATCGAACTGCATGCGAGTAGCCGAAGATGGAAGCCGGAGGATAAGCGGTTCGGACTTCAGCTCCGAAAGAGTGATCATCGCCTTCGAGGCAAGGCTGTTCTCCGCAGACATGACACAGACAAGAAAGTCGGTATTGAGAACCAATGAGCTGAAAGCCTGCGGGCTGCCGGTTCCTTCGACAATCGCCAGATCAAGCTCATAGTTTTCCAGCCTTGCATAAAGATTATTTATGGTATCAGTAACAATCATAATACTTAAACCTGCTGTCTCACTGCTGCATCTGGCGAGAATTTCCGCAGTAAGATTGCTCTCTGCAGTGTGTGTTATGCCTATGCATAGCTTTGCCGGCTGATTCTCGATATCCAGAAGATCCTTGCGGAGCTTGTTGTAAAGAACATTCATTCTTCTTGCATATCGTACGGCGGTCTCGCCTTCAGGCGTAAGCTCAAGTCCGCTTTTCTTCCGTATGAATAGAGATACACCCAGCTCCTCCTCAAGCTGGCTGATATGATGGCTTATCGCGGGCTGGGTAAGCGACAGCATTGAGGCCGCTTTGGTGAAGTTCTTCGTATCCGCAACGGCGATGAGAGATCTTGTCCTGACACTGAGCATAGCACATCATCTCCATAAATTTTCTTTATTATAGATAAATGAAAAATAATTTTACTTTATGTATTTCCGAGTATAACATACATCAATAAAAAAACAAGCGAGGAGGGAAAGATGAATCAGATAATAAGGAATGCAATGCAGACGAACCAGATAGCATCCGTGATCATCTCACTTGCGCTGATGCTCTTCCTTGGCTTTGCAATGACACGGATAACGAAGCGGTTCCATCTGCCTAATGTGACAGCATATATACTGACGGGAATCCTTATCGGGCCATACTGCGCAGATCTGATTCCCTTGGCTGTCATAGACCATATGGATTTCCTTTCCGATATAGCCCTTGCATTCATAGCGTTCAGCACGGGCGAGTTCTTCAGGCTGAAAACGCTGAGAAAGAATGGAATGAAGATGATTGTCCTTACTGTCTTCGAGGCATGCATGGCATCGGTTGCGGTATTCCTTGCCGCGTACTGCGTTCTTGGAGTCAGCCTGACATTCTCCCTCGTCCTGGCAGCGCTTGCATCGGCCACGGCTCCGGCATCGACGATGATGACAATCAGGCAGACAGGAGCGCATGGAGACTTTGTCGATACGCTCCTCCAGGTCGTAGCGCTCGACGATGCGGTAGGGCTTATCGCATATAGCATCGCGATATCCGCAGCGATTGCGCTGAATACAGGGACCAAAGTCGACATCATCAGTATCATTGAGCCGATTGCGGCCAATGCCGGGGTATTCGTCCTTGGAGGACTTACCGGTCTCCTGCTGAAGATGCTCATAACAGCAAAGCGTTCCGATGACAACAGGCTGATTATCACGGTATCACTGCTATTTGCATTCTGCGGTGTGTGTTCCGTGCTGGGGATATCACCGCTTCTCGGGTGTATGGCAATGGGGGCTGTCTATATAAGCTTGACCGATGATGACAAGCTCTTCATGCAGCTGAACTACTTCACTCCCCCAATTCTCCAGCTCTTCTTCATACGTTCAGGCCTTGCATTCAACCTCGGAATGCTTGCAGGCGGATCGCATGCCATAGGCAGCGTATCGCTTCTGACCATAGGCATTGTGTACTTCTTCTCCAGGATCGCAGGCAAGTATGCAGGATCATTCATCGGAGCGGCTATAACTGGTAGAAGCTCTGGGATAAGGAACTACCTCGGTCTTGCCCTGATACCTCAGGCAGGGGTAGCCATAGGCCTTGCAGCCCTCGGAGCCAGAGCGCTTGGCGGCGAGATGGGAGATGCTCTCGAGACCGTCATCCTCGCATCAAGCGTGCTCTATGAGCTTCTTGGTCCTGGCTGCGCAAAGCTATCGCTCTACCTTTCACATTCATATCCTGCAACGCTTGAGGATATCGTTCCAGATGAGGAGATACCGGATAAGACCGCAAATGCCGTTGAGCTCCTGATACAGAGAATACAGGCTATCCAGAATGATCTTGGGAAGGAAAATGTCTCTGCAGAGGAACAGGCTTTCCAGGAAGCGGCAGAAGCACAGCTTGCCGCAATGATGTCCATAAGCGGAAGGAGGAACTGAAATGAACTATATGAGTCTATCTCTCATAAAGCCGGATACATTATCAATAGTCGCAAGAATCCTGACATCTGTCGTGCTTTCCGCCGCTGTAGGATACGAAAGGGACAGGAAGAGGCACTCGGCTGGAATGCGCACATTCGCAGCAGTCTCACTTGCATCAACAGCTGCTGCCATAATCGGCGACCATATGGCGGAATACGGGTACACCTCCGAATGGATCATCCCCGCAGTGATAATAAGCGTCGCGGTGCTGTCCTGCCCTTCCATTTTCCTCAGCTCGAAAGGACGCGTAAGGGGACTTACGACCTCAGCAGGCCTCTGGACTAGCAGTATCATCGGTATAGCAATCGGAATGAGGATGTATGCGCTTGCCCTTATATCCTTCGCAGCGCTGATGTGCACGCTCTCGATCCTTTCATCGGTGGAGATACACCTCCGGGACAGATCAAACCACTTTGAGGTGCATCTGGAACTCAGCAGCAAGAACGATCTCCAGAGGTTCTCGACAACAATCCGCCGTCTTGGCATGAGAATC
Source organism: uncultured Spirochaetaceae bacterium (assembly GCA_944389505.1). Classification (GTDB taxonomy): domain Bacteria; phylum Spirochaetota; class Spirochaetia; order Sphaerochaetales; family Sphaerochaetaceae; genus Ornithospirochaeta. The sequence goes on from CALXMP010000001.1 coordinate 53,478, forward strand.
GATGACATAGAGCTCAACCCTGCCTACCTCAATTCTGGGATGAGCGTATATACAGTCTCATTCACGATAAGCAGCAGAGAGCTCAGGAAGTACAAGAAGCACAGTGAGATACTGGAAGCGCTCAGAACCCTGGACTATATATCCTATATAGAGGAAATAAGCTGACACGATTGTAGACCTGTCAGAGCGCTCTTTTCTTTTTTTGCTTCTTATTGCTTTTTTTCTTCACACAATCAATTCTGTGTTACAATTTCATAACGTGGAATTAACGGTTTTCTAACAAAAGGAGGAAACAGATGAGAAAGGCATTTATCGGTCTTCTCGTATTCGCCCTTATCGCGATACCAGTATCAGCCAGCGGAAGCGGCGAGAGTGCAGCTTCAGCAGAGCTCTCCCCTGTTGAGGAGATAATCCAGCAGGCAGAGGGAATGTCGATGGAGGAACTTGCGAAGAAGGCCATCGAGGAATCGAATGGAAAGATGTTCTATGGAGTCGGAAACTCAAGCCGCGGAAAGACAGCTCTTCCGCTCTTCATCTCCTATCTCCAGACTATCGATCCTAACTACACGCTCAACTATGAGTGGCAGCAGCCGAAGAACAACAAGATCTTCGATCAGCTCACCGCAGACTCACTGAAGAGCACAGGAACATTCGCAATGACTCTCATCCAGGATGGAAACCAGATTGAGAGCAAGATGGTCAGAACGGGCATCCTCGATACATTCATCCCTAAGGAATGGGCAGAGGCAAATGGAACGACTGCAGCTGAATATACAGGATATCTTCCGCTCCAGACACTCAACAAGGTATTCATGTACAACAATACAGGCGCAAAGTCATACGATAACGTATGGGATTTCGTAGCACCTGGCGAGCATGGCCTCTTCATGGATATCGATTCAGAGATCGTCGGAAAGAACTTCCTCTATATGCTTACCGCTGACCAGTATGCAGCAGAGCTCAAGAGCGCATTCGATGCACTCTCTGCAGATGAGCAGGCTGTATTCCAGCCGACAATCGATGCTGTAGCATCCGACGCATCCGACCTCGGTCTCGGAGAGAACGGCAAGTATGCCCTTGCATGGATCAAGCTCTGGGTTGAGAGCTACAATGCACAGACAGATGATGGACCGATCTGCAATACGCTCGTATCTGCATCGGCAACCGATCAGTTCGGACTTATCGTATACTCCAAGCTCAGAAGCGTTGAGGAGTCCGCAACAGTATCCAAGAAGAACGTAGACATCGCAGCATACAACGATGGATACCAGGGATTCGGCGGATATGGCTACTGCCATTACCTCTTCGTGACAGACAATTCACCGCTTCCATGGACAGCATGCGCATTCATCGCATACATGGTCAACACAGCGGATGGATTCTCTGCATGGGGCAAGGATATCGGAGGATATTCATCCAACCCTGTCGTCGCAGAGGAGACAGAGGCTATCTACCAGCATAAGACCGGTGGAATGGCAGAGGACGGCGTAACAGTCGAATTCCCGGCACTCAATGACCGCGGAGGAGACTGGTGGCTCTCAGAGGACAGACTCGTTCTCGAGGATCCTTCATACTGCGCATCTGTATCATTCACAGTCGGCAGCTGGATTGAGATGCTTTCAAAGTATACGCCTTCCTAAGGGCGCATGACACCGATGCCCCTGCTGCCGCGGGGGCATCTTTCTAAGGAATAATATGGCAGTAAAAACAGCAGCAATTCCACAGCGCAGCCTATTCATGAACAAAGTAAAGACATTCTTCGCAAAACCGCAGAATGTCATACTGCTCCTGATGGGAATCGTGCTGACAATAAGCACAGTTGCCCCGATAGTCGCCATCGTCGAGGATACGATAAAGATACATCCAGGCACTATCGATGAGTACCTGACAGGCCGGAGCAGCGGCTTCACGATAGCGAACTACATCGATCTGTTCACATCGCCGCTTGCGAAGCGCAATCTATGGGAACCTCTCCTGAACACAATATGGCTCTCCGTAGGTTCATGCGCGGTTGCAATACTCTATGGAGGACTCTTCGCATTCCTCATAACACGTACGAATCTGAAATACAGGAAATATCTCAGCTCGATATTCATCTTCCCCTATATCATGCCGCAGTGGACGCTCGCCGTTGTATGGCAGCATATGTTCTCATCCAATGCGGTCACAGGAACATCGAACGGGCTTCTTGCATCATTCGGCATCGTAATGCCTGCATGGTGGTGCATAGGGCTCTTCCCGAGCGTCGTCGTACTGGGTCTCCACTACGCTCCGTTCGCATACATCCTCATCGGAGGAATATTCCGCAATATGGATGCGAACCTTGAAGAGGCTGCGACGATCCTCGACACACCGAAATGGAAAACAATGTTCAGGATCACGATACCGATGATAAAACCAGCGATCCTCTCCACCATACTCCTCGTATTCGGCGGAGCGATGGGAAGCTATCCGGTACCGCACTATCTGAATCTGACAACACTCTCGACGAAGTACGTATCGATGAATGATAAGTACACAGGCGAGGCAAGTATTCTTGCGATAATCATGATGCTCTTCGGCGTTGGTATCATGTTCATCAACCAGCTGAGCATAAAGAGCCGCAAGAACTATACGACAGTTACAGGAAAATCAGGACAGATATCGAAGATAAACCTCGGGAAAGCCGGCAAGTATATCATCGCAGTGCTTCTGATTATCCTCACATTCTTCACCTCGATATTCCCGATCATATCATTCGCATTCGAGACATTCCTCCCGAACCCGGGCGACTACAGCTTCCTCTACACGGGAGATACCTCGAACCTTACCACGAAATGGTGGGTCACGAATGAGAACATAACAGAGAACGGAATGTATGGGCAGATGGGCATACTCCATAACAGAACAATATGGAGAGCATACGGCGGAACGATACTCGTAGCTGTATGCTGCTCGCTCTTCGCAGGAACCATAGGAACGATGATTGGATACGCTGTTTCCAAGTCCAGGAGATCAAAAGCGGCGAACTATGTCAACTCCGTCGCATTCCTGCCCTACCTCATGCCATCGATAGCAGTCGGTGCGGCATTCTTCATACTCTTCTCGAACCAGTATATAAACCTGTTCAATACATATACGCTTCTTATCATCGTTGGAACGATAAAGTACATACCGTTCGCATCGAGAAGCGCATTGAACTCCATGCTCCAGCTCTCCGGAGAGATTGAGGAAGCGGCATTGATACAGAACGTCCCATGGCATAAGAGAATGCTCAGGATAATAATCCCTATCCAGAAGACATCGATCCTCAGCGGTTACCTCCTGCCATTCATGACATGCCTGAGAGAGCTCTCGCTCTTCATGCTCCTCTGCGTGCAGGGCTTCATACTCGCCACTACGCTCGACTACTTCGATGAGATGGGACTCTACGCATTCTCAAGCGGTATCAACCTGATACTCATCATTACGATTCTCATATGCAACACCATCGTCAACAAGCTGACAGGTGCAAGCATAGACAGCGGAATAGGAGGCTGATATGCCTGAAATCAAACTTGAACACGTTACAAAGAGATGGGGAAAGTTCTACGGTGTCGATGATCTCTCCCTTACCATAAAGGACAATGCATTCGTTACGCTTCTCGGACCATCGGGATGCGGCAAGACAACTACCCTCCGTATGATAGCAGGTCTGGAGACGCCTACAAGCGGTAAGATATCCATCGGAGATACTGTCGTATTCGACAGCGCTACAGGAATAAACGTCCCTGCGAACAAGAGAAAGGTTGGCTTCCTCTTCCAGAACTATGCTCTGTGGCCGAATATGACAGTCTACCAGAACATAGCATTCGGTCTTTCGAACATTAAAGAGGAGATGAATGAAGTCTCTGAGGAAGCTAGGACAGCTTCCAAGCTCATAACGATTCTATCCTCCCCTGCAGCCGCGATAGGCGCGATTGAAGACTCAAAGGGAAAGGATGGGAAGGTTGATGAGAAGAAGGCCATGGTTCATCTCACCGAAAGCTTCCTTATCCCGATGTCAGCAGCAAAGAGGCTTTATAAGATCATAGCCTCCAGTACCTCTCATGATTTCTCCTCAGATATCTCTTCGCTGAAGAATGCCGTGGAGGAAGCAAGGAAGAAGGCGGAGGCATCAGGCTGTACGCTCTCCGATGATTTCACGCTGATGAAGAACGGAACGCCTGTAAGAAGCGTGAGGAAGCTGACGAAGGATGAGATAGACCTTTCCGTAAGAAGGGTCTCGAAACTGGTCAAGATCGGTATGTTCATGGACAGGTATCCTGCAGAGCTCTCCGGAGGCCAGCAGCAGAGAGTCGCAATAGCGAGAACACTTGCTCCTGAGCCATCTGTGCTCTTTATGGATGAGCCTCTTTCAAACCTCGATGCGAAACTCAGGCTTGAAATGCGCTACGAGCTCCAGAGACTGCATGTCGAGACTGGAAGCACGTTCGTATACGTCACACATGACCAGATGGAGGCAATGACGCTCGCTACCGATATCTGTCTGATGTCCAATGCGGTGCTCCAGCAGTATGCAGCCCCGCTTGATGTCTACAACAGGCCGGCTAATATCTTCGCTGCGGATTTCGTAGGCAATCCATCGATAAACTTTGTCGATGCGGAGGGCGGACAGGAAGCGGATGGCAACATAAAGCTCAGCATATTCGGAGGACGATCGGTATCATTCACTCCGGAGAAGCCACTCGATCTCAAGGCATGGTTCCACGAGCGCGATGAGAAGAAGAAGGCTGACGAGGAGCTTCTGCAGAAGAAGCTGCAGACAAAGGGTTATGTCGAGAAGAGCAACAAGGATGAGGTATTCAAATACCATATACAGCGCGTTGTGGAGATTGATGATTCTCTCGAAGGAGCGAAGACCATAACGGAGAAGGATTTCGTCCTTGGCATCAGGCCTGAGCTGATAGAGCTTGATGAGAATGGCCCACTGGAAGGAGAGATCTACGGAGCGATGCCTACCGGAATGGAGTCCACCATAAAGGTAAGGGTCGGGGATTTCCTCCTGACATCGGTAATCTTCGGCAACCTCCACTTCAGGATCGGAACGAAGATAAAGCTCAGGATAGCCAGCGAAAGAATCATGCTTTTCGACAGGGCATCCGGACAGCTCATAGCACTCGGCTCGATAGAATTCTGACACTCTATGCGGTCCCTCTGACGAGGGGCCGTATGCTGTCTGTTCAAAGCCAGCCCATTACTGTAGAATAATGGCATATCAATTGTGGAGAGTAAGCGATGGAGAATCACAATCCTCCTCTTGCAGAGGATCTGAGGCGCATTCTCATTGATGAGAAGGCGATAGCGGAACGCGTTGACGCGCTTGCTGATGAGATCAACAGGGATTATAGGAATATAACGGACCCTCTTATACTTGTCGGAGTACTGAAGGGTTCGTTTATTTTCATGGCGGATCTTTCACGCCGTCTCACAATCCCCCATATCGTTGATTTCATTGCTATATCATCATATGGCAGGCAGGGAGATAAGCGCGGAGAAGTAAGACTGCTGATGGATACTAGGGAGAACCTTGCTGACCATGATGTACTGATTGTCGAAGATATCCTCGACAGCGGGAATACGCTCAGCTATCTCATCAGCGCATTCAAGGCAAGAGGTACAAGATCCGTATCTACTGCTGTCTTCCTCGACAAGCCGGAACGTCATGAGACGGAAGTCCCAATCGAGTACAAGGGCTTTACCATCCCGGATGTCTGGGTTGTAGGCTATGGCCTCGATTACAAAGAGAAGCATAGGACTCTGCCATATGTTGCAGAGATGATACCCCAGGCATAAGGAATTCATGATGGACGAAAAATTCTACGTAAGCTACAACACGGTACACAAGCTCATAAAGAAGCTTGCCCAGAGAATCGAGGATTCCGGATTCGATCCAGATGTCATCGTAGCAATCGGATCTGGTGGATTCATTCCTGCAAGGATAATCAAGACATTCATCAATCGCCCGATCTTCGCTGTTGGGATTTCCTACTATGGAATGGATCATAAGCACAGATCCCATCCCACGAAGATACAGTGGATCGACGAGGTACAGGAGCAGCTCAAGGGAAAGAAGGTCCTGCTCATCGATGAGGTCGATGATACAAGGGCAACCCTGGCATACTGCGTAGGGGAGCTCCTCTCCTACCAGCCTGAGGAGATTGCAGTTCTTGTTCTCCATAATAAACTCAAGAAGAAGGACGTGGAGTTCCCGCCAGAGATAAAGAGATACTACCCCGCCCTTGAAATCGAGGATCTGTGGATCAAATATCCCTGGGATGCCGAGGATATTGATGAGCACACAGAGAAGGAAAAAGAAATGATCGCTGCTATGAAGAAGCAGGGAAAGGAGCTTTTCGATGGGATCTTATAATGTTAATGCTGTAGTCGGGCTTCAGTGGGGAGATGAGGGAAAAGGCCGTGTCGTCGATTACCTCGCAAAGGATGCTGACCTTGTAATCCGCTATCAGGGTGGAGACAATGCGGGCCATACAGTCATCAACGATAAAGGAAAATTCGGACTTCATATCATTCCAAGCGGAGTGTTCAATCCGGAGACAATGAATATCGTTTCAGCCGGCACTGTCGTCAATTTCGACAGGATGCATGAAGAGCTTGAGAATATAAAGAAGGTATCAGGCCTTGAAATCGACAATCTCTTCATCGACGAGCGCGCACATATCATAATGCCATACCATATGGCTCTTGATGGAGCGGAGGAAGGCAAGAGAAGTGATAAGGAGAAGATCGGCACGACAAAGCGTGGTATCGGTCCATGCTATTCTGACAAGGCTTCAAGAATGGGCATCCGTGCTGCTGATATCCTTGAGCCGGAGAGACTTGAGGAAAGGCTCAAGCTCCTTCTTCCGAAGAAGAACAGGGATCTGGAGTACTACGGCCTTCCAACCGTCACACTCGAGGATATGATGGCACTCTGCGCAAAATGGAAGGAAGAGTTCGGAAGGCATATCATCGATACGGTTCCTGTTGTGCGCGATGCTGTTGAGAGCGGCAAGAAGATTCTTCTGGAAGGCCAGCTCGGCATCATGCGCGATAACGACTGGGGCATCTATCCATACTCAACATCATCCAATCCGACGGCTGCTGGCGGCTGCAACGGAGCAGGTATTCCTCCAAGAGCCATCAACAAGGTTGTCGGCGTCGCAAAAGCTTATTCGACATCCGTTGGCGGTGGCCCATACATGACGGAGCTCTTCGATGCCGATGGAGATAAGCTCAGGGATATCGGGCATGAGTTCGGAGTAACGACAGGACGCCCGAGAAGATGCGGCTGGTTCGATGCTGTTGCAGCTGACTATGCATGCTACATGAATGGTGTCACAGATGTCGCTCTCACAAAGCTCGATGTTCTCGATACATTCCCAAAGATCAAGGTCTGCACAGGCTACAGAATCGATGGCGAGTACTACACACACCTTCCTGAGACAAGACTTCAGGAGAGAGCAAAGCCAGTATACGAGGAGTTCGATGGCTGGATGAGCGATACAACGGCCTGCAGGACATGGGAGTCCCTTCCAGAGAAGGCAAAGGAGTACATCCTTGCTCTCGAGAAGCTTATGAACACCCATATAACCTACATCTCAGTAGGACCTGAGAGAGATCAGCTGATCATCAGATAGTCCAGAGACAGACGTATTGGAATCACATAAGGATTGCAGGCTTGCCTGCAGTCCTTTTTCTTTTCAGCCAATATATGATTTACACCGCAGATGATGGCGAGAACAGAATCCTGACGGATGAGGGTCTGGTGCTCACTGCAAGACCATCATCGGTGAAGATATCATTATCGTAATAAAGCTCAACAGGAACCCTTGCTATACCTTCGCTACTGACCGAGGAGAAGTCCGCAGATGCAGATATCTCGGATGGATCAACCAGGTAGATGATACTATCAGGGCCTGTAATCACAATCTCAATCGTATCCGGTATGAGCGATACCGCGACAAAGCCTTCAGGAAGATCAACATCAAGAGGCACTGTGACAACCCTATCATTGACATTCAGGACCTTCACGGCAAGAACGATGAACAGTGCAATCAGGAATGAGAATATCTTGGCAATCCAGTTTGAAAGGAGGCTTGAGACAATCTTACTCTGCTTCATTCTGAACCTCCTTGCCTGCTGCATCAGGAAGAACATCCTTATAGCTGAATAGCGAGAGGAGCGTCCTCTTTATCGTCGCATTGGACAGGTTGTAGTAGATATTCGCATTGTATGCGAGTGATATTGCCCCAGTCTCCTCGGAGACGACAAGGATGATTGCATCGGATTCCTCTGCAAGACCAAGCGCAGCTCTGTGCCTCGTTCCGAATGTAGCCTTTATGCCCTTCTGCTCGGAAAGAGGAAGATAGCATGCAGCATATGCAATCCTTCCTCCCATCACCACAGCAGCTCCGTCATGGAGCGGTGTATCATGATCGAAGATGGTCAGAAGAAGCGTCGATGAGAGATCAGCATTGAGCTTCGTACCTGAATCGAGAATCGACTGAATATCCGTATGCCTTGGGAAGACAATAAGAGCTCCCCTCTTCTTTTCCACAAGGATATTGCACGCATTGAGAATTGAATCAATCTGATCGCTTGTCGTCTGACCACCTATCCTGAACAGCCTCGATTTCCTGGTGAATGATGATGAGAATGCTCTCCTGAGCTCTGGATGATAGAATACGCATATGAGCATCAGGAACGGCACAAGGAGCGTTCTCATTATGCTTGTCAGGACATCGAGTTTGAGGACATAGCATAGGAGATAGATCACGAGAAGGCCGAAGATAAAGCCAATCACCTCCGTGGCCTTCGTATCTGACAGAGCAATATAGACTCTGTAGATCGCAAATGTGAGAACAGCGACCTCTACAGCCATTCTTATATAATCGCCAACACTAAGCTCTGCAAGAATAGAGAACACCCATCACTCCTTATCAGGCTCGATCCAGTCAAGAGTACGGCTCACTGCCTTCTTCCAGCATCGTAGCTTATTCTGCCTTTCCTTGTCATCCATGAGAGGCAGCCATCTCATCTGTTCTTTCCAATATGGCCTCAGCGATTCCTCATCCTTCCATATCCCTGTAGTGATTCCCGCAGCATATGCAGCCCCAAGGCACGTCGTCTCATTTATCCTTGGACGCATCACCGGTATATTCATTATATCGGCCTGGAAAGCCATGAGCGGAACAGAGTTCGTCATGCCACCGTCGGCTTTCAGGACAGGAATCTTAACCCCGCTATCCATCTCCATCGCATCCTTCAGATCATTTGCCTGGAATGCGGCAGCTTCGAGGACAGCCCTGCATATATGGTTTCTGGTAGCGTACCCGGTAAGTCCTGCAATAACACCGCGGGCGTTGCTCTGCCAGTAAGGAGCAAAGAGTCCGGAGAAAGCCGGTACGATATATACACCACCGCAATCAGGCACCTCATCTGCAAGGCTATCGAGTTCCTGCGGAGTTGAGACAAGATGAAGGTTATCCCTGACCCATTGCACAAGCGAACCCGCGACTGCTACAGAGCCTTCAAGCGCATATCTGGGCTTTTCGCCTTCCCGGTAATATGCAACAGTCGTCAGGAGCCCATGCCTGGATACGCAAGGCTCCGTTCCTATGTTCGTAAGCATGAAGCAACCGGTACCATATGTGCATTTGGACTCGCCTGGAGAGAAGCAGGCCTCGCCGAAGAGAGCCGCCTGCTGATCGCCGAGTATGCCTGCTACGGGAACAGATGCACCCAGCGGCCCCTCAGGATCCGTATATCCGTATATCCTCCCGATTGAAGGAACAATGTCAGGAAGCATCGAGCGGGAAATGCCAGTCAGCGACAGCATCTCATCATCCCATTCCAGGGAATGGATATCCATAAGCATGTAGCGCGATGCATTTGTCGCGTCTGTCACAGGCGTACCACCGGTAAGCCTTGCGACAAGGTAGCTGTCCATCGTGCCGAATACAATCTTACCGGCCTCTGCCGCCTTCCTTACCTTGGGGACATTATCGAGAAGCCAGCGGATCTTGGATGCTGAGAAATACGGAGAATAAAGAAGCCCGGTCTTCTCTCTGAGCTTCTCCTCCGGGAAACGCTCCCTCAGCCCATCGATATATGCACTGCCACGGAGATCCTGCCAGACTATCCCATGATAGCAGGGCTCTCCTGTCTCCCTGCTGAAAGGTATCACGGTCTCTCTTTGATTAGTTATCCCGATAGCTGAAAGATCCTCACCGGAAAGCCCAGCAGCTGAGAGCGCTTCCTTTATCACAGCAGACGTATTTGCCCAGATCTCCTCCGCATCATGCTCAACCCAGCCCGGGCGAGGACAGATCTGCTTATGTTCCTTCTGCGCGGATGACACTACAGTGCCGTCACTTGTGAATATCATGAAACGGGTACTGGTAGTACCCTGATCAATAGCACCGATATACTTCATTCTTCAATTATAGCACACGATTGCCATCATTCCTGAAGAGCATCGCTGAAGAACGATTTCCCTCCGAAGTTCCCTGATTTCAGCGCAAACCCGATCCCATCGGAATACATCCAGGAAACACCGGGGGCTATCTCACGCCCGATGCTGAATGCGGAAAGGTCTGCCGCTCTTACGACAGAGCCAGAAGTCTCACCGCCTCCTACGATGAATCTGTCATAGCCTGCGGCGATGAATTTCCTTGTCAGCGCAGCAAAGAGCGATTCCGTCAGTGCCGCTATATCCACATCGGGGTAGCGGGCATCCTGTGCCTTAACCTCATCCGGGCTTTTCGTCGAATAGATCATAGGAGGATAATCACAAGAGGAGCCTCCTGCCTCACGTACCAGCTCATCTGCATATGCATCAAGACCGGCAAGGCATTTCTCGACTGATACTGGTATCATAAGCGCTCCAGTCTTTCTGTACTCCGCAACCTGCTCATTCGATGCAGCCGAACAGGAGCCGGAGAATATTATCCTCCTCCGGCCGGTACCTGCCGCCTCGGAAGACCTGAACCCTTTTCCGCCGGAGAATACCCTGGCAAGCATCCCTGTGAGCGCAGATCCACCGGTCATCAGCCTGAGGTCTCTGAATGTCTCTGCAATGATCAGGACATCCCCGTCATCGACAGCATCGACGATTGCACAGCCTTCGGTCCTGCTGAATATATCCCCGGCCTTGCCGCTCCTGAGATCATCCTGGGTAATGAGGCTTACAGGGAATGAGGACTGCCTCCTGAGGATATCAGGGAGGAAACTGTCCTTCATAGGATTCAGAGGATGATAGCGCATAGGGGATTCACCAAGGGGAACGCCTTTAACGTAGAGTATGCCATCCTTGACCGTCCTGCCATTAACTGGCAGCGAAGGGACTGCTATTGTTGAGGAAACGCCAAGCTCCTTCATAAGAGCCCCCATTATCGGCCCGATATTCCCCTTATCGGTCGAATCGAATGTGGAGCAGTACTTGAAGTAGAAGGTTCCGCACCCGGCTTCTCTGAGCGCTCTGGCAGCATCAACAGCCTGCCTCGAAGCCTCGTCTGGATCTATAGACCTGATCTGCAGGGCAATAACGCATGCTCCGTCATCTGGAAGCGCCTTGAGCTTATCAACAGAAGGAATGCCGCTGAACAGCATCGTCTCCATACCATTGTTCCTGATGAATCCCGCCGCATCGAGTCCGCCAGTAAAATCATCTGCAATCACACCAAGTCTCATATATCTCCTCCTATTCCCCTATTCCAGTAATTATATGTCCGTTACTTCGTATGCACATCAAGAATATGCTCCATCATATAGTGCTCCGCATCATCGGGATTTCTTTCCTTTATAGCCTCAAGGATCTTCTCATGATACCAGACTGCTCTGTATATCCTCGTCTCAGGAGACCGCTTCCCGTTGTCGCCAGACAGCGAAGTGAATATGAACTTCCGGAATGACCCGATAATCGAATACATGGAAGCCTCCATGATGCTGTTATGGGCAGCCCTGGCAACATCCATGTGGAAAGCAGCATCGAAATCCGACTGCATAGAGGCCTCTGAAGAGCTGGAAAGTCCTTCAACGCTCTTCTCCATCGCTGCGATATCCTCAGCGCTTGCCCGTTCAGCCGCAAGGCGTACCGTACCGCATTCGAACATCTTGCGGAATTCAAGCAGATCAGAGAACTCAGCAGCCTTGAGTGTAGCGTCAAGCGTCATCGATCTTGATATCGTATCCTTGTCGTTGACATAGGTTCCGCGCTTCGTCCTCGTAATAAAGCCAAGAGCTTCCAGCTCCTTGTATGCATCGCGGAGCGTCCCCCTTCCCACCCCAAGCTGGCTGCAGAAGGCAAGCTCATTCGGGAAGATGAATCCTGCAGGCAGCGTCTCAGAGAGAATCATCTCCTTGAGTCTGGATGAAAGAATGCTGGATGCGTTCGGATTCTCCGCAAATCTGAGACTGTCTAGCAGAGTGCTGTTCATCTTTCCTTCCATATGACGCCTCCCCGGGATATACTGTTGTCTAACAACAGTTCATATTTTCAGACTTAAAATCAGATTCTGTCAAGCAAAATCATCAATACAGTAATATGTTGGATTTTATGGGCATAATACTATAAAAATTTATCGCTTGACATATCGTATAACACCATCAAGAATTAATTTTAGGAGAGTTGTTAGACATCTTACATGATGCAACAATACAAAAAGGAGACCGAATTTATATGAAGAAGAAAGGCGCAATTGTTCTCATGCTTCTGCTTGCTGCATTTACAGTATATGCAAATGGAGCGAATGAAAATGGTGATGGCACATTCACCCCGAATAGAGACGTAACATGGACTGTAACATCAAGTCCGGGTGGTGGATCTGACATCTTCACGCAGGAAATCAAGAGCATAATGATAGAACAGGGCATCACTGATGCTAATCTCGTCATCGATTATGTAACAGATGGCGGCGGAGAGATCGGAAGACTCAATGTATCGAGGACACAGGCAGGTCCCAGAGCTGACCATACCCTCCTTACCTTCAATTCAGGCGATCTGATGCCGATGTGCCTCAACACTGATCGCCGTCTTCAGGATTTCACACCTATCGCGCTTATGGCTATCGACAACCATCTTCTCCTCTGTGGACAGAACTCCCCATACGATGACTGGCAGAAGATCGTAGATGCGCTCGATGCTGGAAAGAGAATCGTAATCGGTGGATCCAAGGGTGATGATATCGAGACATACAAGGAGCTTCTCAAAGAGCTCGGAGTCGAAGAGGAACAGCTTGCGTATATCACATATGATGCAACATCAGGTGCTATCACAGCGCTTCTCGGAGGCCATGTCGATATCGTTCTTGGAAAGCCCGCATCATGTGAGCAGTACATCCTCGCAGAAAGAATTTTCCCTGTAGTAGGTCTTTCGGAAGAGAGGTTCACATCGGACATCCTGAAGGATATGCCGACCATCACCGAATATGGCTACAACCCAGTCGATGTTCCTAACTGGCGCGGTGTTGCAGGACCTAAGGAAATGAGCGAAGCAGCAGCCGATTACTGGTCAGAATGCCTCAGACAGGTCTCCGAGACAGAGGACTGGAAGGTAAATTACCTCGAGCGCAACAGCCTTATTCCGATGTATCTCGACAGAGAGCAGACATATGAATATATGAATCAGTTCCAGGTAGACTTCCTCAAGAAGATCGGAAAGGATGCATAAGCAATCAGGGACAGCATAGTTCATGCGGGGAAGTAAGATGCTTCCCCGCTTTCTTTATGAGGGTAAGCTCTTCGAGGAGAATCCCAGAGCAGATGCCGATACAGCGTCCTTTGATGTTATGACAGCGATATGGTTATCGGCAACGGACTTGGAGAATCTTTCTGCGGCAGCCTCTATGTCATCAATTGTCAGAGCAAGTATGGACTCAAGCATTTTCTCCCTCTCATCATCGTTTATTCTGTAGACAATCCTGCGAATATCGACAAGAGACTTGACCGCAGGAGCCATCGGCTTCACTCCCTTGGAAAGCTCCCCTATCACCGCATCGGAAAGACTATCCTCTGTGATATCAGCAGTAAGGGCTGAGGAGAGAAAATCGGAAACTGTACCGTCGAGGCGCGGATCACGGTAGGAATAGGAGGACCATATCCTCTCGATGTAGTCCAGATAGGCTCCGACACCGTATGCTCCCCCCTGCTCCCTGACAAGCTTCCAGAGCGATGTCGAGGAGAGGATTGAGAGATAGATCTTATCGCTTGCTGCTTTATCAGAGGACATGGCTGCGCCTTTCCCGGAAATACCGACAAATGAGACATCCGTAGATGCTGTGTATGCCATCCTGGCGGGAAGCGAAGGCACCTCATGTCGGATCCGGGATAGGCTTTTCCCTTCAGGGATCGATAATGCAAACTCAGAAGCTGCACGCCATGCTGTGTCCATATCGCTATCCTCTGCTGTTATGTGCAAGAGCATGCGGTTCCGGGTTATCGCCTTCCTGCCTGAAGCTGCGATACGCCCAGAGAGAACATAGATATCCGAGGAGAGCATATCCTTCACTATGTACCAGCATGTCATGCCGGAAATCCTCTCTCCGATATACAGCGATGGCGAGAATGATTCAGCGGCAGCGCTCATAGCATATGTATGGCCGCTGGATATCGAGCTGGACTGGAAGTCGGTGGATATATCTGTAAGCGCGGCCTTTATCCTTTCCTCCGTTATACCGCAGGAAAGGAAGAGCTTCCTTAGAAGATCAAGCCCATCCTTCTCAAGACCGGGAAGCGACTTCAGGCGCGCTGTCAGGAATACCTTCTCGTTTCCCTCGGAATCCGAACCGGATTCAAGGTAGAAGGCATACCCTCCTGACACGAACCTGAGCTCTGTCTGGAACTCAGGATAATCCATACCATCCGCCCCGCACATTGAAAGAAGGCGGGCAAAGATATTCAGAGCATCCAGCTCCTCATATGTGAAATCAGAGACATCGAAGAGTATATCGGTATATACAATCCCGCCTGTCATCATCGGCATCAGATATATACCTTCCTTCTGGCTGTGCTTTATACGACTGATGCGGTGAGGAAGATCATCCACAGACAGCCGGGGAATAAGCGAAAGAGCATCGGCCGGATCGGGCGTCTGCTGGAAACGGATGAACGCCTCCTCGTCTTTCTGGCTGTACGCTCCCTTCCTCCTCTCCAGCTCCTCTGCTAGCGTGCTGCGGATGCTCTCCGAATAGGAAGGATCCTTACTGATCACAGCAAGAAGCCTATGGTTATTCTCTATAAGGTTCTCCTCAATCCAGTCTTCGAAGAATCTGGGGTTCTCCTCCCATTCTCTCCTGATGCCAGCAATGATACCAGAAGCGGAAAGCATCTTTTCCGGATCAGTGCCAAAGGTCAGTGCCTTCTCCGCCTGGAAGAAGAGCCTCATTCCCATTGGCATGCCTGCAGGAATCTCCCTTATGGAGAACTCCATCCTCCTGATCGCTGCCTCTATGGCTTTCCTGTCAAATCCATCGCGGACAATCGTCCTGAGCGTATCCATGATGAATGACTCTATTCTGTCAGCATCGGCTTCATCCGACCCGGAGAAACCTGCGGAAAAGGTCAGTTCCCTGTAGCTCGAACTCATTCCGCTCTCCGTGGAAAGATCCGTTCCGAGATCCGATTCAGATATTGCTTTGTAAAGAGGACAGCCCGGAGAGCCAAGGAGGATATCGACAATTAGCGACAGCAACGTGCTGTTTCCAGGCTCTGCATTATCACCAAGAAGCCACGATACCATTACAGTAGACCCAGAATCGCCATTCTCGGCGCCAGAGCGTGCATAATGCTTTTTCGGGGCGGTCCACCTTGGAGTCAGTCCGCAGCGCTCTACCTTGGCCCCGCTATCCCTGTTCTTAAGATACTCCTCATCGAGCATCCTCAGCTTTTCTTCCAGAGAGATATCCCCATAGAGGAACAGCATCATATTGCTGGGAACATAGAAGTGCCTGTATTCCTCGGTATATTCATCGTACTCCAGCGATGCAATCTCCCGGCAGTCCCCTCCCGACTCATATCTGTAGGGAGATGAGCCGAAAAGCGGCTTTATAGCCTCTGATGACACAACGGATTCGTGTTCGGACATAACACCGAGCATCTCAGAGAACACAACGCCCTCGAAATGCAGCCCGCCCTCCGATGACATCCTTATTCCTTCCTGCATGAAGGTCTCCTTCCTGAGGAGTGGATCGAAGACAGCATCGGTATAGACCGAGAAGATATTGTCGAAATCCTTGACAACGGTAGAGGCGGCAGGAAAGTATGTCCGGTCAACACCTGTCAGCGCATTCAAGAATGTATTAGGACTGTTGCGGACAAGGAGCATGAAGGGATCCTTCACGGGATACTTCCTGCTTCCGGCAAGAGCCGTATGCTCGATGATATGGCTTATGCCCTTCCCCGATGAAGGCGGGGTATATATGGCATATGAGAAGAATCTCTCGCTATCATCATTAAGGACAGCATAGACCTGAAAGCCCGTCCTATGCTCAAGAAGGACGCTTTCCGCCCTATAGTCATCTATTCTGCCAACGTGCTTCACCGTAAAGCCGTAGAGTGTATCGCCTGCTCTGAAATCCATAGCCAAACAGTACATTGCCTTCCTGCCCTTTGACAAGAAGATGCCTCCATCTTATCTTTTCCATATGCTTTACATAGGTCCACATGTTTCAATAGCGAAGGATATAAGTCTAGCTCCGGAGAGAGCGCATGAACTTGGAGCAACTGGTTTTGCAATCTTCACAAAGAACCAGCGCGTATGGAGAGCTGCGCCGCTATCGGAAGAAAGCATTGCCTCGTTCAGAAATACAATCATGAAGTATGGCTACACTCCCCGATCGATACTCCCGCATGCGGGTTATCTAATAAACCCAGCCAGTCCGGACAAGGAGCTATGGGAGAAGTCCCTTGGGCTTTTCCTCGACGAGGCAGCAAGGACCGTATCGCTCTCGCTGGATACGATCAATATACATCCCGGAGCATATAAGGAGGGATCCAAGGAGGAAGGCATAAAGCGTTCTGCCGCCATGATGGATGAAGTACTGGATCGTACTCCCGGCCTCCGGATAGCCATAGAGAACACAGCAGGGGCCGGAACGATACTCGGCTCATCATTCGAGGAGCTCGATGCGCTTCTCTCTGCAGCGAAGGAGAAGGACAGAATCGGCTTCACGCTCGACACTGCGCATTTATTCGGAAGTGGATACGACGTCGCTTCAGATCCCGATGGTGTACTCGATGCATTCGCCTCACGCTTCGGGAGCGGCAAGCTCTATGGAATGCACCTGAACGATTCAAAGGTTCCCCTAGGATCCCATAAGGACAGGCATGAGAGCATCGGAAAAGGTCTTATCGGGAGAGATGCATTCCTTGCTATAGTGAAGCGTACGGATGTACAGAACATTCCTCTGGTACTTGAGACGATAGACGAATCCCTCTGGAAAGAAGAGGTAAGCCTGCTGCTCAGTGCGGGATCAGATTCTTGAGAGAATCATACCTGCTGCGACAGAAGCACTCCGCGTAAGGGCATTATCCTCAGCCTCTTCCTTTGTGCTGCCTCTTGCAACAGCGGAGGAGGACTGCTCATATGCTGATTCAGGCTGTGTTTTATCGACAAGAAGGACACGGGCATCGGACCTTGCAGCCCACCCAGATGCAATCGGGGATGTATCCGTTATACCGATGCGGAACAGAACGAAGTATCTTCCCTCCGGATACCTTGTGAGCATATTGATATAAACGCCCTCGTCATCATCGCCGCTTGCCTTTGCCACAAGATAATCCGCTCCGACGCTGCTGACCACAGAGGATAGCATCCCGTAGGCATTATCGCCTGCAACGACATTGCCATTCTCATCATAGAAGGCAACGCCTATGACAGTCTCATCGGCAGGATATGCCATATATCCTTCTGTCCTGTATGATATCCCCCTCTCGCTGAACAGTCTGTAGAAATCATCCATGAATCCACCAGGGGCCTTCTGCTCAATCTCCCTCATGGCATCCAATGGAAGGGAGACTGAGAATATCACATCGGACTGCCGTATCGTATAGGGATCGGTCACAGTGAACACGAAACGCCCTCTGCTGTCTGTCTGGCACGTCACGGTAGCACGTTCCCTCTCTCCATCTGCATTTATGCGCTCATAGGATGCATCGATCTTTCCCGATATGATGTATGGATGGAATATACCCTTGGTACGCTTCGCAATCACCTCTCCATCCCTGTTTACATCCAGCTCGATATTGCCAAGATACCCCATAGCAGTCTGGAGGATGGAATCAGGAGAGAGTGATGCATCTTCAACAGGCCCTTCAAGAGAGACTGCAAGAGCCCTGAGTGTCTCTGCAAGCGCTTCTGTATCCTCGTTGGCACGGTATCTGTCACCGGCACTGCCAAGGTGGTTCCTTATCGACTCCTCGCGCTCGAGCATCATCACATACTCTTCGCTCATCATGGAATTGTATGAGGACTCTGGTGTAACGACTGCAACATAGCACTCATATCCATTGCCGGAAACCGTTGAAAACTCCGAATTTATATATGTTCCCAGCTCTGCTATGCCATCGGTGCTTACAAGCTCCCTGAGATAGTAAGGAGAAAGATCATACCCTATTCCAACACTCATCGATGCAAGCGCATCATCAAGCGCTGCGGTGCGGGCCTCTGTCGCATTCTCTCCATAGCCATGGCCAATGAAGACAAGAGAGCCGAATATCATGGGAGGACGGCGTATCCAGTCAGGGCCGTTCTCGTTCTGCCCTGTTATGCAGGAGGCAAGCAGCAGAGTGATGAATAGGACAAGAATGATATTTCTTTTCAGAAGTCACCTCCCATTCCAATCATAAGCATATGCTCTCCCTGGATATTCTCATATCCTATCCTCCAGAAGAACGAAGGGGTTGCCCTGTGTTCATAGAAGACGGAGAACCTGCCCTTCCAGTCAAATCCCGAAGGACCTCCTCCCAGAAGAATTGCAGCATCGGCACCGATTCTGCCATCTTCTATCAGTGTAAAGCTTACCGACGGGAATATCCTGTGGATATCCAGGAAGGCCTCAAGTCCGATGCCACCATACCAGTACATAGCGCCATCATCATACCTGAAGAGGAAGGAGACAAGAGGGACAAATGGATAAATAAGATCCGTTCTCCCGAAGGAGAGCGATCCCGTCATATCCACGCTGGGGAATGAGAATCCCATCGCCGCCGATCCGAACATCGTCCATTCACCTTCGCTCTCCAATGATATCCCCGGGAAGGGGTTATCAAGGAAGATGGGGGAAAGAACATACACGCCAGGATAGCTATCGGAAATCTCGAAGACACCGCGCAGCCTGCCATCCGCATCGATGGCATCAAGCCTCGTTCCACGCCTGTAATACTCATCGGAGAGGAATGAGAAGGAACCTTTATGGATGTAATCCAGCCTTAGTCCGGACGACAATAGCGATTCCTCGTAATAAAGCAGCGACACTATCTCAGCCTCGATAGCATCAGAAAGCTCCTCTCTGTCGTGTCCTACAGCATTGATCTCTGTATCCGTCCCATTGAACCCGATTGAAAAGGAGCCGTGGATCATATCCGGGAAGTAGCTGTCATCCTCACTGTATGAGGAGATTGAGATATCAAGATTCCCCCTTCCCGCTGTGCTTTCATCGACAGCCCTTCCTATAGCCGCCATCGCATAATCCGGGAAAGAACCATCGGATGTTATCGTGCTTGCATATAGCGTAGATACAAGCATAATGGCAATCAGAGCAGCAATCCTTCTCATGCATCCCCCTTTGCTATGGCGAGCACAAGCTCAAGACTGCGCTCCATCGATTCAAGAGCAATCCACTCTGAGAGGGAGTGGAGATTATGTCCGCCCGTGAAGATATCAGGGGAAGCAATGCCATGGCTTGCAAGATGGGCCCCATCGGTTCCGCCTCGCACCATATTCTCAGAAATAGCCAATCCTATCGAATCCGCAGCCCTCCTGAGCCTTTCCATTGCATATGGATGGGATGCTACCGTACCGGCAAAATTCGAGTAATTCTGCTCAATCACGCACTCCGTCTCCGTACCATAGATAAGATCTGCACTATTTACGATGGCTTTCAGGATATTCTCTCTCCTCTGCAGTCCATCACTATGGAAATCACGCATGATCACAAAAAGCTCGGCACTCTCCGCTGTACCTGACATACTCATAACAGCAAAGAATCCCTCTTCTCCAGAAGAAGACTCTGCCCTCTCGCCCCCTGGCAGGGCCTGGGCTATGAAAGCTGCAGCCTGAAGCGCATTCCTCATCACCCCCTTCGCCGATCCGGGATGGACAGCCCTGCCCCTGATCCTTACCGAGGCCGATGATGCATTGAAACAGCCTATATCGATAATCCCTTCCTCGGTGCCATCGACTGTGTAGCAGACAGATGCATTCATATGCTCATAGGGAAATCTATCCAGGCTATGGCCTGTCTCCTCATCTGGAGTGAAGTATACTTCGATATCAGGATGGGAGATTGATGGATCCGATGCAAGGATTGAAAGCATCTCCATGATAATAGCTATCCCAGCCTTATCATCAGAGCCCAGCAATGTTGTTCCATCGGAGGTCACGACCGTACCGTCCTTATAACGGATAAGATCAGGATTCTCCTCTGTACTGATGGTTATACCGCTAAGAGCTATATCCTGGCCATTATAGGGGGAATGGACAACGGGCTTCACGCCATTGCCAGGGACATCGTCGGCTGTATCGACATGGGCCATGAATGCGATGCTTTCCCCAGTCATGTTTCCAGCAAGACGGCCCTGCAGAACACTCTCAGGGCCATAATATGTGCTGCATCCAAGCTCCTCAAGCTCAGAGCGGAGCAGCATCATCAATTCCTCCTGTCCTGACGTCGAAGGACGGACCGAGCCTGCCAGCTGGCTGTTGCTCATTGTATCTATCTGGACATATCTGAGGAATCTTCCGAGAAGCGTGCTAGCCATGCTGCTATTATGCCACAGAGCCCATGCACAGGGAAGCTCTCAGATCGTGAACTCATATTTCTCCAGCATAGGCTTCACATCATTCACGATATTGAAGAGCGTGAATACCCCAAGGATAACCCCGGTGAGTACGGGAGACCTGTTAAGAGCTGTACCGATGCTTATCATGGAGGAAGCAAGCATCCATGAGGCGGTCGGCTCAGTAGTGACATCCTCCAGCCATTGCTCGAACGTCTCTGCAATGTCACCGGACCGGTAATACTCAACAACAGCCATTATCGTGGTGGCAAGCACACCTGCGGCAATCGCAACAGCCGATGCTGCAGCAACCTTGCCCCAGAATATCATATCGGGAACAAAAGAATACACGACAGCCGCAGTCAGCAGTACAGCACTCTTTATGACGAGGGTCTTAAGATCCTCAAGGAATGCCTCCTGCTGCTCTGGGGACATAAGCCGTGCCTTAGGCATAGCCGCATCATAGAGTCTTGTCTCCAGCTCCATGACCTGTTCCCTGATCTTCGCGATTTCCCGCCCCGGAGCAAGGATTTCTGCCGCCTTGAATACCTCCTCAGCATCTTCGTAGGCAGATGTCTCAAGGCAGAATTCCAGGTACTCCACCCCGTTCTCCTCCTCCAGCGCCCTTGTGGCAATCTCATAGCCATCAGCATCTGCAAGCATTGAGACATCAGGAAGATCGGCTGAGATATATTCCCTCACAAGGGAAAGATTCTCATCTATCACCCGGCCTGCTGCTGATGTGAGCGCTCTTGAATCGATACCGCCAGGACCGGTTCCTGGAAGTGCGCATGAGACGGCGAGAGTAGCTGCTATGAGAAGCAGTGCCACACATTTGTCAAAATAGATTCTGGCTTCTTTCATATATTTCCTCCTGAATCAGATAGTGAATCCCGCAATCAGCGATATCCTGAATTTCGAATACTGGGGTATAGCTTCCCTTAGCTCGGCAAGCCTTGCTTCCTCCGATGAGAAGACATCCGTGAATGATATCCGGGGTTCCAGATAGAAGTATGGGAATTCAATAGTCCACCCGATCATTGCCTCGGAAAAGAAGATGAGGTTATCATCAGGGGCCTCAATCCCCCAGAACACTCCGAATCTGAGAAGTGATACTCCTGCATAGAAACCCAAGCCCTCAAACGGATAGACAGATACGGCAAGTCCGGCCTCAAGGAAATCCAGATCGTAATCATATGAATGGGAATAGCGCACAGGCAGAGATACTCTTATGCTGCCGTAACGGTATGCAGCCTCCGCATCAAGGCGCAGTGAGGGATAGAATGATGAATCGACACATCTGAGATCAACACCTGCCTGCCATGTGGAAGACCATATGCCATGTGCCATAAGAACCATGATTGCTATCGCCAAAAGCTTTCTCATGGTTCAAGGATGGATCAGCTGAAGCCTCAGGATAAGAGGCAGAAGCGGTCAGATTATCTACTCAGCTGTCCCAGCCAAGCGCTCCACGGAGCTCGCTCTCCCTGCTCTGGATTGCATTCGATACGAACTTCTGAGGCTCCTCATGGCCATTGAGCGTCAATGAAATGCCTTTATGGAATCCATCGACCTTTCCAAGGCTGTATTCAGAAATCTCCGGAACAGAGCATGACCAGGCGATACTCACCCCGCCCTTTGCCCCTTTCCTTGAATAGAAGATAACCTCGGATGAAGTTATCGTAAGAGCACCGGGGATGAGTGTTGTGCTATCAGGAGTAATCATCGATGCCCGGACGAACATGAAGCTTTCAGTGCCCCTCTGCTTCCTTACCATCTTCTCCGTCACAACCGAGGAGATGACATAGTAGACAGCAACAAGCGGTATCTCCACAGCCATCAGCGGCCATATGATCATTCCCTTGAATGAAGCATAGTAAACGAAGGCAGCGAACACAGCCAGAATGAGGAAAAGTACAGCACGCTTCACTTGAAGACACCTCTGAAAAGCAGAATTTCACGGGAATTTTAGCATCTGATGAAGAAATCTGCTACTGCGCATTGGCAGAAACGGGGACTTAGAGCGTATAGAATTCAAGGAGGCAATGGATGATAAGATTGCTGACAACACTTATGCTGGCTATCTCGCTCCTGGCACTGCCATCATGCGAAGAGCCAAAAACACATGGAACGATGAGGATCAATCTCGAGCAGGGAACGAGATCCATAGTTCCATCCGGCTACCCACTTGAGGTAGAAGAATACAGAATCACAGGCGAAGGGCCACAGGGTGCTGACTTCGAAGTAAAGACAGAACGCACCTCGATAACAATCGAAGGTCTTATCGCTGGTGAATGGATTCTGGAAGCAGAGGGCATGAATTCCCATGGCGATGTGCTTGTGCGCGGCGATACGGTATTCGCATTCTCTGCATCGAATCCGAGTACAACCATCACACTCGATGAGCTGATTGGAACAGGCTCTCTGAAGGTAACTCTGGAGTGGGATCCATCGCTCATCGTAGGAAATGCGGAGGTTGAGCTCTCTATCAGACCACAGTATGGCTCTGATACAGAGAAGTTCCTTACCCTATCATCAATCAATGAGGCAGCAGGTACGGCATCGTACAGCGGCAGTGGTTATGATGCAGGTTCCTATGTACTTTCCGCAAAACTCTATGACAGCGGCATCCTTGTCGCAGGAAGTGCGGAGGCTGTACGGATTGCCGGAGACCAGGAATCGGATGGAAAGATTGTATTCGACCTGAACAAAAACCCTACTGAACCCGGGACTCTTGAGATCATCAACAGCACAGGAGTCCCGGTGACTTTCACGATCGAAGGCATAGATGATACTGTCGAAGCCGATACCGAGATATCAGTGAGTCTTGTCTCCTCAGCAGACAGCGTGGAGAACTACCAGGTCTCCTGGTACCTGAATGGCGAGAAGCTGGGGGAAGGATCCACACTTAAGCTCACGCCATCACTCGGCGTACATCGTCTTGATGCCGTTGCCTCATCGTCCCTTATCGGATCGACCAGCAGTGCGACTGTGAACTTCGAGGCTGTGACATCCGTAGCGGAAGGAGTACCAAACCAGGGAGGCATCGTACGCGACGGGACAGGCGGGCTGAATCTCGGATCAGACACCCTCGTACACTTCATGCCGAATGGCAACCTCATGATATTCTCTAACGAGGACAGAACAGTCCAGATCGGCAGAATACTCAGGAACAGCATCACCATAGAGCATGAGATGAGCTTCTCAAGCCTTGGGATTACAGGTACTGTATCGACATTCGCCGTGGATGAATACAGCTCCAGCGTGTACAAGGTGCTTGTTGGAGTGAATAATCCGTTCGCAGTGAAGCTGTATAACTACAGCCCGTCGAACCACTCTATGACAAAAGCTGTCGAGGCCAATGCATCACATATGCATATAGACCATACAGCTGAGCAGGATGTAGCCCCGGTCTATTGCGATCATGCAGCGATTGCATTGAAGATGGACAATTCGGGAATCATCGTTGTCATGGACAGGGACAGGAAGTATATGAACTACATCCTCTTCCGGCTTGATGAGACCTCTCCGGAGGATTTCGTAATCACAAACCGCTCTGTCATGGGGCTGTCTGAGAATGGAATCATTCCTTATCTCATGACGAATTCCAAGGATGGCTATGCCTTTGCCGCTCCGCAGCTGTACAATGTGATCCTGAAATATAAGGATGCGCAGGGTTCTCTGTCGGAAGGCTTCATCGAGTTCGCAGCTGATGAATTCGTGGATACACCTACCGGACTTGCATTCATATCCGATTCGACGATGCTTGTCCAGACGAGCGAGTATCTTACTGTAATCGAGCAGGAATCGGCATCGCACTGGATACGGAAGAATAGCGAGATTATGGACAGCCCGAGCACATCCGGACTCTCATCCTCTTCGGACTACAAGTATGCATACTACATCAATCAGACAAATGATGAACTTGTAACGCTTGCAATCGTTGATTCCGGCCAGAGCTATACAGAGATAGCACGTACACCTCTTGAGCTTGACGGAGCCGATACGATCGCAATCTCACCAAGCGGTGTGAACATGGTGCTCATGGATGAGAGCAATCCTGATTCTCTTGCGATAATGCGCATAAAGCGCTGAAAATGAAAGCCATCGGGCGTCAACCCGATGGCTCTATCTTTTTTCAGAATAACGGAATCACTGCTTATAGACAGGCACCTGGACGTACTCTGTATGGAGCAGGTGATGTGCTTTCTCCGAAAGAGGCTCACCAAGGTAGTCCGCATAGATCTTCTTGATGGAAGGATTCTGATGCGAGCACCTCTTAACAGACTTCTCATCATCTGTATAGAGTCCCTCGGTTCTCTCCTCACGGACCTTATCATCGGTACCATATGGCTGTCCGCCGCCTGCGATGCATCCGCCACGGCATGCCATGATCTCAATGAAATCAAGATCGCTCTCGCGTCCTGCTGCCTTATCTTCCTTGATCTTATCAAGAAGAGCCTTAGCAGAGCCCATGCCATGGACTATGGCAACACGGATCTTCTTTCCGTCAACATCGACCTCACCGCGCTTGACGTTGTCGAGGCCACGGACAAGCTTGATCTCAGGATCGGAAAGCTCCTTGCCTGTAAGACCGAAGTAAGCCGTTCTTATTGCAGCCTCCATAACACCACCGGTTACACCGAAGATCGTTGCAGCTCCTGTGTATTCTCCGATAGGATCATCTGCCTCTGAATCCGGGAGATTGGAGAAGTCAAGACCGCGCGAAGCAATAAGCCTTGCAATCTCACGTGTTGTGAGGACAAGATCGACATCACGCTCTCCAGAGGATGATGCATGCTCTCCATCACGTGTTATCTCAGCCTTCTTCGCAGTACATGGCATGATAGCAACGGAATAGATATTCTTCTTGTCTATGCCGCTCTTCTCGCTCCAGTATGTCTTTGTGACAGCTCCCTGCATCATCATCGGGCTCTTTGCCGATGAGAGGTTATCAAGAAGCTCTGGATAGTACTTCTCTGCATAATCCACCCAACCAGGGCAGCAGGAAGTAATCTGAGGCATTACACCGCCATTCTTAATCCTGTCAAGAAGCTCATAGCCCTCTTCCATGATTGTAAGATCAGCACCGAAGTTCGTATCGAAGACGTAGTCGATACCAATGCGGCGGAGTGCTGTATAGAGCTTCTTAGTGGAAATCTCACCTGGCTTAAGGCCGAACTCCTCACCGATTGCGACTCTGACAGCAGGAGCAATCTGGACAGCAACGACCTTATCAGGATCAGCAATGGCCTTCATGAGATCCCTTGTGTGATCCTGCTCATAGATAGCGCCTACAGGACAATGCGTGATGCACTGACCGCACTTGATGCATGGGCTGTCATTGAGAGGAAGATGCGCAGCAGGGCTCATCGTTGTCTTATCGCCACGGCCGATGAACTCAAGGGCATATACACCCTGAAGACCCTGGCATACCTGAACACAGCGTCCGCACTTGATGCACTTCTCAGGATCAAGAACAATGGCTCCGGTAGAGCGGTCCTTCTTATCCTCCGCAAGGCGGATCTCGAATGGCTGCTCTCTTACACCATACTCTATAGCAAGCTTCTGGAGCTCACACTTGTTGTTCTTCGTGCAGAGCAGGCATGAGGAAGGATGGGTGCTCATCGTGAGCTCAAGGATAGTCCTTCTGACCTCATAGAGATCATGATCATGGGTAATGATCTTCATACCCTCTGCAGCTGGCGTTGAGCATGCGCGGAGGATTTTCTTGGAGCCCTCCTGCTTGCATACGCACAGTCCGCACGAACCGAACGGCTTAAGATCCGGATGATAGCAGAGCGTCGGGATCTTTATGCCGGCTTTTCTGGCAGCCTCAAGGACGGTTGTTCCCTCTGCTACCTCTACATCTATTCCCTGTACAGTAAGATGAATCATCGCTCTCCTCCTAGTGAATCTCAATTGCGCCGAACTTACATGTTTCTTTGCAGACGCCGCACTTTATACAGACATTGCCATTGATCTTATGAGGCTTCTTGACCTCTCCGGAAATAGCACCTACAGGGCACTTCCTTGCACAAGCCGTACATCCGATGCACTTTGAGGTATTGATCTCATAGCTGATCAGCTTCTTGCACTTTCCAGACGGGCACTTCTTGTCCTGGATATGGGCCTCATACTCATGCGGGAAATACCTGAGCGATGAAAGGACAGGATTAGGAGCTGTCTGGCCAAGGGCACAGAGAGAACCGATCTGCATAGCCTTTGCAATCTGATGGATCTGCTCGATATCCTTCTCCTCGCCCTTGCCCTGGGTGATCTTCTCAAGGATGTTGCAGAGACTCTTTCCGCCGATACGGCATGGAGCACACTTTCCGCAGGACTCATCAACTGTGAAGTTGAGGTAGAACTTAGCTACGTCGACGATACAGTCATCCTCGTCCATTACAATCATTCCACCGGAACCCATCATGGAACCGATTCTCTGGAGTCCGCCGAAATCGATAGGCGTATCGAGGTTCTCCTCTGTGATAACACCGCCGGAAGGACCGCCGGTCTGCACAGCCTTGAACTTCTTGCCATGGGCGATTCCGCCGCCGATATCATATACGATCTCGCGGAGCGTTGTTCCCATAGGAACCTCTACAAGACCAGAGTTGCAGATCTTGCCTGTGAGGGCGAATACCTTTGTTCCATGGCTATCCTCGGTACCGATGGATGCGAACCACTCGCCGCCGTTATCGATGATCTGAGGGATATTTGCCCATGTCTCAACATTGTTGATGACAGTCGGCTTGCCCCAGAGACCCTTGTTAGCCGGGAATGGCGGACGTGGCTGAGGCATACCCCTGTGTCCTTCGATGGACTGGAGAAGAGCAGTTTCCTCTCCGCAGACGAATGCGCCAGCGCCGAGTCTGATCTCGATATCATAATCAAAGCCTGAGCCAAGGATATCCTTGCCAAGAAGGCCATACTCCCTAGCCTGCTTCATAGCGACTTCAAGGCGGTGGATTGCGAGAGGATACTCCGCACGGATGTAGATATAGCCATGCTGGGCACCGATAGTGCGTCCACAGATCGTCATTGCCTCAAGGACGGAATGCGGATCGCCTTCGAGCGTTGAACGATCCATGTAAGCACCCGGATCGCCTTCATCAGCATTGCAGACAACGAACTTCTCGTCGCCCTCGGCAACCTTTGTGAAGTTCCACTTCATCCATGTCGGGAAACCTGCACCGCCGCGGCCTCTGAGACCTGCGACCTTGAGCTCATTGATGACATCATCCGGAGTCATCTCAAAGAGAACCTTCTCAAGAGCCTTGTATCCGCCAGCTGCGATATATTCATCGATATTCTCAGGATCGATCGATCCGCAGTTGCGGAGTACGATTCTCTTCTGCTTCTGATAGAACTTGATGTCCTCGACTTCCTCGTAAGCCTTTCTTGGAGCCTTGTTGTAAAGAAGCCTTGTCACTTCGCGGCCCTTGACCACATGCTCGGCAATAAGCTCCTTGGCATCCTCAGGCTTGACCTGGACATAGAATGAATCCTCAGGAAGGATCTTGACAATCGGGCCCTGCTCGCAGAATCCGAAGCATCCTGTCTTGATTACCTGGACCTGATCTGCGACGCCCTGATTCTGGGCCTCATCGATAAGAGCATGATAGATCTGATCGGAGCGTGAGGATTCGCATCCCGTGCCTCCGCAGACAAGAATATAGTTCTTGAATCCCATAGCACTACTCCTCATGACCGATGACAAGATCGTCAACGGCTTTTCCACCTTCGAGATGCTCCGCTACGATGCGGACAGCATCATCCTTGCCGACATTGCCGTATACAGTCAGACCCTCACCTGGCTTGAAAACCTCAACAACAGGCTCAGGACGGCCTTCTACAGCGCCAGTCTGTGTAATAATCACATTATCGAGTCCTCTCTTCTCGACTTCATCTGCGATAGTGTTGAGGACAAGCTTGGCACCCTTCTCGATTCCGGATGTGCCCATCGCGACAACTACATGGACAGTGCGTCCGTGGATATCGCGCTTCTTCAGATTCTTTTCCTCGCGCTCCCTTATAGCGTGAAGATCGGAAAGCGAAAGCTTAGCCATAAATCTCTCTCCTTACTTTTACCCTTGCCTCTCGATATAAGCCCTGAAGGCCCTTATCCCTGAAGCATCGGAGGGAAATGCATCTTCCCTTCTAAGATCATCCGTCGAGAATCTCTTTTCCACTCCGGATGACCGTATGCTGACCCATACATCAGGATTTCTCAGGAAGACCGGAAGCAATGCATGGAACAGATCTCCGAAGCTTCCATCATCTTCAACTCTGAATCTGAGCTGGGTATATCCTTCTCCTCGTGTTAAGCTGCAGCGTCCGCGCGATGCCTCCCATATGATTGACAGACCGCGTCCGCGCCCTTTGCCCTTGGTTGTTGCTCCCTCAGGAAATGGATCACCTTCGATCACCCACTCCCCGTCATCAAGGATCTCTATCATCCAGATCCCTCCCTCATCTTCAGCCAAGGCCTTTATTATTCCGGCCCCTGCCTCAGTGCTGTTCTCTACAGCTTCCAGGACAAGATCTGCCACACTGTGCATCAGGCGAATTTATCGAGTATGCCTGATATCTGGTTCTTGGCAACCTTTCCGAAGACCTCTCCTGAGATTGTCATAACAGGAGCAAGACCGCAGCATCCGACGCAGCGTACTGCTTCAAGTGAGAACTTGCCGTCCTCGGTCAGTCCGCCAACACCGAGCCCGAGCTCTTTGCCAAGCTCTTCGATGATGATATCCCCGCCCTTGAGATAGCAGGCGGTGCCCAGGCATACCTGGATGTTGTACTTACCCGGTTTGTTGAGCTTGAAGAAGTGGTAGAAAGTAAGAACTCCCCAGATTGTAGCAAGGGGAATTCCGAGCTGTCTGGATACCTCATCAGCAGCTTCCCTCGACACATATCCGAACTCTTCCTGGACACGGTGAAGGATCATGATGAGATTGCCTGGCTTGTCTTTCCATTCTGCCAGATACGCATTCAGCTCATCCGAGAATATGTTCTGAGCCATAAGCCCTCCTTTGTCATTCGCTAAGATTTTACTGAATTGGTTTATAGTTTGCAATAAAACAACGTATTTTTTCATAAAAGAACGCATAAAGCATTGAAGGCTTTCATATTTATAGCTACACTCTCTTAAATAATATTACTATAATCACATTTATTTGGAGATTAAACATGAACAGCGATATGCTTATCAGGATAACAAGGTATTACAGGGCTCTTAATCGTCTTAGAGCCATTGGATTAGAGAAAGTATTCGCACACAACCTTTCCGATGCGGCAGGGGTATCCGCAGCTGTTGTCAGGAAGGACTTCTCGATTCTCTCCATCCATGGCCAGAAAAGGGGCGGATATGAGATAACAGACCTCATAGAGAAGCTCAGCGCCATACTCGGCAAAGGCGATCCGCAGAATGTAATAGTCGTCGGCTGCGGAAGGATAGGAAAAGCACTTATGCACTATTCAGGGTTCGAACCGGATGGCATCCGCGTTGTGGCGGGTTTCGATACAGATCCTGTCGTTTATTCCGATGTCTCCCATCCCGTCCCTGTCTATCCTCTGTCAAGGCTTGAGGAGGTAATCGAAGCACTTGAGGTCAAAGTTGCCATAATAACGGTTCCTGAAGCATCTGCTGCGGACACCGCAGAAAAGCTCATCGATGCAGGAATAAAGGGGATACTCAATTTCTCACCAATAACGCTGAGGGCAAAACCCGCATCAGACGGAGAGACGCCTTGCGTTATACACAACATAAACATAGCGCTTGAGCTGGAGCAGATCTTCTATCAGCTGCAGTTCCCTGATGCAATCAGATAATCATCCCTTCTGACGTATCCATGAGAAGAGGTACTGCTGCGACAGTGCCTCATATGGATGGAAGTACGAAGGATCCTTATCAGGGTAATACTCCTTCATGACCTTCTTCATCCACACATCAAGGGGAAAACCCTCCCTTCTCTGATACGAAAATATGAGTATGCATGAAGCGACCTTCGGCCCTATCCCCTTTATTGTCTGGAGCGCATCCATTGCATCATCGAACGAGAGTGAATCAATAGTATCGAGAAGGGCTGCCTTCCTGACAGCGTCGATTATGAAAGGAGCACGGAATCCGACTCCAAGAGCGCGGAGGGAATCCTCATCGGCAGATGCGAGCTCAGATGGTGACGGGAATGAGTATTTCCCTGGCTCAACCTCATGCCCATAACGTTCAGAAAGCCTATGGTACAGTCCTGTGATACGCTTTATATTGTTGTTCTGGGAGAGTATGAAGGAGATTGTGGTGAGGAAGTGGTCCTGATGCAGAAGCCTTATAAGCCCGGATGACTCCACTGCTTCTCTGAGTATGCTGTCTTTTGCAGCAATCTCCTCCCTAGCCTTCTGATAATCGTATCCAAGATCGAAATAGTCATACAGGAATGGGTCGGAAGCCGCATCCTCGAGCGTTCTTATCCTCACAACCCTTTCGTCGAGAACGGCCCAGAAACTGCCATCCTCATCCTCTGTCCAGCTGAACGACTGCCCTCCGAGAAGGGTCTCCCTGAGATTCTCTTCAATCATAGGGATGATTATTGCAATAGATCGGGAGGATAGCAATATATTGATCGGCAATCAGAAAGAGGAGAACTTCGCGGAGACCGCGAAATGATCGGAATATCCCATCCCGGTCGATACATCGTATGCCAATGGACGGCCAAGGATATCCTTCGCCTCGAATGGCATGACAACGGAGGAACTGCTATATTCCAGTCCTCTGCCATCAAGCGCTCTCCAGTCGACGATGATGTTATCGAAAAAGTACCATGTCCCCTGATATGAATATGTCCCTGCAGCCGCTGTCTCCTCACTATCCAGAAATGGTGAATAGAAGACTGTATCGGAGGCAAGTCCAGGATCCCCTGTGATTCTCAAAGGGACACTCTCTATTCCCGAGGAAGGATACTCAGCCATTCCCTTCTCCGGATAACGCGGATCGGCATTGAAATCCCCGGCCGCAATCACGATATCCTCATCAGCGTCAGCCATCAATGCCATGAGATGCCCGAACTGCTGGTATCTTATATCCTCGCTGCTGCCCTCAAGCCTGCTTCTTGCATGTATTCCGAAGACGCGTATCGTCCCAGATGCCGTATTGAAGGTCAGATCAAGCATGGCACGCTCTCCCCCTGCGCTGTGGATGGCACTTGACTCCGGGGCGATACGTGATATGAATCCCACGGACAAGGGAACGGTACCGTCAGAAGCAAGTCCGTAGAACTGATACCCCTTCTTCCTCAGCCCTGCTTCAAGCAGATCATTGAGCACCACGGCGCTCTCCACCTCAGAAAGGATAATGACATCGGAATCCATATTCCTTGCTATGAAGACTGCGGTATCCTTTACCCTATCGAGATAGCGTTCCTGCGTATAGCCGTCGCTTTTCCGGAATCCATCATACTCCCATCCGTCATCTGTTCCATCGAAGAAGAGATACATGTTGTATGCACTTATAGTGAATAGATGCAGGTCCGCATCAGGACCGCAGGAGAGGATAAGGGGAAGACAGAACAGATAGACGAATAGGAGCTTCATGGAATAATAACGTCCTGAATGCCGTCCTCTGCCAACTTCTGCGCAAAGATTCCCAGATTTTTCCAAGTAAAGCTGTCAGGAAGGCCGGTCTAGGGCGTATATATTACAGGAGCAGCCATGATGCATGCTCCTGAAGGAGGCCTATGGAGCTTATCAGCAGGAAGGAGAAGATGGAGATAATCAGGGATATCACGCTCGAGGATGATATCTTCTTCTCGAAATGCCTTGACGGGAGCAATGAGTGCGCATCCCTCATGCTCCGCATAATACTCGGGCGCGATGACCTCGAGGTCACGAGGACTGAGACCCAGAAATGGATGCAGAGCGTCCTCAGCCATTCTGTCAGGCTCGACGTGTACGCGACCGACAGGGACGGGAACCTCTACGACATAGAGATCCAGAAGGAGGATGACGGGGCGCCTGCAAGGAGGGCAAGATACTACAGCTCCATGATCGATGCCTCAGCACTCGGCAAAGGAGCGGGATACGGCAGCCTCCCGGAGACCTATGTGATCTTCCTGACAAGGGGCGATGCCCTCGGGCATGGCAGGGCCCTGTGCAGGATAGACCGCTATCTGGATGGAGGATGGGAGCCCTTCGGGGATGGGGCGCATATGGTGTACGCAAGCTCGATGCTTGCTGACGAGGGGACGGAGCTCGGGCACCTCATGCATGACCTGAGGTGTGCCAATCCCGGGGAGATGCACTATAATGAGCTAAGGGAAAGAGTGGCTTATTTCAAGGATGACACGGAGGGAGCAGAGGAGATGTCGAGCGTATTCGAGGAAATACTTCAGAGGAAGATCCAGCAGACAAGGGAAGAGAGCCTTCTGAAAGGCGAGGCCGATGGACTTAAGAAAGGACGGACAGAGGGACGCCAGGAAGTTGCCAGGAGCATGGTAGCTGATGGTTCCATACCGCTTTCCAAGATCGCAGAATTCTCCGGGCTTACGCTTGAAGAGGTAGAAAGCATCAGGGAGAGCATGCAGGCATAAATAATGGGGCTAAGGTCCGGACCTATTGCCCCAGTTTAACTACAGCAGGAGTCATCAGAGCTCAGATCTGCTAAGCACTATCCTTGAAAGAATTCCATAGGCCTTTGCCTCTTCGGCAGACATCCAGTAATCGCGCTCAGTATTGGCCTCGACCTCATCCCTTGTCTTCCCTACTGCATCAGCAATCACCTGATCAAGCTTATGCCGAAGCTGCTCAATCTTCTCAGCATAAATTGCAACATCGATAGCTACACCTTTGAGCTGGGAAAGCGGCTGATGAATGAGGAATGTCGAATCAGGGAAAGCCACTCTCCTCTCAACGGGAACCGAGAGATAGATAAGGGCAGCTGCAGATGCAACAAGTCCCATCGCTATGACAGTCACAGGT
Source organism: uncultured Spirochaetaceae bacterium (assembly GCA_944389505.1). Taxonomy (GTDB): domain Bacteria; phylum Spirochaetota; class Spirochaetia; order Sphaerochaetales; family Sphaerochaetaceae; genus Ornithospirochaeta. Next base: position 87,468 of record CALXMP010000001.1, read on the forward strand.
GAATTGACGAACCTGATCATATCGTAGATCGCAAAACCGGAATCAACATCACCGCCTGGGCTGTTGATATAAACATATATCGGATCGGATGACTCGCTGTCGAGGACAAGCATCTGGCGGGCGAACTCATCAGCCCTGTCTCTGTTTATCTCCCCGGAGATCATCACAGTACGTGTCTTCAGCAGTCTGTCATTGAGACTTGGATCCGGCTTGTATTCATTCTTATCGTTTTCCATAGCTAGGAATATACCCTAAAGAGAGACAAAAGGAAAGGAAGCCGTCATTCTTCCTGCATCGCTGCTCTTATCTCGCTATCCCGGAAACCCTTTCTAAGAAGCATGGCTCTTGCTCCATCATGCCCTTTCTTCGCAACAAGCCCATCTGCATAGCTCCGGAGAAACGGCAGGTACTCCTCATCGTCCCAGAACTCGGAGAGAACAGTTTCCACGATATCTGATGCGACACCTTTCTCCCGGAGCCTCATTCTGAGAATGGGCCTGCCTTCCGGGTTCCGCCTCATCCGCGAACGCACATAAGCATATGCAAAGCGCCTGTCAGAGAGGCTGTTCTCGGAAATAAGCTTGCTAATAGTCTCAGCAATCTCAGTATCATCATAGCCCTTTGCCGTGAGCTTGCACTCTATCTCCTTTGCTGAATGCTCCCTCATTGCAAGAAGCTTCAATGCCCTGTCATATGCTGTCATACTCCGATTCTAGCAGATGCCCGGGGCAAATAAAAAGGACTGCCATTCCGACAGTCCCATACCGCAATGAGAAGCTCCTTATCTCTTGGAGAACTGGAAGCGCCTTCTTGCGCCCTTCTGGCCATACTTCTTTCTCTCGACCATTCTTGGGTCTCTTGTCATGAAGCCAGCCTCATGAAGAGCATGGCGATAGTTCTCATCATAGTTGACGAGAGCTCTTGCAAGACCATGTCTGCATGCCTCTGCCTGTGAGCAGATTCCACCGCCAGCGACTGTGATGACAAGATCGTACTTGCCCTGAGTCTCTGTGACTTCAAATGGCTGTACAACCTTTGCTGCATTGATAGCATCGACGAAATAGACTGCGATGTCCTTTCCGTTGATTGTCACCTTGCCGTTTCCATCGCGGAGATAGACTCTTGCGACGGAAGTCTTACGGCGACCTACGCCGTGGCCAAGATTGATATTCTTATTTCCTTCATTCTTCGTAGCCATATCGCCTCTCCTTAAATCTCAACAGCTATCGGCTTCTGTGCCATGTGCGGGTGCTCTGCTCCAGCATAGATCTTCACGTTTGTGAAGAGCTTTCTGCCAAGCCTTCCATGAGGAAGCATTCCCTTGATAGCATGCTCCATCGGATAAGTAGGCTTTCTCTGGAGCATCTTCTCAAGAGATTCAGCCTTGAGTCCGCCTGGATACATTGAGTGGCGATAATAAATCTTATCTTCCATCTTATTACCGGTGACGCTAGCCTTGGCTGCATTGATGATGATCACGTAGTCGCCCATATCCTGGTGCGGTACATACTCAACCTTATTCTTGCCTCTGAGGATCCTTGCTGCAGCAACAGCTACACGGCCAAGGTTCTTGCCCTCTGCATCGATCAGATACCACTTCTTCTCGATGGACTGAGGTTTAACGAAAATAGTCTTCATAAATCAACCTTCCTGTTTATTCTCCAAGGAATGAATCCTTCCTGCTTACGCAGGCACGCCGGTCCAGCCAGGAGGACCACAGAACAGGGTTCACCGAATCCATAAGGCTCCAGGAAGGAACAGACTCTCCGGGGAAAGGAAGTATTCTGAAGATTTCTCTTCGGTATCTGTACCAGCCAGGATCAATCCCGATGGATATCCCTGCTCTGCTTTACGCGAGAGCATGCAGAAAACTGCACGATTTGGCATTATATAGAATTAGGGGCAGGAATGTAAAGAGTATACTCCACCTTACAGCGATTCTGCGATTGCCCGTCTTATTCCCTTCCTGTCTATTGCAGATAGGCATGCCTTCACCTTGCAGATGAATACGCCATCCGTCAGCATATTCTCAGATAGTCCTGCAATGCGGAAAAATGCTACAGGATCTGAAGCCGCTGCAAGGAGCTCGTTGCATTTCGGATCATCGATCGGCATATGGTTCCCTTTCTCATCCAGATGGATGTAAAAATGGTTCCATAGCGCAAGCGCCATAATCACATGATCCATCGTCAGTCCGCTTGCCATCCCCTCCTCCAGAGGCCGGAGTATCGCATTCGATATCTTCTTGGATCCATCCGAAGCCAGACGCAGCAATGTATCGGCAATATATTGGTTGGAGAATCTGGAGATAAGATCATCTTCATATGCCGGTATATCAACACCGGGGACCTCAGGGAGAGTCGCTGCAATCTCCGGCATGTAGTAATCGCGGATGAACTCTCTGACAACAGGATCCATGGCCGCCTCATGAACCATCCTGTGGCCCATCATATATGACGGATATGAAAGAGCGGAATGAGATCCATTCAGCAGTCTGATCTTCATAAGCTCATATGGTCTCACATCCTTAACGACCAGAGCTCCCGCCTTGGAGAAATCAGGGATGGCAGTGCATGCAGAATCCTCTATCACCCACTGCATGAAGCTCTCGCAGTGCACAGAACAGCTATCCTCCAGATCATATTCAGCTTTCAGCCTGCTGATGTCATCAGGACCTGTTCCTGGAGTGATTCTGTCGACCATCGTGCAGGGGAAAGCAATACATTCCTCAATCCAGCTTGCAATGTCTGGATACTTTCTCCTGCAGAACTGAAGTATGCAAGCCCTGAGCATCTTCCCATTCTCCGGGACATTGTCACAGCTCATTATAGTGACTGGACACTTTTCCTTATATCTTTCTGAAAGTGCTTTGGAGAGGCATCCTATCGCTGTCTCCGGAGGATCAGAGGATTCCAGATTGTGGATTATCCGGGGATTATCCCAGTCTATGCTGCCGACATCATCACGATAGCAGTATCCCTTTTCTGTGATTGTCAGCGTGATAAGCTTTGTATCAGGAGATGACAATACTCTGGAAACTGTACCCGGATCATCCGAAAGGTTCGCATAGCCGATTACAGGCCCATTGATACGCAGTTCTTCTGTCCCGTCAGGTGAGATTGACAGCACGCTGTACAGGTAATCCTGCTCCCTGAAATCATCGATGAAGGCCCTATCCGACGGGATTATATCAACCTCGAAGACACCTCCATCATATGCTCCGCTCCTTAGGAGCATGTCCAGGTATGTCAGGAAATGAGAGCGATGGAAATGGCCCATCCCGATATGGACTATCGATGGTTTGAGCGCTCCTCTGTCATAGGAGGGAACGCTTATCCCCTTCTTCTTCAATGAATCTAGCGATCTATCCGAGATAATCATTTCCTGCTTATCATACAGCAGCATTGCCAGAATCTGTGAAATTTCTTCCTCAGATCTTCTCCAGCGCAGCGAATGCTTCAATGAATTTTGCAGTCCTGCCCTTGAATGCAACTGTCAGGACACGCCTGTCCTTTGCCAGTTCGGTTATCTCGGTTATCTGCCCTTCCCCATATTCCTTGCTGCGGACTCTGTCTCCCGCCTTAAATGATCCATGGGCGTTCTTTGCCTCAGGCTTCTTCTTGATGACCTTAACGCCAATCCCTTTCGCCCATGCTGGCTGAGATGAGACATATGTCCTGGGTTTATAGGAGAAACTCCTTCCGAAATAATCCTCGGGCTCTTCATTCCTGTTTCTGCCCTTTATCGCATCGACCTCACCTGCAAGGAGATTCTCCGGTATCTCTGCAAGGAACCGGGATGGCGTCTGGTATTCCGTACGCCCCCACATCGAGCGGCGGGATGCAAATGAAAGATAGAGAGAACGTCTTGCACGGGTCATTGCAACATACAGGATTCTTCTCTCCTCTTCCTCTGCTTTGGATATCTCGCTGTTCCGCCCTGGGATGATATCATCCTCGAGCCCGACAGCGAATACACGGCTGAACTCCAGTCCCTTCGTATTATGCATTGTCATCAGCGTAACACCGGGCTGATCACGGGGATCTTTGTCGCCGAGCGTTGTAGTATCCAGGGTAAGTTTCTCAAGGAATTCAATGAGATCCTCACGCCCGGATCCAGCTTCCGACAAAGCAGATACAAGCGCACCGAGGTTTCCGATCTTCGCCTCGCGGATGGTCCTGTCCGGCTCGCTGTTATAAAGATCATACAGCCCTGCGTTCTCAAGACCTTTCTTCAGTATGTCTCCCAGGTTCTCATCATCATCCAGTGAAGCCGAAGCCGTATCCCAGGCAGAGAGAAATAGCCTGGCACCCTCCCCTGCTGCTCCTCCTGTTGATGCGGCAAATGCACGAAGGCCCTCCATGAGGTCATCTCCATATGAGAGTATCTTCGCTATCTTAGCCTCTCCAAGTCCTCTGGAAGGCTTGTTTATGATCCTCCTGAATGAGACGGTATCATGGTGATTCATAAGCAGGTAAAGGAACGCAAGGGCATCCTTAACCTCCTCCCTGTCATAGAATCTCAGGGCACCGATTACCTTATAAGGAATCTTCCTGTCGGTGAAAATCTGCTCAAAAATCTGTGACTGGGCATTTGTCCTGTACAATACCGCGGTATTGTCATAATCACCGAAGCCTTTAATAAGATCAGCAATACGCTCACCCTCCTCCCTTCCATCTGAGGAAGCGAGAACGGACGGCTTGGGTCCTCTGAGTCCTTCAGCACTTATGAGCTCTTTCTTATGCCTCTGCTTGTTGTGTGCTATGAGAGCTGCTGCAGGAGCAAGAATCTCAGATGTCGATCTGTAGTTCTTCTCAAGCCTTATCGCACGGACATTATCAAATGATCCTGCGAATGTAAGGATATTGTCGATATCAGCACCTCTGAAGGAATATATCGACTGATCATCATCGCCAACGACTGTGAGCCTGGTCTCCGGGGTTATGAGCGCACGCAGCATCCTGAACTGTATCCTGTTCGAATCCTGATACTCATCGACAAGAACCATCCTGAAACGCCTCTGCATCTCAGTCCTTGTCTCCTCGTCATTCTCAAGAAGCCATGTGCTTTTGAGTATGAGATCAGCGAAATCAGCATTGCCGGATGCAGCAAGCGCTTCCTCATATCTCTGGAAAATCGATGGAAGATCGAAATCGGGCAAGAGCTCTGTCAATCCCGGCGAATCGGGAGTCATCCCCCTATCCTTAGCCTTCGATATGGCCTTCTGCACCTGCCTGAGATCCTTCTTCTCAAGCTTCACGCATGATGATAGCAGCTGGAGCGAATCGTCATCGTCATATATGCAGAAGGACGGAGAAAGCCCTGCCTTCATCCCGAAGCGCCTAAGGATATATGCCCCGAAAGAATGGAATGTCCTCATCTCCATTCCCGAAAGATCTGTGTCAGGAAGGGTATCGGCAATACGCGACCTCATCTCCTCGGCAGCTCTATTCGTGAATGTAACAGCAAGGATCTGATACGGCCTGTATATGCCTTCCGAAACGGCATAAGCGATCTTCTGGGTTATCGTTCTTGTCTTGCCAGAGCCTGCACATGCAAGGATTAGAAGATTATGGTTGAAATCGCGGACAGCCTCACGCTGTTCATCGTTGAGCATGGAGAAATCAAACAATGAGAACCCCCTCGAGATCGATTCCTCTCACATTCGATACACCAATCTTCACAACATCCCCGCTTTCCATACCGCGTCCCATTATGACTGTAAGTCCATCGACATCAGGAGCCTGGGCATAGATTCTTCCGATAGCAAGATCCTCACCTTCAACCTTCTCTTCGATAATAGCCTTATACTCCTTACCTATGAATCGTCTCAGACGCTTTGCTGTTATCTCCTCCTGAATAGACTCAAGCTCCTTCTGCCAGACAGCAGCCTTCTTATGGGCTTTCAGATGCTCCTTCTCTCCCCTCATATCATAAGCAGGAGTATCCTCCTCCCTTGAATAGAGGAAGGACCCCATCCAATCGAACTCAGCTTCCCTGACGAATCTTTTGAGCTCCTCAAAGGCTTCTTCATCCTCTCCGGGGAATCCAAGCATCAATGTTGTGCGTATCACAGAATCAGGAAGCGCATCGCGGATTGAACGAACGAGCGCTGTATATATTTCCCTGTCGCCTGTGCGTCCCATGCCTCGGAGAACCTTCCTGTCCGCATGCTGGAATGGGATATCGAAATAAGGAAGTATCTTTGCCCTATCCCGGGTAAGCTCCACAAGCCCTTCGGGGAATGTATCGGGATGGATATAAAGCATCCTCAGCACAAAGTCCCCGTCAAGGGATGAGAGCTTATCCATCAACGGCACGAACATCTGCTTACCATATATATCAAGGCCATATGCCCCCAGATCCTGGGCTATCACATTGATCTCATATACACCGGATGCGATAAGTCTCTCAGCTTCCTTTATGATCTTCTCCATCGGCCTCGATCTGAGAGGACCTCTGATGAGCGGTATAGCACAGTATGCACAGCGATGATTGCAGCCCTCGCTTATCTTCAGATACGCACTGCCTTTGTATCCTAGAAGTTCCTTCCTGTCATCACGCTCCCTGTCTGGATCTGGATACTCAGGTATCAGAATCCTATCTGCTTTTCCGCTGAGCACTTCGGGGAAAAGGGAAAGATCATGATTGCCGAATATCGCATCGGCCTCATCAAGTTCCATCTCCCTGCCATAGCGCTCCGCAAGACAACCTGCAAGGATTATCCTTGCATTGGGATTGGCCTCTTTCAGAGAGAAGAACGTGTCTATCGACTCTGTCTTTGCGCTCTCGATAAAACCACATGTATTGACGACAATAACATCAGCAGAGGCAGGATCATCGGTCTTTTCATAGCCGTTCTCCTCCGCATATGTCAGAAGTATCTCGGAATCAACCTGGTTCTTGGCACAGCCAAGGCTCTCAATATATATCTTCACGCCTTGACTTTAGCCTAAAGACAGAGGACAGACAAGGCGGTATCATACCCACATGGACCGGACAATACGCGCAAGCGGCAGCATGATAGATAAACAAATAGGAAAACTCTGGGATCTATATAAGGATAAAACAGCAAAGCTGCATATCCAGCCACAGATTGTTTCCGTTATACTTGCGGTTCCCAGCCTGTCAGGAAATATACTTGCGATGTTCCGTCCGGAGGATAAGGCTATCGCAATAATAGAGGATGTCCTTATCAGCAATCCAGAGGATATGGAGAATATATTCCTCCATGAGCTTGCCCATGCGCTCGACTGGTATCTATACAAGTCATCCGGCCATGGACAGACTTTCAGAGAATGCTGCCGCATGCTTGGAGCTCTGCCTGAATTCTCAAGAAGCCATGTACGGCTATCGATAGACAAACAGAACTCAAGGAGAGAGAAGATTAAGAAGCTGATGGCTCTCTCATCCTCTCCTTTTGAGAATGAAGCAGCAGAAGCGATAAAGAAGGCCCAGAAACTGATGATTGAGGGCAACATCCCACCAGAGGTGGATGATAAAAGAATCTACACAGCCGATCTCTATGAGGCAAAGCGCCTGCCCTTCTGGACAAGGGAACTTGCATGGTATGCCAGCTCATCCAGCGGAGTGTACAATGTCATAATCCCAGGAAATGAATCCAGGATTATCACAGTGCATGGAAGCGTCGAGGAGATAGAGCTTGCGCTGTATATCTTCGACTACGTTGTCTCTGCGGCAGACCGTGAGATAAAGGCGATGAGGGCAAAGGGGAAGAGCATATCAAAAGGTAGCTTCATATGCGGTGCTGTCGATGTTCTATCTGAAAAAACAAAAGGAACAGCAGAAGAGAAAGCACTCATGGTAATAAGCAAGGATAATGAAAAGCTTGCAAAGGAGCTTATCTACAACACTGTGAAGATACGCCGGACATACGCCCATACCTCAATTAATACCTCAAGCTACAACCTCGGCCATGACTTCGGCAGCAGGCTTGATATAAAGAGAGGCATCAGAATAAAGCAGATTGAAGAGGACTGAATAAAAATCCAAATGAAACCAGCAAGGAATTAGAATCCTGCTATTGAAACATGAAATTCATTGGAAAACAAATAATTGGCCCCAGAAACCACAGAGCCAACTATTTGTATCTAATACCTAATTTCAGAAGTTACAAATTAAACATATAAGAAAATTCAATTAGGCTAGCACAATCCAAGATGCTGTTGTAATTCCTTCATCGGCACATCACAAACAGGGACATCATATTTAATTGACAAAGCTGCAGCAATTCCAGCTGCCGTGCCAGTTGTTACACAAGCAGGCTGATTCCTCAAATGCTTATGAGCAAGGAAATCACAAGAAACATTCCGGCCTGCCACTAAAATATTGGTTGATTTTTCTGGGACTAGAATTCTGTAAGGTATCTCAAAACTTACCATTTGAGCCACTGCCTCTCTAACTGAATAATCATTTGATGATCCCTCATTTCCATCAGGAGAATGACCTTCTCCCTTCTGCCCCAGTGTTTGCCGTCCATGACAATATCCAATACAATCATCATAATGGTTATTATCAATAATATCCTTTTCTGTCATAACAAGATTACCGATAATCCGTCGAGTGTCTCTGACGCCAACAATCTGTCCACTGCTAATCAGGAAGACATCTTTCATTCCTGGAATAAATTTTCGCATGAACTCCATCAGCTTTGACTGCTGATTATGTGATTCGACTATTGCCCTATTTATATCAGCATTGTTAGTTCCATCACAATCATAGATGCGAATTGTATTTATCGTTGCTGTTTTTCTATCAACAAACATCGATTCAATACGGAAATAATTGCATGAATCATAAAGATATCCCTGTCTCTTGGCTTCTTCAACTAATGAAAAGAAGCCAAAAATACGAATTTCTCCTGTTTCTAAGTTCACACAATATTGATTAGGATCCACAGAAAATTCGGAAGGATTATTTTGCACATATTCCAAAAACGTCTGGCAATCTATTCCACCAACTGTAAACAGCAATGTTACTGGACGCATTTTAGAATCTTCTTCCCTTCCTTTCATAAATCTATATCCAGCAAAATTACAAATATCACCATCCCCCGTAGCATCAACAATACGTTTGCATTTTATGATTCCAAGTCCTGACTTATTTGCAACAATAATTCCTGCAATTGTTTGTCTCTCCCGAAAAACATCACAAATCCAGGTATCAAGCATTAGAGAAACATTAGCCTCATTAAGCATTGCAAACATTTCATTTATGCAGACCTCCGCATCAAATGGCACCGTCTCACCTTCAACGGCGGCTCCCTTTGCAATTAGGCGATCAAATAATTCTTTAGCCAACCCTTCACAAAAATAGTAAGGGGTATAAAAAAGATTCATCGCACCTGCCGTGGCTATTCCTCCGACAACCTGCAATCTTTCAATGAGACATACGTTATAGCCTTCCCGTCCTGCAGAAATAGCAGCAGCAACACCAGCCATACCAGCACCTGCAATTGCTATATCATACTCACCCAATACGGGCAATTCTTTATCATATCTATACATGGAATACCTCCTTTTGATCACTCTTTTACAGCACCTGCTGTGAGTCCTTTGATAAAATCCTTCTGTAAGAACTGGAATATGATTGTTACTGGCAGCATCGCAATGCAGGCTGCAGCCATAACAGTACCCCACCTTATTTCACTGGTTTCCATAATGAATTCTGCAATCTTGACAGGTAAAGTCTTATTTCTGCCTGACATAATAACTGATGAATATAAATATTCATTCCAGGATGTAATCAATGTATATGTCATTATTGAAGCAATTCCAGGACCAGATAATGGAATGATAATTGCTGTAAAAATCCTCCAATATCCTGCACCATCAATAGTTGCACATTCATCAATTGATTTAGGAACGGTATCCATATATCCCTTTAGAAGCCAGATTCCATAAGGAACCGTAAATGTCAAATGTGCAATAATCAATCCCGGATACTTATTTATTAATCCCAAGTTGCCAATTATAAGATAGAGAGGCAAAACAAGAAGTATCGAGGGAAACATATATGTAAAAATCGTAATCTTGCTAAGCGCATTCTTTAGTGGATATTTAAATCTGGATAAGCTAAACGCAGCTGTAGTAACCGCAAATAGGTTTATTATCATTGTCCCAATAGCAACAATAATACTGTTAAGTATATTTCCTGTAATTGGTGTTATAGTAAAGACCTCTTCATACCACTGCAATGTAAATTCAGTCGGTATAAACTGATACTTTGCCTGGAAAATCTCTTCAGAAGGTTTAAATGAGGTGAATATAATATTCACAATCGGAAAGATTATAATCAAGCAAAGTATAATTAAAACAACAAAACGCAATACCTTGTTCATTTAATCCTCCTTCTCAATCAACTTGAAATAAAACCCACTCATTACCACCAGGAAAAAGAAAATAACCATTGCAATTGAAGCGGCCTCTCCGAACTTATATGCACCAAAAGATCTTTGATAAACATAAATTGGCAATGTCTCAGTTGCAAAAGCTGGGCCACCTCTGGTCATGAGCCAAACAAGATCATAATCATTGAAAACCCATATCGTTCTGAAAAGAACAATGATTGCAATGAGCTTTCGTAGATAAGGCAAAGTAATATGAAATAGCTGATTGAACCAAGAAGCTCCATCTATAATTGCAGCTTCGTAAAGTTCCTTGGGAACAGACTGCAACGCTGCAATAAAACTAACCATCAAAAGAGGGAATCCTCTCCATATGCTTACAGCCATTACCGAGGGCAATGCAAGTGCGGTATCTGCGAGGAAAGCAACCCTACCATCAGTAATATTAAGCAACTCAAGGAGATAAGTAATTACTCCCCATCTCTCATGAAGCATCATTCTCCAAGCAAGAGCTGTAACAACAGTAGGCAAAATCCAAGGAAGAAGAAAAATAGATCTTATAATACCGATTCCTGCATATTCTTTATTTAAAAGCAAAGCTATTCCAAATGCCAGAATGCACTGTCCGGCAAGAGTACCTATTGTATAGAAAATAGTTCTACCTAATGCTGCCCAGAAAGTCTGATCGGCAAATAAGGAAATGTAGTTTCCAATCCCATTAAATAATGTCTTCTTTGTGAACCAATTATAATCAAAAAAACTTAATACTATTGTGTATATGAATGGATATAGAACAAAACAAAGGAATACAGCTATTGAAGGCAGCAAAAATAAATAACCGATCTTTGCTTCTCTGGTAAGTCGATGCATTAGAATGTTCTCCTTGATTTCAATGGAGGAGCTGCCAAATTTATTTTCTGACAGCTCCTATATATACTTATGATTACTCGTTATATCCATCTATTGGATAATTGAATTCTTCCATTACATCCTTCATATTTGAATCAATATATTCCATAGTCTCTTCCAAGGACCAATTGTTGAAAAGATAATTCTGCACAGCATCACTAAGGAAAAGCTGAGAAGAAATCTGACCCGCAACAATTGAAGGACCAGCTTCAAAACCTACTCTTCGTGCAGTAGGGAGTGCGTACTCAAAGAGATATTCAATCTCATCCTTAAACATTTCCGTAATAGGATCACTATAGAACACATCTGATTCAAGCACACTCTTCTGCAAAGGAAGGTTATATACAGGGCGGGCAGCACAAGCGATTGAAATATTCTCAGGTTCAAAGAAGAATTCAATCCACTTATCTATTGCATCCTTCTTCGTCTCATATGCCCCAGCCGTAATACTCCAAGCCCAGATTCCTGCATCATGATATGGAGGATATTCCTCTCCATCCGGACCAACTGGATGAACCATTACACTCAGATTCTTAAGCATATCCGGATTTACTTCACTAGCTACACCTATATCTCCACCCCAGGAAGAAGTAAAAACAACTTCGCCATTAGCCATTGCCGTACGATAATCAACCCACATCCAATTGCTAACACCTGCTGGCATCATTCCGTTATCATTTAGTTTCTTCAGATATAAGAGTGCATCTTCAACTTTTTTACGCTCTGATGGGATATCAAGCAGATAAGCTCCATTTTCTTCATCAAAGAAATTGCAGCCATTAGCATTACTCCAAATACAGAGCTGCTGATATGCGGCCTCACGGGCTAAAGCCATTCCCATAGCAGTATAACCTTGATCCTTGACAAGTTCACATACCTCATAAAGATCATCCCAAGTTCGTATTGAATCAGGATCAATTCCTAAATCATTGAGAATGTCTGCTCTATACCATATTGCATTGATATTCATAGAGAATGGAATTCCCCAAACATTACCATCTCTTGTTCTGCATGAATCGATTGAAGCTTTTCCAGAAACAAAATCCGTTCCTGTAGGATCAATTGCAGAAAGGACATCATTCATAGGAGCAAGCATTCCCTGATAATACATCCAGGCAACCTCTGATTGATCACAAAGCACCATATCAGGGTAATCCCCTGAAGTAACTGAAGTCATCATTCTTGTGTACCAATCTTTATGAGATACATATTCTACAGTGACCTCAATATCAGGATTCTCCGCCTGAAACGCTTCAATTATCTTCTGATGTGCCTGCTGATCAGCGGTTGTAGTAAGAGCTGTCCAGAATGTAAGATGTGTTTTTCCTTCGGATTCATTAGTTCCACTTGCAAAAACGGTCAACACAGAAATTAGCAAAATAAAAACAACCAGTGTTCCTCTCTTTTTCATAGTAAAACCCTCCTTTTGTTTTGCTATGTCTAAATCTAGAACCTATTTATATGCGCGATATCATTGCCCATATCGCAGTTCTGATAATCATCGACAAAGACCTCAACGATATAAGGCTTGCCGCTTTCCTTTGCTCTCTGCATTGCAGGTTCAAGTTCTGAATACTCAAAGACTCTTTCTGCCTGGCAGCCAAATCCCTCTGCTACCTTGCGGTAATCGATGAATCCGTATTTATTTTCCTTGAGAGCAACCTCATACTCGTATTTGTAAGCACCTTTCTGATTCTGCCGGATAAGGCCAAGATAGGCATTGTTGACGATGACAACGACTATCGGAAGGTCATATCTCTTGACAGCAGCGAGCTCTTCCACCATGAAGGTGAATCCGAAATCTCCCATCATACATACAGCCTGCTTCTTGCCAGCACCGATGCTTGCACCCATTGCAGCAGGAATATCGAAACCAAGAGTTCCTGCACCGCCGCTTGGAAGATAAATCCTAGGCTTACTGATTCTCTGAAGCTGTCCACTCCAGATCTGGGTGATGCCACATCCTGTTGTATAGAGACAATCGTCTCCAAATACTTTATTAACCATAAGGAAAACATCACGAGGATCGATAATCTCACCCTCTCCCTTATACTTACGGTCTGAAGCCTTCTTAAGCGATGGGATATCAGCAACTCTGGGAGATCCTTTTCTCTGTCCTCCCTTCTCTGATTCTTTGATAAGAGCCTCTACAGCAGTCAGTGCATCGGACTCAATTGCGATTACAGGAGTAATGAGCTTTCCAAGTTCTTTAGGATCCACATCGATATGGATGAACTTCCTATCACCCTTGTAAACAGCCATATTTCCTGTATGTCTATCGGTGAATCTGCAGCCGATACCAAGAACGACATCTGAATCAAGGAAAATCTCATTACCGGAAGATGTTGCTCCGACCTGTATACCGACCTGTCCTGCATTAAGAGGATGATTTTCTGGCAAACCTCCCTTTGCCATGTATGTGGTAACAACAGGAATCTGCATGATCTCTGCAAACCTGACGAGCTGCTTCTCTGCGTGCGCAAGAATCACGCCTCCTCCCATGATGATTATCGGATTCTCTGCTTTATCAAGAAGATCAACAGCTTCCTTAATCTTTGTTAAATCAGGCTCTTTTCTCACAACAGGCTTCGGCTGATATGCATCAAGATCAAAATCAATCTCAGACGTCTGTACATCGAGAGGAATATCAAGAAGAACAGGTCCCATTCTGCCTTCACGAGCTGTCCAGATAAGGTCCTGCATTATCTCTCCGATCTTCTCGGGTTCTGTAATACAGACAGCTTTCTTTACTACAGGGGAAGCAATCGCCACGATATCAACACACTGGAAGGCATCCATTCCAAGCTGAGCCCTTACAGCCTGTCCTGTGATTGCGAAAAGCGGCATCGAATCTATTTTTGCTGTATAAAGACCTGTAACAAAGTTTGTTGCACCTGGACCAGAGGTACAGATTGCAAGAGCCATCTTGCCAGAGGATCTGAAATATCCATCAGCAGCATGGACTACAGCTTCTTCATGCCTCATGATGTGATGCTTGATCGGCGAATCTGCCAGATATTTATATACACCATTGATTCCCGCTCCTGGGATACCGAAAGCATCAGTGATGCCCTCTTTCTCTAAAATCCTTACAACAGCTTCTGCAACCTGCATATGCACCTCTCTGGTTTTAATTTTAAAAATTAGGTTTTACTTTCTAACACAATCATCAAACCACAATTTCATTATGTCAAGAAAATATTTCAAAATTTAATAATCGATTTTGAAGATTAAAATAAGAAAGAGGATTTGCATTCTTTATGCCAGAAATTAACTATTTAGAACAGTCAGAACCATGATTTCCATTAACAATAGAAAAGAAAGGAACCAAAAAACGTTTAGATCCTGTAGAAGCAAATTGTGTTTATCACTAAAATACTCTTGGAAACAATGATGATAATTTCAAAATTAAAAATTATATTTTAAATAATAAAATTTATTTACAATAAATCCTATTCACAATAGAATGGCTCTATAAGAGGGATTCTATGAATGATAGCGTAAAGAAGAACCAATCTCTGAAGAAGGCACTTGATATACTCGAAGTAATGGTTGATCTGACAGCACCGGCGCGCCTGCAGGATATAGCGCAGAAGGCAGACATGTCTCCAAGCACAGTGCTTAGATTTCTCAATACTTTTATCGATTTTGGCTATGCTAAGCAGGATCCGGATACATCGCTTTATTATCTGACGCTGAAGCTTGCAGACCTAGGAAACAGGAATAGGATCAACTATCCATTCCAGGGATCCCTACGGAAATATATCAAGGATATTGCTACACATTTCAACGAATCCTCCTCTCTGTGCATCGAAGACAATATGCAGATGGTATACATCGCAACAGAAGAAGGCCCGGCACATATGCTTCAGACGCTTTCAAGAATCGGACGCATTGCTCCTATGCATTCCACAGGCGTTGGCAAAATCTTCCTCACGCAATACTCGGATACAAAGCTCGATGAGCTTGTGAAGAAAAGAGGGCTGACAAAACTTACAGAGAAGACAATAACATCACTCCCAGAACTGAAAGCCGAAATCGATAAGGTCAGGAAACAGGGATATGCCGTTGATGAAGAGGAATGTGAAATCGGTGTACGCTGTGTTGCAGTCCCAATAAAGGAATATTCTGGAAAGATTGTAGCAGCAATGAGTATATCAGCCCCAATTACCCGTCTGACATATGAAAGGACAAATGAAATCATAAAATACCTTCTTGACCTGAGCGCGCAGGCCTCTGCAGAACTAGGATATAAAAGCTTGGGATGAAATGATGACTCTCACAAATCCCGAGCATCAGCATTCATCACTACAGCATCTTTTCAGGAGAATGCCATTCCATAAAGGAATATCTTAATGGAATCGGTTTTATTGACAGGCAGGAAAGGCCCATCGGATGATGAACCTTTCCCTGCATTAGTCAAAGAGGAAGCTTTGCCGAATCTTCTGAGCTGAATGGGCCTGGAAGCGGTTTATCAGGACGCTTGATGCCATGATAGTCTGTATCGAAGACTATGGATGAGCCATCCGGGTTCTCAAACCTCTCCTCGGCCTGCATTGCGATGCCAAGATCCTCGGTTGCTATTACTTTTGCCATCTTTGTCCTTATGTTCTGCACAATCTCTGGATTGATAAAGATCTTTCCCTCTTTCGCCTCGTATAGAGGAGCAGGAACAGCATCAATAATCTCTGCATTCTCCCTGTTCATGGGCTTTGCGCTGCCGAAATACACATTGCCTCCGGCATATACAGGGAAATGATCATAGTACCGCTGTCTGTCCTCTGCGATTCTCTCTCCGGATGCACGCCTGAATCTCTCCAGATATGATTCCTCATCTGGGTAGTCATTGAATGGTATCGTACCATCGAGAAGCCCTAGTCTTTCCTTTCTTTTGCGATAGCCCTCTGAAGGGATGAAGATATTTCCATAAAACCTGTCATCGCCGTGAGGGAATGTCATGAAGCCCATGATGGCCGTGTCATGAGGAAGATGATAAGGCGTATATCTCGGATTGTCGGTCCGCCCATTATTCGTACCTGCACCAACGCTGGTGAATGGTCCTGCAATAAGATTATTTATGACAGCAATGCCCTGTGCTGCGATCTTGAATGGGAATGGAGAGAGCATGATATTGCTGTCGACCGTTGTCGGGCCATGGCTAACCTCTATGAAGAGATCCTCCGAAGGATCCTCCTCTGGATACCGGGCAGCGACATCCTCAGGAAGCCCATTGCAATAGAACAGGTTGCCTGTGACCCTTGTTCCCTGAGCCTGCCAATCAAGCCAGAGACCACGGAAACAGTGATGGATCCTGTTTGAACGGATCACTGTATCAATAGCAGCATGGAGCTTTATTCCCGCTATCTCAGCCCCATGAAGCTCTCCCATGGAGTTGATACTCCATATCTCATTATTCTCAATGAGGGAGAATGCACCTCCCATATGCCCTACGATACCGGTCTGCCCGCAGTCATGGATACGGCAATTCCGGACGATATGAGACCCAACCAGTTCCTTTCTCCAGCCTTCGAGATACGCCTGGCACACAGCTTCCCGCTCGGTCTGCGTTCCATCCTTTAGCAAGAAACGCGTCCATTTGTTCTCATTGTTCTCCTGAAGATACTTTCCAAGCGATATGCCGGAACAGCGCGAATAGGATATCTCGCAGTTCTCAATAATCCAGCCCCTGCTCCAATGGGGACCTACCATGCCGTCCTGAAAAGCAGTAGGAGGAGCCCACGTCGTTGCAGCCTTCGTGAATTCCACTCCCGAAAGAGTGATGTATCCAACACCTGTCTTTGACGGGAAGAAGCACCTGCGCCTTACGTTGATCTCCACATTAGCGCTATCCGGATCTGTGCCGCGGAAATCAGCGTATATGACTGTGGTATAATCCCGGACCTCTGCATACCATCTGTATAGTGCAGCCTCCCTGTCCCATGCATGCGGAGATGGCTCATCGGAAAAGAGCTCCTCCAGCGATCCCGCCTCATACAAGGCTTTGCCATTGAGATAGACTCCGCCTGCATGATAGCCATGCTCACCTTTCCATCCTGTCAGCCAGTCTCCGTATATAGCCTCTGCAAATGGATTGTAGCTTCCGAAGAGCGAGTTGCTGACCTCTAGCGAGAATACTGTGCCATCATATCTCTGCCAGCCTTTGGCCACTTCAGCACCTGTCACAGTCACAGTACCGGGAATCGCTGCACGATAGATAATCCTTGCATCCTCCCTGCCTCCTCTTGGAGGATCGATATATTCCCTGTATATACCCGGCATGATAGTCACAATATCGCCAGGCGTTGCATATGCTGCAGCCTCAGCTATCCTCCCAAAAGGAAGATCAGCTGTTCCATTTCCATCTATTGATGCTTCTGAAGAGACAAAATACTCCATTCACCGCTCCTTTTCAGAGGCAATTATCCATCCATGCAATGCAGGAAGCAAGGATAATCTCTTCACTGTAATATTAAGGATTCCTATAATAGCCGTATGATAAGAATCACACCGGCCAGGCCTTCCGGGACAATCGAAGTGCCGGCCTCGAAAAGCCAGACGATAAGAGCCTTCCTTATCGCCTATTTCTCAGGAGAGATGAGCATAATCCGCCATCCGCTGATCTCATCGGATACCCAGTCATGCATCGATGCCATCAGAACGTTAGGCGCGAAAGTATCATTCAGCCAGGATATGTCAACAGCATACGTCGATGCTGGGGATATCCATCTTCCGGAAAGCATAGAGATTGATGCTGGCAATAGCGGAACGACTGAGTATCTGCTTCTTCCAATGGCAGCATCGCTTGGCATACCGGTGACCATCACCGGTGATGAGCAGCTGAGAAGACGCCCGCTTGGACCTCTTGCAGATGCGCTCGCCGCTCTTGGAGCCAGTATCAAATGCAATGATGGTAAGCCTCCCGTAACGATAAAAGGTCCTTTATCAGGAGGAAAGGCATCGATTGAATGCAGGACAAGCCAGTACCTCTCGGGACTTCTCCTCGGCTCGGCACTTGCCAAGGGCGATACAGTCATAGACTGCCCTCTCCTCTTTGAGAAGCCATATGTATCACTTACGCTGGGATGGCTCGACAGACAGGGAATCGAATATACGATCAGCGATGATTACATGCACTCAGAGATCAAGGGCGGACAGCGCTATCATGGCTTCGATGAGTACATCACCGGCGATTACTCCTCAGCTTCGTTCTTCTTTGCGATGGCAGCAATGGCAGGAACAGCCATCACAGTAAAAGGCCTGGACAGGAATGATGCACAGGGAGACAAAGCTATCCTCGATATCCTGCAGGAAATGGGCTGCATGGTCTCATGGGAAGGGAATGCGGTAACGGTAAGAGGCCCAGAGAGGCTGACAGGAGGAACATTCGACCTGAATGCCATTCCCGATACTCTCCCGATCCTTGCAGTCACTGCAGCAGCTGCGGAGGGTACAACGAAGCTTACCAATGTACCTCAGGCAAGGATAAAGGAGACTGACAGGATAAAATCCATGCATGAGAATCTCTCAGCACTCGGAGTCGAGTGCGAAGAGGAATACGATGGTCTCATAATCCATGGCAGAGGCCATGTCGATGGAGGCAGTGTAAAGGGATTCGGAGACCATAGGATAATAATGGCAATGGCATCGCTGTCAGCTGCGGCTGCCGATGATATAATAATCGATAATGAAGAGGCGGCGGCAGTTACTTTCCCGTCATTCTTCAGGCTATTCGATTCAATAAGGAAATAGAGATGTACGACCTTAGATCTGATACTTTCACAAAGCCGACCGAAGCAATGAGGAAGGCTATGTACAGCGCGGAAGTCGGGGATGATGTATACGGAGAGGACCCGACTGTCGAGAGGCTCCAGAGAATGGCGGAGGAGATAACTGGCAAGGAACGCTCGCTGGTTGTCTCATCAGGATGCATGGGAAACCTTATTCCTCTCATGATAAAAGGCGGCAAGGGTATGGAGGTCCTCACATCAGGCTATTCACATATCGTCAACCATGAGATCGGAGCTGTATCATCGCTTGGAGGGACACTGCCGGTAATCATCCCATCAGACCACGGAATCATGAAGGCTGATGAGATAGCAAAGCACATCCATGGCTATGCCTATGATATGTCAGAGAGCGCCATCATAGAGACAGAGAACACCACATCCGGCATTGTATACCCTATTGATGAGCTCAGAAGCATCAGAAAGCTTGCTGACAGCAATAATCTCTGGGTCCATATGGATGGAGCCAGGATATTCAATGCATCTGTCGAATCGGGTATAAGCGTCAGGGAGTATGCTGAAACAGCTTCAGACATCACATTCTGTCTCTCGAAAGGACTGGGATGCCCTGCATTCTCGATTCTCTCCGGGGATAAGGACTTCATCGAGAAGGCGAAGAGACTCCGTAAGCTCCTCGGAGGTGGCATGAGGCAGATTGGAATACTTGCTGCGGCAGGCATATACGCCCTTGAGAACAATGTGGCAAGGCTGAAGGATGACCATGAGCACCGTGCTGCGATATCAGAGGCACTGGCAAGAACCAGCTGGGCAGATATCGAGATATCGGCAACGAACATGATATTCTTCCGTTCCGACTACAATATGGACAGCATCGTAGCAGCTTTCAGAAGGAAAGGAGTCCTATTCCTCAAGGAAGGCGATATGGGAAGAATCGTACTGAGTCTGAATATCAGCGATGAGGATACCAAAGAAATCGTAAAGATAATCGAGAACATGGATCCGGAGGAGTTCGTATGAGCACTGTCCTGGCGGTTGCAACAGGAACTGGCAACAGTCTATTCGCTGCAGACAGGATAGGTCATGACTATCTATTCTTCGCAGAGGATCTCATCAGCGGCAAGGCTGTCTTCCCTGATGATATGGACAGGCTCGGGATCATATTCCCTGTATATTGCGGCGGCATACCATCCGCAATACAGCATCTTGTAAGCGATGTCCTTGCAGAGAGGGATAATTCCGCTCTTGGATATATCTTCGCGGTCGCAACAAACGGTGGACTTCCGATGAATGCCCTCAGCGATCTGGACAGAGAGCTTCAGGACCATGGGCTTGCCATGTCATATGGAGCTGCAGTCAGGATGCCCGATGCCTACCTTCCTCTTCAGAAGAAGGCTGTAAGCAATGACAAGGCCAGGGAAATCGCAGCAAAGGCTGAGGAGAAGCTCAGAATCATCGCAGAGGAGATTGAAAGCGAGAAGATAGAGCTTCCAGGAAAGGGACTGCTGTTCCGCACCGTAAGGCGTTTTTCCAGGATGGCATCTACCCCGCGCCAGAACGGCAAGCTCCGTATCGATAGCTCGAAGTGCACGCATTGCCGGACCTGTCTCAGGATATGCCCACAGGGGAATATCAGGGAGGAAGGAGGCGGTATTGTGTTTGGAAACAGCTGCATATCCTGTTTCGCGTGCTATCATAGATGCCCGGAAGGAGCTATCTCCTATCCTGGAGCAATAGGACAATACAAGGGTCTTGTAGAGACCTCAAGACTCATAAGGAGGTAATCAATGGATTTCTCAAAGGCTGCAGACAGAAGGCATACGAACAGCATCAAATGGGATAGCACTGCTATCGAGAATATATCATCGAACCCGGATGCAGAGCCATTCTGGGTTGCGGATATGGACTTCCCCACCGATCCAAACATTGCAGAGACAGGAAGGAAGGTAGCGGAGACGGGAATCTATGGCTATCCATCCTTCCCTCTTCTCACAGCGAAAGCCTCCGAATGGCAGAGGAAGAAGCACAGATGGGATGTCCCTGCAGAGGATATATCATTCGCGATGGGACTGCTGCATGGAATAGCATCCTGCATGGATCTCTTCACGCAGAAGGGCGATACAATCCTTGTTCCTACCCCGGCTTACAGACCTTTCAGGGAGATTACGGAGAACCAGGGCCGTGTGATGGTAGACCATGAACTCGGATATGATCATGCGACGGCATCATTCTATCTTGATAGGGAACGCTTCAGGAAGGACGCGGAGAAATCGAAATGCATCCTCTTCTGCTCTCCTCATAATCCATCGGGCATTGTCTTCTCCGAAGAGGAACTCCGCTTTGTGCTTGAGACTGCAAAGGAGCTCGGAATTCTCGTCATAAGCGATGAAATACACTCAGATCTAGTACACCCGGGGAAGAAGCATATTCCTATGAATAAGGTCAATGAGACAATAGGTGCAGACTGCATAACGCTTTTTGCCCCTTCAAAGACCTTCAATATCGCAGGTGAGCACTCCGCATTCGTCGTATTCTCATCAGAGGAAATGCGGGATACGTTCAGGAAGAGAGAGCATGCGATGAGGCTCGATGAGCCAAGCATAGTGATCGGAGAGCTTGCATCCAGCGCCTATGAGCATGGGCTTGAGTACAATAATGAGCTCTGCGCATACCTTGGCGATAATGTAAGGAAAATCGATGAATTCCTCAAAGCATCGAACTCTGGAATGAAGATGGTCAATGCAGAGGCATCGTTCGTCGCATTCCTCGACTGCATCGATGTATATGACAAAGTGAAGGCAGAGGTCGAAGCCCATCCTGAAAAGTACACAGGCGGAAAAGGCGGCGGCATCCTCTCCAGGTTCTTCGGCGTGAATGCTTCAGTAGCTGTCAACGATGGGACGTGGTTCGGCGACCAGTGGGGCCGCTTCGTCCGCTTCAACTATGGAACTTCGATGGAAAGAGTCCTTGGAGGTCTTACGAGGATGACAGAAGCTCTGAAAGCTCTCTGACATTCCCTTCCCTGTCCCATACCGGACCGGGTTCCATGGATCTTGAATAAAGAAGCATTCCATAACACTCCATACCATAGAGGCCTCCGATGGCCTCTATGTATTTCATCACCTGATCCTTATGCACATCAGGAAGCATCATCCTGTCCGTCTTGAAATCGATGACAAGCATAAAGGATGGATGGAAGATGACAAGGTCTGCAGAGCCTTCGACAACAGCATCCCCATCAGGGTAGTAGAAACGAAGCTCGCTCTCAGCCTTCATTCCCTGAATCGCTTTGCTGAACAGATCAGAGGACCTGAAGCGGCTGGCTATTGAGATTGCCTCCTTCCTCAGAGACTCCTCTATCCCGGAAGGAATGCCTGGAAGCGCAGGGAACACGGGCTCTCTGTCCACCGCAGCGGCTTCCATTGCCTCATGCACCATCGTGCCAAACTGCGTATAGAGGCTATATTCCCTGATAACATCATCGGAATCGAATGCAGGAAGCGGCGTCCCAGCTCCATCCAGGGAGATATCATCGGCAGAACCTGAAGCTGCAATCCTCCTTTGACCAGCTTCTCCCCTCTGGTAGACAGGGGCATCATACCAGGAAGAGCTGTCATTGCGATGCCTTGATGCGAAAAGCTCCGATGCATCGATGATGGGTATCGTCTCCTCCTCCAGCCCTGATACCGCTGAATACATACCATATAGCGAAGAGGCCATGCCCCTCTTTTCGCTGGCAGTCACAAGAAGATGGCATGAGGCCCGCGTCAGAGCAACATAGAGAACTCTTTTCTTCTCAGCCCTTTCCCGTCTTGCCCTTGCCATATTCAGGAACATCGTATAAGGATGGGCAGCACCTTGGTTCCGCGGATCGACCATCATGAATGGATGGCTGCCGCTGAACGATGAGAGAGTATTGCGCTCTGTCTGCCCGCTTCCTCCCCGTGCAGCATCCGAGACAATCACTATAGGGAACTGAAGCCCTTTTGACTTATGTATGCTCATTATATGGACTGCATCGCTGGTAAAGTGCTGAACTGCAGCCTCCGGAAGCTTATCGGGGCTTCCAATCAGAGGACGGAGCGAATCAAGGAAGACCGGAAGAGACTTTCCTCTTTCATCAGCCCTCTCCGCCGCTGCCCAGATATATGAGAAGTGCTCCTCGTAGACGGCAAGAGCTGGATCGGAGACAAGATATGAATGATAGCCGCTTCTGTAGTAGATAGTATCAAGGATTTCGGTGATCCTTCTGCGCCCCGTCATATCCCGGGCCTCTTCATAGAGCTTTCTGAGATTCCCGAATGCAATCCTGTCGTTTTCGCTTCTGAACGATGGCTCACGGCTGAATGCCATGAATGACTCATTCTCCCCATCTGTCCAGTCTGCAAGGAACATCAGCCCTTCATCAGATATCCTGGCAAATGGAGAACGGAGAAGCGCAAGGTACATTGCTTTATCATCAGGGTATACAAGAAGCGTGAGGAATGCAAAAAGATCATAGGCAAGCCCCTCAATCGCTACAGATGCGCTCTCGACAACGGTATATGGTATGCCGCGAAGACGGAAAACGCGTTCAAAAGGAAGCTGTGATTTAGTTGTCTGCAGCAGAAGTGCTATATCGGAGAAGCGAGGAGTTCTCACACCTCCATTGCCATCTGGGACCTCATAGCCGCTTCCGCTGACCATTGAGAGTATCTCAGAAGCTACCCAGTATGCCTCACTATCCTCCGGGCCTGCGGGATTCTCGGGGACCTCCTGCTCCTTAGGAACGATTGCCATGCATATTCTGGGAGTGATTCCAGGAATAGCATTCCTGCTGTCTATAGAGGCAAAATCCGCCTCGAACGATGCATATGGGATGCCTGACATCGATTCGATTATATCCTCACCATCCATATCTTCATCCCTTAGAGAGAAGATAGGATCGAACACCTTGTTGAAGTGTTCGATGAGAGCTGGTTCTGATCGGTAGTTCATCGAAAGCGTAAGATACTCTCCGCCCATTCTCTCTATATCCGAGCGAAGGGATCTGAACACCGAGACATCGGCACCCCTGAAATAGTATATCGACTGCTTATCATCGCCGACGAAGAAGAGCTTCGAGGGATCAATATCCTCAGGGCGCGGGATTGAGGAATAATGCTTTCCCGGCTTGGCGGAAAGAAGATACAGAAGATCCCTCTGCCCGCCGTTATTATCCTGGAATTCATCGACCATTATGTACCTGAAAAGCGAAGCATAGTAATTGCGTACAGACTCATTGGAAAGCAGAATGGCCCTTGCCAGAGCTTCTGTATCATGGAACGAAAGAGAGGAATAGAGGCGCTTCACCTCCTGCACGCGCTTTATGAATCTCTCTATAAGCTCCGAGACAGATGCAGCATAATCCTTTGATGAAAGAACAGCCTCCGCAGTTGCAACCCTCTCCCTGAGAGGGCGGTAGACATTCTTTATGAAAGAGGATAGCTCCTTATCTGCCTTGCGTCTCAGCTGCGTGAGGGGGAAGTCTGGGGCGACGCCACCCTTTTCCCTGTATCCGGATATGAATCCAGCTATCGCATCATGGAGTTTTGAATCGGGATCGGCATCATTCAGGCGCTCAAGTTCATCCAGCGCTGAGAGAAATGGCTTTATCGCCTTGCTGGAGACAAGAGAGCTGTAGATTCTATAGCCCTCCATGTTCCCCCCTGATGTGAAATCGGTAAGTATATCGGTATGCTCTGACGCAATGGAGGAAAGAAATGAGCGTATCTCATCCTCGGAGTACGACGCTGAAAGGCATGCAAAGGCCTCATCAAGCGAACTATCGGAGGAAAGCTCATCGAAGACCGACATTATGATATCATCGGCCTCATCATCTTCCATGATGGAGAAATCGCGCATAATCCCATATTTCAGGGAATCCGTCCGTGCAATCTCGCCCCAGAAGGAATCCATAGTGGAGATGTGCGCCTTCGGAAAGCGTGAAGAGAGCTCCGATGCTATATACTCATCCCTCTCTGCCGCATACGACAGAAGGGAGTAGATACGCTCATACATCTCCGCAGCGGCCTTCCTCGTGAATGTAAGCGTAAGAATCTCATCAGCATGTGCCTTATGCTCTATCACAAGCCGGGCAAAGCGGAGGGAGAGCACAGTGGTCTTTCCAGACCCCGCTCCAGCTGAGACAATCGCAGCTCTGTCAGCATCGACAGCTGCACGCTGTTCAGGGGAAAGCTTTATATCCTTTTCTGCAAGCAGTTCACTGAATGTCATCGTATGCTGAACCTCCTTCTGCATATTCCCCTGTACAGGCAGCCCTGGCAATTCTCATCTGAGGATATAGCCTCCCACCTTCCGTTCTTTATTCCCTCTGCATCCGCGGAAAGCCTGTGGAGGATATCACCATCGCCATCATCAAGGCTTACCTCTGAGAAGGCACAGTCACGGAGCGTCACAAAGAATGCCTTCTCCGGATAGACAGGGGAACCAGTCTCTGCAAGAAGTCTGTAGATATAGAACTGGAGTCCCTTTCTCTCCCTGTCTGCAGCGCTGAACCGCCTGCCCTTCTTATAATCGAAGAGAATTCCTTTGCCCTCCTCATCCACAGCTATCCTGTCAATAATCCCATAGATGGAGAAGCCAAGCTCCGGAAAATCCCTCTGGAGCTTCTCCTCAAGCCCGAAGCCCGGTATCGGGGATGATATTCCATTCATCCTGACAGCTGCTTCTATGAGATTATCCAGATACATCGA
Organism: uncultured Spirochaetaceae bacterium; assembly: GCA_944389505.1. Taxonomy (GTDB): domain Bacteria; phylum Spirochaetota; class Spirochaetia; order Sphaerochaetales; family Sphaerochaetaceae; genus Ornithospirochaeta. The sequence continues at coordinate 113,219 of CALXMP010000001.1, forward strand.
TCTAAGGTAGCTGATAAGTATCCCAGAAGGTCTTGTCGAGGACTTTCTCATCTCCCTGATCTCTCCATCCTCGAACCTCTTTCCGTCCTTCCAGAGCGCCATCTCCTCATCAAACAGGACCGGTATCCGGCTTTCAGGGAATCTCCCTCCTTCCTTATAGAACCTCTCCATCACCGAATGCAGCCTTGAGCCTATCTCAAGATGATCCATCGTCTCAGGTGTATAGGGACGGAGCTCTGACAATGAGAACCGATACTGGAGTGCATGCATATACGGGCAGTGCTCATAGCTGTCTGCCGATGAGAATGACAGTCTTAAGGGTTTTCCAAGCCTGAGGCCCTTGCCGCTGTATGTCACATCGTCAGCGTAATCCCTCTCATCAAGCGATGCATATACCGCATTCATATATCCATCGCGCTGGAGCGGATAAATCATGCCCGATGGCATCCTGCACTCACTCCTCCATGGATCTTCCACTGGAAGAACTGCATCATCACGGTCAAGAATCATCAGAGGAAGCATTGTCCCGCTGTATGTTTCAGAGGAAGCACTGAGAGTGAGCGTACCACTCATCGCCTGATACGCTCTGAGGATATCTTCGGTTATCTCCCTCTCCTCCCGCTTCTCCGACAGCTCATAATCGGAAAGGAAGGATGCATCCCTGACGGTCCTGCCGCACTCCTCCTCATTGAGGGCAATCATGAAGCGGTACTTTACAGGTATCGCAGCATCCTGCCCGAATGGATATACGCGTATTCCATCCTTCTTCGTCTTCGGTACATAGCGTCTATTGCCAAGGTACTCTATGAAAAGAGGGAATAGCGGTACATCCAGCCTGAATCCTGCGTTCTCTGCAGCCTCTACCCTTGAAAGGAAAAGTGAGAGCTCATTCATGGCAAAGGAATAGACCTCTGCATCCTCATCGCGCAAAGAGAACTCCTCAGGGACAAAGAGCAGCGATGAGATTGCATGCACAAGGGGAACGATCTTTCCCGGACGTTTTTCAGCCATAAGGCTATCAAGGAGCTTTCTGAACCCGGCATATATCCTCCCTCCAGCCTCTTCTGGGATCTTCATATATCTGTCGCTGCGGATATCAGGGGCGGATGTTATCGCATCCTCGACTGCCCTGTATATGAAATGGCGGAGCGTATCCGGAGATGAGAAAGGCATGGAAGGATCAAGAAGCAGGGCCTTCAGAGCATTCAGAGAATAGGATGTATCGTAGATATCCCTGAGCATAGAGAAGAACTTCCCTGATGATGAATCAAGCGGTGATGAGCCGGAGACAAAGCGCAGCGGGATATCATGCAGGAATGACTCCCCCTCTAGATATGGAGTCAGACGCTCCGGATCCGATGCTGTGATTATGATATCCGAGAAGGGCACGCCATCATCCAGCAGCTTTCTGATTGCTATGAAGAGAGCTCTCAGCTCCTCCTTCTCCGTATGGTAAAGAGAGAGCCTTCCGCTTACAGGAGGAAAATCATCAGCCATGATGATACCGGGGACGCCGGAGAGCGCCTCGGCAAGTTTCCACTCCTTTGGAAAGGCTGATGGCATCACAAGAGCATAGGATCGCCCTGTGTCATGTATATCGAAATCTGAGAATGTCCGGTCACTGAGCGATGATGCGTCAAGGAATGAACGGTAGCAGCTGTCTATCAGAAGGATATCATGCACTGCATCGGAGTTCCTGATTGAGACCTTTCCAGCCTCTGCTATGCTTCCAAGCATCCGCCCTATCGTACCGGAGAGCCTTGACCTGAGCTCTGGATGATCTGGAGATGCGAAATACCTGAGCTTATCTCCCATCCGGGAAGATGCATATGATGCGAATATCAGCTTATCGGCATCGGAAGCCTCTGCAGTCCCGCCATCATGGTAGAACTGCTCTGCGAATCTATCGAAAGCTATGACAGATGAAGCAAGGATGCCCTTCTTCCTTTCGAGGACATAGCTAACGGAGAATGCGCGGGCGCTCTCCTCTGTTGGGAAAACGAGGATCAGATTCTGATCCACCATCCTATAGAGATCTTCCAGAACCATGAGTGGATTCTACCACCGGAACTCAGGTGGAGAAAAGCTCTTCCTGATACTCCTCGGATACTTCCCAGTATCCTGTATCGCTATTGAAGCCCACCTCATCAAACGGAATGGAGATGGTACGTCCCTCGCTGGCTGAAAGCGTAATCTTCCTTGAGAGTATATTGATCTCGCTGACGCGCCAGAGCTCCCTGTCCAGCTTGATCCTTGTTCCCTCAGGCGGACAGGCGGCCTTCTCCTCCATATAGTAGTCATACTCATATGCCAGACAGCAGAGAAGCCTGCCGCATGGACCGGAGATCTTCATCGAATTCAGGGAGAGATTCTGCTCCTTCGCCATCTTTATCGTTACAGGATCCATCTCACGTGTGATTGAATGGCAGCAGTAATCCCTGCCGCATACCGAGAGTCCTCCGATCAGCCTCGATTCATCGCGGACACCAATCTGCCTGAGCTCTATACGCATTCTGAAGACAGATACAAGATCCTTCACCAGCTCGCGGAAATCAACACGTTCCTCCGCCGTGAAGAAGAATATGACCTTGGGCTCTCCCAGGAGAAAATGGGTTGTGACCAGCTTCATCCCGAGATTATGCTTCTTTATCTTCTCCCTGCAGATTCTCAGCGCATACTCTTCCTTATCGCTGTTCTCCGCATAGCGGGCCATCTCAGCGGGTGTTGCCAGATGATCGATCCATGATACATCACCGTCCACCCTTATCTTCTCAGGCTCCCTTGAGATCTGGCAATGGAAGCATCCATCGCACTGATGCTGCCCATCCTCCTGCTGATACCTCACATCATCCTCTTCGGATTCTCCCCCGAAATGCAGGCAGGCTCCCTTTACATCGCTGTATCCGGGGACGTATGTCTGGCCGGGTACAGGAGCTGGTCCCACAACAAGGCCAAGATCAAGGCCGAAACGCGTATCATACATAACAGGAGTACCCCCGTACAGCACGCTGTCCCAGGCACATAGGGAAACATCGTTATACGATGGGTTCTTCACAACATATACATAGGCGTAATCATCGCTAGGCGCCGTATTCTTCTTCATATTCCTCCAAAACTACCACGAAGGACCTATAGTAGCAATAATCCCCTACTCATCGTCCTCGGAGAGATCGACCTCCTCAACGCTTCCTGTGAAGATATCATCGGGGAATTCATCAATCATATCTTCAGGTTTCTTCTTAGGCTCCTCAGCTTTCTTCTCTGCCTTCTTCGCCTCATTCTCCTTCTTCAGGTTGGAGATCTGCAGCTTGAGGCGTACCAAGGCCGCTTCCTCATTTATCCTGAGAGCCTTCTGCTCTTCCATGTCGCTCTTGAGCCTGTCGAGCTCCTTATTCCTTTCCTCGATCTCCGCATCAAGGCGTCCGCGATCCTGCTGGGCGGAGAAGAGCTCTTCCCTGGTCGATGTTATCTGCTCCGAGAGCGCGGAGAGCTGCTCCTCGGACATATGGATCTTCCCATCGAGTTCCTGAAGTCTCTCAACAGCCGCCTTTATCCTCGACTGCTCTCCTTCGGAAAGCATAGCGATTGTCTCACGGGTCTCTCCGACTCTGTCAGCAAGATCCTTGATGAATGCATCACCATCTCCCTTTATGCGGGCAAAGCTGTCATCAACAGATGCAAGAAGCTCATCGAAGCTCTTCGATATAGCATCATGCGAAGAACTGACGAATGCATTCCTGTCAGCATCCAGCCCTTCCCTGGCCTCGGCAATCCTGGACAGAGCCTCCTCGACAACGAGCTTGGTGTTGCTCTCAGCCTCTGCGGCATCGTTCTTCATGCCATCGAGCATAGCCGTAAGCCCGGATTCATCTGCCTGGATCTTTGTCTGGAAGGAGGACAGTATCTCATCAAGCTCCTCTTCCTTGCTCTTTACGGAAGCGGTGAAATTCGAGAGCGCATTGTCAGCAAAAGCCGAAAGCTCCGTCTTCTTCCCATCTATCTCGCCTGAAATTCTGGTAGCAAGAGCATCAGCATCATCGGAAAGAAGCGCCTTCCTTCTCTCGATATCATCAGCCTGGGACTTCGAAAGCTCATCAAGCTCTCCTCTAAGCTCCTCGAACGACCTGCCGATTTCAGCTCTGCAGTCCTCAGCATGGGCAGAAAGCGAATTCTTTGCTTCTTCAGCCCCCGTCCTGAGTGTCTCGGAAGCAGCATCGGCGTCGCTTCTGAGTTCCTCTGCTGCATTCCTCATCCTATCCAGATCGGAATCGAGAGAAGCAAGCATGGACTCAAGTCCTGCCTTGCCTTCCTCAAGCGACTTGAGGATATCAGAGCGCCTTGTCTCTATATCGGAAGCAGAAGCCTCTGTCTTCCTGGCCTCCTCTGCAAGATAGGCCTCGAAATCAGAACGCTCAGATGCAACGAAATCGGAGAACTGCTGTCTGAATCTCTCGAGCGATACAGAGAACTCCTGAAGCATATCCTGATTCGCGTTGCGCTGATTCTCAGAAGCGGCCTTGAGGCTTTCCTCTGTAGACGATACGAGCCTCACATACTCCGCCTTCATATCCTGCATCTGATCGGTAAGCCTGTCTGAATCGGCCTGGAACGCACGGACGAACTCATCCACGGACTCCGCCTTCCTTACCTCGTCCTGCACAGCCTGTATTCTGGCCTCAGCCTGATCGGTTGCGACCCGAAGCTTCTCAAGTGCATTCTTGTAACTGACGCATACGCTCTGGAGCGCTGCGAGATCACGGCTGTGCTCAGAGAGCGTCTCCAGCCCTTCCGCAACCTGCCTTACCATATCAGAGGCCTCTCCCGTCTTTGCCTCGACATTCTGCAGCGTATCCCGCCCCAGCGTTGTGACACGCTCGACAGTCGCAGAGACCTCATTCCTGAACGCCTGTATCTGGTCATTGACCATCTTCACGGTACGGCTGTTCTTGCTGCGCTTTTTCATGATGAGCATAATTATGAGATTGATAAGCACCGAAAGCGCTACCGCCAGAATAATCGACAGAACAGGAATTTCAGTCATCAGAGCACTCCTTTCAAAGCATTTCCCTCCGGAATCCATCCCAGGAAGAGAACACTGTATCAGCTATACTATACACCTTGCGGCGGGAAGTAGAAATAAGCGCGGACCTCAGTCCTGCATTATGGGCCCCTGCAATATCCTTGGATTCGCTATCCCCGACATACAGAACCTGATGTGGTTCAAGCCCGAGCGCGTCGAGCATGACGCGAAAAGGAACAGGGGAAGGCTTGAGATGGCCGGAATCCTCTGCGGAGGCGATGTAGCTGAAATACTCCTCAACCCCCAGTGCTTTCAGCTTGACTCCTATAGGAAAATCTGACAGAACCGCAAGCTCATATCCAGATGAGGCTTCCTCCATGAATTCATGCATACCTGGAAATGGCTTTATTGAGCTGAAAAGCTTTTCCCAGGGCTTCCTGAACACATGCTGTTCCTTATCTATAAAGGCATGGAGGGAATCCTCGCTGCCATAAAGCATCAGGCATTCCCTCCTCTGAAGTTCTTCTAGACTGCCAGCCGGCATCTCCGCTAAGCCATCCTCCCTGCGTATCCTGCGGCGCATGGCGTTATAGCGCATGGCGAACGGAAGATGCAGGACGGATGCTGCGGCAAGACGGATGTCCATCTGCCACTTAGGGTACAATGTGCCATCGATATCGAAGGCAATGGCCTTGATCCCCCATTCCTTAGCCTTTCCCATTGCTCTTCCTTTTCTGCTTCTGGTTACGGACAATCTTCTCTGCCCGCTCCCTTTCCTTACCCATTCTTGCTTTGCCTCCGGGCTTCCTTGAAGTACCGCCCTTGGCATTGCCTTTGGAGGAGTTCATAACCTTGCGGATCTCCCTCTCGGTCTTCGAAGGCCCCCTCTCATTCAGGCTTGGATTACGGCGGCGCTCCCTGAGAGAAATCTCGACAGGGACATTGCTGAAGCCGAAATCACGGCGGATCATATTCTTCAGGTACGAGACATATGTCTCAGGGAATCCATGGATGCGGTTCACGAAGAACAGGAAGCGCACAGGTGCTGCCGAAACCTGGGTACCATAAAGCACCTTGAAATGGCCAGCGACACCGCGCGGCGGCTCATTGTCCTTCGTCCACTCCGCAAGAGCAGTGTTCAGGGCAGAGGTATCGACCCTCTTCTGCAGCTGCTTCCAAACGCTCCATACAGTATCGAGCAGCTTGCCGATATCCGAACCGTTGAGAGCGGATATAGGCTGGAGCGGAGCGAATGAAAGTATAGGAAAGAGGAACCTGACGCGATCCTTTATCGCCTCGATCTCATTCGGTATGCCCTTGAGAAGATCCATCTTGTTCAGGACAAGAACAACGCCCTTCCCTCTTCTGACTATCAGGTTCGCGATCTTCTTATCCTGCTCAGAAAGCCCTTCTGTTATATCGATCATCAGCAGAACGACATCAGCATCATCTATGGTCTTTATCGCCCTGTTGACAGAATAGTACTCGACATCCTCATCGACCTTGCTCTTGCGCCTTATTCCGGCGGTATCGAGAACTGTATACTCAGTACCCTTGTATATGAATGTACCACGCATGACATCACGCGTCGTTCCGGCAATCGGGGATACGATTGATATCTCACGCCCTGTAAGAAGATTCATCAGCGTGCTCTTTCCCGTATTCGGCTTTCCAAGTATCGCAAGCTTTATCGACTCAGGCTCCTCGGGAATCTCCTCAACCGGCTCGAGATCGAGCATGCCGAGAAGCGTATCCTCGAGTTCCTCTATTCCTAGTCCATGGGCTGCAGATATACCCACAACACGCTGGTATCCATATGAGAAGAAGTTCCAGACAAGATCGTCACGGGATATATCATCGACCTTGTTCACAACCAGCACGACTTTATCGGCATAGGGACGGAGCGTATCGATGAGCATCTGGTCCTCTCTCGTCACATCCATGCAGTCCATAAGGAATATGATTGCATCGCTGATTCCAAGAAGGGAGAGCGACTTATCGCTCACCTCAAAATCGAGTCCTTCCTTATCCAGCTTGACACCGCCGGAGTCAACGAGCGTGACAGGGTTGTTGGACAGCAGCCATCTCTCAGGAATCGGATCGCGAGTGACTCCCGGAGTCGGATCTGTGATGGCCCTCCGCTTCCCGATAAGCCTGTTGAACAGCGTGGACTTACCTACATTCGGGCGTCCGATGATGGAGATAAGAGGGAGCGTACTATCTATATCTGCTTTATTTCTGATATCAAGCTTTTCCATATTGCTCAGTGAATTCCTTCAATGCGGCCTCTACCGATACCGCATCCGGAAGTGAGAGTACATGATTTACAAAACGGGTGCAACTGCCCTTGTCGAGAAGCCTTATCCTGCGTCTTGCCTCAAGGATGGAATGGGCGGACATCGAGAGCTCATCGAAGCCCATACCGACGAGAATCGGAAGGTACTCAGTCTCACCTGCCATCTCACCGCACATCGATACCTGTATGCCCTTTGCCTTGGCTGAATCGACAACGTGCTTGATCAGCCTGAGTACTGCAGGATGCAGCGGTCTGTAAAGGTATGATATCTTCTCATTGCCTCTATCAACAGCAATGGTGTACTGGATAAGGTCATTGGTACCGATCGACATGAAATCAACATAGTCTGCCAGGATATCAGCAGTGATGGCGGCGGAAGGAACCTCGATCATTGTTCCGATCTTCATATTCTCATCAAACGGGATACCCTTTTCCCTGCACTCCGCCTTTACCTCCTCTAGGAATGCAAGGACTTCGCGCAGCTCCTCGGAGCCGGAAATCATCGGAAACATCATCCTCACCGATGGGGATATCGCTGAAGCCCTGAGTATTGATACAAGCTGGCTGCGGAAGAGCTCCTTATTCTCCATGCAGAACCTCACAGCCCTCCATCCCAGAATCGGATTATCCTCATTTATTCCCATCCCTTCCAGCACCTTGTCGCCACCTATATCGTATGTGCGGAATGTGATAGGGCCGTATTCGCTCATTCTCTCCACTGCTTCCTGATAGACATGGTACATCTTATCCCCATCATCAAGATAGGACTTCTGAAGGGCAAGAAACTCGGTGCGGAAAAGCCCTATGCCTTCAGCTCCTGATGAGATTGCCCCATCGATTCCCTCCACACCCTCGATGTTGCACATGAGCCGGATTCTGAAGCCATCTACCGTCTCGGCAGGAAGTCCTGCCCCTTTCTGGAGATCTGCCTCAGCCCTTGCCGCGGCATCGCAGCGCTTTCTGTATTCCGAAAGAACCTTCTTCTGAGGATCGAGGACGGCGGTACCATACTTGCCGTCCATCGCTATCGTCATGCCATTCTCCGCATAGATGGAGAAATCCCCAAGAGCAAAGACTGCCGGGATATCAGCAGAACGGGAGAGAATCGCGATGTGGCTTGTCTTACCACCCCCATCAAGACAAAGGCCTCTAAGGAATTTCCTATCGAGTCTGAGAAACTCAGAAGGAAGAAGGTAGTCAGCAACAAGGATTGAAGGCTTTGTGAGGTGGAATGCGGATATCGATTCGCCTGCTATTGCCTCTATCAGTATGTATCCCGCATCCCTGATATCGCTGGCACGCTCAGTGAAATACCCATCGCCCATCTTATCAAGCATCGAGGCATATTTCTCCGTGGCAGCTTCAACCGCCCATGCGGCATTGTAATTCCTTTCCTTGATGTTATCCTTTATCAGTCCGGTATATTCAGGATCGGAAAGCATGGCCCTGAGAGTCATAAGCATGGCTTTCTCATCCTCGGATGAGACAAGTGTTGCATCAAGGGATGAGAATGCGGAATTCAGGGCAGAGGAGAATACAGCAAGCTCACTGTCGATATCCTCCACAGTGACGTGCTCCACTCCAAATCCGCTATGCCTCAGGACAGCAGCCTCAGCTATTACTGCCCCTTGCGATACCCCTATGCCTGTCTTCTGGACCATGGGATGATTCTACCCCCGCCTTTACCCATCTGTCAAAGCATGGAAGCGCAATACCTTGATGATGGACCAGCATGATTGTAAAATACCAGCATGTCCGCAAGAAGGGGTCATATACGATACACAGCCATTGCAGTCACCCTTATAGTAATCCTCATCGCAGTGGCTGCCGCATCCATCCTGCTCAGATTCAGCTCCGTAGCCGCATCGCTTGAGCTGGACAGGCATATTATGATGTACCTTGAGGAAAAGGATAGGACAGAGACCTTCCCTATCTGCCTCCATTCTGTATCAGGGCCTGTGATGACGGAACGGACAATCAAATGCCCTATCCTAAGCGACAGGCTGCATCTGGCAATGGAAGCTCTGCTTCTCGATGAGACTGCAGAGGATCTTGCAGACGGGCTGGTCTCATATATACCCGATAGGACAAAGCTCATCGGGATTTCAGTAAAGAATGGATATGCATTCGCGGATTTCTCCAAAGAGCTTTCGGATGCCCCAGAGGAAGCATTCGAGGAGATAGCTCTCACAATAAAGGCAAATACCGATGCAAAGCATATCCGGATAATGATTGAGGGAATGCTTCTGGATTCAGAGTGTGAAGCGCTCGATTGATACAGCCTTGCCTGTAGATGCGTCAGCTGTGATTATAACCCCCTGGATATTGCCTTTGCCATCGGAGACCTCGCTCTTCATCGGAAGCTGCGTCATCTGGCGCTCAATCGACTTCGCAGGATCAGAACCGATAACTGCATCAAGCACACCGGTAAGACCAAGGTCTGAGATATAGGCAGTCCCGCCCGGGAGTATCTTCTCATCGGCTGTCTGCACATGTGTATGCGTTCCGACCAGCGCTGTCACCTTGCCATCGAAATAGAATGCAGCTGCTTCCTTCTCCTCTGTGCTCTCTGCATGGAAATCGACGAAGATGAGCCTGGTCTCCTTCGGGATATTCCTAAGAGCTTCCTGAATGCGCTTCATAGGATCATCGATCGGAGCCATCATCATACGCCCCTGGGCATTTATGACAGCAAACGAGAGCGAACCTTTCTTCCTGATTGTATAACCCTTGCCATGGCATGGCTCTGGATAGTTTATAGGACGCAGGATATCCTCTGCTGAATCAAGCACCGGGATGATATCATCCTTCTGCCAGATATGGTTTCCGCTTGTTATTACATCGATGCCCATTCCCTTGAAAGATCTGTAATCCTCCGCAGTTATGCCAAATCCACCAGCGGCATTCTCGCCATTGGCAATAACGATATCTATCTTATGCTCTCTGACAAATGAAGAGAGCCCCAGGAAAAGGGCTCCCATTCCGGCTTTGCCTGAGACATCTCCTATCATCAGAACACGTACCGTATCACTCTTCACAAATTACCTCGCATACTCTGTGAATCTTGTCTCTCTTATAATCGTGACCTTGATCTTGCCAGGATACCTCAGCTCAGCCTCAATTCTCTCAGCTATGCCCTTCGCGATTGTTCTGGCCTGATCATCTCCGATCTTCTCGCTGTTCACCATGATTCTGAGCTCTCTGCCTGCCTGGATAGCGAAAGCATTATCGACACCATCGAAGCTCTTTGCGATTCCCTCTAGGGATTCAAGGCGCTTGATATAGTTATCGAGGCTCTCACGTCTAGCACCGGGGCGGGCTGCAGAGATTGCATCCGCAACCTGTACGATAACAGACTCTATACAGCTTGGCTCGACATCATTGTGGTGAGCAAGAACGCAGTTGATGACCCTTGGATCCTCTCCGAGGCGCTTAACAAGCTCACCGCCAATCTCTGCATGGTTGGCTTCGCTCTCTGTCTCAGCTCCCTTGCCGATATCATGGAGAAGACCACCGCGCTTCGCAATCTCAGGATCCGCACCGACTTCAGAGGCGATCATGCCAGCAAGTATTGCGACTTCCTTTGAGTGCAGAAGCACATTCTGTCCATAGCTCGTTCTAAAGTGGAGACGACCAAGCGCACGGATCATCTCTGGTCCCATGTTATGGATACCGAGATCGAACACGACCTTCTCTCCCTCATCAACGATTACGCGGCCAACTTCCTTAGATACCTTGTTGACAACCTCTTCGATGCGGGCTGGATGGATACGTCCGTCCTGGACAAGACGCTCAAGAGCAACCCTTGCAATCTCCTTCCTGACAGGATCGAAACAGGAGATAACAACGGCCTCAGGAGTATCATCGATGATGATATCAACACCGGTAAGCGTCTCCAGGGTGCGGATATTCCTACCCTCACGCCCAATGATCCTTCCCTTCATCTCATCGCTTGGAAGCGATACAGAAGCAGTAGTAGTCTCTCCGGAAACCTCTGTGGCAAGACGCTGGATTGATGTCACGATGATATCACGAGCAACCTTATCGGCCTGAATCTGAGCCTCCTGCTCGATTTTGTTGACATAGACCTGTCCATCATGCTCAGCATCCCTCTTCATCTCCTCGATGATGAGATTCTTTGCTTCCTCACGGGTCATCGATGCAACACGCTCAAGCTCCGAACGCAGATTCTCCATCGTCTCCTCAGCTTCTTTCTCTTTTCTGCCGAGGGCTTCATCTCTCTCTCCAAGCTGCTGCTTTATCTTTTCAAGCTCTTCCTGCCTATGATCAAGATTTTCCTCTTTCTGCAGAAGCCTCCTCTCGGATTTCTGCAGCTCAAATCGTCTCTCTCTAGCTTCCCGCTCCTGCTGCTGCTGTTCTTTCAGAAGCTTATCACGGGTTTCAAGGAGGATTTCCCTGGACTGAGCCTCTGCCTTTGAGACAGCCTCATCCGAGATCCTCTGAGCTTTCTGTTCTGCCGAAGTCAGCTTTGACTTGGCATATATCCAACGGGCTACAACGCCAATTGCAATACCTAAGCATAAACATAGGAGAGAAATCAATAATGTTGCCATATATTCATTCCTCCTCTCTGACTTAATATTCTGATATTGCCCCAAAGCGCCGTAGCTGTCAATGCAGAACTACCTATCCGGGGTTACCTCCATACTGTCATCATACATTTTTGGAGCATTATTTAGAACAGAAAACACAGAAACTATATATAATCTTTGCCCTTGGCCATGCCTTAACAAAGTCACTGCCTTCAATACAAATGCCCGAAGAAATCATCCTCGGGCATCGCATTCTGATTATTGTTAAAGATAAACTTCCCTATCACGTATTTTTCGCAGTAAGTTTCTCTTCATTGAGATATGTATTCTCACCCCAATAAGAACGCTCTTTTATAGTTTTTGCATATGCAGAATCACAATCTGCATCAAAAGAGATTCTTGCCGAGTTGCTGCCGTTGCTGGATATATATACTGTACGTGCATTGGCCCCTGCCTTAACAGTCAGAACGGAGTTCTTAACTATGCAAGATGTATCATATGCATAAGAAGTTCCTCCCCTGTTTCCAGCAACAAGAGCTGCAAAAGGAACCTCATTCCCAGGCCCCCAATTATCATTAAAATAGTAATTGGATCCTGTATATTTTCCTGTTGTTGAAATAGTGCTGTTGATAATTTCAGCATTACCGCCTCTGACAACCAGTCCCTGCCGGTCACCCGTGATTTTTGAGTTTCTGATAGTAAGATTACCAGGTACATTAATCAGTAATCCACAACTATCATTATCATCTTTTCCTGTTGCAATAAGCTCAGAATCAATAATTTCTATATTAATTGGGATAAATGCACCAGAATCGTATTTATTAGCATTTGTTGCAATTGTGTATACGCCATTTGCCCTTATAGTTGAATTATTAATCTTTAATTTAACCCCTGATGGGGTCTCGTTCGTAGAGCCTATTGCAATTGCACTTGAATCAGCGACCAAATCAACATTGGTCAATTTCAATGTACCATTCTCTTGAATACCGATACAGCCATGAGAACCATAAGAATCATTATCCTCAGATGGATAGGAAGCTTCAACATCTCCATCTGAAATTGATAAACTTACTCCATTGCCAATTGCCATAGATCCGCCCACATCAAATGCAATCTTATTTCCATTCAGATCGATATTATATGACCTTCCTTCTTCCAGATCCATAGGACTTATTATATCAATATCTGATGTAAGACGAGCATTTCCAGTTGTTTCAAGCATTGATTCAAGATCCTCAGAAGAACCTACATCATACGGTGTTGTATCATCCTCAGGTGGGAAAAATGGTATAAACCTATATTGCGAACAAGATGAGGCAAAAATACCTAAACAAATAACAATGGCTAAACCTAAACGAGTCTTTTTCATAAAACCCACGCCCTCCATTGATACCAGTATGCCCAATACCGGGGGGGGAGTAGTCAAGAATTATGTAACATATCCTACAAAGATTATCGGAAACATCATATCTGGGCAAATAAAAACCGCCACACACGGTGACGGCTTCAGGGAAATGTCCCTGTCGTTCTGCTTCTACTGAAGCATGGCCTTACTTTGCTTCGGCCTTGTCGGCTTTCTTGTCAGCCTTCTTTGCAGCTTTCTCTTCCTTCTTTGTCTTCTCGACAAGCTCGAGTATGACCATCTCAGCTGCATCGCCAAGTCTGTTTCCAGTCTTGAGTATGCGGGTATATCCGCCATTTCTCTCTGCGAAGAGAGGTCCGATTTCCTTGAAAAGCTTGTTCACAACAGTCTCATCATAGATGTAGCGTGCTGCAACACGGCGATTGTGGACAGAGTCCGTCTTGCCGCGTGTGATCAGCTTCTCAGCCATCTTCCTTACCTCAAGTGCCTTAGCCTTGGTTGTCTCAATCCTCTCATATCTGAGAAGGGAAGTAACCATGCTGCGCATAAGTGCTTTGCGCTGACTTGATTTGCGGGAAAGCGCATTGAATCCGATTCTATGCTTCATTGTTTTCCTCTTCCTTGTTCTCTGGAACTTTGATAGACGTCTTTAATACACTGAAGTCTGTCATGCCGAGTGTAAGACCCCACTCCCTGAGCTTGTCCTTGATCTCAGAAAGCGACTTCTTTCCGAAGTTGCGTGTCTTGGCAATCTCATCCTCAGTCTTCCTAGCCAGATCTCCGATGGTCTTAATGCCGGCATTCTTGAGGCAGTTGGAGGAACGGACAGTAAGCTCAAGCTCCTCTACAGGAGTATTGAGAAGATCCCTGATCCTAGCCTCTTCCTCGTCGGCTTCCTCGGTTGTGCAGATCTTACCCTCATCGAAGTTGATGAAGATCGTGAAGTGCTCCTTTACGATCTTTGCAGCTTCGCCAAGCGCATTCTCCGGAGTGATAGTTCCATCTGTCCAGATCTCGAGAGTGAGCTTCTCATAGTCATTCCTCTGACCGACCCTTGTCGGCTCGATAGAGTATCTGACTCTCTTAACAGGAGAATAGAATGCATCGATTGATATCACTCCAGGCTCCTCAGAGTACTTCTCGTTGAGCTCGGAAGGAACATAGCCCCTGCCGAGGTCAATCTGGACCTCCATCTCAAGATCGCAGTCATCCATCATCGTGAAGATAGGAAGGTCAGGATTTGTCACCTTGACCATATCGCGCTCGAAATCCTTGCCGGTGATGACACCAGGTCCCTTGCAGGGGATTACAAGCACTGTACCCTCACTCTCCTCAGGCATGCTGATCTGCAGTTTCTTAATGGCTGCAATGATATCGCTGATATCCTCCCTGACACCACGGAGCGGCTCAAACTCAGATGTAACCATATGAGGCTCGCTATGATCCGCATTGCCGAATGTCGTGAAGCGGATTGCTGTCACGGCATAGCCCTGGATTGAGGAAAGGAGAACGCGGCGGAGCGTGTTTCCAACCGTTGTTCCGAATCCCCTCTCGAACGGATATGCGACGAACTTGCCGTAGTCGGATGTCGAGACGGTGTGATCTGATGTGATCCCAGAAGGTCTCTTGAATCCCTTGAGAAGATTTTTCCTAGCCATTATTGCTCCTTATTACACAGCTGCGGGAAAACCCGCAGTCAATCAGACACGGCGTGTCTTGCGAGGACGGCAGCCGTTGTGGGGAATCGGGGTAACGTCCCTGATTGTGCGGACCTTGAGTCCAAGAACACCGAGTGTCCTTATTGCGCTCTCACGTCCAACACCTGGCCCCTTAACGAATACGTTCACTTCCTTGAGGCCGAAATCCATCGCCTTCTTTGCCGCAGTCTCGCACGTTGTCTGTGCTGCATACGGAGTAGACTTCTTTGCGCCACGGAATCCGAGTCCGCCAGCAGAAGCCCATGCTATCGCATTCCCTGTAAGGTCTGTAACTGTGATGATCGTATTGTTGAAGGTTGCCTGGATGTAGACATTTCCCTCAATGACGGTCTTCTTTGTCTTCTTCTTTACGTTAGCCATTTCTCACCTGCCCTTACTTCTTCTTGTTCGCAACAGTCTTCTTGCGGCCCTTTCTGGTCCTGGCATTGGTCTTTGTCCTCTGACCTCTGACAGGGAGTCCCTTCCTGTGCCTGAGTCCCCTGTAGCAGCCGATATCCATCAGTCTCTTGATGTTAAGGGCAACTTCAGTGCGGAGATGTCCCTCGATCTTGTAGTCCTCTTCAATGACCTTTCTCAGAAGAGCAAGCTCATCCGATGAGAGAGTATTGATTCTGACATCCGGATCAATGTTCGTCTTCTTGCAGATATCGGCAGCAGAAGTCCTGCCGATACCATAGATATATGTAAGTGCTATCTTAACTGCCTTATTCGGCAGGTCAACACCCGCTATACGTGCCATTCATGGCCTCCTCTATTTCTGTCTCTGCTTGTGCTTCGGGTTCTCGCAGATAATGCGTACAACACCAGCACGTCTGATTACCTTGCACTTGTCACAAATCGGTTTGACACTAGCTCTAACTTTCATAGCCTAAGCTCCTTAGAATTTCTTGAGTCTGCGCTTCTTTGCGTCCACGAATCCCTCATGATGATGCATCTTCATCAAAGCGTCAAGCTGTCTCATCGTCTCGAGGTCAACGCCTACAAGAATGATAAGCGAAGTTCCGCCGAAAAGCATAGCAACATTCTGCGGGAAATCAAAGAACATCTGGATGAGCGTAGGGATCAATGCGATGAACGCAAGGAAGATAGCGCCAGGGAGAACGATGCGGTTAAGAACCTTTGTAAGGTACTCCTCAAGCTTCTCATTCCTTACTCCAGGGATCGAGCCTCCGTTATCGCGGATATTCTTGGCCATCTCAATCGGGTTCAGGCTGACCTGCGTATAGAAGAATGCAAACGCGATGATCAGTGCTGTATAGATGATCAGGTACGGAGCACCCTGAGGATCAAGGAAATCCGCAATAGCCCTGAGCCACCCGATATTCGAGTTGTAGCCGATCTGCAGAGGGAACGAAAGAAGTGTCGATGCGAAGATTACAGGGATAACTCCGGATGGGTTGATCTTAAATGGGATATAGGAACTCTGGGAACCATACATCCTTCTTCCAACAACTCTTCTTGAGTACTGTACTGGAATCTTCCTCTGTCCTTTCTCCTCATAGACTACGAGAGCAATGACGAAGAAGAACATGATTACAACAACAATAAGACCAACAGGATTCATCATTCCGCTTCTGATTTCCACGATCATTGTATAGACCGCAGAAGGAATGCGGGCGACGATACCTGCGAAGATCAGGAGAGAGACACCGTTTCCGACGCCAAACTGCGTGATCTTCTCACCAAGCCATACCATGAGCATCGAGCCTGCTGTTACGGAGATGATCGACACGATTGTGAATGGAACAGTGCCAATCATGATCGCACCAGGGATGCTGCGTGCGTAGACGGATGCGGCAAGCGACTGGATTACGCAGACCAGGACAGTCCCGTAGCGGGTATACTGCTGGATCTTCTTAGATCCCTGCGGATCCTGCGCGAGCTTCTTAAGCGAAGGAATGACAAGCATCAGCAGCTGCATGATGATCTGAGTGCTGATGTATGGCATTACGCCAAGCATGAATATCGAGAAGTTCGCGAAAGCACCGCCGGAGAAGAAGTTCAGGTAATCCGTAAATGAGTTCGAGAATTCCTCGAAGTATGAAAGAACAGCTCCAGGATTGATGCCTGGGATCGGGAGAGCTGCTCCCACCCTCGTTACCGCAAGGATACCGAGAGTGAAGAGTATCTTCTTCCTTATGTCTTTCATTCTGAACATTTCTACCAGAGTGTTTGCCATGACAGTCCTCTTACTTGATCTCGCCGCCTGCTGCCTTGATCTTCTCCTGAGCAGCTGCAGAAACCTTCACACCCTCGATAGTGAGCTTCTTTGTGATCTCTCCATCGGAAAGGATCTTTGCCTCCGATGTGTGACCCTTGAGAAGTCCCTTCTCCCTGAGTGTCTCATCAGAGACTGTCTCACCCTCAGCATAGACTGCATCAAGAGTGAAAAGAGAAATTGCCTGTCTCTCGATCTTGAATGGGTAGTTCGAGAAACCGCGGCGGGCGATGCGCCTGTAGAGAGGCATCTGTCCGCCTTCGAATCCGAGACGGACTCCACCGCCGGAGCGGCTGTTCTGTCCATCATGGCCACGGCCGCAGGCTCTTCCCTTGGAAGAAGCTCCGCGTCCTACTATAGTCTTGCGCTTTGTAGCGCCAAGAGGCTTTACAATCTGTGCCATTTCAGACCTCCTCCACCTTTACAAGATGGGAAACAACGCGGACCATGCCAAGATTGACAGGATTGGCCTCGCGTACAACCGAGCTGGAGATCTTGCCCAGTCCGAGTGCCTTGATGGTCTTCCTCTGGACGGGGAGAGTTCCCGACAGCCCCCTTACGAGTGTTATCTTGATCTCCTTAGCCATAATCAGCTCCACATTTCCTTAAGAGTCTTGCCTCTTGTCTTAGCGACAGCACCTGCATCGAACATGTGCTCGAGAGCATCGAATGTCGCCTTTACTGTATTGATGCCATTCCTGGAACCAAGGGACTTCGAAAGGACATCCCTGATACCAGCTGCATCGCATACGAGACGAACTGCTCCGCCTGCCTTAACTCCAGTTCCCGGAACAGCCGGGCGAAGGAGAACAGATGCGCTCTTGAAATTGCCGACGATCTCGTGAGGGATAGTCGTACCCTTAAGAGGCACTGTGATGATGCTGTTTCTAGCCTTCTCTGTAGCCTTTCTGATTGCATCGGTGACATCGTTGGCCTTGCCGAAGCCATATCCGACACGGCCGTCGCCATAACCGACGACAACAAGCGCTGAGAACGAGAAATTCTTACCGCCCTTTACAACCTTGGCTACACGATTGAGCTTGACGAGCTTCTCAATAGCTCCGTCTTTGACTTCTCTATCTTTTGCCCTATCCATACGATCTCCTAGAACTTGATCCCGGCTTTTCTTGCGCCGTCAGCGATACCCTTTACGATACCATGGTAGATATAACCATTGCGATCGAAGACAACGCTGTCGATATTCTTCTCAAGGAGTCTCTTTCCGATGATCTCACCAAGCTTCTCAGCATTGGCAACAGTATTCCTGAGTTCCCTGAGATCGGCCTCGACGGTGGAAGCTGAGGCAAGAGTCCTGCCAGCCATATCATCGATAACCTGGACATACATATGGTAGTTTGACCTGAAGACAGTCATCCTCGGCCTTGAGGCGGTCCCGGATACTCTCTTCCTGATGTGGGCCTTCCTCTTGAGGTGCCTTCTTCTTTTATCAACCATTCTGTTCATACTCTAAACCGCCTTATTTCTTACCACCGGACTTACCGACCTTGCGGCGGATTGTCTCGTCTTCGTACTTGATTCCCTTGCCCTTGTAAGGCTCTGGGCCTCTGAGGGAACGGATTTCAGCAGCAACCTTACCGACCTGAGCCTTGTCGATTCCACTGACGATGAGCTTAGCTGGACCATCAGCGGTGATTGTGATTCCCTTAGGAATGACATACTCAATCGGAGTCGAATAGCCGAGAGCGAATGCAACGATATCGCCCTTGACCTCTGCTCTGTATCCTACACCATTGATAAGAAGCGACTTCTGGTAACCCTGGGACACGCCTACGATCATGTTGTTGATCAGCTGGCGGTAAAGCCCATGATATCCTCTTGACTCCTTCTCATCATTGTATCTGGTGACAAGAACTTCATTATCCTTGACCTCAACCTTTACCTCAGGTCTCGTCATTGTTGAGAGAGTGCCCTTCGGACCGGTTACGGTTACATTAAGCCCATCGACTGCAACTGATACCTTCTCAGGGATCTGGATGGGGAGCTTACCAATTCTAGACATCGATTCCTCCTTACCAGATTGTGCAGATCAGCTCACCGCCGACCTTGGCTTCCTTAGCCTTCTTGCCGGTGATGACACCTGTCGATGAAGAGACTACCACAACGCCGATTCCGTTATATACGGAAGGCATATCCTTGTAGCCGCAGTATACGCGTCTACCAGGTGTGGAGATACGCTCAAGGCCGTGCAGGACAGGAGTCTGGTCCTCTGTGTACTTGAGGAAGATCCTGATGTATGTGACATCGTCCTTGGTAACCTTCTTGAAGTTCTTGATGAAACCCTCGTTCTTAAGGATCTTGACGATCTGAAGCTTAAGATTCGAGGCTGTTACATCTACCTTCTCATGCTTAGACTGACTAGCATTCCTGATCTTAGTCAGCATATCTGCAATTGGATCACTAACTGCCATACTTAACTCCTACCAGCTCGACTTGGTTACGCCAGGGATCTGGCCTTCGCTGGCCAGCTTCCTGAAGCAGATTCTGCACATATCAAACTGGCGCATATATCCACGAGGGCGTCCGCAGATCCTGCAGCGGTTATAGCTGCGTGTCGAGAACTTCGGATCCTTCTTAGCTTTTATAATCAGAGACTTCTTTGCCATCTTCTATTCCCTTCCTTACTTTGCAAACGGCATGCCAAGAGCCTTGAGAAGCGCAAAACCCTGCTCATCGGTCTCTGCTGTCGTTACGATAGCAATGTTAAGGCCGCTGATCCTCTCGATCTTGTCATAGTCGATCTCTGGGAAGATTATCTGCTCGGTGATGCCGAGAGAGTAATTCCCGTGTCCATCAAAAGCATTCGGGTTAACGCCCTTGAAGTCCTTGACGCGTGGAAGAGCGATACAGATAAGGCGCTCGAGGAAATACCACATATTGTCACCGCGAAGGGTAACCATGGCGCCGATCTCCTGACCTTCCCTGACCTTGAAGTTTGCGATGGACTTCCTGGCCTTTGTCTTGACAACATGCTGGCCAGTGATCTGCTCAAGCTCCTTCACAGCAGCATCGAGAAGCTTCTTGTTTGTTGTAGCCTCACCTACGCCTACGCTCACTGTGATCTTCTCAAGCTTAGGGATCTGCATCACAGACTTGAAAGCAAAGTCCTTCATAAGCTGAGGTGCAACAGTCTCAGTGTACTTCCTCTTGAAATTCGGTACGAACTTTTCCTCTGCCATATTAGAGCACCTCTCCTGTCTTCTTTGCGTAACGGACCTTCTTTCCGTTCTCGATCCTGTATCCTACCCTTGAAACCTTGTCCTTAGAAACAAGCTGAACGTTGGAAACATGGATCGGAGCCTCGATTTCCACGATGCCGCCCTTGTCCTGCTGAGTCCTCTTCTTCTGAGTCTTCATGACCATGTTGGCACCCTGGACGTAGACCCTCTCATTCTCCGGATCTACCTTGATGATCTTACCGGTGCGGCCCTTGTCCTTTCCGGCAATGATCTTGACTGTGTCGTCTTTCTTCAGTCTCATTCTCAGTCTCCTACAACACTTCCGGCGCAAGTGAAACGATCTTCATGTAGTTATCACGAAGCTCTCTCGCAACTGGTCCGAAGATACGCTTACCGCGCGGGTTATTGTTGGCGTCGATGATAACGCAAGCATTGTCATCGAACCTGATGTATGTACCGTCAGGTCTGCGGTATTCCTTCTTCGTGCGGACAATAACTGCCTTGAGAACATCACCCTTCTTGATGGCTCCGTTCGGCAGAGCGTCCTTCACGGCTACTACAATGATATCGCCAACGCCTGCAACATAGCGATGGCTGCCGCCGAGAACCTTGATGCACTGCACACGCTTTGCACCGCTGTTATCTGCGACGTTAAGATAAGTCTGCATCTGTACCATGACTTTTCTCCTTTAGCGTGCCCTGGCGACGATTTCCTCAAGTCTCCAGCACTTGTCCTTGCTGATATGGCGGCTCTCAACAACGCGGACCGTGTCCCCGATGTGCGCGTCATTATTCTCATCATGGGCCTTAAGCTTCTTGGTGGAGACCACATACTTCTTGTAAATCGGGTGGAGAGTCCTGTTGGTGACTTCCACGACGATGGTCTTATCCATCTTGTCGCTGACCACAAGCCCGGTCATCCTCTTCTTATTAGCTGTCATTCCGTATCTCCTACTTCGATGCCTTAGCTATACCGATATCGATTGCATGGATACGGGTATTCAAGCGGGCAATATCCCTTCTGGTCGTCCTGAGAGCCATGGGGTTATCGAGGTGTCCGAGAACCTTCTGCAGCCTCATATTCACCAGTTCCTTCCTGAGCTTATCGCGCTCAGCCTCAAGCTCTTTATAGCTGAGATCCTTATAAGACTTCTTCATAAATCACTCCATTTCCGAACGGGCGACGAACTTCGTCTTGATTGGGAGCTTCGAAGCAGCGAGTGTAAGAGCCTCTCTTGCGAGTCCCTCTTCGACTCCACCCATCTCGAACATGATGGCTCCGGTCTTGACGACTGCAACCCATCCCTCAGGGCTGCCCTTTCCGTTTCCCTGCCTTGTTTCAGCAGGCTTCTTCGTATAAGGCATATCAGGGAAGATGCGGATCCAGACCTTTCCACCACGCTTTACGTGACGTGTCATAGCAACACGGGCAGCCTCGATCTGGCGGTTTGTAATCCACCTTGGCTCGGTAGCCATGAGTCCGTACTCTCCGAATGCCAGTGTATTGCCTCTGTGGGCAACTGCATCGCGTGTTCCGCGCTGCTTCTTTCTGAACTTTATTCTCTTAGGACTAAGCATCGAACTAACTCCTTGCCTCTGCGGTCTCAGCTGTCTTCTTCTTTACAAGCGTTCCGACAGTCTCATCCTCAGCCTTCGCATGATCATAGATCTCACCATTGAAGATCCATACCTTGACGCCGATGCATCCGAATGATGTATTGGCTGTTGCGAATCCATAATCGATATCAGCGCGGAGAGTGTGGAGAGGAACTCTTCCCTCTTTCATCCACTCCGTTCTGGAGAGCTCAGCACCGCCAAGACGGCCGGAGCACTTCACCTTGATACCCTCAACACCAGCTGTGCGTGCCCTTGAGATGGCATTCTTCATAGCACGGCGGAAAGCACCGCGGTTCTCAAGCTGGCGGGCAATGTTCTGAGCTACGAGCTGTGCATTGCACTCTGCCTTCTTGATCTCCTTGATCTTGATCTGGACCTTCTTCTCCGTCAGCTTCTGCATCTTCTCGCAAAGCTTCTCGACGTTTGCACCCTTTGCACCGATGATGATGCCAGGACGTGCTGTTCCTACAACGAGAGTGATGCGCTGCGGCTTGCGGATGATCTCGACTTCGCTGATCTCTGCACCGCTTACCTCAGGAGCTGCAAGAAGAGCCTTTCTGAGCTTGAGATCCTCATGAAGGGTGTCTGCATACTCCCTGGGATCGACATACCACTTCGACATCCAGGTCTTATTGATACCTAATCTAAGTCCAATAGGATTAACTTTCTGGCCCATTATCTTCCCACCTTCTCATCTACGACGACTGTTATATGAGACATCCTCCTGAGGAGTATGTCACGCTTTCCATGGGAACGCGGCCAGACTCTCTTGAGACGAGGACCGTCATCGATCTTCAGACAGGAGATGACGAGTGAATCCTCATCGAGCTTCCTGTTCTGGTTCAATGCGTTGGCACCTGCGGACTTGAGAACTTTCAGAATGAGCCTTGCACCCTTCTGCGGCATTGCCTCAAGAATGGCAACAGCTTCGACATACCCCTTGCCCCTGACAAGGTCAGCTACAGGGCGCACCTTCGAAGGAGATACCAGAATGTACTTGGCAACTGCTCTATAACCTTTCTTAGTTTCCATCATACCACCTACTACTTAACCTTCTTGTCAGATGCATGGCCGCGGAAAATGCGGGTCGGCGCAAACTCACCGAGCTTGTGGCCTACAAGGTTCTCTGTTACATAAACAGGAACCCAGGTCTTGCCGTTATAGACGGAAATAGTGAAACCAACCATCTCCGGAATAATGGTAGAGCTGCGGGAATATGTCTTGATCATCTGCTTCTGACCAGTCTTGTTTGATTCCTCGATCCTCTTAAGGAGCTTTGCTTCAATGAAAGGACCTTTCTTTATCGATCTTGCCACTTTCTATCTCCTGAACTACTTGCGTCTCTTCACGATGAAGCTGTTGGAAGGCTTCTTCTTTGAACGGGTCTTACCACCCTTGGTCGGCTTACCCCATGGAGTTACCGGATGACGTCCTGCAGCTGTCTTGCCTTCACCACCACCATGCGGATGATCGATCGGGTTCATGACAACACCTCTGACCTTCGGTCTTCTTCCGAGGTATCTTGAAACACCAGCCTTTCCGAGGGAGACATTCATGTGATCCTCGTTGCCAAGTGTGCCGATTGTAGCATAGCACTCGCCGAAGACCATTCTCATCTCACCTGATGGGAGGCGGAGCGTGACATAGTCACCTTCCTTAGCCACAACACTTGCTGCAAGACCAGCAGAGCGGACAAGCTGTCCACCGCGGCCAAGCGTAAGCTCGACGTTGTGAACCTGGAGACCAAGCGGGATATTCTTCAGAGGAAGAGCATTTCCGACTGTGAGCGGAGCTGCTGGTCCTGACATGATCTCTGTACCTACCTTGATTCCCTTCGGAGCAAGAATATAGCGCTTCTCGCCATCCTTGTAGAATACAAGAGCGATGTTTACGCTTCTGTTCGGATCGTACTCGATTGTCTTTACAATTCCTGGTACGCCATACTTATCCCTCTTGAAATCAATGATTCTGTAAGCCCTCTTGTGGCCACCGCCGCGGCGGCGTACGCTGATGCGGCCGAATGTATCGCGACCTGCCTTCTTTGAGAGGCTCACTGTAAGGGACTTCTCAGGCTTCTGCGCGGTGATTTCGGAGCGTACAAGCACGCTTCTCTGACGGAGACCCGGAGTATTTGGTTTGAATTTCTTAAGAGCCATTCTTCCTTATCTCCTTATACACCTTCGATGGCCTGGATCTGCTGTCCCTTGGCCAGGGTTACGATTGCCTTCTTCCAGGATGGGGTATATCCCTTGATATATCCGCCCTTGCCCCTGGAGAACTTCGGCTTGCCGCCGACATTCATCACATTGCACTTTGTGCAGTCCACGTTGAAGATCTCCTTGACAGCTGCCATGATCTCGAACTTGTTAGCTGCTGGATCTACACGGAAAACATACTTCTTGCACTCACCCTCTCTCATGAGGTTGGACTTCTCACTGAGGATTGGTTCAATGATTACTCTATCTGCTCTCATCTTCCTGTCTCCTTATCTCTCACCATAGAAGCTGTTGAGATTGGAAGCTGCCCCCTTGAGGACGAGAATCTTCCTTCCGTAGAGAAGCTCCTTAGCAGAGAGCTTGTCATATGCCTGGACATGCACATTCGGGATGTTCCTTGCAGCACGGCGGATCATTGTATCGTCAGAACCCATGATGATGAGCGTGCGCTGGTTCTCTGTCCCGAAAGCCTTGATGATTGCCATGATCTCCTTTGTCTTGCCAGCTGTTGTGAAATCATCAACAACGACAA
This sequence comes from uncultured Spirochaetaceae bacterium, assembly GCA_944389505.1. Taxonomy (GTDB): domain Bacteria; phylum Spirochaetota; class Spirochaetia; order Sphaerochaetales; family Sphaerochaetaceae; genus Ornithospirochaeta. Next base: position 137,949 of record CALXMP010000001.1, read on the forward strand.
GTCTCTCTTCCTGTACTCCGAGAGTAAGGAGACTCTTCATTGCAAGTCTCTTGACCTTCTTTGGAAGGGAATAGGAGTAATCCCTCGGCTTTGGTCCGAAGATTGTGCCACCGCCAACTGCGATAGGAGACTTCTTGTCTCCGCGGCGTGCATTACCTGTACCCTTCTGCTTGTAAGGCTTCGTGTTGCTGTAATTGACCTCAGCACGGGTCTTTGTGCAGGCAGTTCCAACGCGGCGGTTGGCTGCCTCGTTCCTTATGGCATGGTAGATCGAACCTGTCGATACCTGTACACCGAATACAGCATCGGAAAGCTCGATTGTTCCGGATTCCTTTCCATCAATGGAATATACTTTCTGTTCCATACTCTGCCTCTTACTTCTTAACCGCTTTCTTGACGACTACAGTGCTCTGAGCAGGGCCTGGAATTGCACCCTTTACCATAAGAACCTGCATCTCGCTGTCCACTGCAACTACCCTGAGATTCTGCACGGTTGTCTTCTCGTTGCCCATGTGTCCAGCCATGCGATGGCCTTTGAATGTATGGGAAGGAGTCGATGACATAGCAGTACCACCGAGATCCCTGTGGAACTTTGAGCCGTGGGTTGCTCTACCGCCGCCGAAGCCATAGCGCTTCATACCGCCCTGGTAGCCTTTACCCTTGCTAGTTCCTGTTACATCAACGAAAGTGACATCCTTGAAGAGATCCACTCCGAGGACATCGCCTACTGCAACCTCGTTATCGAAATCCCTGAACTCCATTACGGTCTTCTTGACTTCTATATCCTTGAACTGGCCAGCATATGGCTTTGTGATTGTGCTCTTCTTCATAGCACCTGTGCCCAGCACTGCTGCTGAGTAGCCATTCTTCTCTTCAGTTCTGTTTGCGATGACTACGTTGTCCTCTATCTTGATAACAGTCACAGGAGTGAGTCTGCCATTAGCATCAAACACCTGTGTCATTCCAACTTTTTTGCCGATAAGCCCTAACATCTCTTACCTCAACTTTACTGTCTGATTTCTACGTCCACACCTGCAGGGAGTTCAAGTTTCATCAGGGCTTCCACTACCTTCTGCGTGGGATCCAGAATGTCAATCAATCTCTTGTGTGTTCTCATCTCGAACTGCTCACGAGCCTTCTTGTTAACATGCGGCGACCTGAGGACAGTATATTTGTTGATACGAGTCGGGAGAGGTACTGGGCCCGAAACCTTAGCGCCCGCCTTCACAACTGTCTGAACGATAGCCCTGGAGCTCTGCTCCACAAGCTCAACGTCAAATCCTCTCAACTTAACCCGGATTCTTTCATTTGCCATTTTCCAAAAATCTCCAAAAAACAATCGTCTGCCGGGGAAGACCCCGGCAAGACATAAAATTCAGATTACTCTGTGATCTCAGTAACCTGGCCGGAAGCGACTGTTCTGCCGCCCTCACGGATAGCGAACCTGAGACCCTTATCCATAGCAACTGGGTGGATAAGCTCTACATTGATCTCTGTGTGATCACCAGGCATTACCATTTCCTTTCCAGCTGGGAGGTGAACAGTACCTGTGATATCAGTTGTTCTGAAATAGAACTGAGGTCTGTAGCCATCGAAGAACGGGGAGTGTCTGCCGCCCTCTTCCTTGGAGAGAACGTATACAGTTCCTGTGAACTTCTGATGAGGTGTGATTGAATTTGGCTTTGCAAGAACCTGACCACGGACAACTTCCTTCTTGTCGATACCGCGGAGGAGTGCTCCGATGTTATCGCCAGCCTGGCCCTCGTCGAGAAGCTTGTTGAACATCTCGATGCCTGTAACAACAGTGTTCTGAGTCTCTCTGATACCGATGATCTGGACAGGATCGTTGAGGTGGATAACACCGCGCTCTACCCTACCAGTAACAACTGTTCCACGGCCGGAGATCGAGAAGATGTCCTCGATAGGCATAAGGAACGGCTGATCAACAGCTCTCTCCGGAAGCGGAATGTAGCTGTCCATAGCATCAAGAAGCTCGTCGATGCACTTTGTAGCCTCTGGATCATCTGGCTTTGTCATAGCAAGGTATGCAGATCCTCTGATGACAGGAGCGTTAGCACCGTCGAAGCCATACTCAGTAAGAAGATCCCTCATCTCCTCCTCAACGAGATCGATGAGCTCTGGATCGTCAACCTGATCGCACTTGTTGATGAATACGATGATTGCAGGTACACCTACCTGGCGAGCAAGAAGAAGGTGCTCTCTTGTCTGTGCCATAGCTCCGTCAGTTGCAGCTACTACGATAATAGCTCCATCCATCTGAGCAGCACCAGTGATCATGTTCTTGATGTAGTCTGCGTGTCCCGGGCAGTCAACGTGCGCATAGTGCCTGTTCTTGGACTGATACTCAACGTGTCTTGTGTTGATGGTGATACCGCGAGCCTTCTCCTCTGGTGCATTGTCGATTGCATCATATGCAAGGGCCTTGTCACCGAAAAGCTTTGCGCAGTGCATTGTGATTGCAGCTGTGAGCGTGGTCTTGCCGTGGTCGACGTGTCCGATCGTACCGACGTTTACATGTGGCTTCGTTCTCTCGAATTTTTCCTTAGCCATCAGTTCCTCCTTGCGGCATTGCCGCAAATCAAAAGATATCTCATAAAGGCCCATGCCTTTATAGTTTCCGAGACATACTGATTGCTTGAGAACTTATCAAATGGTTTCCAGAGGTCGGCACCGCATATGAGTGACGACAATAGAGTCATGCTGAAAAAGACCTATCATCCGGAACCACCTTATCGCCTGAAGCAATCGGTTTGGCTCTTTGTCAGACCAATCCTCAAAGGGCATGGTCAGACACCTTGACCAATATACGGAAACGGATTCTCTTTGTCAATACCTGTTTATTCTTTTCCCTGCAAAAGATTTAATCGCGGCATTCCAGCTGCATTCATAGGCACGGGAGATTATCTGAAAATGCATTTATACCTCTATATATAGTGCTGTATATACCAGAGGGCACAAAATACGCTTACCCCAGACTATGATGCAATACGAAGTCCATTCAAAGAGGTTCCTGGCAAGAAGACTGCCGGACATACTATTCTGTTGGCAATCACGCACTATTCATACTTATGCAGTCTGCGGCGCATATTGCATTGGAATCCCTCGGAATCCTGATAGCGATGTGCAGCAGAATCAATCCTAACGGACAAGAGTCCAAAATCACTGATAAGATATCGCTCCCGTTCCCAGTCAGCTACCAACGCAGTGATGCGGATTCTCTGATACCCAATAGCTTCATGGGCACTAAGATCCCGAATCCTTTCAAAGTGCATCGAGCACAGGCTATCGTATCCTGCCAGAGCATAATAGCCCATGCATCGCATCTCTTCTGCACATACGATGAGAATAAGACCAGATGCCGGAAACCATGGTCTGGCAGGTCCCTGTCAATGCAGCTCTCTCATGAGAATGCACAACGACAGAAGCCTTCACGTCGCATATATGTCCGCTACTATGTGATTCATACAACGGTCATATGCATTCGGCTTTGATTCCATTATTAAATCACTTTTAAAATTCCTAATACGGATTAGTATTATTCTAATATATCAATATATTCATTATTTGTACAAATTATGAGAATTCTTTCCCCAGAAAGGAATTTCTGCATTATAATCAGCAGGACTTAGGAGTTGACTATATGCCAGGAAAGAGAATCGATCATATAACATGGGATGAGTACTTCATGGGAATTGCTGTACTCTCATCACTTCGCAGCAAAGATCCAAACACGCAGGTCGGAGCCTGCATCGTAAGCCCGGACAAGAAGATCATAGGAGTCGGATACAACGGATTCCCGACAGGCTGCTCTGATGACGAGCTTCCATGGGAGCGCGAGGGAGACTGGATCAATACGAAGTATCCATATGTCTGCCATGCTGAGCTCAATGCCATACTTAATTCACCTATCTCAAGTCTTAAGGGAGCAACGCTGTATGTCGCACTGTTTCCATGCAATGAATGTGCAAAGGCAATAATCCAGACAGGGATAAAGAAAGTAATATACCTCTCCGACAAATATGCGGAATCGGACCAGACGAAAGCAAGCAAGATGATGCTGAAATCCGCCGGAGTCGAATTCGAGAAGCTCCAGACCGGAAGGAAGGAATTAGTCCTCAATCTTAATGCCTGAACCGATATACAACTACAGCACACCATTTCTGCAGCCAATGATCAAAGCCGTCTCGGAAAGAAACAGAGACCATGCGATTGAATGGTCCCTCAATGAGATCGAGAGGCCGATCAGGAGGCTGAAGCGCCGCTATCCGGAGTACACCACCCCGAGAGACTGCAAACGTCTTGGTAAGCTCTATCTGGAAGGGCGTGTCCCTCTTCAGCAAGTAGGAGATGTTGTGAATGACATCTACAGGGAGGCCGGGATAATCGGGCAGAAGGATAAATCGGGCCGCGCTTTTGCCTTTTCAATCGGAGAAGGCGTCTCCGCCCTGAAAACAAAGAGCCATGTCATGAGGTTCGTCTTCTACTATCTTACGGCTCTGAAGATCGACGGGGCTTCTGATATGCAGATAGAAAAAGAGGCTATGCGTATGACTCTATCATACACTCATTGCTGAAACCTTGACTTATGCCGTCTGCAGCCTGAAAATAATTAATGGACGCGGTAACACAGACCGCTGCCATCCAGGCAGAAGCTAAGCGGCCGTTCCCCAGAGGAGATACTATGACAATCATAGTCAATGGAACGCAGTACAGCATCGAAAGGGATATGACTCTCCTTTCATTTCTCAGGGAGGAGCTATCGCTTACAGGCACAAAGGATGGGTGCAGCGAAGGAGCCTGCGGAGCATGTTCCGTGATAATAGACGGTAAGCTCGTCAAAGCATGCACGAGAAAGCTATCCCGCCTTGATGGATGCAGCGTAACAACAATCGAAGGGCTCTCTGCAAGGGAAAAGGAAGTTTATTCATATGCATTCGCCACAGCTGGTGCTGTGCAGTGTGGATTCTGCACTCCCGGTATGATCATGGCAGCAAAGGCCCTCATAGACAAAGTCCCTGATCCATCTGATGATGAGATACGGAAAGCCATCCGCGGCAATATATGCAGATGCACAGGCTATGTTAAGATCGAGGCTGGGATAAAGCTTGCCGCTAGGATGCTCAGAGAGAATGAGGATGTTCCTGTTCCGGATACCGATCCGAGGATATCTGGGACAATGGTACGCATCGATGCCATAGAGAAAGCTCTCGGAACTGGCATCTTTGCCGATGATATACGGATTGAAGGCATGCTATACGCAGCTGCAGTCCGTTCTCCGGCTCCTAGATGCAGAATAGTAAGGATAGATGACGAAGAGGCAAAGGCCGATCCAAGATGCGTAGCGGTGATCAAGGCTGATTCCGTTCCATACAATAGGCATGGACATATCGTTCAGGACTGGCCCGTGCTTATCCCTGAAGGGGATATAACCTCCTATATCGGGGATGCTATATGCCTCGTAGTCGCCTCTGAGAGGGCGGCTCTGGATGAGCTTAAGGATAAAGTAAGGATAGAATACGAAGTCCTGGATGGCGTATTTACCCCGCAAGATGCGCTTAAAGATACGATTCCAGTCCATCAAGGACAATCGAATGTATATGATACTGAACGCATCGTCAGAGGAAATGCAGACAAGGCTATTGCCGATAGCGATATCGTGATAACAGAGACTTTCACCACTCCTTTCACAGAGCATGCATTCATGGAACCTGAGTGTGCGATAGGATACCCATATGCCGATGGAGTGCTTGTCTATGCAGGAGACCAGTCCGTATATGATGACCAGAGAGAGATAGCAAGGATGCTCTGCCTCCCGAAGGAGAAAGTCAGGATCAAGAGCACGCTTGTAGGAGGCGGATTCGGTGGCAAGGAAGACATGTCCGTACAGCACCATGCAGCGCTGGCCGCATATGTTCTCAAGCGTCCGGTCAACATGAAGCTTTCCAGGCAGGAGAGCCTGATGGTCCATCCGAAGCGCCATCCAATGACAATGACCATGACGCTAGGAGCTAGGAAGGATGGCAGGATAAATGGTCTGAAGGCCGAGATACTCTCCGATACAGGAGCATACGCATCGCTTGGAGGCCCTGTCCTGCAGAGAGCTTGCACCCATGCTTCAGGCCCATACTCATTCCAGAACTTCGAGGTAATAGGAAGAGCACTCTATACGAACAATGTGCCAGCTGGAGCATTCAGGGGATTCGGAGTGACACAGTCCTGCTTTGCGATTGAGTCCATGATGGATACGCTTGCAGCAAGAACGGGACTGGATCCATTCCAGATAAGGATGCTCAATGCGCTCTCTCCCCGCGATGTGATGCCTAACGGGCAGATTGCATCTCCAGATACAGCCATACGGGAGTGTCTTGAGGCCGTAAAGGATGCATACTACTCGTCAGACAGAACGGGAATAGCTCTGGCTATGAAGAACAGCGGTATAGGCGTAGGATCCGAGGATACGGGACGATGCAGGCTTTCAATAGAGAATGGCCTCATACATATACGCTCATCGGCAGCATGCATGGGACAGGGAGTCGGCACAGTGGAGCTGCAGATAGCAGCAGGCACACTGGGACTTCCGTCATCGGCATTCGTTGTTGAACTTCCTGATACAGAAAGAACCCCTGACAGCGGTACTTCCACCGCTTCAAGGCAGACGGCATTCACAGGAGAGGCAGTCAGAAGAGCCGCGCTGAAGCTAAGGAATGCGCTTGAGATATATACCCTTGAAGAGCTTGAGGGGGATGAATTCTATGCTGAGTTCACATTCCATTCCGATCCAATAACAAGCACGAAGAAGAATCCTGTATCGCATCTGGCCTATTCATACTCAGCGCAGGTTGCAGAGATTGGAGAGGATGGGAAGGTAAAGAAGATCACAGCGGCCTGTGATGCAGGTACGCCTATCAATATGACAGCTATCGAAGGGCAGATCGAAGGAGGAGTCCTGATGGGCATGGGCTATGCCCTGACAGAGAACTTCATCACGGAAGATGGCTATGTCAGATCGAAATACGGAACGCTTGGCCTTCTCCGCTCAACAGACAGGCCTGAAATCGAGCCAATTCTCGTCCATTCTGAGATCCTCCCTGGAACGGCTTTCGGATCGAAGGGTATCGGAGAGCTCTGCACGATACCGACAGCTCCCGCTATTGCGAATGCCTATAGAAGGATTGATGGCATATTCAGGAAGTCCCTTCCTCTATCTGATACGCCTTATTCACGTAAGAAGCAGTAATTGCGCTCTATGTTTGGTCTCCACGCTTGACATCAGCGGATGGAAGAAAGCTATATTTTCCTTATGGATAGCGTAGAATACTTCAGGACGCTGCTCTCAATCCCTTCTCCATCATGGAAGGAAGATGGAATGAGCTCGTTCATAACAAGGACGATGACATCATTCGGTTATCGTTTCGTAGATGATGCTGTTGGAAATCTGCTGTTCTTCCTACCGGGAGCGGGAGAAAGACCGATGCTGGCTTCACATATGGATACAGTACCGCTGGCACTCACACCGCATGTGATTGAGACCGGCACACATTTCATGACAGATGGTAACACAGCACTGGGAGCGGACAATAAGGCAACGACAGCTGCGATGCTTGCAGCTGCTGAGAAGCGTCTGAATGCCTGTTTTCTCTTTACACGCGCCGAAGAGGTAGGACTCCAGGGTTCGAAGAAGCTTACAGCCGAGTTCTTCGCACCATTCAGAATCTCAATGGCATTCGTGCCCGATGCGGAAGGTCATGTGGGAACTGTTATAACCTCCGCCCCCGGCAAGGATACGATAAATACTGTGATCAACGGACGCACTGCGCACGCAGGATTCTCCCCCGAAAGCGGCAGAAACGCGATACAGGCTGCAGCTATCGCGATATCTAGATCGCCATCAGGGCGTATAGATGAAGAGACAACATGCAATATCGGCATGATAAGCGGCGGAAGTTCCACCAACACTGTCCCGGACAGGGCGGAATACCGCTATGAGGTGAGATCCCTTGATGACAGCAAGAGGAACAGGATCTCCTCCCTGATAATCTCAGAAGCGGAGAGAGCTGCAGAAGAGATGGAATGCACTGCGGATATCATCAGAACAGAGCTCTACAGCCCATATATAATCCCGGAAGACAGCAAGGCGAAAGCCACCGTCAAAACAGCAATCGAAGCACTTGGTATGGAATACAGGGAGAAAGCCACCTCGGGCGGAAGTGATACGAACAACATCAGAGCACTTGGAATCGATGCCATCACGCTGACATCAGGGTATGAACATCCCCACAGCACCAAGGAAAGGATTGAGAAAGCCCAGCTGATTGCTCTTGAGAGACTTCTCTCAGCTCTTGCTGGCTAGTTCATCACTGGCTCTGGACAGAGCAGTCCAGAGCGAAGCCTGGAGCAGCTTACGGAAGCGCGGAGGAGCATCTTCCAGAACCTTTGACAGCTCATTCTGACTCCGAGGCGGAGCAGATGCCAGCTTCAGTATCATATGCTTCTCCATGACGCGGACGGCAGGGACATTGAATCGCTCTGCTATCGAATCACGGGCAAGGAATATATACCTTACATAGACCTTCTCCGCCTTTGACATCCTGCGCCAGTCCCCTACCTTCTTCCAGGGCTGGACAGGCGTCTTCACGGCCAGAGCCCTCTTCATCCGGCCTTCGCATTCCTTTTCCAGCCCTTTTTCCTGTATTTCCTTTTCAAGGATATCCTTGAGCTCTATAAGATGCTCCACATCCGAAAGCGCATACTCGATCTGCTCATCTCCAAGCGGCCTGACAAGCCAGTTTGATGTCTGCTTCTTCTTTTTTCCTCCTGTATCATCGATACCAAGGTACAGCTCCTCCAGACCAAGCAGATTGCCTGCATAACCGAGAAGCATCGCCGGAATGCGGATATCATAGATATTGCGTATGGTCATGCCATAGCGCTTATGGACAAGTGATGCATCGGACTGCGCATCGAAGAATATCTTCTGGACGCTGGACTGAAAGAACATGCCAAGACCTTTTGGCGATACCCCGCTGGACCGTGGATCGATTATATGATAATCCTCGCCATCGAAGATCTGCACAAGACAGAGATGCTCACCATAGATATGGAGGTTGAACTCACCTTCGAAGTCCACAGCTATGCGGTCTCTGGCTTCCAGGACAGGAATAAGCTCAGCAATTCCCGCATCGCTCGTTATATATTCATACTTCCTCATCGTCTATCCAGACCAGATTGAACACCTCTGGAGCGGAAGGGACGGATGCAGACCCCTTTCCGGAGATGGTTTCCGGCTCTCCTTCCGCAATCTCCTGGCTTCTCACCGATACAGATGGAGCGGTTGGAACGCGAGGAGGCTCTACAACAGTCTGCTCTTCCTCTTCCGGCAGAGACTCTTCGGATACCGTTTCAGCAGTAGCCGGGACTTCCTCCTCCGCGATTATCTCCTCTACAGGCGTTTCTTCAGCAGGCGCTGCAGGAGGGATTATGCTGCCAGCGCATATGGCAGAAGCTGCAAGGATTGCACAGATTGAGATCAGGATAGAGAGGATCTTAGTGAATGCATCCCGTGATGATGATGCGAAAATGACAGCATCAGCTACCATGAATACCATGGCAATAGCCGATGCCGCTATCTGATACACTCCTTCTGCCGATATGGACCAATACATAAGAGCGGCAGAGACAGCGAGGATGACTATCTGCAGAAAGGCATGTTGACGTTTCATATAAAGTCATTATCACACAGAATGCATGCCGTTTCCAGATGTCTGGAAGCAGAGGAATGCCTCATGCCTTTCAGGTCTTCCTCACAACATAGAGATCCGCCCCATTATCCATCAAGACACGGGTAGCAGGTTCGAATCCCCTCCCCATGAACAGCGGAGGGAGAGCTATGCCTGCTTCCGCCAATACTGCTCCGGATACTCTTATCGAGAATGGCTCATGCAAGACGGATTCATAATCCTTCCAGAGATCGCCAAGGTCCTCTCTGAACACATGCTTGCCCCTGCGTTCTATGCTATATACCGTATCTCTGTCAGCAAATGGAATACGCAGGCGTCTATGACGTCCTGTATTCACACCATTCCTCTCCTGATACTCAAGGATTATCATCTCATCGCTGGATTCCACAGCCCAGAAGAGCGCACCGTCAGAGGAAGGCAGATGATGGAATGTCCCATGCTGGAAGGTATGCCTATGGGCTTTATAGAAAGCTATCTGATTCTTTATCACAGAAAGCTCCTCATCGGAGAGCTTATTCAGATCAAGCTCATAGCCAAGCACACCAAAACAGGCGACGCCGAAACGGTCCTCAAGCCCTGTCCTCCTCAGATTCTGATGGTTCGGGGATGCAGTCACATGGTTCGACATGGAAGAAAGTGGATAGCCCCTCAATGTCCCATTCTGTATCCTCATGCGTTCCATTGCATCGGTATCATCGCTAACCCATCCCTGAGGAGAGAATGCCAAAGCTCCAAGGTCATAACGATTACCCCCAGAGGAGCAGAACTCAAAGAGAATGTCAGGAAATGCTGATGTCAGTCTATCAAGAAGTGAATAAAGCCCCTGGATATATCTATGGAACAGCTCTCCCTGGAACCTTGCATCCGGGGAGGATGTGAAGTAATCGCTCATGTTTCTGTTCGCATCCCACTTCACATAATCGATACCCGATGAGAAGACCGATGACATCGACTGGAACAGATATTCGATGACATCTGCACGCGAAAGATCAAGGATATACTGATGCCGGCCTGCAGACGGTCTCCTGCCAGGGATGGCAATCATCCATTCCGGATGCTTCTCATACAACTCCGAATCCATCGATACCATCTCTGGCTCTACCCAGATGCCGGCTTTCATGCCAAGGCTATGGATCTTATCGGCATAGCCAGAAAGCCCTTCCGGAAGCTTTGACCTGTTTACAGTCCAGTCTCCCAGGCCTCTGGTATCATTGGTACGCCGCCCGAACCAGCCATCATCGAGGACGAAGAGCTCTATCCCGACAGAGGCTGCGGTGGCGGCGAGCTTCATGATCTTCTCTTCAGTGAAGTCAAAATAGGTCGCTTCCCAGTTATTGATTGCTATCGGCCGGTCCATCTGCCCATACTGGCTCCTGACAATATAACGCTCGGCGAAGCGGTGAAGAGAGGCAGAGAGCTTATCAAGCCCGGAACAAGAATATGACAGGACGGCCTCTGGGCTACGGAATGACTCCCCTTTACCAAGCTTCCATCCGAAACCGAATGGATTGATTGATGCAATTACCCTGACAAGACCAAAGGGCGAAACCTCCACCCGCTCCTGATGATTACCTGAATATATCTGGTTTATGGCAATTGCCTCGCCATGGCTGTCATCGGCATCGGGACGGAGAAGAAAGACAAGGCTGTTATGCTCGCAGGACGAGAATCCAAGCTTGCTATCCACATAGACTACTCCGGGAGCAAGCGGCCTTCTGTACTCATTCCTCTCCCTGGCCCACGCACCATCGAAAGTCATCAGATCCCATTCTGAATCGGGAAGATCGAGCATCATGGACGAAACTGTCCGGAGAAGGACTTCATCATCCATCTCATTCCAGATTTCGGCGGATCGGAGTATCACATCCTCTTCCTCATAGGATGTATAGCGGAGCACAAGATAAACCGGGAGGACGGTATCGCGAAGCGTCAGCTCCAACGTATCGGCTCCATCGCCCGATACCTGCGGCAGGATCGCATAATCCTTGCCGCTGTATATCCTATGCGAATGATAGATGAAATCGAGGGTTATCAGTCCATTTCGGTATTCGGCGATAAGCGCACTCTCTCTTGTATCGCCCTTCCCTGGGACTGAATACTCCTGCAGCATACGGCTAAGGAACGTATGCTGATGATCCTCATCATAATAGGTGCCATCACCCAGCCTGATGTCATCAGGTCCTTGTATCTGCCCGATTCCTTCGGCGGAGGAAGGAATGTATCCCCCATAGTGGATATGCTCGATATGTCCTGTGGGGGATATCCGCATGATATACGAACTATGCCTGGTTGAAATAAAGAACCAGCCTTTTCTCTCTTCAATCATATTCAGCTTTTCATTGCATCGAATGCCGAAGCAAGGTCATCCTTGAGAAGATCGAGATTCTCGATTCCTGCATGGACCCTGATAAGCGAGATCCTGTCATCAGGAATCTCTGTTCCGGGCCTGAATGCCGTGGCATTCGGATCAAGAAGGCTCTCATACCCGCCCCAGCTTACAGCACGCTTGAAGTACCTGACGCTATCGGTGAACTTCTTAACATCCTCGAGCTTCCTTGTCTTCAGCCTGAATGAGAACAGACCGCTTCCGCCCCTCAGCTGCTTCTTTGCAAGCTCATACTGCGGGAAGGATGGAAGAAGAGGATAAAGCACGCTCTCGACCTCAGGGCGCGATTCCAGGAACTCAGCCAGCCCCATCGCATTCCTATAATGAACAGGCATACGGACTTCGAGATTCCTGAGATTGCGCAGGATAAGCCAGGCCTGCATCGGATCTGGAACAGGACCAAGCGGCATGAATTCCGTGTTGAATATATGGGTGATATCCTCATCAGAGCCCATGATAACGCCACCTACAAGATCGGAATTTCCGCCAAAATACTTGGACGCGCTATGAACGACGATATCGATTCCCATATCGATAGGATTCTGGAATATAGGGGTTGCCCATGTATTATCGATTATCGTCTTGATATGATGCGCCTTCGCGAGTTCTGCGACCTCCCTGAGCGGCTGGAGCTTGAAGGTGAATGTGGCAGGGCTTTCAAGATAGATGACCTTCGTATTCGGTCTTATCGCCTTCTCAAAGTCCTCTATCACCGTTCCCTCAACGAATGTTACATCAATTCCGAAGCGCTTGAGGTATGTGAGCATCATATACCGTGTCCACGAATAGGAATCCTGGACAACAACGCAATGGTCCCCGGTCTGAAGCTGCGAAAGAAGCGCACAGGAGATAGCTGCGACGCCGCTGGATACGAGCTTCGCCCTCTCTGCATGCTCAAGTGCGGCGAGCTTCATCTCGCAGAGATTGACAGTCGGATTATTGCCTCTGGAATAGATATAGCTATGCGCTTCATCAGCTATCGCCTGCTGGAATTCATCGAATGATCCGAAACAGAAGATCGATGTCTGGAAAATAGGCGGGGAAACAGCGTTCCCCGGCAGATTATGTTCTCCCATATGCAGGAGAATATCGCTGACTTCAGGATTCTTCTTTTCCATATCAGCCTTTAACACCTCCATCTGTAAGTCCTGCGACTATGTATTTCTGCCCGATTCCGAATACTATCATCGTCGGAAGCAGTGCTACGACTACGCCTGCGCCCATGACTCCCCAGCTTATACCCGTTTTGGATATAAACGAGTTGAGTGCTACAGGGACTGTCATCTTATCACTGGAACTGAGTACTGTGACAGCGATGAAGAGCTCATTCCAGATATTGATGAATGCGAAGCAGAAGATAGCAGCCATTCCCGGGAGCGTGATAGGAAGGATGACCTTTGTCAGCGCCTGCAGGAGATTGCATCCATCTATCTTGGCAGCCTCCTCAAGCGATGCAGGAATCCTGTCGAAGAAGCTCTTTCCCATGACCGTGCAGAATGCAACGACCGTTGCGACATATACGAAACCAAGCGCGATACGGCTATTGATGAGGTGGAAGAAAGAGAAGATCGTGAAGATCGGCACCATGATGATGAATGTAGGGATTGTCTGAGTGAAGTACATCCCAAGCTCGATTACTCCCTTCAGTCTCTTTGCTGTAAGCCTTGAAAGCGCGAATCCTGCAAGAATCGAAACGACCATTGCTCCGAATGCCGCGGAGAGACTTATAAGAAGAGAGTTCCTGAAGTACAAGCCAAAATTACTGAAGCTGAAGAGCTCCCTGTAGCTGTCAAGGCTTGGCTTATCTGGCCAGTATTTAAGCGGGAATGTATAGATTTCCGTACCGGCCTTGATGCTTGTTACGAAGATCCAGTAAAGCGGCAGCAGGGCTGCAATAAGGAATATGGCAAGCAGGATCGCCCTTACTACGCTCATCGCTATTTTCTTGTTCCTGTTTATCATATGCTATCCTCGCTTGATTTCGTAAGTCTGAGATAGATTACGGAGTAAATGAAGAGTATCAGCATGATGACCACACCGAATGCTGAGCCCTGGCCGTAATCATACTGCTTGAATACCTCGTTGATCATCTGTGTCGCCAGGATATTCGTACTGTTGACAGGACCTCCGTTCGTCATCGCGTAAATGATATCAGGGTAGTTGACTATCCACATTGTCCTGAGAAGGATCGTGCTGACAATTGTTGGCTTGATGTATGGGATGGTGACATAGAAGAGCTGTTTGACAGCACCGCACCCATCGAGCGTTGAAGCCTCATATAGTTCGTTCGGAACGGACTGGAGAGCTGCAAGCAGCATAATCCCGAAGAATGGTACACCATACCAGATATTCGTGATTATGACGCTCATCATCGCCAGCTTAGGCGTCGAAAGGAATCCGAGCGGCGAATCTATAATCGATAAGCGGATCAGTATATCGTTGAAAAGGCCGAACTGGCCATTGAACAGCCAGGACCAGATAAGACCGATTGCGAATCCGGAAAGGGCCCATGTATAGAACACGAGGCCGGAGTATATGCCCCTGCCTGCAAAGGGCTTCTTGAGAAGAAGCGCAAGCGTGAAGCCGAGAAGGAACTGGAAAGCCAGTGAGAACACAAGCCATATGAGCGTGTTCCACAGTATCTGCCAGAAATTCGTATATGGATCGGTTATAATAGCCTTGAAATTATCCAAGCCTATGAAATGAAGATTTGTCAGGTCGAACATATTGTAGTTCTGGAACGCCATGACAACACCTTTCGCAAGTGGGAAATATAGAAACAGGATGACGAAGAGAAATGCGGGAATCATCATCACAAGCAACCATTTATTCCGCATCAGCTACCCCCTTTTGTTTTAAATGATATTGCCATGCACCGCACGGCACATGGCAATAATCCGAATGGAATCAGTATCCCCAGTATTCCTTGAATGCCTTTATCGTATCATCAACACTTACTGTGCCCATGAGCATAGCCTGCATACCCTGCTCCTGGACCTGTGCCCATGCAGGATACTTCTCGGAATCAATCGGGAACTTCACGAAGATAGTATCTTCAGCAACGAGCTCATCTGCCCATGCCTTGTACTTATCTGAGCTGAAGTAGTCATCATTCTCATAGATAGACTGGAATACCGGAAGAGGACCATAGGCCTTGCAGAATTCAGCATTCTTCTCGGAACCATTGAGCCATGCGATGAAAGCCCATGCTTCATCAGGATGCTTACTGGTTGTTGAGACTGCGAATCCATTGTAGCCATAATCAAGATATCTGTAACCGGATGTTCCTACCGGAAGTGGTACAACAGTATAGAGGCTTGGATCCAGCTGTCCCTCAAGGGAACCGATTACATCAGGATCCTGTACGAGGAATGGAGTCGTTCCGGAGATGAATCCGTTGATCTGCTCATTGAATCCCCAGTTGATGGAATCAGCAGGGCATCCATTCTTGTAGAGATCAAGATACTGCTCCATTGCCTTCTTTCCATTCTCATTGTCAAGCCAATACTTGCCATCGTTCGTCTCGTAGCACATCTCTGTGTTGATATCGCCAACATTGCCGAACATCAGAACATCGCTGATCTTGAATGTGTTGGACTTGCCACGAAGGGCATATCCGAACTGAGTTGGATCGGCTGCCGCAAGCTGCTTCGAAGCCTCATACATCTCATCCATTGTTGTCGGGATAGGAATTCCATACTTCTCAAGAATGTCGGTGCGGACAAGAAGCGCCTTGACATAGAGACATGATGTGAGGATGTACGGAGTATCATCGACATTGCGTGAAATCTCATGTGCGACAGGCAGGAAATCATCCTTCTCTGCCCAGTTCTCGATATACGGTGTGAGATCGAGAAGCTTTCCATTGTTCACGAACTGCTTCTGTGTATAGTCTCTTACCTCGATGACATCAAGTTCCTGATTGCTATTGAGCATCATGGAAAGTCTGTTGTCAGCCTGCTCGTATGGAGGGCTGATCAGCTCAATCTCGATATTAGGATTGAGGGACTCATACTCTGCGATAAGATTCTGGAGAACCTGTGTTCTTCCAGGGCTTGTCATTGTCTCAAAGAATGTGAGCTTTATCTTTCCAGATGAATCCGCCTTGCTCTCGGAAGATCCGCCAGCGAAAAGCGAAACAGATAGAATCAGTACCAGAAGTGCAACCAAAACACGCTTCATAGTTTCTCTCCTTTTTCTATCATTGTACCATGCATATTGATAGCCTAATGTAAAATCTTTTCTGCCATAGCTGCGAAGAAACCATGCTACAATCCTTCTTATGGATAACGGAAGGGAACTTCTCTTTGACTGCAATGGCAATCTGCCTCCAGCCAGATACTCGCTGCCGATGGCTGTACAGCATCTTGTAGCGATGATTGTCGGATGCGTTACCCCTGCTATAATCATCTCATCCGCAGCAGGTCTCAGCAGTGAACTGAGAATACTTCTTATACAGTCATCTCTCGTATGTGCGGCAGTATCTACATTGCTTCAGCTATTCGGTATTACCAGATTCTGCGGAGCAAGACTTCCTGTGATCATGGGCGTCAGCTTTGCATATCTTGCGACTATGCAGGATATAGCTGCTAGCTATGGCCTTGCAGAAATCTTTGGAGCACAGCTTATCGGAGGAATGGTAGCAGTCGTCATAGGCCTGTTCGCAAAGAAGCTCCAGAAGCTATTTCCTCCGCTGATCACAGGAACTGTCGTATTCACGATTGGACTGTCGCTCTATCCCACAGCAATCAGCTATATGGCAGGAGGCAGCGGAAGCGCGGACTTCGGAGCATGGCAGAACTGGCTTGTCGCTATATTCACACTCGTCTGCGTAACAGTCCTCAACCATTTCGGGAAAGGGATGCTGAAACTTGCCTCCATCCTTCTTGGAATGGCTGCTGGGTATATCTTCTCTGCATTCTTCGGAATGGTTGATGTATCAGCAATAGGGAATGCCTCTGTATTCTCTCTACCAAGGGTAGCGCCATTCGGTATACGCTTCGAATTCTCCTCTACCCTCGCCTTCTCCATACTCTTTGCTATCAATGCTGTGCAGGCCATCGGCGATATGTCAGCAACGACAATCGGCGGAATGGACAGAGAGCCCGATGACGATGAGCTCAGAGGCGGGATAATAGGATTCGGAGTATCGAACGTCCTTTCTTCCCTTTTCGGAGGACTTCCGAATGCGACATATTCCCAGAATGTCGGAATCGTATCATCAACAAAGGTAGTGAATAGAAAGGTATTGGCACTTACAGCACTGATGCTCCTAGCTGCAGGCCTGATACCTAAGTTCTCCGCTCTTCTAACGACAATACCGCAATGCGTTCTCGGAGGAGCTACTGTATCTGTATTCGCATCAATCGCGATGACGGGCATGAAGCTCGTTGCAATGCAGCCTATGAGCTATCGCAATACATCGATAGTTGGTCTTTCAGCTGCTCTTGGAATGGGCGTAAGCATGGTAAGCGAATCGCTCTCGCAGTTCCCTGAATGGGTAACGACTGTATTCGCTACATCCCCTGTCGTCATTGCAGCAATAGTAGCGATACTGCTGAATGTGATTCTGCCAAAGGAAGAAGGAAAGTGAACATTTTCCATCTTATCCAAGCCAATATGACCTTGCTGAACTGAAAATCTATCTTTAAAGAAGGTGAATGGAAGAAACAGATATGACTAAAGGGGCTTCAATCCATTATCTATTATTTGTGCCTAAATTGCATAAGCTATTAAACAACCTGGATACCGATATCTCTATCACTGGTGTAAACAAAGGGCTCCGCGTGGGAGCCCTCTGTGTTTTGCAAGCTGTTATCAGCCCTTGTAAGCCTTGAGAGAAGCCTCGAGTGTATCGAGCATCTCTGCAAGTTCCTTCGGAAGGTGCTTGCCGAACTTCGGATAGTGGTTGGTCCTGATATCATTGACCTCCTTGAGCCATCCCTCGACATCAACCTTGAGGAGCTCAGCCATGTCAGCCTCAGAAACACCCTCTGGTCTGTCGATTGCGTCGACTGTCGGCATGATTCCGATCGGAGTATCAACTGTCTTTGCAGTACCGTCGCAGCACTCGAAGATCCACTTGAGAACGCGGCTGTTGTCACCGTATCCCGGCCAGATGAAGTGGCCATTGGCATCCTTGCGGAACCAGTTGACGTAGAAGATCTTCGGAAGGACGTCCTGAGAAGGAGCAGCCTTGCCTACATCAATCCAGTGCTGGAAGTAGTCACCCATGTTGTATCCGCAGAACGGAAGCATAGCGAATGGGTCACGTCTGATTGTTCCAGCCTTTACATCAAGCGTAGCAGCTGTAACCTCGGAACCTACGATTGAGCCAAGGAATACACCATGGTTCCAATTCCTGGACATATGTACGAGAGGAATTGTCGAAGGCCTTCTGCCACCGAAGAGGATAGCAGAGATAGGTACGCCTGCGGGATCTTCCCACTCTGGTGCGATGCATGGGCACTGTGCTGCAGGAGCTGTGAATCTTGAATTCGGATGCGCAGCTGGCTTCTGCTCCTTGTTGTTCTTGTCCTGTACCCACTCGTTGCCATTCCAGTCGATGAGCTTGCCAGGAGCATCGTAGCCGATTCCTTCCCACCAGATATCCTTGTCCTCTGTAAGAGCGACGTTTGTGAAGATGGTGTTCTTGGAAGCTGCCATAAGAGCATTGTAGTTGGACTTTGCTGATGTTCCAGGAGCAACGCCAAAGAAGCCTGCCTCTGGGTTGATAGCATAGAGCCTTCCATCCTTTCCAGGCTTCATCCATGCGATATCGTCGCCGATTGTGTGGACTTCCCAGCCAGGGATGGTAGGAATAAGCATAGCGAGGTTTGTCTTTCCGCAAGCTGATGGGAATGCACCAGTTACGTATCTGCTTCTGCCCTCTGGGTTGGTGACCTTGAGGATGAGCATGTGCTCAGCGAGCCAGCCTTCGTCACGAGCAAGTACGGAAGCTATGCGGAGAGCAAAGCACTTCTTTCCAAGAAGAGCGTTTCCACCGTAGCCAGAACCATAGGACCAGATCTCTCTTGTCTCTGGGAACTGGGAGATGTACTTGTGCTCCATTGGAGCGCATGGCCACTTGCCGCCATCTGTCTCGCCCTTCTCAAGCGGCTTGCCGACTGAGTGGAGACAAGGAACGAAATATCCATCTGTTCCGAGGAGGTCAAGAACCTTTACGCCTACACGTGTCATGATCATCATGTTGCAGACAACGTATGCGCTATCTGTGAGCTCAACACCGATCTTTGACATCGGAGAACCAAGAGGACCCATTGAGAAAGGAATAACATAGAGAGTTCTGCCCTTCATGCATCCCCTGTAGAGATCTGTCATTGTCTTCTTGAGTTCCTTAGGATCGATCCAGTTGTTTGTAGGACCAGCTGCATCCTGAGTCTCTGCAGCGATGAATGTTCTCTTCTCGACACGAGCAACGTCGGAAGGATCGGAATCGAAAAGCACGCAATTCGGCTTCTTCTCCTCGTTGAGGCGGACACAGAGGCCCTCCTTAACCTGGAGATCGATAAGAGCCTCATACTGCTCCTGCGAACCATCGGCAATAACGATGTTGTCCGGTGTTGTAAGAGCAGCGAACTCGTTTACCCACTGGACAAGCTTAGGATGTTTGAGATCATTAAGTGTCATCGGTTTCTCCTTTATGATATCCGCATATATGCGGTATATTTACTAAGTGAAAGCATAATTGCAATCCGATATTTTGGCAAGCAATGGGACAATTATAAGAGAGGAGATATATGGAACTCGCAATGCCCGCAGGGACTATCACGGAAGCGCTTATCGCAATCAATGCAGGAGCGGATGCTATTTACTTTGGTATGAAGGAATTCTCTGCTCGGAAAGGCGCCGGGAACTTCTCCATTGAGGACATGCGCAGAATCCGGAAATACGCTGAGGAAAGGGACAGGCGCATATACATAACAATCAATACTCTTATCGATGATAAGGATATTCCGCGGGCATATGATCTTCTCGGAGAGATTGAAAAGTACGGCTGCGATGGCATAATCGTGCAGGATCTAGGCATCGCAAGAATCATCAGGAAGGATTTCCCATCCCTGCCTCTGCATGCATCAACGCAGCTTGCAGTGCATACGGAAGCTGGTGTCAAAGCCCTTCAGGAACTAGGATTCACAAGGGTTGTTCTTTCAAGGGAATTATCATTGAAGGAGATTGAAAGGATCAGGAAAGCCTGTCCGGATGTCGAGCTTAAGGTTTTCATACATGGAGCGCTCTGCTATGGCTTCTCAGGACTCTGCATGGCATCCCATGCCATAACAGGAAGATCCGCCAATGAAGGAGCCTGCGCCCAGATCTGCCGCACATGGTTCACCGATGAGAAGACAGGACGGAAGCTCTATCCATTCTCATTGGAAGACCTCAACAGCGGGACGCTGATCAAGCAGCTTGAAAAGATAGGCATAGACAGCCTTAAGGTCGAAGGAAGGATGAAAGGTCCTGAATATGCCGAAGCTGTCACAAAGTACTACAGGGCAATACTCGACAGCAAGACAGGGACTATCCCCTATGATTCCAATGTCAATCTTTCATTCAGCAGGAAACGTGGGACAGGTTTTTTAGAAGGAACTGGACCTGGGCATCATATCCTTACCACAGGATCCTATACAGGTCATCTTGGAGAGGATATCGGTGTATGCGTAAAAAGCGGCGGAGGATCCATCACGGTTGAGACAAGACGCAATATAAATCCGCATGATGGGCTGATGCTTCTCGTTCCGGATGATGCGACAGGACTTGATACCCCGCTCCGCTTCAGCGCCTTAATCATTGGCAAGTCTGAACCGCACAGCTGGACATATAAACTGCGGCTCGAGAATGCAAAGAGGGAATTTACTGGTCTCCGTCTCTATATGATATCAAAGAGCACAGGGAACACCAGAATACCATCAAGCGATCTGCCTATGGCAAAGGAACGCATTCCTGCGGTTATTTCTATCAATGGAAATACCCTGAGCATCAAAGCCGGCGATGTAACAGCTGATTACGACATTGAGACAGCCCCTTCTGATAAGAGCCCCATTCCTTCATTGATGCGCATATTCTCATCGTCGGACAAGGACATTCAGCTGACACCTGAAATCGAGGGAGTTACAGGCACATTCTATATCAATCCATCAAGACTGAAGGAGATACGCAGGGATTTCATCGATAAGCTAGAGCAAAGACCAAGGGAAGAGAAGCATTACACTGCAGAAGCCACTTCATCTATTAAGGAAGCAGATCTTCCTCCACGCAAAGCGATATGCGGGGATGGTGTTCCATGGAATATATCTGGAAAGGAATACAACGGTATAACATATATAACAATGCCTCCTGTCCGATTTGATGAGAAGAGCATGTGGGACGAGGTTATTGCCAACGCCTCAAAGCATGACAAGGTGCGGATCGGCATGAATAACATCGCTGATATGCTCTTCGCGAAAGCCCACCCTGAGTATGAGTTCTTCGCGGATATATACCTTTATGTCCCAAACCGAGAAGCTGCGAAGCTTCTATGTGAGAATATACCGAATTTCATCGGAGGTTATCTCTGGATGGAACGTGATAGCTATGAGGAGCCCTGGCCATTCAAGCCTGCTATCGTCAAGGATTTCGCTCCTCCCCTTTTCATATCAAGGGCATGCATAAGGCATGATGGATTCGGAGAGAACTGCAGTACATGCCCGGGAAGAAACGGACAATACAGACTTGAGCAGAATGGAAAGCACTATCTTGCTTCATTCCATAACTGCATGACTATCGTGACGGAGAGGAATGCATGACAATAACTCCCGATGGAATACTTGAGGCATACTATAGCAGCATCGCCATGACAGCAAAGCTCGGCACGACCACAATACTGATGCGTACCGATGAGATCAGCCTGCTGATAGCAACAGGATCAGGGACAGCTGCTGTGGATGGAATACAGTATGAAACAGAGAAAGGAAGCATACTCTGCCTCGCTCCTGATTCCTATTACCTCACAAATGGCTCTTTCTGGAGGATATCCTCAGAGAATCTGGAGATCCCGCCAGGACTATATACCGATAAGAACGGGGATCTGATTTCAACCGCAGAACGGCTGCATGCTGAGGATATACGCACTGACCGTTCTGAGAAGATGATCGATGCTATTCTTCAGGAGATCTCCGCAGAGATGGAACGCTCATGCATCCGTACTGGGGATATCAATGATAACGATGCATTTGACTATCTTAGGTACATCGACAGGAATTCAGGTACTGTGACACTGCAGAGATTCGCAGATCAATATGGATTCACAGAGCAGTACGCATCAGCACTTATCAGCAAGAAGCTTGATATATCATTTACTGATCTTCTCAGGCTAATACGCATGTCAAAATCCATTCCTCTTCTCGAAGGTACATCACGCACCTGTGCTGATATAGCAACAGAGGTAGGATATTCCTCCCAGGAGCACTTCTCCAGAGTGTTCTCCAAGTTCTTTGGCACTACTCCATTCAAATACAGATCCGATGCCAAACTTAAGAGAATAAGAAGCAACAGGAAATAAGCAGAGCCTTCTCCGCACAGGCTAAGAGAAGGCCCTCATCATTAATCTAGGAATCGAGGAATACTCCCGATCCTCATAGCAATGCACCTCAATGCATTCCCATCAGTAACGGAAGGGCACTGGCCTAGGCCAGCACCCGCATATTCAGACAGAAACCATGTTCCCGCCCCTGTCTGCCCAGGAGTTGTCCCCTGAGGCATAGCGCCTCTTGTAGTCTCGAACAGTATAAAGATTCAATCCTGCAAGCTGCGCCGTCTTCTTATAACCGTAACCCTCTTCAAAGAGCTTTAAGCATTCCTTACGCTTTTCTGTTGGAATCCTGTGTTTCCGGAGGGACGTATCTCTTTCTTCCACTATCGTCCTCCTAGGTATCAGTCTGCATTCTAGTGAAAGCAGACTGAGTTTTAATCAAACTTCCTGATTCTCAGGAATCTGAACAGAAATAGGATTACTTGTATATGTCTTCATCTGTGCCAGATCATCATTCATGCATACACCAATGTAAACACCGACTGATTTTGCGTCCGAGTACCTTGAAACATAAATTGACTTAACCCAATTT
Source organism: uncultured Spirochaetaceae bacterium (assembly GCA_944389505.1). GTDB lineage: Bacteria > Spirochaetota > Spirochaetia > Sphaerochaetales > Sphaerochaetaceae > Ornithospirochaeta. The sequence continues at coordinate 161,216 of CALXMP010000001.1, forward strand.
GTTCCATCCGTAGACACATATACATTATCAGAAGGTACTGTAGCAGCTGTATCACTTGTAAGAGTTGTAGCTGTAACAGTGAACAATGAAGGTGTAATATTTCCACCAAGAAGTGTTGCCGGCTTAGTTGTCTGCTCAGCAGTACTTACTGCCTTATACTGATTCTCAAGAGTCAGGGTAGCAGAATGTGTTACACTCTCATCTGTTCCAAGGCAAAGTGTTATACTCCATGAGCCTGTTGTAGAAGGAAGTGTTGCAGGAACATCTTCAGTATCCCACTGGAGACCCGTAGCAGAAGGAGAAGCAAGAACACCAGACCATGCTTCAGTATCAGCTACACCATTTGCACTTGCCCAGATTTTATATACATCGAAATTAGAAGCAAGAGCAGATGTTCCATTCACATAGAAATGCTGGTCCTTAGCTACAACTGAGAAGTCCACAACAGAATCCTTTACGACCTCAATTACTGGTGCCTCTTCAGGATGCATAGAGGTTGCAAAAGTAACTGTAATTGGCTTATCTACACCAACACCAGTTTCTGATGCATCATATGTAGCAGAATACTCGCTCGACTTCAGCTCTCTGCTAAGAGTCTTATCTGCATTATATGCTGTTACTGTAATATCACCTTTGAAAGGATCTGTAGTTGTTCCAGCAACACCCTTAATTACTGCATATGCTTTCGTTTCAGTAGTTGTTGCTTCAATTGAGGCAATTGGCTCTACAACAGGAGTTATTTTAGCTATCTCACCAAGGTATGTAAGAGTTACTTCCTCCGGAGACGTAGAGCTGAGAGCAGTACCATTCGATACACTAACAACAGAATTGTCTAAATCCTCCGTTGTTCCATCCTTAAATACTGCAACAACCTTTATACCCCTAAAATCAAAATCCTCGCCGTCAAGATATGCGGAATCCCCTGTTTCAACAACAGCAATCCCTGTAAATTCCTCTGGCCAATTGATAGGCTGCTGCTCGCAAGCTGTGAATGCAACAAGCATCATAGCCGCGACCATGATTGTAAGAATCGTTTTCTTCATTTGATTCTACTCCTCTGATTAATATCACGGATAGGCTACCCCCCCCCGGTTGTGTTTTGTCAAGGAGTTTTTTGAGGATTTTTGATTCTTTTTGAAAATTGTTCTGCAATTAAAAACGGCAGAGCCGATTAAGCCCTGCCGCCTATTCATAGCTTTTTCGCTATTACATTCCCATTCCTGGATTTGCCGGAGCTGGTGGCTCTGGAGCTGGAATGTCTGTTACTGCACACTCAGTTGTGAGGATGAGCGATGCGATGGATGCTGCATTCTGAAGAGCAGATCTTGTTACCTTTACAGGATCGATGATTCCGCTCTCGACCATGTTGACCCACTTCATTGCATTAGCATCGAAGCCAACACCAGCCTTCTCGTTCTTGCACTTGTCAGCGATGATGGATCCATCGACACCAGCATTCTCTGCAATCTGCCTGATAGGCTCCTCAAGAGCACGGATAACAATCCTGTATCCAACCTTCTCCTCTTCGGAAAGCTTGGAAAGATCGTTAGCAGCAAGCTCCTTGACTGCCTGTACAAGAGCAACACCACCACCAGGGATAACACCTTCCTCGATAGCAGCACGTGTAGCGGAAAGAGCATCCTCAACCCTGTGCTTCTTCTCCTTGAGCTCAACCTCTGTAGCTGCACCGACGTTAACAACTGCAACACCGCCTGCTAGCTTAGCAAGCCTCTCCTGGAGCTTCTCCCTGTCATAATCAGAGGTGCAATCCTCGATCTGCATCTTGATCTGTGCAATCCTGTCACGGATAGCATCTGCAGAACCAGCACCGCTGATGATTGTTGTGTTCTCCTTCTCGACTTTGACGTTCTTTGCTCTGCCAAGCATGGAGATATCAGCATTCTCAAGCTTCATGCCGAGCTCTTCTGTGATGACCTGTCCGCCTGTAAGGATTGCGATATCCTCGAGCATAGCCTTGCGTCTGTCACCAAATCCTGGAGCCTTTACAGCTACTACGCTGAGCGTTCCACGCACTGCGTTGAGAACGAGTGTTGCGAGAGCCTCGCCATCAACATCCTCTGCAATGATGAGAAGCGGCTTGCCGGACTGGGCAACCTTCTCAAGAAGCGGGAGAAGATCCTTCATCGATGAGATCTTCTTGTCGTAGATGAGGATGTACGGGTTATCAAGGACAGCTGTCATGGTGTCCCTGTTATTGCAGAAATAAGCAGAAAGATAACCGCGGTCGAACTGCATACCTTCTACGAAATCAACTGTTGTCTCGATTGTCTTGGACTCCTCGACAGTGATGACACCATCCTTGCCAACCTTGTCCATTGCATTTGCGATCTCGTCGCCGATAGTCCTGTCGTTATTTGCGGAAATGGATGCAACCTGTGCAATCTCTTCCTTATCCTGGATCATCTTGGCTTCCTTCTTGATGCACTCGACAGCATCCTGGACAGCCTTGTCGATTCCTCTCTTGATGCCCATTGGGTTGACACCAGCAGCAACGCTCTTCATGCCTTCCTTTGTGATAGACCATGCAAGAACAGTAGCTGTTGTCGTTCCGTCGCCAGCGACATCATTTGTCTTAGCTGCAACTTCCTTGAGAAGCTGAGCACCCATGTTCTCAAACGGATCCTCGAGCTCAATCTCACGAGCAACTGAAACACCATCCTTAGTCACCGTAGGAGCACCGTATTTCTTATCAAGAAGAACAAGCCTTCCCTTCGGTCCAAGTGTAGTCATAACAGCCTTGGAAATCTTCTCAACACCGTTGACAAGCGACTTCCTGGCCTCTTCATTAAACTGAAGCTGTTTTGCCATATCCAGAATCTCTCCTTATATATATTCAAAAGAAACATAACAGCCTTATTCAGCTGCCAACTTGAAAAATATACATAAAGCGATAATCCGGCAAGAGGTATTGGCAAAAAGCTGGCAGAAGATGGCCCTCAGGTTGGATATTGCTGCAGAAAATCTGAATACAGAACCAGAGGATTCCTTCTGAATGACATCACTCAAACTGATTCATATATCGAACACCATGTTCATTTCTGTCTTATTTATGCGACAAAAAGTGCTGGAATCTCATATTTTAACTTATTTTGCACACAACCAACAAAACTTATGCTAAAAACATATTCAGGGTGCTGAAGCACGGCAAGCGGTTGTCCCTCCGACCGGGAGGGTTGCTGCAATCCTCCCGACCCGCCCTTATGGGTTATAAGGGAAAGGAGGTGCGCTATGAGTGATTATGAACTCCTGATGATTGTATTCACAGTTGTTGGAATAGTAATAGCTACTTTAAAAAGCAATGACCGCTAAGCCCTGAGAAAGCTTATTAGCGGTCTACGCTTTGTTTTTCTTCGGGGACGCCGCTTGCTGCAGCACCCTTTTCTATCAATATATTACCAGAAATCAGAAATCAGTCAAATGAACGCCCTGATCAATTCCCGCGGGATTTTAGCCCAAGGCAATGTATTCTGACTCAAAAGCGGAGAAATACGGATTTATCAAGGGCCATCTCAATCTTATGCATTGTCTCAAGCGTTGGATTGGTCTTATTCGGATTCTCCAGCCGCTGATACTGCGAGGGGAGCATTCCAAGTTTCTTTGCCATATCATTCTGCGTAAGATTCTTTCCCTCCCTTTCCTTCCTGAGAATAATAGCGAACTCAATTCTGAAATCAGGGGAGAAATACTCTATATCATCTCCTGAAATATCAGAAGGTATAGGAATATTCATCTTTGCGCTATATAGATACCCTATATACGCATTTAGCGCTTCACGTGCATTTTTCCTAGCATCATCGATATTGTCGCCGTAGGTAATACAGCCATCCATCCCATCTCCCAGAAAATATACGCTGTATCTTCCATCCCCTTCCTTTTCAAATTTCGCGGGATAACCATTCATCGATAAACTCCTGTTTTCTTTCGGATTGCCATTTCCGTTCCTTTTGGCAGATCCCTATTATGATTCGGAACAACAACCACAAGACCTTCTTTTATAAGCACAAAATGCGAACCAGAAATTCTCCTGACAACAAACCCGGCTCTGACCAGCCCTCTGATCAGCATCTTTCCGCTAACTGGCTTCTACTGCTAACTCCTAAGGTAATACAATATATATGTGGTGTCAATAAATCTAACACCTGTTTATATATCGCCGCAGATGCCCATTTCTGACAGTCGGAATTCTAAAATATCTATAATTTATGAGCGTTTTTCAAAACACGAAACCATTAAATGAAAATACGTCAGGAGAGGCCTAAATATGCAAATCCACAGACAATCAGCACCGCATACAGATATCCCGCCTCTGTTCCAGCCATGAGTCTGGTAGCAATCTGTCTCGGGCTCAATGAGGCGGCTGACTGGTTCCGCATGGCAATTCACTCACATAGAGGATACCTTATAGTCCGTACTAGGTCAGGCATTCTGCTCTGCTTTATATATTCATGCAGCTTTCACTTGACACTTCGGATTTTGGAAAATGCTCATGGCATTACTTATTATAATGAAAAGGCTGCATGGAAGAGAGACAATCCAGCAGCCTCATACAAAAGATCCAATAGTCAGCCTATTTTTTAGAATAGATTTCCATTTTCATCAAAATCCATGTATTCCGGTTCGCCTATAATCTCAATCATAGGATTCTCTTTGGCTTTGGGAATAAGATTCTCGCTTATCCAGATTTCTCCAAGAGATAGAGTATCTCGAATGCGAATCATGGTAACATCCTCAGGTTCCACACCAGCTGTCATTTTAATTGCAGCCTGTATTGTCAGCTTCTGTGTATCAAAATACATAGGAATACGACAAAGACATGTAACCGTCGAAGTTAGGCTATTTGGGTATGTCTGATCTCTATCCATCTTATCTACGACACGTTTCGAGCATGTGTCTGCCATTCCCAGCCCAACAACATTACCCAATGTCTCATCCGTAATATCCAGGACTGCAATACGCTGCGCATCTATACCACCCTGAATATTAGGAACAATCCACCGTCCAGAAACATTTGGATCCATTCCTTCGCCGCTAATGTTCTTGCCAATATAATCCACGACTAGCACATCTACAGAAGGGAATAAGATTTTTGCCATGAGTGATTTTGCTTTCTCCAACAAAATAGGTTCCTCTATAGGAATCTGCTCTTTTGTCATCACTCGCACAATCTCGGTCTGATCAAAAGCATTCTCAACAAGACCAATACCTAAAATGACATTTGCATTCTTCAGGATACCAAAAGCAAACTTCTCGACATTTGGTCCAAGATGCATAATACCCTGTCTGTGACATACCTGTGCACCAAATTGGCATCCAAGTCCGATTGTAAGCATCTTCATTACCCCGCTTTCATATTTACCATGAAAAGCGGTATGCGCCTTTATCCTGTTGATTGAGATTATTGCATCTGCTTCTGCTGCCAACCTATTGATCATTATCGGACGACCATCTTCCAGTTCTCCGATTTTCACTGTATCCATAGTTGCTATGACAGGACAGCCCACATATTCCTCGGTTACACCATACTCGTGAATAATCGCCAGCTGTCCCTCTGCAGTAGATCCACCGTGGCTTCCCATAGCAGGTATAACAAATGGCTTTGCTCCATGCTCTTTCAGAAATGAAACAGTTTCTCTGATTACAAGGGCAATATTAGCCACTCCTCTGCTCCCCGCAGTCAGTGCAATTGTCATACCTGGAAGTATTTTCTCTATAACCTCTGCACGATTCAGTTCTTTTCTGACGGCCTCTGCTACATCGCCGATAGCCGTACCACTGAATTTCTCTCGGACACGGACCATTCTTGGGATCGGAATGTCCTTTAGCATTTCATTTACACTACCCATCAGATATACCCCAGAAGAGACGGAAGGAATGTCACTATAGGTGGGAAGAATGTAACCACCACAAGTGCAATAAGACTTACAATACAGAAAGGAATAATACTTCTATAAAGAGAACTGAGCTTAACTCTGCCAACATTTGCTCCAACAAACAGCTGCATACCTACAGGAGGTGTAATAAGTCCTATTGTCAAATTCAGGCAAACTATTATTCCAAAATGGACTGGATTTACCCCGAACTCCATAGCAAGAGGAAGAAGCACCGGAGTTATTACCAACAATGCAGGTGCCTGATCCATAAAAAGACCCATTATAAGAAGAAGCACATTGCAGAAGAGCAGAAAACCTGTCTGCGTTGTTATAACAGTACTGAAGAAATCGACGAGTTCCTGTGGAATTCTGAGTACGGTTATTGTATAAGCCATTGCACTAGCTATCCCGATAATAGCAAGAACATTAGCTGTTGATTTTGCAGCTCCTACACAGCTCTCATAAAAAGATTTCCATGTAATTGTCTTTTTAACAAGAGCTACTATCAATGCATAAGCTACAGCAATAGCGCTTGCTTCAGTGGCTGTGAAAATCCCAAGCAGAATACCTCCCAGGATAATCAGAGGTAGCCCAAGTGCTGGAGCTGATTCATAAAATACATGAAGTCTTTCCTTCCATGAGAATTTTCTATCACGGGGATGGTTGAATTTTATTGCATAGGCATAGCAAAGTATCATCTGCACAATACCCAGCAGTATTCCAGGGAGTATCCCCGCAAGAAACATTGCTGTCACAGAAACGTTACCCGCACAAACAGCATATATAATCATAATGTTTGATGGAGGAATAATGGGAGAAAGTATAGCACTTGCAGCAGTAACCGTGGTTGCATAAAGGCGGTTATATCCAGCTTCTTCCATCATTTCAATCTCAATCTTTCCAAGGCTAGTCATATCCGCAGTAGCTGATCCACTTATTCCAGCAAAAAGCATGCTTCCTAGGACATTGACCTGGGCAAGCCCTCCTCTGATATGACCGACAAGCGAAGTACAGAATTCTTCGAGATTCTTAAGAATTCCGCAGCGACTCATGATTTCGCCGGAAAGAACAAACAAAGGAATACAGAGATAAGTGAAATTATCTATTCCGCTGAACATCTTCTGGGCTATTACCATGAAGTTTGTGAAACCAAGAGATTCAAGTCCATACATGGAAATAAATCCCATGGAAAAGAAAACCGGCAGGCCAATAACAACGGTTCCAATGAATACAATAAGAAGAATTAGAGCTGTCATCACATTGCCTCCACTATTTCTGCATCGCTCTTTCTACGAGATTCAAATGGCCTAAGTTCACCGGATGCCACTCCTATTATCTCTATAATCATCTCAAACAAAAGAAGCACACATGCTATGAAAGGTGCCGAATAAAGGAATACACCCGGGATATACATAACAGGAGATCTATAATTCAGCATATTGATGACCTGCGCAAATCCATATCTGATACCCACATAAAGGAACATAAGCATCAGTATCCTAGTTATCACATAAAGCACATACTTAGCTTTGCCCTTGAATGCATCTGTCAGCAGATTAAGGGTGGGCATTGTGCCTTCTTTAAAACAAACAGATATACCTAAATAAGCTATCCAGATCATTGCATAGCGCGCATACTCCTCAGTAAAGCTAGCATGCAATGCAACAAATTTTATTATTATGAATCTATAAGCAATCTGGAATAAAAGATCAAAAAGGCTTGTCGCGATAAGTATTGCAAGAATAACTTCTATTATCTTCTGCATAATATCAGAGATCCTTGACAACCCCGCGTAAATTGCTTTCAGCATATTCCCTCCTCTATATCCGGCCTCATTGAACAAATAAGGCCGGACAAAATATGGATGCTAGTGGTTCGCTCTATAATCCTGGATAACAGCCTTGAATTCATCGACTGGTGCATCACCAAGAGTATCGCGGGCATAAGATTCAGTAGCTTCCATTATAGGAGTCTGCCAAGCAATAAGCTCATCAGCTGTTGGGAAATAAATCTCAAGTCCGTAATCCTGCAGCTTCTTGATACCTTCAGACTCAATAACTACGTATGCATCAATAGCAGCCTTTTCTGCTTTCTCTACTGCATTGTCCAATGCCTGGCGGATATCATCAGGCAAGCTATTATAAAGATTTGCATTCATGATAAATGCACACATAGATGCCATATGATTATCCATTACCATGTATTTCTGGACTTCATATGTCTTATCGACAAGAATATTATTTACAGGATTCTCCTGCCCATCGACTATGCCATTCTGAAGAGCCTGATACATTTCACCTGATGCCATTGGAACAGCATGAGCACCTAGAGCTTCAACCATCTGAACTGACAACTGATTCTGCATAACGCGGAATGTCTGCCCTTTAATACTATCTACTGTGCTCAATGGCTTATTACTAGTAAAACAACGGAATCCATTTGAAAGAGAGGATAGGACCTTAATACCTGTAGCCTTTTCCATCCTCTCATGCAAATCCTGTCCCCACGGTCCTGACATAATTGCATTTACCTCTTCTGCATCTGAAAGGAACCCTGGAACAGTTGGAAGGATCGTTTCCGGGAAATAACTATTGAGAATTGCATAATTGGGTGTAGCTATCTCAATTGTACCAGCCTGCACTCCCTGAACCATTTCTGTCTGATTGCCAAGCTGTTCACTTGGATATATATCAACACGCACGCGGCCGTTCGTTTCCGACTCAAGCGTTTCCTTGAGAATATCAAGATAAAGCAACTCAGCAGAATCTACTGATCTGGAATGGCTCGTTGTAGCTTTGAATACATATTCAGGCGTTTCTTCTGCACCGCTAGAAAAAAGCGGTATAGTGACAACCAATGCCATCAGAACAATAATCAGAATCCTTTTCATGTTTGTCCTCCTTTTGAATCATTCATGAAAATCACAGCCATTTTGGATAAAACTCTTCAAAAACCCGTTCATCGACTTCTATGCCAAGCCCAGGTGCATCTGGTACGGAAATATAACCATCCTTTACCATATAGCTGCCAGGGCAGAGCTTACATCTCAGGTCATATGATCCACCTGATGTTATATATTCAGCTGCAAGAGCTCCGCTGCATGAACAAAGCATCTGAATAGCTGCAGACACAGCCACAGAAGCATGAATATGCGGGCAGAGAGGAATATCATAAGCCATTGCCATTGCAGCAATTTTCTTTGTTTCAGTGATACCACCTGCATGAATAAGATCTGGCTGGATGATATTTACAGCATGGCGCTCTATAACATCCCTGAACTGATATTTCCCGTAATAATTCTCTCCTGCAGCAATTGGTACACCTGCATTTATTGCAAGATTAGCCATATTGTATAGATCATTTATCCTTAATGGTTCTTCGATGAATGTCAGATCAAAGGCTTTATATCCATCTATATGCCCCATCAGATCCGGATAATCAAAGCATTGATTTGCATCAACCATAATGCCAAGATCCGGACCAAGTGCTTTCCGGACTGCTTCAAGATTCGCCATGTCCTGGCTATAACCGAATCCGATCTTCATCTTAACACCGCGAAATCCCTGATCCCTGTATCTGCGGGCTTCTTCTCCGCATTCTTCCGCTGTCAGAGCCCGCCCCTTAATACCAAAAAAACCTGAAGCATACGCTGGAATCCTTTCATGAACCAGTCCGCCAAGCAGGTTGTACACTGGTGTATCGAGAAGTTTACCTGCAAGGTCCCATAATGCAATATCAATTCCAGCAGCTGCACTTACTGTCGCCCCTACAGGCCCCAATGCGTAAGCGCTTGTCCCTCGCCCAACCATTTTCTCAAACAGCCTCTCCCGCTGAAAGCAATCTTCTCCAATAACCAGTTTCTTAAGACGACTTTCAATAAGGCCTGTAACAGCCGGGAGGCCTCCACCATGCAGTGGTCCAACCTCGCCGTATCCTGCAACTCCATTCTCCGAAGTAACCTTGACTATCACGGTACTCCAATTGTCCCAGACTCCGGTAGCATCCTGAGAAGGGAATTCAAGAGGGAATTCAATAGGAAAAACTTCTACATTCTTAATTTTCATAATTTCATTCCTTATCAAGATATTGTTCTATTGCATCTACAATCTGTACTGATGGAAGAGGCGGATTGCCTGGTATGAACTGATATTTTCCATACCAAGGATGATCCATAGCATCATCCCCCACGATAATCACATTTTCATAGTGCTGAACAGGAACAGGAGCTTTGCTCCCAACGATTATGCAAACATCCTGCTTTAATCTTCCGATCTTTCCATCAAGAGTAAGACGCTGAATCGCCGCTCCAATTTGGCACAATTCAAAACGACAGGCACATCCAGCAAAAATCTTCAGATGCTTATGCATTCCAATCGGATTCCATCCCTGAGGTCGCTGAAATCTGCAAGAGACCGAATCCAAGGATTCCCCGACAATATCAATCCTATCCATATCGCCTTCTCCCAGCCCCTCTGCAATTGCAAGCCGGGTTATTGGAACATCAATAGGATCAATCATCATTACCTTACCAGAAACGACATCGGTTGCTACAACATCTTCTGATGCAATAAGCAGGTCCATCTTTACTGGCTTTGTATAAATCGGGCCATATCCTTCGCCTGCAATTATCCCATCAACAATATTGAGGTCAGGTTTTGCAGCCCTAAGCATATCAAGCATCTTCCAAGGAAAAGCCTCATTATGGAAACGGATCTTATCCTCTACAGAATAAACTCCTTGCATGCTTTTTATGCCAATGGTAACTTCTGTCTGGCAATGGGTTTTCAGCTTCGGGACATTTATAAAGTAATCTGTATCCAGAATAGATTTAGGCACCCTGACAGACTTCATAAGCTGCCCATCTGGAATCGGAACCTCAACAAACGGCTCTTCATCCCAGCCAATCAGACGGGCTCCGGCACGCTTCACAGCTTTTCCCATTCCGGATTTATTGAAGGCATCAATGGCTCCAGATGAAATATGCTTCAGATTGACGGATTTGCCTTCAGCTACAATTATATCCGAAACACCCTGATCCTTTAAATAGATAATAAGTGCTTCAAGAACCCGAGGATCGGTCATAACAGATCCTCCTGTTCCAGAATGAGGAACCTCGACTAAATTCGGCTTTATAATCACAGATTGCGGATGTGATGTAACTTCAGCATACCCTCCGAGATTGCGGAATGTCTCATCAATCATATCAAGTATCACAGAGAGACTGACGTCTGAATACAAATCAGGCATCTCTGGAACAGGCTTTTTTACTATCGAAACCTTCGGCATAAACCTCTCTCCCTTGAGCAGAAGAAATTTTATATATCATTTATTGTATACAATTATTCAGCCACATCTACATACTGTCAAACAAAATTTTTATAAAATATCGATGAAATTTTGTAGATGATATTTTGGTAAATAAATATTTTAAAATTTAAGTTCTTATTTAGAATAGAATTATTAACATAAATATGTATACATTAGTATCTTTCGATATCAGTTAGATATTTTGTATTATTGTATTCAATAATACCGTACTTACTGGTTTGACTTAAATGAAAATTATTGAATACTATTTGAATACAAGGAATAATTTGTATGGCGCGTAAAAAAAGTGATGCTACGGATATTGCGTTCAAATATATAAGAAATCAGATAACCCAATATGAACTCAAACCTGGCGATATAGTTTCCGATTCCGCTATTTCTCAGGAGCTTTCAATAAGCAGAACTCCTGTCAGAGAAGCAATGGCAAAACTTGTAAATACAGGACTGATAGAAAAATCAGGATATCGCTTTCTTGTTACTCATATCACATATCCAGTAATAACAGACGTATTTGAACTAAGAGAAGCGCTTGAATCATATTCTGTCAAAAAAATAATAGAAAATGGTGGATTATCTGATTTACATCGTAAAGAACTGGAAGAAATACAAGATAAATTCAGAGAAGCAATTGATTCCCATAATATACAAAGGACATTCAAACCAGACTCTGATTTCCATATGAAAATAGTTGAGATAGCTGGGAATGAGCTTGCATTCAACATTTCAAAAGACCTTGAATTTATGAGCGAGAGAATCAGATGGCTGTCAATGCTGACCCCGGCTAGGTATATGAATACATTGGCAGAACATGAGAATATCCTGCAGAGCCTGATCTCAAAGAATGAAAAAGCCGCTGTAAAAAGCACTGCTATCCACATAAAAAATTCTCTAAAGAATTACAAGGAAGTAATGAAGATAGCAAACTGGGAGGATATAATTATATCAATACACAACACTATTATGTCTTCAAATTAAGGCTCTTAATATGTAGATGCTGTCTACTGCATTAAAGTGCATGAATCAGTGACAGAAATACAGCAGTGGAAAACAATCCTGAAAGCAGGTTCACCATATCATTATCAATGAAGGGGATGCCTCTTGCTCTCTCAAGCTTCCTGCCATTCTCCATGCTTTTCTCTGTAAGGGAACCATCCTCCTTCCTGTAATGGACCTGGACTGTTGCTCCCAGGAATGAATCGAATAAAGCTCCGATAAAGCCTGATGCCGCTATTGCAAGGAGCTCCTGGAAGCTGCATCCGAATGTTCCCATATCGAGGATTGCTATGAGAGCAGAAAATGAAAGCGCGGATAAGGTTCCGATAACAGATACCCCACCGGAAAGCCCAGGAGGAACGGGAGTGAATGTGATTATAGAGACAGGAGGCCTCGACGACAGCATTCCGATTGAGGATGCCGCGGTATCGGCCTCGGCTTCAGCAATCGCAGCGGCGAATGCCCCTATGAATACAGGGTTATGCGTTATACCATAAAGGACAAGCATCAGAGCTGCAGGTACACCATTGGCAATCACCTGCATCATATCACGCCGCCCAGTCTTCTCCGCAACGGTGTTCATTCCATCAGATAGACGTGAAAGCATCGAAGCTGAAACAAAGAAGAAAAGAAAGACAGCTATCCCAGACACCCCGCCTATATAGAAGACAATAAAACCTAGAATCACCGAGGTCATCACCCCGGAAATTGTCAGGAAGCGCTTTTTATACGAGAAGATAGCCGCGAACGCAAGGAATACCGTGATTACGATAAGCCTTATATAAAGAGGCAGATCAAAGAACAAACCATCAAGCACCGAGGTCAGAGAGCGCATAGAACCTCCACAGCACCTGCAGTAAGCAGTGGAACGGTAAGGTTGTCCAGAGCAGATGGGGATATACGCTCAACCACCGTCGCAGCAAGAGCCGATACAGCTGCCATGATCACTCCTATGCCTGTACAGGCAAGTATCACATTGAATGCAACGATGAACATCACAGCCGATCCCTCGATGCTCTTCCTTGTCTTTCCGAGAAGTGTCCCGGCAATGGCCGCAGCCCCATCCCCAAGTCCCATGACGAGCGTACCAGCTACAACGGATTGAACCGAAAGGATCCCCTCAATCATAAGAAAGATCATCACGGTGATCGATAAAGGAAAGAAGACAATGCCTGCGCTGATGTTACCGCTATGGATATAGAACGCAAGATTGAGAGCTGTAAAAAGCACAGGACCTGCAAGCCGCGCAACCGGGGACTCCACGCCATATGCCATGATGAATATCCATAGCGATACGAGGATATGGACCGTCTTGCGGACGAATATGGCCTGCACACACCTTCTTCCCATGCAGTACGCAGCAAGAAGAACGGCAAGGATATACAGGAATGAGATCAGAAGCCAGAGTATATCGTTCACCAGCTTCTTCCTCCCCCGCCTGAGAATCCTCCTCCCGAGAAGCCTGAGGATCCAGAGAATGTTCTTGCTCCGCCGCCTCCGGTATTTCTTGGAGGATCTATATGATGGATATAATCATTGCGCCATCTTCTGCAGAAGGCAGAATAGATGAACGGATCGAACGGATATGGTGAGCTGTACCACTTCGCTTCAGTTATCGGGATATCCCTGAACTTATCTGCCCAGGAGTCGGCAAGTCCGAACACCATCGCATACGGAAGAACATGGTAGAAGTACTCAGGGTCCTCTTCGGAGAGGGCCTTTATCCTGTCCTTCTCGACCTTATCGATGAATTCCTTGTATCCAAGGGCTTCTGTGAGCCTATCACTGCCATACCTGCTCCTTCTGGATATATGCGCAGCAAGGAACATAGAGACAGCAAGAATAATGATGAATGCGATGACAGCTGGTCCGGCGAGCGCTGTCGCAGATTCTGCAATAATTGCCAAAGACATGAAGAATGCAATGAACGCAAGGAAGAAAAGCATAGCGAAAACCTGTGATGCCCTGAGCTTCCCTGCTCTTGCAGCCTGCATCGATACAGACCTCAGAAGCATATAGGCCATGAAGGAAGGAATGATTCCGAATGGAAGGAGCATAGGATCTGCGGAAGCTGCAAGCAGTCCACCTGCGAAGAGAGCGGCAACCAAAAGCATAGCAAATACTGCTTTCCTGGCTTTGAGCGAGGAAGGCTCCTCTATTGAATTGCTTCCGGAGAAAAATCTCACAGCAAGAGGAATGACATTCCTCCTGAGTTTATCAGGGAAGCCATATGTCCTGAGCGTAACCGAATCCGTATGCTCGGATATGAAGAATGCATTGAAAAGGGCCTTTTCTCGTTCTGTGGCTTCATCAAGTTCCTTCAGTTTGTCAAAGGAATAGGATGAGCCATCATCATTTATCCTTATATACCCTTTGTCAGCCCAGTAGATGAGCATAGCGGCAACGGCAGTGCTATCAAGGTTTCCTTCGATAAGGTACTGCGTATCCATCGGAGAGAACCCTTCAGGAGGTGTGAATCTTACAGGGATTATAAGCTTCTCATCCCTGCCTCTGAGGAAATAGACAGCGAAAGCAATAGTTGCGGCTAGTGCGATGATACCCAATGCCGCATATATTAGCCACGCCCCATCCGGCATATCCTTGGCAAGATAGAAATACCCTTCATCCATCTCCACGCGTAGCGTTATGCCATAGCCTGCAGGAAGGGATGAATACCGTCCGGAAACAGTCAGGCCATCTTCTGAGAGATTGAAAGGCAGACCTGCGGATGATCCATAGGCTCCATAGGTAACCCATATCCTGTCAATATCTACAGGGGATGGGAATGTCACAGAGAAAGAGACCGTATCCATATCGCTGTCCCAATAGCCTGGCGACACGATATTGTAATAGAGCTCATCGTATCCATCATATTCATCGGCAGGATACTGCAATGTATAGCCAAGGCTGAAATCAGCGGGACCCGTAATATATCTGTTCGGATCTCCCATGATCACACTCAGGAAATCCCCGCTTCTGTCCACCTTCGCAATCGATGTTCCGCGCACATCGCCTATCTTTATGCGTGTGCGGCCGAAATCATACTGGATATCCCTGATAAGCCCATGGGATGGTGCAGTGAAATAAAGAGATATATCCTCATCCACTGAGAGCTTCTTAGCTGCATCAGCTGTAATCCTGACCGAGTATTCCTCAACATGGAAATTCTCCGCAGAGAGTGGCATGAGGAAAGATAGAAGCAGGATGAGAATAAGGAGGATCTTCCTAGAACCTGACATCGACACGGGCTCTTTCCGCCTCCTCTGCCTCGATATAGTCTCTCTTATCGAAGTGGAAAGCCGATGCGATTATGGAAGATGGGAATACCATCACCTTATCATTGAATGAACGGGCAACAGCATTGTAGTACTTCCTTGCATTGAGAATGCCTTCCTCTATGCCCGAAAGCTCGTTCTGCAGGCTTACGAAGTTCTGGTTTGCCTTAAGGTCCGGGTAGCTCTCAGCCAGCGCAAAGAGTCTATCAAGCGCAGCAGTAAGCCCCGCCTCTGCCTTTGCCCTCTCCTGCAGGGACTTCACGGAGACTGTCCTGTTCCTAGCCTCAATGACAGCATCAAGGGTGCTTTCCTCATGGGATGCATAGCCTTTAACCGTCTCGACAAGATTCGGAACAAGATCATAGCGCTGCTTGAGGTGGGCATCGACACCAGCTTCTGCTTCATCGGCCTTATTGCGAAGCCTGACAAGCCCGTTGTAGGCAGTGATTGCCCAGATAGCAATGATTATTATCAAAGCTATGATGATATAAAGTGCTATCATTTTCATCCTCCATATGCCTAAAGATATCATATTTTCACTGGTTGCATCACTCTCTTCTTCACGGTAAAATTGCATAAGGACTGCATAAGTATGCATTCTGGAGGATTAATGAAGGAACGCCATAATAGACTCTCTGTAGTAAAGGAACTGATCCGTAACAACAGGATAGATAATCAGGATACGCTTCTTGAGCTTCTCAAGAATGAAGGATACAACGTAACGCAGGCTACGCTCTCAAGGGATCTTAAGATGCTGAAGGTAGGCAAGATATCCGATGGATGGTCAGGATACTACTATACACTTCCCGAAAGCGACCTTGTAAGTGAATCGGAGAAAAGCTATATACAGGACGTAAGAAGAGGTATAATCTCCATTGAATTCTCTGGAAACTTCGGAGTAATCAAGACAAGACCTGGACACGCCAACAGTGTAGGTTTTGCCCTTGATGTCCTAGCTCTCCCAGAGATTCTAGGAACTGTCGCGGGGGATGATACGATCTTCGTCATACTCAGGGAGGGAATGACGAAGGAGGACCTTCTCGAAAGCTTCAATTCTCGTATCCCGGAGGTAAAGGAATGATAACCTATAGCGATCTTGGAAAGCTCAGCAGTTTTTCCGCGCTCAAGAATGAGAGGACTGTTTCAGTAAAGAACGTGCTTACCGCTGAGCGTGTGAAGAGCTCCTCGATAACACTCGGAGGCGGACTTAAATACAACTGGGCAGCAATGCCTGTGAATGACTGCATAATCGATAAGCTCCAGGCACTCTCTGATGAAGCCCAGCTTATCGACAAATACAAGGAAATACTCTCCGGAGTCATGATGAACACCGGAGAGAAGAGGCTTGTTCTGCACCACCTGACAAGAGGAAATGTGCTTGGCGCATCAATAACAGCAGATGATGAGGACAAGGACCAGTTCTATAAGGATGTCCTTGCATCGATAAAGGATTTCTCAGACAAGGTAAGAAGCGGCGAGATAAAAGGATCGACAGGAAAGCCCTTCACAACGGTCTGCCAGATCGGAATCGGCGGCTCCGACCTTGGTCCGAGAGCGCTCTATCTTGCTCTGAAAGGATGGGCTGAAGGTACTGGCGTAAAGACGCTTGAAGGACGTTTCATATCGAACGTAGATCCCGATGATGCTGCATCCGTCATCTCCGATCTCGATCCAGAGACAACGCTGTTCATACTTGTTTCAAAGAGCGGAACAACGCAGGAGACACTCACGAACAGGGATCTTGTGCTAAAGACGCTGAGCTCCTTGGGAATCAAGGGCTATGAGCCTGCAAAGCACATGGTTGCCGTGACATCAAAGACATCTCCGCTCGCAAAGGATGCATCGATGCTCGCATCGTTCTTCATCGATGATTACATCGGAGGAAGATACTCATCGACCTCTGCTGTCGGCGGCGTTGTCCTTTCGCTTACATTCGGATTCAGCACCTTCAGGAGCCTCCTTGCAGGAGCTCATGAGGAGGATGTTCTCTCAACTCAGAAGGATATCAGGAAGAACGGTGCACTGATGGATGCCCTCATCGGTTTCTATCTCAGGAATGTCCTTGGCTATCCTTCAACAGCTATCCTTCCATACTCGCAGGCGCTGTCACGCTTCCCTGCCCATCTCCAGCAGCTGGATATGGAATCCAACGGAAAGCATGTGAACAGATTCGGAGAGAAGGTGGACTACCCTACAGGCCCTGTGATCTTCGGTGAGCCGGGAACAAATGGCCAGCATTCATTCTACCAGCTGCTGCATCAGGGTTCGGATATAATCCCCCTCCAGTTCATCGGATTCAGGGAATGCCAGTACGGCAAGGATATCGAGACAGCAGGATCAATGAGCCAGACAAAGCTCAATGCGAACCTTGCAGCACAGATTGCCGCATTTGCCCGTGGAAAGGAAGACAGCAACCCGAACAAGGAGTTCGATGGCAACAGGCCGTCTTCGCTGATCTATGGCGATAAACTTACACCGGAGGCTCTCGGAGCTCTCCTCGCCCACTATGAGAATAAAGTGATGTTCCAGGGCTTCATCTGGAATCTCAACTCATTCGACCAGGAAGGCGTACAGCTCGGCAAAGTGCTTGCGAAGAAGGTCCTTGCAGGCTGTGAAGGCGATGAGCTTCTCAAAGCCTATGCAGATCTATTGATCTGAAAACAGAACAGCAGACATTATATAGAGAGGCCGTTCAACGCGGCCTCTCTTGCTTAATCTTTCAATAGAGAATCAGTATGTGAATCTCAGCACGTTCCAGGAAGCCTTCGGGAATGTGAATGAAGTCCCGGACACCTTCTTCGACGCAGGAACGACAGTATCGGGATGCTCTGCCGTATTCGCATCCTTGAGTCCGAATCCAGCCATGACAATATGCTCAGCCTCTGCCTTCAGCTCAAGATTCTCGAATCGTATATCCGCAGTGATATCATCCTTGAGATTCCTGTTAAGGACGAATACGGTGAACTCCCTCTTCTCCTCATTCAGGACGCCAACGGAATCGAGATAAGGAACGTTCTTGTACTTTGCACTGTCATATGTTCCGCAGGAGATATCCACGCGCACAGCCTTGCCACGTCCATAGTTCGAGGCATGGTAGTATGGATAGTATATTGTCTGAGCCCAGGCTTTCTCATCATTGGTCATAATCGGTGCAATGACATTCACGAGCTGCGCAAGACAAGCCATTCTTACCCTGTCGGAATTCTTGATAAGAGTAATGAGAAGACCACCTACGACAAGCGCATCCTCAAAGTTATAGACATCCTCAAGCCTGTGCGGAGCCTTGATCCAATGCTCGATCTTCTTATCGCTCTCCTTTGTGTGGTACCAGACATTCCATTCATCGAATGAGAGATTGATGGTCTTATCCGAGTGCTTGATTGCCTTTATAGCATCACAGAATGCGATTACAGCCTTTATGAATCTGTCCATGCCTATATTCTCAGCAAGGAATGACTCCGGATCATCGGCATAGTTGGCATAATACTCATGCAGCGAGACATAGTCGATGTAATCATAGGCTTTATCAAGTACTGTAAGCTCCCACTTGCCGAATGTCGGCATATTCGAATTCGAACTGCCGCAGGCTACAAGCTCAACAGATGGATCGGTCCACTTCATCAGCTTAGCTGTCTCAGCCGCAACCCTTCCATACTCCTCCGGGGTCTTTCCCCCCATCTGCCAGGGGCCATCCATCTCGTTGCCAAGACACCATGTATGAACGCCATATGGCTCCTTCCTTCCATGGGATATTCTGAGATCTGACCAATAGGTACCCTCTTTGTGGTTTGCATACTCAAGCAGGTTCCTGGCCTCATCAGGTCCTCTTGTACCGAGATTGACAGCCATCATGAGCTCAGAGCCGACCTTATCAAGCCACTTCTGGAACTCCTGCATTCCAAACTCATTGGTTTCGGTAGTGAACCATGCAAGATCGAGTTTGACAGGTCTCTTCTCCTTTGGTCCTACACCATCCTCCCAGTTATAGCCTGAGACGAAATTCCCGCCAGGATATCTGACAATAGGAACATTCAGCTTCTTAACCAGCTCGATGACATCCTTCCTGAATCCATCTTCATCGGAATTCGGATTGCCAGGCTGGTATATTCCCTCGTACACAGCCCTGCCAAGATGCTCTATGAATGATCCATACAGCCTTTTATCGATGCAGGAGATAACATTCTCCGCATTGATTGAAATCTTTGCTTTTTCCATTGTGGCCTCCTCTTATATCCGTATATATCCTGACAATAAAAATCATAATGGATGCACCATATGATACACCCATCCTGATTAGTCCAGATTCACTGCTAGCCGTCGCTAGTAGCCGGCTCGCAAAGGAGTTGCTTCTGCACGAATCTTTTGTACATTTCTTTTGTATTCATGCTCCAAATATATGCCTGATCTTTGCCTCGATAGCTGTGAAAGTCAGTCCATAAGCATCAAGAAGCTCATCATAGTTCTTGGCGCTCGTACCGAACTTGTCATCCACAGCAACCATGCCGATAGGTATGCGCTCTTCTGAAAGAGCTTCTGCGATTGCCGAGCCAAGTCCACAGTACTTGTTATGCTCCTCTGCAGTCACAACAGCCTTCATCCCCTGGATGTTCGCCTTAAGCGCCTCTGCATCAAGCGGCTTTATCGTGGAGACATTGACAACACGGCAGCTGATGCCCTGCTTCTCGAGATTCTCAGCAGCTTCCAGACTCTTCGATACCATAACGCCTGTTGCGAATATGACAGCATCCTTTCCATCCCTGAGCCTGTCCATCTTTCCGATATGATACTCAGCATCGGGGTCGGTAAGCACAGGAAGGTCATTGCGGTTGATCCTAATATAGACAGGGCCATTGCACTTTATGGCCTCATCCATCATCTTCCTTGTCTCAACTGCATCGACAGGCGATAGTACAGTCATATTCGGAAGCACTCTCATGAGCGCTATGTCATCAATACTCTGATGTGTCTTACCATCTCCGAAATCAGAGAGCCCTGCGGATGAGCCGCAGATGACGACCGGAAGGTTCGGAATCGCAACGGATGACATGATCTGATCATACGGACGGCCTGTAGCAAATACAGCGAATGTGCTCAGGAACGGACGCTTGCCGGTAAGAGCAAGACCCGCTGCGGTAGAGACCATATCCTGCTCCGCAATGCCCATCTGGAAATATCTCTCAGGGAACTCATTGCCGAACATTATGCTCATGGTGGATTTGCCGAGATCTGCCTCAAGCGCTACTACCCTCTTATCCTCTTTTCCGAGCTTTACGAGGCTTTCCCCGTATGCTTTCCTAAGGCTTTCCTTATTCATTGCAATCCTCCTCGAGCATCTTATTCACAATACGCTTGCATTCCTCATACTGCTCCTCATTGAGAGCTGCATTATGGAAAGCAGCATTTCCTTCAGCGAACGGGAATCCCTTGCCTTTTATCGTACTTGCTATTATCGCAGTCGGTACGCCTTTGACAGATTCGGCTTTATCAAGGGCATTGATGATCGAGGCATAATCATGGCCATCGATCTCGATTACATTCCAGCCGAAGATCCTGAACCTGCCAGCGATATCATTGATCGGGAACACATCGCCCGTAGGACCAGTGGCCTGTACCTTATTGTAATCCACGATAACGCAGAGATTATCCAGAGAGTAATTGACAGAAGTCATCATAGCTTCCCAGATCTGGCCTTCAGCAAGCTCACCATCACCGCAGACGCAGTACACTCTTGCAGGTGAATTATCTAGTCTGAGAGCCATAGCCATGCCATTGCAGATGCTCAGCCCCTGGCCAAGAGATCCTGTTACAGCCTCGATTCCCGGTGTCTTATCGATATCAGGATGGCCCTGCAGGACACTGCCGAGAGTCTTGACTTTCGCAAGCTCTTCCCTCGGGAAGAAGCCAAGTTCAACAAGCGCTGCATACTGAGCAAGAACAGCATGCCCCTTGCTGAATACGAGCCTGTCCCTGTCCGGATTCTTCAGGTTCGCAGGATCGATTCCCTTCATATGGTCAAAATAAAGTACGGAAAGCACATCAGCGATGGATGAGCTTCCGCCCAAATGTCCGACCTTCCCCGGGGGAATCATCTCAATGATATTAGCTCTGATCTTTGCTCCCATCTTCTTCAGATATGGGATTTTCCCATTATTTCCCATTCTAACCTCCTACGCACCCCTTCAGTTATTCCTGAAGAATCTTCCATCAATATTATCCGCAAGATCTCTGGAAGGCTCTGCTATATAATTCAGGCAAACCTGTTCTCTGAAAAGAATTCCCGTCCTTTATATGCGGTACGGAAATCTATTTCAGAAGTTATAATACAATTACCTTCCAAAAATCTTTATTTGTATTATATATTACATCATATTGCAGCTTTGGAAAGCTGTAAAGTAAAACTTTTTAGATTATCCTTGTGGATATTTCCAATAGAAGTTATAATACAACTTATGAAAATGAAATCAGCTCTGACAGATAATGTATACAACAGCATCAAAAAGGAGATAACTGACGGAAAATGGGAAGTAGGAAATAGAATCCCCTCTGAGAAATCCCTTTGCGGGATATTCTCTGTAAGCCGGACAACTATCAGAGCAGCTCTGCAGAGGCTGGAAGCCCAGGGGTATATCAGAACAGAACAAGGCTCAGGGACTTATGTGGAATCAGCCAGAACGGCATCAAGCATTGCAAATACTATGGAAAAATGCGATCTCCATACCATATTGGAATACAGGCTTGTCATAGAAAAAGGGATTATCGGTCTCACTGCGAAGAGAATAACAGCAGAGGAAATCCAGAAGCTTAAGGATAACTACAATGATATGAAGAATGCTGTAGGTAACAATAAGGAGTTCAGCAGGCTCGACTACAGATTCCACTCCCTCTTAGCGGAATTCTCCGGCAATGAAATACTCATCAGGACAAGCCAAACCATTGAACAGATACTTGAAAAAGCTCTTGATACGATAGTTGCTATATTAGGCTGCGGACTCGGCTTAAAATACCATAAAGAGATAATCGAGGCCCTGGAGAAAAGGGACGTTGGAAAATGTGAGAAACTGATGGAAGGTCACATTCAGGAAACTATCGATGGAATCAGAATGCTCAAAGGCGAGGCTGTGATAGATATTTAA
The DNA here is from genome assembly GCA_944389505.1 of uncultured Spirochaetaceae bacterium. Classification (GTDB taxonomy): domain Bacteria; phylum Spirochaetota; class Spirochaetia; order Sphaerochaetales; family Sphaerochaetaceae; genus Ornithospirochaeta. Next base: position 183,836 of record CALXMP010000001.1, read on the forward strand.
AGCGGAAAGCCCGGGGAATGATCCCCGGACAGGTACAAGATTAACGTACGATGGGAAGTTATGGTCTACTCTATGGCGGCCTCCTTAATGTGTATTTGATATATATACGCGCTAAGTTCCCTTCTCTGCCAATCCGCGGATGAAAAATCATTGAAAATTTCTTTGAGGTGCGGGCGGAGGGGCCATGTTGTCCTCTTTTCCTCCTCTTAATATAATGACCGGGAAGGAGAATTGATTCAGCCATGAGAATGTCCAGAATGTTTTCAAGAACTCTCAGGGAGGCACCGAACGGAGCCGATACCAAAGGATATGAGTATCTACTGAGAGCAGGATATATAAGGCAGATGGGAGCGGGAATATTCTCCCTGCTTCCACTGGGATTCAAAGCTACCCAGAAGATAGAGAACATCATCCGCGAGGAGATGAACGCAATCGGCGGCGAAGAGATGCAGATGCCGGTGGTCAATCCTGCCGATATCTGGAAGGAGACTGGAAGGTACTACTCTATCGACAAGGAGATGGGCAGATTCTCTGACAGGAACAACAGAGATATGGTCCTTGCGATGACACATGAGGAAGCTGTCACGGATATCGCAAGGGGTGAGATCGATTCCTACAAGCGCCTCCCGCTTCTGGTATACCAGCTGCAGACAAAGTGGAGGGATGACCCAAGGCCCAGAGCAGGTCTCATCAGGGTTAGGGAATTCACCATGCTTGATTCCTACTCCTTCGACAGGGATGCTGAAGGACTTGATAAGATCTACCGCGATCATTACAGAGCATATTTCAGGATCTTCTCCCGCTGCGGACTGCCTTCAATCGCTGTCGGCGCTGATTCCGGCATGATGGGCGGTAAGGTTTCCCATGAATACATGTATCTCTCACCTATCGGCGAGGATACGATCATACTTTGCGACAAGTGCGGATACACAGCTAACAGGCAGATTGCAAAGTTCGGCAAGGAATATCTTGAAGAGGAAATGAAGCCTATCGAGAAGGTTGCAACCCCAGAGGCAAAGACCATCGAGGCTCTGGCTGAATATCTGAAGATTGATTCAAGGAAGACTGCGAAATGCGTATTCATGGTCGGAACATTCATCAATGACAAGAATGGCGAGGAAGAGGAGAAGCTCATCGTAGCCCTTGTCCGCGGTGACTATGAGGTTGAGGAATCCAAGCTTTCAAATGCTGCAAGGGCAAATTCAATCAGACCTGCGCACGAGGAGGAGATCATGGCATGCGGAATGGTTCCAGGCTATGCTTCCCCAATCGGTGCAAAGGGAAATTTCATCTGCATCGTAGATGACAGCGTTGCAAAGTCCAATAACCTTGTTGCCGGAGCAAACGACGCTGGCTACCACTACCTCAACACGAATTTCGGCCGTGATTATACAGGCACCGTTGCAGATATCGCATCGGCACGCGATGGTATGAAATGCCCTGTATGCGGAGCTCCTCTGAGAGCATCAAAGGGCGTTGAGATCGGCAATATCTTCCAGCTCGGAACAAGATACTCGAGCGCAATGAACTGCACATACCAGGATGAGAGTGGAAAGCAGATCCCTGTCGTGATGGGTTCCTATGGAATCGGAGTGGGAAGGCTTCTTGCATGTCTTGCAGAGGAATACAACGATGAAGGAGGGCTCAAGCTCCCTGTATCGGTAGCACCATACCAGGTACACCTCGTATCGCTTGTAAAGGATACAGCTATTGCTGACAGCATCTACAATGATCTGATAGCAAAGGGCATCGAGGTCCTCTATGACGACAGGAAGGAATCTGCCGGTGTCAAATTCGCTGATGCTGACCTCATCGGAATTCCTCTCCGCATAACACTTGGCAACAGAAGCCTCAAGGAAGGAAAGGTAGAGGTAAGAATCCGTGCAACCGGAGAGACAACAACCTACCTCCTCTCTGATATCGCGGAGGAAATCAAGGCCGAGATTGCGAAAGAACAGGCAAAGATAGACAAAGGAATAGTCGAGAAGGAACTCGACTGAGTCTTATGCATGACTGCAAGGCTGCCTATAACCGGGCAGCCTTATTCATTCAGGCAAAAACGCTTTCTGCCTGTTTCATTCTCTCGCTGACATGTACTCCGAACGGGCATCTTCTTTCACAGCCCCTGCATGACGTACAGTCCGCACCGTTAGCCGAAAGACTCTTATAATGGGCACGTACTGTAGCAGGGACCTCGTCATGCATCAAAGCAAGATCAAGCAGCTTGTTCACCATCGCGATATCTATCCCCGCAGGGCATGGAGCACAGTGCCCGCAGTATGTGCACTGGCCGGAATATGCATGCGCAGGAGCTCCTGCAAGTACCGTTGCATAGTCCTTCTCCTCCTCGGAGGCTGTCTCATAGGCGACCGCCGCATCAACATGCCCGATGGAATCAAATCCAGTCAGAACACTGGCGACAGCAGGCCGTGTAAGCGCATAATGGATGCACTGTACAGGAGTCAGGGCTACTCCGAAAGGTGAAGTCTTAGCATCGAGCAGTCTTCCTCCAGCATAGCCCTTCATCACGGTGATTCCTACCCCATTCTGCTCGCAGATGCGATACAGCTCTGCTCTCTCCGGGGTTATGCCGCCTGCATTGGCGTAATATTCATCCTTGAAGTAATCATTGAGATCCTCAGAGGCTGGAAGCATATCAAAAGCAGGATTCACAGAGAACAGTATCATCTCAATCTTGCCGCTCTCCGCAGCAAGTTTGGCAACTTCAGGATTATGGGTACTCATGCCGATATGCCTTATGATTCCTTTCTCTTTAAGGGATAAAGCAAAGGCATAGAATTCTCCATCCATCAGCGCATGGAACTCTTTTGTCTCATCGACGAAATGGATCATGCCAAGATCTATGTAATCTGTATTGAATCTGTTCAGAAGATCCTGGAATGCAGCCCGCACTATCCCGAGATTCCGTGATTTGACATACTGTCCATTCTGCCAGGTAGAACCAAGATGGCCCTGTATGATCCAGTGCTCCCTGTTGCCTTTTATGGCTTTCCCTATATTCGATCTCACCTCTGGATTGGACATCCAGCAGTCGAGGATATTTATGCCTTTATCCGCGCAGTAATGGACAATCTCACAGACCTCCTCTGTATTATGCCTTTCAAGCCATTCGGCGCCCAGTCCGATCTCGCTTACTTCCAACCCTGTCTTTCCAAGAGCTCTGTAATTCATCCAGCATCCTCCATAGATGATGATTATACAGCTGTAATCGTAATCCGTGGTATCATTAAGAAAATTCCAAGGAGTACAGATGATCTACGACAAACTTGAAAGAATCGGATTGTATTATTCTGCAATACCACATCTCGAAGAACTTGCAGAAGAACTGAAATCAATCGATCTCAGCACCATAGAGGCAGGAACATACTATACGAAGAAAAGTGGCATAAAATACATGGTTCAGGAGTATTCCACAGCCATGTCTAAGCAGCCGGAGGTCCATGCCGAATACATGGATGTCCAGATAGTGCTTGATGGCAATGAGAGATTCCAGGCTTTCCGTGCCATAGATAGTCTTCCTGATTCATTCAGCAAAGCTGATGACATTGGCTTTTTTGATATCGAAGATGGCGTAGACTTCCCTCTCAGGAAGAATACATTCATCATTGTTTTCCCATATGAACCCCATACACCAGGACTCAGCCTTGGGAATCAGGAGAATATAAGGAAGATAGTGGCGAAGATACCATTCAACTAATCAATCGGATTCTGCAGATATCCCTTCAGCGCATAATCCAGAGAGCAGAGTATCATAAGAGTGCTGCAGATTAAGCCAGTAACCAATACTGGTTCCAAGCGTATTTGACAGCTTTGCTGCTATATCAATTGACAGCTTCTGTTTTCCACCAATGATTCCATCAAGTTCATTTGGGGGAATATCAAGCATCAGTGCAAAATCGCAAGGACGCAGTTCTTTCTCCTCCAGAATCTCGTTGATGTAATATCCAGGATGAAATGCTATCTTATCACCACATTCAATATAATTGCTCATGATATCCACCTCCACGGATTAGATCATAATATTATTATATTCTATGTTTCTATCATTTTCTATTATTTTCTGCAATCATATTGTATAATATAGCAGGAGAAGATAATGAGCGTGATAAAAGTATCCGATATCCAGATAAGTCTGGAAATGACAAAAAACCTGATTGATGTGGAACGCTATGCCGTACAATGGAAGCAGCGTGCCGATGAGATACCAAGAGAACTGCTATCAAGGCTCAGGAATGCCAGCGCATTTGAGAGCATCGGCTCTTCAAACAGGATAGAAGGCAATACACTTACAGATGAAGAGGTCCAGAAGGTGCTTTCCGGTCTGAATATGAAAACATTCAGAACCAGGGATGAGCAGGAAGTAGCAGGATATGCGGAAGCCCTTGATATAATCTTCTCTGACTATGAAAGCATACCACTTACCGAAAACCACATAAAGCAGCTGCATCAGATACTGATGAAGTATTCAGACAAGGATGAACGACACAGAGGCGAATACAAGAAACTCGACAACTCCGTCGCAGCATTTGATGAAAATGGAAATGAAATAGGGATTGTCTTCAGGACAGCATCGGCATTTGAAACACCGATGCTTATGGAACAGTTGGTAAAAGAGACCAATGACCTCTTCTGCAGCAACCTTCTCTCTCCGCTGATTACGATAGGACTTTTCATAGTACATTATCTGGCAATACATCCTTTCCAAGATGGAAACGGAAGAACCGCCAGGCTCCTAACAATACTCCTTCTCATGAGAGCAGGCTATTCATATATGCCATACTACTCGATGGAAAAGCTGATCGAGGATACTAAGGATTCATATTACCGCAGTCTCAGAATGACGCAGATTACATTCCAGAATGAGAAGATAGACTATAGACCCTGGCTGGAATATTTCATCGCACTACTGGCACGCCAGACGAAATACCTGGATGAGAAAGTCCTGGAATACAGGTCAAGCACCCTCCTTCCCGGGAATGAGCAGAAGGTCATAGATATCATAAAAGCGCTCAATGGAGCTGGCTATGGTGATATATCAAAGCAGATTCCTGATATGAGGCCGAATACTCTTCGCCGCATACTGCGGCATCTCCAGTCACTCCATATAATCGAGAAGCATGGAGAGGGAAAAGGCTCCTGGTACTGTTTCAGGCGCTCATGAAGAATGCCGCTGCAGCCGAGTCGGCCATAGCGGCATCCATGGGAAGCGAAGATTACTTCCAATACTTTGCCATCCGCTCCTTCAGCGAGGCCCTGTACGCATCCCAGTCCTCTATCGGGCAGGCGGCAACGCCGTCCTCAACGGCAGCCTTGGCAACAGCGACTGCCTCATACTCTATCACCCTCGGGTCGAACGGCTTGGGCACGATGTACTTCCTGCCGAATGAGAAGTCCTCGCCTCCATAAGCCTTCCTCACCTCATCGGTTACAGGCTCATGCGCAAGCTTCGAGAGCGCCTTTGCGGCTGCCATCTTCATATTCTCCGTTATCCTCGATGCCCTGACATCCAGCGCGCCGCGGAAGATGAACGGGAAACCAAGGACATTGTTTATCTGGTTCGGGTAGTCAGAGCGCCCTGTCGCCATTATCACATCATCCCTTGCATCCATAGCATCCTCATACGTGATCTCAGGATCGGGATTCGCCATCGCGAACACTATCGGATCATGGGCCATGCTCCTGAGCATATCCTTCGTCAGGCATCCTGCCACGGACAGTCCCATGAATACATCGGCATCCTTCACCGCTTCTGCAAGCGTCCTCTTAGCAGTATCCGCAGCGAATTCGGACTTCTCCGCCGTAAGGCCTTCCCTGCCCTTGTAGATTACACCCTTGCTGTCAAGAAGAAGAAGATTCTCCTTCCTGACACCCGCCGCAATGAACATCCTTGCGCAGGAGATTCCCGCAGCTCCTGCTCCATTAACTACTACCTTCATATCACAGAGCTTCCTGCCGGTTATCTCCGCAGCATTCATAAGCCCTGCCGTCGCGATGATTGCGGTACCGTGCTGGTCATCATGGAATACCGGGATATCACAGCGCTTGATGAGCTCCCTCTCTATATAGAAGCACTCCGGCCCCTTTATATCCTCAAGGTTGATGCCGCCGAATGTCGGGGATATCGCTGCGATGATATCAACAAGCTTCTCAGGATCCTTCTCATTGATCTCTATATCGAATACATCTATATCCGAAAACCTCTTGAACAGCACTCCCTTGCCCTCCATAACGGGCTTTGAAGCAAGAGCGCCCCTGTTACCGAGGCCGAGGATCGCAGTGCCGTTCGAGATAACCGCCACAAGGTTCCCCTTCGATGTGTACTTATACGCATCCTCGGCATTCTCAGCGATCTTAAGCACAGGCTTGGCAACCCCTGGTGTATATGCAAGCGCCAGATCATCTGCAGTTGCGCACGGCTTTGTCGGTACTACCGAGACCTTGCCTGGAACCCCATCCTTTGAATGGTACTCAAGCGCTTTCTTCTCAAGTTCGTCCATATTCTCCCTCCATTATCAATGCAGAGATATTCTTCCAGCTGTTCATGCTCTAGTCAATCTCTGGCCCTAAGATTATACATCGTACCCTCAGAAAAAGACCTCTTCTCTGACCGGGATGGACTCCATTGCCCCTTTCCTTGATACAGCAATGCCTGATGCCCTGGATGCAAAGAATAGAGCCTTCTGGATATCATAACCATCAATTCTGGATGCAAGGAAATAGCCAATGAAGGTATCGCCGGCAGCAGTAGTATCCAATACTGGATAATCAATTATATCCTGATGCCACACCCGGCCTCCGCTAATATAGCAGGCTCCTTCCCGCCCCAGAGTCAAGAGTATATCATTCGATGGGTACTTGGAGCCAAGCTCCTCGATAAGATGGTCCTTATCATCCGAAGAACATCCGGCAAGTCCTGCACCCTCTATCTCGTTGACAACAATCAGTCTGACCTTATCAAGGGGAAGATCATTAACGGATGCATCAAAAGGAGCAGCATTAAAGCAGATATCCATACCGGTATCGATGGCTTTCTCCATGATCAGATCAAGATTATTTATCTCGTTCTGCAGCACAAGCCAGTCCCCGGATCCGAATGATCTGAACACCTCCTCAATCTCAGCTTCGGCAATGCAATGGTTCCCTCCAGGATAAAGCAATATTGCATTCTGTTTCGAGGAGTCAATCTGAATGATTGCATGACCAGAGGCAGAATCCGTCACAGTAACGAAGCGTGTATCCACGCCATAGCTTCCCAGAAGATTGAGAATAAACTCACCATCCTTTCCTATCTTCCCGGCATGGTATACCTCAAGACCAGACTTTGCCAGAGCAGCGGACTGGTTAGCTCCCTTTCCTCCTGCATTTCTTACCATCCCAGACGAAGATAGCGTCTCTCCCCCGAAAACGAAATGCGGTACGCTATACACATAATCTATATTGAGAGAACCATAATTCAGAACCTTCATTTACTACCCCAGAATCCTTTCCCTGAATGTGGCAAGAACACCCTCATTATCCACACTGCTTGCGCAGAAGATATTCCTATCAGGAATAGTATGTACTCCGATCTTGCTCTTCCGGAATGTCATGCCCCTTGTAAATTCACCTTTCAGCTCAACAACGATATCCTCGGAAGAGAACTGGAAAAGCTCCGGTTTTATGAGTGAGATTATTGCAGATGGATCATGGAGGAATGTATGTCGTCCCCTTGCCTCCTTATATCTTCTCAGAAGCTCCCCGAGAAGATCGGTTATCGGGGAGCCATGTGCTCTTATCTCCTGATATAGCTCCTCCGTTACAGGGCATCTGAGCGTCGCATCCAATCCGACGGCATAGATCGGAACCCCGCTTGAGAATACCACGGAAGCCGCTTCAGGATCACAGAAGATGTTCCATTCATCATAATGAAAATAGAAGGCTCCTCCCATCATCACAATCCTCTTTATGTACTTCACGGAATCTGGATGGAGCATGAACAATGCTGCTATATTTGTCAGAGGGCCGATTGGGACAAGCGTAATCTCATTTCGGTTCTCCATAATCGAACGATATAGAAAATCTACGGCAGTGACATCGGAAGCAATCTCTATAGTTGCCATATCATCAAGGAATTGTATAGGCAGTACTTCCGTATCGGCCTCATTGATTATCGGATGGCCAATTCCTGCATACACGGGAATATCATTATGCCCAAGTATCCCAATAAGACGCTTAGTTATCTTAGCCCGTGCCACCGTATTACGGAAAACAGTTGTTATACCTTTGACCTCAAGTTCCGGAGATCGTAGCGCAAGGGAGATTGCAAGAGCATCATCAGCATCATCGCCGATATCCGTATCGATTATTATCTTTTCTCTGATATCCATAAATCACTCCTTCATTCCTGATGTGCTTATACCAAGCTTGTAATACTTCTGGAGCGGGAAGAAAAACGCCAGAGGTACTGCGATGGTAACGACGATAGAGGCGAATATCTCACCCCACAGTGTTGCATATTCCTGCTGGAATACGGACTGTGCAATCTGTATGACCTGAACATTCGAGGCATTGGCGGCAAGAAGAGGCCACATATAGGACTGCCACTGATAGAAGAATATCAAAAGGCCTGCACTGACCATTATAGGTTTAGAGAGAGGTAGATATATCCTCCTGAAAATCATGAACTTGCTTGCGCCCTCCAGCATCGCCGATTCGTAAAGGCTATGCGGAGTGTCTTCATACGAGTTCTTGAAGAGGAAGATATACGTTCCGTTTGCAATCGCAGGCAGTATCAGAGCTGTTCTTGTATTCACCAGATTAAGATTGTAGACAAGCGAATAGAGAGGTATTGCTATAGCCTCAAATGGTATCATCATCGTGACAATAACGAGTGTAAACCAGAATGTCTTTGTCCTGAAGCGAATCTTTGCGAAGGCGAATCCTGCCATTGCATTGATCAGTATTCCGAATACTACCGTGACAAAGCATACCCAGGCTGTATTCCAGAGAGGCATTAGGAATCCATAGTCAACGAAAAGGCTCCTGAACGATTCAAGGGTATACTTCTCCGGAACAAGCGTCCTCAGCGATAGCGGTGCAGCATATTTGAATATGTCCGATGCAGGTCTCAGGGATGAGACAAATGCATAGTACACGGGAAGCAGCAGGAATATTGCATAGGCAACCATGAAAGCATACTTGATAACTAAAAGAATCATATCTGATGGGGTTTTCTTTCTCATATACGCACCTCAGTACTTCGGTTTGAGAAGCTTCATCTCAACCATAACAACAGCAAATGCAAAGATTATCAGGAGCGAAACCATTGCATAGGATTTACCGAAATCCGCATATACGAATCCCGTCTTATAAGCTTCATACATGATAAGATCTGTGGATCCTTCAGGACCCCCGAGCGTGATCATATGCACAGGGATGAACATAAGAAGATTCGATATTGTATCTGATACGACGACGAACATCATCGATCTCTTTATCATTGGGAGGATAATGCTCCATATTGTTCTGAGCCTTCCAGCGCCATCGATACGAGCAGACTCGAGTACGGACTGCGAGACATCCTGAATTCCTGTGAGGAGATAAAGCATCCAGTATCCGCATCCACGCCAGTTGCAGATCAGTATCATGCTCATCATAGCCTGTGTCTTACTTGTGAAGAACGGCTGGGCATCGATACCGACAAGGCCTAGGATGCTGTTAACAATTCCTTGATTAGGATTGAGCATGATATTCCAAAGCATACATGCCGATGTAAGTGCAATGGTAATCGGCATCATGAATATTACACGGAATGTAGAACTTGTCCTGCTCGGCTTTGATACAAGAAGAGCTAGAATCAACGCTATCACAATCTGCACAGGTGTTGTTATCAGATTGAACTTCAGAGTGACAATCAGCGAATTTATGAATATGCTATCGCGGAAAAGCGATACGTAATTCTCGAATCCAACGAACAGCGTCTTTCCCGTAAGGAATGATTCTGTGAAGAAGCTGCCAAAGAAAGACAGCAGTATAGGGTATATTTTGAAGATAATCAGAAGTAAGAGCGCCGGAACGACGAAGACTAGCGTCTCTATACCTGATCTGATCTTGAATTTTCTTATTTCAGGATTATATCCCGGAGAAATCCCATTATTCCTACTCATAGACATCCTTTTCCAATGTGGGGCCAGATGAACTGACCCCACTTATCTCATAACACAAGGAGCTTATTATCTGCTGTAACGTGCCAGGAGGCCATCTATCCTTGAAGCTGCTTGATCAAGGCTTGTCTTCACATCCGATCCATTCCTTATATCCTCGATAGCCATATCGACAACATCAGACCATTCATTGTATCCAGGAGTCTTCGGGCGACCTACGGAATAGGCGTCAAGATCTTCAGAGAGAAGCTTATAGACCTCATGTCCCTCATAATCATCAGCCGTTATGACCTCGATTCTTGACTTATTGCATCCGAGGTTACTCTGGCTGTCGAGGAAGATATCGGAACCTTCCTCACACGTGATGAACCTCACGAACAATGCAGCCGCTTCCTTGTTCTTTGAATAAGCGTTGACAGCAACGTGCCATGAATCAGAACCAACAGCAGGAACACCATCCTCAAATGCGGGAACTGGCATGATACCAACGTTGAGCCCCTTCCCTGCAGCTCTTGCATAGCAGACCGGATCGCCGAAAATAAATGCACATCTGCCAGTATCAAAGAGCTCTCTACCTTCATTCGTCGCAACACCCTTCGGTGAAATACCGAGATCATTAAACCAACTCTGATAGAACTTCATAGCCTCTATGCTCTCTTCGCTGTTGAGATAACCCGTTGCTGTTGTTCCATCTTCTGAAAGCCAGCGAGCCCCAAGGGAATTAGCAATCGGCATTACATTCCATGCCCTATTCACCTGATCAGGGATGAGGCCCCATGTAGTGACATTGCCATTCTCCTTCTCAACGCACTGAGCTGCGATATCAACAAGCTCTTCCCAGGTCATGCGCTCTGCGGGATCCGATGAAGGATATGGTATGCCATGCCTATCAAGTATATCCTTATTGTAAACCATGATCATTCCGGATTCCTTCTTTGGGCCTGTCATCACCTTGCCATTATAGGATGCGGCATTGAGACCTGTTGATGTGAATGTATTCTCGAGATCCTCTTTTGACATGTAATCCTCGAACGGAGAGATATATCCCCTTACGCTGTAGGAAGCCACAAGCGGAGCATCAACATTAAATACATCGAAATCAGAGGCCTTTGACTGCATTCTCACCTCGACAAGCTCCATATACTGATCGAATGGATAGGATTCCGAACGAACCTTAATACCATATTTCTCATAGAACTTATCAAAGATCTCCTGCCCTACAGGACCATCCCATGGATCGGCATGAGAGTTAAGGTATACAAGTTCAGTCCCTCCACTGCTGCTTTTAACTGCCGGCTGTGAAGATTCGGAATTCCCGCCTGCAAACAGCAGAGCTGACAAAACAAGTAGAATGCTGATCAATCCGATTGCTTTCTTCATTTCCACCTCCAGATGATTGTTGGAACTACAAATTGATTTCCCCTCTCCTTTTCAGTTCCAACCCTTTTGCTATAGATAATGGTATCCCCCAGAAAAAAAACAGGAAAGAAAAAGTTTTCAGTTATTTTTGCAAATATTTGAAATATAATAGAAAATAAATATTTTTAAATATTTATTTATAAAATATAATAATATCGATTATATAAAAATATATTTTTTGAAAAATTCGTAGCAATATAAAGTAGCAAAATGAAAACTATGAATAGCAATTGAAATATTCCGTTTTTATGACAGAATCAGAATATGAATGCAAAGCCGACCCTTAAAGAGCTAAGTGCGATTACCGGTATATCGATGTCAACGATATCGAGAGCGCTGAACATGCCGCAGAAAGTAAAGTACTCGACACGACTCAGGATTGAATCCGCAATTCAGGAATTCCAGCGGCAGGGCCTGCATTCCAGGCGTGGTATAATTGGGATGATAGTTCCTGACATCGCGAACCAGTTCTTCCCCCTTATGCTTGAAGGCATAAACAGTGCGGCAGATGATTTCGACAATACCATCATGCTCTGCAACTCCGATGGCAGCAGAGAGAAGGAGGAGATAGCCCTAAAAAAACTGATGGACATAGATGTCGATGGAATAATATACACAGCAACAGAACAGCCCCCCGCCCTGTTGACTGAGGTGATAAAGCACAACATCCTTCCGATTGTATTCCTTGATAGGGATCCGGGGCTGCCTAACATCAATGTCGTTACAACCGACAATAAAAACGGAATGTATCAGGCGACAAGGTATCTTATAACACTCGGACATCGTAATCTGCTCTATCTGGGAGGACGCAAGGGGACCTCGACTGATGAAGAAAGAATGGAGGGATTCCATGAGGCTATCACGGACACAGGTATTGATGAAGCCTACACAGGAATCATACATGGCAACTTTACAATGGGCCAGGCATATAAGGAGATATCAAACCTGTTGTACAGAGATGAATTCCGGTACACGGCCATAGCTGCAGCCAATGATGTCATGGCCATCGGGGCAATCAAGGCTCTGAATGATCATGGCATCATTGTCCCGAATGATGTATCCGTAATCGGATATGACGATATCCCAACGGCGGCATTCACCGACCTGACAACGGTGAAACAGCCATTCAGAGAGATGGGCCGCACGGCTATTCTCCAGCTGATAGCCGCAATAGCTGATTCGAACTCACCTCGTAAAAAGACAATGCTGCCAAGTAGCATCACATTCCGAGGCTCATGCTCTGTCGTAAAAGGATAGAGCCCCAATCAATTCTACGAATAATCTGGGAATGACTCGCTGAATGGCTTCCCAATTGCATTCTTTACCTTCATCATCAATGCCTTTGAATTGATGAGAACAGCACCTCTGACTATGCCATTCTCAGTGAATATAGTGCATCTTGATGCGTCGCTATCGATGATGACATCGCTCTCATCTGTGATTCTCCCGAATGATGCAACATCGATTCCCGCGACCTTGAGCATGGCGGAAGGTTCAGACGGGACATAAGGGGATGTATCTCCTCCGATTATCGATGCGGCTTTGCTACCCATCTCCCTGGCATGCATTGCAAGCCCGAATGTACGGCCATCAAGCTCTGCAGCATCGCCTATAGCGAAGATATCGGGATCAGAAGTCCGTAGATGAGCATCGACAATGATTCCCTTATCCGTACTGAGTCCTGCCTGGGAAGCAAGGGAGCATTCTGCCCTGACTCCGGCTGAGAAGCACAGTACATCGGAAGGCACATCGGTGCCATCGGAGAGTCTCAGAGTGTGGTCATCTGCACTGACAGCTTTGGCTCCGGCATAGATATGCACACCATCCTCTTCAAGCTTCTTCTGCAGAAGGAGCGCGGAGTCCTTATCTAGCTGTCTTGGAAGAATATGCTCTGCGCTCTCAATGACATTCACCGTGATGTTGAACCCTGCAGCTATGGAATGGGCCAGCTCAAGTCCAAGAAGCCCTCCTCCGATTACAGTAAAGCTTTCTGCACCATCAAGTGCCTTTCTGATAGCGATGGCATCGGCTGCACTTCTGAGGGAGAATACGGTTCTGCGATTTCCTTCCAATGGGAAGACGAATGCATTGCTTCCAGTTGCAAGTATGAGCTTATCATAGGGAAGGACGGATCCATCCTCCAGCTTCACAGAGTGCTTATCGCGATCTATCGAAGAAGCCTTCGAATGACAAAGACGTATTCCCTTTTCCTCATACCATCCTGCAGGATGGATATAGAGCGATTCAGGGGCCATCCCTGCTATGATCTCCTCAATACGCATTCTGTAATACGGAAGAAAATCTTCCCCGAGAACCAGAGATACCTCCCAGCTGCCTGCAAGAGAGGATGCCGCCTGTACACCGGCTATTCCTCCGCCAACGATAACAATCCTTCCATTCATTCTTCAATGATAGCAGGAAACAGACCTGCTATACACAAGAAACTGCCGGATTTCCCCGGCAGTTCCAATGATAGATATAATCTCACTTCTGTCCGTAGTAAGCATTGGCTCCATGCTTGCGGAAATAGTGCTTGTCCAGGATTACCTGAGGCGCTGGCTTGGTATCAGGATTAATAGCCAGAGCTCGTGCTGCCATCTTTGCAACCTCCTCGACGACAACGGCATTGTGGACCGCTTCGAAAGCATCCTTGCCCCAGGCGAATGGACCATGGTTGCTGCAGAGCACCGCGGGAACTGCAAGAGGATCCTTCCCCTCGAATGTCTCTGCAATGACGAGCCCTGTGTTCTTCTCATACGCCGTGTTTATCTCATCATCGGTAAGAGGCCTTGCGCAGGGTATCGGGCCATAGAAATAATCAGCATGCGTTGTGCCATAGCATGGAATGGATTTGCATGCCTGAGCCCAGCTTGCTGCCCATGGGGAATGGGTATGCACGATGCCGCCGACAGTCGGGAATGCCTTATAAAGCACGACATGGGTAGGAGCATCGCTGGAAGGCCTGAGCTTGCCTTCAACGACATTGCCTTCGAGATCCAGTATCACGATATCATCAGCGGTCATGGTCTTATAGGAAACACCGCTCGGCTTTATCGCGATAAGGCCTGCTTCCCTGTCAATCTCCGATACATTGCCCCATGTGAACGTCACAAGCCCATACTCAGGAAGCATGAGATTCGCTTCCAGCACTTTCTTCTTAAGACCCTCAAGCATAAATCACTCCTTTCCCAGATGCTCTACAGCAGCTCTCTCGATGGCAAGTCCCTCATGGTAGCGCCTGAAGAACTTATCAAAACCTTCAATATCCTTCTCATCCGGTGCGACTATGCTGCTCTCAGCCGAAGCGAAGACAATCGTATCAAGATAGGAGGAGAGATCCATATCCTTATGCGAGAGATAGTCGGCAAGGAGAGCGATTCCCCATGCACCGCCCTCACCTGCAGTCTTTAGTACCCTGCATGGCGTCTTCGCGGCAGCTGCCATCACACGCTGACCGACTGCAGCGGTCTTGAAGAATCCGCCATGGCCGGAGAGCATATCAAGGCTGGCACCTTCCTTCTCGAAGAGGATATCAAGGCCAGTACGCATAGCGCAGAGGGATGTAAAGAGCTCGGCACGCACGAAATTCGCAAGCGTGAAATGAGCATCAGGATGCCTTACAGAGAGAGGTCTTCCCTCAGAGAACCCTGTGATATGCTCTCCCGAGATATACCCATAGCTGAGGAGTCCTCCGCAATCGGGATCGCCCTCAAGAGCCTTTGCCAGAAGCGTATCATAGAGAACAGGCTTGCGGACACTGAAGCCAAGAGCCTCGACAACCTCCCCAAAGAGGGAGAACCATGCATCATAGCCACCTGTGCAGTTATTGCTATGCGACATAGCGACAAGCCTACCATCTGGTGTCGTTACGATATCAAGGGAGGAGTAAGCCTTTGAAAGCGGCTTCTCAAGCACGACCATCGCGAATACGCTTGTCCCCGCCGATACGTTTCCCGTTCTTGGAGCTACGGAGTTCGTCGCCATCATCCCGGTCTCCGCATCACCCTCTGGAGGACATAGCGGACAGCCAGCCTGAAGATTCCCCTCGGAATCAAGAAGCTCTGCTCCTTCCTTAGTAAGATACCCCGCAGTCTCTCCTGCAAGCAGCACCTTCGGGAAAACCTCGCGGAGCTTCCAGGGATACCCTGAAGCATAATGGCTATCGAAAAGACCGATGCAGTCCTCAGCATAATCCTTTGTTGCAGTATCAATCGGGAACATGCCGGAAGCATCGCCTATACCTATGGTCTTCTCACCTGTCAGCAGCTTGTTCACGTAGCTTGCAAGCGTAGAGACATGGGCAAGCTTATCAAGATAGGGCTTCTTCTCCTTTATATCCTTCAGAAGATGGCTTATCGTCCAGCGCTGTGCAATCGGATGGCCGAATAACTCTGTAAGCTCATTCGCCTCGGCTTCCGTGATGTTGTTTCTCCATGTCCTGAAGGGAGTAAGGAGATTGCCATCCTTATCAAATGCCATATAGCCATGCATCATTGCCGAGACGCCCATTGCCCTGATCTTCTCAAGCGTTATCCCGTACTCTTTCCTGACATCTTCCTTAAGAGCCATATAGGAAGCGCGGAGACCTTCCTTTATGTCCTCTATGCTATAGGTCCAGACACCATCAAGGTTCCTGTTCTCCCAGTCATATGCGCCAGAGGCAACGGGATTGCATGCTGAATCGATGAGCACTGCCTTGATGCGTGTGGATCCGAACTCTATACCGATGACGCAGCGGCCATCGGCTATCTCCTTTCTCACATTCCCTTCCATTTTCTTTTCCTTATCTTCTGTAGTATATCTCATTCCAGCGCATTCTATCCTTGAAATCATCGATATCCAGGGAGCTGTCTATGACAAGGGCCTCAATGCCCATAGCCTCTGCCCATCCCTTCATCTGATGCGCTGTGATGTTATATGAGAATGAGGTATGATGCCCTCCTCCTGCGAGGATCCAGGCCTCGGCTCCGCGGATAAGATCTGGCATCGGCTTCCAGTATGCGGTAGCGACAGGAAGCTTCGGCATCGGTTCCGGAACGGGAAGGCATTCCACATCATTTATTATGAGCCGGAGTCTTCCACCCATATCGACCATCGAGACTGCGATGGCTTTCCCTGTTCTGCAAGTGTAGACAAGACGCGCAGGATCTTCACGGTTTCCCATCGAGAGCGGGCATACCTTTATCGCGATATCCCCATCCGCAACAGAAGGACATACCTCAAGCATATGGGCTTCAAGCACAGCCTCACTGCCAGGCACAAGATGGTATGTGTAATCCTCGAAGAAGCTAGTGCCCTTGTTGCCAGCCATCTCCTTCATGACCCTGACAAGAGCTGCCGTCTTCCAATCTCCTTCCGCGCCAAAGCCATAGCCCTTCTCCATAAGACGCTGGATGGCAAGGCCCGGAAGCTGCTTAAGCCCTCCGAGATCCCCAAAATGCGTTACGACAGCATTGTATCCGTGCTCTGCCAGGAAGCGCTCGAATCCTATCTCGATTCCAGCCTGGACCTCCACATGCCTCCTGAACTCATTCTCATCACGGCCCTCTGAAAGAATCCTGTATCTGGAATAGTACTCATCGGTAAGATTCCGTATCTCGGACGGAGTCACGGCATCGACATACTTCACCACCTCATTGACAGGCCAGGCATCGACAGTCCATCCGAACTTTATGGCTGTCTCCACTTTATCGCCTTCGGTATCAGCGACATCACGCATATTATCCGCAAGACGGCATACCTTCACCTTTGCTGATGCTAATATGCCTATTGCAGTCTGCATCCATCCTGCGATTCTCTTCTGCACATCCTCATGCGACCAATGCCCGACGACAACCTCGCGCGGGATGCCAAGCCTGGTCATCATGAATCCGAACTCTCTGTCGCCATGGGCTGACTGATTCTCATTCATGAAATCCATATCGATTGAAGAGAATGGCAGCGCTTCATTGTACTGCGTATGGAGATGGAGTATGGGCTTCCTTGCAGCCATAAGTCCCTTTATCCAGGCTTTTGCAGGGCTGAACGTATGCATCCATACAATGGTTCCTGCACACTCCTCATCATCATTTGCCTCGGAAAAGAACCTGAATATGCCATCAGCTGTAAGCAGTGTCGGCTTATACACAAGCTCAAAAGGAAGATTGCCGCTTCCGTTCAGAGCCTTCACCATAGCCTCTGCATGTGCTTTCACATGGTCAAGGCACTCATTCCCATAGAGATCCTGCGAACCTGCCGCAAAATAGAACTTATAGCTCATGGTTTCTCCTTTACGATATTTGCTTATGCGTTATCGTTAACGCACTTTTAATTGTCTCATAGCCAACAGTAAAGTCAAGGAAAAGAATCAGAACCAGGATCTATCTTCTGGGATATTCTCCTTTATGTAGATATCAACAGGGATATGCACGCTCCGCCGCTCCTGCCCCAGCACTATTGCCCGGTATAAAAACATAGCCGCCTCATATCCCTGAAGCCTTGGCCTCTGCCCTATAACCGCAGCAATCAATCCGGAATCAAGGAGCTCTCTGTTCTGAGGAGAGAGATCGAAGCCGATTATCGTGAAGCGGGAGATATCATCGGAGGACTTGATTGCATCCACAATCCTATGGACACCATCATTTACAACAAAGAGCCCTACCCGCCCGCTGCGGCCAACCATATCAGGGATGATGGCGAAATCGTCCTCCGTCGCGATATTTATGCTCGCAGTCGGAACATCATCATGCACAGCCCTGTAAGCATTGAGGAAGGCCTCCGCACGCATTCTCCCGTTGTATGCACTGCTGTATGTCTGTATGGTAAACACCGAATCAAGGGAGGAGTCAAAGAGATCCATTACCCTGGCTGCCGTGCGTCCTGCCTGCTCAGGATCCTGTGAAAGATCGTATAGCGGAGATATGCCAGGAAGCGATGAATCGATGAATACCGCCGGTACCGAGCCATGATCACCCATCACACGCCTCGTCGCATCTCCCATCAGAGGTGCCATTATATATGCAGAGATATCATTGGCAAACAGATGCTCGCAGGCTGTAAGGAAGTCATCGGGGCTGCGCCTGTCATAGAATGAATAGATTATGTCGACCTCAAGGGAATTCAGCTCCGTTCTCGCGGTCTCTATCCCCTCCTTTATCTGCTGCCAGTAGCCGAACTCCGACTCAAGCGCAGGAAGCAGGACACCGAATGAATACTGCCTGTTGTCCTGCAGTCGCCTTGCAAGCTGATTAGGCACATAACCGTTCTCCCTTGCGATACAGAGTATCAGGTCGATGTTCTCCTTCGATACCCTGCCTCTGTTATGGAGCACCCTGTCAACCGTTCCTATGGATACTCCTGCTTTATCTGCAATCTCCTTAAGCGTCACCACATATCAATGATGCCCTGCATGAAGGGAAAAGAAAAGCCCCATCCTTCAGGACAGGGCAATAAGCTGGAGCTTTCGCTCAGAATGTGAATCCAAGCACCAGATCAGCAGAGCCATAGTGCTCGCCAGACGGCATGTAGTAGCGGTAATGGACCTCGGCTCCGAGTGAGAAGATATCACCGCAATAGAACCTTATGCCAAGCACTCCGGAAGCGAACCATGCAGAGCTGAATACAGTTCCGATGTTGACATCTGCAAGCGTATGGATGCTGTTGAAGTAGGCGTTATCAGTATTATCCGCAGGATTAGCCAGCGAGTATCCGACACCGCCTCCGAGATAGAAATCAACTGGCCCTGATATCACATCGGCTGTGATCTTGAGATCGATCGACGAAGCTTCTGCGTAGTTGAGCGCATTGAAATACTGGAGATTATCAGCAAGATTCCAGACGCCTCCCTTTGGAAGGAAGTCGACTGTTATATCCGATCTGAGACCGAATCCGAAATGATCGCCGATTGGGATGATATTCCTGAAATCAAGCCCTATACCGAACTGGGCAGCAGGGGTTGAGAAGCTGAATGCATCTGTGAATCTCGAACCAGCGCCGAACCTGAAGAGCAGGGAGAATGCAAACGGCGAGTCATCATCAGCAGCCTCAGGAAGGACAGGAACGGGCTCCGTGTCAGGCAGAATGACGTCAACAGCAGCAATCTCCTCAGCCACAGCAGTCTCTTCCTCTGCAGGAGCAGATGCCTCGGATGGCATGGAAAGATGCATGATATATGCGATTATATCCTGATAAACCACATCGGCATTGGCCTTTGCTGTCTCCCTGCTGATGGTCTCCGGGAGATTCAGCCTTGCACCGCCTTCGATGAAGCTGTATGTGATACCTTCAATGCTGCTGCCATACTTCTCTGCCTCATATGCAAAGAAGCCTTCAGCATCGGCCTCTGTCACGATAGAAGGATAGAGAAGATCGGCATAGCCATCACCGACAGCTATAGTAAGCTCATAGCCATTGTATTCATAGGTGAATACATCAGCCTCCGGTGTCTCCGGGACATCGGTCTCAGCTGCAGCAGCCTCTGCAGGGACTGGCTCTGCAGAAGGAGGAAGCACAGCCTCAGTTCCTTCCGGAATCATAGCGCTGGCAGTCGATGCCGCAGATTCCGACCAGTTCTCACCATCATATGAGCGCTGTATATACAACGTGTAATCCTGATAAGGATCAAGTCCTTCGGCCCTATATGTGCTCGTATCGGCGGAGACAACGATCCAACCATCTGGATCCTCCCCTCCCAGCTGATAGCGGTATGCCGTAACATCTGGATCATCAAGGAGCCATTCCCATTCGACAGTCATGCTGGCAGCAGCAAGCTGTCCGAGAGCGGCAAAGAATACAACGGCAAGAATCAGCACGTATTTCAAAGGTTTATGCATATTCTAGTCTCCAATACCCCTATTCTATGCTCAAGGCGCCCGGCAGGCAAGAATGAATGGAATCTTACGGCATAGGCTTATATAATCATCCCATGGAAACTATCAGAAGCATAGCCGTATTCTCAGGAGCCTCCTTCGGGAATAAGCCTGAGTACAAAGAAGCGGCAGTGGCTCTGGGCAAGGCAATCGGAAGCAAAGGACTGACTCTGATCTATGGCGGAGGATACTGCGGCCTGATGGGAGCAATCGCGGAAACTGCCGGAAAAGCCGGAAGCCTTGTCATAGGAGTCCTCCCTGAGGCAATGAATACAAAGGATGTACGTCTTAAGGATGTTGAGACGGAGCTAATTATCGTCCCTGATATGCATGAGAGGAAAAGCAGGATGTACGGACTTGCAGATGCATTCATCGCAGCCCCGGGAGGCATCGGTACGATGGAGGAGCTTTCCGAGATATATACATGGCGCCAGCTCGGATACCATAGCAAGAACATAGCTCTCTACAACCCCTGCGGCTACTGGGATCCATTCATCAGGATGATAGACAGAGGAACTCAGGAGGGATTCATATCCGAAGAAGTCAGGGACATACTGATTGTCGAATCCAATCCGGAAAGGCTTCTGGAGAAACTGGCCGAGAAGTCGTGTGCGCTGCCGGTAAAGCATGGCTGACAATGGACAAGAAACAGCTGAGAAAGACCATCAAGAGCCGCATCAGCGGGGTTGAATCAAAAGCAGATGAAGCTCGCATGATCATGGAGAGGATCAAAGAGCTCCCGGAATACAGGGAAGCTAGGACGGTGCTTGCATTCATTCCCCTTCCAGATGAACCGGATATAATGCCCTTGCTGGCAGATGACCCACGGGTGCTCTTCCCATACATTGAGGACGGACTGATGCACTTCAGCGCATCGGATGAATTCCACATGTCATCATATGGGGCAATGGAAGCCGGACATGCCGAGGCAGATTATGATTCAGCCCTTATGCTCGTACCTCTTCTTGGATACAGCAGACACCTGCAGCGTCTTGGCCGCGGTGGCGGATTCTACGACAGATACATTGCAGCAAACAAGGAAAGGATAATAACAGCAGGCATCGCATTCAGTATTTCACTGCTTGAGGATTTTGAGGGAGAAGACCATGATGCGGTCCTCGACATGGTAATCACTCCGGATTCTGTGGTACGAAATCCTGGGTACGCATCATTGTGAGGAATCTCTCCGTAGTCTCATTTTCTGCGCATTCCACAAGCATCTTGCGGAAATCCGGATCATGAACCCATGAGAGTATGGATGCAACGGCTTTCAGGTAGTCCGATTCATGGGATGGGGATGATGCGATGACGAATATAAGCTTCACGGGATCGGGGTATCTGTCATCAAAGATAATCCCATCCCTGGAGAATCCAAGAGCCGCTATTGGATGATCAATCCCGGGAACCTTGCCATGTGCGATTGCAACGCCATGACCGATTCCCGTTGACTGTATGCGTTCCCTCCTGTGGACAGCTTCCCGGAAACATTCTTTATCGGGAAGCTCATCAAATACAGAGCATGATGAGATTATCTCATCGATTGCCCTGTATTTCTCATCGGAGGAGACAATGCATAGCACCGAGGAAAGCTCTCTCACTCTTTCTCCTCAAGGTAGGCGTTTATCGCACGTGCGGCCTTCCTTCCCTGCCCCATGGCAAGTATCACGGTAGCAGCCCCCAGAACGATATCACCACCGGCGAACACGCCCTTCATCGATGTCTCATTCGTAGCCTCATCGACTATGAAATTGCCTCTCTTATTCGTTTCGATCTCCGGTGTTGTCTTCTTGATAAGCGGATTGGAAGCATTGCCTATGGCAACAATCACCGTATCATAGTCGACAGTATAATCGGAGCCGGGGATCTCAACAGGAGAACGGCGGCCAGAAGCATCAGGCTCACCAAGCTCGCAGCGCCTGATGACAACACCTTTGACAATCCCATTCTCATCACCAAGGATCTCCACAGGCTGGGAGAGTGTGCGGAGATTGCATCCCTCCTCTATCGCATGCTCGACCTCTTCCTTTCTTGCAGGCATCTCGGAGCGTGTCCTTCTGTATACGATATCTACAGTCTCTGCTCCTAAGCGTAGAGCTGTGCGGGCAGCATCCATGGCAACATTGCCGCCACCGAATACAGCGACTCTCTGTGAGTGGAAATAAGGGGTAAGCGAATGCTCGGTATCATAGGCCTTCATGAGATTGGAGCGTGTAAGGTACTCATTCGCAGAGAAGACGGAGATAAGGTTCTCACCTGGTATGTTCATGAACTTCGGGAGACCTGCTCCTGTCCCGATGAATACAGCATCGTATCCATCCTCCTCCATAAGCTCCTTTACCGTGCGTGTGCGCCCGATGAGCACATTGCGCTGGAACTCTATTCCCATAGCCTCAAGCTTTGACAGCTCCTTCTCGACAAGATGCTTCGGAAGCCTGAACTCAGGAATGCCATAGGAAAGCACCCCGCCCATCTTATGCAGGGCTTCGAATACAGTCACGCTATGGCCCATTCTCCTCACATCGGCAGCACAGGCCATTGAAGCAGGGCCAGAGCCGACAACAGCGACTCTCTTGCCGGTTGCAGGCGCAATCTCCGGAAGCTTCACATTGTCCTTCTCATGGTCAGCGACAAAACGCTCAAGACGTCCTATTGCCACAGCCTTATCGACATCCTTATGCATTCTGCCGACCGTGCAGAATTTCTGGCACTGGTTCTCCTGAGGACATACACGACCGCAGATCGCAGGCAGAAGGCTGCTCTCCTGGATGACATCCATGGCACCAGAATAGTCCTTCTCCGCGACAGACTTTATGAAGCGGGGGATATCAATGCCGACAGGACAGCCTGATACGCATGGCTTATTCTTGCACTGCAGGCAACGCGAAGCCTCAACGACAGCCTCATTCTCCGTATATCCCAGAGCAACCTCCGACATATTATGGATTCTTTCCTTCGGATCCTGCTGAGGCATCTCCTGCTGCGGTATAGCAGCTCTGTCCTTTGCCGTCAGATTCTCAGGGAGGGATGACAGGATATCCCTTGCTTCTTTATCAAGAACATCTGGCGTCTTCATACTCTTCCCTCCAGTGCGCGGCACTTATGGTATTCCTCTGCCTCCTGCGCTTTATATGTCCTCTGCCTCATCATCATATTATCCCAATCGACAAGATGGCCATCGAACTCCGGGCCATCGACGCATACGAACTTTGTCTCGCCTCCGACCATGACGCGGCATCCTCCGCACATTCCAGTCCCATCGATCATAATCGTATTCAGGGAGACGATGATCGGTGTATTGAACTCTGCAGCTGCTGCAGTGCAGAACTTCATCATTATCGCTGGACCGATTGCAACAACAAGATCAGCACCGCCATCCTTCAGCATTGCCTTCAGAGGATCGGTGACAACACCTTTCATGCCATATGACCCATCATCCGTGACAACCGTGAGATCAGGATCGATCGTACGCATCATATCCTCTTCGATGATGAGATCCTTGTTGCGTGCTCCGATGATTACCGACACATCATTGCCTGCTTCCTTCATCGCCTTGGCAATCGGATAGAGCGGCGCGACGCCGATACCGCCTCCGACGCAGATCACGCGCCCATACTTCTCTATATGCGTAGGTGAGCCAAGAGGCCCTAGCACATTCTCTATGTAATCACCTTCATTGAGCTCTGCAAGGAGATATGTCCCCGCACCTACTCTCTGGAACACGATGGATATCGTTCCTTTATCAGGATCGGCATCTGCGATGGTAAGCGGAATACGCTCATTCCAGTCCCCACCCTTCTGCACAATCACGAACTGCCCGGCCTTGCGCTCCCTTGCGATCATGGGAGCCTCTATCTCCATTAGGAAAACCTCGGGCGAGAACTGCTTTTTCCTGACTATTCTGTACATCTTGCTCTCTCCAATGGAGAGAAGTATAGCGGCAACGGGAAAGAAGGAAAAGCTTACCCATCCCTTTTGCACATTGATTGGCGAGGTTGTTGCGGTATTGTTGCATTTTTATGCAATTTGTGCATTCCTGTTGCATATTCATCCATATTTCTCTACACTTCATCCGATTTGGCGGTAGATTATGAAGAAAGCTATTCTGAAGCTCAGAGACGGGAAGGAATTCGAAGGCATTGCCTTTGGCGCAGACGTATCGCTTGAAGCCGGAGAGGCAGTATTCAACACAGGAATACCAGGTTATCAGGAGATTCTTACCGATCCATCGTACAATGGACAGATCGTAACGCTCACAAGCCCGATGATAGGCAACTACGGCATAAGCCCATCGGACAATGAGAGCGATAGCATAAAGGCCACGGCGCTAGTGATCCGCAAGCTCTACAGAGGCCCAGTAATGCCAGGGCGCATAACGCTTGATGAGTTCCTGAAAGAGAACGGGATTCCGGGAATCGAGGATATCGACACGAGGGCACTTACTCTGCATCTGAGGAATCATGGCTCGCAGAATGCTGTGCTTTTCTACCCGGAGGATAGGGAGAAAGCTGAGCAGAAGCTTGCATCGTTTCCCCTTATAACCGAGCGGGATCTTATCGATGGCGTATCGGTCAGGAATGCGATTGACAATCCAGATCTCGGAGAAGGCTTCATAACAGCTCCCAAGTATCCAGACCTACACTTCGCTGTCATCGATTACGGCATAAAGAGATCGATAATCAACTCTCTGTATAAAGAGAATATAGGGGTGACACTCCTGCCCTATACCGCAGATATCAATGATGTCCTGGCAATACGCCCTGATGCGCTCTTCCTATCGAACGGACCGGGAGACCCAGCTCTCCTCAATGATGCCGTGAAGCTTGCATCCGATGCCATAGGGAAGCTGCCTGTCGAGGGTATCTGCCTGGGCCATCAGATAATAACCATCGCAATCGGCGGCAGGACGGTGAAGATGAAATTCGGCCATCACGGATCGAATCATCCTGTAAGGGACATGCTGACAGGCCGCACATTCGTCACAGCGCAGAACCATGGCTTTATGTCCGATCCAGACTCTCTGCCGGCAGGCACCGAGATCTGGTTCAGGAATGCAAATGACGAATCGATCGAGGGCCTGTTCTCAGAGAAGCTCAATGTAAGATCGGTACAGTTCCATCCTGAGGCTGCTCCCGGGCCGCTTGAAGCCTCGGCAATCTTCAGAATCTTCAAGGAGAGCGTATGAAGCGCAATGATATCCACCACATACTTGTCATAGGATCAGGCCCGATAGTAATCGGCCAGGCCTGCGAATTCGACTACTCAGGCAATCAGGCGGTAAGGGCCCTCAAAGAGGAAGGATACGAGGTATCGCTCATCAATCCCAATCCTGCGACGGTCATGACAACCCCGGGCATTGCGGATCATATATTCCTTGAGCCTCTTAAAAAGGAGTATATCGAAAGGATATTCGACCAGGTCGGTCCCGATGCCATTCTCTCAACGATGGGAGGGCAGACAGCCCTGAATCTCACAATGGAGCTTGAGAAGGAGGGAATCCTCGAGAAATATGGCGTAAAGGTCATCGGAGCTTCGGCAGAGGCTATCGAGAAAGCGGAAGACAGGGGAATCTTCAAGGACATCATGACATCCCTGGGCTACGAGAGTGCGAAAAGCGGTATTGCACGTTCTGTCGAAGAGGCTCTCAAGGTAAAGGAGAACATTCCTCTCCCGCTGATCATAAGACCTTCCTTCACACTCGGAGGAATGGGCGGATCGATAGCCGAGACAGAGGAGGATTTCATCCCGCTTGTTGAGAAGGCTCTCTCCGTCAGCCCTGTGCATGAGATTCTTATTGAGGAGTCTTTGATCGGTTGGCGCGAGTTCGAGATGGAGGTCATGCGCGACAGGAAGGACAATGCAATCATCGTTTGCTCGATAGAGAACATCGATCCGATGGGAGTGCATACTGGTGATTCGATAACAATTGCACCGATACAGACCCTCAATGACGAGGAGTACCAGAAGATGCGTACAGCATCCATCGAGATACTCAGAGCAGTAGGTGTTGACTGCGGAGGATCGAATGTCCAGTTCGCTCTCTCGCCAGACCATAAGCGCATGGTCGTCATCGAGATGAACCCGAGAGTCTCAAGGTCCTCTGCGCTTGCCAGCAAGGCAACAGGATTCCCGATTGCAAGAATCTCCGCGAAACTTGCTGTCGGATACACACTTGACGAGGTGCAGAATGAGATAACAGGCGCATCCGTCTCCTGCTTTGAGCCTGCCCTTGACTATGTTGCTGTAAAGGTGCCGAGGTTCGAAATGGAGAAGTTCCCATTCGAGGCAGCAGCCCTTGGTACGCAGATGCGCTCAGTAGGAGAAGCTCTCGCACTCGGACGGACAGCGCTCGAAGCGATAAACAAGGCATTCCGCTCTGCGGAGCAGAAGCGTGAGGGAATCGAGGTTCTCGATAAATCAGCATATGATACAGAGCTGCTCCTGAGATCGGCACACCCCCTCAGGTTCCTTGCCGCATATACTGCAATAAAGGATGGAGAGACAGATCTCAGCAAGCTCTCATCAATAACAGGATACGACATCTATTTCCTGTCCCTGCTTATGGAGATGAAGGATCTTGAGGACAGGATAGCCAATGGACCTCTCACCGATGAGCTGTACAAGGAAGCGAAGAAAGCAGGGCTTTCAGACAAGCATATCGCATCGATTGCACCATCGGCATCACTTCCCGCTCCTCTTGTTCCTGCCAGGCACTATGTCGATACCTGCGCCGGAGAATTCGAGGCGCTCACCCCCTACTGCTATACCTCATATGATGAGGAGGATGAAGGAGAGGGTCTTGGCAAGGATGCGGTCATAATCCTTGCATCCGGCCCGAACAGGATCGGACAGGGACTGGAGTTCGACACATGCTGTACGCTCTCATCGAAGGCATTCAGGAAGCATGGCAGAAAGACAATAATGATCAACAGCAATCCGGAGACTGTCTCAACGGACTACAATACTTCGGACAGGCTGTACATCGAGCCTCTTACAGCTGAAGCCGTCCTGCAGATAATGAAGAAGGAAGGCACGAAGGATGTTGTCGTACAGCTGGGAGGGCAGACTCCTCTGAACATGGCAGCCGAGCTTGAAAGGAATGGTGCTCATATTGTAGGAACCAGTCTTGAATCGATAGACCGCACGGAGGATAGAGGCCTCTTCTCCGCTCTGGTAAAGGAGCTTGGACTTAGGCAGCCTGAGAACAGGAGTGCCTCAAGCGTCGCAGATATAAAGAAGATGGCAGCAGAGATCGGCTTCCCGGTGCTTCTCCGCCCTTCATTCGTTCTTGGTGGAAGGGCAATGTTCATTGCATATGATGATGCAGGTCTTGAGGAGTTCATGAAAAAGCCTGAAGTTACTGTATCGGAAGAAGCTCCGGTGCTCGTCGACCAGTTCCTTGAAGATGCCTTTGAGTATGATCTGGATGCAGTTTCCGATGGAGAGTCCGTATACATAGGAGGAATCCTGCAGCACATAGAGGCAGCAGGCATCCACTCCGGCGACAGCGCTGCTGTCTTCCCTCCATACAAGAGCAAACCCGAGATACTTGATGAGATGAGGGATTGGACGCTCAGACTCGCAAAGAAGCTCTCCGTAAAGGGACTGATGAATATACAGTTCGCGGAAAAGGACGGGAAGCTCTATATAATCGAAGTGAATCCAAGAGGCAGCAGGACCGTGCCGTTCATATCTAAATCCAGCGGAGTGGACCTTGTTGAGGCTGCTGTCCGTGTCTGGATGGGAGAGGATCTTGTTGCCCAGGGCCTTGTGAAGGAAAGAGGATCATACGCAGAGGGCCGCTGTATAATGGGATGGGCAATAAAGGAAGCCGTATTCTCATTCGATCGCTTCCAGCATGTCGATCCAATACTCGGCCCGGAGATGAGAAGCACGGGAGAGGTTGTCGGCTATGGAAGGACCTTCGGAGAGGCTTATGCAAAGAGCCAGGCAGCAGCTTCCAACAAGCTTCCGACCTCCGGAAGAGTGATCATAAGCGTCAACAGCAAGGACAGGAAGACGATAGCACCTATTGCCAGGTCCCTTCAGGAGCTTGGTTTCCACATCCTCGCAACGAAAGGAACCGCTAGGGACCTGTTCAGCGAAGGTATTCTCGCAGATGTCGTTCTCAAGACACAGGATGGACATCCGAATATCGTGGATTATATAAGGCATCATAAAGCCGATCTTGTGATCAACACCCCGATGGGATCGCACTCAAGGAAGAGTGATGATGATATAAGGACGGAGGCTGTAAGGGCACATATCCCATACACAACCACGACAAGTGCCGCGAAAGCCGCTGTCGAGGCAATCCGCTACCTGCAGGAGAACCGCTTCATCGTAAGAGAGCTCCCTCAGAGAAGCTGATCTGAAAGCCAGCGTGCTTTCTTCCTCAGCAGCTCCCCTGCTTCTGCTGTATCGCAGTCAGGGGAGTATTTTCTTACAGCATGGACGAAGGGAATGATCCAGGCATCATAGATAACAAGATCGGCCCCTGTTATCCTGCCGTTCTCTTCAGATAGAGGACAATGATACGATACATAGAGCACATCATAGCGGAACAGCGATAGCGGATCGGAAAAAGATGGACGATAGAGAATGGAAACAGCGCCGGCTGCCGGCACAAAGCCATCTCTCCCCTCTATTTCCACCTTCACAAACCATGGAGGAAGATCCGATGGAGTCATCGATGTACGGCTGCATCCATTCAGGTAAAGAAGGTTATTCTCCCCTTCTGCAATGCAATCCCATCCATTCAATGGGCCAAGTGTATAGAATCCACAGTATTTTCCGTTCACGGATAGAAGATACCATGCAAAAGCATAACTTTTTCATAAATTCCATTTTTTCTGTGAAAAACATTGTTTTTGTCGTATTTTTACGACAATTTCAGCGATTAGCTATTGACTATTAATCCATTTTCTGTACAAGCAATGTCAAAAACTTCTCAGAATCTTCATATTGTCCTATTCCCACAATCGGAGAAATATGCCATATTATGCATGGCGAGCAAGGATGCAAAACCTCAGATCCCCCCACGGACAAACAGCACCTGCTCGCCTTTTCTTTTGTCCTTCCAGATGATAGAATACGCCGGAGACGGAGGAAATTATGGAAGAAGCATTCATGCAGCGAACCGTAACATGCGGGGATCTCCGCGCTGCGGATGAGGGAAAGTCAGTAATCCTCAACGGATGGGTACACCGTGACAGAAACCATGGCGCACTTCATTTCATCAATCTGCGCGACAGATATGGTCTAACACAGATCGTTGTCGATGATGATGCGGATGAGAATCTGCAGAAGGCAGCTTCGGAGCTGAAGCTGGAATACTGCATTGCTGTCAAGGGAACAGTAAGACGCCGTCCTGATGATATGATCAATCATGATATGCCGACAGGCGAGATCGAGGTGAAGGCTGAGAAGATAGAGATACTGTCCAAATGCGATGTTCTTCCATTCATGATCGACGAGGAGAACAGTGCTAGAGAGGATCTCAGACTGCGTTACCGCTATCTTGACCTCAGGACGAATGGCATGCAGAAGCGCATTGCTCTCCGCCATGAGATCGTGAAGGCAATCAGGGAATATTTCTATAAGACGGATTTCCTCGAGATTGAGACGCCTACGCTCATAAGAAGCACACCAGAAGGTGCCAGGGACTTCCTTGTCCCGTCCAGGATCTATCCGGGCAAGTTCTTCGCCCTGCCGCAGTCACCGCAGCTCTACAAGCAGCTTCTGATGGTATCGGGGTTCGACAAGTACTTCCAGATAGCCCGCTGCTACCGCGACGAGGATCCAAGAGGCGATAGACAGCTTGAGTTCACTCAGCTCGATATAGAGATGAGCTATGTGAAGCGCGATGATGTGCTTGCCCTCATGGAGGATCTGTTCGGATCCGTATTCAGATCTGTACTGTCAATCGAGCTTCCAGCTCATTTCAGAAGACTCTCGTACCATGATGCGATGAATACATATGGATCGGATAAGCCGGATCTCAGGTTCGGCATCGAAATCCATGATGCAGCATCTTTTGCTTCTATCTCAACATTCAATGCCTTCACGGAGACACTCAGCGAAGGCGGATATGTGAAGTATATCGTTGCCCCTCACAAGGATGGGTTCGATTATACAAGGAAGTACCTTGCCGAGCTCGAGAGCGCTGCAAAGATCTACGGAGCGCATGGACTGGCATGGATGAAGGTTGAGAACGGAACCATCTCAGGAGGCGTCTCGAAATTCTTCCAGGGAAATGAGGCGAAGGTTCTTGAAGAGACGGGAGCAAAGGATGGGGATGTGATTCTTCTCGTCGCCCATAAGGACTGGAAGAAATGCTGCACAAGCATGGGAGCGGTACGTTCACGCCTCGGTGCTGATCTCGGTGTCATCAAACCAGGATATGAGTTCTGCTGGATCATCGACTTCCCGCTCTTTGAATACAATGAGGATGAAGGACACTGGGAAGCTGCCCACCACATGTTCTCGATGCCGCAGGCTGAATACCTTGATACGCTTGAATCAGATCCAGGCTCGGTCAAGGGTGATCTCTATGACCTCGTCCTTAATGGATACGAACTGGCTTCCGGCTCGATAAGAATCCACGACGTGGAGCTTCAGAAGAGAATCTTCAGAATCTGCAATATACCAGACGAAGTATCAAAGGAGAGATTCGGATTCCTTCTTGACGCATTCCGCTTCTCACCACCACCGCATGGAGGTATCGCTCCTGGAATCGACAGGCTCTGCATGATAATTGCTGGCGAGTCTTCGATCAAAGAGGTCATCGCATTCCCGAAGAACACAGCAGCTCTATCGCCGATGGATGACTGCCCTTCTCCTGTCGATCCGAAGCAGCTTGAAGAGCTCCATATAAGCATCGTAGAAGACAGCAAGGAGTGAGAACGCTTATAATAGGCGGGGGTGCGGCAGGGCTTTATCTGTCCACCCTCGTTCCATACAGCATCATTGTAGAGAAAGAGCCCCGGTGCGGCCGCAAGCTTTATATGACAGGCGGCGGCAGGTGCAATTTTACCCATAAGGCCACTGTTCCGGAGCTCCTTCCCCATTACAATGGCAATCTTCCATTCATACGCAAAGTGCTCTACTCCCATACCCCTGATGATATAATCAGGCACATGGAGAGCCAGGGCATAAAGGCAATGACAGAAGAGGATGGAAGGGTATTTCCCGAAACAGAGCTCTCCGAGAGCGTGATCATGGCTCTAATGCCGGAGACAAGCAGGATAATCAAAGGAAGAGAGGCTGTCAGCGCTGTGAAGAACAGAGGGCTTTTCGAGGTCACTCTCGATGATGGGCAGAAGCTGCGCACGGAGACGCTGGTAATAGCGACGGGCTGCTCAGCCGCATGCTTCCCTCCATACAATGGCAGCGGGTATAAACTTCTCTCCTCTTTCGGGCATACAATCACAGATAGACATCCTGCCCTTGCCCCTCTGAGGCTCGAAAGATCGATATCAGGGGCAGAGGGAATCACCACGGGAATACGCATCAAGGCTGGACGGAAGGAAGCCGAAGGCGATGCCGTGATAACCCATAATGGAATCTCAGGCCCGGTCGTCCTCAATATGTCGCGCAACGTGCTGGATGGAGATGAGATCACCATCTCATTTTCTGATGTGGACATCAAGGAGCTTAGAATCAGGGAGCCGAAGAAGCTTGTCAGGAATGCCATAGATCTGCCCGAAAGGCTCATAAGAACCCTGATAGGCAATCTTGCGGATAAGAAGATCGGCAATCTCTCAAAGGATGATGAGAGGAAGATCGAGGAGAATATCACAGCATTCAGAACCAGAGCCTGGCCTGTGAAGCAGCAGGCGATGACTGAAGCTGGAGGAGCGATTCTATCGGAATTCAATCCCGTTACGATGGAATCGAAGCTCCTGCCCGGGCTATACGCTGCAGGGGATGTTCTGGATGTCGATGCAGATACTGGCGGCTATAGCCTGACATGGGCATTTGCTACAGCATGGTGCATATCAAGAGCGGTGATGCTATAATCGCTCTATGGCACGCGAAAGAAGAATCACAGCACATTTCTCGGATGGACGCAGATACTTCGAGAATGATCTCGGAAGGGAATTCGATTATACACAGTCAACAGGTCCTTATGAGTACCTTCTCGGTGCTCTTGCGGGGTGTTTCTACCTGACTCTCATATCATTTCCACACGATGGCAGATGGAATGGCATGGATATATCCGTATCAGGCATCAAGCGAGATGAGATCCCGACTACGCTCAAGCATACAACGCTGGCTATCAAAGTGCATGGCGCGGACGATGAGCAGGAAGTCCTCTCCCTTATAGAGAAAGCTAAGGCGGAATGCTCTGTATATGCTACAATATCGAAAGTATCGGAGATAGAGGTACTAACGGAGTTTGACTGATGGCGGACCTTGAGGAGCGTTTTGAGATATTCAGTGCATTCAGGCTGGGCATGATAGAGTTCTTCTCCAATGATCTTGCCGAGGATGGCATGAGGCATAGGAAAAGCTCTATATCACATAGGATTGCGCTCCGGCTGAGGCCATTCTTTCCCATGCAGTATACAATCGATATAGACACCGATGGTGCCGACATCCTTGTCTGGAAGGATGATGAGATCCCTCTTGCCATATTCTGGTCCGAAGAATATCTCACGGAGAAGGAAAAGAAGAAAGCCATAGAGTACCACAGGGAGAAATCACCGGGGCTGACGCTCGCATTCTCCCTACTCCATGACAGATCATGGATACTGATCTACCGCTTCGGGGATGACTACGTGGAGTATCTGCATATCGACAAATACACATTTGATGAGAATGTTATAAAGCGTCTCATCATCCCTGAGAAGGCCAAGGATGATGGACAATTGATGCTGTCACTGAGACCTGAGAGGAAGCGGGAAAGAAGAAAGGAGGCAATCACACAGGATCAATGACCTGTCCCTCTCCTACAAGCTTATAAACCGCTCTCTTCTGCGCATCCTCGCAGCCATTCCATGGCTTGTCCTTATTCTCGCTCTTGTACTTCTGCGTCATCCACCAGTCATCATGCTGGACTCTGTCGATATTCTTCTCCATCAGGGAGAATATATCCTGATAATAAGCAAGCAGGTCATCGCCGGATAATGCTTCCTTTGCAATCCTGAGAAGCGCTTCGGTATGATGGACACAGAATCCCTTTGATTCCATGAGAGCCTTGCGGAATTCAGCATCCTCCTTCCACAATGAGGCCACCGTATAGCAGTATCTCATCAGCCTGTCTTCCATCCTGGAGCAGATCAGGCATCCCTTGTCCCTCTTCTCATGATAGGCATTGAAATACGCATTGATAGCCTTCTCCGCCTTTCTTGCGCTCGATGCGGAGTGGACCTTGTCTGCATATGAAGACAGGATACGCTTTGATTCCTCATAGAATGTATCCATAACAAGGGCAAGAGACTGAGGCTTGCCCCCCTCTGCAAGCATAGAAAAATGATGGGAGCAGAAACCATGGGTATTGGTCTCGACCCTTACCTCAGGAGTCATAACAGCCGAGGAGAGATAGTATCTTATGCCATCCTCCTCCGCCTTCTTCATAAGAGTGCAAATAAAGCACTCGCTTCCTTCCTTAACACCATCCCATACGGGAATTGTCTCAAGCTGTATCTTCATCTGAGATCCGCAATCTCCTTGCACTGGGCAGCTGAAAGCCCATTGGCCTTAACCTCCTTC
Source organism: uncultured Spirochaetaceae bacterium (assembly GCA_944389505.1). GTDB lineage: Bacteria > Spirochaetota > Spirochaetia > Sphaerochaetales > Sphaerochaetaceae > Ornithospirochaeta. The sequence goes on from CALXMP010000001.1 coordinate 217,977, forward strand.
GAGAGATAGGTGATCTTTGCAGCCTGTTCCAGGCATTCAAGCCTGTCAAAGGCCTTCATCAGCGTCTTACCGAAAGCTATTGCCCCATGATTCTCCATCAGGAGGACATTGCGTCCTACGGAATAATCTGAGACCTTCTCCGCAAGTTCCTGTGACCCCATCAGAGCATAAGGAACCTTGACTACCTTATCGAGAAGGTACCAGCTCTCCGCTATCAATGTCGTGTTGATCTCCTCGTCCGATGCAGCGAACAGACAGCAGAATACAGGATGGGAATGGACAACAGCATCCACATCAGCATTCTTCTGATACACAAGCCTGTGCATACCGCTTTCGATGCTGAGCTTAAGGTGCGGTGTGAGGTTCTCGCCATCGGAAATCCTCACCTCTGCTATATCCTCGGCCGTAAGGGATGACTTGGCCTTGCCCGAAGGGGTGATGAGCATCAGATCTCCGAATCTCACGCTTATATTCCCACCGGTAATCGTCGTCAGTCCACGCTGATAGCATCTTCCCATGAAATCAGCAACGCTCTTCTTTGCTTCATTGATATCCATATCTCACTCTCCAGATACTTCCCCTGCCCATGGCATTGCCTGCATTGCACCTGATCTTGAGACTGCTATGCCCGCAGCCTTGCTTGCGATGCATAAGGCTTCTTCCGCATCCTTCCCCGCCGCCTCAGCTGCGAGGAAATAGCCGCAGAATGTATCGCCGGCACCGGTTGTATCCACTACAGGATAATCCACTATCGGCGCAAAAGAAACCTTTCTGTTCTTTTCAAGGCAATACGCACCATTCTTTCCTGCGGTAAGGATTATCCTCGTATCAGGATACATATTCCCAAGAATATCCATCACAGTCCTGAATCCTTCATCATCTGCAGGAACAGGAACACCGGCAAGTGATGCGGATTCCACCTCGTTGACGAAGAGGGTATCGGCAAGATGGAGTGGCAAGGCGCTTATAGCTAAATCGAAGGGTGATGGATTCAGGATAACTGCAAGCCCTGCCGCAGAAGCTCTCTCCATAGCATAGGCAACCTCATTGATCTCATTCTGCAGGATTATCGTATCGCCTTTGCTGAAATGGCCCAGGATCTTATCGATATCCGACCTGGTGAATTCCTTGTTGCCGCCAGTATTGAGCAGTATGCAGTTCTGCCCTGCCTTATCGACCTGAATGAGGGCCTGGCCTGTATGGATATCATCAGAGGAGATTGAAAGCGAAGTATCGACGCCGAACGATCTGAGCATGTCCAGAATCCACGCTCCATCGGTTCCCATCTTGCCAGCGAAGTATACTTCCATACCGGCCTTGCCCAGCGCGGCTGCCTGATTAGCTCCTTTGCCTCCAGCATTGACTGAAAGTCCATAGCTGCTGAGAGTCTCACCTCCCCTGACTATATGATCAACTCTGAATGTCATGTCTATATTGATTGACCCAAGGACAAGGAATCTCATAACAGCCTCCTATGCTACCGGATTCCCATCCGTTCAAATGCTCTATCAAAAGGCGGATACGCTATGCCCTTCTCCGTGATTATCCCAGTCACGAGGGAATGGTCAGTGACATCGAAGGCTGGATTGCATACCTTCACTCCCTCCGGTGCCATCCGGTGCTTATACCACATCTCCGTAACCTCCTCTGGTGCCCTCTCCTCTATCGGGATATCATCGCCTGAGCGTATGGACATATCGATAGTAGAAGAAGGCGCAAGACAATAGAAAGGAATACCGTAGTACCTAGCTAGTATCGCAACCCCGCTCGTACCTATCTTATTGGCGAAATCACCATTTGCAGCAACTCTGTCTGCGCCGACAAAGACGATATTTATCTTTCCCCTCTTCATTGTTATCGAGGCCATATTATCGCAGAGCAATGTCGTGTCTACACCGGCAGTCTGCATCTCAAAGGCAGAGAGCCTTGCTCCCTGAAGAAGGGGCCTCGTCTCATCACAGTAGACATGAAGATCGTTCCATCCATGCTCAAGCGCAATATAGACGGGAGCAAGCGCTGTACCGTATTTCGCAGTAGCAAGTGTTCCGGCGTTGCAATGCGTCAGTATCCCATCTCCATGGTGCAAGAGCGAGAATCCATGCTCCCCAATGCTCCTGGAAAGCCTTATATCCTCATCACGGATATCGTCAGCTTCCTTTCCAAGCCAGTCCTTCAGCTCAGGGATGGACATGGACTGCAGGTTATCATCCATGACAGCTTCCATGCGGCGAAGCGCCCATGAGAGATTGACAGCTGTTGGCCGGGATGAATTGAGATACGCCTTCTCCCTACGGAAGAATTCCGCAAATCCATCTTTATCATCCCCATCGAATTTCCTGGCAAGCACATAGATTCCATATGCAGCCGCAACACCGATGGCAGGAGCTCCACGCACTCTAAGTTTCTTTATTGCCTCATAAATAGATTCCCTATCATCAAGCTCAAGATACTTTATCTCATTCGGGAGCAATGTCTGATCAAGGATCACAAGCCTTTTCCTGTCAGATGATATATCAACTGTCGTAAGATTAAGCGCATTCATACATTTATTTTAAACGCATCAGCAGCAGTAATGCCAAGAAAACAGACTTCAATATTATTAATTAAATATCATTCCTAAATCACAATGTTTTACTAGATAAAAATGTTGATTAAGACGGATAAAACCCACTCTTGATTTTCCTCCCATAAATGTTTAACATGTCACAGTAATCCGCATGGGGCTGTAGCTCATCTGGCTAGAGCGATTGAATGGCATTCAATAGGTAGTCGGTTCAAGTCCGATCAGCTCCACTCTAAGCAACTCTCTGCATGTCAGGGAGTTGTTTTCATTTCTAGGGCTCAACTGAAATGTCTTGGGCTGAATACCATTCTAAGCAGCTGTTGCTATCAGAACTCTATTCTATTAACTATACAAGCAACTTACCGTTGAGTATCTCCGGAATAAGTAAAGTCAAAAATAGCGGTATTTACAACAACAAGACAACAATTCAAGATAACGATTTCACTCACCCCAGGCCAGAGCCTTTGCATCCATGAATCGTGAACTTATTGCTATGTACAGGGAAATAGGAAGGATTATCAGTAAGAATGCTGCTACTGACGGATGGGGCAAATGCACTGTATCTTCTCTTGCAACATACATTCAATCGAATATCCCTTCTTCCAATGGTTTTCCGATAGAAACATCTGGAGGATGAAGCAGTTCTATGAGACATACAAGGACAACAAAAAACTGTCACCACTGGTGGCAGAAATTCCATGGACGAACAATCTCCTGATAATGACAGCCTGTAAGCAACTCCCTCTTAAACGGAGAGTTGTTTTATTTAGGATTTACGGAAAGCCGACCCCGAAAAACGGTTCTTCTTCAAGAACAAGTCCACTTTTATGAGAGGCCCTTATAATCCCCACCTGATTATGATGGGATTCTTATTCCCACTCTCTTTCAAGTCTGCAGATCTCTGCAACTGTATCCCATGACTTCCTTGGCATATCAATACCATTGATCCGTCTTACAGGCATAGCACCCATGCTTGTCGATGAGATGAATAGTGAATCGAAGCTCTCCAGGGAATCCTCTGCTGGTGGATTGAATACTATCTCAAGACCGATAGCCTTTGCCGCCTTCAGCACAGATATCCTCGTTATTCCTGAAAGAACAAGATTGTCAGGAGCGGTATATAGCTTATTGCCTGAAAGCCCATAGAAATTGCTTCTCGTTCCTTCCAGGACAAGGCCGTTTCTGTTTACAAGCAGAGCCTCAAAGGCTCCTTTTCTCTTCGCCTCTTCCAATGCGATGTACTGCATAAGAAGATTGGATGTCTTTGCTTCTGGGAGGAAGCGCTCACCATGATAGAGCGTGCAGTCGATGCCATCGCTATAATAGCTATCAGGATACGACAGGAGATCCGTATATGTTATGAAGAATAATGGCTGATTGCCACCGACTATCAGTATGCGCATTGTCGCATCTTCTATACTATCGGCTTTGATCAGAGCTTCAATCGAGGAGGCTATCATGCCGTCATCAAACGGATGGGAAAGGTGGATAGCGCCACATGAGAATGCTAGTCTCCTCAGATGGTCATCCAGATGCACAACATGGCCCTTCAGGACCCTCAATGCTTCATAGACAGAGAATGAATACTGCACCTCCCTGTATGTCACAGGAAGGACAGCCTCACTCTCCTTCACGATTTTCCCATTCCTGATTGCGCTTCTTTCCATCACTTTGTGTAATCGATGATCTCGCGGGGCTTCGACCCGTTAGGCGGTCCTACGATTCCATCATCCTCCATCATTTCTATAAGCCTTGCAGCCCTGTTGTACCCGATCCTCATGCGGCGCTGGAGGTACGAAGCGGATGCGGTCTTACGCTCATAGCAGATTCTCTTCGCCTCTTCATACAGAACCTCATCGCTATCCTCATCGGAGAAATCACCACCGCCCTCAGAGACATCCTCAGACGGTTCTGGCTCATCCTCGAAGATATCATCGGCAAGATAGTCTGGCTCGCCATTGCGCTTGCTTGCTGAAGATATCCCATCGACCTCCTCATCGGAGAGAAAAGCTCCCTGTATTCTCTGGTTTCCGAGCTGCGTAGGATCCATGAAGATCATATCGCCTTTACCAAGGAGATTCTCTGCACCCTGCTCATCGAGGATGATCCTTGAGTTGATACCGGATGAGACTGCGAATGCTATACGGGCAGGGAAATTGCTCTTGATCGTTCCTGTTATTACATCCGCGGACGGACGCTGCGTTGCAAGAACAAGATGTATACCAGCAGCCCTGGCCTTAGCTGTAAGACGAGCTACGAATGTATCGACATCCTTTCCAACCGATGATGTCATGATATCAGCAAACTCATCCATGATAAGCACGATATAAGGCAGCTTCTCCGCAGGGATCCTTTCATTCTGAATCTTCTCATTCAATCCCTTTATGTTCCTGACACCGAATCTGGAGAGCATGTTATAGCGCCTGTCCATCTCATCGCAGAGCCATTTAAGAGCCTTGACGACCTTCTTCGGCTCCGTGATCACTGGAGTGAGAAGATGAGGTATTCCATTGTAGATCGAAAGCTCAACGACCTTCGGATCTATCATTATGAATCTCACTTCCTTAGGTGATCTCGTATACAGCACAGTACATATGAATGTATTGATACAGACAGACTTTCCGGATCCGGTCGTTCCTGCAATGAGCATGTGGGGCATCTTCGCCACATCGATGATCTGAGGAGAACCTGTTATCGTACGGCCTAATATCATCGGGACATTGAGCTTCGCCCTATCCGGGTTCTTCTTGTATTCCCTGAGCATATCCTTGAATCCGACAACATCGCGCTTCTTGTTCGGGACCTCTATGCCCACGACCTGCTTGCCAGGCACAGGAGCAAGTATTCTTATGTGGACTCCTCCGAGATTGAGGGAGAGCTCATTGTACTTACTTGTGACCTTGGAGACCAATGTTCCCTCATGAAGCCTGATCTCATACATGGTGACTGTCGGACCCTTGACTATATTCACGAGCTCGACATCGACATTGAACTCAGCAAGAGTCCTGACAATCGTATCACCTGTTGCTCTTGTAGCATCGTCTATCTCTGTTGATATCCCCGGGTAATCATAGAGGATGGAGTCATCAGGGAAGACATATTTCTGCTTGGCTCTCTGCGCAATGCTTCCATAGCCATACTCATTTGACCTCAGACCGCCTATGCCGACAGACAGCATGAGCTCATTCTCCTGCTTGGGAGGTGCTTCCTCCTCAGCTTCTTCCTGTACGTGGACTTTCTTCTTCTGAGGCGCTGTGAACGGATCGAATGCAGCCATCTTCTTCGGCTGGATTTCCTCCGGCTCCTCTGCAGCCATAACCTCCGGTTCAGAAGCCGCAGGAATGCTGCGTATAGGAGCTGGCTCTGGAGCGGCTTCCGGCTCCGGTTTCACGAACATCGGGTTATCGACAATGGAGGATTCCTCAGACTCTGCCTTCACGGATACAGCATGCGTGCTGCTCTCCTCCTCGGCAACAAAAGCCTTTGAGGGGAAATGCGAGACATTCGGACTATGGGTAAGAGACTCGAACATGCGGTATCTTGGATGGTCAGGCGAGAGCGTGGACGGGGCAAAAGAGGAATTATTGCGCTTCTCCTTCTGCTCCTTCCTGTCATCACCAAATCCGATGATGGGCTTTCTGGGCTTCTCCACCGGCTCCTGGTCCTTCATCATATTCTCAAGCGTCGCTTCAAGCATGCCGCCTCTTGCAAACGGCTTAGGATGCTTGAAATCGAAGTGGATTCTCTCTTCCTCCTCTTCTTCTGCCGCCTCTGCCCCATTTCTCTCAATCTCTTTCTTGACCTCTGAGAAGACATCTGTATCTATATTCCTGTGCACTTCAGGCTGTGCAGGCTGTACTTCCGGCGCGATATCCTCTATTATCGGAGCACTCTCCAGAGTGGAGTCCTCCTGATGGATTGTCCTTAGCTCAGGCAACTCTGCTATATCAGGGAAAACAACAGGCTTCTTCGGATCAGCAGCAAGATGGGGGATATATCCAGTGCCTTCTGTCGTGAAGCTCTCTGAGGAATCATCATCAGAAAGGGATGCCTTTGCTTTCGCAGCCTCCTTCATTGCAGCTTTCGCAGCTTTCTTCTCCGCCTTGGCCTCAGCACGGGATTCTGCCCTCTCCTGCTTCTCAGCCTCCTTGCGAGCCTTCTTCTCTGCCCGTTTCTCCTCTTTCCTTGCTTCCTTCTCGGCTTTCCGCCTTATCTTAGCCTCTGCGCGCTCTCTATCCCTGCGGTACTTCTCACCAGCTTTCTCATCACGCTCTATGGCAGGAGCAGCATTCTCCTCTTCAGAAGAAGCCTCCTCTGAAGCTGTCTGCTGCCTGACACGGAGCTCCTGCTTCTTCCATATACGCTTATCGAGAGGTGAGAACACCACGAAGAGCGCCGCATAAAGCAGTATCTCAAGTATTGCGCAGACGAATACGAGAAGCTCCCGGCCTGGATCTATCGCAGACATCAGATAGACAGGCTCTGGATTTCCGCTATCAAGATGGAAATAAGCCAGGAATGTGAAATAAATGCAGATCCAGTATGGGAAGGTAAGGATCATGGTTGCACGTTTTTTTCTGCGGAAGGCCAGTATCATAAGGCCTTCCAGAAACAGAAAGCATCCGGCTGACAGCGACATCGGATAGTCGCCGAAAGAATAGACATGGAGTATCGGCTCAATCAAAGAGCCCACAGCTGCAGGCATCATGCCATTCGCAGCAAGATATCCGGAAATACCGGCAAGAGCCCCTGCAAGAAGCAGGATAAGCCCCGCAAACAGAGAGAATCTGTATTTCTTCATCGGTCCTGTGTCCAGTTGGCAAGAACGCAGAGCGTCCGCCTCTCATCAAGGTACGGGACCTTCAGATCCAGCACCTCCGCATCGAAGGAATAGCCCGCTCCCCTGAGGACATCCAGCTCCGACACGGCATTCTGCCGCTGTCCTTTATAGAATAGCGATACAGAGGAAGGCCCGATAACGCCAAGGACATCCTCCGCGATATCATAAAGAGGATGGAAGGCCCTTGCCGTCACAGCATCAAAGACCCTTTTCTCCTCCTTCAGATCCCTCTCATCGCATTCAGCGTTCTTTATTCCCGTCCTGGCTATCGCAAGAGATAGGAACTGCGCCCTTCTCCTCATACGCTCGACAAGCACGAAATGCCTGTCCGGCATGAGTATCGAAAGGACAATTCCAGGAAACCCAGCACCGGAACCGAGATCCGCTATCACAGAGCCAGGAAGCGTATGGGACATGAAAGCTGGATAAGCGGCTGCAGAATCCAGCACATGCCGTATTATAATCTCATCGGGATCCTTGTCCCCGACGAGCTTATACGTAGGATTGAAGAGCATTATCTCGCTGACATATGCCACGATACGATCGATACTGTCAGCAGAATATGGAACCCCGATTCTCTCCAGGCCGGATTCCAGCAGTTCTCTATCCACGTTCCCTGCTCCTTACCGCCACGCTGAGCACCGCGATATCAGAAACCCTGACTCCGGATATCCTCATCGCCTGCCCGACCGAAAGCGGTCTGATGGCTTTCAGCTTCTCTTTCGACTCAGAAGAGATGCCATCAACGCTATCATAATCGAAATCCGCAGGAATAGCCATATTCTCGCTCTTCCTAGACCGTTCGACCTCCCTCTCCTCCCTTTCGAGATACCCCGCATATTTTATATCGAGCTCCGCTGTATCGATGACAGCTGCGGAATAGCCTCCAAGTTCAGGAATGCCAAGGGAGGACGCGCTCACGCCTGGTTCCCTTAGCTTCTCATATGCGCTCTTGCCGCCAATGCGCTTTGAGCGGAGTATGCTGCATATATCAGCGATATCCTGCTCCTTCCTACGGAGCCTTTCCGTTCTGTCACTGCCAGCAATACCAAGCCTGGCTGCAATTGGTGTCAGACGCCTATCAGCGCTGTCATGCCTTAGAAGAAGACGATGCTCAGCCCTCGATGTGAACATCCGATAGGGCTCCTTCGTTCCTTTTGTCACAAGATCATCAATCAGCACCCCGATATATGCCTCTGACCGTGAAAGAACCAGCATCTCCTCACCTTTCAGAAGCTGGGATGCGTTGATTCCCGCGATCAGACCCTGTGCAGCTGCTTCCTCATAGCCCGATGTACCATTCGTCTGTCCTGCGATGAACAGCCCTTTCATCAGCTTTGACTCAAGCGTCGGATAGAGATCAAGGGGATCGAGATAGTCATACTCGACCGCATATGCAGGTCTGATTACCTCAGCATGCCTAAGGCCAGGGATTGAATGGATGAACGCTCTCTGCACATCCTCCGGGAGCGATGATGACAGGCCATTGAGATACATCTCCTCCGTGCCTATGCCCTCCGGCTCAACAAAGATCTGATGACGTTCGCGCTCTGGGAATCTGACGACTTTATCCTCTATGGACGGACAGTATCGCGGGCCCTTGCCGATTATCTTGCCACCATAAAGCGGAGACCTGCCTATATTCTCCCTTATTATCCTGTGGGTATCCTCATTCGTATATGTCACCCAGCATGGAAGCGATGGACGGTCCACCGAATCGGAAAGGAAGCTGAATGCCTCCATCGGCATATCTCCGTCCTGTCTTTCCATCTCATCGTAATCCAATGAGCTCATCTTCACACGTGCAGGTGTTCCGGTCTTCATCCTGCCTGTATGGAAACCTTTTGCACGCAGGCTGTCACCCAGTCCTATCGCAGCGCTCTCTCCAAGCCTTCCCGCAGGAGCATCATACTCCCCGATGAAGATCCTTCCATCCATGAATGTCCCTGTAGTAAGAACGACCGTTCTGGATGTTATCGTCCATCCACGCTCCGTCTTCACACCTGATGCATGCCCGTTCTCAGAAAGGATATCGATAACGGTATCCATGAAGATATGGAGATGGGGAGTACCTTCCAGTGTCTCCTTAGCCAGCCTTGAATATGTGAATTTATCAGCCTGTGCGCGTGGAGCCTGGACAGCAGGCCCCCTCCTTCTATTCAGTATCCTCATCTGGATCATAGAAGCATCGATAAGCTGTCCCATCTCACCGCCAAGCGCATCAATCTCCCTTACAAGATTACCTTTCGCAAGACCCCCGATCGAAGGATTGCAGCTCATTCTGCCGATTGTATCGGGAGACTGTGTCACAAGAAGCGTCTCAAAACCTGCATGGGCAAGCGACAGGGATGCCTCTATCCCTGCATGTCCTCCTCCAATCACTATCGCATCATAATCACTCATAATCACTTCCCCAGACAGAACGATGAGAAGAGCTTATCGAGAAGCTCATCCGATGTGACTGCTCCTGTAAGAGCAGATAGCGAGGAGAGCGCAAGCTGTATGTACATCGCGACCACATCCTCTCCGGAATCAACCGCATTCTCCGCATCGCATAGAGCAGAAGCAGCATCCAGCAGACAGCCTCTCTGACGCTCTGAGTCTATGCGAGGGACATCGGAAGCTATGGAAGAACCTTCCAGAAGCCTTTCCTCTATTGCCTTCAGCACATCACCAAGCCCTTCGCCCGTTACGGAAGAGAATGAGAGGCTCCCGCTCGCCCCTGTTATATCCCGCTTCGATCTGACGATAAGCGCATTACTATCGATACCGGACGGCTCCTCCTCATTTCCATCAAGGACATAGACAATGAGATCAGCACCTTCCATAAGCTTCCTTGTGCGCTCTATCCCCTCCCTCTCAATTGACTCATCCGTATCCCTGAGTCCTGCGGTATCAAAAAGGTGCACCGGAATATCGCCGATAAGGCACTCTGTCTCGATATAATCACGTGTAGTTCCTTCCGATGCCGACACGATGGACCTATTCTCCTTCAGGATTGCATTGTAGAGCGAGCTCTTGCCTGCATTCGTCCTGCCTGCCAGCACAACGGAAGCTCCTGTGCTATAGAGCCTTGAGGCATCATAGGTCGCAGCAATCGATTCAAGCCTTGATATAATCCGTGAGACCTCATCATGTGGAAACACCCATTCCTCAGGTATCTCATCTTCCCCATAGTCAAGCTGGACCTCAAGGGATGCAAGGATATCGAGAAGGGAGGAACGTATGGAATCGGCCTCTGCCCTTATGGATCCGGAAAGCCTGGAGAGCGCATCCTGGCTGGCTGACTCCGATTTCGACTTCACAATCTCCTCTACGGCCTCCGCTTCCGTCAGGTCCATGCGCCCATGCATGAATGCCCTATAGGTGAATTCACCACGCTCAGCCTCCCTGATTCCCTGACTCTCAAGTGCCAGGGAAATGGCCCTGATCACGGGAAGGGAGCCATGGCACATGATCTCGAACGCTTCCTCTGAAGTATATCCATGTCCTTTCCCGTATTTTATGATAACTACCTCATCAATCTTCCGGCCATCGCTTCCGACAAGGAATCCATGGACTGCTGTATTTGTCGGTGCTTTCATAAGCTTTCCGGTAAACAGCGGCTCAAGCATTGACAGCACTCCATCGCCAGAGGCCCTGATCACAGCCAGTGCAGAAGGGGCAAAAGGCGTAGCAAGCGCATATATTGGTTCATCTACCGTATAGTGTGGCATACCGCGATTGTATGCATCATAAGCGCTTATTGCAATGCATTGCATAGAGTAATACAATCGCTCCATGTTCGATTTCAATGCAGCCAGAAAACGTTCAGAGCTATTCATGGCAATACGCCGGTTCTTCACGGAAAAGGATTTTCTGGAGGTCTCCACGCCTACCCTTTCTCCTTATCTTATCCCGGAGCCACCAATAAAGGTCTTCAGGACAGACTTCATGAATGAATTCAAGGGCCATCTCCCTCTTTATCTTATTCCCTCCCCTGAGATATTCATGAAGAAGCTTCTTGCTGCTGGATCCGGAAGCATCTTCCAGATATCACAGTGCTTCCGCAATGCCGAGCAGCTTGGGGATGTGCACAATCCTGAATTCACGATGCTTGAATACTATGCAGTCGATGCCGACGAGAAGGATTCGATAGAGCTTACTATTGAGATGATAGAGAGGACAAAGCTCGCTTCCTGCCCTGCATGGATTGATGAGAAGCCGCTCATAATAACCATGGCAGAAGCTATGTATAAGTATGCTGGTGTCGATATGGACAAGGCTGAGAACATTTCCTATCTCAGGAAAGAAGCAGAGCGTCTATCACTGACACCTGCTCCGGATGAGCCTTGGGATGATACATTCAACAGAATCTTCCTGACATATACCGAGCCCTCACTTCCCAAGGACAGGGAAGTCTATCTCACGGAATATCCTGACAGAATCCGCTGCCTTGCGGCAAAAGACAACGATAAACCGGTACGCAAGCGCTGGGAGATGTATATCAACGGGATCGAGATTGCGAACTGCTATGCGGAAGAAACAGACAAGGAAGAGATGGCATCATACTTCAGCGAGGAGGAAACCAGACTCATGAATGACAGGGAAGGAACGGACGATGTTATTCCTCCTGCAGATCCGGACTTTCCTTCGCTCAGCATACCGAAATCATCGGGAACGGCAATGGGACTGGACAGGCTTCTTGCGGCCGAGCTTGGGCTTAAAACCATAGAGCCTTTACTTTTATTCCCTCTTTCTGATATGCTCTCGGATGGAAAATCCAGTATATAGATTACATTAGGGGTATATAGTCATGATTAAAGCAGGACAGATTGACAAGGGAACAGCTTTGCTCATCAAGGGGCAGCCGTTCGTATGCATCGAACGCGAGTTCGTCAACCCTGGCAAGGGATCGGCTTTCGTACGCCTCAAGCTCAAGAGCCCAGCAACAGGCCAGGTGCTTTCAGAGACGATGAAGAGCCAGGACAATGCAGAGGATATCACTGTTGAGGACAGGGACATGCAGTATCTCTACAACGATGGTGAGAACTTCTTCTTCCAGAACACAGAGACATTCGACCAGATCGATGTTCCTATGAAGTCATTCCCTGACTACCAGTACTTCATGAAGGAAGGCGAGACATACAGGGCAACCTTCTGGGAAGATCAGGTCCTTGATATCATCATCCCATCAAAGATCGTTTTCACAGTTGCTGAAGCTGAAGAAGCAGTCAAGGGCGATACAGTCCAGGGTGCTACAAAGTATGTAACCACTGAGACAGGCCTCCGCGTCCGTGTTCCTATCTTCATCAAGCAGGGTGAGAAGATCAGGGTAAACACAGAGACAAAGGAATACCTTGAAAGGGTCAATGGCTGATATAAATCAGCTATGGAAAAAGGGCTGCGGATTTGCAGCCCTTTCCTTTTGCCTGATACAGCTCAGGCCCCTAGATATGCTTTCTGCACCCTTTCGTTATTGAGGAGATTCTCCCCCTTGTCCTGAAGGACTATGCGGCCATTCTCAAGAACATATCCATAATCAGAGGTCCTGAGCGCAAGCCTTGCATTCTGCTCGACAAGGAATACCGTCACATTGTTCTCCTCATTGATGATCTTTATCTTGTTGAAGATATCCTGGACGATAAGCGGAGCAAGCCCAAGTCCCGGCTCATCGAGAAGGAGGAGCTTCGGGGAGGACATCAGCGCACGGGCAATAGCCATCATCTGCTGCTCACCACCGGAGAGGGATCTTGTCTTCTGCTTCTTCCTTGCTCCAAGGATCGGGAAGAAATCATACATCTCCTCTTTTTTCTTATCGATGATGCTCTGGTCACGAATCATGAAAGCACCCATATCGAGGTTCTCCTCGACAGTCATATCGGCAAAGACATGGCGGCCTTCGGGAACAAGGGCGATACCCTTACGCACTATGAGGTCAGTCGTGAGCTTCTGATGCTTCGACAGACATATAGGCTCCCCCTCGAATGAGATCTGCCCGCTCTCAAGCGGTACCAGACCTACTATCGCATTGAGTAATGTAGACTTACCTGCACCATTCGCACCGATCAGCACAACAATGTCGCCCTCAGAGACCGACATGGAGACCCCGGATAGCGCTCTGATGTTGCCATAGCAGACAGAGATATTATCTATGCTCAGCTTCTCCATATCATTCCTCCTCTCTTCCAAGATATGCCTCGATTACGGCCTTATCCTTCTTGATCTCATTCGGCGTGCCATCTGCGATCTTCATTCCGAAATTCAGAACAGTGATCTGGTCACAGATATTCATAACAAGCTTCATATCATGCTCAATCAGGACAACAGTCACTCCAAGGCTGCGGATCTTATCGACTACATGCATCAGATGCTCGGTCTCTGCGGGATTCATACCTGCAGCAGGCTCATCGAGGAAGAGAAGCTTCGGACCAGCGGCAAGCGCCCTTGCAATCTCAAGCTCACGCTGTGTTCCATATGGAAGATTCCTTGCAAACTCCTGTGCGCTTTGATCTATATCGAAGAAACGCAGCCATTCCATTGCTTTGGAATAGACTTCCCTGTTCTCCCTGGAAGCGAAGATATAGCTCTTGATCGCCTGCTGGAAGCGATTATGGAAGGGGCTCTCCCCGACCTTGAAGTGCAATCCCATCATTACGTTCTCAACAGCTGTCAGTTCACGATACAGACGGATGTTCTGGAATGTACGGGCTATTCCCATCCTGCTTATCTTCCATGCAGGAAGACCTGTAATCTCCTTGCCGTCGAAGAATATGCTTCCGGAAGTTGGTTTATCAACACCTGTAATCTGATTGAACAGAGTCGTCTTGCCGGCTCCATTAGGGCCGATAAGTCCTGTTACAAGACCTTCGGTGACGACAAAGTCGACGTCATTTACAGCAATGACACCTCCGAACTCACGGGTAAGGTGCTTAGTCTCAAGAAGCGTCATACAGCACCTCCTTTTCCCTTTCTCCTGAATGTATCGGAGACGCGCTCTGAGAAAGTGCGTGGATCGCCATAGCGGAATTTATCGCGGCCAAGGAGTCCCTGAGGTCTCCAGATCATCATAACGACAAGAATGAGTCCGAAGATTATCTGCTTTGCCTGGGCTGGTATGACATTCGTCAGTCCCGTAAGCTGCGGGAAATATGAGATGAACTGGATGATGAAAGCTCCGAGTATAACAGCCTTGCCATTGCCCATACCTCCAAGAACAACAGTACAGAGGACCATGACAGAAACCATGAAAGTATAGGAAGCTGGCTGCACTGTGAGCGTATATGCAGTCTGGAAGCATCCTGCTACCCCGCCTACGGCAGCTCCAAGGACGAACGAGATGATCTTGTATGCCGTCACGTTGATTCCATTGGATGCGGCAGCTACCTCATCCTCCCTGACTGCGGTCATCGCACGTCCAATGCGGCTATGCGCCAGACGCTGGAAAAGCAGGTAGAAGATAAGCACGAATACCCAGATAAGCACGATGAACGCAAGCTTGTTCCTTGATGCGAACTGGTACCCGAAGAGCGTTACTCTCGGGATGCTGTTGTATCCTACAGGGTTGATGTTCGTTGCCACATTGCGGATTATCTCGCCGAGTCCAAGTGTTGCGATACAGAGATAATCGCCTTTGAGCCTCAGCGTAGGAACACCGATAAGGAATCCGATTATACCTGCGGCAATTGCAGCTACAGGCAGCGAGAGCCAGAATGAGAGTCCCATCGTCTTGCACATTATCGCAGTGGCATAACTGCCGATGCAGAAGAAGCCCGCATGACAGAGCGAGAGCATTCCTGTATATCCTGTGATGCAGTTCTGGCCGATAGCCATCATTGCGTATACGCCTGAATATATGAGTATGAGCTGGAAGAAATTGAGCATATCAGACCTTCTCCCTCTCGTTCTTTCCGAGTATTCCCTCAGGCTTTACCAGAAGGATGATGATGAGAACAGCAAAGGCGACTGTGTCCCTCATGCCGTTCGGGATATGAAGGAGCGGCGCTCCTACAGCTTCGAGGATGCCAAGAAGGACTCCTCCTATCATTGCGCCCTGGATATTCCCGATGCCTCCGATAACAGCAGCGACGAAGGCTTTGAGGCCAGTCATCGTACCCATTGAGGGATAGACGCGGAAATCGAAGGAAGCAAGCATTCCGCCGACAGCGGCAAGTGCTGATCCAATCGCGAATGTGAGCGATATGACACGATTGACATTTATTCCCATGAGAGCACTTGTATTCTGATCAAGCGATGTAGCCCTCATAGCTTTCCCCATCCTCGTCTTATTAACGAAGAATGCAAGAAGCACCATCATGATTATCGAGACAATCACGACAAGAATCTGATGGGGAGTGATAGTGACTCCGCCGAGATGGATCGGCTCGTTTTCAAAGGGATAAGGGAAACGCCTTGATGTGGTTCCGAATATCCATGCAGCGCCATTTGAGAGAATGAATGATACACCGATAGCGGAAAGCAGAGGAGCAAGCCTGTTCGCATTGCGCAGCGGCTTGTACGCCACACGCTCGATGAATACACCGAGGACTGCGCATAGTGCCATGCTGATGACCATAGCGATGAAGAATGCCAGCAGCGTCCATGCCCCTGGCTCTGCTGCTCCTGCCAGCCCCTGATACACAAGAAGGCCGGTGAATGCTCCGACCATGAGAATATCACCATGGGCGAAGTTGATGAACTTCAGGATGCCATATACCATCGTATAGCCAAGCGCTATCAGGGAATAGATAGCCCCGAGCGTTATGCCATTGACGATGTATTGCATATAAAGTGAAAGCGTATTCAAGAATGCCTCCGGAAACCCTTATCCTATATAAATGCAAAACTGCCGGAAGCGCAATGCCTCCGACAGCCTATACAAAGATAAACCTCAATCAGTCAACCTGTACAATCTGTCCATTCTGGACCTGGAATGATCCAACATAGACAGGAGTTGTACCCTCAACATGATAAACACCCTGGCTTGCGACGAGATCGCCATTCTCTGCGAAGTTCATCACGCCATTGGCACCCTGGAAATCCTTTGTCGCAGCGACTTCGTCCCTGACGAGAGTGCGGTCACCGCTTCCTGCGCGCTCGATAGCAGCAGCGAGGATATTCACGGCATCATAGGAGTTGGTTGCGAATGAATCAGCCTCGTCTCCGTTATATGCCTCTCTGTAAGCAGCCTGGAAATCCGTGAGGATCGTGGAAGCCTCTGCCTGAGCAGGTCCGATATACACAACACCATCGGTGAAGTCACCAGCAAGCTGGTAAACCATCGGATCGGAGAAGCCATCGCTGGAGAGGAACGGACCGACAGCAAGCTGAGCACCCTGCTCGAGAATCTGTGCGATCTCAACTGTATAATCAGGGATATATACAGCCTCAGGAGCTGCGGACTTGATCTGGGAAAGCTGTGTTCTGAAGTCTTTATCGCCTACCATGCATGTCTGGGATGAGACAATCTCACCACCGAGAGAGGTGAATGTGCTCTCAAGACCTTCTGCAAGGCCCTGGCTGTAATCATTCATTGCATAGAGAGTTGCAAGCTTTCTGTATCCGAGAACCTGATAGAAGTAGTAAGAAGCGACCTCTGCCTGAAGAGCATCGGAAGGAACTGTCCTGAAGACATAGTTCTTGCCATCGGCATTGTTCCTTGCCTGCGCTGTGACATCCTTGTGTGTTGCGGATGGAGAGATCATGACGATCTCATCTTCCATAGCGCGCTGTGCGACAGCAAGGGCCGGGGATGTGAATACAGGTCCGATGATAGCAACTACATTGTCGGAATACACAAGCTTCTCATAGCCTGCGATAGCCTTATCAACAGTACCTTCGCTATCCTCTGCAATCAGCTCAAGCGTCTTTCCGCCGACACCGCCGGCTGCATTGATCTTATCGATTGCAAGACGAGCAGCATTGGAGCATCTGATACCATAATTGGCGTTATCACCAGTAAGAGGTCCGATGAATCCGATCTTATAGACATCTGAATCAGCAGACTCCGAAGAGCCTCCTGCATACACTCCCGCTATTGAAAGGAGCAATACGAGCAGAATTGCAACAGTTTTTCTCATAGCCACCTCCGAATAAGACTGGAAAAAGTTATTTTCACTATATACAGAAAATTGTATTAATATGCAATATCGCAACATCACCCGAAGAGAAGATTTCTGTTCCAATATACATATTTCCATAAACAGGAAGACAATATATGGGAAAAGGAAGGACTGGATTATTGGAGACTGGCTATTCATATGCCTGTTCATCATCTGAAAAACCATATCATTTCATAATTGGATGGGCATATTGCCTAAGTCGATGAAATACGGTAAATTGTCATTCGCAGTATAATTCTGCAGGTCGATCCTGTAGCTCAGCTGGATAGAGCGTCCGCCTCCTAAGCGGAAGGTCAGCAGTTCGAATCTGCTCAGGATCAGAGAAGCGGCTCATGTGGCCGCTTTTCCTTTTCCATCATTCCCCTTCCGAAGCTGAGAGCGCTTCAAGCTCCCTGTCATCCCGGCAGGCAAATACAAGCTGTATGAAGTATTCGGGATATCTATGAAGGAATGCGGATACCGATGATAGTGCGATATCAGCGAAAAGCGATGGATCATAGCCAGAGAAGACAGGGATCACCACGCTATGGAGATTGAGATCCTTTATGGTACGGAAGAGAAGGAAGAATGACTCTGCAAGATGCTTCCTATCCTGATCATTCCCCGTTGCAGGCGGAACAGGAAGCTGTATTATCAGATTCTGCGGTGTATCAGCAGGGATCGATGTGAGGACTTCTTCTCCTGCATAAGGTATGACAGCAGCCTCCGCTTCCTCGGCAAGCACATCGCCGACGACCGCACTGACACCGCTTTCGTCCAGTCCGGAAATGATCTCCTCGATGAAATCCTTCTCTATGATGATTCCATCCAGGACAAATCCGTCGTACTCGACATAGTTGGATGAGAAGCTGTAAAGGAATGTACGGAGAGACAGCCAGGTACCCTTTCCCGATTCCGAGAGAGATGCTGCGATGTACCGTTTCCCATTATCCTCAATGTAGTGATGATGATTGAATATCTCTTTGCCAAGCCCTGCCGAAGCAAGGAATGAATGGAAGAGCGCATCATCATAGTCGCCAGAAGGATCGGCCAGTATCCTTTCCCGCACAGACCGGAGCATATGGTTATCACGTGGATCAAGCATACTCAGGATGATAGCAGATTGACGCCATGAAATATATCGGTAGAGAATGTCGCTATGACGATAATAGTTCTTGCAGCAGGCCTGTCAGCAAGAATGGGAGAGAATAAGCTGCTGCTTCCATACAATGGCAGACCGATTATACAGAGCGCTGTGGATACGGCTCTATCATTCTCGGATGATGTCATTGTCGTGACCGGCCATGAAAGAGAGAGGGTCGAAGAAGCCTTATCGGGCTTCGATGCCAAGGTCATATACTGCCAGAACTATATGGAAGGACAGAAACAGAGTGCGTTATGCGGGCTTAAGGCCTCCCCCTCCGATGATTTCGCAATTGTCCCCGGGGATCTTCCGCTCCTTTCCATCTCAGACTATGAGGGGACAGCTTCCCTGCTCTCATCGCATACGATCTCAAGAGCCATCTGCTCTGGCATTCCCGGCCACCCTGTAATGTTCAGGAAGGAGCATCGGGACCGCCTGCTGGAATTCAGAGGAAGCTTCAGGGAATATCTTTCAATGTATGATGTCGGAAGATATAACGGAAGTATCGGCACCGTACTCGATGCCGATACTCCTTCACGCTACAAAGCAATACTCTCAGGAAACAGAGATCTTTCCATTCTCCATTGAGATATGGATCGTACTGCCTTCGGTAAGCTTTCCAGAAAGAAGCAGCGTAGACAGTTCGTTCTCCACGGAATCCTGTATGAATCTCCTGATCGGACGCGCACCATAGACAGGATCAAAGCCCGCCTTAGCGATATACGCCTCGACATCATCGCTCCACTCAAGTCTGTATCCGCGCCTCTCAACACGCTTTGCCAGAATCCCGAGCTGGATATGGACAATCTTCCTGATCTCACTCTCTCCAAGAGGATTGAAGACCACGATCTCATCGATCCTGTTGATGAACTCAGGCCTGAATGTATGCCTTATGACATCCAGGACCTTCTCCTCCGCATGTGATGGATCTGCAAGGATATCAGCAGAACCGAGGTTCGAGGTCATGATGATGATCGTATTGGTGAAATCAACAACACGTCCCTGGCCATCGGTAAGCCGTCCGTCATCGAGAACCTGCAGAAGAATGTTGAATACATCAGGGTGCGCCTTCTCGATCTCATCGAAGAGGATGACGGAGTATGGCCTTCTTCTGACCACCTCTGTCAGCTGTCCGCCCTGATCATAGCCGACATACCCTGGAGGTGCTCCTATAAGCCTCGATACCGAGTACTTCTCCATGTACTCAGACATATCGATACGGGTAAGAGCCTTCTCGTCATCGAACAGGAAGGATGCAAGCTCCTTTGCGAGAAGCGTCTTTCCAACTCCTGTCGGACCTGCGAACAGGAAGGATCCAAGCGGTCTGTGCTCATCGCCTATTCCCGCCTTATTCCTCCTGATTGCATTCGCAACCGCGCTTATTGCCTTATCCTGACCGACAACCTTCTCAGAGAGAATCTTCTCAAGATTGATGTACTTCTCCGTCTCAGAGCTCATCATCTTCGCCACAGGCACACCCGTCCATGCGGATACGACCTTAGCGATATCATCCTCGGAAACCTCTTCCCTGAGCAGTCTCCTGCCATCATGCTGGAAAGAATTCACCTTATCCTCAGCTTCCTTGATAGCCGCTTTGACAGCAGGTATCTGGCCATGCTTTATCATGGCAGCTGTATTGAGATCGCCCTGTCTCTCCGCATTCTGCTCCTGGGTATTGAGCTTATCAAGCTCAGCCTTCTTCTCACGGAGATTGAGGATAGCAGATCTCTCGTTCTGCCATTCAAGGTTGAGAGCATCATACTTCGTCTGCATCTCGGAAAGCTCTTTGCCGATCTTCTCCAGCCTCTCCTTCGATGCTGCATCATCCTCCCTTGTCAGAGCCTGCTTCTCAATCGAAAGCTGAAGCATCTTCCTGTGGAGGTTATCGAGCTCAGCTGGCTGGCTCTCAATCTCCATCTTTATCTGCGATGCAGCCTCATCGACAAGGTCGATAGCCTTATCCGGGAGGAATCTGTTCGTAAGATACCTGTCAGAAAGAACCGCAGCAGCGACAAGAGCCTCATCCTTGATCCTTACACCATGATGGAGCTCATACTTCGGCTGAAGACCACGGAGTATCGATATCGTATCCTCAACGGATGGCTCCTTCGTATAGACAGGCTGGAACCTTCTCTCAAGAGCCTTATCCGTCTCGATATACTTCCTGTACTCGTCGAGCGTTGTTGCGCCGATAGCATGAAGCTCTCCCCTTGCAAGCGCAGGCTTGATGAGGTTGGAAGCATCTGTCGAGCCCTCGGCTGCACCAGCCCCCACAATCGTGTGGAGCTCATCGATGAAGAGTATGATCTTTCCCTCGCTCTTCGTGACCTCATTTATGACACCCTTCAGCCTCTCCTCGAACTCACCACGGAACTTAGCACCGGCTATAAGGGACCCCAGATCGAGCGAGAGAAGCCTCTTGTCAGCTAGCGACTCCGGGACATCACCCTTCGCAATACGCTCGGCAAGTCCTTCAACAATAGCTGTCTTTCCTACACCAGGCTCTCCGATGAGCACAGGATTGTTCTTGGTCCTTCTGCATAGAACCTGCATAACACGCCTGATCTCCTCATCCCTTCCGATGACAGGATCAAGCTTATCCTCCGCAGCAAGGCGGGTAAGATCCTTGCAGTACTTATCCAGTGCCTGATACCCCGCCTCAGGATCCTGACTTG
The DNA here is from genome assembly GCA_944389505.1 of uncultured Spirochaetaceae bacterium. Taxonomy (GTDB): domain Bacteria; phylum Spirochaetota; class Spirochaetia; order Sphaerochaetales; family Sphaerochaetaceae; genus Ornithospirochaeta. The sequence goes on from CALXMP010000001.1 coordinate 239,278, forward strand.
TGATCCTCTGGTTGCCCCTGATAGCCTGAAGCGCTTTCATTACCTCATTTTTTGTAACACCAAGCGCGATCAAAGCATCTTTCTCAGGGCATTCATCCCCAAGAAGAGAGAGCAGGAAATGCTCTGCCGAAATATATTCATCCTTGAATTCCGAAGCTACTCTATCACATGCGCCCAGTATCCTTGCAGCAGAACGGGAGAATGTCTGCTGCCCGGCACCATAGGTGCGCGGAAGCTTATCGAGTATTTCCTGCATCGATGCGATAACACGGTCAGGAGATACGCCGAGCTTCTCGAAAAGGGGCATCAGGACCCCATCCTTCTGCTTTGTCAGCGCAATGATGATATCTGCAGGGGTAACTTCAGGATGCTGTGCTGAGGATGCGCTCTGTGCTGCTTCCTCAATAGCATTCTGCAGCTTAAGCGTAAACTTGTTGTAATCCATATATACCTCCATTCTGCAATCATCTGACTGCACAATGGAAATATAATAACCGGAACCGGAATCGTTAAGACCTAAGCCCTCAGCCCTTCAATATATACAGAGGCGAACTCATAAGCCTCCTCCCTGCTGAATGAACGGAAGAACGCAACCTGGAAGCAAATCGTCTCAGCTATCGCAAACAGCTCTGAAGCAGCACGTGCGATATCCACAGGTCTGATTGTTCCATTGGACACACCCTGACGGATAAGCCTTTTAAAAAGTATTGAGAGCTTTGCTGTCCTGTGCTGGATGACATCGGCGAAATCAACACCATCCTTCTTGGCACTGAGCATGACCGCCATAAGATTCATCAACGCATCCTCATTCGCGATGGCTTCATTGATGATATCCTTGAGGATAGCCTTCATGCGGGCAATCTCATCATCCTTACCATCGCCCCATGCGATCTCCGAGTACTTTGCGAAAAGCCTGCCAGTGACAAGCTTCACCGCATAGTAGTAGATTTCCTCTTTATCATGGAAATACTGGTAGATGGTAGGACGTGAAAGACCAGCTCTCTCCGCAATGAGCGAAAGATTCGAATCACGATAGCCCTCACGTGCGAAAACATCGAGGGCAGTCTTCAGAATATGCTCTTTTCTCTCCTCATGGTCTATCTTCTTAGGCATATCACTAGAAAATGATAATATGTTTCAATTCGAAAGTGAATGATTATTTTCCTTTATCTCGGTATTCTAAAGCCATGACAGCTCTTCTTGCTTACCTCTTTGCGATGGCAATAACCCCGGGCCCAAACACAATACTATCGATGGCCAATGCTGCTGCAGTGGGACTGAGGAAAGGCATATGGCTGAATATCGGCATGCTGTTCGGCATAACGGCTGTAACAGCTATTTCCTATACGGCATCGGCATTCCTCTATGAGGTCATCCCGGAAGCGGAACCCTGGCTGAAGATAATCGGTGCAGGCTATCTTGCCTACCTCGCCTACAGAACATACAGAAAAGGCGATATAAACACAGAGGAAAGAAGCGCAGGTTTCTTTGAGGGAATGCTGCTGCAGCTTATAAACGTCAAAGTATACCTCCTTGCACTGACAGCTATCTCCACGATGATCATCCCAGCATACGGGAATGGCACGGAAGGGATTGCCGTCTCAGCGCTCATTCCGCTTGTATGCTTCGTATCGGGACTTGCATGGGCAGTCGGGGGTTCGCTTCTATCAGGGATATACAGAAGGCATGGAAAAGCCGTCAGAATCACGATGTCCCTCCTGCTCATATATACTGCAGTCAGATTCTTTGTCTGAAAAATCAGACAAAAACAGGAAGAATCCGGAAAAATCGCTTAATTATCTCCCAAGACGCCTTCTTTATGCGATACTCCGGGTATGAAAGCCTCAGGAAAGACATTCTGGAACAACGTCGACAAGCTATGGCCTTCCAGCCTCAGGCGGCTGTGCGATGTCACGGGACTAAGCTATCAGAGAATCAGGGACCAGAGAAGCACAGGCAGGCTGCCTGCCCTCTCCGATGCCTATATGATATCGACAGCGGTAGGAGCTACAATCGAGAAGCTTATATCAGGGATGAATACATCAGACTTCCCAGAGAACATCAATGCGATAGCGGAGAGGAGTCTGCAGGCCGATGACGATGATATAAGATTCATACGCACCATACTCGGGATCGATGACAGCATATACACCCTCTATGGTGATTTTCGTCTGTAAACCTGCTAGAATCCTGATGTACGCCTCCATAGCATAATGGATAGTGCATTCCCCTCCGGAGGGAAGGATAGCGGTTCGATTCCGCTTGGAGGTGCTGTTTTCCAGATAGCGCAAATCAGAAAAGAATAATATACTCCTCCATTGGTATGGGAAGACGTTACGATCTCGGGAAAGATGGAATATGGTCGCTTGTACTCTCGCTTGCGCTGCCGACAGCGCTCGCACAGGCCGTCAATGTGCTGTATGCGATTGTCGACAGGATGTATATCGGGCATATTGCCGGATATGGTGATATAGCACTGGCCGGCGTGGGGGTTGCAGCTCCGATTGCCGCATTCATCTCCTCATTCGCCTCTCTGATCGGAATGGGCGGTGCTCCTATAATGGCCATGCGCGAAGGCCATGGGGACCATGAAGCCGCGGAAGGGATTGTCACGACAGGCTTCTATCTGCTCCTTATCTCTGCGGCTATTCTCACCCCTGTATTCTTCATCGCCAGGGATCACGTGCTGATGGCATTCGGCGCATCCGCATCAACGCTTCCCTACGCATCCGAATACCTTGGATGGTATCTTCTGGGAACACCGTTTGCACTGCTTGCTACAGGGCTCAACAGCTTTGTCATCAATCAGGGACAGTCAACGAAGGGAATGATATCAGTACTGGCAGGCGCTGTGATGAATATCATCCTGGATCCAATCTTCATCTTCCTTTTCGGCATGGGAGTCAAAGGAGCGGCAATCGCTACTGTCATATCGCAGATCGGTTCCATGCTGATTGCTATCCAGGCCCTCCGGTCGAAGAACACAGCGATAAAGCTGCGCTTCAGCGGATTCCTTCCCGGAGAGATAGGAAGGATCATCAAGTTCGGACTCTCTTCATTCATAATAATATCGACAGACAGCCTGCTCCTGATCGTCCTTAATGCCATGCTGCAGAAGTATGGCGGACCGGAAACCGGAGATATCCTCATCACATGCTCTACGATTGTCCAGAGCTACCATATACTCGTAACATATCCGATGGGAGGCATGACCGCTGGCTGTCAGGGGCTTGTAAGCTACAATTACGGAGCTGGCAATAGCGAGAGAGTCAGGCTCAGCATAAGGAATCTCCAGATCCTTATAACTGGATACACGGTGATCATGTTCTTCTTCACGATCTTCGGAGCAGGACTTTTCGCCTCGCTCTTCACCGATGATCCGGAGATACTTGGATTATCATCGCACTACATGTTCATATTCGAATGCATGGTGATACCACTATCGCTGCAGTATGTGAATGTGGATATGATGACAGCGCTTGGACAGGTAAGATTCTCGCTGCCGCTTTCGCTGAACAGGAAGATAACGTTCATGATCGCGACGATTGTCCTTCCGATATTCTTCGGAGCGGAATCCGCATTCTTCGCTGAGGGGATATCCGATATAATCGCAGCGACAGCGGGAACAATTGTAATGTATACGCAGCTCCCGAAGATACTGAAGAAGAGAGAAAGCGCAGGTCTCATGATATGAGAACAGCCGGGTCTCCCCGGCTGTCCAGCATCAGATACAATGCTCTTATTTTGCCTTTGCAGGCGCAGCCTTCTGCCCTCTCAGCTTGAGAGCAAGCGCTGGTTTTACGATTGTACCAGGACCCGCGATGCATCCACCTTCGCATGCCATAACCTCGACAAGCTCCGCATCAGGTGCTCTGCGCTCCCAGGTCTTCATAAGACGAACGGTCTTCTTGTCCAGTCCATTGATAGGCAGCGTGCGGACATTGATACCCTCTGCCTGGAATCTTCTCATCACGCAGGCTGCGACACCTGTCGTAACAGCGAACTCGCGGCAGTCTTCGAAGGAAGCGGTATCACCGAGATCATCGGATTCCATCTCCCTCACATCGATATCCTTAGCGATGAATATCGCAGCAAGCTCAGAGAAAGTCATGACACCATCAATCTTATCACGGTACTTCTTCGCAGCCTCAACCTTCTTCGCAAGACAAGGGCCGATGAACACGGACTTGGCATCGGGGTACTTCTCCCTGACGATATCAGCGGTATAGCCCATAGGAGAGAGAGTCGAAGATCTCTTCTGCTGTAGGTATGGAATATGGATATCCACAAGCTCCATGTAGGACGGACAGCATGACGTAGTCATGAAGTTCACACCATTGGAAATCCTTTCATGAAGCTCCTCAGCCTCCTTGACCGATGTGACCTCAGCGCCTTCAGCAACCTCGACAACATCATAGAATCCGGCCTTCTTGATAGCAGCCTTCAGCTGTCCCAGCGTTCCAGGGAACTGGCCCTCAATCGCAGGAGCAATCATCGCTATGACCTTCTCTCCGCGCTTGAGCATCTTTGCAACTGGGAAGAGACCAGAGCGCTCTACAATCGCACCAAACGGGCATGAGCGTACGCACTTGCCACAGCCGATGCACTTATCATGCTCAATCTCAACGAAGCCTTCCTCATTCTTCTTAACAGCGTCGACAGGACATGCTTCCTCGCATGGTACCGGAATATGCACGACAGCGTGGAAAGGACATACCTCCATGCACTTGCCGCATCTTATGCACCTGTCTTCCTGGATATGGGCCTGACCGTTGATGAACACAATCGCATCCTTAGGACAGTTGGACATGCATGGACGCGCAAAGCATCCTCTGCATCCGTCGGATATCCTGTACTGCGACTTAGGACAGCCTGAGCATCCCGTTATGATTGTCGTCAGAAGCGGAAGAGGCGGCTTATCCTCATCAAGAACTTCCTGCATATATGCGGAAAGGTTCTTCTCCTCGTCATCATCGCGCTCGATATTGATGCCTGCAAGAGCCATGATGCGGTAACGCACCATCGCCCTCTCCTTATAGATGCAGCATCTGAACGGAACTCTTGTCTTGGGGATTATCTCCAGAGGCAGTTTATCAGCCTTCTCAACGAGGGTATCGTCAAAGAAGCACTTAAGCACTTCTGTATCGATCTTCCTCTTCATGAGCGTATACTGATTATTCAGTTCAAGCATTCTTCACAGCCTCCGCAAGGAGCTTGCAGAACATATCCTGGTTAACTCCGCTATAGACTTTGTCATTGATCGATACATAAGGTGCGCTTCCATTGCCGACCTTGCACTCATCAAGGCATGAGCAGCCTTCGATCTCGCATTCCGCAAGTATTGCCGGATCCACGAAATCATTGTACAGAAGAAGGTCTGCGCCTCCCTGTACAAAGCATGCCGTGCCTAAGCAGATTCTTACTTTTACTTTGGACTTCTTCATTGGAATCCTCCTATAAATACTCCTGTGATGTTTCCTTGAGATATATATCCTCAAGCGCCTTCCTCAGACGCCCGATGATTGTCCTTCTGATTCCGATCTCAACCGGGATATTCGGATCCTGATGCGCCTCATTGATCTTCGTTCCCACTATGAAATGGACCTGATCGCTATCGAGAAGCATCTCGACGAACTTCTTCGCAGGATCATTCGGAAGATCTGCTGGGTTCGTCTTCTTCTCGAGTATCGTCGCCACCTTCGACAATGTAAGCATACCCTCCGTGACAAGGTCGATGCCCTCCATCTTCGAGGCAGGAGGCACATCCTTTGACCAGGATGAGAGGTCGAGGGTCAGCTTCTTGCCGAGTAGTCTTGATACAATCTGGGCAGTTGTTCCGCCGCTGACAATCTTCCGTCCCTGGAATGCCCTGATCTTCTCTCCGAGAATCTCATCTGCTTCCTTCGTGAACGGAGGACCGGTGACTATCAGGAGGCGCCTCGGCCTTCTGACATATACAACCACGCATGTTATATCATCCTTGGATGCAAGACCATCCAGGGAATACGCCTTCTGTACTATTGCACGTGAGAGCTCCCTTGCGGAGATATCAGGATCCTTCCTGATCTCCTCGCTGACAAAGCTCTTCACGCCATCGAGCCTCCATCCAAGGGGAAGGCTCTTTCCAAGCCCTGACTGTGTTACGCCATCGGAGAACATCACCAGCCTGTCACCTATCTCAAGATTGAATGCGGACTGGGCGACAATCTCCTTCTTGAACGCTCCTTCCCTCTGCAGCTCGGTCTTATCGCGCTTCCAGGATATCGGCTCAGGGCCGGAGAATCTGAGAGATGGCGGGTTGTCATACTCGACAAGATTCACCGCGATATGCTCCATATCCTCTCCGTAGCGGATATCAGCGATGGTGAAGGTCGAATAGCTTATCTTCCTCTCCTTGCAGACAGGAAGCGTATCCATGATTATCTTCGCAGAGTGGCTCAGGTCAATCGGGGAGAACGACAGGCGATGAGCCATATGCGCTGTAAGAGAAGCAAGCACATTGGCCTTGACCCCGCTCCCGAGACCATCGGAAAGCGTAGAGACTATCTGATTGTTCTCCGGGTTCCTTGAAAGAAGGAATACGTCGCCTCCTATCTTCTGCCCGTGCTTGAATACCTGAGCATAATCCACATCTATGAAGATATTATTCATGTCAGATCCCCGCCTTCGTCTTCCGTGAATGATGAATCGGATTCAGCCGATGAATGCACGCTGAATGCATCAATCAGCGAATTGAGCATGATCTCGGTCTCTGCGGCATTCTCTCCGAGGAGCGATGCAATCTGCTGAACAGTCTCAAGGGACTTCTGGATGACATCCTCAGCCTTCTTTACGACCGTCTCCCTTCTGATCGTCGGATTCGTTATATCCTCGAACATAGCACCAAGAAGCCTCTTCTCCTCAACGAGGAAGAATGTGACCCTGAGATACTTATCCTTGAAGTGCAGCCTGTACTGCCCCGGATGCGACAGATAGAACTGATCGCGGAACTTGTCCGAGAAGGATATGAAGCGCTCAAGAGGAAGCCCTTTCACCATAGAAAGCACGCTCTGGTCGACAAAGCCCTCCTCCATATCGCCGAAGAGATCGAGGAATCTCGTATTGCAATCAGCAATCTGCAGGTCGGAATCGACAATGACAACGCCCATCGGGATTGTCCTGAGAAGCACATCAACCTTGCTCTCAGCTTCCTTCCTCATCTTGGTCACGCACATCTCGATCTCAGCCATTCCATCAAGATATGCGACAGCCATATCGCGGCAGGTATTGTATCCGCAGCCGCCGCAGTTAAGCTCATCGGCCTTGGTAAGCTTTCCAAGCTCGACAAGCGCACGCTTGATCTCGCTCTCCGTATGCTCTTCGCGGAAACCAGCTTCTGCCAAAGGCTTTGACGCATCGAGCATTGAGTATCCTTTCTCTAAGAGCTCTCTGGCAAATGCCTCGTCCCCTGTGAAGAGCTCAGGCTCATCCAGCCTCTTCTCCGTCCACTCTGCAGCCTTTCTCTTCTTCTGCGCTATGGATCCCTTCATGCTGGTTCCCGGGCCGTTGACACAGCCTCCATCGCAGGAGAGAAGCTCAAGGAATGGGAATGGATCATCCTCGACAGAGAGTGCTGAGAGGACCTCCTCCATACCGGACATCGAGATAGCCTTTGTATCGATTCTGTTCTTGCCCCATATCGAAGAGCTCATTATCTGACCACCCTCAACAGGATAGAGAGTTGTGATTCCTGCCTTCTTAGGAACAAGATCGACTGCCTCCGGCTTTATCTCATCAAGGGAGATACCCTCGCTATCAAGCCAAGCTCTGAGCTCATCGAATGAGATTGCGAGATCGGGATAGCCCGGCGTTGTATCGGCCTCCATCTTCTTTGCGATGCATGGACCGACGAAGACAATGATGAGATCCTCGTTATATAGATGCCTGAGATATGCGCTGTGCGTCTGAAGCGGAGATGGAACAGGAGCAAGCCTGCTGACATACTGGGGATAGTACTTCTTTACAAGCTCAACGACCGCAGGACATGCCGTTCCGATGAACGGACAGTCGCCATTATGCTCCGATGCGTATATATCCAAAGCCTCTGTCACCAGAGCTGCACCGATCGCCGTCTCCGATATAGCGGTGAAGCCAAGCTTCTTAAGCGCTGTCAGGAGCTCTTCCTCATGGCCTGCGAACTCCGCTGCATATGAAGGTGCAAGAGAGCAGAAGACCGGTCTGCCTGATTTGATGGCAAGTTTGACGCGCTCAGTATCATCCCTGACCTTCTTTGCATTATTCGGGCAGACATGGACGCACTTGCCGCAGTATACGCACCTGTCCTTCATGATCATTGCATTGCCATCCTTGATCTGGATAGCCTTCACGGGACATGCCCTTACGCACTTATAGCAGTCGCGGCAGCTTGTAACCTCAGTGTAGATTGGATTCTGCATCGATTTCCTCCAGTGCCTTTCTGACAAGGTCTATTGCGCAGCTGGAATCGGAAATACCTGAGAACTCTTTGTCCCCGATCGTGATGTGCGGGCCTGAATTGCATTTTCCAAGGCAGAGATGCCCTTCAAGCTCTACTCTATCCTCAAGTCCGTTCTCGCTTATGAATCCTTCCAGATCGGAAAGAATACCGCTGTTGCCTCTAGCAAAGCAGCTGGAGCCCATGCACAGCTCCACTTTCAGCTTATTATTCTCAGCCATTTTAGCTCCTAGTCATTAAAAGACTATACTATGTCGAAAAGTAAGTCAATAAAATGATTCAGTGCTAGGAATTAGCTATCAAAAATCTGAAAAATATGTCTATATCTGAATAAAATGCCGGTTAATATTACCAGCATCACATAAAAACGCGTTTTTATACGTTATATGTCATATTCGCTATAATCATCTCCCGCCTCTTCCGCAAGTTTTTTCCTGAGTTTGATGGAAAGAACAGCGAAAGATGTCGCAAGATCGGTCCTCTGCAGCACGACATCCGATGGGATCTTCAGGTCCTTCGGGGCGAAATTCCATATGCCGCGGATACCGCAACCTACAAGGAGGTCTGCCGTAGCCTGCGCCTGGGAAGCGGGAACGGCGATTACAGCAATCGTGACTCTGTGTGTCTTGATATACTGGTTGATGGTCTCCATCGGATACACAGTGATATCCCCGATCCTTGCCCCGATCTTCCCCGGATCCTTATCGAATGCCGCTACAATCTTGAGACCATAGGCATCGAACCCTCCATATGCAGCAATCGCAGACCCGAGATTACCACAGCCGACGATCAGAGCTTCGGTAGGATTATCCCATCCGAGCGCATGGTTTATCGCAGTGATAAGCTCATCGATGACGAATCCGATCCTGGGCTTCCCTTCTATCCCTGTGCTCGATATGTCCTTCCTGACCTGTATCGGCTTGAGAGAGAGCTCCTCAGCGAGCTCCGTTGCGCTTATATTCTTCCTGCCGCTTTCGCGTGCCTGCCTGAGGATCCTCAGGTATGACGGGAACCTCTTCACTGCCGGTATGGGGATCATCTCCCTTGAAATATCATCTGCCATTATTCTCGATTCTCCTTTTTACTGCCGCGATAAGCTCATCCGGCGCCGAAGCCCCTGCAGTCAATCCAATAGTATCATATTCCAGAAGCTCAGAGGGAACTGCCTCCGGGCTTGATATCAGGAAAGAAGGCTTCCCAAGGCGCTTTGCAAGCTCGGCCAGTTCCCTTGAATTCGCGCTGGCGCTGTCTCCTACCACTGCAATGGCATCAGCTTCCAGGGCAAGCTGCACGAGTGCTTCCCTTCTATCTGCAGATGCCTGGCATATGGAGTTCAGGCATCTTATGCTTATGCCAACCCGGCCAGCTTCCGCAAGTATTGATTCCAGTGTAACCGCAGAAAGAGTTGTCTGGATGACTGCCTCATAATCAATTCCCGGAGAGAGTCTGCATAAATCATCTGCACATCCTATCACAGGAACATCGCGGCACCCGGCAAGTCCTATGATTTCGCTATGCCTCGAATCCCCTATCAGTATTGGATTGGAAGAACTGCGCAGCAGCTCTGCATTTCTTAGAAGAACCGGACAGGTTGCATCCACGATGATGAAACCGCCATCAATGAATGCCTTTCTCAGACCATCGCCGATACCATGGGTACGTATAACAACAATCCCCGGAGGATTGCCGCCAGGGCCATCGATCTGCTTTATTCCTGCATCTGACAGCATAGCAGAGACAGCACTGCTGTGGACAAGACTGCCTGAGACATAGCAAGGCATCCCCATGGCATGAGCCTGGGATGCTGCTTCAAGTGCCTTCCTGACGGCGGAGCGTACCCCGCCGCAGAAACCATAGGATGAGGACATCAGGACTTTCATCAGACCAGAGAATACTCCTCTTCCTTCTTCTCCTTCTCCACATTGATCGGCATGATGCGATGGAAGAATGACAGGAATGCAGGTGCGAGGAACACGGAGGAATAGGCTCCGGCAATCAGTCCCCACGTAAGATTGATGGCAAACAGCTGAATATCTCCGGAACCAAGGAATGCAAGCGGGACTATCGCAAAGAGCGTCGTAAGGCTTGTTATCACGGTTCTTGTCATCGACTGTCTGACGGACATCGAGATCAGCGACTCCACATCAAGCTTCTTCTCTATCTTTATATTCTCCCTTATACGGTCGAATATAACGATTGTGTTATTGAGTGAATATCCGATGATGGTGAGCACTGCCGCAATCGTCGTTGATGATACCTCAAGGCGGAATATCAGGATGAATGAGAGCATCGCAAGCACATCATGCATAAGCGCTATTATCGATGATACCGCATAAGCAAAGCGGAAACGGAATGCAACATACACAAGGATGAGAGCAAGCGCAAGCAGAACACCGAGCACAGAGTCGCGGAAAAGCGAAGATGAGAACTTCGGCCCGACGAAATCAGCCCTCATTATAACGATATTCTCAGCTCCGAAAGCACTTCCGAGAGCACTATTCACACGTCCCTCTATATCTGACTGTGTCTCATTCTCTCCTGCGTTTACCCTTATCTGGAAGCCCGCATCACTTGCTTCCCCGACAGTCTGCACACTGGCGCCTCCCACCGGAGCAAGAGCTTCCCTGACATCCTCGATCCTGACATCAACCGTATCCGTAGCGAAGTTGACGCGCACAGGGGACTCTGAAAGAACCGCAGGGAATCCGAATCCTGCTATCAGGTTGGAAGAAGGAAGCAGAGGATCCTTCACGGATACCTCAGCCCCATGCAGCTCCAGCTCTTCCGCGATATCCCCGGAAAGAGGATACTCCTCAGGCCTGAAGCTTATTATCTCCACACCGGACGGGTCGCGCATTGTAAGCGTAAGGATCCCGGATTCAGCTGACAGTACGGCATTCTTATCGCCATCGTATGAGACAGAGAATCCAAGAGGTGCTATGCGGACCTCCTCGGAGTACCCTGAACCGAAATCGATGCCTGTGACGAATCCCTTTGCGAAGAACATCACGATTCCCGCCAGGATGAATATCGAAGAGGCAGCAATCGCTATATATCTGTATCTAAGTGAATCGAATGGCTTTTTCATATGCGTCTCCTCCACGAAAGCCTCACCCCTTTGAAGCTCTCTTCCTTGACGAAGAAATCAAAGAGGAGATGCGACACGAAAAGCGAAGTGAAGAGCGAGCAGAATATTCCAACAGCGAGGGTGTTCGCAAATCCCTTGACCGTACTTGATCCAAGCACGGAAAGGACAACCGCTGCGATAATCGTGGTCACATTCGAATCCATGATTGTCCAGAATGCCCTACCAAAGCCAAGCTTGACCGTATCGTACGGGCTCTTGCCGCCGGCAAGCTCCTCCTTCATCCTCTCATAGATGATTACATTTGCATCTATCGCCATTCCAAGCGTAAGGACAAGACCTGCTACGGAAGCAAGCGTAAGCGTGAAATGGAGAGCGGACAGAACAGCGATCATCATATAGAAATTCATAATGAGCGCGAAATCCGCGATAAAGCCGGCCGGCCCGTAGTATATGACCATGAAGAGGACGATAAGCAGAAGACCGAAGAGGATTGCACGGAGAGCTACAGTAACCGCATCCGAACCAAGCGATGCACCTACACCCTGCTGTGATACAACGGTAAGATCTATAGGCAGCGATGATGTGCGGAGCGCTACCGCAAGCGATCTTGCCTCCTCCTCAGTGAATGATCCTGAAAGCTGGACATCCTGGCTTATGGCGCTGTTTATCACTGCAACGCTCTTGACCTTGCCATCCATCACAACCGACAGCTCTTCTCCGACATGGCGGGAAGTAAGATTGTAGAAGATCTCCCCTCCTTCGCTATCGAGACGGAAATTGACAACAGGCTGGTTATTCTGGGGATTGCGTTCCATGCGTGCGGACTCAAGATGCGTACCGTCAAGCGCGACATCGGAGTAGATAACGACAAACTCCCTCAGCTCATCGATGCCGTATTCATCCTCCGTATAGTATCCAAGAAGCTCTCTGTCTTCAGGAATATAATCAGGAACGATGATCGATCCATCGGGACGGAATGCCGCTGCCCTGTTTCCCATATATGCTCTGTTGACCCTGTTCGTCAGCTCCTGGTCAACAAGATGGAACGTAAGCGAACCACGGGACATCAGGAAGGAATCGACGCGTTCAGGATCGACCTCTCCGGGGACCTCTATGAGTATCTGATCAGTTCCCTGCTGCCTTATGTCGGGCTCTGTGACACCGAACTGATCGATGCGGGAAGTGAGTATCTCGATATCCTCCGCGATTAGCCCTGCAAGCTCATTGCCCGAAGGCACATAACCATGCTGAGCCTCAAAACCAGCGGTATCGGCCTCGAGCACGACCGACATGCCGCCGCGGAGATCAAGCCCGAGCTGCAGCACATTCCCTGAGAGCCTCTTGGCCTCCATTATCCTGTCGCGGTAATAGCTCTCAATGACGGAGAAGAGCTCATCCTCGCTCCTGAAGGAGGAAAGAAGAGCATAGATATCCCAGCTTTCAGGCTTATCGCTGCCATTATCTTTCCTTGCATCCTCGGCATAGCCTATAAGATAACCAAGATCCTCGGGAACAGCCTGGTTTCTGTTGCTCTGCAGCATACCGCGCAGGGTTGCTATCTCCCTTGAGGCCTGCCCTCTCGCCCAATCCCTTATATTCTCATTGCTTCCAGCTGCAAGGTTCTTCACGTCCTGGGGTACAAAGCAGTACCACTTCACTGTCGGATACAGAAGCATCCCGCATACAGCAAGAACAAGAACCACAAGCAACGTACGTCCTAGCTTATTCATAAACAACAAAAACAGGGAATCAAGAAGATTCCCCTTTCCTCCATGAATACAGCAATGCCCATTGGGCAGAGCTATTACTTATCCTCTTTGTCCTCGGACTTCTCAGCAGTATTCTCCGAAGCTGTCTCAGGAGTGATCTCTCCTGCTGGCTTGTTCTCAACTGCCTTGTTTTCCTCAGCCTTCTCCTTCTTCGGAGCCGGCTTCTCCGTTCCCTTCGGAGTTACTGTCGATATAGCGCTCTTATTGAACTCTATGCGTGCGGAATCATCAACCTTGATGATGACAGTATTGTCCTTGACCATGACAACTGTGCCATGGATACCTCCGATTGTGACAACCTTGTCTCCCTTCTTCATAGCGGCAAGCATTGCCTTGGCTTCCTTATCCCTCTTCTTCTGCGGCCTGATCATAAGGAAATAGAAGATAAGAATGATAAGTACGAAAGTAATCATTGTCGTCATCATTGATCCACTAGTGCTATTCATCTGAGTGCAACCTCTACCTTTTTATTGTGATATACGAAACTTAGCATTTAGAATAATAGAGGTCAAGCAAACAGTGTCCTTTGCCATCGGATATCAATGGCAGCAAGAAGGCACCTGATGGATGGAAAGACAAGGAGGGAGCTATGGAAATCACATGGATCGGACATTCCTGCTTCAGGATTGAGGAGGATGGCTACTCACTCATAATTGACCCATATGAGGACGGTTCTGTCCCGGGGCTGGCCAATGTAAGGGAAAGTGCCGATGCCGTTCTCTGCACACATGAGCATGGAGACCACAATTTCAGGGATGGTGTCACGCTTAAGAATTCGGGCAAACCTGCTCTGAGGGTTGAGGCAATCGATACATTCCATGATGATGAACAAGGCATAAAGAGAGGAAGGAACAGGATATACATCATATCAGGAAAGACTGCAAGGATTGCCCATATGGGAGATCTTGGATGCGTCCCCTGCGATATGGATAAACTCAGAGGCCTTGATGCCGTGCTGATTCCTGTAGGAGGTTTCTTCACGATCGATGGCAAGACAGCTGCTGATATCATAAAGAAGATAAAGCCCCGGATTGCGATTCCGATGCATTACTGCAATCATGGATTCGGATTCGATGTCCTCAGCTCGGAAAAGGCCTTCACGGAATGCTTTTGCAATGTGATAGAGCTTGACAGAAGCTCATTTGAAATCCCTTCAGATTACGATGATGCCGTCATCGTCCTGACACCAGAAAGAAAGGTCTGAGAAGGTAAAAGGCAGCTCCGCACTGGAAGCTGCCTCTATCTTATACCTACAACAGATATTCTCTATCTAAGACCGAATCTCGTCACGAACGCCTCGGCATTCTGGATCGATCCGCCAGCTGCACCCTTTACGATGTTATTGACGAGGAGCACGAATCCGATCTTGCCGTTCTTCTTCTTGAGCCTGCCAGTATAGACAACCATTCCCTTCGGAGTTCCCCAGAAAGCATACTTTGGCTGAGGGAATGTGGGCTCGGAAGAGTAGACTACAGGCTGGGCTGGAGTCGAAGGAAGATCCGAAGCCTCCTTGAAGTTCTCCCATGCGCTGATGACATCTTCGATCTCAACATCCTGATCGAAATCGAGCCATACAGTCTCAAGGTGTCCGAACATGACAGGGACACGGACTGTGTATGCATATACATCGGGATCGATTGAAAGGATCTTCTTTATCTCCTTCTCGATCTTTTCCTCCTCCCCTCCGATATAAGGGATGCAGTTATCTGTAATATCAAAGGAGGAAAGGCCTGGATAACCTGCTCCAGATACGCTCTGGTAGCTGTTGATCGTGATTGTCTTTATACCGAACTTCCTCAGAGGAGCAAGCGCCATGGCAAGTCCCGTGGTCACGCAGTTCGCATTCGTCACACAGAATCCAGTCTGTGGGTATCCCTGGTTTCTGATCAGCTCAAGCTGCTCGGAATTCGTCTCGGGGATGAGGATAGGCACATCCTTGTCATATCTCATGGCTGCGGCATTCGAGAAGACATAGAAGCCATTAGCCCTCATCTGGGGCTCAGCCTCACGCGCCACAGCTGCAGGAAGAGCAGAGAATACGATCTGCACGCCTTCCTTCTTCATTGCCTCGAAATTGAGTTCCCTTACTTCCATATCCCTGAGGACATCAGGCATCTCGAAAGGCATGACCCAGTGCACAGTCGCCGCATACTTCTGGCCGACCCTGGCTGCCGATGCTGTCACATAACTGAGTTCAAACCATGGATGATCGGAAAGCATCCACATGAAAACCTGTCCGACTGCGCCAGTGGCACCAATAACCGCAACCTTGAATTTTCTGTTCTCCATAAGCGCTATCCTTATAATTTAGCGAAGAATACCCACTTTGAAACAACTATTCAATAGTGCTATCCCTATTCGGGGGATTTGCCATTATCAGTTGCCGGAGTGGAAATATCCGAGGAACAGCTCCTGTGAGTTAATTGCCTCAGGTATTCTTGGCACCGTAGTATACTGCCCTTTGTTGCCCAGCACCCTTCCCTTCACGTTGTCATTGAGCATGCATTCCAGCATACTCCGTATCGTCTTCTTTATCTCAGGATCGAGAACAGGAGTAGCAATCTCAACACGCCTATCGACATTCCTTGTCATAAGGTCAGCAGAAGAGATGTACATATCGCCAGATCCGAATGAGTAGATGCGTGAATGCTCAAGGAAGCGGCCGACAATGCTCTTTACCGTGATATTCTCCGTCAGTCCCGGAACACCTGGAAGAAGGCAGCAGATACCCCGTATCACAAGACGTACGCGCACACCCTTCACGGAAGCCTCGACAAGCTTATCGATCATCTCCTTGTCCGAGAGGGAATTCATCTTGCATGTGATAGAGCCCTCGGAGCCTTTGCTGATCTCCTTGTCTATTGCCTTCATTATCCCCTGCTTCAGCGTGAATGGGGCAACAAGAAGCTTCTTGTATTCGGAATCTATCGTCATAGTGGCAAGATTGCTGAAGAATGCGACACCATCCTGCCCTATATCCTTATCAGACGTGATGATGTTCAGATCGGTATACTGCTTCGCAGTGCTCTCGTTGTAATTACCCGTGCCGAGGTGCGTTATATACCTGACCTTCCCCTTATCCCGGAGGACAATGGAGATTATCTTCGAATGGACCTTGTAGTTCTCAACTCCATAGAATACGGTGCACCCTGCCTCCTGCAGCTGCTTCGCATAGGAGAGATTCGACTCCTCGTCGAACCTTGCGCAGAGTTCCATGACGACGGAGACGTCCTTCCCATTCTCTGCGGCCCTGACAAGGGACTGCACGATCCTCGAATGGTTGGCAAGTCTGTATATCGTGATCTTTATATTGTTCACCCTCGGATCATCGGCACATTCATCGAGAAGCCAGAGAAGAGGATCCATCGACTGGAACGGATATGAAAGGAAGATATCACGCCGCAGCGCTGTATCAATCATGGAGCCCTTCTGCAGCGCAGGCGATACAGCTCCCTTGAATGCAGGATACCTCAATCCTTGCCTTGCCCCCTCTGGGAAGAAATCATCGAGGGAGAACATGAACTTGTATGAGAAGCAGCCTCCTACCATGAACACCTGGTTCTTCTTTATCCCAAGGTGCTTTATCAGGAAGGATCTCAGCTCCTCGGACTCTGTGTTCATCTCAAGCCTTACAGCCGCAAGACTGCCCCTGGATTCAACTCTGTTCCGTATAAGCTTTGAGAAGTCGAAGTCATACTCTATATCGGCATCCTCGACAGCTGCCTCGAAATCCGCATTGCGCGTAATGCGCACAAGAGCCTTCTCCTTTACGCGGCATGAAGGGAAGAGAGAATCACCAAAGAGGTAAAGAAGCTCCTCCGATGGGACTACCCTTACCCTCTTTCCTCCTGTGATCGGCACAAGCTGCTCGACGCGCATTCCCATCGTCACCACTCCGAACATATCGCGTCCATCGCGTTCCAGACGGAGGACAAGATACAGCCTCTGGTTCTCGAATCTGATCATGGGGTGCTTCGCATCAAGGATGAGAGGAGAAAGAAATGGCACGATATTCTCCTGGAAGTATGCATGGGCCTTTGTCTTCTGCGTATCGGTCATATTCCCATGCAGGATTATATCCACACCGGCTTTCTTCAGCTCTTTCCTGAGCTTCGTAAAAGTCTCATCTGACTTCCTGTAGTATGAAGGAAGCATGCCGAGAATAGCATCTATCTGATCCCGGGCTGACATACCGGTCTTGTTATCTGTGTAATCGGGGCTATGGAGCTCAAGATTCAGGAGGGAGCCAAGCCTTACGCGCACGAACTCATCCAGGTTGGAGATGAAGATCGACAGGAATCTGCAGCGCTCAAGAAGCGGATTCTCCGGGTCCCTGGCCTGATCGAGAACTCTGTCATCGAACTGGAGCCATGAATACTCTCTGTTGATATAAGGGGCGCATATGCACCTGGATTTCTCCTTAGCCATTTATTTCCTCCATTATGAGCCGCAGATAGCCTTCCTTCACACCTTTGCTGGATATGATGAGCTCATCGGCCTTGAAATGTTTTGATATAGTCCACACAAGAACAGCTGCCGGAATAAGCAGGTGGGCCTTTTCCGGCGCATTCCTGATCAGCAGTGCCGTTCCATCCTCTGACGATACTAGATGGCGGATAAGCTTCCTGAGCTTCCGGCGCTTCATGGCGCGAAGAGCAGAATCAGGAAGCCTGTAATAGTCGGCATAGACATCGTACAGGGCTTCGCACATTCCTCCCACGAGGACAACATGGCCATATTCTGCTCCGGGATAGACAAGCTCACGGGACAGAATCTTCCTTATCTTCCGCTTCATTGCCTTAATATCATCCTCATCGGGATAGATGGATGCACAGGAAGCACGGAGCGTGACAGGCCCGACAGGTAGGGAGAACATATTCTCCATGTCCTTCTCATCAAGATCCGCAAGCTCCGCTGTTGCTCCTCCCACATCAAGGAGGAGCGCATCCCCGAGTGAAGCATATTCCCTGTTTGCCTCGGCATCGGCAAAAGCCTCCTCATGCCCATCGAGGATGTCAAACGAGAGCCCAGTCGCCCTGTAGATGGATTCCTGCACCTCTGAATAGTTCGATATAAGCCGCATAGAGGCTGTCGCAATCAGCACGATGCGGTCAGCACCGACTTTCTTCGCTGCATCCTCAAGGTACATAACAGCCTCTATTACTTTCTCAATGCCGCGCTCCGACAGTCTCCCCTTCTTTGACATATAGTCGATAAGGGATACAGAGCGTCTGAGCCCGATCAGGGGCTCGATGCTCTCACGTGATACATCCGCGACAAGAAGCGAGAGCGCGGTGCTTGAGAAATCCATTACGGCTATCTTCATCGCTATCGCCCATCTCCGAATGAGATACCGATGGACCTTGCTACACCGAGAAGCTGATGATCGGTAGGAACGAACTTCATCTTTCCTGCGATATCCGCAAGAGCATTGTATGTGATCTCCGTACCACGCAGAGCGACAGTAACACCATGCTTGCCTTCCTTTGCAAGGCGTCCGGCATATGAACCCATCTCTGTCGAGAGCAGTCTGTCATATGGCGATGGAGAACCTCCCCTCTGAAGATGCCCTGGGATGACCGTCCTGGTCTCGACGCCGGCCTTCTCTGCAATATACTCAGCGAGCTTCTCCGTACCGGTGGCCCTGCCGTCCCTGAACTCAAGACGCTCCTGCTTCTTCATCTTCGCTTCCTCGATGCTCATGGCGCCTTCTGCTATCGCTATGATATTGAAAGCCCTGCCGTTCTCGATTCGCTTCTCGACAGTCTTCACGACAGCATCCGGATCATATGGGATCTCTGGAAGAAGGATGATATCAGCTCCACCTGCGATTCCTGAATAGAGAGTAAGCCAGCCGACCTTGTTGCCCATTATCTCGATGAGCATCGTACGGCCATGGCTTGCAGCTGTTGTGTGGATCCTGTCGATGCATTCTGTCGCGATATCCACAGCTGTATGGAATCCGAAAGTGACATCCGTTCCATAGATATCATTATCGATGGTCTTCGGGATTCCGATGACATTCAGTCCCTCGCTCGAAAGAAGAGCTGCAGTCTTATGCGTTCCCGCTCCGCCTAGCGTGACAAGAAGATCCAGTCCTAGCGAATGGTAGTTCTTCTTCATCATATCGAGCTTGCTCTGTCCATTCCTGTCCTCATCGGTCATCTTCTTGAATGGCTGCCGGGATGTGCCGAGGATAGTGCCTCCGACATTGAGGATGCCTGAGAAATCCGACGGCTTCATCTTCTTCACATCCTTGTTTATAAGGCCAAGATATCCATCGGATATACCGATAAGCTCCGCATCCTTGATCTCATTGAATACGTATTTGGCAAAACCTCTGATGACAGCATTCAGACCGGGGCAGTCCCCGCCGCTTGTGAGAATTCCGATTTTCATTGCGATTCCTCCTCCGCTTTAGTTAGATTCAGTCTAACACAGCCTGGAATGTGCCTCAAAAGATAATGGGATACATCTGAGTATTTTATCGGAAAAACCGCATTATGTTGTTAAGCTCTTGTTAATTCTTCTGGAATATATTCAGCAGAAAGACCAGGGAAGGTCTTCAGTACAGCATGTACGGAAAGCTTTGCAAGCGTATCATCCCCGCGTTCGATCGTCTGGCGGATAATACACTTTCCTTCCCCTGCATCGCTTATAGTGCTATGCACACAGACCTCATCGTCGAAAAGCCCTGGCCTCATATATTCGATACTCACTTCCTCTGCATCCAGGATCTTTCCTTCCACCCCTGCTTCCCTGAGCATCTCCATACGTGCACGCTCTGCAATGGATATATAATTCGAATGGTAGACAATGCCCCCTGCATCCGTGTCGGAAAGAGCAATCCGGTATCTGTATACGTATTCCTTCATAATCCTTCTCCCTCCAGCGCTTTCCTGAAATCATCCGGAATTGGCACAGGATGCTTCGTGCTGCTGTCGATGAATGCAGCCTTGACGGAGAATTCAGCGACTACGGAATCGCAGGAGGAAATACGCTGCCCTATCATGCAGGAGAATCTCTGGACCTTCTCCATCCATGTCTCTACAAGAATCCTGTCATCGAGATGGGCATCTGAGAGCTTCCTGCAGTCTATTGACTTGATGACGGTAATAATCCCATCCTCTGCAGCAAGATCGGACTGAGAACGCTGAGGTATAGCCTCGCGCAGCATCTCGGTCCTTCCATGCTCAGCCCAGTCAAAGATGCTCTTCCAGGAAGCCCTTCCTGTGGCATCCGTGTCGGAGAAGTAAACCCTTCCATCGATTCTGAATATATGCATATCCTTGAATTAACAGGTTTTGGAAAAAGAGTGAATATCATTATTTGGGCAAATTTCAATCTTGGGCCCATGATTCTCTTTCCACGGTCAGGAAGAATATGTAAAATCCCGATGCATAGGAGAAAATGACTATGCATGACGTTACAGAACGTGTTTATGAGCATGTGCTGAAGACCGACCCTGATCAGAAGGAGTTCCAGCAGGCGGTCTACACCTTCCTGCAGTCCATCGACAAAATCATCGAGGAGCTGCCAGAGGTAACTTATCACAAGGTACTTGAGAGGATGACGGAGCCTGAGCGCACCATTATGTTCCGTGTTCCCTGGATCGACGACGAAGGAAGGCTTCAGATAAACAGAGGATACAGAGTCGAGATGTCTTCGGCTATCGGCCCATATAAGGGCGGCCTCAGACTGCATCCATCGGTCAATCTCTCCATTATGAAATTCCTTGCATTCGAGCAGGTATTCAAGAACAGCCTCACAGGACTCCCGATGGGAGGCGGCAAGGGCGGTTCCGATTTCAATCCAAAGGGAAAGTCGGATGCAGAGGTTATGCGCTTCTGCCAGTCATTCATGACAGAGCTCTATAGGCATATCGGACCAGATACAGATGTCCCTGCCGGTGATATCGGCGTAGGCGGAAGGGAGATCGGATACCTCTTCGGCCAGTACAAGAGAATCACGAATACATTTACGGGCATCCTCACAGGAAAAGGCATGGACTTCGGTGGATCGAACATCAGGCCTGAGGCTACAGGCTATGGCCTTGTATATCTTTCCGAAGCTATCCTCCGCGGCGAGAAGATGGAGCTTGCAGGAAAGACCTGTCTTGTCTCTGGTTCCGGCAATGTAGCGCAGTACACCGTTGAGAAGCTCAATGAGCTTGGCGCTAAGGTCGTAACGCTCTCCGATTCCTCCGGAATGATCTATGATGAGAGCGGAATCTCCCCGGAGAAGCTCCGCTATGTCATGAACCTGAAGAACGTTAAGCGCGGCAGGATCAAGGAATATGCAGAGAAGTACAGCGGAGTCGAGTATATCGCACGCAATCCCGAGGAACCGAATCCTGTATGGAATATCAAAGCAGACTATGCTTTCCCATGCGCTACGCAGAATGAGATCCTCAAGGCTGATGCAGAGAACCTCGTGAAGAACGGAATCAAGCTCGTAGGAGAAGGCGCGAACATGCCATGCTCTGTTGAGGCGGAGAAGATCCTCATGGGCAATGGAGTGCTTCTTGCTCCTGCAAAGGCTGCAAACGCAGGCGGCGTTGCTGTATCTGGACTTGAGATGGCGCAGAACTCTGCAAGAATGACCTGGAGCCGTGAGAAGGTCGATCAGGAGCTGAGGAACATCATGAACAACATCTATAAGAATATCTCCGAGGCTGCTGAGAAATACTCCGAGAAGAACAACTTTGTCGACGGCGCGAATATTGCTGGCTTCATGAAGGTATCGCGCGCTATGCTGGCAGAAGGCTACGTATAATGCAGAGGATTGGCTTCGACAGCAGAAAATACGTTGAGGAGCAGTCGCGCTATATACTTGAGAGGGTCCGGAATTCTTCCGGACGCCTCTATATTGAATGCGGCGGAAAGCTTCTGCATGACAAACACGCATCGAGAGTCCTCCCGGGCTTCGATGAGAACAACAAGATGAAGGTCTTCCAGTCCCTGAAGGACAAGCTGGATATCATCATATGCATCTATGCCGGTGATATCGAGAAGAGGAAGATCCGCTCTGACTTCGGAATCAGCTATGATGCCGATGTCCTCAAGATGATCGATGACTTTGCCTCCTATGGGCTCAAATGCGATAAAGTCGTAATCACGAGATATGAGAACCAGGTTGCAGCGACGGTCTTCAAGGAGAAGCTTGAGCGCCGTGGAATCAAGGTCTATACCCATCCAAGGACGCCTGGCTACCCTGCTAATATCGATGTCGTCGTTTCAGAGAATGGCTACGGCAAGAATGAATACATCCCTGTCGATGCCCCTGTCGTGATCGTGACAGCCCCAGGCCCGGGATCAGGCAAACTCGCAACATGCCTTTCCCAGATGTACCATGAGGCAAAGATGGGGCAGAAGCCAAGCTATTCAAAGCTTGAGACATTCCCTATCTGGAATCTTCCGCTCGACCATCCGGTCAATATCGCATACGAGGCTGCCACTGCAGATATCGGGGATGTGAACCTCATCGACCACTTCCACCTGAACGCATACGGCCAGATTGCAGTCAACTATTCACGCGATCTTGAGGCGTTCCCCCTTCTTGCGAGGATTCTCGAGAAGATAACGGGAGAGAGCTGCATCTACAAGTCCCCTACCGACATGGGCGTGAACAGATGCGGATTCGGAATAACCGATGATGCAGTCTGCAGGGAAGCTGGCAAGCAGGAGATCATCAGGCGCAGCTTCCAGATAAAGTCGGATTACATATCAGGACTTGCCGATGAGGAAACCGTAAACAGGATAAGCGCAATCATGGACAAGTGCTCTCTTACGGAAGAGGATAGGTCGGTTGTAGCGCCTGCAAGGGAAGCCCTGGAGAAAGCTATTGCTGAGGGCAAGGGCAAGAACGGAACTGTATGCGCAGCTGCCATCGAGCTTCCTGATGGAACAATCGTGACTGCTCATAATTCGGAGATGCTCCACGCATGCTCCGCTCTTCTTCTGAATGCGCTCAAGGTCATGACCGGAATCCCCAAGGAAAAGGATCTGATCGCAGCGGACGTCATAAAGAGCATAACAGCGATGAAGAGGGACATCCTCTCCGGGCGTGGTGTCAGCATGAACCTCGATGAGATCCTGATAGCGCTTGCGATGAGCGCATCCGTCAGCGATGATGCGGCTAAAGCGATGAAGGCACTGCCTCTGCTGAAGAACGCAGAGGTCCACCTGACGCATATCCCATCACCTGGAGACAGCTCAGGCATAAGGAAGCTTGGGATACTCGCAACAAGCGACCCTAGGTATCCAGTAAGAAATATATAAAGGAAAAAATATAGCAAGAGGTCAAAATGGAACGTGAAAGGCTATCATCCAGGTTGGGATTCATACTGCTTTCAGCCGGATGTGCAATCGGACTTGGGAACGTATGGCGCTTTCCATACATCACTGGAAGGTATGGCGGCGCGGCTTTCGTTCTCATATATCTTATATTCCTCCTTCTTATCGGTCTTCCGGTAATGACAATGGAATTCGCAATCGGAAGAGCTGGAAGGAAGAATATAGCGGGTGCGCTCAGGACACTTGAGCCTAAGGGAACGAAATGGCATGTGATAGGACCTGCCGCAGTTGCAGGAAACTACATACTGCTGATGTTCTATTCGGTACTGACAGGGTGGCTGATCTACTACTTCGTCTCATTCCTGACAGGAGGGATATCAAGCTCATTCACAACAGCTGATGTTGCATCATTCTTCGGAGCATTGACTGCCGATCCGCTGCTTCAGATCGTCTACATGGCTATCGCCCTTCTGATGACAGCAGGGATTGTAATAATCGGACTCAAGAACGGTGTTGAGAAGATAACGAAGGTTATGATGATGGTTCTCTTCGTGCTTATGATCATCCTGGCAATCCACTCCTGCCTCCTGCCTGACAGCCATGACGGCCTGCTTTTCTACATCCGTCCTGATTTCGGCAATCTTGTGCATGAGTACGGTCTTTCCGAGTCCATATTCGCAGCGATGGGACAGGCATTCTTCACGCTCTCGCTCGGAATCGGAGCAATGGCTATCTTCGGTTCGTACTTCAATAATGAGCATACCCTTGGCGGAGAGACGATAAAGATCATCTGCCTTGATACGACAATAGCCCTTCTCTCTGGATTCATCATCTTCCCTGCATGCTCCGCATTCGGGGTTGAGGCAGGATCGGGGCCATCGCTCCTGTTCGTATCTCTTCCAAACGTATTCACA
Source organism: uncultured Spirochaetaceae bacterium (assembly GCA_944389505.1). Taxonomy (GTDB): domain Bacteria; phylum Spirochaetota; class Spirochaetia; order Sphaerochaetales; family Sphaerochaetaceae; genus Ornithospirochaeta. The sequence goes on from CALXMP010000001.1 coordinate 263,817, forward strand.
CGGATGCCTGCAGGCAATATCTGGGGTGCGGTCTTCTTCCTCGCTATGATCTTCGCGGCTCTGTCCACGCTGATTGCAGTCTTTGAGAACATCGTATCCTACTGGATGGACAACAGAGGATGGAACAGGAAGAATGCAGTATTCCTCAATTTCGTCCTTCTCTTCATCCTCTCAATCCCCTGCGTGCTTGGCTTCAATGTCCTTTCAGGATTCCAGCCATTCGGCGAAGGAACAGGCGTGCTGGACCTTGAGGACTTCCTCGTCTCCAACCTCATACTCCCTCTCGGAAGCATGTCATTCGTCTTCTTCTGTACGATGAAGAAAGGATGGGGATGGAAGAACTTCATCGAGGAGGCAGATAAGGGAAGCGGATTCAGATTCCCATCGTGGCTGAGAGTCTACTGCTCCTATATCCTGCCTATCATCATATTGATAGTGACAATAAACGGAATCTACGGAGTTCTTTCCTGAAAAACACAGATGAATTACATGGATCCTCCCATTGACGGGAGGATTCAGTTCAATCATATTCTTAGTTATGAACATCAGAGCAATAGCAGATAAGATTGGAATGGATTATGAAGGCGTAATGGAGGACTTCTGCGGAGACGTAGGAGCTGTCCGTGAGAAGCTCATGGCTTTCGCCTCTGGAAATATAGCTGAATCAATCGACGGATGCCTTGGGAGCGGAGACTATGCAGGAGCGAGGAAGTTTGCCCACTCTCTCCGCAAGAATGCCGAGAAGCTAGGCATAAAGAAACTTGCAGAGCAGGCTGGCCGTCTTGAGGAAGTAAGCGATGAGAAGATGCAGGCTGACTGGCAGGAAGCAAAGGAACTGCATGCTTCTATAGTCAATGCGATTAAAGGCGCAGCGGAATGAGGAAGATAATCATAGCGCTTGCTATTGCCGTTGCTGTTGTTCTCGCAGGCTGCGCATCAACTGGCGAGGATATCGACCGCACATCGATAACGATATCACTGGCTGAGAATCCGGAGAGCGGATTCCAGTGGGTCTGGGGACAGATGGGCTCTGGGCATATCGAGCTTGCAGATTCTTCAATGAACAATACCGGTGAGCATAGCTTCACATTCATAGGCACTGCCCCCGGGCATGTGACCCTCACCTTCTCCGCAAAGAATATGGAGACAGGCACGAACGCATCACAGGAAGTCTATTCAGTGACTGTCTATGATGATCTTACATTAAGCTATCTCTGAGACGGACAGGCTGGCTTCACTTAGTCAGCCATTCGATTCTTCTATCAAGCATTGCCTGAACATATGGCTTTCGCCAGAGGAAATCATAGCCATGCACGGTCCCTTTGGTCTCAGTAAGCGTTACAGATGCTCCTGATTTCCTCAGTTCTTCAGCGATTGCAATACCTTCATCATGGAGTGGATCATATTCTGCCGTCTCGACATACGCTCTTCCGATTTCCGATACATCATATGCCGGAACCTGCTGTCCATTAAAATAGCTCTTCACCATCCATCTGTTGTTCCTGCTGTTCCACATCGGAGTGGATTCATACAGTCTCATTGATTCAGTCTCCTCTCCGGCCATCACCACTGGATATATGAGCATCAGGTCAGGTTTCTTTTCCAATGCTGATACGGTATGGATGGCAAGGAATCCTCCAGCGCTATCACCCTCAACCACAGACAGGTCGGGAATGCTCTCTGCCAGTGCGATAAGCTTCTCCAGCGCTTCTGGATGATGGTGGAATGGAAGAAGAGGATAGTCCGGCATGATTACTCTGTACCCTGCTTTTGCATACATGGATGCATTCTTCTTATGGTACGGGGCTGCAGGAGAGGCGAATGCGCCTCCATGTATGGATAGCAGAGTTCCTCTCTCAGCGCTATCTGAAGAGAAAATACTGCATTTCATCCCAGAGATGCACAGGACTTTTTCCTCCACTCCCGGGACAGGCCGCACGAACGGAAGAAAGAGACGCAGGATATGCGAGAAGAGAGCAAAGGCATTATTCATGCGGTAATGCATGAATCTGAGTATCCGTAACTCCCTGTTAAGCTCCATTCCATGCCTCCAGAGATGGAAAAACCCCCGGATGGGGATTCTTCCAGTTTAATGTCAGAGCTCCGAGAGAGCCTCATCGACTATCGAAGCTGCTTTATCGATATCATCCTTTGATGCGATGAGAGGCGGGACGAAGCGGAGTACGGTATAGCCTGCGGAGCATACAAGAAGCCCTTTCTCAATGCATTTCGCAATGACATCACGCGGAGGAACGGAGAGATCCAGCCCCTGCATGAATCCCATTCCGCGCACAGCTGTGACCTTATCCGGATGAGACGAGGCAATCGCATTGAGCTTCTCTGTCAGATACCTTCCGTTCGCATCGACCGAATCCGAAAGGGACGGAAGCTTCGAGAGGAGGACCTCCGCAAGAGCTGCTGCAGCCACATTGCCTCCGAACGTCGCAGCATGATCGCCGGGCTGGAAGACATCGGCAGCTTTGCCGAAAGCAAGGCATGCCCCCATCGGCAGACCGCCACCGAGCGCCTTTGCCGATGTGAGGATATCAGGGGTGACATCATAATGCTGGAAGCAGAAAGGTTTTCCCGTCCTTCCAAGTCCACACTGAACCTCATCGAAGATAAGAAGCATATCGTTCTCATCGCAGAGCGCACGGAGTCCTTCCAGGAAGGACTTTTCCGCCGGGATTATCCCACCCTCTCCCTGAAGAGGTTCTGCAATAATTGCAGCTGTATGGTTATCGATCAGGGCTTTTACGGAATCGAGATCATTGTACTGGGCGTATACAACCCCAGGGAGCATCGGAGCAAAGCCTTTGTGGTATTTCTCCTGCCCCGTCACCGTTATCGCACCGTACGTCCTTCCATGGAATGAATGCTCGAATGAGATTATCGTGCTCCTGCCCTTTGCAGAGCCATACTTCCGGGCAATCTTAAGAGCAGCCTCATTCGCCTCCGCACCGCTGTTGCAGAAGAATACCCTGTCCGAGCCGGCAAGCTCATTCAGCATCGCCGCAGCATGGACGGCATGGCTGTTATAGTAGAGATTCGATGTATGGAAAACCCCATCTGCCATAACGCTGAGAAGGGCTTTCTTCTCATCCTCATCGCCATAGCCAAGTGCATTGACGGCGATTCCTGCGACGAAATCGAGATAGGACTTCCCGTCCTCATCGGTGACATACATGCCCTTCCCTGATTTTATGACAATCGGGAACTGGGCATAATTCTTCATATAGTTCTTGCCTGCAAGCTCGATTATTTCCTTATTTGGCATTCCTGACCTCCGGTGTGACCATTGTTCCGATTCCATCTGCTGTGAATATCTCAAGGAGCATCGAATGCGGCAGCCTGCCATCAAGCACATGGACCGTTCTTACTCCCTTCCTCAGAGCATCAAGACAGCATTCCACTTTGGGTATCATACCCCCTTTTATCGTGCCGTCAGCAATCATATCAATCGCTTCCTGCGCGCTCATTCGCCTGATTATTGTTGAAGGATCATCCTTATCGCGGAGGATGCCTTCGACATCTGTAAGGAAGACAAGCTTCTGTGCATTGAGCGCACCGGCTATCGCAGATGCCGCATAGTCCGCATTGATATTGTATGTCTGGGAGTATGAATCGACTCCCACTGGTGATATAACAGGCACATAGCCTGCTTCAAGAAGTGTTTCGATGAGATGGATATCGACCTTCTCGATCTCTCCGACGAAACCGAGATCGCGGCCCTTCTCATCGACCTTTTTCTTTGCCTGAAGCGTATGCCCATCCTTTCCATTTATACCGCAGGCCTCGACACCTACCGATTCGAGATTCTCGACAAGGCTCTTGCCAATCGATCCGGAAAGCACCATCTCGGCAACACCTGCAGTCTCAGCATCGGTGACTCTTAGGCCATCTACGAACTGCGTCTCCTTACCAAGCCTATCAAGAAGCGCTGTGATCTCCTTGCCTCCGCCATGGACGACCACGGGCTTCAGCCCGATGTACTTCAGAAGCGCTATGTCCTTGATGACGGACTTCTTCAGCTTTTCGTCAACCATCGCCGATCCGCCGTATTTTACAACAACGGTTGTCCCTGCGAATTTCCTTATATACGGTATGGCCTCGATAAGAACATCGGCCTTCGCTCTTTCCTTCTCGTACATGCCTAGCTCCTGTAATCACCATTGATCTTCACATAGTCGTATGTGAGATCGCAGCCCCATGCCTGAGCAGAGAATACACCCTGATGGCAATCAGCGACAGCTGTTATCTCCTTTTCGGAGAGAATCTTCTTAGCCACCTCCTCATCAAACGGAAGAGGTTCACCGTTCTTCACTACCTGTATTGTTCCTGCAGGTGATGTGAACGAGAGATCAACAAGGGAGGGATCGAAATCCGCGCCGGAATAGCCCATTGCGCACAGAATCCTTCCCCAGTTGGCATCTGCCCCGAAGAATGCAGCCTTCACGAGCGATGAGGAGACAACTGAGCGGGCAAGGATCTTAGCATCCTTCTTCGTAATCGCATTCTCGACATCCATCTCAATGAAGCGTGTCGCGCCCTCTCCGTCCCTGGCAAGATAGCGTGCAAGCGTTCCAAGCACATACCTGAAAGCCTCCTCGAAGAGGGACCACTCCTCCGTACCTGGAGTGAGGAGATCGTTACCTGCCATGCCATTTGCAAGGACAAGAACCGTATCGTTTGTGGATGTATCGCCATCTACAGATACCATGTTGTATGTATCATCGACAGTCGTTCCAAGCAGAGCCTGGAGATCCTTCTTCGATACAGCTGCATCTGTCGTGATGAATGAAAGCGTTGTCGCCATATTCGGATGGATCATCCCCGACCCCTTCGACATGCCTCCTATTGTCACCGTCTTGCCATTGATCTCAACCGAAGCTGCAGCCTCTTTGGGGAATGTATCCGTTGTCATAATGGCTTCCGCAGCACTATGCCCATCGGATGAGAGACAAGGAACAAGCATTGATATGCCGTGCTTGATCTTGTCCATATCAAGAGGGACTCCTATCACACCGGTCGATGCGACGAATACCTCATGCTGCGACAAACCAAGGAGCTCTGCTGCATAAGCTGCACTATCTCCTGCATCCTTCAGTCCGCGCTCTGCAGTGCATGCATTGGCATTCCCGCTATTTATCACGATAGCCTTGTGCGTCTCTCCCTTGAGAGTCTCCATATCCCAGAGAACAGGAGCGGCCTTCACCTTGTTTGTCGTAAACGCGCCGGCTGAGACCGCATTGGCTGCAGATACGATCAGAGCCATATCTTTCTTCTGCTTCTTAAGCCCTGCATGCACACCAGCTGCAAGGAATCCCTTCGGGGATGTGACCCCGCCTTTCTCTATGATTTTCATACCATCATCCCTCAGAAAGCAGGCCCTGCCGCTGTCATAAGTCCTTCTGTCTCATCCAGACCGAAGGCAATGTTCATATTCTGGACAGCCTGTCCTGCCGCTCCTTTCACAAGATTGTCGATAGCTCCGATTGCAATGATGTTGCCAGTCCTGCCATCGATTCTGAAGCTTATATCCACCATATTCGTTCCCCTGACATACTTCGTCTCAGGAAGATCATCCGATACCCTTATGAATGGCTCATCGCTGTACATTCCATATGCGCTTCTGACATCCTCTTCCGATACTCCTTTCTTCAGCTTCGCATAGCAGCAGGAGAGTATCCCGCGGTTCATCGGAACAAGGTGCGGCGTGAACTGGAGAACTATATCCTCACCTGACGCAAGCGAGAGCTCCTGCTCTATCTCAGGGGTATGCCTATGATTTGTCACGCCATATGCCTTGATGCTCTCATTGACCTCGCAGAACATCGAGCCAAGCTTCTCACCCCTTCCTGCCCCGGATGTACCGCTCTTTGCATCGATCACTATCGTTGATGTGTCGATGAGACCTGCTTTAATGAGGGGATACAGCGTAAGTATCGTACATGTCGTATAGCATCCTGGATTGGCGATGAGCTTCTTCCCCTTTATGCTCTCCCTGTGTATCTCAGGAAGACCATAGACTGCTTCGTCAAGGAGCTCCGGATGCTTATGCTCCTTCTTATACCACGCCTCATATACCTTCGCATCATGGAGGCGGAAGTCAGCTCCAAGATCGATGACCACGCACTTCTCCAGAAGCTCTGGAGTAACTGCCTCGCTGGCAATTCCTGCGGGAAGAGCCATGAAAAGGACATCGGCATTCTCCGCCGCCTTGGAGATATCATCATCGGAGAGAGTCATATCGCATACACAGCGCATGCCGGGGTAGATATCCGAGAACTTCTTTCCAGCATAGGAATGAGATGCGAGATAGACGATCTCCGCATCAGGATGACCGGAAAGAATCCTTACCAGCTCCGCACCTGCATAACCTGTAGAACCCAAAACAGCAGCTTTTACCATACAACCTCCGTGATACGGCATAATTATACATAAAAATTCAATAATTACTACTGTCTATGCATAAATATTTAAAATTTCCGCATGAAAATCAGAGAATATGCATCCTGTATTCACTCTGCCAGCCCTACTGCTCATCACTTTTCAGCTCTGTCAGATCATATGGAGTCGTCTGATAGACAAAGTAATTCAGCCAGTTCGAATATAGCAGGTTCGCATGTCCTCTCCATCTGACTATAGGAGGATTCTCAGGATCATCCATGGGAAAGTAGTTCTCCGGCACAGGTGTATCAAGCCCTGCATTCCTGTCCCTCAGATATTCATTCTTGAGCGTGTCGGCATCATACTCCGAATGCCCTGATATGAATATCTGGCGGCCATTGGCTGTCATCGCAGCATACACTCCCGCCTCAGGGGATGATGCAAGTATCTTCAGCCTGGGCTCACGGAACATGGCCTCGGTATCGCTTGCGGTATAGCGCGAATGCGGGACATAGAAGACATCATCGAACCCTCTGAGAAGAACAGGATTACGGTATATGACCTTATGCGGATAGACACCGAACAGCTTCTTTCCAAGTGGGTGCTTGCCTATGCCGAAATGGTAATACAGGCCGGCCTGAGCCCCCCAGCAGATATGGAATGTCGAATGCACATGGCTCTTTGACCATTCCATGATCCGGCAGAGCTCATCCCAGTATGTGACCTGCTCGAATGGCAGATTCTCGATAGGAGCTCCAGTGATCACCATCCCATCGAAGTTCTCATCGGATACATCGCTGAAGACCTTGTAGAAGGAGAGCATATGCTCTGCCGATGTATGCTTTGGCACATGGCTCTCGACCTGAAGAAGCGTCAGCTCGACCTGGAGGGGCGTATTGCCAAGCAGCCTTGACAGCTGTGTCTCGGTCGTGATCTTCGTAGGCATCAGGTTCAGGAGAAGAATCCTGAGAGGACGCATATCCTGGGTACGCGCCCTCTTCTCAGTCATAACGAATATGTTCTCATTCTCAAGGACTTCCCTTGCAGGAAGCTTATCTGGAATCTTTATAGGCATGCCTTGAATGCCTCTTCGATATCCCTGATGATATCCTCCTTATCCTCAATGCCGACGGAGAATCTCACGAAGCCCGGCTCGATGCCTGCTTTCTTCAGCATATCATCGGAAAGCTGTCTGTGCGTAGTTGAAGCAGGATTGAGAACGCAGGTGCGGACATCCGCGACATGGATGACGATCGCAGCAAGCTTCAAGGCATTCATGAATGCCATGGCCTTCTCTCTGCCGCCTTTAACGCAGAAGGAAACAACACCCGATGCCATCCCATTCCTGAGATACTTCATAGCCTTGTCATGCTCTTTATCATCGGCGAGCCCTGGATAGCTTACACTCTCAACGATATCGCTGCGTGTCTTGAGATACTCTGCAATCGCAAGCGCATTCTCAGAGTGCTTCCTTATCCTGAGGCTCAGAGTCTCAAGGCCATTGTTTATAAGGAAAGCGGCAATAGGCTGCACCGTTGTTCCCAGGTCCCTCATAAGCTGTGTCCTGGCTTTTGTTATATATGCGGCCTTTCCGAACTGCTTTGTATAGATAACTCCATGATACGACTCATCTGGTTCTGTAAGCTCAGGGTACTTCCCTCCTGCAGTCCAGTCGAAGGTGCCTCCGTCGACAATCACCCCGCCTACAACCTCCGCATGGCCATCCATGTACTTTGTTGTCGAATGGACTACTATATCCGCGCCAAAAGCAATCGGATTGCAGAGAATAGGAGTTGCGAATGTATTGTCGATGATCACGGGAACGCCCTTGCTGTGCACAAACGGGACGAACCTCTCAAAATCGAATACCTCGAGGGATGGATTCGCGATAGTCTCCCCGAAGAAGCATCTTGTCCGGTCATCAAAGAGCGAAAGGAACTCCTCATCGGACATGTCGGAAGTGGCGACTCTTGCTTCGATTCCCATCCTCTTCATGGTCACAAGGAAGAGATTCGTCGTACCTCCATAGAGATTCGACATCATGACGAAGTTATCACCAGATGATGCGATATTGAAAACGGAGATGAACGAAGCAGCCTGACCGGATGAGGTCATCATCGCTCCCACGCCGCCCTCAAGCTCTGCTATCTTATTCTCCACATACTCAACCGTGGGATTCGAGATCCTGGTGTACATATGACCGGGAGTCTCAAGGTCGAAGAGCTTTGCAAGCTCCTCTGCGGAATCATATTTATATGTCGTGCTCTGATAGATAGGAAGAACACGAGGCTCGCTGTTGCCAGGCTTGTAACCGCCCTGAATGCATATTGTATCTTTGTTCCAGTTATCCATATGCGGATAATAGCATTCAGGGAATATCCTCAACAACAGTTTCAGGGGGCGTCAGAAGCTCTTCAGGGTTCTGAAAGTACTTTTTCAGCAGCTTCATAGCCGATGCATAGTAGAACCCATCGCATATACGCTCATCGAGATTCGCGATGATGTCTATCACACGGTTCTTTGTAACGGTTCCATCATCGTTGGCCACTATCTGATACCGCTTGGCACCGAACGCTATGAATACAGGCACATTGCCGAAGTTGTAGAGATGGTGGACGATTGGCGGGATATTAAGCGATGCCATATTCGTTATGAACATGGAGCCATGGAACGGCGATACATCGACAATAGCCCCCGGGAGAAGTCCGAAATAATCGAGGAACTTCAGGAGAGCAATCGTGAATTTCTTTATCAGACCAGGAATGTAGCAGATGATCCTGGCGGTCTTATCCATCCCGTTCTCATCCTCTTCCATGACCTTCGTATACAGCTCCATCCACTTGTTATAGATATCAATAAGGGTATCGGTAGGCTTCAGCCGGAGCTTCACGGATGTATCGGCCGCATCAATGCTCATTTTGCGTTTGACGATAATATTTATGACGATGCCATTCCTGGCATATATCTTCTGTCCTCTGATGAACCTGTTGACCCCGGGCCTCTGGCTGATTGCACGCACATAAGCTGCAAGAAGCACATGTAGAATACCGATTGAGACGTAACCCTCGGAGCGTAGCTTGCGTATAAGCGTCTCGGCACCACTCACATCAACATATGTTGCAATGCTGTTCTGGCTATCATTGCGCTCAACCATTATGTATGGGATGATCATGTTGTACGGAGTGAGCGTCTTAATCCTTCTTCCTTCTTTCTCTCTCTTTCCCATCTCAATGAATCATACCGCCGATTTCAGATATTATCCAGCGATACATCACAATGGCACCAAAACAGCATACAGGCGGACTAGCCGCCTGAAGCCTTATAGCTACACTGTTGCAGCTGGTGTACTGAGCGTATTGTCAGCTGCTGGGACTTCCTGAGATGCCTCAAGCGGCAGGATGACCGCAGTACCGTCTGCTGTTTCTGCAACGGTATCTGCATCGGAAGAAACCTCAGCAGGCTCTGCAGATTCAGTTACATCAGCTGCAGCAACTATTTCAGGATTGCTATCCACGGCAGCGAATGCCATGGAAACCATACAAGCAAGGACAAGAGCTATTGCGATTGTTCTTTTCTTCTTGATTCCTCCTGGTTGCAGATAATGGACCAGCACTATGAAGCATCGATGATGGATAAGCGTATACATAATGTATATTCTGTGATGATGCATGATTCTCCTTGCCCACTTTGCTTATTGTCTCCATTGGGCTATAAAGGAAGCATGGATCAGAAGGAACTGGGGACAAGGAAGATATCGAGACTGGTGCCTGAGATGGCATTCCCGCTCATCGTAGCTCAGCTTGTGAACGGACTGTATAATCTTGTGGATAGAATCTATCTGGGGCATATCGAGGGCTCCGGGGCAACGATTCTCACAGGTGTCGGCATAACCTACCCCATCATCCTGCTGATTACAGCATTCTCCTCCCTCATCGGGAATGGAGGCGGTCCTCTGTCAGCAATCAGGATGGGACAGGGACGAAGGGATAAGGCTGAGGAGATCCTCTCCGTATCAGCGGCATCGCTCCTGCTCCTTTCCGTCTTTCTGATGGCTTTCTTCTATGCCTTCATGACTCCCATCCTCTATCTCTTCGGAGCATCCAGCGAGACTTTCCGCTATGGGAAGGAGTATATGGACATTTACCTTCTGGGAACGCCATTCGTACTCCTGACGCTGGGACTGAATCCATTCATCTCCGCAGAGGGAAAGACAGTCATGAGCATGATGACGGTCATCATAGGCGCCGTCATGAACATCATCCTCGATCCCATATTCATCTTCGCATTCGGACTAGGGGCCCGCGGAGCGGCCATCGCTACGGTCATAAGCCAGTTCGCATCAGCAGTCTATGTAGTCTCATTCCTCCGGAGCAGAAAGAGCGAACTGAGGCTACGCATCAAGGATATGAGAATAAGGAAGAAGGTCATCCTCCCTGTGATATCCCTCGGTGTGTCACCGTTCATAATGAGCGCGACAGAGGCCGCTATAACATTCACATTCACCTCCAGACTCCAGATAATCTCCGGCGATATGGCTGTAGGAGCGATGACAATCATGTCCTCGGTGCTGAACTTCTGCATGATGCCGATAAACGGCATGAACCAGGCTGTCACCCCGCTTGTTAGCTACAACTTCGGAGCAGGCCACTCAGACAGGGTACGAGCGATATTCCGCTTTGCGGCCATTACGGAAGTATCGTATACAACGATGATCTCACTCATATGCAATCTCATCCCAGGTACTGTGATCGGCCTCTTCACATCCTCTGAGGAGCTGATATCATTCGCATCGCCATACATGAAGTTCTATATTACAGGACTCTCACTGTTCGGACTGCAGTGCGCATCCCAGAACACATTCATGGGACTTGGACAGGCCAGGATATCATTATTCTTCGCAGTCTACAGGAAGATCATACTGCTCATACCTCTTGTATACATACTCTCTTCCACAGCACTTGGCACAACAGGCGTATTCCTTGCTGAATCGATTGCCGATTCCGTATCCGCACTCACGACATTCACCACATTCATGCTTGTCCATAAGAAGATACTGGCAAAGGGCCCTTCAAAACCGGAATGATATAACTCCGATACAAAGACTTGATGCTTATCGCCTTTGCCTATACGATATTCCTATGTCCGAATACAAACTGACAGGGCGTGCGAAGAGGATGATCAGGCTTTCTAGCAAGTTCCAGGCAAGGAATCCTGAGTCCCTTTCCGATGACCTGATAAACAATATAAACAACATGACAATAACAAGACGGGAGGCAAGAAGCGTGCTCTGCAGATCAAAGCATGTGATGATGCAGACATTCGTCATTCCCGTCACGGAAGGTGCTGTCACAGGCTACTACTTCTCCGATCCAAAGCTCTCAGAGCTGACAGGTGTCATGCCTCTCATGATATTCTGCCATGGAGGCGGATGGGTATTCGGGAATATGGATTTCTATTCGATATTCCTCAGCCATCTTGCGGAGGTTACGGAGTCGGCAATCCTCCTCATCGACTACAGGCTTGCACCGAAATATAAGTTTCCTACCGCAGTTGAGGACTGCTACGATGCGGTTCTCTGGGCAGCAGAAGGGGCAAAATACTGGAAGATCGATACAGACAGGATCTTCATAGCAGGAGACAGCGCAGGAGGCAATCTTGCAGCTGTGACAGCAATGCTCCTCAGGGACAGGAAAGGTCCACAGCTTGCAGGACAGATCCTTCTGTACCCGATTACGGACTGCAGGCTCAGGACCCAGTCGATGACGGAGTATAAGGACAGCCCGATGCTCGATGAGAACATGCTCTCATTCTATGTGAAGAACTATGCGAGGGAGCCGAAGGATATACTCTCCCCAATGTTCTCTCCCCTCCTCAGCCCAGATCTCTCAAGGCTTCCGCAAGCACTCATCATCTCTGCGGAGATAGATCCTCTTGCCGATGATGGGATTCTCTATGGAAAGGCTCTTGCCGAAGCCGATACGAAATCAAATGTGCTGATTGCCAAGGGAGCTTTCCATGGCTTCATGCCATATAAGGATGCAATGGGAAGACGCGAAGGCGAGTGCGCGATAAGGCAGTTCACAGCTGGAAGACCTGTGGAGAACGTACAGTTCTGCACAGAACAGGAGCTGAGGAAAGGCCGCCCTAACTGAATAGCCATTAGGAAAGGGCCAGCACCGGAAATAAGGTGTGCGCTAGGCAAAAGGTTATAAGGGGGATCGCTTAGCATGGACTCCAGTGCTGGTCCTTACCGCAATGGCCATACATATCCGATTCTCCCTCTACTCCCTTTTCTTGTCAATAATTTTATACACAGATTATTCGATTGATACGATTTTATTGATTTCTGACAGAAAAGTCAGGAAACCTGATTGCACATTCCAGCGATCGAAAAACCAGGGACAACCTGCCATAATAGAGCCATGACACCTGAAGAGCGCAGCTACAATATGTCGAGGATACGCGGCAAGGATACATCAATCGAGAAGATGCTATCCAGGGCGCTGTGGCATCGCGGGCTACGGTTCAGGAAGAACAGTCCTTCAATCTATGGGCATCCAGATATCTCAATAAAGAAATACAGGATCGCCATATTCTGCGATGGTGATTTCTGGCATGGATGGAACTGGGAGGAACGGAAGGACTCTATCAAGTCAAACAGGGACTACTGGATTCCGAAGATTGAGCGCAACATGCAGAAGGACATAGAGGTGAACCATGCCCTTACCGCTATGGGCTATACTGTCATAAGAGTATGGGAACATGAGATACGGAAGAATCCCGATGCTGCCGCTGACATGATAATAAGGACAATCGACGAAGCTAAAGCCAGGCTCACTGCTGCTTCGCGAAAGCAATGAAATCCTCATGGATGAGATGGAAGGCGTTATCGATGACGAGACCGACTGCTCCCAGTGCCGAGCCATAGGGCTTGATGCTGCAGCGGAGGACCGCAGGATAGATATCCCTCTGCCCTGCGCATGATGCAAGCTCATCGGAGACGAAGCTGACAAGAGCATCGGAATCACCTATCGGGCCTCCAAGGACAACCTTCCTTGGATTGAGTACGACTGAGAGTATCATGATAGCCTTCGTTATCGCGGAAGCCACATGCCTGACAGCTTTGAGAGCTATGGAATCACCCTTCTCCGCATTGGACATTACTTCCTCTGCAGATAGGCTTCCGGCACAGGACCTGAGAGCTGATGGGATATCCTCAGAGGCAAGCATCTCATTCACATCCTCGAGAAGCGCATGCTCATTCGCTATGGTGAAAAGACAGCCACGCTTGCCGCATGAGCAGAGCTTGCCCTCCGGATCTATCTGTATATGGCTTATTCTCCCAGCCCTGCCATCGGCTCCTCTTATGATATGCCCATCGGAGAATATCGCGGCACGGATACCCTGCCCGATACCTATATAGATCATCGACTGCTCATGCTCAGGGTTCGCGTATTTGTACTCAGCTATTCCTGCAAGATCATTGCGGTTCATTACGAAAGTCTCCAGCCCGAGTTCATCCCGGATCCTTCCGGAGATATTCAGTCTGCTGTTCCACCCGTAATCATATGCGAATACGATATCTCCCTGAGCCTCATCAACAACACCGGGAGCTCCTACGCCGACACCAGGCAGGAATCTCCCAGGGCATTTCTCCATCATATGCCTCAGTCCGCGGACAAGCGTATCGATGAAATTCTCCTGGGTCATGGGAGATACAGGAATCTCATAGGAATCCACGATACCGCCTGTCATATCGGAGATCACGAACTGCCAGGTATTATCCGCAAGGGATGCTCCAAGAGCGAACCACATATCCTTATTCACCGAAAGAGGATTGCCTGGCCTGCCCTTTCCCTGCCGGGCAAGCCTCTGGCCTTCATGCACGAGTCCATACGCTATGAAGCGGTTTATTATCTGCGTAACCGTTGCCTTGCTCAGTCCCAGCCGCTTGGCTATCTCCGCTCTGGTAGGATTCCCGGAATCGGAGATTATATACCTAAGGACATTCTCGCAGTTCTCATATTCCATATCCTCATAGCGCATACAATCCCTCCTGTCAGGAAAAAGACGATGACCCCATCATAACCTATTTTCCGACATCTCTGCCAAGGGTAATTCCAACATCCGCAAGATTATCGACGCTTTTCAGCTTCTCATGGAAATGAGGCATCATCCTGACCATTGTTTCTTTTCTATAGAACGGGTCATCAGAGGCTATCGGGAAGGTAACGGCTTTGTGCTCTGCCGCTGACTTGTATATGCCCATGATCATCTCGATCGTATTGCGGCCATCCTGACCGGTTATGAAGAGCTCCTCCTCGCCCCTGATCGCCCTTACGAAGTTCCTCAGCTGGGCTATATGCCCCTCCTCAGGAATAGGCTCAATAGCATCATAGAGCGCATTGACTCTCTCCATTTCCTCCTCGGAAGGCTCCGGGAAGCCATTGCCAAGAGGCTTCGAGGCACGGACCTTCCATGGTATGGAGATACCAGCCTTCTCACCCTGGAAGATCATCTCCTGCTCCTCACCATGGCTGACAAGCGAAGCATTCACCAGAGCCATCGATCCAGGATAATCGAAAACCGCGAAGACAAGATCCTCGCATTCGCTGTTGTCATGCCCTACATTGCCCATTATCGCAGTGACACCCCTTGGCTTTCCGAGCATCCAGAGCATAAGGTCGATATGGTGGGTTGCATGGCTTGTGGTACAGCCTCCGGTCTCCTTCTCCCATGTACCTCTCCACCAGAGGTCATAGTAATTCTGGCCCCTCCACCACCATGAGTTGATATTCGTCTGAAGAATCTTTCCGATTGCTCCAGAGGAGATTATCTCCTTTACCTTCATCATCGGGATCTTGTATCTGTTCTGTGCAACGGATGCGAGAAGCCGTCCATTCCTCTTCGCCGCATTAATCATCGCATCGCACTCTTCCAGAGATGTTGCCATCGGCTTTTCCGTGATCACATGCATCCCATGCTCAAGCGCTGCAACCGCGGCCTTCGCATGCTCGCCCGGAGGGAGACAGATCGAGACAGCGTCGATGCCATCCATGTCCCAAAGCTGGGAGTAATCAGAAAGAGCTACAGCATCCAGTTCCTTTTCCTTTATCAGAGCCTCTGCCTTATCTGGGAAGATATCGCAGACAGCCCTCACTTCACATATATCGCCAAGAGCCTTGAAGCAGTCAGCATGGACCTTCGCTATGGCTCCTGAGCCAAGTATCGCAATACCGATTCTATCCATATGAATAATCCTTATTTCAAAAAGCGCAGCACCTTCTGGCACTGCGCTAAGTCATCAGGCTTCCTGCTTGTCCTTCCTGAAGCGGGAATAGATTGTCCAGCCAATGGAGAAAGCAGAAAGAAGAATGAATGCCAGAGAGATCGGGCGGGTGAAGAACACCGAGATATCATTATTGGAAACGATAAGAGCCCTGTTGAGATTCTCCTCTGCGATAGGTCCAAGAATGACTCCAAGGATGAGAGGAGCACCTGGGAACCCGTATTTCTTCATCAGATATCCAACGACTCCGAATATTACCGCAACCCAGATATGATACGTCTGGTTTCCGATTGAGAAGGCACCGACCATGCAGAGCACGACGATTATCGGCATGAGGATATTTGCAGGTATCTTCAGAATCTTCGGCGATATCCTTGCAAAGAGGAATCCGAAGCCAAGCATCAGGAACTGTATTACGAACATTCCGGAGAAGATCGTATATACGAGATCCGGGCTTTCGACGAAGAGCATTGGACCGGGGCGCACGCCTACGAGGACAAGTGCACCGAGCATGACGGATGTGACGACATCGCCAGGGATTCCAAGCGCGAGCATAGGGATGAGGGCTCCGCCTGTCGTTCCGTTGTTCGCAGCTTCAGGGGCAGCAACACCCTCGAGCTCACCTGTTCCGAACTTCGAACCGTTCTTCGATATCTTCTTTCCGACATTGTAGGCAAGGAAGCATGCGATAGCTCCGCCGGTACCTGGGATAATACCGATAATGACACCGATTATCGCACCGACAATCGCGACCTTGAAGACGCCCTTCATCTCGGAGAATGTAGGAACGACCTTCTCGATCTTCTTGTCATCGAATGTAAGTCCTTTGTTCTTTGAATTGACCTTGATCATTACCTCGCTGAGAGCGAATACACCGATGAGGATCGGGAGGATATCAAGGCCGCTCATGAGCTTATATGTACCGAATGTGAATCTCGGATTGCCGGTGATCGGATCCATTCCGACTGCAGAGAGCAGAAGTCCGACAGCACCTGCGATCAGGGCCTTAGTCATACTGCCGCCAGATGCGCTTGCCATGATCGTAAGACCGAAGATAGCGAGCGAGAAGTAATCCGCAGCCTGGAAATTGAGAGCGATGCTGGCGAGCTCCGGCGCTATGAACATAAGACAGAGCGTCGATACAAGGCCTCCGAGGAACGATGCGAACGATGCGATTCCGATAGCCTTTCCGGCCTTTCCCTTCTGTGCAAGCGGATAACCATCAAGGACGGTAGCTGCAGCAGATGGAGTTCCCGGCGTATTGAGCAATACTGCCGATATGGATCCACCGTACATCGATCCGCAGAAGAGACCGCAGAGCATGACGAGCGCTACATCGCTTGGGAGCATATACACCAGAGGCAGAAGCAGGATGATGCCCATCGACCCGGAAAGCCCAGGAATCGCTCCGATGATAATACCCATAATAATGCCGAAGACCATCAGGACGAATGTCGTAGGATGGAAAACAGCAGCAAAACCTGAAAGTATATATTCAAACATAGGTACCTTCCATCAGAACAGGGTGAACCTAGGCAGGAACACCAGGAATACCTCCGTGAAGAGGAGATAAACGATAATAGTGAATACTATCGCTACGATAAGTCCCATAACCCATCTCTTGATGCCGAAAAGGAACATCAGGACAATGAGCAGTATCGGAGTCATGATGACGAATCCGAGATGCGGGAGAAGCCAGAGATAGAGCATCATGGACCCTACAAGCTCGACAAGCTTGATCAGCTTCTTGCTGTCCACATTGAATTCAGGACTTCTGACTTTCTGATACAGTGAAATCGCCGTCTGGCAGGCTCCAAGGATGATAAGCACGACGCCTATGAACTTCGGATAGCCTCCAGCTCCGATACCGGTTTCAGCTGTCTTCAGCGTGAAACTATAACAGAATACGAATATGCCCAGAGCAACGATCAGAAGACCGACCACAAGCTCGGAAAAGGCAGCTTTCTTCTCCATAAAACAACCCTCTGTAGAAGCTGCCGCTTATCCGCGGCAGCCCCTGAAAATCAATATCTGTCTCCGAATCCCCTGCTTATGATGAGATCCTTGAATCTCTGATCCTCAGACTTGATGAATTCGTTGTACTCCTCAGTATCCATATAAGCTGGGATAGCACCGATACCTGAGAGCTTCTCTGCATATGCAGGATCCTCAACACAGGCCTTGATGATGTCATCAAGCTTATCGACAAGCTCATCTGGAGTATCAAGAGGAACAGCGATACCTCTCCATTGCCTGAGAACGATGTCATATCCAAGCTCCTTTGCTGTCGGGACATCTGGGAAGTCAGGGAGTCTCTCCTCTCCGAAGGAAACAAGCATCTTGACCTGTCCGGCCTCAACATTGGAGTAACCCTCAGGAGAGTTGTTCATGGAAGCATCGACCTCTCCGCTCATAAGACCGATGACGGATGGATTACCGCCATCATATGCAACATGGGTGAACTGTGTTCCAGTTGCATCCTCAAGAAGGAGTGCTGCAAGGTGGTTTCCACCGCCTGTTCCAGCGTTACCCATCTTGATCTCGCCCGGGTGTGCCTTTGCATACTCGAGGAAGTCTTCAAGCGTATTCCATTCGGAATCTGCTGGAACGAGGAGGTAATGAGTACTCTCAACGACCTCAGCGACATGCTTGAAGGAGTCATTGGTGAATGGGACATTCGTCATATGCATGTTGGATACATGGGCATTTGACCAATGCATGAGGCTGTATCCATCAGGCTGGGCACTGTCGAGATACTGGACAGTTCCAGGAACACCTGATGCGCCAGGAACGTTCTTGATTACCATCTGCTGGCCAGTATGCTGGGCAAATACATCAGCAAGAGCTCTGAATGCAAGGTCAGCGCCACCACCTGCAGACCACTGAACAGTAACCTCTACCGGTCTTGATGGATAGTTATCTTCCTTCTGTCCCTGTGCGAAGACAGAACCCGCAATAAGCAGAACACAGAGCAATGCAAAAGCTTTCTTCATTACTCATCCTCCTTTTATATATGCTGATACTTCAGAAGAGGCGCTGCCCTTCTGTAGGTATGGCCGTTTACAGTGATCTCACGGGAAGGGAATATCACAGGGCCTGTGATGAACTCGAAGCCCTCATTATTAACCAGGATCGTATCCTCGCTCTTCGTTCCGGTTATCGAAGGATTCCAGCAGAATGCCTGATTCTCCGCCACCGGTATCCTGTGAGTGAAATCAACACGGTAATCGCGGGGAGCATAACCTATCGGACCACCTTGGTGATGCTTCTCGAACTCCTCAGCATAGCCGTAGTCAGCATAAAGACGCTTTGCATCCTCAAGGACTTCGCAGAGCAGACGTCCGGGTCTTGTCGCCTCCATTATCGAGAGATCGATCTGCTGGTTGGCAAGGTACTGCTTCTCAAGCTCTTCGGAAACCTTTTCGAAATGCACAAAGCGCGACATGCAGACGGTAAGTCCATACTTCCTGAAGTTGCCTCCGACCTGCACCCTCTTCTCGATTCTCCTCATTGTGGGGACAGGATGGCGGTACAGGCTTATACGGTCATCGGCTGCGCACATCATCGAAGCCATCTCCATGCCGTTCTCAGCAAGGATCCCGCTCATGATAGAGACAGAATCGTATTCGGTGTTACCGGGCCTGAGCCTGGATGCAGTCTCCTCCAGGGCTACCGATGCAAGATACCCCAGCTCCCTGTAGCGCTCAGCCTCGCTCTCGGTCAATGATGCCCTGAGGTTCTTGACCGCAGTAGCCACGTTTTTGGAAGCAAACGGAGCGCCGTAATCAGCACCGATGAATCCGGAAGGAACAAGCTCCTTGATGATGGCACCTTCCCCTGATGAATCATGCCATGGATGGACTCTGATACCGCTGCAGAACGCCTCCAGCTTCTCCTCATCCTTCATTCTTCTTGCCTCAACGGTATTCGTCACTGCATATATTTCACTGGATGTCACAAGAATGCCGCAGTTTCCCATCTCGCCGAGGGCAACATAGTTCCTGCCCCCTGCGGTTATCCAGGAGAAATCATCCTGCCTCTTCAGATATATCGCATCGAGCTTTTCAGCCTCCATCAGCTTATGGAGCCTCTCTACTTTGATTGCTATCTCTTCGAGTCGTGTCATCGCGGACCTCACAATTTAGTTTGTTAAATAAACTTTAAGCCCTGTTTTGTTTATCTGTCAAACAAAATAATCATTGGAATTCATTTCCTCCCTCTCTGACAAAAGCCCGGACTTGCCTTATAATCGATGTATTCACGGAGAAAGCTTTGGGTTTCATACATCTTCACAACCACACTGATTATTCGCTTCTGGATGGAGCTGCTTCCATTCCAAGGTATATAGAGAAGGCAAGAGCATGCGGCATGACATCGCTGGCTATAACAGACCATGGCAACATGTTCGGAGCGGTGACATTCTACAAGGCATGCAAGGCAAATGGCATCAACCCGATAATCGGGTGCGAGTTCTACATCAATCCGAAGGACAGGAGGGACAGATCACCCTCCTCTGAGGGCAACAGATATTACCATCTGATTCTCCTTGCGATGAGCGATAAAGGATACCATAACCTGATGGAGCTCAACTCCATCGCATACAAGGAGGGGTTCTACTACAAACCAAGGATCGATGATGAGACTCTCTCCTCCCATAGCGAGGACCTGATATGCCTCTCAGCCTGCATTGCCGGTGAGATACCCCAGCATCTTCTCAGGGATGACTATGAAAAGGCGAAGGAAAGAGCCAGCTGGTTCAAGAATCTCTTCGGGGACAGATACTACCTTGAGCTCCAGGACCATGGGCTTCCAGAGCAGAAGAGAATAAATCCCCTCCTCGCAAGGCTCTCAAAGGAGCTGGATATTCCCCTTGTCTGCACCAATGATATCCACTACATCGAGAAGGATGACTGGAACGCCCACGATACCCTTCTCTGCATCGGAACGGCTTCAAAGAAGAATGATACGAACAGGCTGAGATACAAGGAAGGTGAGTTCTATTTCAGGACTCCGGAGGAGATGGAGGCGCTTTTCTCATGGTGCCCTGAGGCTGTGGAGAATACAGGGAAGATAGCTGAGAGATGCCAGATTGAGATCAACTTCCCAGGTCCTATCCTTCCCAAGTGCCAGATACCAGAGGAGTTCAAGTCAGATGCGGAGTATCTCACATTCCTGGCAAATGAAGGATTGAGAAAGAGGTACGCGGTCGTCACGGATGAGCTGCAGAAAAGACTGGACTACGAGCTCGGGATCATCATACAGATGGACTTCCCTGCCTACTTCCTCATTGTCCGGGATTACATCCACTGGGCAAAGACCCACGGGATTCCTGTCGGACCGGGACGAGGAAGCGGCGCTGGTTCCCTTGTCGCATATTCGATAACGATCACCGATGTCGATCCGATAAAGTACAACCTGCTCTTCGAGAGGTTCCTCAATCCTGAACGCGTATCGCTCCCTGATTTCGATGTTGACTTCTGCTTCGAAGGCAGGAGCCAGGTAATCGACTATGTTACAGAGCATTACGGCAAGGACAGGGTTGGACAGATCATCACGTTCGGAACGCTCAAGCCAAAGGCTGTTGTAAAGGATGTTGCCCGTGTCCTTGATATCCCATACGAGGAATCCAACAAGATCTGTTCCCTGATTCCAGAAGATCCCAAGATGACGCTGGCAAAGGCATTCGACGAAGAACCGAGGCTCAAGGAGATAGAGAGCCGCGGCGGAATCTACGCAGAGCTCTTCGACACAGCCCGCCGTCTTGAGGGACTGAGCAGGCACTCCTCCCTCCATGCCGCAGGCGTTGTCATCGGCAGGGAGAATCTTGACCACTATGTGCCTCTCTATGCAGATCCGAAGACGGGAGCGATCTCCACGCAGTATACGATGACCCAGATAGAGGAATGCGGACTCGTGAAGATGGACTTCCTCGGGCTGAAGACCCTCACTCTGATAAAGCATACTGTTGAGCTGATACGGAAGCGCGTGCCCGATTTCGATATCAACAAGATCGATGAGACGGACAAGAAGACGTTCGACATGCTCGACCGGGGAGATTCTAAGTGCGTGTTCCAGTTCGAATCCGACGGAATGGCGAATATCCTGAAACGTGAGCATCCTACGACAATCGAGGAGCTGGTAGCTCTCAACGCGCTCTACAGGCCGGGTCCTATGCAGTTCATCGATCAGTACATCGATTCGAAGCTCGGCAAGAGAGAGATTGAATACCCCGATCCATGCCTTGAAGATGTCCTGAAGGAGACATATGGAGTCATCGTCTATCAGGAGCAGGTAATGAAGGTTGCCCAGATCATTGCAGGCTATACGCTCGGTCAGGCAGATATCCTCAGGAGGATAATGGGCAAGAAGAAGAAAGACAAGCTTGCTGAGGAGCTCGTGAAGTTCAAGGCCGGAGCTGTAAAGAACGGCTTTACGGAAGCGCATGCCGAGGAGATATTCCACATTCTGGAACCATTCGCCGGGTATGGATTCAACAAGTCACATGCTGTTGCATACTCTGTCGTAGCGTACCAGACGGCTTTCCTGAAAGCCAATTACCCCGCAGAGTTCCTTGCTGCAAACCTCACGAACGAGATGGGCAATCCAGTGAAATTCTCGGAGTACCTCAACCTCGCTCCGAAATACGGGCTGAGGATTCTTCCCCCTTCAATCAACAAGTCGGACAAGCACTTCAACGTAGCAGATGGGGATATAATCTATGGACTTGCAGGCATAAAAGGAGTTGGAGAAGGTCCGGTGGAGGCAATTGTCAGGGAGAGAGAGGCCAATGGTCCGTACACATCCTTCATGGAATTCCTGTCCAGGCAGAGCGAAGGTGTCGTGAACTCCAAGATTCTGGATGCGCTTATCAGGGCAGGCGCATTCGATGAGCTCGGCATTGACTCCGCTACCCTTCTTGCCAATCTTGAGGACGCTCTCAAGTTCGATAAAGCATCGAAGGATACGACAGCATATGGACAGCTTTCGCTCTTCGGGGATGATGACGAGACGATGAATGAGTTCAATATGAAACCTGTCGATCCATTCCCGAAGGCTGAGAAGCTCCAGATGGAAAAGGAACTCCTCGGATTCTATATCTCAGGCCATCCACTCGATGAATATGAGGACATAATCGCAGCTTCTGTACGCACCAATCTCAGCGATCCATCAACCATACAGCTCGGCAAGCCCTGCTCTCTCATTGCAATGGTGACATCCATCAGGCAGGTCGTGACAAAGGAGAAGAAGGAGAAGATGGGTATTTATGCCCTCCAGACAAAGGAAGGCGATACCGATGCTGTGGCATTCCCCTCTGTCTATGCGGAACTCCGGGACAGGGTCCAGGAGGACCAGATCTATGGATTCGAGGGATCTTTCAGCAAGAAGGATGCCGATGCGAAGCTATCTTTCAGAATAGACAGGGTCTGCCGCCCGGAGGAGCTTAAGCCTGAGTCGGTCAACGCAGTGCACATACAGCTCGGGGGAGAAGGATTCACAGATGATGAGGCAAAGGACCTTGCAAGGACACTGAAGGACAACGAAGGCTATACAACGGTATTCATCACGATGAAGAACCATCCTGATGAGCAGCTGCAGACAGGTCCGTCATGCTTCGTCAGCTATTCACAGAAGCTCCTTCTGACCCTGAAAAACATGGACATTGTCGATAAGGTCTGGGTTTCTTAACTTATGGAGAGGAGATGTATATGTATTTTCTCATGAAGGCAGCTCTTTTCTTCTCAAGGCTTATCGCGCTGTACTCATTCCTGATATGGATCAGGATATTCATATCGTGGGTGGTTCCGTATCCGAGGCCGGGTTCATTCACCTACTACCTAGGACGCATCGTCGATCCATATCTCGGGCTTTTCCGCTCTGAGAAGGCCAGAATCGGCGTCCTCGATTTCTCCCCGATCATAGCGGTAGGAATCCTTGCCATATTCCAGTCGATACTCCAGGTCTATGGCACATTCGGCTTCCTTACATTCGGATACATACTAGCTGTGGTGATACAGGCAATCTGGAGCTATGGGATATCTGTATTCCTCTGGATATCGATAATCTCTCTTATATTCAGCACGATAGCCTCGTTCTCACGCAATCCAATGATGTACAATATGGCGAACAACATGCAGGCCATGCCCCATCTGAAGGAAGCGGTAAGAAGGTGCTTTGGCGCCCGCATCGTCAGGGAGAGCGTCGTGAATATAATCACGCTGGCAATAACCCTCCTCATGAACTTCGTCGGGAAGAACATCTTCATCATTCTCAGCAATCTTGCGCTGAGGATACCATTCTGAGCTATGAGAACGGATGGAAGGATAACCGACGTTCCCGGAATCGGGAAGAAAAGCGCGGCAGAGCTCGGTACAGTAGGGATACACACTCTCCGCGACATGGTTCTCTTTCCGCCAAGGGCTTATGATGACAGGAGAGAGGAAAGAAATCTCTCCGATACCACACCAGACAACCCATCCATAGCCTGCCGCATAACCGTCATCTCGCATTCGCAGTTCCCATCAAAACGTTCGGGGATGACACTGAAGGCAACCTGCGTCGATAATGATGGAAGAAGGATTGAGCTCCTCTGCTTCAACAGACCATTCATGAAGGATATGCTCAAGCTCGGATCATCATGGTACATAACGGCCTCCGCAGTAGAGAGAAACAGGAATGGCGTCTATTCCACAGCATCATTCGAACTTAAGAGGACAAAGGAGGAAGCCGGCATAGGAAGGATTCTTCCGGTCTATCCCCTCACAGGGAGCATAACCGAGAAGATGATGAGGAATGCCTCCTCCTATGCTCTTGATGCACTGTCACCATTCGAGGATGAACTGCCATATGATATCTACAGGCGATACTCATTGATGCACCATGATGATGCATATAGGTGCATACACTACCCCTCTGACGATACGGATATCAAAGAAGCGAGAAGAACACTGGCCTTCACAGAGCTGATGCTGATGGAGCTCTCGATACTGCGGGGCAGGGAGCATGGAAAGAAAGTACCTGGCAAGGTCTCAAAGCTGGAGGAGAAGCTTATCTCATCGCTTCCGTTCCAGCTGACAGCTGATCAGCAGGAGGCGGCTTCGGAAATACGGGCTGATCTCGATTCCAATCGCCCTATGAACAGACTTCTTCAGGGAGATGTAGGATCTGGAAAGACCCTCGTCGCATGGCTGGCTGCACTGCATGAGATAGCGAAGGGAAATCAGGTCGCATTCATGGCTCCCACAGAGCTTCTGGCGAGACAGCATGCAGAAGGAGCGGCAGAGCTTCTGTCATCTGCAGGAATAAGAATCGCATTCCTGACAGGAAGCGTTAAAGGCCAGAGCAGGAGGCTCCTTCTGGAGTCGCTCAGGGAAGGCACAACCGACCTCGTTGTCGGTACGCATGCGCTATTCTCCGAGGATGTGGCTTTCAGATGCCTGAAGCTTGTCATAATCGATGAGCAGCATAGATTCGGCGTGCAGCAGAGAGAAGCCCTTAAAGCAAAAGGCCTTGATGCGTCCATACTATCCATGACCGCAACACCTATCCCACGTACGCTCGCGCTGACGCTCTTTGCAGATCTCGATGTCTCTACGCTCCATACAATGCCTTCAGGTAGGATTCCCGTAAGGACATATCTTGTCAGCGACAGGAACAGGGAGAATATGTATCAGTCCATCGCGGTGGAGTTCCAGCGTGGCCATCAGGCATATTTTGTCTATCCGAGGATCGATGACGAGGGAGAAAGCGACCTCAGGGATGTCACGCATATGCATGAGGAGCTTCAGGCAAAGTATCCGGGCATTCCCTCAGCGCTTATCCACTCAAAGCTTCCTGAGGAGGATAAGATCCGCATACTGCATGATTTCAGGGCCAAGAAGATCATGTACCTCGTGGCAACATCGGTTGTCGAAGTCGGTATCGATATCCCCGATGCGACATGCATGGTGATTGAGCATGCAGATATCTTCGGCCTTGCGGCTCTCCATCAGCTCCGGGGCCGAGTCGGGCGCAGCACACTCCCCTCCTATTGCTTCCTTGTTTTCGGGGATAGGCTCTCAGCGGAGGCAAAGGCAAGGCTATCCGTCATGAAGGAGACAAACGATGGATTCCGGATTGCGGAGAAGGACCTTGAGATAAGAGGACCGGGAGAGATGGCAGGTGACAGACAATCGGGATTTTTACGCCTGCGCTTTGCATCCCTTACCTCCGACCTAGATCTGATTGAGGATGCGAGGAAGGAAGCTGAAAGAATCGCAGCAGAAGACCCGGGGCTTCTGAGAATAGATAACGCCCCTCTGAGGATAGCTCTCAGCAAGCAGGGATGAGGGAACCTGGATCACAAGAGACGGTATCTACCCTTCCCTATACGCATGATAAGCCCTTTCTCACACAAGGCAGAGAGAGACCGCTGAAGCTGCCTTCTGCTGCATCTGAGCATGTACATAGCCTTCCCGACTCCATCCAGTACGCCTTCCGGACAGAAATCTCTCAAATACCGCAGAAGCCTGTCCTCGACAGCTCCTTCCACACCCTCAATCGATACGAACATGGAGAATTTATCCGCTATCGACATAAGAAGCATATAGAGAAAGCGCGGATCTGCCATGAGGCGGGATCTGCTCTGTCCTGAATGGAGAACGATGCATATCATTGCGGTTCTTGCCTCCACATAGAATGGAGTGCCTCCCGTACCGATGAATTCAAAGTCCCCGATGATTCCTGGAGCAGAGACAAGTGCGACGGGATTGAGCGATCCATCCTGTCTTATCCCGTATATCTCCCCGCTACCCTCTGCGATGAACATCAGATTATCGGCAGGCTTATCAGGGGATGTGATTATCTCGCCTTTGCCATATATGCGGACCGAGAACTCCAATCCGGATGTAAAAAAGCTATCCTGCACACCGCTTCTTTGCAGCCAATCCAATACTGTAGCGGAATCCTTCCTCTCTTCCATGCTTCCATTGTGCCATATGGCACAGAAAAAGGAGAGAGGCTTACGGTATTTTTCTTCCCGGTAAAAGCTATGGATGAAAACAATATCTTCCTTGATGCTAAGACATCACGTGTCTATCTGAGATTATCGCTGCCGCTTGTGCTGAGCATGGTGGTTACGCTTATATACAACCTCGCCGATACATTCTTCGTTGCACGGACCGGGAATACAGATCTTATCGCGGGAGTATCACTCTGCGCGCCGGTATTCACATTCCTGATGGCAATAGGAAACATATTCGGACAGGGAGGGAGCTCCCTGATATCGAGGCTGATCGGGCAGAATGATACCGAATCATCGAAGCGAGCCAGTTCATTCTGTTTCTACATCACATTGATCGTAGGCATATGCACAGGCATTGTCATGCTTATATCCAGAGAACCCATCCTCCATCTTCTGGGCTCGGATGGCATGACCCATGGATATGCCTCTGATTACTACACCCCGCTCATAATCGGAACTCCTGTTGTGATGCTATCGTTCATACATTCGAATCTGCTCCGCTCGGAAGGGATGGCAAAGGAATCGATGATAGGCACTGTCGGAGGCGCTCTGGTGAATATAATACTCGATCCGCTCCTGATATCCACATTCGGCTATGGCGCGGCAGGCGCTGCCGTTGCGACAGTGATCGGATATGCTTTCTCGGACATATACTTCCTCATAGCAGTAATGCATAGAAGCAGAGTGCTCTCTGCCTCCCCTCGCATGATTGCCATAAAACCGGTCTATGCCGCTGAGATAATCAGGATTGGAATCCCTGCGGCTCTTGCCAATGTCATGCAGAGCTTCACAGCAATCATGACAAACCAGTACCTTCTGCCATATGGGAATGACAAGATTGCAGCAATGGGAATCGTACTGAAGGTAAGCATGATTGCTCTCCTTGTGCTCACAGGATTCGCATTCGGTGCACAGCCTCCGTTCGGATTCTACTTCGGAAGCAATGACAGGAAGAGGCTGAGGGAACTGCTCCGCTTCACGCTATGCTTCATTCTTGCCGTAGCATGCGTTATCACGATTCTTATTATCATCTCTGCCCCGATGCTGATGAAGGTATTCGTAGATGACAGCAATATGATAAGAGATGGAGCGCTGATGCTGCGGCTCCAGGTACTGACAATGCCGCTTGTAGGGATTGTCCTTCTCTCAATGATCATATTCCAGTCCGCAGGGAAGGCCCTGGGATCTTTCGTATTATCGATAAGCAGGCAGGGAGTGATCTTCTTCCTTGCCCTGCTCATACTCAGCCATGCTGCAGGATACATAGGCATAATAGCATCACAGGCTGCAGCCGATGTACTGACAGCGATTGCTGCCATAATTCTTTTCCAGGTACAGCTCAGGGACGGATTCAGAATTCAGTGAACATGACTGGCAAGAATTACCCGC
This sequence comes from uncultured Spirochaetaceae bacterium, assembly GCA_944389505.1. Classification (GTDB taxonomy): domain Bacteria; phylum Spirochaetota; class Spirochaetia; order Sphaerochaetales; family Sphaerochaetaceae; genus Ornithospirochaeta. The sequence continues at coordinate 291,884 of CALXMP010000001.1, forward strand.
TTGCACAAAACAACGACTGGCAATATAAGTGATATATCAACAATTGATTTATCAAGGATAATGCTATGCCGCTTACTCTCAACCAGCTTCTCTTCAGGACATTCCATGGGAAAGACAAGATGCTGCAGCCCATCAGGGAAGAGCTTGGTCTTGGCAGAGGACAGCCCCGGGTCCTCTCCTATCTATTAACGTACGGTCCGAGCTCCCAGAGCGACATCGCTTCCTATCTGGGGATAGATCCTGCTGCCGTATCACGCATGGCGGAGGCACTGAGGAAGAATGGCTTCCTGACACGCGTTGCCGACGAGGGCTGCAGGAGGACGAACAGGCTTGAGCTTACTGATAAGGGGATAGAGGCCGCAGAGATATGGACCAGAGAATGCCAGAGCATCGATGAGAAACTGCTGGAAGGATTCTCTTCATCAGATAAGGAGCAGCTGCGGGGACTTCTTGGGAAGCTGCTCGGCAATATTGAGAGGAGCAGATTATATGAGGAATCTTAAAAAACTCCTTTCATGCCTGGGAAGATACAGGAAGGATATCATTATCGCATGCATTCTTATCATGATCGAGACGAGTTTTGAACTGATAATCCCGACCATGATGGCGGACCTTATCGATAAGGGCGTGGCCGAAGGCAATACCAGCTACATGCTTTCAAAAGGCGGAGAGATGGCTCTCTGCGCGCTTCTTGCACTCATAACAGGTCTCAGCTACGCCCGCTTCGCTGCGAAAGCCGCCTATGGATGGGGCGCAGAGATCAGGGAGCGAGAGTATGAAATGCTCCAGAAATATGCTTTCTCGAATATCGATAAGTATGAGACCAGCTCGCTTGTCACACGCATGACCAGTGATATCACTGTGATGCAGAATACGATAAACAATGGCCTGAGACCTCTTGTAAGAGCGCCTGTAATGCTTGTGCTTGGCATAATATTCTCTTTTTCAATGAATGCAGAGCTTGCAGTAGTCTTCCTTGTGATCACCCCGGTCCTCGGTATCGTGCTGTATAGCATAGTCAGGAGAGTCGCTCCGAAATACTCTATCCTCCAGAGCACCATAGATGGCCTTAATGGAGTTGTTGAAGAGAATCTCCGGGCAATAAGGACTGTCAAGGCCTTTGTCAGGGATGGCTATGAGGAAGAGAAATTCGAAGAGAGGAACAGCAGGCTGAAGGGTACCGCAACCGCAACCAACAGACTTGCCATGCTGAACCTGCCATTCTTCCAGTCCGCAATGTATATCTGCGTGCTATGCCTCATGTTCTTCGGAGGATCCATGGTTCTCCGCGGAACTCTGCAGATAGGAGAGCTTACAGGATTTCTCAGCTATGTGATGCAGGTCCTCAACTCAATGATGATGCTGTCGAATGTCTTTCTCCTGCTGACAAGGTCGCTGGCCTCTGCAGAGAGAATCTGCATGGTCCTTGATGAGGAACCTGCGATGAAGGAAAAGGCAGACGCCATGCAGACAGTCCCCTCTTCTTCCGTTGAATTCAGGAATGTGTCCTTCAAGTACAGTGCAGAAGCCAGAGAAGAGACGCTGAAGGACATCAGTCTGGAAATACCTCAAGGCTCGACAATAGGCATACTCGGAGGAACGGGAAGCGGGAAGACTTCCTTAGTCCAGCTCATAGACAGGCTTTATGACGTAGATGAGGGAGAGGTTCTTGTTGGAGGAATTGATGTAAGAGACTATAGCCTCTACTCCCTGCGAGAGGCAGTCGGGATGGTCCTTCAGAAGAATCTGCTTTTCAGCGGAACGATAAGGGAGAATCTGCTGTGGGGAAACAAGGATGCAAGCGATGAGGAAATCTGGGATGCCTGTGATATCGCAGGAGCGGCAGAGTTCCTGAAGCGATTCCCCAATGGTCTTGATACAGATCTTGGCCAGGGCGGCGTCAATGTCTCGGGCGGACAGAAGCAGAGGCTGTGCATCGCCCGAGCCCTTCTGAAGAGGCCGAAGATTCTCATATTCGATGATTCGACGAGCGCTGTCGATAGCGCAACGGAGAAGAAGATAAGGGATGGACTTGCCAGTCTTACTGGCGTGACGAAGATATTCATCGCTCAGAGGATATCCACTGTGATGGATGCCGACTGCATCTTCATACTTGATGATGGCAGACTAGCGGCTTCGGGAACACATAGGGAGCTGATGGAATCAAGCAGTCTTTACCGCGAGATATATGATTCGCAGATGAAAGGAGGGTCTCTCTGATGCCAAGGATGGTAAGCACAAGAAAACCGAAGAATCTCCTTTACACAGTGAAGAGGCTGCTGGCATACATGGGAAGGCACAGGATCTCCCTGCTGGCAGTCGCCGTAATGGTCATCATAAGCGTATTCTGCAATCTCATGGGCACTTACATGATCAACCCCGTCATAAATGGACTTGTGGATGGTGGCGGGATGGAATCCCTGATCAAAGGTGTTTCATTCACAGCAGCCATATACATCATAGGAGTGCTCGCTGCTCTCGGTTACAGCCAGATCATGGCAGTCTCCAGCCAGAAGATTGTCTATGACATAAGGAAGGATCTGTTCTCCCATATGCAGACACTTCCGCTTAGCTTCTTCGACAGCCATCAGCATGGCGATGTCATGAGCTACTATACAAATGATGTCGATACAATCTCCGATGCGCTGAACAACAGCTTCGCAGCTGTTATCAAGAATGGCTTCCAGATAACAGGAACGATGCTTATGCTCCTGATACTCAACTGGAAGCTCTCAATGATTGTAGCCATCTCCTATACTGTCATGTTCCTCTATGTACGCTACTCCGCTCGGCATAGCAAGAAATACTACAGGAAGCACCAGGAGAGCCTTGGTATTCTCGATGGGTATATACAGGAAATGGTCGCAGGACAGAAGGTCATCAAGGTCTTCAATCATGAAGAGGAGAATCTGAAAGGCTTCAGGGAGCGGAATGAGGAACTGCAGGCAATGGGAACCGCGGCACAGTCCTATGCTTCCACGATGATACCTGCTGTTGTAAGCCTGTCTTTCCTGACATATACGATAGTATCCCTTGTCGGAGGCTTCATGGCTATGTCGGGACTGACGACAATCGGAGCCCTGGCAAGCTATCTTGTATTCGTCAGACAGGCGGCTGCTCCGATCAATCAGTTCACACAGCAGAGCAACTTCCTTCTCTCTTCCCTTGCAGGAGCCGAGAGGATATTCGAGCTTATCGACAGGAAAAGCGAAACAGATGAGGGAACGGTCACGCTTCTGAAAAAGCCGGACGGCTGGGCTTGGAAGGATGGAGATAAAGAGATACCGCTTAAAGGCGATGTTCGGTTCAACAATGTCGTATTCTCCTATGAAAAGGGCCATCCTGTGCTCAACGGCATTACGCTTTATGCGAAACCGGGGCAGAAGATAGCATTCGTCGGCTCCACGGGAGCAGGAAAGACCACGATAACCAATCTGATAAACAGATTCTACGATATCGATGAAGGAGAGATCCTTTTCGATGGTATAGACGTCAGAAGGATATGCAAGAAGGATCTCAGGCACTCTCTGGGGATGGTTCTCCAGGATACACATCTCTTTACAGGGACAATAAGGGAGAATATACGATACGGGAATCCCCAGGCATCGGATGACGATGTGGTGAAAGCCGCAATGATCGCCAATGCGGATTCCTTCATACGCCGTCTCCCGAATGGCTATGATACCATGATAGTCAGCGATGGAGCCAATCTCTCGAGCGGACAGAGACAGCTTATCGCAATCGCGAGAGCGGCAGTAGCGGATCCTCCAGTGCTGATCCTTGATGAAGCGACAAGCAATATCGATACGAGGACGGAGGATCTCATCGAGAAAGGAATGGACCAGCTGATGGAAGGACGCACGGTATTCGTCATAGCACACAGGCTGTCTACAGTCAGGAATGCCAATGCAATACTTGTCCTTGAGAACGGCCGGATCATAGAAAGGGGCGATCATGATGATCTGATGGCAATGCATGGCCGCTACTATGATCTCTATACGGGATTATTCGAACTTAACTGAGGGAATATGGAAAACACCGGCAATGCTTTCATAAATACTATCGGGACAAGAGGCATCCTGACCAAATCCAATCTTCCTGTCGCTGATTATTCCGTGAATCCATACATTGGCTGCTCCCATGGCTGCCATTACTGCTATGCATCATTCATGAAGCGCTTCACCGGACACACGGAGCCCTGGGGAAGCTTCGTTGACGCAAAATACTGGGAGCCAATCAGGAATCCTGGGAAATACAGAGGGAAGGAGCTCTTCATAGGATCTGTGACCGATCCATACCAGCCCTGCGAGGAAAAGTATGGGAGAACAAGAGCACTGCTTGAGGAGATGCAGGGAAGCGGATGCTCCGTAAGCATAGCGACGAAATCGGATCTGGTGCTAAGAGACCTTGACCTGATCAGGACATTCCCTGATGCCCGGGTCTCATGGTCAATCAACACACTCGATGAATCATTCAGGAAGGATATGGACAATGCCGTATCGATTGCACGTCGCCTTGCTGCGATGAAAGCCTTCCACGATGCAGGGATAAGGACAACGTGCTTCATCTCCCCTATCTTCCCCGGCATCACAGATCCGGAAGAGATAATATTTGCGGCAAAGGACCAGTGCAATCTCATCTGGCTCGAGAATCTCAATCTCAGAGGTGACTACAGGAAGACCATCCTCGACTACATTGCCTCAGAATATCCTGACCTCTTCCCTCTCTATGAGGATATCTACAAAAGAGGCGATAAACGCTACTGGTATGAGCTCGACATGAGGATGAGGGAATTCACAGAAAAGGAAGGCCTTATCTACCTCAGGAATGATGATTCGATGAAGCGGCCTTTCAATGAGCCTCCCATCGTTGTGAATTACTTCTTCCATGAAAAGATAATCCCCTCTGCCATGAAGAAGAACGGCCAGAATGCTGATCCGGCCATTGGACACATTATCTGAGGATCTTCCTTATCTGCAGAGCATAGATTACGGCAGCGACAATTGAAGTCAGCACGGCAGCGGATGGCGTCACAAACCAGAGTCCTTCAAGACCAGTTCCTCTGAGAATGAACATCATCAGCATCGGAAAGAGCAGCGCGTTGCATATGGAAAGGACAGTTGCCTCCCTGTTGTTCCCTATTGCAGATGAGAAAGACTGGCAGGAATAGCTTATCCAGCGCACAAGATATGTCAATCCCATGATGCTTATTGCATGGACAGCAAGCTGCAGCTCATCCTGGCCGCTCTCAAGGAAAAGGGAGAATATCTGACCGGGGAACAGCTCTAAAAGAGCTGTGAATACAAAGCACATAACCGCAATGGCAATCACACAGCACCTGGCAATCTTCGCAGTCCTCTCCTTCCTTCCGGCTCCCCAGTTGTATCCAATTGCTGGCTGGAGGGAATCAAAGACTCCATACATTCCCGGAACGATGATGCTGTCTATGTTCATGAATACACCATAGATCGAGACAGCCATCCCGCCTCCGAGATGGAGAAGAAGAGTATTCATCAATATAGAAGTGATCCTGCCTGACATATTGTTCAGGAAGCTCGGAAGTCCCTGTGTGAAGATCTCCTTAAGCACGTTCGTTGAGAAACGCAGCCTGACAAAGCGCAGGGACATCTTCCCACGTATGAATGGAAGCATGCAGATTATGCAGGTTATGGACATGCCAAGGCTTGTGCCAAGCGCCGCGAATCCGATTCCCAGCCTGAATACATAGAGGAATATGAATACCAGAGACAGGCAGAGCAATGCCAGAACTATATTCATTGCCATGGAGAAACGGACTCTGCCACATATCCTGAGGTAATTATCGAAGACGAAGACAAGACAGGTAAGAGGCATGAAGATCGTATAGACCCCGAGGTATGTCATGGCCTCTTTCGTCAATGCAGCATCCGCTCCCATGAGACGGAAGAAGAAAGGACCAGTTGCTGTAAGCAGGACTGCGGCAAGCGTTCCAAGTACCGATGCGGATATCACGGCAGCAGTGAAGATCCTGTCCGCCTCTTCCCTCCTTCCCTCACCAAGACGCAAGGCAATGCCGATTGAGGATCCAACCGCTATCATATCCGCGACAGCGTATGCGATAAGAAGCAGAGGCATGGCAAGATTTCCACCAGCGAAAGCGGTCTGCCCTAGAAATCGTCCCACAAGAAGCATCTCGAGGGAGAAATATATATTCGATGCTATCATCCCAACAGCGCCGGGGATAGCGGCCCGGAAGAAAAGCCGGGATGGTTTTGTTTCCAGAAAGAATGCTTGTTCTGAACTCATGATGATTCCATTCAAAACTATTGAGTTAACTCCATAGTCAAGCGGTATACTATCGATATGAAAATCGATGACTCCATCTACTACACTCCTCAGCAGATCGCATCATTCTTCTCAATAAAGAAGGACACTCTTCTTTTCTACGACAGAATCGGGCTGTTCTCACCCGCCAGGAGGAAAAGCAATGGCTACCGCTGCTATTCGCCTGCACAGCTCAACGAACTTGATACGATTCTCACTCTTAAGGATCTTGGAATACCCCTTGCTTCAATCAAGGATGTCATAGGGAATATGGATGCACCATCATTCCTGTCCCTTCTGGAGAATGAGGAGAAGAGCATACTGAAGAAGATAGACGAATGCAATGCACTACTTGAGATCGTAGGGGCAATCAGGTCATCGGTCGAGGAAGCCATGGATTCAGAGAAGGAAGTACTCTATTTCTCCAATCTGGATGATACCCCGGTGATCACAGAATCCATAAAGAACAGGGAAGGCATCATGACCGATGATGACAACTGGCAGGATGCGTACAGCAGGCTCATGGCCAAAGCCGACTGCAAGGCAATAATCACAATGGGAAGCGTAGTGCATCTGGATGAAGCAAGGAAATACCTTGGAGGCATCTGCAGAGAGGTCTATGCCACATATGCAAAACCATCGGGCAGTATCATCCCGAGGGGGAAATATGCCTATATGTTCTTCTCTGGCCCACTTGATAATCTCTCCACATTCTACAGTAAATTCTTCTCTGCTCTTGATGGCAGGCATCTGGAGCCGGAGGGAGAGATATACGAGGAGCTCTCGATATCCCCGATTGTGGCAAAAGAGGAGAAGGATCATGTCACGAAGCTCATGGTAAGAATCCGCACATGAGACTTCACTGAGGCATCCTTGTCTGATACATTCTTGCTATGCGCTTCTTCATCCAGGGGCTGACGCTCGGCCTGGCATATGTCGCCCCGATAGGCATCCAGAATATATTCGTGATCAATTCCGCGCTAAAGGAAAAGCTGTCCCGCGCAATAATCACCGCTATTATCGTAATATTCTTCGATGTATCGCTTGCCCTTGCCTGCTTCTTTGGCATCGGTTCGGCGATGGAGCGATACAGCTGGCTCAGAACGGTGATATCCGCAGCAGGGAGCGTTGTGATCATATTCATCGGGATAAGGCTCATACTCTCAAAAAACGCAGAGATCGGCAGCAGATCAGCAGGCTCATCCATCCCAAGGATAATCTCCTCCGCATTCGCTGTCACATGGCTCAATCCGCAGGCGATAATCGATGGAACGATGATGCTCGGCGCATTTCACGCCTCACTGCCGGAACTTGGCATAGTCCCTTTCATAACAGGGGTTGCAAGTGCCTCCTGCATGTGGTTTCTCTGTCTATCATCCGCCATATCGCTGACAAGCAGGCATTTCACGCAGAAGGTCCTCAGAATGATAAATATAATATGCGGAATGGTTATCACATTTTACGGTATACGGATCATGCTTGTCTGACTGGAAACAGCATTTGCAATCCAATGTATTAGGTAATTTCCTGCATATAAAAGTAAATTTAGGATATCATTAATGATAAAGGAGAAAGCCGGTGGAGTATATCAGCTACTATATCTCACCCTTGGGCAGGATGCTTCTCGCTGCAGATGATGAAGGTCTTACAGGCCTCTGGTTTGAAGGACAGCGCTATTTTGCACTGCATCTGGACGAGAACCACGAGGAAAAGGAAACACCTGTATTATCAGAGACAAAGAGATGGCTCGATATCTATTTCTCCGGCAGTAGACCGGATTTCACCCCATCCCTCCATATCACAGGATCAGATTTCCACAGGGAGGTCTCAGATATCATGCGTACGATTCCATATGGGAAGACTATGACCTATGGGGAAATAGCCAGCATGATAGCTGAAAAAGAAGGCAGACGGATATCAGCAAGAGCTGTCGGAGGAGCCGTGGGCCATAATAGGATATCCATCATCATCCCATGCCATCGCGTGATCGGTTCCAATGGAAGCCTCACAGGATACGCCGGCGGCCTGGACAGGAAGATAAGGCTTCTGGAGCTTGAGGGTGTGGATACGCATGTATTCATAAAGCCATGATTAAAGACCGCTTTCCATTTCTTTTCATGCATGAAGATCATCGTTTCTGCTATAATGCAGGAAACTGATCTGGAAGGTGGTTTTATGTCGAGATTGATTACACAGCGTGCAATTGTCTCTACGTTCAAGGGAATGCTGCAGGATACGCCTTTCAATAAGATCACTATCGCGGATTTATCAAACAGGACAGGGATAAACAGGCAGACATTCTACTACAATTTCAGAGATATCTATGACCTTACCCTTTTCATGCTTGAGGACGAGCTTCTTCCCATAATAGCTGGCGAGAAGGATTTCAGCACCTGCATGCTCAGAATATATGATTATTTCATCGGCCATCGACAGATGCTTCTGAATATCTATCACCACATTGAGATCGGGGAGATACACCACAGACTTGATCCAGTGCTGAATCAGGTAGCAGAGACAATGGTTGATGATGTGATCAGGGAATTCCCACTGAAAGCAGAGGATAAGGATGTTGCTGTGAAATTCACTGCATTGATGATATCGGAGTTCATATCGAGATGGATTGAACTCGGCGCTCCAGAGCAGAGGGATAGATTCGCCCGCTTCGCTAATCTCCTTGAATGCAATATGAAGAGCACCATCAGATTCCTTCATGAAGAGGAGTGAATTATACGATCTCCCTCATCTGTCAAAAATCAATACAATCCGTTTAATCCGTACAGGGCGCGCTCTTTTTCTCCTTGCCATATTCAAGGCATAGGAGAAACAAATGGATATCAGAACAAAATCGCTGGAAGTAGGCTTCGACAAAGCCTATGAGTACCTTGACCGCAATCCTGAAGAGAACCTGCCAAAGCTTCTGGCCATGGTAAGGAAGATGATGCCAGATAAGGAATATGAAAGCAAATTCAGACTGTTTGAAATGGCAATCAATGATGAGAACAGCCCCGGGCATAAGCTTCTTTTCTCGCTATGGACAGATGTAGATGCCGATGTAAGAAAGGTTGCATTCCGCAATTTCATCATGAATGCATTCTTCCGCTGGTCGCAGATGCAGAAGTCCAACGAGAACGCTTTGGGCTTCAGGACTCCCTGGACAATATTGATGGATCCCACATCAGCATGCAACCTGCACTGCACCGGCTGCTGGGCTGCCGAGTACGGCAATAAGCTCAATCTCAGCTTTGATGACCTTGATAGCATCGTCGAACAGGGAAAGAAGCTGGGCATCTATATGTATCTTTTCTCCGGTGGTGAACCTCTTGCCAGGAAGAAGGACATAATAGCGCTATGCTCCAAGCACTCCGATGCGGAGTTCCTCGCATTCACGAATGGCACTCTGATTGATGAGGAGTTCGCCGATGACATGCTTCGTGTTAAGAACTTCATACCGGCAATCAGCGTGGAAGGCTTTGAGAGCGCTACCGATGCAAGACGTGGAGATGGAACTTATCGCCGTGTGCTTAAGGCGACATCAATACTGAGGGAAAGAAAGCTTCCTTTTGGTTTCTCCTGCTGCTATACATCAGCTAATGTATCGTGCATAGGATCGGAGGAGTATTTCGACTGGATGATAGACTGCGGAGCGAAGTTCTGCTGGTTCTTCACATTTATGCCAGTCGGGAAGGATGCCCCAACTGACCTCATGGTATCTGCAGAACAGAGAGCGGAGATGTACCGTGTGATAAGAGGTTTCCGTAAGACCAAGCCAATCTTCACAATCGATTTCTGGAACGACGGAGAGTATGTGAAAGGCTGCATAGCTGGTGGAAGATACTACTTCCATATCAACGCGAACGGAGATGCTGAACCATGTGCATTCATCCACTACTCCGACAGCAATATACATGAGAAGAATCTTGTGGAGATACTATCATCACCGCTTTTCGCATCCTACAGATCAAGACAACCATTCAACTGCAATCATCTGAGGCCCTGCCCTCTTCTCGATAACCCTGACAGGCTTGTCACGATAGTGAACGAGACACATGCTGGATCTACAGACCTGGCCGCCCCGGAGAATGTAAAGGATCTTGCTGGAAAATGCACTGATAAAGCTGAGGCATGGGCCCCGGTCGCAGATGGAATATGGAACAGGACCATGAATGCATGAATCCATAGCCCAAGAGGCTGCTTGCCATTAAGTGGGCAGCAGCCTTACCGGGTCTTATACGGAATTCCTTCTGAAGCCGAAGGCATCACGGAAATCGAAGTACATTCCAAGACATCCGCTGCATTTCCCGATCAGCCAGCCATTCACAAGAGCACACAGAACCGTTCCCCATTTCACACCTTCGAAATGCCATAAGCCAAAGAAAATGAATGATATGACGACTGCGATGAAGCAGCTGCTGCAATCATAGACAGTCTTTGTCTTGCTGATATCGAACCCATACTCCGAGGATATCTCCTTTACAAACAGCTCGTAAGCTTCAGGAGGTATGTAGGTATTGAACAACAATGATACCCCGATTGCGCATATAAGCAATCCGGAGGTGTAGCATGCAATCCTCGGCAGAATACTATCCCCGGGGATCAGATTCACAGCTTTCATCATGATATCAAGCACATTGCCATAGATGAAGGCTGTAATGAATGAAAAGAGATACCTGCGCCTGACTCGATGAAGGACAATCGCAAGAACAATGATAAGAAATGCCTGGAAACAGTACTCTGCCATACCGAATGTAAACCATGTCAGATATTCAGAGACCTTCAGATAAATCAGATAGGCCGGTGCGACAACCATCGACATACCGAAATCGGCCCGCTCCATCAATGCTGTTCCCAACGCAAGTGCAATCAAACCAGCAGCATACGCAGCTTCAGTATAAAACGTCCTTTTCATAAAGACTCCCTTTGATAAATGACGTTTGATACAGAAACGGCAAAAGATGGTCTGAGGACATACAGAAATATCAGAACCTGCAGTGCTGATACTCTGCTCGCTGCTATCGGGAATATATCATAGACCTATCAATCTAATCCACATCCAGTATGAAGCCAGAGCAACAAAGGAGGCGGAGTATTTGCACTCCGCCTCCTGCTTTTCACTCTACATCCTGCAAAGCTGCATAATCCTCTTCACCGGTTCTGACCTTGACTACCCTTGTCACATTGTAGACAAAGATCTTTCCGTCTCCGATATGACCCGTATACAAAGCCTTCTTCGCAGCTTCTATGACTGAATCAACAGGAATCTTACTGACAACAACCTCGACCTTCACTTTAGGAATAAGATTGACATCAATCTCGGCTCCACGATACTTCTCCCCTGCACCTTTCTGTATACCACAGCCCATGACCTGTGTCATTGTGATACCAGTTACGCCAAGGGCATTAAGGGCTGTCTTGAGAGCATCGAACCTGGACAGTCTGCAGATTATGCTTACTTTATGCATTCCTGTGTCATACACACCATCCACTATTGTCTTTTTCTCAGAAACCTTGACCGCAGCACCTATTTGCGCTGATGATGCTTTCTCATAATTATCCTCGCCAAGATCTGTATTCTCGTTCACTTCCATATCTAGCCCGGTTATATCATTGATTGCGAAACCGGAATACGCGGAAGCAAGTCCATGCTCGTGCATATCAAGGCCATCAATCTCCACAGAGGCTGGCACCCTCAGACCTACGGTCTTATCGATGATCTTGAAGACAATGAACATTATGATGAGAACATATGCGGCTACAGAGACAATACCCAAGGCCTGTATCCCGAGCTGATGCAGTCCTCCGCCATAAAACAGACCAGGAGCGATTCCATCTCCACCATTGCTGAAAAGTCCTACAGCAAGCGTGCCCCAGATTCCGTTCACCATATGTACTGATACAGCACCCACGGGATCATCGATCTTCACGATATTATCGAAGAACTCAACAGATAGCACGACCAGAAATCCTGCTACAAGCCCGATGAAGAAAGCTCCGACCGGTGTAACACAATCACATGAAGCTGTTATGGCAACAAGTCCAGCAAGAGCTGCATTGAATGTCATTGATACATCAGGCTTGCCATAGCGCAACCATGTGAAGATCATAGCAACGACTGTTGCCACGGCAGCCGCAAGATTGGTGTTGAACATTACAAGAGAGGCAAGCTCCATATCATCATCAGTGCTCATGGCAACTGTGGAACCACCATTGAAACCGAACCAGCAGAACCAGAGGATGAAGACACCGAGGGCCATAGCTGTCAGGTTGTGGCCAGGAATTGCCCTTGCCTTGCCATTCTTATCGTATTTTCCGATACGCGGCCCAAGGAGTGCAGCACCAAGACAGGCTATTATTCCCCCAACCATATGAACACAGGTTGAGCCTGCAAAATCATGGAAACCAAGGGATGAAAGCCAACCGCCGCCCCAGATCCAATGTCCTGATATCGGATAGACAATCAGGCTGATTGCAGCACTGTAAATACAGTATGCCTTGAAGTTTGTCCGTTCAGCCATAGACCCAGAAACAATTGTTGCGGCTGTTGCGCAGAACACAGTCTGGAAGATCGCATAGCACCAAGTCGGTAATGTTCCGAAATCATAGCTGCCACGGATAAGAGGATCAAAACCGCCAATCAACGGCCCTGCCCCAGCAAACATGACCCCGAAACCGATAAGCCAATAGCATGGAACTCCGATACAGAAATCCATCATATTCTTCATAAGTATGTTTCCTGTGTTCTTTGCCCTTGTGAGTCCCGCTTCGCAGAGTGCGAATCCTGCCTGCATGAAGAATACAAGAATCGCACTGACCAGTACCCAGATGACATCTGTTGCTGAATACATCCCCATCCTCCTTACGCCACTCATAAGAAAGGGGTGTACATCGAGTTTCTGAATCTCTCTGCACACCCCTTTGTGTATGAAGGTATAAAATATAGAAGAAGCGCCTTGGATTCTCTCTCCAAAGCGCCTTTGCCTTATGACTAATGGGATATACTTTTTCCGATATCACTGTCAAGAAATATGATTATGGCAAAAGCGAAAATACTTTTTTGCCATCGATGAGAAAACCTCCCAGTATAATCCTATTTTCTTTATACAGTCCGGAATCGTCATTCAGATTGCATCATCAGCTGTATAGGCACCAAGAGAGTCTGCCTTGACCTGGATGCAGATGTAGCTTATCGGGCTATCTGAGGATGCGAAGACCTGCCTCTTTCCTGCTGGAGCGATCCTGATCCAATCACCTTCATTAAGATCAACATCTTCACCATCCACTATCACCTTACCCTTTCCTGAGAGGATGAAATATATCTCCTCATTTGCCTTATGTGCATGTACAAAAGGAACAGAAGCCCCTGCAGGAAGCGTGTTCACGCTGATTTCCGCTCCTGTAAGGCCAAGCCTGTCATGAAGCTCCGTTCTTGCTCCTTCCACCTTACCGATCTTTGTGTAATTGCTCATTTCATTTTCTCCTTGTGGTTATAATTTATTTCATTGATCGACATCTGAAAAGTACGCACAAAAATGTAACTGCGCATTTCATTTTGAATGTGTACTATAATGAAATCATGAAAACAAAATCCGAACTGCCTGATTGCCCTGTCGCAACAACAGTAAGCCTCATAGGAAGCAAGTGGAAGCTCCTTATTCTCCGTAACCTCTCTTCCCGGACATGGAGATTCAATGAGCTTCAGAAATCATTGGATGGGATATCACAGAAAGTACTGACGACCAGTCTCAGAGAACTTGAGGCTGATGGCATCATATTCAGGAAGGACTACTGCACGAATCCTCCCAAGGTCGAATACGGTCTGACAGAGATAGGAAGAAAGCTGCAGGAACTTCTTGCAGTGATGGCAGATTTCGGCACTTATTATAAAACCGTAATCTGAAAAGTCTGACCTCTTACCGGCTGTTATGCAAAACCTGGAAATGGATGGAAGCAACAGGGACGATTACCGGAATACTCTCACATCAGAAAAGCTCTCAGTTTCTCAAAGCCTGCATTAGCTGTTAAGAACTGCTATCGGGAATGTGGTCGTGAACATGCCCGCCATCATCGAATTTGATGAACTAAATGTCGTCGTCACTGTGGCTGTGTCACCAACGTGAACACTGTCGGTCCCGGAAATCTGGATATCTACAATCGTGGAAATATCCTCAACCAACATTATAACAGTGCTAAGATCATCATATCGCGCCAACACTGAGAAATCATTATCATCAAGGTATTCCCCAGCTCTGGCCACCCTATCCTGAAGAAGTTCCATGTTCAACATCTTCTTCGGAAGAGAACCATAATAATCCCCTAACCTTATTGCCTCCGTGCTGATGCAGGTACTCACGGGTTTGCTCTTCGGCCCCGCATATATAGCAAGTATTGCAGGTACCCCGGAGGTAGTATTGATGGCTGATGTGTCCACCTGGATATCGTACCACACCTCGTCGCCTCTTAGAGTCCGTGTAAGCTCCTTACCTTCCTTTTCGTACACAGCAACGGCTCCGACAGAAAAGTACTCGGGCTTATCTCCGTCTTTATAGGCCAAATATAGAGGGATATTCGTCGGATAAATCCTGGCGATCTCATAGCACTGGATTTCCTTCTCTATTACTGTGGGTGTTATTTCCTCGTTCAAGTACACGACTGCCTGTACCTTGGAACCATGATGGACAAGACTGTCGAGACTATTGATAATACTTACTTTAGTACTAATTGGCTCAGTACTGCCATCCTTGTACACACCGTATATATCGAATGCTGAGACGTCGAATTCATCGCCCTCAAGGAAGTCCCTATTCTGCTCAATGTAGGCATCGACGAGTATGTGCGGTGTAGGACCAACTTCAATATTCGCAAAGTACCTGATGCCCTCAACATCTGCATAGACATTGTCACCATAATTGATAATGTCATCATCGCCCATCAGGAATACAAGACCTTCCCCTTTAAGGATATGTTCATAGCCGTTGTCATACCGTATCCAAACCTCGAATATTTCCGGAGTGAAGGCCTCCATATTCTCAATCTGTTCCAGCTGGCGAATCTTAACAGTCTGGATCTTCGTATCAAGAGAAAATTCACCAACGGGGAATTGCACATTGTGGTCCATCCCTGCGAAATAGAAGTACGCATTCGCTGTAAGATGCCCATTATCATCCCTCTCTAGCCGGAAATCGTGCTCGGTTGTACTACCATCGCTGAAATGCAGAACAAGACTGAAGTCGCTATCAGGGGCGTCCATGTATGGAAAGCCATCAAGCGCGGGATTATCGCAGATAATCTCATACTCCTCAAGCCAAGCAAGATTCTCTTTACCGTCCAGTTTAAGTTCGTACTTTCCGAAGTGGCCGGAAATACAGACCTCGGAAAGACTGATAGCACGGAATGAGCCATCGCTCTCCAACATGGCAGTCCCCTTGATATACGTACCATCTGAGGCAGTGAATCCATCCGTGCAGTATGTCCTCAGTCCTCCAGATTCGGACGCCAACTCCATCATACCCTGCTTGATGCCGAAATCTACTGCGTGCTGAAGTATCTCTTTCTCCATGTACTGATGATTACCTGAACTATTCTCGCATGATACGAATACAAGCAAAATGATTAGAACTGTTGCGATTATTCTGACGGACTTCTGCATAGCTTCCTATTATATTGGACAAAGCCCAGGATATACAGAGCCTAGCCCACGGACCTATTGCTAGCCATTTTCTTTCTTTCCTTTTCTCCACGGTATCAATTGACACGTTGTTCTTCCGCAAGTCCCACGACTTTCCCATCAATTCCTGAGATCAGCAGAACACATGCTAGTCCATAGGCTTTCCCCTGCCACATATTGCTAAAAAAGGAAAAACGAACATAAAAACCCTGTTGGCTGATTGCTTTGGATCTGCTCAATGTAGAATATCAGGGGTACATCCTACATAAAAGGTAGTATTTCTTACTCTCTTCATGGGCCGCAGAAGCAATTATGGTTTCTGGGCTTCTTAAACATAAAGTAAGAAATGAGAAGCAGCTCCTTGGAATACCGCTCCTCGTTGTTAATTAAAGGCATTGCATCACCTTTTGCGTTTATTGATGATTTAAGCATACTTGATGATAAATCAAATGAATTGACTTTTGAGGGGGGGGGGGATATAGAAATATATTGCTATAATTGTATGTACGCATTATGTTATTTCCAGAGAGAGGAGATTGCATAATGACTGATATTGATGAAAAAACTAAGATTGAAAAGAATGTAAAGCCTGACAGCGAGATTGATTATCCAGATATTCCAAAATCTGTAGGCGGGCAACTTTCTGAAGTTAGACCCCATTATCAAGTGAACAGGAAATTCTACAGGCCAATAAAGAAGGCTACAACAATTAGGCTTGATGCCGATTCGCTTGATTACCTTCAGCATAGTGGGACCGGTTGGCAGACACGTGTAAACGAGTATATCAGGAAGGGAATAGAATCCGGTGAATTATGATTCATGAGAGGTTGTCATATGGCAAGGATAAACAACACTAATATAGAAAAGACATCTCTGGTGGCTTTCCGTGATGGAGCTTTTGAGCTTGATGTAGCTGTTTCTGCGACAGATAATACCGTTTGGCTCACTTGATCAGGTCTCTTTGCTCTTTGAAAAGGATAAATCGACAGTCTCAAGACACATAAAGAACATATTTTCTGAGCATGAATTAGAAAAAGAAGCAACTGTTGCAAAATATGCAACTGTTCAACTTGAAGGTAGTAGATCCGTTGAACGTTTGATTGAATATTACAATCTTGATGTCATAATCTCCGTTGGTTATAGAGTGAAATCAAAACGTGGAATTGCATTCAGGAAGTGGGCAACAACAGTCCTCAATGACTATCTGCTTCGTGGTTATGCCGAAAACAAGCGAAGACTTGAAGCTCAGGGAAAGACCATTGAGCTTCAGTCCAGGATAATCGCACATATGGCCGAGGTTGATGAAAAAGAACGGAATGTTGTTTACCTCAGCAGGCAGGTGATTACCAATGGAGCTCTAGTTGCTATAACGCTGATGATTGCTGAATCAAGACCGGAAGAGAAAGATGTTATGATCACCTTGGTTATGAATCTTCTATCAAAAAGTTAGTGTTTGAGAAATTTGGCATATAGCTTGTATCTGACTTTTTGATATCAATAGGAATGGAGGGATATTGCTATGATATATAGATTTGTAAGAGAGAGTGATGCTTCTGCATACCTTGAATTTTTCAGAGTTGTTGTCTCTGAAACAGATAATCTTGCGTGTTCTGCCAAGGAAGCGGCAGCGATGACAGTAGAGGATGAACAATCTTTTATCAGGAATACAAATGGCTCTGGCTCTTTTTCTATTATTGCTGTAGCAGATGGTAGCATATGCGGTTCCTGCGATATTCGAATACAGAATAGAAAGCGCCTGAGGCATCGTGCAGAGATGGGAATTGCAGTCAGAAAAGAATATTGGGGGGCAGGCATTGCACAGCATCTTCTTGAAGAAGCGATAGCAGAAGCGAAGAGACGTGGAATCAGGATAATCGGCCTGACTGTCCGGGCTGATAATAAAAGAGCTATAGCTTTCTACAAAAGAAATGGTTTTGAATTTTCAGGTGGGCTCAGAATGCTGTTCTGCCTAGGTGGTAATTATGTTGATGGCGAACAATATGAACTTCTGCTGAAGTAGAATATGCTGCAGGAAAAGTAAATCCACACTATCAGGCAAAACTCGAAACAATTTGGTAAAACTCAACTTTGGAACATGAAGAACGGCTTTATTGTCACCGCCTACTGCGGGCAGAATCTGAGGACATGAGAGATGCTCGAGCTTGTTCCTTCATAGAAGGAGTATTGATTACTTCCCGTTAATAATCCAGAAGCCTCCCGTAATCATTCCAGCTACCATACATTCTTCCTTTTTTTGTCTCTTCTATTACATGAGAAAGCATCCTTGCGTAAGAAGAGGGATGACGGACTTTACAAAGGGCGAGGTTTGAAAGCCTGATACGTTGATATAAAGGGTGGAATGTCCGGAATTTTGACCAGACTCTTGCTGCTTTCAATGCGGCCACAACTTCCTTGTCTGGGTTAAATCTTTTCAGACCCATCGGGGGAAGCACTGCTCTACCCGCATCTGTCATCAGTCCAAGTTTTTCCAGTCTCCGCACCCTCTCTTTGTTGAGCTCTGTCCAGCCTGATGTTGCCCTTCTTGGCGAGAAGCGTTGCATGGCCTTTCCTGATATCATCCGGATGGTACTATCAATCCAGCCAAAACAGAGGGCTTCCTCCACAGCATCGAGATACCAGAAATGCTCATTGTCCACGGGTTTTCCTCTCGTTAAAAAAAGATAGCATTCAGATTCTACAGATGAATTCTCTTCAAGCCATTCCCTGAATTCGTGCCTTGTGGTAATAAATGCGAGGATATTCTGATATTCCATATGCTTATTATAGTAAATCCTGCTTATTACAGAATAGGACGCCAAACCCCCCAGCAAATTCTATCGTTTTCACACTATTTGGCAAAACTCCGAGATGGGTAGCTGAAATTTCCAAGGAAATACAGAGGTTGCCGAAATAAGTCTTGAAAACGCCCGATTTCTGGGCTGCTGATAGTCCCCTGCCGATAACCTGATTCTGAAAATTGCATATGAAGAAATAAGGAGCGGCTCCTTGGAATACCGCTCCTCGCTGTAAGAAAAGGCTTTGATCACCTTATGTGTTTGTTGTGGGCCCTGCTGGATTTGAACCGGCGACCCAAGGATTATGAGTCCTTTGCTCTAACCGCTGAGCTAAGAGCCCTGGCAATAAATACCGTTCAGTACTTTAACAAGTATGGATACTGAAAGTCAACATATCCATAATGTACGCGAATCCTGTCCAAAATACCTCCCCTTTGATATAATCCTCGCAATAAGGAGGAAATCATGGCAACAAGAGAAGAAGCTCTTGAGCTTTTCAGAAAATACAATAAGTCGGAAAGCCTTTACCATCATGCGCTTGAAGTAGAAGCCGTAATGAGAGAAGGCGCGGCTAAATTCGGAGAGGATCCGGAATACTGGGGAATCGTAGGTCTTCTTCATGATATCGACTGGGAGATGTTCCCGGAGGAACATTGCAAGAAGGCTCCGGAACTGCTGAAGGAAATCAATCTTCCAGATGATATGATCCATGCGATATGCTCCCATGGCTATGGTCTTGTCACAGACATCAAGCCAGAGAGGCAGATGGAGAAATTCCTCTACACAATCGATGAGCTTTCAGGTCTTGTCCATGCAACAGCACTGATGAGACCGGAGAAGATGAAAGGCATCACAGTCAAGTCAGTAAAGAAGAAATGGAAGGAGAAATCCTTTGCAGCCGGTGTCAACAGGGAGGTAATAGCAAACGGAGCGGAGATGCTCGGGATGGATCTCTCTGAACTGATGCAGATCACAATCGATGGCATGGCAAAAGTTGCTCCAGAGACTGGACTATGGCCGGAGGACTGAAGGATATACACAAGGGAATAATATGCATAATCATCTCGGCATTCAGCTTTGCCGTGATGAATATGCTTGTGCGTCTCGCTGGCGATATCCCATCAATACAGAAGAGTTTCTTCAGGAATGCGGTAGCTGCGGTCTTTGCATTGGCCGTCGTTCTGAAGAATCGGCATGATATCACAGTGGATAGAAGGAATATTCCCCTTCTCATACTGCGTTCTGTGCTGGGTACTGTCGGAATCCTCTGCAACTTCTACGCAGTCGACCATCTTGTCCTTGCCGATGCATCGATGCTCAATAAGCTTTCGCCGTTCTTCACGCTGATATGCAGTGCTATCTTCCTGAAGGAGAAAGTAAGCATAAAGGAGGCATTGATCGTAGCCGGAGCGTTTGCCGGCAGCCTCCTTATTATAAAACCCTCATTCTCCAATACCGATCTCGGGACATCGCTGATTGGTCTTCTTGGAGGTCTGGGGGCTGGAAGTGCATATACCTGTGTCAGAGCACTTGGAAAGCGCGGAGAGAAAGGACCGGTTATCGTACTGTTCTTCTCTACGTTCTCCTGTCTCGTCACCCTTCCCTATCTGCTATTCAGATACAGCCCGATGACTTCAGAACAGGTTCTTATACTTATCCTTGCTGGCGCTGCAGCAGCTGCAGGGCAGTTCTCAATTACAGCGGCCTATTCATTCGCTCCGGCAAGGAAGATATCGGTCTATGACTACTCCCAGATCCTCTTTGCTGCACTCCTCGGATATTTCATACTTAATCAGACACCGGACGTCCTGAGTGTCCTTGGTTACGCTATCATCATAATGATGGCTGTCATCATGTTCCTGATGCAGAAAAGCCTTGAAAAGAAAAAAGACAGTAGGTAATCTTCAGGTTATGCGCATTACAGGCGGAAAATATGTTAGACGTCAGATAGCCTGTCCCCCAGGCATCATCCGTCCAGCGATGGATATGATGAGGGAGTCGATGTTCTCGATTCTCGGGGATATCGAGGGCGTTCCATTCCTGGATCTCTTCTCGGGCTCTGGATGTGTAGCAATCGAGGCAGCTTCGAGAGGAGCCTCTCCCATCCATCTTGTCGAGATGGATAGAGGAAAGAAAGAGACTATCGAGAAGAATCTTGCATTTGTCGAGGAACCCCACAGATTATTCATGATGGATGCGATGAGATACATCTCATCCACGCCGTATAAGTACTCTATAGTCTATGCCGATCCTCCGTTTCCCATGGAGGAGAAGCCGAAGCTTGCCGAGGCCTGCAGCAGATATGGCATAGTCAAGGATACGGGGCTTTTCATCATCCATCTTCCCAGGGAAGAGCGAAAAGCATGGGAGTCCAGAATCGGTGATTACCGCCTTATTGATGAAAGAAAGTATGGAAGATCCATTCTTCTGTTCTATAGACCGGAAAAGGATGAGGAAAATGAGAATAAGCAGTGAAAATGTCGCTTACGAGGATTATTTTGTACGTGCAACAGATACGGACATGTTCTACGATGCAACGATTCCTTTCTATTTCTCAGCTATCCAGGAAATGGGGGGAGAGCATGCATCGAAGCTTGGCATAGCTATCGATGATCTGCAGAGAGAGAAAGGCTGGACATGGGTTATTACAAGAACGAGAGCCCTGTTCTATGGTTCATCGTCGTGGCGTGACACCCTGAATCTTGAGACATGGCCGCAGGAACCATACAGGCTTCATTGCCCCCGTGTCGTGAATGGATACTGCAATGGCAGCAAGATTTTTGAAGCTATGACGCTCTGGGCAGTGATCGATATGAACAGGAAAAGACCAGTCAGGCCTCAGGAGGTCATGGGCAGCATACAGCCAGCACCCGCTGATAAGTATTTCGTCAATCCTGATATCGGGAAGATCATCAAATACGATGATGCCGAGAAGATCAAGGAGTACATGATATACCGCCCTACTCCTGCTTACTATGATATCGACTACAACAAGCATGTGAACAATGTCGTATACCTCAGGTGGATAACAGAGGCTATGGATGAGGATATCCTGAAAACCTACAGGCCATCGATGCTCGATGTGCAGTGGGAGCATCAGACATTCAGCAATGACAAGATCTATGGCCAGACAGCGCTGACGGCAGAGACAGATGATAAACTATCATTCGTCCACAGACTCATGAAAGAGGAGTATGGGAAGAACGACACAGTCCTCTTCGAAGCCTATTCAGAATGGGTCAGGAAATGAGAAACCGATAGCAGCTCAGGAAGGGGCTGCTTTTTCAATAGTGAGGCGGCTTGCGGTTAGGCCTGCTCTCACCCGATTCCTCTATCAGGTCCTCAACATTCAGCTCCAGCTTCTCGATTCTCTTAAGCAGTTCGGATATCGTCCTATCACACTCAAGAACAGCCTCATTGAGCTCCGCATTCTCTTTCTCAAGATAGCTAAGCCGTATCTCGAGTTTCTCCAGATCTTCATTCATGTCCACACTATACCACAGAGAACTAAATCTATGAAACGAACCGGTTCCATGCTAGAATTCCTTACATGAAAGGTGAACGCATCGCGCAGCTTGAGCTTCTGCTCCGATCCCATCCAGAGGGTATAAGGAGAGCGGAGATAGCACGGCGCCTTGGAGTGCATAGATCCACTATATCACGATATGTCGATGAGCTCTCGGAGCATATCGATATATATGAGGAGAACAATCTCATAAAGCTTAAAAGCAAGGATGCGGATTCTTCTCCCATGGAGCTTTCCGTATATGAGAGCCTTGCATTCAACATGGGAGCTGAGGCTCTCGCTTCAACTGCAGAGTTCAGAAGCCCTCATCTTGCATCGGCACTTCGTAAGCTTGCCATGAACATGCGTTCATATGCTCCGAGAATCAGCGAGAATGCGCTGAGCATAGCAGATCAGATTGAGACAGCCATACAGAAAGACAGGGAGAGTGCCGGACAGTACAATCAGGTGCTTGAGGTCCTGATCGACTGCTGGGTTTCCGGAAGGATAGCAAGGATATCCACAGCGGAGAAGGATATGGAGGAGATTGAGATCGCCCCCTACTTCATCGGCTTCAAGGAGGATCAGACAGGCAGAAGACCTATCACCGTAACGGGAAGACTGAGGCATACGAAAGATATCATCACCCTTGATATCGCCTCGATAACTGAAGCGAAGATGCTCGATGAGACATACACAATCCCTGATAACCTCAGGCCTTTCTCCCATAAGGAGGAAGAGAGATATGATGCCATCGATATGATTCCGCTCACTTTGATCCTGAAGGAGAAGAGCGCGCTTAATTCATTCTCCGAGATAATACACGGAAAGCCGGAGATAAGCAGGCTGAGCGATGGAAGTCTGCTGTGCCATATGGAGGCAGAGAACTCGATAGAGCTTATGCTGAGGATTATCCAGTGCGGCACATCCGTAAAGATCCTGGAGCCAGAGAACTACAGGAAGAAGATGATCCAGATGCTGGAGAGCATAATCGCAATGTACAGATAGCATGTATACGATACTCCTTGTTGAAGACGAAGAAGCTGTAAGACACTCGATAAAAGACCTTACCCCATGGGAGGAATATGGTTTCTCTGTCATGGGAGAAGCATCAAATGGCATGGAAGCGCTTGAGATCATCTCAGAGACGATGCCAGACGTCATCATCACGGATATCCGCATGCCATACATGGATGGCATACAGTTCATACAGGAAGTCAGGGAGAAGTATTCACAGACCGTTGAAGTCATATTCCTTTCAGGATATGACGAATTCACATTCGCCCAGACTGCTCTCAGCCTTAAGGCTGCGGAATATGTTCTGAAGCCCGTCAGCATCGATTCAATGAGAGCCCTTCTTGGAAGAATACGTGCAAAGCTCGATGAGGACGTCGCCAGAGTATCTGACAGGACGAAGCTTGAAGCTTTCTACAGGGATGCATTCGATGTATACAAAGAGAAATTCCTCGTCTCGCTCATAACCCCGACAAGAAAGAAGGATGAGACACTGATTGCGGAGAAAGCCAGCGAATACGGGGTTCCGCTGAAAGGGAATATCTTCGCAGTCTCGGTAATCGACCTTCCACTTGAGACGCTGTCATCGGTCGCAATGGAGGAGATCATTGAGGAGAGCACAGAGGACAGTGGCAATATGCTGTCTTTCCAGTATGAGAATCAGATTGTGCTGATCTTCTCATCTGAGATGGGAAAGGATTTCGCGGCGCTCTTCATCAAGCAGATATACCGCTCTCTATCACTGCTCCAGTCCAGGCTTGTCCATTACTTCTCCCATCCATTCAGCATAGGAATCGGAGAGGTGGTCTTCCAGATAAGCTCACTGCCCCTTTCATACAGGAGCGCGATGGAGGCACTGAACTATACCCATATCTATCCGGAGCAGCATATCATATCGATAAGCGACGTCGAAAGCGTCAATGGCGCAAAGGATGAGAAAACAAGGAGCGATCTGAAGACGGAGCTTGTCATGGCCCTGAAATTCGGGACTGCGGAGGAGACAGAGGAGAAGATCCATGCTTTCTTCACAGGACTTGCCGAGACTGCGGATATCCAGAATGCAGTGCTCTCCATCCTCTCGATAATCTCCGAGATCTGTGCCTCATATGGAAGGAATATAGCACTGCTTCTCGAGGGAGAGGATCTCTTTCTCGAGCTCTCGCATGCAAACACCTCCGCAAGAGCTGAAGAGCTGGCAAAGCGCCTTGCGGTATCTGCCAATGAGATGGCATCGGGAGTAAGGGAAAACTCCCATATTCAGTTCGTGGAGAATGCAAAGCGGATCATAAAGGAACGCTACTCCGACTCGTCGTTCGGGCTTGATCAGGTTGCGGATGAGATTTCCGTATCCCCTGCATATTTCTCTACGACATTCAAGAAGGAGACAGGACTGTCATTTGTGCAGTATCTTACGAACATCAGGCTGGAAAAGGCAAAGGAACTGCTGAAGAATACAGACAA
Source organism: uncultured Spirochaetaceae bacterium (assembly GCA_944389505.1). Lineage (GTDB taxonomy): Bacteria > Spirochaetota > Spirochaetia > Sphaerochaetales > Sphaerochaetaceae > Ornithospirochaeta. The sequence goes on from CALXMP010000001.1 coordinate 316,626, forward strand.
GAAGACATATGAGATTGCAGAGGCAATAGGGTTCTCTGAGCCCAATTACTTCTCATTCACATTCAAGAAGAACATAGGCATGTCACCTTCGCAGTTCAGAGCAGGGAACAGACAATAATGAAGATGCGGGCAATATCCATCAGAACAACCATTTCCCTGCTGATGGCACTGATGCTTACAATACTGATCCTAGTTGTGAGCATCACAGTGAATGCATTCCTCACAAATGCGGTGACCGGAATAATGGTACGCAGTACTACAGAGGTCATAACCCAGGTCAACAACAACGCTGAGACATACATAGATGGCATTACTGGCATAGCCGCGTACGCCCGCAATCTGGCGCGCGATACATCGGCTCTGAATGCCGATGCCATAACAGAAAGGCTTAAGGCAATAGTCTCATCCAGAAATGACATTGTCCGTATCGATGCCTTTGATCTGGAAGGGAATCCTCTGCTGACCACAGCCCCTTCAATCACTCCAGCGTCAAGGGACGAGCTCTGGTTCTCAAGGGCGGTGAAAGGCGAAGGCGATTTCTTCTTCACAGGCCCAAGGCTCCAGACACTTCCTTCGGGACAGACCGGCCTCGTGATAACATTCTCCCAGCTCATCAGCTATGGTGATATGAACAGAGCAACAAGCTCCGCAGTACTCTCCATAGACCTGAATTTCAATTCCATAAGGGAGCTGTCGGAGGATGCCAATCTTGCAGCCTCGGGTTACATTTACTTCATCTCCAATGATGGCGAGATAATATACCATCCGAACCAGCAGGAAATCGACAGCGGTGAATTTCTGGAAGATCTGGAAGGCGTTTCAGACCATGTATACGGTACATACATATCACAATTTGCAGGACACGAGCGCCTTACAGTCATACAGACTGTGAACCAGACAAGATGGAGAATCGTCGGAGTCGCCATGATGGATGAGATCATGGATGATCTGGGGTCATTCCAGACGGCGCTTCTATTCATCTCCGCTGTGATGATCATTATCTCCATAATAGCGACAACGATAATATCAAAGCACATCACAAGACCTCTCAGAAGACTGGAAAGCGAGATGAGGAAGGTAGAGACAGGTGATTTTAAGGTATCGCTACCGCAGAGTCACTCCATAGAGGTCGAATCGCTATCATCATCATTCAGGATCATGGTCGCAAGGATCAAGGTTCTCATGAAGAGGATAAAAGCGACGGAGGAGATAAAGAGGCAGAGAGAGCTCGACGCCCTTCAGGCAAAGATCAATCCTCACTTCCTCTACAACACGCTCGACAGCGTCATATGGATGGCGGAGACTGGAGACAATCACGGCGTTGTGAAGATGGTATCAGCCCTTGCACGTCTATTCAGGATATCAATAGCGAAAGGACATGATGTCATAACATTATCGGAAGAGCTGTTGCATGTGCAGAACTATCTCGATATCCAATCCATGAGATACAAAGACAAGTTCACCTACTCGATAACCATCCCTCCAGAGCTTGAGAATGCACCAACGATAAAGCTCATAGTCCAGCCCATCGTTGAGAATTCAATCTACCATGGCATAAAGTACCTTCAGGAAGAAGGACGGATAGAGATTAAAGCCGAGGCCGTGGATGATGGAATAAAGATAATCATCTCCGATAACGGTGTGGGAATGAAGAGCGAGACTGCAGCCGCGATACTGAATCCCGATCAGGAGAATACTGTATCATCAGGCAATGGTATCGGATTGAGGAATATCGATGAGCGGATCAAGCTGTCATATGGTGAGAAATACGGGCTCTCGATCTGGTCGGAGCCCGATGAAGGAACAACGGTGACGATACTGATTCCGCATCTGCCACCGATAGAGCCTATAATGGTGAAGCCCTGAAGCATCAGGCCTTGAAATCATCGCTTATGTCGATATTCTCCCCGGAAAGACCTACATAGGCGCCCTGCTTAGCCTCAGCTGTATCAGGATGCGCGATAAGCCACTTGTTGCGTGCCCAGAGATACTGATCCTCTGGTATCTTGTTCTCAATAACAGGTTTATCGGTATTCGTTCCCTTAGGCAGTGCTACGATGACACGGAAATGTCCGCAAGGAGCATAGTGGAGCGTTGTCTCATATACGAGCACAGGAACACCTGCAGGAACTCTGAAGGCCTTAACATTGGCTGTATCAAGCTTTCCTCCGATGATCTCATCGATCTTCGCAAGAAGCAGCACGAACGATGAAGATGAAACATTCACCTCGCTGCCACGATGCCATTCAAGGCAGTTCAGCTTATAGTTGGTTCCATTGCAGTAGCCAATCTCAACAGGCATACCACCATAGACATGATCGCTTATGACGCTATATACAGACAGCTTCTCAAGCTCAGGAACAGATGGGACATAGACAGTTCCATCATCAGGACACGGCGACTCTGTATCAAGGACCTGAAGGAGCTCTGAAACATCAATACCCTCAAGGACTTCACCGTATTCACGGAACTCATCGCTCCGCACATCGATTATCTCCATTATGCACCTCCATGATAATGACTAAGACGATTATATCAGATTATTGCCCTGAATCATCATCGTATACGGTATCCATACATATTTTTCATCTGTGAGTGGGTATCCGATGGATTCCTCTGTCGGGATTCTTCCTGAAGCAAGCTCGAATGCAATCCTGTAGGCAGCTTTTCCCTGCCCTTCAGCATCATTCAGGACCGTACCGAGAAGTGTTCCATCCTGCAGTGCTTCCAGACCTGCGGGGATGGCATCGCATCCGATTACAGGCATATATTTTCCCTCTGAGAAATATCCTGCGTTCTTCAGGGCATCAATAGCGCCGAGAGCCATCTGGTCGTTGTTTGCGAATACAGCCTCGATCGCATCTCCATGGACTGCCAGGAATGCCGACATGAGATCCTCTGCCCGCTCCCGCTCCCATAAAGCCGTATCCTCGTCAAGCCTATCGAGAACGATGCCCGATTCAGCCAGTGTACGCATGAGATATTCGCTCCTGAGCTCCGTATCCTGATGCCCCGGCTCTCCTTTTATTATCACGAACTGCAAGATGCCATCACCGTTCTTATCTGCCTCCGGATGGCTGTACCAGTAATTGATGAATATCTTTGCCTCAAATCTTCCCGCAGACTCTGCCCGAGCCCCTACATAATAGACCTTGTCCCAGATTGCCATATCATCAGCAAGGGGCTCCCTGTTTATGAAGACCAGAGGGACATCTGCCTTGCGGCATTTCTCGATTATGGCACCAGAAGCTGTCCTGTCGACAGGATTGACGATGATTGCCTTTGCACCATCCTCTATGAACTGTGAGATATGCTCATTCTGGATACTCTGCCTATTCTCAGCGGCTTTGACCCTGACAGGCATAAGTCCAATGCTGTCCTTCTCGATCCACTGCCGTTCCTCTTCGGTGAAAGCATCGTCTGCACGGTAGATGCTTACTCCGATGAAGTCCTCCTCCTTGCTTCCTGAAGCGGAGACAGACAGAATGATTGCGGCAAGTACAAATGCGAGAGAAAAGAAGCGGCGCATATAGAGTATGAATATATGGAAAAGCCGGGATAAGCAACCCCGGCTCTTCCTCCTGATCACTTCTTCTTAAGATACTTGATGCTATCGAGGGAGACAGCGGCAAGAATGATAAGACCCTTGAATACAAACTGGAGGTTCGTATCGATTCCAAGGAATGTCAGGCAGTATGTGAGCGATGTGAAGATGATAACGCCTATTACCGCTCCGCCAATCTTTCCGATACCTCCGTTGAACGATATTCCACCGACAACACAGGCCGCAATGGCATCCATCTCATAGCCCTGTCCGGTTCCTGCGCTTGCATTGGCTCTGAATGCCTCGAGGAAGGATCCGCAGCCATAGAAGATACCAGCCATCATGAATACAAGAAGCGTGACCTTGAATACCGATATACCGGATACAGCTGCTGCTTCGGCGTTTCCTCCGACGGCATACATATTCTTTCCGAACGTCGTCTTATTCCAGATTATCCATGCGATTACCGCCGCGATGACAGCAGGGATAATCAGCTTCGGGAATGTGATAAGCTGGCCATTGAGCACTCCGAGCGTCCATCTTCCTCCGATAAGATCCTTGATTCCCCTATCAATCGATCCGACAGGCGTTCCGGATGTTCCGAAGAACAGAAGTCCATAAATGATGAGCTGCGTTCCCAGCGTTGATATGAATGGATGCATCTTCAGCTTAGCAGAGAAGAATCCAGAGAATGTCGCAAAGAACGTACAGAACAGAACCGAGAGCACAAGTGCCATGATTACGCGGAAAGCCATCGGAAGTCCTGAGAAATCCCAAGGTCCCATACCCATGAATGAAACGATATTCATTCCCGGATGGAGTATAAGGCCTGTTGTAACAGATCCTAATGCAACCATACGGCCTACGGACAGGTCAGTACCAGCAAGAAGGATAAGACCTGCAACACCAAGAGCATAGAACATCCTGGTTGATGACTGCTCAAGAATCGTGAAGATATTAGGCAGCGTAAGCAGGTTTCCCGCTCCTCTCATCGGTGCGATGATGATACACACGATGAAGAAAACGAGGATTGCAAGATAGAGGCCGTTTGCCAGAAAGAACTTCGAGGCCTTGAAGTTGGTCTTGTAGTTCTTCCACTTCATCACCATATCCTCGCTGAACTTCGTCTTGCCGTTCCTCAGCTCTCTGTTCTTCTGGATATGATCGACGAATACCTGATTCTTGGCGGCCTTTGCCTGATCAATCTCATGATTATAGCGGCTCTTTGCATCAAAAAGCGCGCTCCTAAGCTCATAATCGGCTATTGCGAGCTCGCTCTTCAGCTCTTTGGGATCGGCTGATGCATATTCCTTCTGCACCTCTTCCCTGCGCTTTGCTCCCGCAGCCTTTATCTCAGCGACTTCCTTCTCATAGTAAGCCTTGGCACCAGCCATACGCTTATTCTGCTTAGCGACAACAGCAGCCTCTATGTCTTTGGCCACAGTATTCACATAAGCAACGGCTTCTTTGGAGAGTGCCTCAACCTTTTCCTTGTTCTTTGCAGCGACTGCCTTCGCCTGTTCAAGCTCTGAGCTGAGGCGCGCAAGCTCCTTTGCTCTGTCGCCCTCCTCAAGAAGCTTATTCTTCCTGACTGCATCCATCTGGATCTTGCAGTCAGCGACTTTCGTTACACCATTGATACGAAGAGCCTTGAGTTCCTCCGTATACTGCTGTATACGCTTATCTTCCTCTATTGTCATTATTTCCTGAGCTTTGTTCTCTGCCATACATCCCCTCCTCTTACAGATATTTAGCAGATAACCTCAGGAGTTCCTCCTGATCGGTTTCCTGCGTATTGACGATTCCGGCAAGCCTGTGGTTGGACATGACCGCGATTCTGTTGGTTATTCCAAGAATCTCAGGCATCTCCGACGATACAACTACTATCGTCTTGCCCTCTTTTGCCATTCTTATTATCAGCTGATAGATCTCATACTTAGCTCCGACATCGATACCTCTGGTCGGCTCATCCATCAGGAAGATCTGAGGACTCCTTTCCATCCACTTGCCGATGATTACCTTCTGCTGGTTTCCTCCGGACAGCGCTGTTATAAGCTCCTCACTGGAAACGCATTTAGTATTCATCTGCTTTATCTCGCGGTTAGCTGCATCATAGAGCTTCTTATTATCAAGAAGATGGAATGTCTTATAGGCATCGAGATTCGTAATGGTCGTATTGAATCTGATTGTATCCTTGCCGAACATTCCATTGAGCTTACGCTCCTCTGTAACGAGCGCGAAGGAGTGATTCATGGCATCCTTCGAAGATGAGAAGCGCATCTTCTTTCCATTTACGAGTATCTGTCCGGATGCTATGGTGCGTATGCCAAAGAGGGATTCAAGCAGTTCGCTCCTTCCTGCTCCTACAAGCCCATAGATTCCGAAGATCTCGCCCTTCCTGACCGTGAATGATATATCCTCAAGTACTGGGTTGAACTTCGTTGTCAGATTGCGGATCTCAAGGTAATCATCTCCAGGAGTGTTATCCACATCAGGGAAGCGCTTATCGAGAGAACGGCCTACCATAGCGGTGATAAGCTCATTCATATCCGTTTCCTTTGTGGATTTCTTGAAGATCATCTTTCCATCACGCAGGACAGCGACATCATCACAGATCTCGAAGACCTCATCCATCTTGTGCGATATATATACAAAGGATACGCCCTGCTTCCTGAGATCATCGACAATTGAGAAAAGCTTTTTTACCTCTCTTTCGGTAAGAGAGCTTGTGGGCTCATCAAGAACAATCAGCTTTGCGTCATAGCTGACAGCTTTTGCAATCTCAACCATCTGCCGCTGGGAAACGGACATTGTCCTCATCACTGTCTGCGGGTTAACATTCATCTTGAGGCGAGCAAATAGATTATTGCTCTCCCTGAGCATTCTGGCCTCATCGACAAACCCTCCTTTCTTCGGATACCGTCCAAGGAAGAGATTGTCCATGACAGTGCGGTCCAGGCACTGCTGAAGCTCCTGATGGACCATTGCGACACCGCTTTCAAGCGCTTCTTTCGGCCCTTTGAAATCAACAGGCTTGCCGTATAGTGAAATCTGCCCTTCATCTTTGGCATAAATACCGAAAAGGCATTTCATCATAGTGGATTTGCCAGCTCCGTTCTCACCCATGAGACCGCAGACTGTTCCTTCTTCCACTTTAAGATTTATTCCATCGAGAACCTTGTTCTTTCCAAAGGATTTCGACAGATCCTTTATTTCCAAAACTGTTCTTCCGCTCATTACAGACCCTCCGGAACAGAATGACTCCGTACCCCCGAAGCGGATACCGGAAACCGATGATGGCGGAAGCATCCACCTCCGCCATCATTCCCATTGCAATCCAGATCAGTACTGAAGCTTATCCAGATAATCCCAGCCGGAGTTCGTCTTAACCATGTTGATGGCATAAGCGTCGAAGCTGTTGAGATTCGTGAATCTGTCGAGACATGATGCCTCATTCTGTCCGTCACCCTGTACGATCGTAAGATCAAGGTTGAGAAGCGGAGCATAGTACTGAAGAGCAGGTACGTATGACGATGAGAGGAAGTTATCTGCACTGTTGTAGATAGTCAGGATAACTCTCTTCGACTCTGCATTTGTCTGCTTGATTCCAGCGTCTCTTGCGCCAGCCTGATACTCTGTCCAGTTGGAAGCATTTACGCCAGTATTAGCAGCCAGGAGAGCCTTTGTCTCTGGGAGATATTCCATATCAGCAGAGATCTTGTTGCCATACTGGTCAGGCTCTGTGATGCCCTTTGTGACTACATCATTGCCTGTAAGTCCATCAAGAAGGTTCCTGATGACCTGGAGAGTAGCTGTAGCCTGTGCATCTACGTTCTGGGAAACAGTTCCTGTAAGTCTTCCCGCACCGATAGCCTCGATAGCATCAGCATTTGCGTCATATCCGAAGATTGGAACACCTTCTGGATAGTTGGAAGCCTGGAGACAGCCCATTGCCATACCATCATTGTTCGATACGACCATATCAATCTGATCGCCAAGGGATGTTGCCCAGTTGAGCATAGCATCTGTTGCAGCATTTGCATTCCATGTAGATCCATCAAGACCTGTCATAGCCATAGAAGCAAGCTCAACAACCTTCATCTCTGTTCCACCGACATTAGCAGAGCCTTCCTGAGCCTGGCCAGGATCTGTTGATCCATTCCATGTTCCGAGAGCCTCTCTGATGCCCTGGGTTCTTGCCTTGGAATCATTATGTCCGACGTCTCCGATGCAGAGAACATATCCGATGACTCCATCACCATTGCGGTCGATAACTGCCGGATCTGCAGATGCGAGATAGTCAACGATAAGCTGTCCCTGGACTGCTCCACCGCCTGCTGCATCGAATCCGACATAATATGTCTTATCATTCCATTCCATGACATCCATCTGGATCTCACCTGTTGTTGGATCGGAAGGCTGTCTATTGAAGAAAATTACCGGCTTTGCTGCGTTGCCGACTACTGCGCCTGCTGCTTCCTGCGAACCACTAGCGAATACTGTGCCGCATACTACTGCCATCACAAGCAGTGCTGTGAAAAGCTTTCTCATTGGAACCTCCTATGCAGGATCCTCCTGCATTTTAGTTTTACCTCTGAGTAAAGTTTCACATGGTTATCTGATACCGTAAACGAAGATTTTTGGCTCTTTTATCGCTTTTTTTGGACAAGGAAAACCAAACCCTGGAAAATTTTCTCAGCGCTCCGGCGCAAACTCAAGCTTTCCAAGCCTTGTGTCAGCAATGCCATGAACACCATCATCCTTCACCGATGCCTCGGCTTTATAATCCAATGAGCCTATGGGGATATCAAACGAACCGGAGAAGCTGAATCCATCCATATCGCCCTCTCCATGGAACTCAGATGAAAAATCCATGAATGAAAGCGTTCCCGATACCTTGCCCTCATTGATCTCAAGATCCATCTTCCCATTGAATCTGCCAAAAGGTGTACGAACGATAATCCCGTATAGCATCAGATGACTCCTTTTCCATCCCCTATCAGCAATATTAACACGGATAGCCACAGCAGCAAAATCATGTCCAAGTCAAAGCAAAAGCCAAGGAACTACATAGCCCTTGGCTCGAAGATTTGAATATAAATCAGATACCTGCCTGCATCCTACTCTCAAGAGCGCTCTCAATATCATCAGGAAGCGCTGACAGGAAATCAAGGCCTGTAAGTGATTCCAGCTTATCTATGCTTATCGCATAGTCTTTCCAGTCAAGATCATCTGGAACAGGCTTGTTCTCAAAGTCAACAGCGAAGGCAACTGCTTTCTCATCTATCCTTGAAAGATCACCATCTCCATCGGGAATGATTACAACAACTTTCCAGAAATGGGCTGGGATTGTAATCTCAGTTGCATCGGAAACCTTTGGATTCTTATATGTCTTCAGCTCTTTTCCTTCATCATTGATGCCACCATTGCCATATACTCCGGCAATTATGAAAAGTTCTGAGCCCTTCTCCACATATCCCCGGCAAGCCTCTTCAAGATATTTCCAATCCTGTTGATTCAAGTTCGGATTCTGCGGTGTGATATTTGACATATAGTATGTCTCCGCGGCGGACTCCGGAGTTATATCCCTATCAGCATTTGGACATAGATGCCCTCTATCAAAACCGGAATTCGTATAATCCTCATATTCTACCTGATACACCTCTATCAGCTTTGGATCGGGAGTAAAGGAATCTTCCCTTTCTGTATCTCCGAAATCATCAGCATCAAGATGCCAAGAGACCCATACTGGAAGAAGGGTATCGTAATCAAAAAGCAGAGTATATGCATCGCGTTCAATTATCTGGGATTCACCAGAGACTGCATTTGAAGGAAAACCAAGAAGCGTATTGCTGTCATCATCAGCGGATGGAACAGCAGGCTCTTCTGTACCGATATCAAGAAGAAAATCACAGCTTGTGAAAAACGAGGAAACTAATAAAGCAAAACAAAGAAAAGCAATTATCCTACGCATGCGCGTATTATACCTCCAATCGGATATCATTAGAAATAATCAACCCTCCGGTGGATGAGACCGGAGGGCTTTTCGTCAGTCTGCAAGCATTGCCTGCATTGCGGCTGGATCGAACTCCTTGCCATTGAGCATTGCCCGGGTGATGGTCGTGACATTAGCTCCATCCTCCCCTCGGCCGACAACAGCCTCATAGCCGATGCTGCGATCCTCTTCTCCTGCTTTGTAATACGCCTCAACATCAAAAGCGACAGTGGCTCCTCCGCTGAAGATATCTGAAAGATCAACATCGATACGGACATGGCTATTGCGTGTCACTGTATAAAGTCCAAGCTTATCTCCCGGCTGATAATCTCCGCGTACTGACTTGTCTGCGAATCCAAGAGAGCCGCTGAATCCAGAAGATGCCAGGACCTTTCCCAGCTCCGACTCGAAAGCCGAAGCTTCCTCTGCTGTTGGCGCTGGAAGCGATGCAGTTGCGCATCCAGCAAGCAACATTGCTGCCACCACAGCCGTTACTGCAAGAAACTTAAAAGATTTTCCCATTGAAATCCTCCTGTAAAGAACAGTCTACCATTGCTTTCAGGTAGTGCTGATCAAATACAGGAACTCTACATAAACAACAATGACCCGGTTTCCCGGGCCATTGTATTACTCATAAGGAGCTGATCAGATGATCTCTCCAAGGAGCTCGCCGCACTTCTGGTAGAATGCAAGTCTGTCCTTTGCATCCTCTGCAGCCTGTGCAAAGAGCTTATCAGCATCCTCAGGATTGGTCTTGTACAGCGATGAATACCTGACCTCACCCTTGATGAACTCCTGATAATCACCAGTTGCTGGCTTTGTCTCCCAGACAAATCTCTTTCCTGCCTCAAGCTCTGGGTTGAAGCGGTAGAGCGGCCAGTATCCAGCCTCAACAGCCTTCTTTGCCTCAACCTGAGAATATCTCATGTTGATACCGTGGTTGATACACGGAGCATAGCAGAAGACGATTGATGGGCCATGGTATGCAACAGCTTCCTGCAGTGCCTTCTGAGTCTGGAGCCTGTTATAGCCGAGAGCAACAGAAGCAACATATGCATGACCGTATGTCATGAGCATGAAGCCCATATTCTTCTTGCCAACCTTCTTTCCAGCATTTGCGAACTTAGCAACAGCTGCCATCGGCGTCGACTTGGAAGCCTGTCCACCAGTGTTGGAGTAAACCTCTGTATCGAGTACGAGGATCGTCACGTTCTTGCCAGAAGCAATTACATGGTCAACACCACCGTATCCAATATCATAAGCCCATCCATCACCACCGATGATGATGACATCCTTCTCAGAGAAGTAATCCTGGAGCTCGATGATCTTGTCGAGAAGAGCCTGAGACTCTGCATCTGCAGCCTTCTCCTTTGCAAGAACAGCCTGGACTTCCTTCTGAGCTGTGATTGAATCCTCAGATGTGTTGTCATCCCAGAGAGAGTAGCACTTCTCAATAGCTGCCTTGAGCTCTGCTGAGCATCCCTTAGCCATAAGAGCATCGCACTTGATTCTCAGGAGGTTCCTGTTGGAATCGACTGCAAGCCTCATACCAAGACCATACTCTGCATTATCCTCGAAGAGTGAGTTGCCCCATGCCGGTCCACGACCATCAGCCCTCTTTGTGTAAGGGATTGTCGGGAATGTACCGGAGTAGATTGAAGAACAGCCTGTAGCATTAGCGATGATTGCTCTCTCGCCGGAAATCTGGGAAAGCATCTTGACATATGGTGTCTCACCGCATCCTGCACATGCACCGGAGAACTCGAAGAGCGGCTGCTTGAACTGCAGACCCTTGACTGTTCCCATGTTGAGTCCATCGAGGTTGTCATATGTAAGGGACTCGAAGAACTCAGCGTTCTTTGTCTCTCCATTTGCCCTTTCCTCAACAAGCGGCTTGAACTCGAGAGCCTTCTCCTTTGCAGGACATGCCTCGATACATACGCCACAGCCCTGGCAATCCTCTGGATAGACCTGGATCTTGAAGAGGAGATTCCTGTCATTCTTTGTGTTCGACTTGATAGCTGTGAATGTTGCTGGAGCCTTCTCCATATCCTCTGGTGTTATCTGCTTTGCGCGGATAGCAGCATGCGGACAGGACTGTACACACTGGTTGCACTGAATACACTTCGTGCTGTCCCAATGAGGTACATAAGCTGCAACGCCTCTCTTCTCGAGCTTTGCTGTTCCTGTAGGAAGCTTTCCATCGAAAGACATCTGGGATACTGGGATATCATTGCCCTCAAGGTGCATGATGCGCTCGATGACATTCTTTGTGAAATCATCAGCATCTTCTGGGATAAGCCTCTTAGGCTCATAGCTCTCTGTGATTGTCGCAGGAACCTTGACCTCTACAAGAGCGTCAGATGCTCCGTCTACAGCAGCCCAGTTCTTGTTGACAACATCCTCACCCTTCTTGAGGAAGGTCTTCTTGATGTACTTCTTGATCAGGTCGATAGCCTCTGTCTCAGGGAGAACATTTGCGATCTTGAAGAATGCAGCCTGCATAACAGTATTGATTCTTGATCCAAGGCCTACGCTTCTTGCGATATCAAGAGCATCGATGTTGTAGAAGTGGATGTGCTTCTTGATGATCTGCTCCTGCATATCCTTTGTGAGATGGTTGAATACCTCAGAGGAAGGAATCTGGCTGTTAAGGAGGAATGTACCGCCATCCTTAAGAGCGGAGAGCATATCATAGCGGCCGATATATGCAGGGTTGTGGCATGCTACGAAATCAGCATGGTCGATGAGCCATGGCATATCGAGCTTGCCCTTTCCGAATCTGAGATGGGAGATTGTGATACCGCCGGACTTCTTCGAATCATATGCGAAGTAAGCCTGTGCGTTCATATCTGTATTGTCTCCGATGATCTTAATGGAGTTCTTGTTAGCTCCGACAGTACCATCAGAACCAAGGCCCCAGAACATGCAGGAAACAACGCCCTCTGGTGTTACATCGATCTTGTCACCTACTGGGATGGAGAGATGTGTCACATCATCATCGATACCGACTGTGAATCCATGCCATGCATCATCACGGGCCATGAAGTCATATACAGCCTTTGCATGTGTAGGTGTGAAATCCTTTGAGGAAAGACCATAGCGTCCTCCGATGACCTTGAGTCCTGTTCTCTTCTGGAGATCAAGAGCTGCAACGACATCAAGATAGAGAGGATCACCAACAGCACCAGGCTCCTTTGTCCTGTCGAGAACAGCGATTCTCTTAGCTGTTGCAGGAATGAGCTTGACGAAGTGCTCTGCAGAGAACGGCCTGTAGAGGCGGACCTTGATAAGACCAACCTTGCCACCATTCTTGTTGATATAGTCTACAACCCACTCGAATGTATCAGCTGCAGAACCCATGACAACAACGACATCTGTTGCGTCTGGAGCGCCGACATAATCAAAGAGGTGATACTGTCTGCCTGTGATGGAAGCAACCTTGTCCATGTACTTCTGGACGATTGCCGGAACAGCATCGTAATACTTGTTTACTGTCTCTCTGCCCTGGAAGTATACATCTTCGTTCTGAGCAGCAACCTTTGTCATCGGATGCTCTGGGCGCTGTGCGCGTGAGCGGAAGCGCTCGATGTACTTCTCATCAAGGATGCTCCTGATATCATCATAGGAGATCTCCTCGACCTTCTGGATCTCATGGGAAGTTCTGAATCCATCGAAGAACGAAAGGAAAGGAACCTCGGACTCAAGAGTCGAAAGGTGAGCAACAAGAGCCATATCCATTGTTTCCTGGATGGAGGAAGCACATGTCATAGCGAAACCTGTATTGCGGCAAGCCATAACATCGGAATGATCTCCGAAGATTGAGAGGGACTGTGCTGCCAGAGCTCTTGCAGAAACATGGAAGACTGTAGGAATCATCTCTCCTGCGATCTTATACATGTTCGGAATCATGAGCAGAAGCCCCTGGGATGCTGTGAATGTAGTTGTAAGAGCACCTGCGGAAAGAGCGCCATGGACAGCTCCTGCTGCACCTGCCTCTGACTGCATCTCCATGATGTCTACTTTCTTGCCCCAGAGATTCTCGCGGCCTGTAGAAGCCCACAGATCTGCATACTCGCCCATCGGTGAGGACGGAGTAATCGGGTAAATCGCGGCTACATCACTGAAAGCGTATGCTATATGCGCTGCAGCGGTGTTTCCATCAATGGTAACCATTTTCTTGTCTGCCATTATAACACTCCTCAAATTCTGCAATTGTGGCAAAGCCACAGCCAATATGATATTTCACATGCAGGAGAAAACCGCATAACACAATAGTCTCCTGCAATTATGCAGGATACCGCAAGTAAGAGGAGTTGGCAACAATTAAAAGAGGAGCGGAGGAGAAGTTTCCGTGTGGAAAACCGCATAAGGGATACCGGAATGGCTTAGCAGGCGGCCTTGAGCCCTTCTCCTCACCTCCTGAATGACTTGGTTAGCTATGGCTAACTAATTTATATCACAGCTAGTCATAATGCGTCAAGCATTGAAAAAATTTTTCAGGAGGAATCGCCATGCGGGCCTTCTGATAAAAGACCCGCAGAAGAAAATCAGTATCCAAGCTGGCACATAGCATCGGCAACTTTTCTGAAGCCGGCTATGTTCGCTCCTTTCGCGTAATCGATATAGCCATCATCCTGCTTGCCATACTTGACGCACTCGTCATGTATGGATCCCATTATGGTGCGTAGCTTGTCATCCACCTCCTGGGCGCTCCAGTGCAGATGCATAGCGTTCTGGCTCATCTCAAGACCTGAGACCGCGACTCCACCAGCGTTTGCAGCCTTACCAGGAGCAAATGCGATGCGGTTCTTCTTAAGAAGCTCTGCAGCATCGAGCGTACATCCCATATTGGATGTCTCAACGACAGCCTTTACCCCATTATCGATAAGAGCCTTGGCATCATCTGCCGTAAGCTCATTCTGTATAGCGCACGGGAATGCGATATCAACAGGGACTTCCCAGGGCTTCTTCCCTTCCACGAACTGTGCCTTGAAGCGCTGTGCATAGGGCTTCACGACATCATTGTTGCTTGCACGGAGAGAAAGCATATATGCCCATTTCTCTGGTGTGCCTACACCATCCTCATCATATATATATCCATCTGGACCTGATATCGTGACGACCTTCGCTCCAAGCTGAGAAGCCTTCATCGCAGCTCCCCATGCGACATTTCCGAAACCGGAGACCGCAACCCGCTTTCCTTTCAGCTCATCGCCCATATCCCGCATCATATTGTCTGCGAAATACATCGTGCCGAATCCTGTAGCCTCAGGGCGGACAAGGGAACCTCCCCAGCCATAGCCTTTTCCTGTAAGGACACCGGTATTCTCGCCTACTATCCTCTTATATTGTCCATAAAGATATCCGATCTCACGGGCTCCAACGCCTACATCCCCGGCAGGGACATCGGTATCAGGACCGATATATTTATACAGCTCTGTCATGAATGAGCGGCAGAACCTGAGGATTTCCGCATCGGACCGGCCTTTCGGGGAGAAATCAGAGCCACCCTTTCCGCCACCCATAGGAAGGGTCGTGAGAGCATTCTTGAAGACCTGCTCGAATGCAAGGAACTTCATCGTTCCTTCCGTAACAGAAGCATGGAACCTCAGTCCGCCCTTATATGGCCCGAGAGCGCTGCTGAACTGGACTCTATAGCCTCTGTTCACATGGATGTTCCCATCGTCATCCTCCCATTCAACCTTGAAGGAGATGACGCGGTCAGGCTCTGTGATGCGCTCCAGTATCCTGTTCTTGATATACATAGGATTATCATTGACTGTATCGATGACCGATGCAGTCACTTCCCTTACCGCCTGGATGAACTCAGGTTCAGAGGGATTCTTTCTTTCAATCTCTGCTATAAAATCATCAAGCCTGTACATACCATCCTCCGATTCCAGAGTAAATCCATATACAGAATGCGTCAAATGAAATTTTTAGTCTTTATTTTTACTTATACATAAATTTTTCTCTGGATTTTAACCAAGATTCATAAATATCAATAGAATATTCGAGAACTCTTATGTATTGCTTAAAAATTTTGAATATAAATATAGTAATACGTAATTCGATGATAGAATTTTTTGTATATACAAAAATTGATATAAAGACATTTGAAAGTAGAAGGAAAAACCGCGTTGCTCTATAATGGTTCCATGAACAGCAATATAGCCCGGATAGTTTTCAGGATAACATTCATACTGCTTGGTCTGGATCTGGCGGTACTTGCGATATCCCCTATCGCAGCACCCGTATCCGATGGATACCTTGCAACTTTCGGCTGGATAGCCATTGTGCTGATTGCGGCATCGGCAATCAGCTGGATTCTAGGGAGGAAATAGCATTGTACCTGCTGGATGAGACATGGCTGCCATTCTCAAACCTGATGCTGCGCCATGTCTACAACGTGCTCCTGATCTGCTCTGATTATGATAGGTTCACGATTGAGGAAGATGGACGCGTAGAAGAGGAATTATATAAGGAATATACGGATCTCGGACTCTCGAATCCACCGAAGATCACTCATACATCATCTGAGGCATCGGCGCTCAGGCTCATCGATGAACGTCCATTCGATCTTGTCATAACCATGCTCGATCTCGGTTCTGACAGGGTTGAGGGACTATGCGAGGAGATAAAGAAGATCAAGCCCGCAATGCCTGTGATTGCTCTCTCCCCCTCCCCTGACCACAGAAAGGCAAAGGAACTGAAAGGCGAGAACTGCCCTTTCATAGACTACATGTTCTACTGGCAGGGGAATGCATCGCTCTTCCTTGCGATGGTCAAGCTCATAGAGGATAGGATGAATATAGAGCATGACACCAATGAGGCTGATGTCCAGGTAATCATACTCGTTGAGGATTCCGTGCGGTTCATCTCCTCTTACCTGCCGCAGATGTACACATGCCTGATCCATCAGAACAGGATGTCGATCCTTGAAGCCCTCAATGAATGGGGCAAGACTCTGAGAATGCGAGGAAGACCGAAGATCGTCCTGGCAAGGACTTACGATGAGGCATGGGATCTCTATTCCCGGTACAGGGAGAATATCCTTGGTGTCATCACCGATGTTTCCTTCCCCTCCCCCGATGGAAACGAAGGAGCAGGAATAAGGCTGACGGAGGCTATCAAATCAGACAATGCGGAGGTGCCCGTCCTGATACAGTCTACGGAGAAAGCAAACAAAGCTGATGCAGATAGGCTTGGTGCTGACTTCCTGTGGAAGCTTTCGGACACGATACTCCAGGACCTTGAGGATCATTTCATCAGGTATTACAACTTCGGACCGTTCGTCTTCATCGATCCAGAGACAGGAAAGGAGATAGCCAGAGCCGGAACGATGAAGGAAGTGCAGGAGATACTCAAGGATCTTCCTCTCTCCTCCTTCCGCTACCACTCAAAGCGCAACGACTTCTCAAGATGGCTCAGGGCGCAGTCGCTTTATACGATTGCTTCTCTTATAAAGCCGATAAACCTTGATGAAGGCAGAAGCGACAAGGATACCCGGGATCTGCTCTATACGACAATAAGGAACTACAGAGCGGAAAGAGCGAGAGGAAGCATCGCGGAATTCTCCAGAAGCGGATTCGATGAGACTCTCTTCTTCTCCAGAATCGGCAAAGGTTCTCTCGGAGGGAAAGGCAGAGGCCTCGCATTCATCGCAATGGAGATGAAAGCCGCAGGTCTTGCCGCAAAGTATCCCGGAATCTATCTCTCGATTCCACGGACGGTTGTCCTGTCCACAGAGATATTCGATAAGTTCATGGAGCTGAATGGTCTGTCTTCGCTTCATTTCATAAACAGCAGTGATGATGAGATCCTGAAGCTCTTTCTCTCTGCTGATATCCCGGAAGACCTCAGGGAAGATCTCAAGGTATTCCTATCGATTGTGAAGAAGCCCCTCTCCGTCAGATCATCATCCCTTCTTGAGGATTCCCACTTCCAGCCATTCGCAGGTGTCTACCAGACCTGCATGATATCCAACGCTGGCAATGACGATGAACGCCTGTCAGAGCTGGAGATGGCGATAAAGTCGGTATGGGCCTCAACCTATTTCGACTGTGCCAAGGAGTATCTCAAGCACACCTACCATTCGATGGAAGAGGAGAAGATGGCCGTGATCATCCAGCAGATCACAGGATCGAGGCATGGTGATATCCTCTACCCGAATATATCCGGAGTAGCAAGATCGCTGAACTACTACCCTGTTCCGGGCCAGAAAGCCGAGGATGGTGTCGGAATGCTCTCATTCGGGTTCGGAAAGATAATTGTCGATGAGGGAACGGCATTCAGGTTCTGCCCTGCAAAGCCAAAAGCTCCATCCTCATCATCTCTCATCAGTGAATCATCTGTTCAGGATTCGTTCTATGCGCTCGATCTCAATAGCAGCTTCAATCCGCTATCGAACTCCGACAATCTCATCTCCGTTCCTCTGCAGGAAGAGGCTGGAAGATATCCAAAAGCGTTCAAGGGCATTGCATCTGTCATGGATATGTCATCCGGGATGCTCACCGAATCGACGATGGCGGAAGGTGAGAGAATACTGACGTTCAACGGCATACTGAAATACGATATGCTTCCGCTGGCCTCCATTGTCCACGATGTGCTTGAGCTCGGAGCAAAGGCCATGGCTGAGCCGGTAGAGATAGAATTCGCAGTGAATACAGAACATGGCGAATGTCCCGATTTCTCAATACTGCAGATCAGGCCGATATCCGGCTGTTCCGGATACAATGATATCTCCATAACCGCTTCCGAAAAGGAAAGAGCGCTTGTTTTCGCTGAGAAGGTGATGGGAAACGGCGAAGAGAATTCAATCCGGGACATCATAACAATAAAACCCGAAGCCTTCAGAAGGGAGGACATGCCCGCAATGGCCGCTGAGCTCGATATGCTCAACAGGCTTGCCGATGGTGAGTACGTCCTGATTGCTGCGGGCAGGCTTGGTTCTTCGGACAGATGGCTTGGAATACCATGCACATGGTCCGGGATATCCAAAGCTCATGTGATAGTGGAAACGGGACTGAAGGAGATACAGGCAGAACCCAGCCAGGGAACGCATTTCTTCCAGAACATGACCTCTCTAGGCTGTCTGTATCTCACGATAAACCCGATGTATAATGATGGCATAGCAGACTATGATGCCATACGCAGACTGCCCCTTGTTCGTGAGACGGAGCACTTTATACATGTAAAAGCGGATAAACCGCTCCTGATCAAGGCAAATGGGCTCAGGCATATGGCAGTGATTGCATTAAGGGAGGAATGATGCTTACTCAATACTACACGCCTACGAAGGTACTGTTCGGCGAAGACGCTGAAATGCATGCGGGAGAGCAGCTTAAAGCTGCCGGAGCGAAGAAGGTTCTCGTACACTATGGCTCTGGAAGCGCTGTGAAGTCCGGGCTTCTCGGAAAGGTAACAGATCAGCTCGACAAGGAAGGTATTCCATATGTGCTTCTCGGAGGCGTAAAGCCCAATCCAAGACTTTCTCTTGTATATGAAGGTGTGGAGCTCTCAAAGAAGGAAGGAGTTGACTGGATACTTGCTGTCGGCGGCGGATCCGTAATCGACAGCGCCAAGGCAATCGCCTACGGGGCCTGCGATGCAGGAGATGTATGGGACTTCTACTCTGGAAAGAGAAAGCCAGAGGCATCCCTTCCTATCGGAGTAATACTCACGCTTTCCGCAACAGGATCAGAGATGAGCGACAGCTCTGTAATATCCAACGAGGACGGAGGGCTGAAGAGAGGCTACAACAACGATCTCTGCAGGCCAAGGTTCGCACTGCTCAACCCTGCCCTAACGTATTCGGTATCACCATATCAGACATCATGCGGTACTGCAGATATCATGATGCACACAATAGAGCGTTTCTTCCATGCTGGAAAAGGAATGGAGCTCACAGACAATCTTGCAATGGCTCTCATAAGGACAGTCATGGAGAATGGCAGGAAAGCCCTTGATGACCCCAATGACTATGATGCCAGGGCAAATCTCATGTGGGCATCATCGCTTTCGCACAATGGTCTTATGCAGACAGGAAACGATCAGAGAGGCGACTGGTCATGCCACCAGATGGAGCATGAGCTCTCAGGACTTTTTGATGTAGCGCATGGAGCCGGACTTGCTGCAATCTGGGGAAGCTGGGCCCGCCATGTCTATAAGACGGATCCTTCAAGATTCGCCCTCTTCGGAGAGGGAGTATTCGGCTTTGCCAGATCCGGAAGTGATGAAGCTGACGCGCTAAAGACAATAAGCGCAATGGAGGATTACTTCAGATCCATCAATATGCCTGTGAACATGAAGGAACTGGGAGTCGATGCAAGCGATGATGATATCGAGACACTCACCGAGAAGGCAACATTCTTCGGCAAGCGCACGCTCGGTTCATTCATGACCCTTGAGAGAGAAGATATAAAGGCTATCTATCTTGCTGCAAGGTAAAGATATCGAAGAAGCCCAGGGATGTTTTTTCTGGGCTTCGTTTTTTATGTATTTGAGAAAATAATCAGCAAATATCAGTTTTGGTTGACAAATATAGCATATATGCTATAAATCTAGAAGAGGGACAAACTGTATCGAATAGGTTTTTATGAGACAGAATCAGGCAAATCGCCTGTTGTAGAATTTCTTGGCGAAATGAATAGCAAAGCCAGAGCAAAGTTTGCCCAGATTGCTATTCTGCTTGAGGAGAAAGGACCGGAAGTCCAAATGCCGTATTCAAAACACCTTGAAGACGGTATTTTTGAGGTACGGGTTATTGTTGGAAAAGATTCTTCCCGGATTCTGTATTTCTTTCTGGAAGGTAAGAGGATTATCTTCACAAATGGGTTCAAGAAGAAAACACAGAAAGCTCCGAGAAGAGAGATAGAGACAGCTATAAGATACAGAGCTGAGTATATCAAGAGGATAAACAGATGATTGAATTCAGAGATTGGCTTAAAGAAGAGATGAAAGATCCGGAATTCAGGAAAGAGTTTGAAGAGCTTGATAATGAATTCCAGCTTGTAAGAGCTCTTACTGAGGCAAGAAAAGAAGCAGGTATGACTCAGCAGCAGCTTGCAGAGAAATCAGGAGTACATCAGGTAAATATAAGCCGTATCGAAAATGGCACAGGTAATCCCTCTCTTGAAACTCTCCAAAAGCTGGCAAAGGGAATGGGGAAGAAACTCATAATTGCATTTGCCTGAGATAGTAAGACAGACACCTGCGATTTACGGAGCTTCGTTCTCCTCGGATTCATGGAGGATTCACTCATCATGAAATATCCTCCCCTTCATAAGACATAGATTATATACCAGTCATACAATTACCAAAGCAGGGAAATCCTGAAGGACTTCCCTGCAAGGAGGTACATTATAAACTGGAAAGGCTTTACTTTCTCTTAAGGAACACAACCGCCTCATAGGGCCTGAGATCAAGCACCCTACCCTCAAAGGACGTCCTTCCGGTATTCGACATAGCAACCTCAGCATTCTCCATATCGATCTCCTCCGGAATCTGCAGAGCGAACTTCGTCGCGCTGAAATTGAGGATGACAAAGAGCATCTCGCTGTCATTCTCCCTGACATATGCAAAGATCCTATCGCTATCGGGGAAATACTCCTTGAAGCTTCCATCAACGATGACAGGATGGGCCTTGCGGAAGGCAATCATCGCCTTATAGTAATTGAGAACGGAATCGGGATCATTCTTCTCCGCTTCGGTATTTATCGAAGTGTAGTTCGGATTGACATCAATCCATGGAGTCCCGCTTGTGAATCCTGCATTCTCAGACGCATCCCACTGCATCGGAGTACGGGCGTTATCACGGCCGCGGTAATAAATCTTCTCCATGATATCATGGTCGGAGACACCATTGGCCTTCAGCTCATTGTAGAGATTGATTGACTGCACATCCCTGTAGTATGAGATATCAGGAAACTTCACATTAGTCATACCAAGCTCCTCGCCCTGATATACATAGGGAGTGCCCCTGAGAGTCATATCCATCGTACAGAGCATCTTTGCGCTTTCCTTCAGATATCTATCATCGTTGCCGAATCTCGATACGCTTCTAGCCTGATCATGGTTCGAAAGATAGATGCTGTTCCATCCTTCCTCGCCAAGAGAGCTCTGCCACTTTGACAGAATGGATTTCAGGTCCTTGATAGACCATGGCTTTATATCCCACTTATTGATCTTGCCCTGATCGATATTCACATGCTCGAACTGGAAAAGCATGTTAAGCTCCCCTCTATCTTCTGAGACATACTGCTTCGCTGTCTCCGGAGTCACATTCGGAGTCTCTCCCACTGTCATTATGTCATACCTCGAGAAGACATCGCGGTATATCTCCTGAAGATAATCATGGACCTTAGGTCCATTCATATAGAACTGCGAGCCACGTACAAGACCTTTTGCTCCAGGAACGCTCGGGTATCCTGGAACCTTTGATATGAAATTGATTGTATCAAGCCTGAATCCATCGATGCCTTTATCAAGCCAGAAACGGAGGATATCCTTTACTTCCCTCCTTACTTCCTCATTCTCCCAGTTGAGATCGGGCTGACCAGACGAGAAAATATGCATGTAGTACTGACCGCAGCTCTCCTCATACTTCCAGGCCGGTCCGCTGAAATGGGATTGCCAGTTATTCGGGAGGGATCCATCTGCCGGTGGATCAACCCAGAGATAGTAATCATGCTTTGGATTATCCTTGCTCTTCTTTGCTTCAAGAAACCATGGATGCTGGTCAGATGTATGATTGATTACCATATCCATGACAATGCGTATTCCATGTTCGTGAGCACTGGAAATCAACGTTGTCATATCATTGAAAGTACCGAAATCGGACTGTATATCATGATAATCACTTATATCATAGCCATTATCCACGTTTGGAGACTTATATACCGGACAAATCCATATCACATTGATACCAAGATCCTGAAGATAATCGAGCTTTGAGATTATTCCCTTGATATCACCGATGCCATCGCCATTCGAATCCTTGAAGCTCCTTGGGTATATCTGATAAACAACCGCATTCTTCCACCACTGGATATTACCTTTTCCTTTATTCATACAAACCTCCAATGTCATCTATAAGACTGCTGTACCGGCTATCCTTTCTGATAAAGAACGGGATTCTCTCAAGTGGGGCGGATACATGATGTCTCCTACCGCCTTCGAGGACATTCCCATCCGGGATTGATATCCATTCCGTACCAGATGGAAGATAGACCTCGCACTCCCTCCTGCCCGCTTCAGTCACAGGCGCCACGATGATATCGCTGCCGAACAGATAGGCATCGGAATAATCCTTAAGGTTCATATCTTCCGGATAATCGTAGAAGAGAGGCCTCATCATCGGACGTCCATCCGCCTCAGCTTCATCAGCAATCTTTCTTATATATGGCTTCAGTATTTCCCTGAGTCCGATCTGCTGCTTGAGTATGCCATAGACATTCTCCCCAAAGCTCCAGATCTCGTTGTCTCCGCATGATGGAAGAAATGAGTCGAAGTCGCATTGTTTATCGACTTTGTCATATGGAAGCCTCTTGCCATGAAGACGCAGGACTGGCGTGAATACAGAGAATTCAAACCATCTCACCAGGAGCTCCCTGAATCCCTCATCCTCAGGGTTTCCTCCGAAGAACCCACCTATATCCGTAGTCCAGTACGGGATACCGGAGAGACAGGCATTAAGGCCCACCCGCACCTGCCTATGCAATGAATCGAATGATGATGGGATATCACCAGACCAGAGGATTATTCCCGTTGTCTGCGAACCAAGCCATGCTGACCGTACAAGATTGATAGCATCATTGATGCCATCGGCTTTCTGCCCATCATGGAATGCCTTTGTGTAGTAATAGGCGTAGATATTGGAGCACTCCAGTCCATTGCCTATATACATCCTCATATTGCCATAGTCATAGGGACGCATCTCCGGCTCCGTCTCATCAAGCCAGAAGGATCTTATTCCGGAAGAGACATAGTTCTTCCTGACTACATCCCACCAGAACGACCTTGCATCGGGATGCGTCGGATCGATGATTGCTTCAACACCCATAATCTGGAAGAAGAATGGAAGACTGCTCTCGGATTTCAGAAGCATGTTCCTGTCCCTCATGTTCCTGAAGTAAGGACTTCGAGGATCAACAGTAGGCCAGATTGATACTATAGGCTCAATACCATTCGCTCTGAGCTCTGCTGCCATCCTCTCCGGATCCGGCCAGTATCTGCGGTCGAACTCCCATGTTCCCTGCATAGGCCAGTGGAAATAGTCTATAACTATCGCTGAGAGAGGGATTCCTATCTCCCTATAGCGTTCCGCAACAGCAAGAACGTCATCCTGGCGCTCATATCTGAGCCTGCTCTGCCAGAAACCAAGGGCCCAGTCAGGCATATGCGAAGGTTTGCCAGTAAGTTCGATAAGCTTTCTGTTTATCTCATCGGGGGAATCGCCGATGAAGACGAATATATCTATCTGGGAAGCTGCATCGGCATGCCAATGCGTCTTTTTCTCACTGAAAGAAACCCTTCCCACAGATGGAGTATTCCATATGAATCCATACCCCCTGGATGAAATGACATAAGGTATCGGGCAATACCCGTTCTTATGCACAAGCTCCACTTCCTCGCCTTTCCTTGAGAGCCTGCCATCTGGCACGCCGCCAAGGCCGTAGAAGTCCTCATCCGCGGAAGATCTGAGATACAGATCTATAGAGAATACCAACGAAGATATCGTCTTATAGCACCTTGCCCTGCGGAGGACGGACATATTGTTCCTCTTGTCCTCCCAGTCCTCGGTAAGAATCAAGGATCCATCGGCTTTATGAAAGGAAACTGTGCCATCGGCCTCTACGACAGCAGAAAGCTGCCCGCTGCTAAGCCTCATGGATGAGCCGGTTTTCTCAATGCAGGATGCAGTGTTATCGGCAGGGAGAATATTCCATCTCTCATCCGATATATGCAGGCTGCGCGAAGCCCTGACTCTTATGCATTCCTTCCCATATGCTTCAACAAGCAGGATTTCTCCTTCCTCCTGCCAGCAGATAGCATTGCTCCTTTCAAGAAAGCAGCCCATGGATCCTCCTTTTGATCGGGCAGGGGGCTATGCGCCCTCTGCCATTAAAACATCTCTATCAGTTCTGAGCCTGAGCTGCTGCCTGAGCCTCATACATGACAGCGCTGGCCTCTTCTGGTCCCATGTACTGGGAAACGAGGAGATTCCTCTCAAGGTAGTTCTTCTGCCATTCCTCAGTCTCGGAGACCTTCTTGAAAGCATCTGCCCAGAAAGCGACTGCTTCATCAGACATGTTCTTAGCACCGATGACACCGCGCCACATCGGATACTCGACATCGTTGTATCCAAGCTCGCTGAGTGTAGGAGCTGCATCGAAAGGTGTTGAGAATCTTGTCGTGCTGAGAGCAAGAACAGGAATGATATCTCCAGCAATGACGTACTGGTTAGCAGCAGCCGGCTTCGAGATAGCGATATCGACATGGTTGCCGAGGAGAGCTGCGATACTCTCAGATGCTGAACCATATGTGATGTATGTGAAGGAATCCTTTGTTCCGAGCTCCTCGCAGAGCATGTTGAATACAACGCGCTCGTCGCTCATCGTTCCGCCGACGTTGATCTTCTGGCCGTTCTTGACAGCTTCCATGATCTCCTCGAAGCTTGAGTACTTGCCGTCAGCATTAACGAAGCAGAGGTGCTTGTCTGCTGCGAGGATTACGAGAGGTCTGAAGTCGTCGAGTGTGAGACCACCATTCTGGATCATAGCTGTGAGGTCGCCAGAGGAGAAGCAGAGCAGTGTGCTGTCAGCATTGCGTGCTGTGCTTACTGTGCGCCTTGAGATCTGGCCATTTCCATCCGGCTGGTTGTAGACGATAAAAGGAGCATCCACGATACCATTCTTCGATGCGATATCCGTGATGGTTCTTGTGATGATATCCGAACCACCGCCAGAGGATGAGCTTACATAAAAGTCAACGTTGCCCTTGATGTGGAACTGTCCATCATCAGCTTCCTTTCCACCCTGTGCGAATACAGCTGTAGCCGCAAGCAGGAATACCAGAACAGTAAGAATAATGTTCTTCTTCATTTTGTATCTCCTTCTGTTTTATTTATTGCTTTTTGCTTTCTTGTATATTGCTCTTCCAACCGGTACGAGAACCATGATCAGGAAGATTACAAGGAACACGTCCGTGATTGGCCTCTCAAGGAACACCGCGATATTCCCGTGCGAGGTAAGGAATGCTCTTCTCAGGTTCGTCTCAAGCGTACTCGAGAGGACGAAAGCAAGGAGGAGCGGAGCTGTCGGAAGACCGCACTTGCTGAAGATATATCCAAGGAATCCACCAATGAGCATGATGACGACACCGAACATGGAGTTGCTTGTCGAATATGCGCCGATGAAACAGATCATCAGGATCGACGGGATCATGACTCCGATAGGAACGCGGACGATCTTCTGCAGCCATGGGATGCATCCAAGGGATATCGCGAGCGAAAGGATGTTCGAGATGAAGAGCGATGCGATAAGACCCCATGCGAAATCTGGATTGGTCGAGAAGAGCATCGGTCCAGGGTTGAGTCCCCACATCATGAGACCGCCAAGGAGAACGGCCGTTGTTCCGCTTCCCGGGATACCAAGAGCAAGAAGTGGTCCGAATGCACCAGCTGCAGCGCCATTGTTAGCGGACTCAGATGCTGCAAGGCCTTCGATAGCACCCTCTCCAAGTGGTACGAGCGTCTTGCCATTAGAGATCTTCTTCTCTGCCGCATAAGCAAGGAAGGAAGCTGCCGTGGCGCCTGCGCCTGGGAGGAATCCTACGAAAGTTCCCATGAGACCTGCTGTGATCGAAGGACGTGTTGCCCTCTTGAGCTCATCCTTTGTAAGGAGCGTATCACGGAACCTGATCTTCGCATCGACATAGGACATCTTCTCTCCGGACATATCCTGCTTAACAAGATCGAAGAGCTGTGTCATTCCGATGAATCCGATTACGAGAGGAATGAAGTTGATACCTCCGAGAAGCCAGATTGAACCGAAATTGTATCTGATCTGTCCGGATACGATATCAACACCGAGAGTACTGATCATCATTCCAAGACAGGATGCGATAATACCTGTGATTGGGTTCTCTCCGACAAGCCAGCTTATGCTTGTCATGGCAACGAGCATGAGCATTGTCATCTCAGACGGTCCGAAGTTAAGTCCGAAAGATGCAAGTGCAGGACCGAGGAAGACGAGAATGACCATTCCGATGAGACCACCAACGAATGAGGAATAGTTCGAAATGAACAGAGCCTTTCCTGGATGGCCCTTCTTTGTCATCGCAAAGCCATCAAGTGCTGTCATGATGGCAGGAGCATCGCCAGGAATATTGATCAGGATCGCGGAGAATGCACCGCCGAACATATTCGCATAGTAGATCGAGCCGAGCATGATGATAGCCGTTGTCGGGTCGAAATGGAATGTGAGCGGAAGAAGCAGCGCACAGCCTGCAAGCGATCCGATACCAGGCATAGCACCAACGATAAGTCCGAGAATACCTCCGGCAAGAGCCGCAAGAATATTCTGGAATGACATTGCAACAGAGAAACCCTGTGCCAGCATTGATAATGTTTCCATAGTTCTACCTCCTTACAGCCATGACAGAAGGATTCCTGTCGGGAATGGGACCTGGAGCCAGAGCGAGAAGACTCCATACATGATGCCGCCATAGAAGATAGTGATGAGAATAACCTTCTTCCATGGATATTTCTCCACGAACTTCAGCCATGCCACGTAGTAAATAACCAGAGCAGGGAAAAGTCCGATAAAGAAGTTCAGGATAAGGATGCCTGCTACGCTTACAACAAGGTAGAGAGCCTCCTTATCGAACTTCACTGCATCACTGCCAATGCTTTTTATGAATTCAACGATGCTGAAGAATACCAGCACACATCCGACAATCGCAGGGAAGAATCCAGCACCAGGACCTTCCTCAGCAGACCAGAAACCATAAGTTCCGAATCCCAGGACAACCCAGATTATGCCAAGGATCGCGGTGAGGATGTATAGAACACATCTCCAATTCAGTTTATTCAACATGATTGGTCCTCCTTTTCATACTTATATAAGCATTTTGCATGCCAATTTCATGAATCCTATGTTTTTTATCTCACAATTATCTCAGGAATATGGAATTGTGAAGTTAATGTGAAGATTTTCAATATATGACATCAATATTATTGATGGAACATTTTTGTTTTATTAATGAAACATTATTGTTTCATATTGCTTACTTTAAGCTTTCGCCAGAGGGTCGTGCGGCTCATTCCCAGCTCCTTTGCCAAAGCTCCTTTCTTCACGATCCCGGACAGCGCAAGCGATTCGATTGAGATATCGGAAGAGGCTCCTATGCTTCCGTCATCGACAATAATAATGCTCCTGATATCATCGCCCGAGATGATATCCCCATCGAATAGCACTATTATCTTCTCGCAGATATTCCGCAGCTCCCTTATGTTGCCAGGCCATGGATATGAAAGCAGAAGCTCCTCTGCCTCGGATGAGAGGCTTGGCTTCCTGCGTCCCTCTTTTTCCGCATAGCGCGAAAGGAAGACATCGGAAAGGAGGAGTATGTCATTGCCCCTCTCCCTGAGCGGTGCAAGCTGCAGATCGAGGATACTCAGACGGTAATAGAGATCTGAGCGGAAAGCTCCATCCCTGACCTTCTTCCTTATATCGACATTTGTTGCCGCTATTATACGGACATCGACATGGCGCATCCTCGTATCGCCGAGACGGCGTATCTCCTTCTCCTGAAGCACTCTCAGAAGCTTTGACTGGACATCAAGAGGAATCTCACCTATCTCATCGAGGAAGATTGTTCCCCTGTCTGCTATCTCAAAGAGGCCTGCCTTTCCTCCCCTGACTGCACCAGAGAAGGCTCCCTCAACATACCCGAAGAGTTCGGACTCAAGAAGATTGCCAGGAAGCGCAGCGCAGTTCACAGCAACGAAGGGCTCGCTTGCACGAGGGCTTGCGGCATGGATGCTGTGAGCGAAGAGCTCCTTGCCCGTTCCGGTCTCTCCCGTTATGAGTATGCTTGACTGAACGAGGGAGAACCTCCTGGCTTTATCGACCATATCACGGAACTTACGGCTCTCGCCGATGATGTCATCAAATGAATACCGGGCAACAAGTCCACGGTCCTTCAGCCCTCTGCGGATCTTCGAGTCAGACTCCCTCAGGCTCTCACTGTTCTGGATTATGATATTAACCCCGATAGCCTTGTCATTATGGAATACAGGGATATAGCGGACGATACAGGGGAGATTGTTTATTATCTTCACCTTCTCGATTGCGGCATGGCCTTTCAGGGCTTCCTTCCACTCCGGGATATTCCACAATCCTGGCCCGATAAGAGTGCTTGCGATGCTGTTCTCCTCGATGATATTCCCATCCGCATCAAGCGCAATCTCACCATCGGCGTTATCATCAAGGAGCTGCCTTATGAGTACACTCTTGGACCGTTCGTACTCCATGGTCTTCGCCGCAGTCACTGCATCTATGACAGAACGCTCAATAGCCTCCTTGCCGACTTCAACAGATGCATAGTGGAGACCATTGGCATCGCAGATCGCAGCGCCTGTACGTCCGCAGACAAATGCATCGATACCAGAGGAAACAGAGTCCATGATTGCGCTTTCTGTATCGATCTCGTTGGAGATCTTCCTTACTACGATATCTATGCCTGTAAGATATGAAAGCATCTCCTCATCGCATCTGAGTGTCTCAGCATATACAATCGCTATTCTTTTAGGGTTATACCGGCTCTTGCAGGCTATTATCGCATTGAGGACATCGTATCCCGTGAGCTCAATCTCAATCAGATGCTTGCTGGGCCACTTGCGTGCAACGGTTGCGGCCGTTATGCCTCTTGCCACGACGATATCATAGTTCTCGACAGCATCCTCAAGCGCTTCCCTGATACCGATGATATGCCTGACATCGAATCTGATATCGCTGTCAGAGTACTGCCTTATGCACCTTTCATAGGGTTCCTTGAGCTCAAGATACGGTATGCAGACTATAGCGTTTATCATAACAGGCCTCAGTACAGAATCGCAGCTCCAACGAACGGGGAGATGAAGAATCCATCCCTTTGGTAATCGGAGGACAGGGAAGCACCACCTGAAATCAAGGTGGCATTGGAATACACAGGACCTCCCGCCATCACACCCAGGCTTATGCTTATAACGTTCATGATGCTGAAATCAACACCGGCACGGCCATAGACATCGAGGGAGAATAACCTCGTCGACTGATCGGGAAGAGGCCTGTCATTGTACATCTGGAGCTTTCCCCTTATACCAGCACCGATGAAAATCCCTACGACATCCTCTGTATCATATCTGTATCCGAGGCCTATTCTGAACGCAAAGCCGTATGGGGATCCGGAAGCTGATTCCGTCCGTCCGTCTTCCCATGTATTGAGAGGGAACACAACCCCGATTCCATATTCAGGGCCTATGCCATGAATGTCGCCGAAATAGTTCGCACCATCAGCGGTGAAAAGGAAATCGGTGCTGCCGCTTCCCGAACCACTCCAGTTCCAGTCAGGGGCAATGGATACTCCGATAGAGCTGCCTGCATATAGAGAGACAGCTGCAGATAATAACAGGATTATCGCGGATATCTTCTTTAGCATGGCCGCTCCTCTATCTTCCCAAGGAAATATGTCCAGAGCGTATCCCCTGGCGGGGGTGCGATTATCTCCACAGCCTCCTTCTTCACGGGATGCATGAATGAGACGCGGCGCGCATGGAGGCATATCCCGCCATCAGGATTGGAACGGGCTGCTCCGTATTTGAGATCACCTTTTATATGGATTCCAAGGGCCGCAAGCTGTGCCCTTATCTGATGATGCCTTCCAGTATGCAGATCAATCTCGATAAGGTGGTAATGATCTGATGAGGCAAGCACGCGATAGGAAAGCCTTGCAATCTTCGATCCGGGACGCTCTTTGCCAGATGCGAATGATTTATTGTTCTTCGCATCACGGGTGATGTAATGGATCAGCTCACCCTCCATCTTCTCTGGGCATCTGTCGACGATTGCCCAGTATGTCTTCTTAACATCTGAGGTCCTGAAGAGCGCGGTCATCCTTGAAAGAGCCTTATCGGTCTTCGTGTATATAACGATACCGGTAGTCGGCCTATCGAGACGATGGGGAATGCCGAGATAGACATTCCCGGGCTTGTTGTACTTGCGCTTAAGATACTCCTTCACATCGTCAGCAAGCGTCCTGTCTCCCGACTCATCTCCCTGCACGAGCTCTCCCGCAAGCTTATTGATAGCTATAAGATGGTTGTCCTCATAGAGAACACGGTCAGCTATTCCCATCGTCTTCCACTCCATCAAAGAGCGTCGGCTCATTCTCTGCCGTGGTCGAAGGATCCTTTGTCTGCCTTATCGAGAGGGACTGCAGCTCCTTCGCCGTCAGCTTCTGCCCTGCAGCTGTTGGCGACTTATAGATCGGGAAGTCCGCAAAGCGGGCTGTATCCTCCGTTATCTTATAGCCGTATCCGGATTTGAACTTCATCGTTATTATCGCACTTGGCCATATGGACATCTTCTTCACCTTGGCCTTAGGTCCTGAGACTACAGAATAGTTCTTGTCGGTAGAGAATGCCGATATCCTGAAGCGCTTTATCTGGTAAACGCTCTTGTCGCGGACCTTATCGCGGTAGATAACGGTGAACACCTCCTTCGAGATGATATCCTTATCGCCATAATTGATATAGAACAGCCCTTCTGTTCCAATGAACACCTTGTCCTCGACAGGAACAACACGGTACTCACCATTTGTCTTCATATAGAAGATCTTATCAAACGGGCTCACCTTCAGAAGCGGCTCTCCTGTCTTGATGTTCGTGCCAAGGTATCCAGTCGACTGATCATACCTTATATCCATATTCCTGACAGCGACCTGCTTGGCATTCAGCGTCTCGAATGATGATATCTCTGTCTTTCTCCTGAACTGATCCTTATCGACCATGCCCTCGAGCTCAGTGAGATAATTCTCCGCATAATCAACGATATGGGCCAGATTGTAGTCTATCGTCTGGATATCCCCTTCAATCTGGGCAATCTCATTCCTGTTCTTCTCTATATCAAAGAGGGAGATACGCCTGATAGGAATCTTCAGCAATCTCTCTATATCGTCATCATTGAGAGGCTCTCCGCCAAGCTCTGCCTCGAATGGGACAAAGCCATCGATTATAGCCTTCTTCACATCGTCCTGAGTCTTCTTTGTCTCGATTTCCTTATAGATCCTCTCCTCGATGAAGATACGCTCGAGCGTCCTTGCCCTGAGCCTTTCAAGAAGATGCTTCTTATCATTCTCGAGCTCTGCTGTAAGGACTTCGACCAGATGTTTGGCATGGAAGCGTATCATCTGGGTGATAGAGACAGCCTTAGGCAGCCCATCAACAATAACAAGCGGATTGACGGAAATCTTCTTCTCGCAGTCCGTTGTCGCATACAGCACATCAACCATGTCCTCTGAATAGACATTGCGCTGCCAGCATATCTCTATCTGGGCCTTCTCTGCCGTATAATCACTGATTGATGCGATCTTGAGCCTGCCTGTAGCATTGGCCTTCTCTATCGATTCGATCAGGGCCTCACTCGTGACACCATAAGGCAGCTCCTCTATCACAAGCTTCTTCGGATCGGAGGCGTTGAGGCGGGCACGTACAGCTATCTTGCCCTTTCCATCCGCATACTCTGAGACATCCATGATGCCGCCGCCCGGGAAATCCGGGAAGAGCTCGAACTTCTTTCCCCTGAGGGCCTTCTTCTCTGCCTCAAGAACCTCGATGAGGTTGTGCGGCAGGATCTGTGTGGACATTCCAACAGCTATACCCATCGTCCCCTGCACTGCAACGACAGGAATCTTCGCAGGGAACAGCACCGGCTCTTTGTTCCTTCCGTCATAGGACTCCGTATACTCGGTTATCTCCGGGTTATACAGCACCTTCTTCGCAAAGGGTTTAAGCCGGCATTCTATGTACCTGCCAGCAGCTGCGCCATCACCGGTAAGGAAGTTTCCGAAGTTTCCCTGCTTCTCTATGAAGAGCTCACAGTTCGCAAGATTTACGAGGGCCTCATAGATCGAAGAATCGCCATGTGGATGGTATTTCATACAGGCGCCGACAACATTGGCAACCTTCATGAAGCGGCCATCGTCCATCTCAAAGAGCGTATGCATGATCCTTCGCTGGACAGGCTTGAATCCATCGACAAGATCAGGGATAGCCCTATCCCTGACTACATATGAAGCATATTCAAGAAAGTAATTCCTGTAGAGTTTATCAGCCTGTGACATTCAGAAGATTCTCCATAATGAACTCCCTGCGCTGAGGGGTATTCTGTCCCATATAGAACTCCATCTTATCCTTGATGTCCTTAATCGATGTGATTGTGACAGGAAGGAGTTTTATATCCTCTCCTATGAAGCCTTTGAACTCATTAGGGCTGATCTCTCCGAGGCCTTTGAATCTTGTCACCTCACAGCCCTTTATCTTCGCCATCGCCTGATCGCGCTCCGCTTCCGAATAGCAGTAGCTCGTCACGGATTTATTCCTGACTCTGAAAAGCGGAGTCTCAAGGATGAAAAGACGGCCTGATGTGACAAGCTCCTCAAAGTATGAGAGGAAGAATGTCATGAGAAGTATTCTTATATGGAAACCATCGGTATCGGCATCGGTAGCGATGACAACCTTTGAATAACGGATATCATCGACACCATTCTCAATCCCAAGCGCCACCATGATATTATAAAGCTCCTCATGCTTATAGAGCTCCGTACGCTTATAGCCCTGGACATTGAATGGCTTTCCCCTGAGTGCAAATACTGCCTGGGTGTTAGCATCACGGGCAATCGACAACGTTCCTGCAGCGCTGTCTCCCTCTGTAAGGAAGATCATTGAATTCTCTGCTTCCTTTCTGTGCTGCGCAGAGGAGGAATCGAGATGGAAGCGGCAATCCTTCAGCTTAGGAATATGGATAGCTGTCTTCCTGGCCCTTTCCTTTGCATTGTTCCTGACAGCCTGCTCTTCCTTATGGACCTTCTCATTGGTCGTTACCTTCTCCTGGATGCCCTGGGCTTTAGCCTTATCCTTCATCAGCGCATCCATGACCGCTTCACGGACTTCGTTGACAATCCAGGTGCGGACCTCTGTAGATCCAAGCTTATTCTTGGTCTGGCTCTCAAAGACAGGGTTCTGCATCTTTATAGCAACTGCCGCAGCTATGCCATCACGGATCTCAGGAGCCTGCCAGCTCTTCCTGAAGAATTCATTTATGCCTTTAAGCACACCCTCCTTGAAAGCCGCAAGGTGGGTTCCGCCGTCGGTGGTGTTCTGGCCATTCACGAATGAGAAGTAATTCTCTCCGTATCCGGAAGTATGCGTGAAAGCGAACTCAAGATGATCATTCTTGAAATGCAGCGTAGGATAGAGCCCCTCTGAGCCAAGCTTCTTGGAAAGCAGATCCAGAAGCCCATTCTGGCTCTTTATGAGCATCTTGTTATACGTTATTGTCAGACCAGTGTTGAGATAAGCGTAGCTCCACAGCCTCTCTTCGATGATGTCGTCGAGATAGTGGAAATCAGGGAAGATCTGCGGATCGGGATGGAATGATATGAATGTGCCATCCTTCTCCTCCGGGGCTTTTCCCTCCTTCTTCCTCTTAAGCACTCCGCGCTCGAACTCTGCCTCGACATACTTCCCTTCCCTGTATGAGCGGACAAGGAAAGCTGATGAGAGCGCGTTGACGGCCTTTGTTCCGACTCCATTGAGACCGACCGAGAACTGGAAAGCCTCGCTATCGTACTTTGCTCCGGTATTGATTACGGAAACGCATTCTACAACCTTCCCGAGAGGGATGCCACGTCCATAGTCCCTCACGGAGACCGTATCTTCAAGCACGGTTATATCAATGCGGGAACCGAAATGCATCGTGAACTCATCTACCGAATTATCCACGACCTCCTTGAGTAATACATATATGCCATCATCGGGATGCGAGCCATTGCCTAGCCTTCCGATATACATTCCAGGTCTCAGCCTGATATGTTCGAGTGATGACAGGGATTTTATATTGCTTTCATCATAGGCCATGAAATCAGTATACAGAGTTTACACCCTATTACGCAAACAATTATCCTTACCTCCATCTGACCGGAACATCAGGAGTCCCATAAGGGCAGTAAGCGGTGTAACCAGCACTATTCCCGCTGAGCCAACGAGTGTCTGGAGTATCTCTGCGGCTATTGATTTTGACGTGAACAGATTCATGACAGGTGTCGCCTGGGCCATATATACCATCATCAGGGTAAGGAAACTTCCCATATATGCAAGAAGGAGCGTTGTGATCTGTGTGCCAACCCCCGCCCTGCCGACTTCCATCGCGGACCTGAACAGTTCTCTTTTACCAATATCCTCAGAGTGTTCCCTGACCTCCCACATCGCAGCAGATACATCTATTGAGAGATCCATCACAGCACCTCCAGCACTCAGGCATACAACTCCTGAGAAGAGCGATGTGAGATCAAGATGGATGAATCCACAGTAAAGGAGCGCTTCACTCTGCTCCAACACCGATCCATGTATCCTCAGAAGCCAGGTCGTGAAAACAGAGAGTGCCACGGTCATGATCATGCTTAAAAGCGATCCTGCTATAGCCGCAAGGCTCCTCCTATTCACCCCGGAGACCATCGGCAGTGTCACAAGAGTCATCAGGACAAGCGAGAATGTACACATGAAAAGAGGATTCATCCCTTTCAGAATCGAGGGAATAAGGAGCTTCCAGATCATAAGGAAGGCAAACAGGAATGACATAATCATCCTTATTCCCCGTATACCTGCAAAGATGACAAGCACGATTACAAAAGCTGCTACAAGAATCCATTCTGCACCGATTCTGTAATAATCGATAAGATTTATGAATATAGGATTGCCGTCTCCATCGCGTTCAATCAGCACCCATGCGATATCCCCAGGAACGAAGACCTTATCCTCTTTGAGGCTTCCTGACAGGAGATTTATCCCATCCATTTCGAGACCTTTATGCTCTCCCGAGAGAACACGGACATAGCAGCGCTGATCCCCGGTGCGGAAGAGCCCTGTCTGGATTATACCCCTGTCATCGCAGGAGAGAATCTCAGCCTTCGCGCCAGTCGCATTTATGTATATATCCCGCTCAAAACCAGTGGGAATGATGATAAGAACAAGAGTAGCTATAGCAAAAGCCGCTATGAAAGCAGCATCCTTGCGTCTGATTGTCAGTATTGTGCGCATCTGATTCCGGTAAAACGAAGAGGGAGCCGAAGCTCCCCCCTTCCAATCTATATTCAGCTTACCTTGCGTTGGTAAGATCCATGAGCTTCTTTGCGACATCGGTGTTGTCATACGATCCGATGAACGCTTCTGCTCCTTCGCCATAGGCATATACAGGAACCGGGAGACCTGTATGGAAGTAGCTTGTCCAGCCGATTCCAGCCTTGTTGTTAATGATGTGCGTAAGCGTTACGGAGATCGGGTTGTATCCACCATAAAGGAGAGATTCCTCATATCCATCAGTATTCCCGCTCATTGCATCATCATATGCCCTCTGGAGCATTGCGAACTCATAGTCGTTCATCTCAAGAGCAGCAACCTCTGCAGCTGTTCCAGGAGCGGTGAGTCCGAAGTTCTCCTCAACCATCTCCATAAGGACATCGAAGGAGAAGTCACCTGCAGCGATTCTTTCCTCAACCATTGTGTCGAACTTCACATAGGACACCTTCTGCTCGCGGAGGATATCGAAAGCTGTGTTGTAGCCAGTAGCTGCATAGCCGATTGTCATACCACCTGTCTCATGATCTCCTGTCACGACGATGAGAGTCTCATCTGGATGATCCTTTGCGAAATCAACCGCGACCTCGATAGCCTCATCGAAAGCAAGTGTGTCACTGATGTTGGCAACTG
The DNA here is from genome assembly GCA_944389505.1 of uncultured Spirochaetaceae bacterium. GTDB lineage: Bacteria > Spirochaetota > Spirochaetia > Sphaerochaetales > Sphaerochaetaceae > Ornithospirochaeta. The sequence continues at coordinate 353,196 of CALXMP010000001.1, forward strand.
CATCATTTGCATGGCCTGCCCAGTCAATCTTTCCGGACTCAACCATCATGAAGAAACCGGTCTCATTGTCGAGCACATCGATTCCCTTCCTGACGAAGTCCTTGAGCTGGAGCTGGTCGTCTTCCGCATCGATTGCATATGGCATAGCGCCATCGTCCTGAAGAACAGGGCTGTAAGCATAGACCTTACCACTGTCGCTGTTGAGGCTGAGGATCGTATCGCGGTCATTCGTTACAAGATATCCATTGTCCTCGAGAACCTGGTAAATTGTCTTCTCGCCATTATCTGCCTGATTCACAGAACCACCGCCGAAGTAGTCAAATCCTGAAGCCGCCATCTGCAGACCGATCTCATAGTAGTCATTGCGTGATGCGACATGAGCATAGTATGCAGCAGGAGTTGCGTGGTTGATTGTGACTGTCGATACGATACCAATCTTCCAGCCCTTATCACGGAGCATCTCTGCAATTGTCGTGCCCTTTGTCACCTTGTCGATTCCCATTCCGATGACACCGCTGTGTGTCTTGAATCCGGAAGAAAGGGATGTTGCTGTGCTTGCTGAGTCTGGAGCGAATGATGTTGCATCCTGTGTATACTGGATACCTACGACAGGGAACTGTGTGAATGTCAGCTCCTGAAGATCAACAAGTCCTGGCTCATTGCAGCCATTGAACACCTGAGCGGAATTGATCTGAGGTGAGCTCATTCCATCTCCGATGAACATGAATACATATTTTGGCGAAGCATTCTCCACGCTGCCGCGGATTGTCTGCTCTGTTTCCCTTGCGCCATCAGCATATGCCATTGAAGCAATGAGCATAAGAGCTGCAAGCACTGTAAGAATTCTCTTCATTTGGTCCTCCATACGGATGAATCTATGGAGAAATTACCATCTGGAGCCATTTCCTTCTGCCATTATGGGGTTAGTTCCAGGTTAATTCGGAGCAAAGGAAAACAGTGCTGTGTTAAGGCCGTGATAATGTCCGCAATAGTGATATCATCCATAGCCTTTTTCCTCCCTTAATGATATTCTCATCGCTATGAGCAAGTATCCTTTCAATGAGATAGAGCCCAAGTGGCAGAAATACTGGGAAGAGCACAAGACATTCCATACGGAAGAGGATCCTTCGGTTCCAAAGGAAAAGAGGAGATACATCCTCGACATGTTCCCATATCCATCTGGAGCAGGACTGCATGTAGGACATCCGGAAGGCTATACAGCTACGGATATCTATTCAAGATACCTGAGGATGAAAGGCTATAATGTCCTCCATCCGATGGGGTTCGATTCATTCGGTCTTCCAGCCGAGAACTATGCAATCAAGACCGGAACCCATCCATGGGTAACAACAGAGAAGAATATCGAGACATTCCGCCGCCAGATAAAGAGCCTTGGATTCTCATATGACTGGGATCGTGAGATATCTACATGCGATCCCGATTACTACCATTGGACACAGTGGATCTTCGAGCAGCTATACAAGAAAGGACTTGCATATGAAGCTGTCACTCCGATCAACTGGTGCCCGAGCTGCAAGACAGGACTTGCGAACGAGGAAGTAAAGGAAGGCCATTGCGAGCGCTGCGGAGAGAAGGTCGAGAAGAAGAACATCAGGCAGTGGATGCTCAGGATTACTGCATACGCCGACAAGCTTCTTGAAGGACTTGATGAGCTTGACTGGCCAGAGTCTGTAAAGGCAATGCAGCGCAACTGGATCGGAAGATCAGAGGGGGCGGCTGTATTATTCCAGATTGATGGAATGGAGGAAAAGCTCGAGGTATACACAACACGCTGCGATACGCTTTTCGGTGCGACGTACATGGTTGTGGCTCCGGAGCATCCGCTTGTCGGAAAGCTTACGACTCCTGAGCAGAAAGCTACTGTTGAAAAATATCTTGATGAGACAAAGCATAAATCAGATCTCGAGAGAACCGATCTTGCAAAAGATAAGACTGGTGTCTTCTCCGGTTCCTATGCCATCAACCCTGTAAACGGCAAGCGCATCCCTATCTGGATTGCTGATTACGTTCTCATAAGCTATGGAACTGGTGCTATCATGGCCGTTCCAGCCCATGATGACAGGGACTGGGAGTTCGCGAAGAAGTTCGGTCTTCCTATCATCGAAGTACTCAAATCCGAGGTAGATGTGCAGGAGCAGGCCTGGACAGAGGATGGAATACACGTCAATTCCGAATGGCTTGATGGCCTGAACAAGAAGGATGCCATAGAGAAGATGCTTGCATTCCTTGAGGAAAAGAGTTACGGGCATAAGGCTATCAACTACAAGCTCCGCGACTGGGTATTCTCACGCCAGCGTTACTGGGGAGAACCTATTCCTCTCATCCACTGCCCTCACTGCGGAACAGTGACCGTCCCAGAGGACCAGCTTCCGCTCCGTCTGCCCGAGGTAGACAAGTACGAGCCATCTGGAACAGGTGAATCACCTCTTGTGAATGTAGAGAGCTGGGTTAACTGCAAATGCCCTGTCTGTGGTGCTGATGCAAAGAGAGAGACAAATACAATGCCTCAGTGGGCAGGTTCCTGCTGGTACTATCTCAGGTATATCGATCCAAAGAATGAGAAAGCATTCATAGATCCTGAGAAGGAGAAGTACTGGATGCCGGTCAACCTCTATGTAGGCGGCGCTGAGCATGCGGTTCTCCATCTTCTCTATTCGAGATTCTGGCACAAAGTGCTCTATGATCTCGGGCTGGTATCTACAGATGAGCCGTTCCACCGTCTCGTGAACCAGGGAATGATTACATCATTTGCCTATCAGAAGGCGAACAAGAGCCTCGTACCGACAGATCTCGTAGAGGAAAAGGATGGCAAATACTATGACAAGGAGACTGGTGAAGAGCTGACTCAGGTCATAGCGAAGATGTCAAAGTCCCTCAAGAACGTCATCAATCCCGATGATTTCATCAAGAACTACGGTGCTGACAGCGTGAGGATGTACGAGATGTTCATGGGACCGCTCAGGGAATCAAAGCCATGGGCAACAAATGGATTCATCGGTGTATACCGCTTCCTCGATAGAATCTGGAGAATCTCTACAGAGAAGAAGATTGAGGATATAAAGCTTACTCCTGAGATCGATAGCCTTATGCATAAGACTATAAAGAAGGTAACCGAGGATACCGAATCCCTATCATTCAATACGGCAATCAGCCAGATGATGGTATTCGTCAATGAGCTCAACAAGCTTGAGGTAGTACCGAAGAAAGCAATGGAGGACCTCACCCTCCTGCTCTCTCCATACACGCCGCACCTTGCAGAGGAACTCTGGGTCATGTTCGGTCATGAGCCATCTGTGGCAAATGAGAAATGGCCTGAATACGATGTTGCCAAGACCATTGATGCGACTATCGAGGTCGTTGTCCAGGTCAATGGCAAGCTCAGGGCAAGACTGCAGATGCCTCAGGGAGCATCAAAGGAAGAGATGCTCAATGAAGCGAAGAACGACGAGAAGATCAAGACATGGATCGAGGGCAAGGAGATCGTCAAGGAGATTGTTGTCCCGAACAAGCTTGTGAATATCGTTGTTAAGTAAGCTAAACAAGCAACTGAACTCTCAAAGGGCCTGACGTGAAAATCAGGTCCTTTTTCATTCAGGTTGCACTAAATTATATGTTTCTTAATCTATCAGACCTGTGAGCAATATTCTTTGCAGCACAGGCCTATTTTATCAAGCAGTCCTTGTTAAACATGGTCTTACTATCTATTGATCCAAACTTCTTTAACGAAATTAACCGTTGATGATCATCAACCCTTGATATATACTCTATATATGGATATTGAGCCTAAGGATTTGTTCTTTTCTAAGGAGGCTGCGGATTTTCTTGGAATCTCTGTTCAGCGTCTGAATAAACTTACTAAGGATAACACTATAAAACCTTTTAAGAAAAACAGTTCAGGTACTGTTTATCTACTTCAGGAATTACAGAAAAGAAAGGATGAATTGGCAATATTCAAAGGAAAGAAACCTATATCTTATCAAGGAGCAGAAGGCATGTTCAGAATCAATACACCAATCCGCCAAGAGGCCCTTAATTTCTCAACCCTTATGCTCTCATTGGATATAACTGAAAAGAAACTCACCCCTATTTTTGATAATCTTTCACATTCATTGGATATCTCATCTGCGATAACAGATGACTTAATAGGATGGAGTACCGCGTTTAATATCGATGAATCAATACTGCTATCGAACTATGAAACTGCAAAACAGGAATTCTGCAGATTGCACGAGACTGATGAAATCATAAAGATTGGGGATACGGAATATCCCACCCTTCTTTCTGAAACAGAGGAGGCTCCTCGCTTCCTGTATCTCAGGGGAGATTTTTCCCTTCTTCATGACACTAGGACTATTGCCCTTGTTGGAAGTAGGAATGCCTCTGATAAAGGCAAGGAGAATACACGAAGAGTTGCTGCAACACTTGGACACAATGGAATCATTGTTGTCTCTGGACTTGCAAGAGGAATAGATGTAACTGCACATAAAACTGCTTTGGAAAACGGATACAAGACAATTGCTGTCATAGGAACAAATCTCAACCAATACTATCCAAGTGAAAACAAGAATATTCAGATGGAAATCGAGAAGAAAGGCCTTGTAATCTCACAATTTTCACCTGCGCTTAAAACAGAACGGTGGTTCTTTCCTCTTCGCAATGGTGTCATGAGCGGTCTATCAAGAGCAACCGTAATCATGGAAGCAGGAGAAACATCCGGAGCTCTTACTCAAGCCAAGTATGCTGCAAAACAGGGCCGTCTTGTCCTGATTCCCCAGAATGTATTCTCTGATCCATCGATATCCTGGCCTCACAGTCTTGTCAGGAAAGGAGCTATTGTGGTCAGAACTCCGAAGGAAATAATCAGCACTTTATCAGAGAGGCTGTCATCCACGGGCAATGAAAGAATGGCTACTCCTGATCTCTTTGCTGATGATATCAATAGCGGAATGTTTATCGCAGAGGAAGCGGAATACAGTGCTGACTGACATCGCAAGACTCAAAATCTTTGTGATTTATTTTGAAACCCGCATTCTCGACGATAAAGAAAAGGGTTCTCTGGAGAATCTCGCTGCAGGAAGAATCTGCTATCTAGTAGGTTCTGCAGAGAACAACATAGACAATAATAGCCCTGTCTATAAAGTAATTCCCTGGGATTTCCAATTGCCCAATTCAGCTTTCCTTTCAGCAATAATGAATAATGAGAATGCAAGATCAGAAGAGATAGCATACATTTCAGATAATCTTCTATTCTTAAACAATGCCAGAGAACTGATGGGATACACTGTCTATATTGCACCTAAAGGAATCCCAGAATACAAACTTATCGCGGGGACTTGTCCAGATATGATCTGTTCCTCTCTGAGCAACCTTCTGGCATGTTTTTCAGCTGAAAGAATTGGATTCAAAGGGGAGTCTTCTTTCTATTGCAATTCCGCAATCTCACCAGGAATATTCTATCGGCTTGCATATGAAAACAGGAATTCTCCATTTGAGATATGTTTTGCTGGCCGATACTTTGGAACAAAGCATTTCTTAGGTTCTATTGATAGATACTCACAGGCGATCCGAGATAACAAAACCGAAAAAAGCAAATGCTACAGGAAATTCGATTCAAAATTTAAGAATCTTTATTTCCAGATGATTTCCTCTTACCAGAAGCAATTCGGAATATGCATCAGCTCAATCGCGAATGTTCCTGATAAGCCATCCAAGAAACCTAGATTCTCAGAAATCACCAACTTATTAAGTCTTGAACTCGGAATGAGAAATATTTCATCGGATTTCATTTGTCAGAAAGATATCAAGGATAATAAATCTCTCTCCTCTGCAGACAGGCAGAAGAATATTGCTTGATCCTTTTCTTATAATGGGCCGTCTCTGAAAGGACAAACTATTGCAATCATCGATGATATAGCAACAACAGGAAGTACCCTTTCTGCCTGCGTTGATGAGTTATTAAGAAATGGTGCTGATAGGATAATCTGTTTTGTGCTTGCTATAAATCAAATCCCATGCAATTTCTGCAAACAAGAAAGCTTTGATACCTTCAAGCAGGAATATCATTTACATTTCAACTCATCTGACCTCACTCCGTTCTTCAGCTCTAAGAAAGGTACTTTGAATTATGATAAGACAATTGAAATCCTTCTGAATAATATAAACAGCTATCCAATTAACCATGAAATAGCAAATGATCTGGAGAATATACCTTTCTGATATTCACATTCCAGGACGGTTTCTCTTTCCACGAAATCCAGGATCACATCTCATGGATCCTCGCAAGCCCTACCATCGCCATAAGAGCATATGAAGCATGGTCGATTGCCCTCATAGCAGCCATCGCATTGCGCTCGATACATGGAATCTGGACCAGTCCCATAAGGGGATCGCAGGTGAGCCCAAGATGATGCTCAAGCCCCATTTCCGCAGCATACTCTATCTGGTATATCGAGCCTCCAAGAAGCTGTGCACAAGCCGCTCCTGCCATAGCGCAAGCGACACCTACCTCTCCCTGGCATCCAACATCCGCCCCTGATATAGACCCGTTCTCCTTCACAATATTGCTGACAAGACCTGCAGTAAGTCCACGATGAATCATACAGAGGCTACCGCTAAAGCCCAGGCTCTAAAGGCAGCCTCTTTTCTATTATAAGAAACCACTGTTTACTTAATTAAGGGTATTCTCTGATTTCCCTTCACTGGAGTTCTTACTATAATTCCCACCATGGCAGACAGAATTCTCGTACGTGGTGCTAAAGTTCATAATCTGAAGAATATCGATGTTGATATACCTCTCAATGAGATAGTCGGAATTGCAGGAGTATCAGGCTCCGGAAAATCATCCCTTGCTCTTGGAGTCCTATATGCAGAAGGATCAAGACGATATCTTGAATCTCTTTCCACTTATACGCGGAGGCGTATGACACAGGCAGAACGTGCCTGGGTGGATGATGTCCTCTACATCCCTGCGGCACTCGCTCTGAGACAAAGGCCTGGTGTTCCGGGCATCAGAAGCACATTCGGGACAGGAAGCGAGCTCCTCAATTCCCTCCGTCTGATGTTCTCCCGGCTTGCAAGCCACCGCTGTCCGAATGGCCACTACCTCGCACCTTCCCTTGATGTCGCAGCAGGAAACGAACTCATTTGCCCTATCTGCGGAGAAACATTCTATGCACCATCTGCAGAGGAACTCGCATTCAACAGCCAGGGCGCGTGTCCAAGATGCAATGGCACAGGCATAGTGCATACAGTCGACAGGACCACGCTTGTGCCCGATGAATCACTCACTATCGACCAAGGGGCAGTTGCGCCATGGAACTCCCTGATGTGGTCATTGATGGTCGATGTCTGTAGGGAAATGGGTGTGCGTACTGATATTCCTTTCAGAAATCTGACAGAGAAAGAAAAGGATATTGTATTCAATGGCCCTGCCGTGAAGAAGCATATCTTCTATAAGGCCAAGAACTCAAATCAGGCGGCAGAGCTTGATTTCACATACTACAATGCTGTCTATACTGTCGAGAATGCCCTTGCGAAAGTGAAGGATGAACAGGGAATGAAGCGTGTTGAGAAGTTTCTGAAGGAGGATACATGCCCGGACTGCCATGGATCAAGGCTTTCAGAGAAGGCAAGAGCTCCAAAGCTCTGCGGAATTTCCCTTGATGAAGCCTGCACGATGACCCTTTCGGAGATAATCCCATGGGTCAGGAATGTTCCTCTGTCTCTTCCTGCAGAAATGAAGCCTATGGCTGAGCGCATTGCTGAATCATTCCTTGATACCGCAAGACGCCTGATGGATCTTGGGCTCGGATATCTTTCACTCGATAGATCAGCGGGAACGCTTTCAACAGGGGAACGACAGCGGATGCAGCTTGCGCGCGCTGTCAGAAACCGCACCACAGGCGTCCTGTATGTCCTCGATGAACCTTCAATCGGACTGCACCCATCGAATATCGAAGGACTGAAGGGAGTCATGCATGATCTTGTGGATGATGGCAATTCAGTTGTACTTGTGGACCATGACACGGCAATCCTCTCCGAAGCTGACTGGATCATTGAGATGGGCCCAGGAGCTGGTGCAAGCGGAGGCAGGGTAATAGCAGAAGGGACAGTTGAGGATATCAGCAAGAACAGTTCGTCACGCATCGGGCCATTCCTTTCAGGAAGCATTGATACGCAAGCAAGAAAACCATGTGGATACCAGCACATCTTTGACGAAGGTCTTATCAGTATTTATACGGATGAGATCCATACGGTGAAGCCGCTTGTAGCGGATATACCGAAAGGCAGATTGACAGTTATCACAGGAGTATCAGGATCAGGAAAGACAACATTCATTCTGGAAAGCCTTGTACCGGCACTCGATGCTCTTGTAAATGGAAGAAAGCTTCCGCTGCATGTGAAATCCATCCAGGCAGATGGTATAAGACAGGTCAAGCTTATAGATGCCACACCAATCGGTATCAATATAAGATCTACTGTCGCAACATATTCCGATGTACATGATGAACTCAGGAAGCTATTTGCAAAAACCCCGGGAGCAAAAGCCCATGGCTACAAAGCCGGCGATTTCTCATACAACACAGGAAAGCTCCGCTGCCCTGTATGCGATGGAACGGGATCAATAAGCCTCGACGTGCAGTTCCTCCCCGATGTTGATATCCCATGCCCTGAATGCCGCGGCTCTCGCTATTCCAAGGAAACAGGCTATGCAATATACAGAAACAGCAGAGGAGAGGAATATACTCTCCCCGAGCTTATGGATATGGATGTCGACAGCGCAATTAAAGCCATTACGGAACAGAAGCAGATACTTCAGAAGCTCGTGATACTCAGAGAGCTGGGTCTGGGCTATCTTACCCTTGGAGAGGAAACTCCCGGACTTTCTGGAGGAGAAGCGCAAAGACTGAAACTCGCAAGCGAAATGGGACGGCAGCAGTCAGACTCCGTCTTTATCTTCGATGAGCCAACAATAGGATTGCACCCTCTGGATGTACTGAGCCTGCTGGAAGTATTCCAGACACTCATAGATAATGGAGCCACAGTAATCGTAATCGAACATGATCTTGATGTGATACGCAATGCCGATTACATCATAGATATGGGACCTGGCGGAGGCAATGATGGCGGTACTATCGTAGCAGCAGGAACTCCTGATATGATAAAAGCCTCGCCGGAAAGCGTTACAGGCAGGTATATCTGAGCAGCAGCGGATCACATCTCATGGATCCTAGCAAGCCCTCCCATCGATGTCTCTCTGTAAAGGGATGGAAGCGCATGACCTGTCTCCATCATAACCTCGACAACGTCATCAAAGGATATCTTATGCCTCCCATCGCCCATAAGAGCATATGAAGCATGGTCGATTGCCCTCATAGCAGCCATCGCATTGCGCTCGATGCATGGAATCTGGACCAGTCCCATAAGGGGATCGCAGGTGAGCCCAAGATGATGCTCAAGCCCCATTTCCGCAGCATACTCTATCTGGTATATCGAGCCTCCAAGAAGCTGTGCACAAGCCGCTCCTGCCATAGCGCAAGCGACACCTACCTCTCCCTGGCATCCAACATCCGCCCCTGATATAGACCCGTTCTCCTTCACAATATTGCCGACAAGACCTGCAGTCAGGAGAGCCCGGAGCACTCTTACTTCAGGAATATTGTACTCCCTGGATATATGATAAAGAGCTCCTGGCAGGACTCCAGCGCTTCCGCAGGTGGGTGCTGTGACGATCTTGCCGCCGCCGGCATTCTCCTCCGATACGGCAAGTGCGTATGCAAAGCCATGGGCTGTGTTTCCCATTGTCCCAGAGAAATCACGGGCCTTGGCATATGCCTGGCATGCTTTTCTCTGAAGATGCAGACCTCCCGGAAGAACCCCTTCTGCCTCAAGTCCTCGTTTTATAGCATCCTTCATGACAGTCCAGACATCGAAGACATAATCGAGAATCTCCTCTCCTTCTGCCTCTACCGCTACTTCCCATATCTGGTATCCGGTCTCATCACAGTAGGAAAGAAGCTTGCGCATGGTTCCGACCTTACTGTTATCATATACATCCTTGTCCTCTGTGCTTTCGCCCTCGTGTACAACCTTTCCGCCTCCGACTGAATAGTAGGTCTCGGAAGCATTGCCAGGCTCAAGTTCGATAAGCGTAAGAGCATTCGGATGAAAAGGCTTGAAGGTATCTGGAAACCACAGTATCTCGATATCAGAACCATGCTCCTTGAATACCTCACGGAGAGCTCTGTCCGTCAGATGGCCTTTGCCGGTCGCCGCAAGAGAGCCATAAAGCTCTGCTCTGACCTTCTTTGCCTCAGGATGGCTCTCAAGGAACATGCCTGCTGCATTCCTGGGACCCATTGTGTGCGAAGACGATGGACCATATCCAATACGATAGAGTTCTCTCAGTGATTCCATAGCAGTATGAGTCTACACATGTTGGCATCTGCGCTCAATACCATACGGGTGCTTTGCTTATATTGGCACTCCTTTCCCACTCTTCCGTAACAGCAATGGTAAGAAGCAAGCCCCGTTGCCAGTTCATGAATCTGAATACTCCAGGATGGAGTTCCAGATATACAGGACGACCAGAGAATGCAACAGAGAAGGAAGGCGTATCATATCGCTCAGATACCCACTCTCCTTCAGGGACTGTATCGAGCATCAGGACATCCTTCTCATAGAGCTTGAGCTGTCCTTTGCGGAGCGTCCCATCAAACAAGTCCGCAAGGAATGCAAGCTCATCAATGAGCGCAAGATCCGGATAATCCTCAATTATCGCTTCTATCGATAACCTTGATACAGCAGCAGGCCTGTATTCCGCAGCGCCTACAAGCATCTCGGCAAATGATCCGTATTCGCTTCTGAGCTCTATATAGCTGACACCGCCCGGTTCATAGAATCCCCCGATAGGACCAAGCGTTCCTAGCGGTATAAGCACGAAAGGCCTCAGACCGCCTGTATAAACCACCACCTCTATTGTCCTCACAGATGCAGGAATATACCGTTCGACAATGCCTTTTCCATCAAAATACCGAAGCGTGTACCACATATCCTCCGAGGCAAGAATCTCGAAAGGATGATCCTCAGCTATCCGCAGCGTCACAGTACGGGGAGTATCAACCGAACAGCATATTAGAAGAACAGGAATCATAATCAAAAGAAAAACACGCATACTGTATATACGCTTCAGACCCATGCTTTTGACATGTCCGCATAGCAAAAATGCGAATTAATATGGAATTAACCAGACGAAGAACGATTAATTAACAGCGGCTCAATATATAGACAGCAAAGGAATCGCTGTGGAAATCAGACTTCAGAACATCACAAAGTCATTCGGGAGCAAAAAGGTTATCGACAATCTCACCCTCGACATCCCCTCAGGGAGCTTTACGACCCTTCTTGGACCTTCGGGATGCGGCAAGACTACTTTGCTGAGAATGATAGCAGGCCTGGAGACACCAGACAGTGGAAAGATATTGCTTGGAGGCAAATGCGTATTCTCTTCAGATGAGGGAATCTCAATTCCCCCAGAAAAACGGGGACTTGGTTTTGTTTTCCAGGATTTTGCGTTATGGCCACATATGAAAGTAAAGGACAATGTCGCTTTCGGGCTGAAAGTCCAGAAGAAAACCGGCGATCTCGAATCCAAGGTAAGGAATGCGCTGCGGGCTGTACAGCTTGAGGATTATATTGACAGCTATCCATCAGAACTCTCCGGAGGACAGCAGCAGAGAGTATCATTCGCAAGAGCAATCGTGACAGAGCCGGAATGCATCCTCTTTGATGAGCCGCTCTCTGCACTTGATGCACTTCTGAGAGAAGAAATGCGCAGCGAATTGAAAACGCTTGTATCACAGCGCGGGATCACATCGATATTCGTTACACATGATCAGACCGAAGCCATGTCCATGTCCGATATGATCGCCGTAATGTCAAAGGGAAGAATAGAACAGTACTCTTCCCCGGAAGATGTTTACTCCACCCCGGCGACAAGATTCACAGCTCGCTTCGTGGGCTCTTCCGACTGGATCGATGAGGAAACGATGTTCCGCCCTGAGAATGCAAGTCTTGAACGGATTTCCAGCGATGATGAGAGCTACATGGCTACTGTGACAGGCTCAGAATTCCTCGGATCCTCATACCGCATATTAATGCGCCGCGGCAAGGAGAAATGGGTCATAGATTCAGAAAAAAGAATAGAAACGGGAAAAGAGATCCCTATCTATATAAACAGGAATTCAATTCTTAGGATTGATAACTGAAAGGAAGGAAGAAATGAAGAAAGCTCTTATTGTTCTTGCCATGCTTCTGTCGGTTCTTTCCCTGTCAGCTTCTGATAAGGGAATCGTAACTGTATACATGCCATCTCCTGCAGGGCTCGCTAACAAGCTTGCTGCGGATTTCGAGGCAAAGACAGGTATTGAAGTCAGGACTTTCCAGGGTACGACAGGTGAGATCCTCGCCCGTCTTGAGACAGAGAAGGCAAATCCCGTCGCAGATGTCGTCATTCTTGCCTCATGGTCAGATGGCCTTTCAATGAAGAACAGCGGACAGCTTGAGTCCTATGTTCCTGCGAATGCTGACAAGATGGTTCCTGGCTGGATTGACTCCGATTCCACTCTTTTCGGATACAGCGCTTCGGCTGTGGGAGTAATCTACAATACGCTTATCTATCCAGAGCTCAGCGCAGACTGGCAGGAGCTTGCTGATTCTCAGTACAGAAATGATATCGCAATACCAGATCCAGAGCTTTCCGGCGCATGCAAGGATTTCGTTGCTGGATACGTCAATGCTTTCGGATGGGATACATTTGAAGCGCTTGCAGAGAATGGTATGGTAGTTCCGGGTGCAAACAAGGCTGCCCTTGAAGCTGTAACGACAGGAGAAGTCGGCGTCCTTATTGCTGGTGTTGATTACAATGCCTACTCTTCGATGGCAGATGGCGAGCCTCTCGCAATCTACTACCCAGCAAGCGGTACTGTTGTGAACCCTCGCCCCGCAATGATCATGAAGACCGCGCCTGATATGGAGAACGCAAAAGCATTTATCGATTATCTTCTCTCCGATGATGCCCAGAAGATGGTAACGGATGCATATCTTCTCCCCGGAAGAACGGATATCGAGTACAGCAACAGATCAACACTTGCAGAAATCCCGCAGATTGAATGCGACTGGGATGCCATGATGGCAATCTCCTCTGATTCAGCTGCAAGAATCAACGAACTCTGCGAAAGATGATCAATGGAAGTGGATAGATGAACGGAAAGAAGACAATCGCTTTTTTATTGATTACGGCACTGGTTTTCCTGATTATCTGTCCACTGCTTTCAATATTCGCTGAAGCGGTATTCCAGAATGGCCGCTTCAGCCTCAGCAGTGCAATCGCGACAATCACAGAGAACGAGAATGCAAAGATGATTGGATCATCGCTGCTTCTCGGTATTCTTGTAGTCATAGTATCCTCTGCAATTGCTCTGCCGCTTGCATATATATTCTCAAGAACATCACTTGCTCGCTATCACTTCTTAGATATCATCTTCATGATACCGTTTATGACACCTCCGTATATCGCATCGATGGGCTGGATACTATTCATGCAGAAAAGAGGGTTGATGCAGCAACTCTTCCCAGATCTCGCATTCATCTCCGATTGGTTCTTCTCGCTTGCCGGTCTTGTGCTTGTGATGAGCTTCCATGTATTCCCATTCATGATGACGATGATGAAGAACGCGATGTTGTCTGTCCCATCCTCGCTCGATGAAGCCGGAGCCGTGCTCGGAGCACCTTTCAGAGTACGTATAAGAAAGCTCTTCATGCCTCTGCTTACGGGCAATTATGCTATTGGAGCCCTGCTTGTATTCGTCAAAACCATCTCGGAATACGGCACCCCATCCACACTTGGACGGAGGATAGGATTCAATGTATTCACAACCGATATCCACAGATATGCTACGGTCGCTCCAATAGAGTTCGGCAAATCAGCAGCCCTGGCATCTGTGCTCGTTGGAATCTGCCTGATGATCTGGCTGCTGCAGAACTACATAACAATGAGAAGGACATATAGTCTTGTCGGAGGAAAAGGCAGTGCCGTGAGATACAGAAAGCTCTCTAGACCTGCCCTTGCTGCCGCTATAGTTTTTATAACCATCGTAGTATTCTTCTCAATGCTCGTTCCCCTGTTCTCAGTAACAATATCATCACTTATAAAACTCCGGGGTTATGGGATGAGGTCAGGCAACTATACAACAGCTAACTACATAAAGGTATTCACAGAGGATACACAGGGAATCAATGCTCTGCTGGTCTCCATATTCCTTGCCGTCTCATCCGCTACGATTGCTGCTATGCTGGGAACTATCGTAGTCACGATATCGAGAAACTGCGGAAAGAAAATGAAGAAAACGATAGAAGGTATTGCGCTCCTCCCTGAGATGCTGCCGAGCATCGTTCTTGTACTTGGTATAATGCTCTTCTATAACTCGATATACAAAGCAATTCCAATATACGGAACAATCTGGATAATGGTTCTCAGCTATGTCGTGCTTTTCCTTCCATATACAGTCCAGTACGTCACATCGTCATATTCACAGATCAGCCCGAGTCTGATTGCGGCAGGCAGGATTTCAGGGGGATCTCCATCATATGTATTCTTTCACATCACACTGCCACTGATCTCAAGAGGAATCATGTCAGGATGGATGATGACATTCATAATAGCTTTCAGAGAACTCGTCACGCCTTCCCTCATCGCGCCTACGAATACCCTAACAGTCTCGACATACATCAACAGACAATTCGAGCAGGGAAGCGTCGGAAAAGGAATGGCAATGGCTGTGATATGCATTCTGTTCAGCACTGTATCGCTGCTGATTCTCAATAAGGCAATCATCAGGGAAAGACATTGATTTTCCTGACCTGCCCTTTATATTCATCCCTGAATGATGAAAGTATGGTCTGCACCCTCTCGGAACGATAATCCGCATACGTCCACGGCAGGGCCTGCCATTGATGCTTATGATAGATAAGCGTCACCTCTGCATAGAGGTTCTTCCCTATCGCGATTCTATGCGATCTGTTCTTTGTCGTTGCAAGTATTGCATTCTCGAGGGAGAGGAGCCCAGGATCAAGGTTTATCCTCCGGTTTCCGTTATCACTGTATTCCTCTTCGATGCTGTTTGTCTCTGTCTTGATTGAAGCAAGGGAATCGGGAGATACAAGGTCCCTGAAAGATATGAAGAACCGTTCTATACCATCACCCATCTCCGGAACATAGTAATCGGTGAAATCGAATAGAAAGGAATCTGTGATTACGGATATCGGACCGAAAAGCGATTCAAGTCTGCTCCTCAGATCATCAGGGAGCCCTATAACAGATAGGACTCCCATGAAAAGCATCGATGGATTATAGGACCGAAGCATATGTTCCAAGAACACGGAACGTAGCGCACGCGTTCTTCATTTCGCTGCAGAGATCCTCAAAGGAACCATCCTCAGGCAGCTGAATCTCAAGGAAGAACAGATACTCCCAAGGCTTTCCCTGTATCGGCCTTGATTCAAGCTTCTTCATATTGATTCTCCTATCCGCAAGAACCTTCAGAGCATTCATAAGCGCACCTGGCTCATCGGAGACAGAGAATGAGATTGAAGCCTTATTGGGCTTAGCCTGGGATCTGAAAACATCGGCATTCTCCTCTCTGGCTATCACATAGAAGCGCGTATAATTCGATGCATCAGACTCAATTCCCTGCCTGATGATCTTTAGTCCATGATATACCGCAGCAGGAGCTCCCGCTATGGCAGCTATGGATTTATCCTTCTTCTCAGCTATGAATGATACAGCCCCCGCGGTATCGAAGAAAGGTATACGCTCTGCATCAGGGAGTTCTTCTGAAAGGAACCTTGCGCACTGCGCAAGCCCCTGAGGATGCGAATAGACCTTCTTTATATCGCTGAGCTCAGCATCAGGCATTCCGATAAGATTATGTATGACCCTCACCTGCTGTTCCCCGACTACGGTAATCTCCGGATGCATCGCAAGGAGGTCCAGCGTATCGTAGATCGTTCCTCCAAGAGTATTCTCCACAGGAAGCATTCCATACTTCGCCTTCCCCTCTGAGACGGCATCGAATACATCACTGAAGAGATGGCAGGGAAGAACACCTACGCTCTCATCAAAGGTCCGCCTTATAGCCAGTTCAGAAAAAGCGCCTCTCTCTCCCTGGAAAGCTACTTTCACGCTATCAGATGATACCGGCTTCTCACTGCCTTTCTCCTTTATGCTCTCAGGAAGGATGCGTGGAATCCTTTCAAGACTCTTTCCAACGACAGGGCACAGAGCCTGTATATCCCTCATCAGCTTTGAGAACTGAGCTGGATACAGGGACTGAGGACCATCCGAGAGAGCCTTCTCTGGGCAGTTATGGACCTCTACTATTATTCCTGAGGCTCCGGCAGCGACAAGCGCTAGCGACATCGGAGCAACCATATCACGGATACCTGTGGCATGCGACGGATCTCCTATCACAGGCAGATGGGTAAGCTTCTGGACAACAGGAATCGCAGAGCAGTCCAGCGTATTCCTTGTCGCCTTCTCGTATGTCCTTATTCCCCTCTCACAAAGAACGACCTGATCAGTACCAGAGGCCATCAGATACTCCGCAGCCATCAGCCACTCCTCAATCGTTGCGGAAAGACCTCTCTTCAGAAGTACCGGCATACCGGTCTTTCCTACAGCCTTCAGAAGCTCGAAGTTCTGCATATTCCTGGCACCGATCTGGAACATATCGATGTATGAGGCCATCATCTCAACATCGCCAGGAGAAACGACCTCTGTCGTTATAGGCATATCAAAGGCATCTCCAGCCTTCCTGAGAATCTTAAGCCCTTCCTCTCCAAGTCCCTGGAATGAATATGGGCTTGTCCTTGGCTTGAAGGCTCCTCCGCGAAGCATCACAGCGCCGGATTCCCTTACGCTTTCAGCAATTGCCATCACCTGATCGTAATTCTCTACAGCGCAGGGACCGGCTATCACGGCAACTCTGTTGCCACCTATTCTCACTTTGCCCACTGAGACAATCGTATCTTCCTTCTTGAGCTCACGGGAGGCGAGCTTATAAGGCTTTGATATAGGAACGACGGAGCTGACGCCAGGAAGGAGCTCAACCTGTCTCGGATCGATATGCACGGTACCAACAGCACCGAATACCGTATCATTCTCTCCAACGATTTCCTTGACCATGAATCCTTTCTCTGTGAGGAAGGATCTCACTTTATCTTTTTCGCTTGGTGTAATACCTTGTCTGAGGATTATAATCATCTTGCTGAAAAGCTATCTTTTATGCAGAAAATGGTCAATAAAAAGCAATTGGACGAAACCTATTTCGATAAAGTATTCGCTCTTTTCTCCGAAAAGCTCAGAAGCATGGGCGCGCCCCTTCCTTCTGTCAGCATAATGGCAGAAAAGAACAATGATCCGTACAGGGTCCTTGTATCAACAATCATAAGCCTCAGAACCAAGGACAGCGTGACGCTTGCTGCATCTGAGCGCCTTCTGTCGCGATATCCTGATATAGACAGTCTTGCGGATGCCGATCCGGAGGAAATCGCCGAGCTGATAAAGCCTGCTGGTTTCTACAGAAGGAAGGGAGAACAGCTGAAGAAGATTGCCGGAATACTCCGTGATGAGCATCACTCCTCCATCCCTGCTGATATGGATACGATAATGAGTCTGCCCGGCGTAGGTATAAAGACGGCATCCCTCGTGCTCAATCTTGGATTCGGCATTGATGCCATATGCGTTGACTGCCATGTGCATGAGATAGCTAACAGAACGGGATGGGTGAAGACAAAGACACCGGAGGAGACGGAGAAAGCGCTGAGAGAAATACTGCCCCAGCGTTTCTGGATACCTCTCAACGAGCTCCTTGTGCGCTATGGGCAGTATGTCTGCACGCCTGTCTCTCCTCACTGCTCGGAGTGTCCTCTGAAAGATGAATGCCGGAAAGAAGGCGTAATCAGGTCAAGGTGATCACTTGCCGAGCTTCTTCACAGCTGGCTGCGCTACCTTATATACCGATGCAAGGATGAGAAGATGGTATATAAGCACCTCCAGCCATTCAAACCACTCTGTGCCGTCAACGCCTCTGAGACCATACATGAAATCCGCAAGGACTATGTATATTACCCAGGCGACCAGGACTACGAGAGTAGCAGTCTTTGTGAATGACGCCTTGATGCCGCTGATGAAGAGCGGAACGATAAGGAGAAGACCTGCCACAAGCAGAACAGCTCCCACGATGATATCAAAGACATCGTCAAGCTCCCTGTAGAGGGCATTGCCGCCGAAGTCAGCCATGCCTTCGATGCCGATGATAACGAAAAGAAGACCCACTAGGATCCTGAGGATCATATCCCCGATGGATTTTGAACCTGCCATATCGACCTCCTGTCTGATAATGCAAGTCTATTATATGACCTGAAGAACTTAAGGTTAAGATATTGACTGCAGACTCTCCTCTCTGGATACTCACTCACATGATCAGAATGCTTGTTTTCCTCGGCAATCCAGGAAAGGACTATACAGCTACAAGACATAATGCAGGATTCATGCTCTGCGATTATCTTTATCCTGATGCAAGCTATCAGATGAAGTTCCATTCCCAGTTCATGAAAGCCGGGAATGTCTATGTGATGAAGCCGATGACATTCATGAATCTATCGGGAACCGCTGTATCAGAGGCTGCTTCCTTCTATCATATGGCCCCGGAAGAGATCCTTGTGATACATGATGATCTTGAGCTCCCGCTTGGGAAAGCCAGGCTGCAGAAAGGAGGCGGACTGCAGGGACACAATGGGCTCAGAAGCATAAAGGAGCGGCTTGGAAGCAGTGATTTCCACCGACTCCGCATAGGAATAGGCAGGCCTGAGCATGGCGATGTCAGATTATATGTCACAGCGCCTTTCAGAAAAGACGAGATGATTGCCATGGATCAGCTCTTCCCTAAGCTCCGAGCCATCCTCGACTCCCCAGATAAACCCGCAGAGGTGGATATCAATGGCTAAAGGGTATATCGCAGCATTCATCACCGTAGCGGTATGGGGACTTACATTTGTCTTTACGAAATCACTTCTTGTTTCCTTCACTCCCGTAGAGATCCTTTTCATCAGATTCCTGCTCGGAACGATCGCATTAACGCTTGCTATGCCAAAAAGGCTGAGAACGAAGGGATGGCATGAGGAGAAATACCTTGTATCCGCAGGGCTGACAGGCATATTCCTGTACTACTTCCTGGAGAATGTCTCTATGCTGTGGACAAGCGCATCGAATGCAGGGGTCATCGTATCTACAGCACCTTTCTTCACAGCCCTTCTCTCCAGGGAAAGGAAGAGCTGGCGGTTCTTTGCAGGCTTTGCTGTCGCAATCACCGGGATCGCTATGATAAGCCTGTCATCGATTGACTTCTCCCCTGAAAGCCTGAAAGGAGACCTGCTTGCTCTGTCAGCAGCATTTGTATGGGCCTTCTATGCAATAGCTTCGAAAAAGATAGCCAGCTTCGGATACAGCCCTCTGCTCACTGTCAGAAGGTCGTTCATATATGGAATGGCTTTCATGCTGCTTCCTCTTCTTCTCTGGAATAATGCTGGAATGGAGAGGGATATGCTCTCTCCCTGGAATATTACGGGGCTGCTATTTCTGGGGCTCGCTGCCTCTGCTCTCTGCTTCGTTCTCTGGAATATAGCTGTTGAAAAACTGGGACCGATCAGAACGAGTATATTCATATATCTCGTTCCGGTGATCACGGTAATAGCTTCGGCTGTGGTTCTGGGAGAGATGATGACGGCATTCTCCATTATCGGGACAATCCTGACGCTTTCCGGATTATTCCTCTCCGGATTTAAGAAATAGGCTATCCAATCTGCTGAATGCTCTCTTTCTCTGTGGTAAGATAGTATGTAATCAGTACTGAAAGAGGGTTTCAATGGAAAAAAGGGATTTCAGGATCGCAGAACCTACCAGAGAGAAAATAAAGATCTTCAAGGAGGTCTTCCCTTCCGATGAAAGCATCGATCTGCTCTATAGAGAAGCTTCCCTGCTTGCATTCACATACAACAATGAGCTGAAGAAAGAAGGAAAGGCTGAAGGTTTCGTATCACCCGGAAAGCTTCACGCTTCCGCAGTGCTCCATCTTATCTATCAGATTGTCCTTTCTGCCCGCATCGGGGATTCCCAGCCGGACTTCTTCACAAGGCGCATCGCAACGGTGATGGGTAATGAGGATCTCCTCAATGCCCTGGCATTCTATTCAAAGACATTCCCTTCCCCTGCGCTTAATGAGTCAAAGCCGGGCAATGAGAAGAGGATAACAGAGGATATGAGAGGATTCTTCGTGCATCAGGTACTGCTTCAGAATCCAGCTCTCCTTGCTGCATCAAAGCCTTTCATCTCCCCCGATGGGATAATCTACCCAGAAGGGATAAAGGCTTTATCAAGTATTCTCTCATCTTTCGTCAAAGATGATCTCAGGGATGGACGACCGAATACGGAAGATGTATTCACAATGCTTCAGCTTCCGGCACGTCTCTATCCGAACTCGCTTGAGGAGCAGATCCGCTACATACTCAGGGAGTGGAGGATGTTCCTTCCAGCGGATCTGATAATGCTTCTTGAGACCTCGCTGGATTATATCCACGAAGAGGAAAAGGACAGAAGCGGAACGGGAGGCGGAGGCGGAGAGACCCACGTAATCGACTACTCTCTGTCTGATCTGAATGAGTATGAGGCCTTCTCCGACGACTCGAACTGGATGCCACGTGTTGTGATGATGGCAAAGAGCACGCTCGTATGGCTGGACCAGCTGTCAAAGAAATACAGGCGGTCAATCACGAGACTCGATCAGATTCCCGATGAGGAACTCGATACTCTGAAGGAAAGAGGCTTCACGGCGCTGTGGCTTATAGGTCTCTGGGAACGTTCAGAAGCATCGAAGAAGATAAAGAACTACTGCGGCAATCCGGAGGCTGAGGCTTCAGCCTATTCCCTCCGTGATTATGATATCTCATGGTCAATCGGAGGATGGGAAGCTCTGGAGAATCTCAGGCAAAGATGCCAGAAACGCGGCATAAGGCTCGCTTCGGATATGGTCCCGAACCATACCGGCATCGATGGCAACTGGGTGTATCAGCATCCCGATTACTTCATCCAGCAGGACTGGCCACCATTTCCCTCATATACATACAATGGTCCTGATCTCTCAGATAATCCCGACTTTGAGATCAAGATAGAGGATCACTACTATGACAGGACCGATGCAGCTGTCACATTCCGCCTTATCGATAAGCGCAATGGCAGATGCAGGTACATATTCCATGGAAACGATGGCACATCGATGCCCTGGAACGATACGGCCCAGATCGATTATCTCAACCCGGAAGCAAGAGAAGCTGTCATTCAGAAGATCATCCATGTTGCGAAGAACTTCCCTATAATACGCTTCGATGCAGCTATGACGCTTGCGAAGAGGCATATACAGAGACTCTGGTATCCAAAGCCGGGCAATGGCGGTGATATCGCAGGAAGAGCCGGACATGCCATGAGCGATGAGGAGTTCAACAGAAGAATACCTCAGGAATTCTGGAGAGAGGTAGTAGACAGAATCGCGGCGGAGGTCCCTGATACGCTCCTCCTTGCCGAAGCGTTCTGGATGATGGAAGGATACTTCGTCAGGACTCTGGGAATGCACAGGGTCTACAACTCCGCCTTCATGAACATGCTCAAGAATCAGGAGAACCAGAAATACAGGCTTGGCATAAAGAATACCCTTGTATACGAACCGGAGATCCTGAAGCGCTATGTCAACTTCATGAACAATCCGGACGAGGAGACAGCCATCGCGCAGTTCGGTGATGGGGATAAGTACTTTGCGGTATGTACGCTCCTTGCTACCCTTCCAGGTCTCCCGATGGTCGGGCATGGACAGATAGAAGGATTCAGGGAAAAGTATGGCATGGAGTACAGGAGGGCATATTACAACGAAAGCCCGAATGAATGGCTCATCGGTGAGCATTATCGCCGCATATTCCCTCTTTTCCGCAGAAGATATCTTTTCTCTGGCGTTGACTGCTTCCAGCTTTATGACTGCTATAACGGGAATGGCGGTGTGGAGGAATCTGTCTATGCATTCGTGAATGGACAGGGATCCGAGAGGACTCTCATTCTCGTGAACAACCAGTATGAAAGAGCTGGCGGAACGATAAATGTATCTGTACCGAAGCTCAGGAAGAACGGTAACGACAGGACAACCGTTACAGTGAAGCTTGCTGAGAATCTCGGTCTGACATTCGGAGGAAGAAGCTTCGCACTTCTTGACTGTTTCTCCGATGGGCTGACATATATAATGCCTTCTATCCAGCTGTACGATGAAGGATATTCATTCTCCCTCAATGGCTATGAGGCAAAGGTCTTCTGGAACATAAGGGAAGTAGAAGATACAGACGGAAGCTACGAGCGCATCTGGAAGCTTTATGGTAGACGTGGAATAAGGAATATCTCGAAAGCTGTGGCTCTGCTCAGGCTTGAGCCTCTGTACAGATGCCTCGATCCTCTGAGGAAAAAGGAAACCATACTGCTGGCAAAGCATCTTGCAGAAGGTACGATAACGAAGGAAGAGGAAAGAGACCTGCTGCTTTCAGTCGCTGAGTGCTATGCTGCCCTGCCGGAGGTCTATCAATCGCTCGACGAACCTGCAAAGGGACAGATCGGGGTACATCCTGCGGAGGTAGAGCCAAAGCCAATGGTTAAGCTCATAAGAACGCTCTGCGACCTGTTCAAGGGAAGAAAGTGCAGAACATATCCTGCATGGGCAGGAATAGACAACTCAATCCCGCTTATGCTGATCTCAGCTCTTATGCTCTATCCTTTCACGAGAAAGATGAAGCCAAGGTCTGCAATGGAGGAAGCTGACAGGCTTCTGGCCGATGCTTTCCTTGAGGAAGCATTCAACGAGGCAGGTTACGATGAGAACGCAAGGCGCATAATCACTCACGCCGCTGCACTTCTTGTCAGTGCTGGAGATATGTACCAGAAGAACAGCGATCCGCTTTCTCAGTTTGCCACAATAGCCAATGACGATGGCGTTATGGACCTTACTCAATGCAATGAGTATCAGGGGGAGATATGGTATAACAAGGAGGAGATGCAGAGGGCCATACTTATCATTGCACTCTCCTTCTCCCTTTCGCCAAAAGCCCGTGGATTCTCTGCTGATGAGTTTGTTAACATCATGCTGGAAAAGGAATTGAAGAGTGGATATAAACTTGCGGCTCTGTTGCGGAAGGAGGATTCCGAAGATTGACGCATGAAAAGAGGTGCTGTATCCTTTTCCTATGAAAACGTGGATAACATATATAGCTGCGATTCTCATGGGACTGGCTACAGCACTGCTTTTCGGTGACGCGGTCTATGCCTCCGGGATATTGTCGGCAATCTCATCCTTCCTGGTAAGTCTTGGGATATTCATCACTATCCCGATAATTGTCTTCACTCTTCCTTCAGGCATCGCATCGCTTGGGAAGAACAGAAAAGGTCCACGATGCGCACTTGCTGTCATTCTCTGGGCAATAGCATCCGCTATCGTTCTTTCAGCAGCAGCCGCGATAGTCTACTTCATCCACCCT
This sequence comes from uncultured Spirochaetaceae bacterium, assembly GCA_944389505.1. Lineage (GTDB taxonomy): Bacteria > Spirochaetota > Spirochaetia > Sphaerochaetales > Sphaerochaetaceae > Ornithospirochaeta. The sequence goes on from CALXMP010000001.1 coordinate 376,893, forward strand.
GTTCTCTTTCCCGTCACAAGCACTGCAGGAAGTGCCCCGGGAGCTCTCTCTGGCCACGTTTCATACCTTCTTTCTGCAATGAGCAGCTCACTCTATCCGATGAATGCATTCTGGTCGGTTGCCACTGCGACATATTTCATCGTTCCGGTAATCATAATCTCCTGGATACTCGGCCTTGCTATAAAGCCATCTGCTGACATAATAAGACCGGCTTATACCGTCATGAATTCATTCGCAGAGGTGATGTACAGAATCTCAAGGACGTACACCGTATACGGCTTCTTCCTTGCATATGCATCATCCGCTTCTCTCTTCATTGATGTCTATCAGGAGAAGACTCTCTTCGCGGCTCCTGATTACGCTATATTGCTCGGGATCACAGCGCTGGTCTCTTTTGTGATAGTCCTGCCGCTTCTGTTCGCCCTGTTCACCCGTTTCAAGAAGAATCCGTATAGAATCCTCTATCGTTCCGCCGCTTCCATAATCACAGCATTCGCAACCGGCAATATGATTGCATCCATTCCGATGAATGAGAGTATCGCAAGACAGAACAATGGAGTGCAGAAGCGTGTCGCATCGGTATCTGTTCCATTCTTCGCAGTAATAGGACGTGGAGGAGCTGCTGCTATAGCCGTAACTTCGATTCTCCCTCTATTCCAGTCCACAGCCGGGAACATCCCCGAGCCTGCTGTTATCGCAATAGCCGCAGGAACTGCTGCACTCGTTTCATTCGCCTCATCTGCAGCTATCGGAACAGAGATCGCTCTGATTTCCGTGCTTGCTCTGAGAATACTTGGTATCAATCTGTATGGTGCGGAGAATGCCATAATCGCGCTTCTTCCGCTTCTCGGCGGATTCGCCGCGGCAATCGATGCATATTCAGCTGCACTTGGCTCAGCAGTAGCTGCATCTTTCATCGATACTGATACAGAGATTCCATATAGCGACATAATCTGATATGGGAAAGAGGAAGAAAGCAAGAAACCGCAAAGGTTCAATGGCGCTTATGATGCAGACTATCATTTCGATAGTCTATGCTGCACTGCTTGTGCATATGACTGTCCTGCTTGTAAGAAGCAGGACGCAGGGCTGGTTCAGCACTATAATCGCCTACTTCCCGCAGCTTGTGATAATAATATCATCAATGGCCCTTCAGTTCGTACTGCGCATAAGGCATAGGGCGCATACGCAGGATGGAAGCCTGCTTCCTCTCCTGTTCACATTCATAGCGCTTGAATCCTCAATGATTCTCCCGATATATTACGATGTCTCTGGTATCTCCATACTTCCACCGAGCACAATCATATATCTATCCAGATTCTCCCTTCTCTCAGCAGCCATCCTCTTCACTTTCTCTGCTGTGCAGTTCTTCGGAACGAATCTCTCGAAGATGTGGCTGTACCTTGTCTCAGCAATCGGGGCATCATTGTTCATATCAATAGCGATTCCTCTGAATACAACCTCATCATCGATGATCTTCTCATCATCATATGATGCATACTTCCTTGTCCTGATCACACTTATCTATATCGCAGCTGCAGCGACATACATCGCAGCGGTCGCAAAAGACAGAGCAACACATAGCGTTACAAGATCGGCTGCCTTCATATTCCTGATCATAGGCAATTACCTCTCCATCGGTACCGATATAGTGACCGGTGTGCTGTCGGTGGTAATCTATGTTGCAGGAATCATAATGCTGAGCATATCTGCAAAGAATACATTCTGATTGGACTCTACTACATCTAAACCAGCGGTTTACCCTGCTGAACTTACTGTCGGTAGAGTTCATTTGCTGAAGATAGTAGCATCCTTCATAAGGAGCTGTGCAATGGACAGAAAAACACTTGGAACCATGATAGCAGAGCTGAGGAAGGCAAAAGGTCTTACCCAGCTCGAACTCGCGGAAAAGATGAATGTCACTGACAAAGCCGTATCGAAATGGGAGCGAGATCTCTCCTGCCCTGATATCTCATCGATTCCACGTCTTGCTGAGATTCTCGGTGTATCGGTTGATGAGCTGATGCAGAGCAGGACAACAGGCCCTGATAAGAAGGAAAACATCCAGGATACGATAATGCTGGTACTGAAATGCGTAGGACTTGCGATGGGTGTTGCTGTAGCCGCTCTGTCAATCATAGGCGAACTCGAGACGGAAGCAGGTCTGACAATGCTCGGAATCGGTCTGGCATGCATCGCCATGCAGTTCTTCAGGAAATGAGAAAGAATGAGGGCCTCATCCACATACCGAGGCCCTCCGGATTACTCTACCGCTTATGATCAGTTGAGATTTATTATGCTCTTGTCATAATCAGCAGGCGGCACAAAGCCCATAAGCTCCATGCAGGTTGCAGGAATCGAGGAGATTCCAAGCCCTTCATTGAGCTCCTTCGAATACTCACCCTTATACTCAGGATCATAGATGATGCACGGAACAGGGTTGAGGGAATGCGATGTCTTAGCCTTAGGCTCGCCATCATCATAGCACTTCACATCACCGTTCTTAGCATGCTCATACATATCATCGGCATTGCCATGATCTGCTGTTATGACCATGATGCCACCGGCTTTCTCAATAGCTTCCTTGAGTCTTCCAATCTGAAGATCCATACCTTCCATTGAGCAGACAACCGCCTCAAAGACTCCAGTATGGCCAACCATATCGCCATTCGGGTAGTTAAGCTTGATGAAATCCCACTTGCCGCTCTCGATCTCTGCGATGACTCTGTCTGTTATCTCAGCGCACTTCATCCATGGCCTCTGCTCGAAAGGAACCTTGTCGGATGGAATCTCGACATACTCCTCAAGCTTAGAATCGAACATGCCGGATCTGTTTCCATTGAAGAAATATGTGACATGTCCGAACTTCTGTGTCTCGGAGATTGAGAACTGCTTTACACCCGTTGCACAGAGATACTCTGCCATTACCCTGTCGATAGCAGGAGGCGATACAAGATACTGATGAGGAATATGAAGATCTCCATCGTACTCCATCATTCCTGCATACTCCACCTTAGGCCATCTCTTCCTATCAAACTCCTTGAAATCCGCCTCATCAAATGCACGGGAAATCTCAATAGCTCTGTCTCCGCGGAAATTGAAGAGAATCACGGAATCGCCATCATTGATTGTGCCAACCGGCTTTCCATTCTCTGCAATAACAAACGGAGGAAGGTCCTGGTCTATCGCACCTGTCTCGTTTCTGAGCGTCTCGATAGCTTCATGCGCAGATGCAAACTGCCTGCCCTCGCCGAGAACATGCGTCTCCCAGCCCTTCTTAACCATATTCCAGTCAGCATTGTAGCGATCCATGGTTATAACCATTCTGCCGCCGCCGGAAGCTATCCTGGCATCGAAAGTACCATCTGCAGAGAGCTCTGCGAGATACTGTGCGAATGGATCGAAGTAATCAAGGGCAGAGACCTCACCTACATCACGTCCATCGAGAAGAGCATGTACTCTGACCTTCTTGACACCCTCTTTCTTCGCCTCTGCGACCATTGCCTTAAGATGATCTATATGCGAATGGACATTTCCATCCGAGAGCAGTCCAATGAAGTGGAGAGTAGAATTGTTGTTCTTTGCATTGCTTATAAGCTTCTGCCAAGTGCTTCCTTTGTACATATCACCAGAGGATATGGCATTCGAAACAAGCTTAGCGCCCTGTGCGAACACACGTCCGGCACCCATTGCATTATGCCCTACCTCGCTGTTTCCCATATCGGCATCGGAAGGAAGTCCGACAGCAAGTCCATGTGCCTTGAGCTTTGTCCATGGAGCAATGCTGAAAAGCTTATCGAGGTTCTTTGTCATTGCAGCTGCGACTGCATCACCTTCCTTGTATTTGCCGAAACCTACTCCATCCATGATTACGAGAAGGACAGGTCCGCGGCGATTGATCTTATTGTTTTTCTTAAGGGAATCTACCATTATATTTCCTCCATCCCTGATAATAATGAAATATGCTCTATCGGGGAAGCATATTGCTTAAGCCACTCAGCCGAATAGCTATCCAGATAGGGAGAAAGCATATAGAAGACCTTTCTATGATAGCTATTGATCCTCTCTATCTCATCATCTGTAAGCAGATTGACATCGATAAGGCTCTTCTCATAAGGAACATACGTCAGATTCTCGAATGAGAGGAAATCTCCGAACTCGCTGCTTTCATCTTCACGTACAGCAAGAAGGTTCTCAATCCTTATGCCATAGCGCCCTGCTTTATACAAGCCTGGTTCATCCGATACAACCATTCCTGGGACAAGCGGGACATCAATCAATGCAGATGAGATCCTCTGAGGACCTTCATGGACCATCAGAGTACACCCGACTCCATGCCCTGTACCATGGAAGAATGCAGAGTAATTGTTCCATAGGAACTGCTTGGCGATGGCATCAAGCTGGACACCTCTGGTTCCTTTGGGGAATATCTGTGACTGAAGGGCCAGATGTCCTTTCAGCACGAGCGTATAATCCCTCTTCTCCTCTTCCGTAGGTTCCATTCCGAAAAACAGCGTACGGGTGACATCCGTCGTTCCCATGCTGAACTGGGATCCAGTATCAAGAACAAGAAGTCCGTGCCCCATCACATTGGAAGGCTTTTCCGCATCAGCTTTATAATGAACGATTGCTCCATTGGCACCGAATGCTGATATAGGCGCAAAAGAGGGTCCAATGTATCCTTCCATGCGCTTTCTCTCCCTTTCAAGCGCATCTGAGATCATCGTCTCTGTATATATGCCATTGAGCTTATCGAGCTTTGCAAGGAAAGAGACATAAGCTGCGCCGTCGAGGATATGGGCCTTGCGCATTCCATCAAGCTCAGCTTTATTCTTAATGCTCTTCAGATCGGTGGAGATATCACGGGAAGGAATGTTGCGCTTGCTGCCAACCGTACCTATGAATAAAGCAGCGGTCTTATCAGGTGAATACAGGCCGGTACCTCTTATCAGAGATGGAAGCAGAGCCTCAGCATCATCATAGGATTCAACCGTGAAATTCCTGTTCACGTTCTCCAGAACATCAACAGAGAGACGATCCTTATTGATGAACAGCACAGCCTTCGATAACGATATGAAGAGGAATGCATAGAAAAGAGGATTGTATGGAATGTCCGAAGAGCGGAGATTCGTTATCCAGGCAATATCATCAAGAGATGAGACGAATGTCCATCTTGCCCCTCTTTCCCTGAGAATCTTCCTGATACGCTGCAGCTTATCATGAACGCTTTCCCCTGCCTTCTTATCATCAATGATCCTGATAGGCGCCTCGGATGGAACAGGGGGCCTCTTTTCCCAGATAGGATCGATAAGATCCCCGGCATCCACGATTACAGCCCCTACCACAGCTAGACCTTCAGAAAGGCTTCTGTATTCAGTAATCGATACAGCTGCGCTATCGATACCGATTCTCATGCCTTCCTCTGCGTTGTCAATCAGGAACCGGCGGAGGGACGGAACTCCTTCCATTCCTTCTTTCATCAGCTCGTACCCCGATCCTTCAAGTTCCTTCTCAGCCTGTAGGAAATAGCGGCTATCGGTCCATAGGACAGCTCTGTCCTGGGATATCGCAATCATCCCGGCAGAACCTGTGAAACCTGAAATGAAAGCGCGCGTTCCCCACCTTGCCCCGGGATACTCGCTTCCATGGGGATCATTCCCCGTTATGATATACCAGTCAATGCCTCTTTCTCTGAGAATGGCCCTTAGCCTTTCCAGACGCTGCGCTATCATAATGCCTCCGTGCTGAAAGGATACCAAGAAGAATTGCTCCCGCTGCTACCATAAGCAGGCAGAAGACCTGTCCCTCGGATATATTCAGAAATGATTCGAAAAGCGCTATATTCCCGCTTCCTCTGCCTAAGGATATCACATAGCCGATAGATGCATCAGGCTGCCTGCAGTATTCGATGAAGAACCGGAAAATACCATATCCCATCAAGTAGAATGAGAAAACAGTCCCATGGGGAAGATTCTTCCTTATCTTCCATGGCCTGACAATAAACCAGAGTATGAGAAAAAGGATAATACCCTCGAATAAAGCCTCATATAGCTGGGATGGATGGCGGGGAAGATTGATCAGCTGTCCCAACTGATACTCAATCCCTACCTTATCCGCAACATCCCTTACCCATGGCTCATAAGAGGAGAAAGGCTCGGCCAGCGGGAATATCATGCCAATAGGGCTTGTCGTCACACGTCCGAACAGCTCTCCGTTTATGAAATTCCCCAATCTGCCGAATGTGTATCCAAGAGGAATACCTGCAGTTGCCAGATCGGTCATCTGCAGAAGACTTCTCTTATAGCGCTTTGAGAATAACCATCCTCCGATGACACATCCGACAACGCCTCCATGGTAGCTCATGCCAGGAAGACCAACGAATTGCCCGTTCCTGAATGGCCAGAAGATCATCCATGGATGCGTTATATAATACAGTCCATCGCTATAGAACAGCACAGAGAATATGCGCGCTCCTATAAGCAGCCCAAGACAGCAGTAGAAGAACAGCGACTGTGTCTCATCCGCATCCATATCGATGACACCATCATTCCTGCACTGATAGCGCACAAGAAGATAGGCAACAAAAAAAGCTACAAGATACATGAGGGCATACCAGCGCACGGGAAGGCCATTTATCACAAAGGGATCAATCCAGTCCGGATATGTCAGATAAAGAGATAGCATGCTGAAAGGATACCAGATAATAAGGTAATAGGACACCTCCCGAAGAGAGGCAGATGTTCATGATCGCTTATATTCCCAGAAAACAGCCTTATACATTCGCTTAGTGCTATAAAGCCAGCAACAATTGCATATCCTGCCGTTATGGGGATATCCTTATTGCATATGAAAAGGATGATCAGCACAGCGATGCTGTGCATTATGATACTCTTTACGGCTTATGCCGGAGGAAGAACGGAGCAGGCAACGCCCATCATCCTGCCGGAATCACCTGAATATGATGCCGAGGTTGTTGCGTCCAGGTCTGTGACGATATCGTCGACACTGTATTCTCTCGGAAATCTATATGCATATCTTGATAGAAGCTTCCTCTATGATATCGATGACAGCAGAATGGAAGAAGAGCTGATAGCTGCCATGATAGATTCCCTTGGAGATCCCTATTCATACTATATCCCTGCAGATATGGCGGATTCCTATGAAGAGAATTCCGATGGAAGCTATATAGGAATCGGGACTTATCTCTACAAGATGAATCCATCATACAGCGACATGTCCGACCCCTCTTCCTGGATGGTCGTTATATCATCGGTATTCCCCGGAGCCCCAGCCGATAGAGCTGGTCTCAGAAGCAGGGATATGATCAGTGCCATAAACGGAGAGAGCACTGCTCCTCTTACTGCCGCAGAAGCCTCAAAGAAGCTGAAGGGAGAACCTGGAAAGGATCTTGTCCTTACTGTCCATAGAGGAGATGCTGTCTTCGATATAACCCTGAGACCGGAGAAGGTTACGACACCATCAACTGCATCAACGATGCTTGATGATGGTATAGGATACATTGCAATTTACACATTCTCAATGACAACAGCGGATTCCGCTGAGAAGGAAATAAAGAAGCTTCTTGATTCCGGTGCGGATAAATTCATAATCGACCTCAGGGACAATGGAGGCGGAACCGTTGAGACAGCTCTAGAGATTGCAGATATGTTCCTTTCCGATGGAAGGCTTCTGGAAACCAGATTCAAGGAGCAGTCTGGACGTAAATCGCTGATAAGAAATGCAGATAGCAGTACCCTTATACCGGAAGAATATCCCGTAGTTATTCTGGTAAATGGCGGCACCGCATCCTCCGGAGAGATACTTACAGGTGCGCTTAAGGACAATGGAAGAGCAGAGATAATAGGAAGCCAGACATTCGGCAAAGGCATATCCCAGGAAGTAAGGCCCTTCGCTGACGGATTCATACAGATCACGACAGGCCATTTCTACACACCATCGGGTAATGATATCCATCATGTAGGAATCACCCCTGATATAGTGATAGAGGACAAGGAGTACAGCGAGGAGGAGCTTGAGGCATTTTCCGAATTCATGTCCAATGCTTTAATAAAGGAATTCGCTGATAACCATGAATACAGCAGTGAAAACATAAAGGCATTCGCCGATGAACATGCATCATCCGGAGTACCTGAGGATCTTCTCATGCTTCTCATACGGAACGAGTATCTGTACAGAATGGATTACAATGACCGTCCTGTAGCTGATCCTGAGTATGATGAGGTACTGCGCATAGCCATTGAGGAACTTGTATGAGGCTATTCCTTCTATCCCATAATCCAGACAATGGAATATACCATCTCTCAGCAAAGGAAAGAAAATACCTATTCTCCGTGCTGAGGAAGAGTGTCAACGATACATTCACTGCTGTCGATAAAGCAGGAATCTATTACAAGGCTTTCCTGTTCAATGAAGACAGCATGGCTATTGAACCTACCGACAATCCAGAGGAAACACTCAATGATTCCCTTTCATCATTCAAAGGTCCTTTCTTCCCTATAACGATGTTCATCTCAATTCTTAAGGGAAAGAAGAATGAAACAGAGATACGCATGCTTACCGAAATGGGCGTAGAGAAGATAGTCCTGATGAACACCGAATTCACGGAAGGCTCATGGAATAATCATATGGCGGAACGTATCAATGCGATAGCAAGGGAAGCTGTCCAGCAATCAGGCAGCAAAGCTCCTGAAATATGCGGGCCTGTTGATTTCTCCCAGGCAATAGCGGAAGCAGAAGGCACTGTGCTTATTCTCCATCAGAGCAGAAGGACAAGAACAGAATCCATCACCGATATACCAATCAAGGAGAAGGTCTCATGCTTTATAGGTCCGGAGGGAGGATTCTCTGACAGAGAATGCGAACTGGCAGAGAATCATGGAGCTTTTCCCATCCTCCTTAAGACAAACATTCTGCGGGCAGAGACTGCAGCAATATATACTGCGGCCTCAATTCAGACAATAATGCACAAATCCCTCTGATTTTTCTTGTTTTCCTGTATTTTATAGAATAGAATTATTTCTGTTAGCAGAAATTACTGATATTTTATTCATCGGGGGGATACTATTGTACTACTTGCACAGCATCGAGCGTACAGACGCGGAATGCATTAAAAGCCTCATCAATTCACGCGAAATCCAGACCTGCCGGTCATCGGATCATCTTATTTCTTTGCCGATAACAAAGAAGGACACCATAATAATGGATCTTGCAGCGGGACTGCCATATGAAATCCAGAAAGAAAAAGGAAAGGCACTATGCTTCATAGTCTTCTATGATGCCAATGAATTCCTCAATATAAATCCGTTTCTCATATATGGTAATGCTGTATACATCCCAAGAGGTTCATCGAAGGAAGATATCACGAATGCAATGAATCTGGCATCTGTAATCACAGAGCGAATAGATTCTCTTGAGGAAAGCATAATCGGCAGTTCAGGGATAATGGAGAAAACACGCGGAAGAATCAGAAGAGCCATAGATGCAGGATGCACTGTCCATCTTTCAGGTGAAACAGGAACCGGAAAGAATATTGCTGCAAAGGAAATCCATAAAAGAAGCGGAAGCAGATCGGAATTCATCTATGAATCATGCGGCCTGCTCTCCTCTGAGCTAGCCGAAAGCTCATTCTTCGGCCATTCAAAAGGCGCATACTCCGGAGCAACGGAAGAACGGGAAGGGCTTCTCGGAAGAGCTGATGGCAATACGTTCTTCCTGGATGAAATCGAGGATATGAGCCTTGGAATGCAGTCAAAGCTGCTGCATGTCCTTGAAACTGGTGAATACAGACAGCTTGGAAAGGATAAGATGCTCAAATCGGCATTCCGCCTGATAACTGCATCGAATATCGATCTGAAGGAGCTGGTAAGGGAAAACAAGCTGAGAAAGGATTTCTATTATAGGCTTTCTCCGGTGATGATAAGAATGCCAAGCCTTGCAGAGCACAAAGAGGATATACCTGAGCTTATTTCCCACTTTGAAGCCTCCATAGGAATACATCCGAATGACAGAATCCTGGACTACACATCTTTCATGGATTATGACTATCCAGGCAATGTAAGAGAGCTATTCTCAATGATAATGCTCCACCATCTCGGGATAGATGAGGAAGAGGTACACTAGGACAGTAAAACATACATGGTGCACTGTCTTCCTGCTAACTCCCTTATACATTGCGAATTAGCCTGTGGATAGTAAGTGGATAACGTTGTGGAAAACCTGTGGAAAACTCAGTGAATAACTGGCTATCCACGGTGGAAAAGTAAACATGGACTTAATGTAGATTTTATATAAATCCAATGATTTTCTTATTGTATTGACTAATTTTAATTCTATATAATAAAAGAAGTTATCAGAAAAATCATATCTGTAGGCAAAGATTAGGCAAACCGAGTTTTCCACCGCTTTCAGGGACTTTTCCACTGCATTTCCACAAACCTGTGGAAAACCTGTGGAAAAACCATATGTAGTGTCCCTCTGGCAGACTTGCCCTTTGGATGAACATTCAGGCCCGTAAATATAAAATCGGATATATCCCATAATTCATAACCGAAAATCGGAATAATATAATGCGGGAAAAAATACTGAAATAGCCGCGACAAAACAAAAATCAGGAAAAAGAAAGAAAAACGCTGCCAGTGGAAAACTCTGGCAGCGCCATCTTATCTTGATTGCTGGATAAATCAGTAGTTCTGTCCAACAAGCTCGAAATAAGCCTGAGGATGAGCGCATACTGGGCACATCTGAGGAGCTTTCTTTCCTACTACGATATGTCCGCAGTTCCTGCACTTCCAGATCATCTCTCCATCTCTTGAGAATACAAGGCCTTCCTCTACATTCTTAAGAAGAGCAAGGTATCTCTCCTCATGATGCTTTTCAATCGCTGCAACGCCCCTGAACTTTGCTGCGATTTCCTTGAATCCCTCTTCCTCAGCTACCTTAGCGAACTCAGCATACATATCTGTCCACTCATAGTTCTCGCCCTCTGCAGCTGCCTTGAGATTCTCGGATGTAGACTTGATATCACCACCCTCGAGATACTTGAACCAAAGCTTAGCATGCTCCTTCTCATTCTCAGCTGTCTCAAGGAAGATAGCTGCAATCTGCTCATATCCTTCCTTCTTTGCCTTGGAAGCGAAGTATGTGTACTTGTTTCTTGCCTGGCTCTCACCAGCAAACGCTGCCTGAAGATTCTTCTCAGTCCTTGATCCTTTCAGTTCCATTTTCCTTCTCCTTCTCTCTGCAATCTCTGCAGATACCTTCAAATATCAGTTCATGGGATGTAATGATAAATCCATCTTCCATGCAAACCGCTTTGCTGAATATATTCTTATCATATGATACATCAACATCGAAAACATTGCCGCAGAAAGTACATACAGCATGGGCATGCTCCTCAGTACGATGATCGAAGCGGGCTTCCCACCCATCAGTAGGAATCACCCTGCCGATTTTCCCATCTTCATAGAGTGCAGCAAGATTACGGTATACTGTCGCTTTCGATATCGACTTATACCGCGATGAAATCACTCTATAGACATCATCAGCACTCGGATGTCCTGGATAGTGGAGCACAGCGTCATATGTGAGCTCCCTCTGCATTGTGTTCCGTCTTTCTTTCATATTGATAATTATTATTAATAAAGTATCATTACTATAACTATCTGTCAATAGAAAAGGGCTGATTGCTCAGCCCTCAGCTAAGACAGCCTGCTCATTTAACAGGAATTATCCTCACCTGCTTATACAGTCCATCGCCCTCGCTCTTCGTATCGACTCCATCGACATCATTAAGTGCTGTATGGACGAGCCTGCGCTCAAAAGGATTCATCGGATCCAGAAGCCTTGAGCGGCCTGTGCGCTTTACGATCTCAGCAGTCTTATATGCATTCCTGATTATCTGCTCTTCATGGCGCATCCTGTAATTCTCGCTGTCAACGACTATCTTCAGATCTGGATCAAGATTGCCAGCGAATACATTCGTCACAAGCTGGATAGCATCGAGATTCTTACCCTTCCTTCCTATAAGTATGGAGGAATCAGGGCTCTCAATCCCTATTCCGATCTTGCTGTCACGTCTGAATGAGATAAATGCATTGCCTGAATATCCCATCTTCTGGATAAGAGTCTCGATGAAATCGATGATCTTCCTCTCATTATCATTCTCAGGTTCAGGATCGCATATGCCGCTTACCTCTTCTTCTGGTACGCTGGTATCATCCTCTTCTGCAGAATCATCATTGCCATAGTAGACCCTGATCTTGACGCTGCCCTTCTTGAAAAGGCCCTTCTTTGAGCTCTCAAGGATCTCAACATCGAATTCATCGCGATCAAGCCCAAGCTCCTCAACCGCTTTATCTATAGCTTCCTGTTCGGTTCTTCCTTCAAAATCGCTCTGCATATATTACTTTCTCCTTGATTTCCTCTTTGCATCCTTCTTTGCCTGCTTAGCAGCATCATGCTCAGCTATCTCTTCAGCAAAGACAGCTTTCTTCTTCTTGTTTACGAAGATCTGCTGCCCGATTGAGATGATGTTTACAGTAGACCAGTAAAGAAGAAGACCGGACGGTGCATTATACATGACGAAGAAGAAGATTAAGGGCATTCCATATGTCATGAACGCCATCATGCCAGCCTGTGAAGATGCGGCCGTTGAGCTTGACTGCGTTATCTTCATTGAAAAAATCATGGAGATAACATACAGAACAGGCAGAATATGGACATCCGGACCAAGAAGAGGAATGCTGAATGGAAGCGTGCAGATCGTATCAGGAATCGAAAGATCAGGTATCCATCCAGGTATGAACATCGATCCTCTGAGATCGAAATTAGTGTTCAGAAGACCATACAGCGCAATGAATATAGGGAACTGAATAAGCATCGGAAGACATGAACCCATAGGATTTATGCCCTCATCCCTATAGAGCTTTGCCATAGCAGCATTCTGCGCCTCAGGGTTATCAGGGAACTTCTGCTTGATTTCCTCAATCTTAGGAGTAAGTGCTCCCATTTTAGCAGTGGAATCCATTCCCTTCTTTGAAAGAGGCTGGAGTATCAGCTTGACGAGAATTGTCAGCAGTATGATAGCTACACCATAATTCGGGATGAAGCGGTGGAAGAACTGGAGAATCCAGTTGAGGATAGCCTCAAGCCATGAGAGCCAGTTTCCATCAACAACCTTGTTCAGGCTGCTTTCATTGAGTCCGAATATGTTCTCACCCATTCTGTTGTAGATATCAAGATATCCCGATACCTTCGGACCAGCATAGAATGAATAGATATCATCGATAAGAGTTCCATCGTTGGCTCTTGAGAAATACATGATATCCTTCTGCGGAACTCCGGTATCGAATGTTGCCTCATCGGCTGTGACGGAAGACATCACGATATCATCCTCAGGCATAAGAACAAATGCAAAATACTTGCCTGAAAGACTCATCCAGTCAACAGCTTCCTCTGCAGCATAATGGCCATCGGAGAATTTGAGATTCTTCTTATCCTTATCCTCGGCATACTTGACCTCGAGCCTTCTCCAGTCATAGTTCGATGAGAGGGACTGGAATGCAGGTCCTATCTGAGGTCCTACGGAAACTGTATAAGCCGTATTTCCATCTCCTATTGATACAGGAGATCCGTCAGCTTTATACATCCTTACCGACATCTGGATAAGGAATTCATCATTAAGAGGAATTGCATATGATTTCTCTATAGTGAATTCCTCGCCTTCCGCTGTCTGGAAATCACGTATGAATGATACACGTGTTATATCATTTCCTTCATGTACGGAGGAGATATCGATTTCCGATACATCATAGCTGAATACATCATCAACAGCGGCATTGCCCACATACATGGTGAATATATCGGCATCATCGGGATCTTTATAGATAAGCTCAACAGGGTTTCCATTATCGAAATGATTGACGAGCTTTATCGACTCGATTGCCGCACCTGCAGGATTGAACTCTATCTCGAATTCACCGCTCTTAACAGTAAATGGCGTACTGTCCGGTTCATCACCAACAGCCGTTATCATATCGGTCTCGATTACTTGTATATCTTCGGAAGAAGCACTTTCCTCAATTGCTGCAGTCTCCTGAGCCGTAAGCTCAGCTGCAGCCATCTCCTCTTCCATGAAAAAAGACTGGACTGTCATGCCGACAGTGATGACAATCACCGACAGCACAATAGCAATGATAGTATTCCTATCCATTGGTACTCCTTGGATTATCTGTATCTGGAAAGCTGAATAGGAAAAACTCTGCTGATGAGACTGATGGAGCTATCTCCGGTATACCCTGTCCAGAAGTGATATGAATCCGGACTCAAGCAAAGAGAAATCGGAGACCTTTCCAGGATACACGATGAGGGCAATATCATGCCCTCTTCCTTCAACAGGATTATCTTCTGTCTTTCTCTCCGGATAGCACCTGAATATCTCCTTCACGCGGCGGCGGACAAGATTTCTATCTACTGCCCTTCCGTAATGCTTTGCAGGAATTACTATAATCCGGTCATATCCGAATTCATTGGAAGAACTTATCAACCGCATCCCTGAGCATGATATAGACTTACCTTCTCTGAAAATGCGATTGATATCCTGTTTCTTTCTTATGATTTCTCTCTTAGTAAGGCTTCTTCTCATCGCTGACCGTGAGGCTGTGTCTGCCCTTTGCACGGCGGCGAGCAAGAACCAAGCGGCCTCCCTTTGTAGCCATTCTAGCACGGAAACCGAACTTCCTTGTCCTCTTCATCTTGCTTGGATGATAGGTTCTCTTTCCCTTGTAACTCATTGATCTACTCCAATTCCAACGCTGTTAAGCGGTTATTATCATCATATAGTGGCATAAGACCACAGCTAGGAGATTTTATCAAACGGGATAGCAGAGGTCAATATGTACGTTTTATCTGCATCGATATGATACCAGCATCTGGAAAGTTCCTCCTGAATTCGCTTATTATCTTCCTCTTTCTAAGCATGAGAAGAGATGCCGCAGCAGGTCCTTTCGCTGATATTATTATCATGCCATTCTCTTCTTTAACGAATTCAGCAATACCCTCAAGCTCTTTTCCGGCAATCTCTTTCCATAGCCTATGCATCGCAGTACCACTGCTTTTGCCTACTTCCGATACATACTCTGATACAAGATCGCTTATGTTTTTAACCTCTATCGGCATTGGAGAACTCCCCATTGGATACAGAATATACTATTGAACTCCGTTTTTCACCAAAATAGCTTTCTCTTGGAAGAAAAGTAAAGAAAGCCTGTGAATATCCATCAAGCTCAGAGAGGAGAAGAGCTCTTTTCCTGTCATCAAGCTCAAGAAGAACATCATCAATAAGCAGTATAGGTTTCTTGCCTGTTTTCTCCGTGAAATATTTGGCTTCCGATATTCTGAAGAGAATAGAGCAGAGTCTTATCTGCCCTGTGGATCCAATCGATGAAAATGGCCCAGACTGCGACATAACAGAGAATCTATCACGATGTATGCCGCTTGTAGTCGTCATCATCTTCATATCTCTCTCTTCCGTGCTCTCAAGATAATCAATTATCTCATCTTCCGATGATAGTCCGTTCCATGATGGCTGATATCTTATATCAAGATCTATATCGCTACCTGATATCCTGCTGAAGAGAGAAGGAAAGATTTTATTGAATTCATATACAGCCAAGGCTCTTTCCTTCATTATCTCAATGCCATACATAGCCATTCTCTGATCGTATAAATGCATTAGATCAGATCTTCCATTCCTTATAGCAGCATTGCGCTGCATTAGCACAGCTCTATATGATCTAAGAGAATCAAAGAATACAGGTGAGTGAAGGCTCATCATCTGATCGAAAAACTTCCTTCTGACTTCAGGTTCACCTTTTATGAAGCCAATATCATCATGGATAAAGGCAATACAGGGAAAATGGTATATCAGCTCCTTTCTGTCGCTGATTTCCTTGCCATCGATAGTTATCCTGCGTTTATTGTCTACAAAAGAAGTATTAATTCTTTCAATTTCACCATACTCATTCTCAAACTCTGCCGATATTGAGAAGCCTTCTGCTCCGTTTCTGACTGCTTCCTTCAGATGTGCTGTCCTGAAAGATGAACCGTACGAGAGAGTATAGATTGCCTCAAGAAAATTAGTCTTTCCCTGCCCATTCTCCCCAGTAAGAATTATATCCTTTGCATCAACGGTAGTATCTGCAGAGGATATATTCCTGAAATCATGTATTGCTACGCGCCTGAATCTCATCAGTTCTGCATCGGCATAAGAACATATAGATAGTCCTTATCCGGTTCTGGGGATATAGTGAGCGCTGCGGATTCCGATCTGAACATTATCTTCATGAACTCAGAATCAATCTTCTTTATAGGCAGATGAAGAAGGGATGAATTGAACGTTATCCTGATATCAGGACCGGAATACTCACATGATATGCTTTGTCTGCTATCTCCTATATCAGTGCTTTCTCCTGAGATATCAATCTTCTCATTGGATATCTCAACGAAGATTCTCCTGGATTTCTCATCAACGAATATGGAAGTGAATGATATAGCTTTCTCAAAATCCTCAGTCCTTACAACACACTTATATTCGAGATTCTTGGGTATTACCTTCTCATAATTAGGATAATTGCCGGCTATCAATGCTGAATAGATAGTCCTATCACCGATTCTTGAGAATATAAGACCCTCTTTGACTGCAAGTGAAAGAACTCCCTCTCCAGTTGATATGCTCTTCAGCATCGAAAGGAATCTTACAGACATTATGCATGGTCTGAACTCTGGTATTTCCTGCTCAAACTGTCTTTTAACGCATGCAAGCCTCTTACCATCAGTCGCTACCATCACAAGTCTGTCTTCCTTATTCTCCATATAGACTCCGGTAAGAAAATGCCTGTTATCCTCACCCGCTACAGCAAAGGAAGTCTTGTCTATCATATCGATGAAATCACGCTGTGTAACAGAGAAGAACAATGAATCATCAATGCTTTCAAGCTCAGGGAACCTTGAAGCCTCGATAGTCTTCATATTCGCGCTGAAATTCTCGTTATCAACAGGTCTTATATTGAGAATTCCATTATCCTCGAATACCTCAATATCAACATCTTCGGTATTCTTGAGAACATTGCTCAGCTTTTCACAGAATACAGTAGTTGATCCTGGTACCGAAACAGATACCGGAATCGATGAAATGAATCCCATCTGCTGATCATATGCTTTTATTGTCAGAAGCTCATTTGATACTTCAAGAAGAACATTGCTTGAAATCGAGAGCGAATTCTTCTTGCTTGCGAAATTGCTTGCATATTCTATTTCCTGTCTCAGCAATGAGCATTTGCATGTGAATTTCATAAAGTGCTCCTATTATTGTTAATATTATCATAAATAGAAGATAGTAGTAATAATAATAGGCTGACTAATTGTGGAAAACTATAATAATGCATTGCATATAAATGAGTTAGATTGTGGATAACTATGTGTAAAACAATGGTGGGTTTTCCACAGTTTCCACATGGTGCCTATCTCTGTCTTAAATGCCTGTGGAAAACTCCTTTTGATATGCACAGGTTATCAATATCTTTTCAACAGGTTTTCCACTGAATTTTCCACAGCCTGTGGAAAACTATTCCATCAGGCTGCTTTCTATTGAATTGACAGCATTCCTTACGGATTCATCTGTATCTATAAGGGATTTTATCCTGTCAACCGAATGCATTATCGTCGTATGATCTTTACCATTCATCATCTTTCCTATCTCAGACAGAGAGTATGAAGTCAGCTTTGATGAGAGATATATTGATATATGCCTTGCAAGAATGATGTTCTTATTTCTGCTTTTTCCCTTGATATCATACTCTTTTATATTGAAATAGGATGCCGTTTTACGGATTATCATATCAATAGAGATATCATTGTTCTTTATAGCAGGTTCTACGATAAAGTTCTTCAGATGCTCTTTTGCTATATCCAGAGTGATAGGTTTTCCTACAAGTTCTGAGAATGAGCTGAGAGTTGTGAGAGCACCTTCAAGGTCCCTTATATTCGTATCTATGCTCTGGCATATGAATTCAAGAACATTGTTGTCGAGCTTATAGTTTCTTTCCCTGCATTTCTGTATTGCGATTGCCATTCTCGTCTCATATGCAGGTGGCTGAAGATCTACATTAAGTCCCTTTCTGAATCTTGTCTTGAGCCTATCAGTTATATCAGTAAGCTCTGTTATAGGTCTGTCACAGGTAAGTACTATCTGCTTATGATTGTCATAGAGCTCATTGAAAGTATGGAAAAGCTCTTCCTGTATCTGGTTCTTCTTCTGCAGGAAATGTATATCATCGATAAGAAGCACATCAACGCTTCTGTATTTGATCTTAAAAGCTGATGCCTTATCGGTAAGAAGAGAGTTTATGAACTCATTGGTGAAATTCTCTGCTGTTACATAGATTATCTTCATCTTTGGATTATGCTCATCTATGTAGTTTCCGATTGACTGAAGAAGATGGGTCTTGCCGAGACCTACTCCTCCATAGATAAGGCATGGGTTATAGCTAGTACCTGGGTTCTGGGCTATAACTCTTGCTGCATTGAATGCAAAGCTGCTGTTATCCCCTGAAATGAAGTTATCGAATGAATAAATCTTATTCAGAGTCGTATTCTTTGATACATTCTCTGTCTTTGTCTTAGGCTGTGCCTTTGGTTTTGCTTTATGCTCTTTTTTCCTTGTACTGTTCTCATCTGTTATGAAAACAGTATCTATATGATGGCCTGCAATGACCGATATTGTGTTCTCTATCTCAGATCTGCAGTTCTTTTCAGCGTTGTTTTTATAGAAATCAGAGGGAAAAGCAAGGACAATCGATCCATCCTTCTCTCCCTTGTATTCAATCATATCGATATATATACGTTTTGCTTCAGGCAGAGCATCCACAAGCTGGGCTTCTGCCTCATTCCAAATTCTATCTAGATCAGACATATGCAGGATTATATTACAATCAGGCAAAACGTAAAGCAAGCATCTATTTCGATTCCATTGTATATATAAGCAATAAAATAAATTAAGAAGATTTTACATTTAGTGTGACTGCTTGATGAAAAAACTGCTGGAATATATAATACATAAGGTATTGCGGCTCTTTAGGTCATGCTTTGACAATCCTGCTCTACGAGGCCTGCCTTATTATTAAGAGCCGTGAAAAAGGAAGACAATGCACGATGACAATGAACTGAAAATCGCAGGGCATTCAGAGGCCGAGCTCAAGGCTGAGATCAAAGCCAGCGAAGACTACAATTCAAGCGGTATTACTGTCCTGAAGGGACTTGAGGCTGTACGCCTCAGACCAGGTATGTATATTGGATCCACAGGTATAGATGGCCTTCATCACCTTGTATATGAGGTAGTTGACAACTCCATTGATGAGGCAATGGCTGGATACTGCAATGATATCAAGGTATATCTTGAGGATGGTCCTGATGGGGAAATCTGCACTGTTGAGGATAATGGGCGCGGTATTCCTGTTGATATACACCCTGAGGAAGGAAAAAGCTCTCTTGAGGTCGTTCTAACACAGCTTCATGCTGGAGGAAAGTTCGATCATAACGCATATAAGGTCTCAGGAGGACTTCATGGCGTAGGTGTATCCTGTGTTAATGCCTTGTCCTCCTGGATGGAAGTGACTGTACATCGTGCTCCGCATGTATACAGGCAGGTCTATCATAAGGGAATACCTGAAAAGCCTGTTGAGATTATAGGAGATACCGATAGAACGGGAACGATAGTAAGGTTCACTCCTGATTTCGAGATAATGGAGCAGAATTCATTCGATTATGATACTCTTGCTGCCAGATTCAAGGAGCTCTCCTATCTCAATAAAGGTATTTCAATATCCATTACCGATAGAAGAATAGAGCCTGAAAAGAGCGAGAAATTCCATGCAGAAGGTGGTCTTTCATCATTTGTTAAGTACCTTAACGAATATAAGACTACTCTTTTCGATCCTATCTCGTTCGAATGCCAGAAAGATGAGGTATCGGTTGAGGTATCGCTTCAGTACAATGATAAGTATGATGAGAAGATCTATACATTCGTAAACAATATCAATACACGCGAAGGTGGTACTCATCTCTCAGGGTTCAGGGCTGCTCTTTCAAGATGTCTGAATAATCAGCTTAAGAAGAGCGTCAAATACATGAAGAAATACTCTGAAAGCCTTGAGAGCTCTGATATATCCGAAGGTCTTACAGCTGTTATCTCGGTAAAGATTCCTAATCCTCAGTTTGAGGGACAGACCAAGATGAAGCTTGGCAACTCGAATGTGAAGGGAATAGTGGATTCACTTGTATATGAGAATCTTACCAATTACTTCGATGAATTCCCTGATTCAATCGATAAGCTCCTTGATAAGGTTACGAATGCAGCTCTTGGCCGTGTTGCAGCAAGGAAAGCAAGGGAGAATATCAGGAAAAAGAGCGAAGGCGGCGGTCTTCCGGGAAAGCTTGCTGACTGCTCTGAGCGCGATCCTAAGAAGTGTGAGGTATTCATTGTCGAGGGTGATAGCGCAGGCGGATCTGCAAAGCAGGGCCGTGATAGGCAGTTCCAGGCAATCCTTCCTCTCTGGGGAAAGATGCTGAATGTCGAGAAATCACAGGAAGCAAAGGTTCTCAACAATGATAAGCTGCAGCCTGTAATCCAGACTATAGGAGCCGGTATAACGAGATATAACGATACTGGTTCTGATGATTATGATAGCGATGATGAAAAGCCAGCAGAGAAGGAAAAGACATTCGATCTGTCTAAGGTAAGATACCATAAGGTCATCATCATGGCTGATGCTGATGTTGATGGATCTCATATCAGAACACTGCTTCTTACATTCTTCTTCCGCTATATGAGACCTCTTATCGAGGCTGGCTATGTTTATTTTGCTATGCCTCCTCTCTATAAGATCACTATCGGAAAGAAGATCTTCTATGCATATGATGAGGTGGATAAGAAGAGGATTCTTGCAGAGAACGCACAGGGAATTGATGAGAACAAGATACCTATCCAGCGATATAAGGGTCTTGGAGAGATGAATCCTGAGCAGCTCTGGGAGACAACTATGAATCCTGAGACAAGGATGATCAGCAAGATATGCCTTAAGGATGCTGAGGAGGCAGACAGAGTCTTCTCGATGCTTATGGGTGAGGAAGTCGAGCCTAGGCGCGAGTTCATCGAACAGAATGCGACATTTGTCAGGACGCTTGATATCTGAGGAATAATGATATGGAAGACAGCCAGGAACTTACAGGGCGCGTAATCAATGCCGATATCTCGGAAGAGATGCGCACCAGCTATATAAACTATGCAATGTCGGTCATCATAAGCAGAGCGCTTCCTGATGCCAAGGATGGACTCAAGCCTGTCCATAGAAGAATCCTCTATGATATGTTTGAGCAGGGAATCCGCTATAATACGCCAAACAAGAAGTGTGCGCGTATCGTAGGCGATGTTCTCGGTAAGTACCATCCGCATGGAGATGCATCCGTATATGATGCTCTTGTACGTCTGGGACAGGATTTCTCACTCCGTTATCCAGTTGTATCGCCTCAGGGAAATTTCGGATCCATCGATGGTGATCCACCTGCAGCAATGAGGTATACAGAGGCAAGGATGAGCCGTATCGGTGAGGAGATGCTTGCAGACATCCAGAAAGAGACCGTTGATTTCGTTCCGAACTATGATGATTCGACAACAGAGCCAGCGGTTCTCCCAGCAGCATTCCCATTCCTTCTTACTAATGGATCATCAGGAATCGCTGTCGGTATGGCTACAAACCTTGCTCCTCATAATCTCCAGGAAGTGGTTGATGGAATCTGTGCTTATATCGATAACCCTGATATCACCATCCCTGAGCTGATGAATTATATCAAAGGCCCTGATTTCCCATCATATGGAATCATCTGCGGTAAGAAAGGCATTATGGATGCCTATACCACAGGACGTGGCAAGATAGTCATCAGATCACGCTATGAGATCGAGGAGAATGACAGAGGTCATGATGCGATTATCTTCACCGAACTGCCCTATCAGGTTAATAAGGCAGAGCTTGTGAAGAAGATCGATGATCTCAGGAAGGATAATATAATTCCGAATATCTCCGCTGTAAGAGATGAAAGCGGCAGGGATGGCATAAGGGTTGTTGTCGAACTTAAGCAGGGAGCTGTTCCTAAGATCGTTCTGAATATGCTGTTCAGCCGCACTGCCCTTCAGAGCAATTTCAATGCTTATAATCTTGCTCTTAAGGATGGAAAGCCGCAGCTGATGACTCTCAAGGACATGGTTGCTGTATATGTCGACCACAGAGAAGATGTCATTGAGAGACGCACTAGGTTCGATCTAAGGAAAGCTGAGGAAAGAGCCCATATCCTTCTCGGACTTAAGATAGGTCTTGAGAATATCGATGAAGTCATAAGGATCATCAAGGAAAGCGAAGATAACAATATAGCTTCACTTGAGCTTCAGAAGGCTTTCAATCTCGATAAGATCCAGGCAGATGCAATCATCGATATGAAGCTTGGAAGGCTCTCGCACCTTGAGACAGATAAGATCCTCAATGAGCTTTCAGATCTTGAAGCCAAGATAGCATATTACAAGGATCTTCTCTCTGATAAGAGAAAGATTCTCGGTGTTGTCCGCGATGAGATTATTGCAATCGGTCAGAATTATGGAGACAGAAGGAGAACCGAGATCATCGAGCAGGAGCTCAATGATGCATCTCCTGAGGATTTCATAAAGAAGGAAGATGTTGTAATAAATATCTCCAGAAAAGGATTTGCAAAGAGACTTTCGACTGACGAATATAAGGCACAGGGCCGCGGAGGCAAGGGAACAATTGGCGCAAAACTTGTTGATGGGGATTTCGTTGATCATCTCTTCATCTGCTCATCCCATGATCTTGTGATGTTCGTCACAGATTTCGGAAAGGCATATTACATCAAAGCCTTTGAGATTCCGGAAGGTGCGAAGAATACGAAGGGAGCTAATATAAAGAACTTCCTTCAGATTGAGAATAATGAGAAGGTAACCTCCGTTATATCATTCTCTGAGTTCTCTGAGGATGATTATCTTCTTATGGTCACCCGCTATGGTGTCGCAAAGAAGGTAAGGCTCAATGACTTCATAAATGCTAAGGCAAGAGGCGTTAAGGCCATCATTCTTGATGAGGGTGATTCCCTTATCTCATCGATATTCGTCAAGGAAGACGATGATGTCATGATAGTGACTAAGAATGGCAAAGGCCTGAGAATCCATGCAGAGGATGTCAGGACAATGGGAAGAGCAACTCATGGTGTCAGGGGTATAAGGCTCCTTGGGGAAGATGAGGTTGTAGGAGTTGTTCCTGTTGATAATGATAAGAGAATCCTTATGATTACTGAGAACGGAAAAGGCAAGCAGGTCAGATTCGATCAGTTCATGCCTCATGGCCGTGGAACGATGGGTCAGAAAATCTACACGGTTGAGGATAAAGGACTTGTTGGAGCTGTGGCTGTTGATGATGATTCCGATGTTGTGATCATAACTCTGAAGGGACAGACAATCAGAGTCCATGCAAGAGATATCTCAATACAGGGAAGAGCTGCAATGGGCGTAAAGGTTGCTACATTCAAGAAGAAGGATGATCTCATCAATGCCATTGCTGTTACAGGGTATCAGGAAGATGAGACCCAGGAAGAGGAAGGTGCTGAACCATCTGAAGATCAGTAACTCCTTCAAAGTAAAAGCATATCGCCTGTTAATAGCAGGCGATATTTTTTCGACCATTTGAGGCAATAGTGTAATGATTCATTAAAGATCCATTATGAAAACAAGGATATGTAGATTGAAGAGTTGATATATAAAGACATTAACTTATATAAAAATGATATAAACATTAAAATTCAGAACAAATCAAAGCCAAAATACCCAGCTAAAACTATCAAAAATAAGGCAAAAATGTATTTATAAATAGAAACAAATAAAGAAAAGACGCTTAGATAAATAAAGCAAATATATACCTATTGAATAGGGAAAATACGTAAAGTAAGTTTAAGGAATCTGTTTCTATGTATAGAAAATATTCATTAAAATGGCCGTTTTATGCGTTTAAACGCGGTTTTTGGAAATTAGACAACATGAAAAATCAAAATCAGAAAATGCATTCATGTCTTTATAATATATATACTCATCCATGCATTTAGTCTACAAAAATCTAGAAGAAAAATGTAAGTAATTGTTTCACGTGAAACAAGAGCCAAAATAATATTGGATGCTTGATAATGACTAGTTCAAAGCAAAAATTAGAACAATGCAGATCAATACGTTATTTCATTTTGCTTGTTGATTCGATTATGGTTGTTATTACTTCCAAGTTAAAACTTTTAGTTGGATTTATATTTAGTGTGGTGGTAGGAAAGGTTTTTAACACATGAAAGAAATCCACAAGCTGGGCTTGTGGTGCGGTGAGAGGGGGTTCAACCCTATAAACAAAGCCTCCT
>CALXMP010000002.1 GCA_944389505.1 uncultured Spirochaetaceae bacterium
GCCTATCTGCCCTTTGGTGGCTGGAATGAATGTCCTAACACGCCGGAGTTAATGGCAGTTGCGAAATACTGGTTTGAGCAACATGGGGCGATGCCCGCTGCTATGAGCCATGACGAATTGGAATTCCTACTTCCAGCTCCTGTTTCCGAGAAAGAGGCCATGTGGGTGGCGATGGAACTGTATGGCTTTTGCCCTGACGTGATTGACCAAGTGCAGGAGTATGGCACTGTGGGTGCTTTTGCCGATGTCCTGAGGCAGTCTACTGTTTGGTATCTATGGTGGGATTAAAGGAACTGTTAAAATGGCAATACAGTTGTATCTTCAAAGCAGAATGCAATTTCCAAGAGAGCTTGTAGAAAAAAACCTTGTAAAGTTTATTCGTGTAGGTGGCGAGACGTGCAGCCACCGGAGCGGTGGGTTTAATACCCCGGTGCTTGCGCCGGGGAAGCCTGAACCCTAGAATTAGGGTGAAGGGCGGTGCCAGATGAAAGAAAAGAGCGGATACATACATTCAGTACACAACGTATCGAATCTCATATACCATTTCGTGTCGAGTGAGGGGAAGAGCGGAAGTGAGAGCGTGATACGTCAATATGTAAAGAACCAGGGGAAGGAGAAGGAGTACAAATAGCTGTATCTCAACTTCCCCACACGAGAGGCGCCGCTTTAGTAGGATACCGTGATGGCTCTGCCTCGCGGTGGTTCATTCAGGACTGAATTTCTGCTGAGGATTTCTATGGTTTGCCAGTTGGCTGGATGGTATGTCTTGGATGATAGAAGTGTCCTTTTTTGATGCTATCCATGTCCCATAGATTGATATCACTGGTACGTTTTTGGTACGTTTTTAGAAAAAAATAGCTTATTTCTGACATAATATGGAAAATATGTAGAAAATAAATGCTTACAGAATAATAGGATAAAAATGGGCTTAAAATGTCTTTTTATGTTGCAATTTGTTGCATATATGATAAGCTCATAATCGGAGGACAAGATGCAGGGAAAGCTTATAGTCATCGCAATCGGTGGAAACTCTCTTATTGAGGATCCGAAGAAGGTTACCGTTGATGCCCAGTACAGGGCTGCAGAGAAGACTGCGCATCACATTGCCGACATAATCGAAAGAGGAAACAGGGTTGTGATTGTCCATGGCAATGGACCTCAGGTGGGATACATCCTTCTCCGGTCAGAGTATGCCAGAAAGATCCTGCATGCTGTTCCTCTCGATTCCTGTGTAGCAGATACCCAGGGGGCTATCGGCTATCAGCTGCAGAAGGCTCTCGACAATGAATTCATTGCAAGAGGTATGTCTAATAGGGCCGTGACAGTTGTTACTCAGGTCGAGGTTGATCCTGCCGATCCTTCGTTTGGCAATCCTACAAAGCCTATCGGCTCATTCATGACAGAGGAGGATGCGCTTGAGCATCAGAAGAACTTCGGATGGGCTGTCAAAGAAGATGCAGGAAGAGGCTGGAGAAGGGTTGTGCCATCCCCGAAGCCGCAGAGCATCATCGAGCTCGATACCATCAAGTTCCTTTCTGAGAGCGGAGCTGCTGTCATTGCCGCTGGCGGCGGTGGTATTCCTGTTATACGTGACGAGGAAGGGGCGCTCTGGGGCAAGGAGGCTGTCATTGACAAGGATCTTGCAGCTGCAATCCTAGCTAAATCCCTGAAAGCCGATGCTTTCATAATCTCAACAGCTGTTGAGAAGGTCTGCCTTGATTACAACAAGCCGACACAGAGATCTATAGATGAAATGACTACAGAGGAGGCAAGGAAGTACTCCGATGAGGGACAGTTCGCTCCGGGATCGATGCTTCCGAAGATCCAGGCAATTGTCGACTATGTTGAATCAACAGGCAATCTCGGGATGATCACAGATCCCGAGCATATCCCTAGTGCTTTGAAGGGCGAAGCTGGAACGCGCATCGTGCGCTGATCGTATCAGATGCGTATATCATCAGGGCAATGATGTAGTACGAGGCATTGCTCTGATGGAACGGTGTGATAATCTGGAAAAGCAGTGCCAGTACTGCGATTATCATAAGAAATGCGGAGGAGAGTGCGATAGCTCTCCTCTTTTCCTTCCATACCGATACTGCATGGAGAATGCCCGGTATGAACACAAGCGGGGAGATGATCAGCGCATTCATATTCATGTACGTAACATCATGATTCGTGAAGAACATCATGAACACAAGTACCGATGACATGACTCCAAGAGCTATGTAGATGAATGCAGAGAGTATATTGCCGGTTCTTCTTACCCATCTCCTCCGTGAAGCTGTAAGCGCTATTGCGGCTGCCGCTATTGCTCCAACTGCTGCTGCCCTTGCTTCGAGGAAGTAGTTGTCAGGCGTTGGCTTTCGTGTCTTTGTCTGGTATATGAGCTCAGGCTCGGTTCCCTCATACTCTGAGATTGAGCGCTCAAGCACATCGGGAAGGAAGCATGCCTCATAGAGATTTATAGGAGTATCGATCTCAGGTCCCTGAAGATAGTTAAGAAAGAGGGCAAAGAACAGGGAAGGGGACATATATGGCGTCGACCAGTCCCTGTATGATTTTCCTGTATCGATGTTCTCTGCCCATTCCCTGAATCCACCGCCTTCCGCGCTGTTGTAGATATCCCTGATGCGCGTTGCGCAGTTATCTTTGTAGTAATGGTAGAGATATGTCCTGTTCTCAGGCTGGATGTTCTCCGAAAGGAATGCAAGCACGCCGCGCTTTGCCTCCGGTGATAGCTCCAGAGTCAGCCTTGTGGTTGTCCTGTCCTCGCTTATGAATTCATCGATGCGCCAGGATTCATATGCTTCAGATACTGCATAGTAGAGAAGACCGAATATGAAATCATGGTAGAAGCTCTCCGAGAAGCTGAATGTCCCATAGTCAAATACTATATTCTCCTGCCCCGGGGCGCTGACAGAGAGACCCGAGTGGCCGAAATAGATGTATACAGGCTCTGCCGGGGCTGCGGTTATTATGCTTATCGCGATATTGTCATAGTACTCTCTCTCGCTTTCGGAAAGCTCATCGGTGAATGAAATCCCCTGAAGCTCCTCCTCGCTGTAGAAGAGACCGGGCCTTACTTCCGTTCCTCCTGTTATGGAGGCACCTGAGGCCAGGAAGGGGAGTATCGATACCAAGAGTACTGCAATTGCTTTCCGCATACTGCCAATGCTAGCACATTTCGGCCATTTGTTGACAGCCTTTTGCTGCAGACTTATCTTTCCAGTCATGGAGCATGAGGCAAAGGGGCTTGGCATTGTCATAAGAACGGAGAACGCAAGGGAGAGCGACAGGGTCTGCACGATATTCTCCCCATCTCTTGGGCTGATCCGCGCAATGAGCTACGGGGCAAGGAAGAGCGTGAAGAGCATAAAGGCCCCGCTCTATACAGAGGGGACATTCTCATTGGAGAAGAGCATCCGCTCTGGACGCTGGAGCATCAGGGATATCGATGTGATAGCAACCCATGGCTATCTTTCCGAGGATCTCGAAAGGAATATGGCCGCAGCGCTCTTTTCCGATCTTGTCATCACTTCCCGTACCGCCGACTCCAGCCTTTATAAGCTGTACACCGATGCAATCGATCTTCTGGAGGAAGCGGATGTAGAGAAGGTCGCTATAGCATTCATCGTCCATTTCCTTTCGGAGGAAGGTATGTCCGGCGATTATATCTCCTGCCCTGTCTGCCAGAGACCATACAGGGATGATGAGATTCTTGGTTTTTCCTCTATTGAGGGTGTTCCCGTCTGCTCCGAGTGTGATACTATGGGCTCGTCTCTTATACTCCCTCCGAATGCCAGACGCTATGTGCGCCGTACGCTGGAGCTGGATATGGATAATGCGGTGCTCCTGTCTGTGAGCGATTTGCAGAGACATAGGATCT
This sequence comes from uncultured Spirochaetaceae bacterium, assembly GCA_944389505.1. Lineage (GTDB taxonomy): Bacteria > Spirochaetota > Spirochaetia > Sphaerochaetales > Sphaerochaetaceae > Ornithospirochaeta. The sequence continues at coordinate 3,887 of CALXMP010000002.1, forward strand.
TCAGGTATTTCCTCAGGCTGCTGCGCCTTTCCTTCCCAGGAAAGCTCAGAAGCATCGAGTCAGGTATCTGGAATACGGATAAAGAGGTTTTATGAAAGTCAGGATAGCATCATCTGATCCGGCAAAGGTCCGGAGCCTTAAGGAAAGGTATTCTCTCTCCCTTCTTGCTGCGACGATACTCGAGCGGAGAGGCGTGGAGTCAGGAGAGGATATGATGTACTTCCTCGAATCCGATACGGTCTATCTCCATTCTCCTTTTGAGGCAGATGATGTCTATACTGCTGTCGATAGGATAAATGATGCAATCGATAACGGTGAGCGTATCCTGATCTTCGGCGACAGGGATGTCGATGGCGTTACCGCCACTGCTATAATGTACAGATCGCTTCGAAAGCTTGGTGCTGAGAATGTATTCACCCGCCTTCCATCCGGCGATGAGCCTTATGGTCTTACGATGGACTCCGTTAAGGAGATAATGGAGAAGGAGTACTCACTCGTCATCACCGTCGACTGCGGGATTTCCTCTGTAGAGGAGATAAGGACACTCGAGAAGAACGGTATCGATGTGATTGTTCTGGATCATCATATAGCAGGGGAGGAGCTTCCGCCCGCCGCTGCGATATTCGATCCACGCGTGCCGGGGTCGGGATACCCGTTCGAAGGGCTTGCCGGCTGTGCGGTTGCTGCGAAGATGGCATGGGCCCTCTCATTCTCCCGGACTCCTGTATTCGGAACGGGATGCATACTCCTTCATGCAGAGCCGAGAAACGGGACTATAAGAATAAATGCAGTCAGGCTTGAGGATCTTGCCGAGACCGACAGGATAACAGAGGAGGTCGTTGAAGGCGCATTCTCCATTGAGCGCACAAGGCTGATGGATTTCCTTGCTGTAGGACTTCCTGTGATAGTCCTCGACAGCGATACCGAGACGAACATGCTACGCAAAGCTTTTGGCCGTGGCGTGGATATCTCCCTCATTGATATGAGGCCGCAGCTTGAGAAGCTTATGCCATCGGCAGCAGGCCGTTCCCTTTTCGAGCTCTCCGCAAGGTCCAGGGCTGCACGCTACAGGGATGGTGACAGGGAAATCGAGACGCTGGTATCGCTCTTCAGGTCCGTCTCCGTCTATTCCTATCCATCGCTTTCTTCGGAGTTTGATGAGCTTTTGCAGCTTGCCGCGATAGGCACGATTGCCGATCTCATGCCGATGAAGGATGAGAACAGGATCATTGTGAGGCGTGGACTGAAGATGCTTGCTGAAAGACCGCTCAACTGCTTCAAGTACCTTCTCGGAAAGCAGAATCTAGCGGGAAAGAGGCTCAATACCCGCGATATCTCATTCTATGTGGCTCCCGTCCTGAATGCGGCAGGAAGAATGGGAAGCCCGATGGCCGCGCTTTCACTTCTCCTTACAGATGATCTGACGGAGGCTGAGGGCTTTGCCGATACGCTTCTGCAGATGAACCGGGAAAGGCAGAAAGGTGAGGAGGATGCGCTTGAGACGGTTCGCACGCTTGCCTTCGATAGCTTCGAGAAGCTCGAAGGCCGCATGGTGATAGTCTCCGATCCTGAGATTCCGAGGGGCCTTACCGGCGCGATAGCCTCAAAGCTCTCAAAGCAGTACTCCGTCCCATGCATTGTCATGGCATCGGTCGATGGAAGGATATCCGCATCGATGCGCTCAGGAAATGACTTCAATGCCCGTTCATTCCTTTCGCTCTTCTCCGATCTCTTCCTCGACTTCGGAGGCCATCAGTGCGCCGCAGGTTTCTCGATGCCTGAGGAGAATGCTGCGAAGTTCATGACAATGGTGGAAAACTACGTGATGTCGATGGATGAGCCGGATGAGGGCGATATAGAGATCTCTGCCGATGCGGACATACCTGAGGAATATATGACCCCGGATCTCTGGAAGATCCATGAGATGCTTGAGCCATATGGCCAGGAGAACGGGGAACTCAGGTTCTCCATCCGCCGCGCCCAGCTCTATGAGATCTATCCAAACAGGGGGGACTCAAGGGTCTTCCGCTTTGCGGTGAAGTTCGGCAGGAATATATGGCCTGCTCTGTGGTGGACACCGCATAACAAAGAGGACTTCACGAAGGGCTCCTTCGTTAACATCGTATTCACTCCCGACGTCAATTACTGGAAGGGGCAGTCGAAGATGCAGATGGTCATTGATGAGATGGAGATGGCTTGACAGCAAGCTGTGTAAATGGTATTTTTCCGAAGGATTCTGACCCGTGCGGGAGAGGAGGTGATACAATGGCATACGTAAAGGTAGACGAGAATGAGCCACTCGAGAAATCGATCAAGCGCTTCAAGAGAATGGTCGAGAAGGAAGGCATCATCCGCGAGTGGAAGAAGCGTGAGTACTACGAGAAGCCTTCGACAATCCTCAACCGCAAGAACAAAGCTCTTGCAAGAAAGCAGATGAAGAAGGTCAGGAAGATGCACGCATCAAAGGCCTATTGATCCATATTATGGACAGAGAAGGGGAGCTTCGGCTCCTCTTTTTGCATTTTTCATGATTTTTCCCCTTTATGTTTGACAGATTACGCAACACACCTGATACTATTTGCGTAATACATAGGAGGAAACAGTATGCTTATCCTTATTTCCGATGCATTTGATAAGAGTCTTCCGGAGAAGCTTAAGGCTTTTGGTGAAGTCACGGATGATAAAACGCGCCTGAAGGATGCAGATGTAGTGCTGATCAGGTCAAAGACGAAGGCCACGAAGGAGTATATCGATCAGGCACCGAATCTCAAGCTCATCATACGCGGCGGTGTCGGTATGGATAATATCGATAAGGCTTACTGCAGCGAGAAGGGGATAATCGCTGTAAATACTCCGAAGTCCTCGGCAGTGGCTGTCGCAGAGCTTGCATTCGCTCTCATGATCTCTGTTCCGAACCATATTCCGTACTACGACAATACAATGAAGGCTGGAGAATGGAACAAGAGCACGAAGCGCACGGAGCTATTTGGCAAGACGCTCTGCCTTCTCGGTATCGGGAATATCGCACGGCAGGTCGCAATGCGCGCTGCCGCATTCGGCATGAAGGTCGTTTCCTATGATAAGTACGTTGAGAAGTCCGATGTCGCAGAGATGATGAGCCTCGAGGATGCGGTCCGCAATGCAGACTATATCTCGATGCATCTCCCATATACTCCGGAGACTGATAAGATGGTCAATGCAGAGCTTATATCGAAGATGGAGAAGAAGCCTGTGCTGATCAATACAGGCCGCGGCAAGTGCGTTGATGAGGCTGCGGTAGCCAAGGCGCTCGAGGATGGAAGCCTCTCGTGGTTCTGCACGGATGTCTACTCTTCCGAGCCCCCTGCAGAAGAAAACCCGATTCTCAAGGCAAAGAACGTAACGCTTACGCCCCATGTCGGAGCGAATTCAGTGGAGAATCTTCTGCGCATCGGCGATGAGGTTGTTGAGACGATAGAGAAGTGCATAAAGGAGGGAAAGATATGAGGAAGATGAATTTCTTCGCAGGTCCATCAACGATGCCTGTTGAGGTTCTGGAGGAGATCCAGAAGAATATCGTTGATTACAAAGGCAAGGGACTGTCGATGATCGAGGCCTCTCATCGCGGCGGTATGTTCGAGGAGATGTATGATGAATGCCTCACGGATTTCCGCAAGCTTCTCTCCATCCCTGATGATTACGATGTATTCTTCCTGGGAGGCGGAGCAACGCTCCAGTTCACGATGATTCCGACGAACTTCCTCCTTGCAGGAAAGAGCGCTGATTACGTCCGCACAGGCTCATGGGCGAACAAGGCAGCCGATGATGCTGCGAAGCTCGGGAATGTGAATATCGCATTCGATGGAAAGGAATCGAACTATACGACACTTCCGGATCCTGCATCTGTGAAGCCATCTCCCGATGCCTGCTACTATTACCTCTGCTCAAATGAGACAATCGGAGGAATAGAGTGGCAGGATTTCCCGGACACCGGAGACGTTCCTCTTATTGCCGATATGTCCTCCGATATGCTCTCAAGGCCTGTCGATGTATCGAAGTTCGCGATGATCTATGGCGGCGTGCAGAAGAATCTCGGACCTGCAGGAGCTACATTCATAATCCTCAGGAAGGATATGCTTGAGCGCAGGAACCCGAATCTCACAGCATACATGGACTATGCGAAGCATGCAAAGGATAAGGGGCTGTACAATACGCCGCCTGTATTCTCGATCTGGGCTGTAGGCCTCGTGCTGAAGTGGATCATCCGCAATGGCGGAACAGAGGGAATGCTGAAGAACGCTATTGAGAAGTCTGGGTATATCTACGATGTAATCGACAGCTCCGATTTCTATCGCTCTCCTGTCGATAAGCGCTATCGCTCAAGGATGAATGTAGTATTCCGTCTGCCTTCTGAGGAGCTTGAGGCAAAGTTCGTTGAGGAGTCGAAGAAGGAAGGAATGCTTGGACTCAAGGGCCATAGATCTGTAGGTGGCCTCCGTGCAAGTCTCTACAATGCACTCCCGATGGAAGATGCGGCAGCTCTCTCTCAGTTCATGAGGGAGTTCGAGAGAAGGAACGGCTGATGGCGCAGAAGAAGCGTATCGATGATACGAATAAGGCTATAATCAGATCATTGTCGGATGGGCGCAAGCCATACTCCGCAATCGCCGAGGAGCTTGGGATCACGGAGAATACCGTAAGGTCCCGCGTGAACAAGCTCATCGATGATGGTGTCCTCTCAATAACAGGTCTTGTCGATCCTGAGACGATGCCTGGACTGCAGGTCGTCATGATGGGCGTCAAGCTTAAGACCATGGAGCTGGAGCGGAAGGCAAAGGAGTTCTGCTCCCTCCGCGGGGTTATCTCCGCTGCAGTCGTCACAGGCCGCTACGATCTAATCGTCCAGCTTACCCTGTCGGAGGAGGAAGGGCTGTCGCTCCTGGATTTCTTCCGCTATGAGCTCACGAAGGTCGCAGAGGTCCTCGAGGTGGAATCATTCGTGGTGTATCAGTCCCATTCGCTCTGGGTGCCATACAATATGTGACAGACTGTTCCTGAATACGATCCCAGGTTTTCCTGGGATCATTCCATATCAGCTCCTGAATGTGGCAGTGCCGCTGATTTTTATGCTATAATCATGAAAAGGAGCTGAAATGTTAAACACTGAATATCTTGGTTTGAAGCTTAAATCTCCTGTGATTGTGTCCTCCGGTCCGCTCACACAGAATGCTGTCTCGCTTAAGAAATGCGAGGAAGCCGGTGCTGGCGCTGTTGTCCTCAAGTCTATTTTCGAGGAGCAGATCGAGTCCGATGTCTCGGCGGAGATGGAGAAGAACGCGGAGTTCCTCCAGCATTCTTCTGCAGAGGGTTTTTTCGAGGAATCATCAAAGAATTACTATATCGATCGCTATATGAAGCTGCTTACAGCTGCCAAGAAGGAGCTTTCCATCCCTGTCATCGCATCAATATCGGCAATGCGCATGGACAGCTGGATTGAGTATGCAAAGCGCTTTGAGGCTTGCGGCGCGGATGCCATAGAGCTCAACTACTATCCTATAGCCTCGGATGCATCTGTCCCCGGCTCTGAGGTCGATGAGAAGGCAATCGAGTTCGCAGAGATTGCAAGAAAGAATATCTCGGTGCCTCTTTCGATAAAGATCGGCTATAAGTACTCATCCCTTGCGAACATCATCAGGTCATTCGATAAGGCCGGCATTGATGGAGCTGTTCTCTTCAACAGGTTCTTCCGCCCTGATATCGATACCGAGACGCTTGAGTTCACTGCATCATCCCCGTCATCATCCCCTGATGAATATGGCGAGGCTCTGAGATGGATAGGTCTCATGAGCGGCGAGGTGAAGATGGATCTCTGCGGCAACACAGGAATCCATGATGGCAACACCGTCGTGAAGATGATCCTTGCAGGAGCTCCTGCGGTTGAGATCTGCACGGCTATCGTGAAGAAGGGTTTCTCCGTTATCGGTGAAATGAATAGCTTTATCGAGGACTGGATGAAGCGCCATGGCTATTCATCTATCAATGAATTCAAGGGCCTCCTTGCTCAGGAGAAGACCGGAGAAGGGTATAAGTGGGAACGCACCCAGTTCCTTAAGACGATAAACTGATGGATCTATCTAAGTACAGGGATATAGCTCCGTATAGGGGCGATGATTTCAAGGCCGCGATACAGAGGCTTCTTGATGGTGTGGAGTATCTGGGGGAGTTCATCTCCCTCCTTTCCGGCTCAGATGATGAGCAGAAGACGCTCGAGTATACTTCGCTCATCATGCATAACATATCGAAGGTGACCGACTACGATAGCTTCCTGCGGAATATCACAGCAGGGCTCTTCATTCCTACGGTTATCAAGCGCACGATGACGGAGTTTACCGCTTCAGGAGCGGAGAACCTCGATCCGAAGAAAGGCTATCTCTTCATATCAAATCACAGGGATATTATCCTTGACTGCGCGCTCCTCGATTATGCACTGCTCCTTGCAGACAGACAGCTCTGCGAGATGGCTTTCGGCGACAATCTCATAATCAACCAGTTCACCGAGGATCTCTTCCGCCTCAATGGCGGCGTCGTGATCCGCAGAGAGCTTCCGATGAGGGAGAAGTATCTGGAATCGATAAGGATCTCCGAGTACTTCGTCGATGTCGTCACGGAGATGAATAAGCCGATATGGGTTGCTCAGAAATCAGGACGGTCGAAGGATGGTATCGATGAGACCCAGCCTGCGATCATTAAGATGCTCTATCTCTCGAAGAAGGGATCTGGCATAAGCTTCCAGGAACTGATCAATTCGATGAACATAGTGCCTGTGGCAGTCAGCTACGAGTATGATCCGAATGATATCAACAAAGGGCGCGAGGAGATTCTCCGCAAGGCCCATGACGGGGCATATGAGAAGAAGCGCTATGAGGATCTTATTTCGATGGCACGTGGCATGAAATGCCAGAAGGGCAGGGTGCATATGACAATAGGCAAACCCCTCCATGGCGATTTCGTGGATGCTAACGAAGTTGCCAGGGAGATTGACCGCCAGATCCATCTCGGCTATAAGCTCTGGGATACGAACTTGTTCGCATACAGCTACCTTGAGAATGACAATAGGTTCGCCTCTGATCTCAGTGGATTCGATGGTGATGCGTTCCTTGCCCGGTTCAGCCATCTCTCTCCCGACGTCAGGGATTTCGTACTGAACAGCTATGCCAATCCTGTAAGGATGGCAATCAAAGAGGGCAGATGAGGAAGTTCCTTCCCGTTATTGCTCTGATGCTCCTCCTTTTCTCCTGCAGCAAGGAGGAGTTTTCCGTTTCATCGCTCTCCCTTCATTCCAATGATTCAATCTCAATAGAGGAGGGAAGGGAACGTAGGGATTCTGTTCTCATACTCTCTGCATCCCTGAGCGATGAGGATGCATCATATTCATTCCGTGCAGTCTCTCCCGATGGGGATCTTTCCTGGGAAGGTCCTTTTGATGGGAGCGGGGTAAGGCGTGCGGAGCTTGAAATCACCCCCGGCGCTTCGTTCCCTGAGGGCACCTATTCCATCATAATCTACTCTGATAAAGGAACAGAGTACTCTGGAAGCATGGAGTACAGGGCAGGGGATGGATACCCGTACTTCGGTCCGGATGGGCTCACGATGGATGCATATGCCGTCGAGAGCGATATCAACGGGCTGGTCGTCGGTCGCGGCAGCAGAAAGAGCGGCTACCGTCCATCCCCTTATGCCTCCGATGCTGTCATCACGCTCACTGACAGATACGGAAACAGCATCGAGGTAAACGACGATCTCAGTCTGTACGTCCCGCCATCAGCCTCAGATCCCTCTCAGACAGCTTTATGATGAATGTCCTCCCGTGAGGGCAGGCAGGCTCATCCAGTGCAAGCACCCTCTCTATGAGGGATTCCGCGCTCCATCTGTCTATGCTGTCTCCAGCCTTTATCGCTGCTCTGCACGCAATCACAGCGAACAGCTTCGCTTCAAGCTCGTTCTCATCGAGTCTGGATGATTCAATGAAGTCAACGATTTCCGTCTCAATCGGACGGCATGCTGCCGGCAGCGATGTTATCTCCCACTCGCCATCGTCACGCTTGGCAAGCATAATCCCCAGCTTCGTATAGACATGGCTGTGCCTGTCAAGGAATGCGGAGGATATGCTGTCCGTCTCAATGTGTATCGGAACAAGGAGTTTCTGCACGCTCTTCTGCTTTATGAGCTCGTTGTACAGAATCCTCTCATGCGCCGCATGCTGATCGATGAATACAAGCTCACCATCGATCTCTGCAATAAGGAATAGATTGAAGGCCTGTCCGATGTATCTGAAAGGAATCCTTGAATCTTCCGTCTTCTCCTCGGTTGCTTCAGGATTTTCAGCCTTTGCTTCCATCCGCCTCTCTTTCAGGGCCTTTGCCTTCTCAAGCCATGCCTTATCTGTCTCTGTATAGCTCTGGCTTCTTTCCCCCATAGGGGAGAATCCTGATGATGCTGGCCTGTGATAGCTCTGCTGATGGTATGGCTGTGCCGGTCTGCCATTCTCCGTGCGTCTGGCGTTATCGAGATAGAACTCAGGCTGTATCGGTTCAATCCTCGGTATCTTCCTCTTTATACCACTCTGAAGAAGCGTTGTGATTGCATGATGGATTTCAGCCTTGTTCCTCAGCTTTACCTCTCTCTTTGCAGGATGGATATTGAAATCCGCAAGCTCAGGGCTGTCATGGATGAAGACAGCGGCATACGGGAATGATCCGCCAGGAAGCAGCTCTCCATAGCCATATGTGACTGCCTGCTGGATAGGGTAGTCATCTACAGGCCTGTTGTTGACATATACCCTGATCTCCTTCCTGTCCGAGCGCTTTACAGATGAGTTTCCCGCTATGATATCGATTGAGAATCCTTCTCCTTCCGTATGGAGATCTTCGACATCCGCATCGGCTATTCCCTCACTCCTGTAGAGCATCATAACCCGCTCCTTAAGCGTCTCTGCAGCAGGCCAGTCCAGCCGCAGTGCGCCATCTGATACGAAGGAGAATCTTACGGAAGGGAAGGCAAGAGCCTTTGAAACAAGGAGTGCTCTCACCATCTGGGCTTCTGTCTGAGCCCTTTTCAGGAATGAGCGCCGCGCAGGGATATCGGAGAAGAGATTCTCCGCAGTCGCAATCGTTCCTTTATCAGGGCCAGAGGAGATTATAGGCTCCCTCCTGCCGTTATCGATTACGAGCGTCGATGCTTCGCCGGTCTCAGACGATCTTGTCTTTATGGAAAGCCTTGAGACAGCGCCGATGGAGTAGAGTGCCTCTCCTCTGAATCCAAGTGTCGTTATGCTGTAGAGGTCATCCTCGTCGTGGATCTTGCTTGTCGCATGCCTGTTGCCAAGAACCTCAAGGTCTTCCCTGGATATCCCGATGCCATTATCAATCACGGAGAGGCGGTCAACACCGCCTCCCTCTATTTCAACTCTGATCTCCGTCGCTCCCGCATCCAGGGAGTTATCAAGGAATTCCCTGAGTATCGACTGGGGGCGCTCAATCACCTCCCCGGCAGCTATCCTTGATGCCAGCCGGGGTTCGAGAAGTCTTATCATCAGAACACGAACCTCGCTTTAACGCTGAGCTCCAGCGCTGGATCGCTGTTCATCGTCAGAATATTCATGTACGGCTGCTCTGCATCGGCATGGAATGCCGTCCTGAGCTCTGCATTGAATCCGACGATACCGAATGTGAAATCCGCACCAAGCGCGAATATCGTATCGGGCGAGAGCATATAATCCGTGAATCCAAGGCCCTTTGAGAAGGATGATGCGAAATCGCACCTTGCGAATCTGCCATAGAGCCTTGCGCTATTGCTGACCATTCCACCGAGCGAAATCGAGAGCGTATCGCTGTAGCGTCCGTTATCGATATCGCTGAACATCGCTACGATGCTGTCGATAGCATAGGAGATACCGAAGTCAACATAGCCGAAATCCAGTGAGTATGCGGCTTTGATATACCAGCCTGGATCGGATATATCGGTCATGCTGCTTATGATGCGGCCATTCCTTGCAGTGAACTCGTTGAAGAGATCCGGTCCGATCCTTCCAGACCTGTATCCTGTCTGGAGCGAGATATCCATTCCGTTGCCGCTGTATGCGAGCTCTGCACCGATGAGGTAGTCGTAGAATGTTCCGTTCTGGAAGTCATAGATGACATTCGTCTCTGTAGCTATTCCATCGCGGTACTTCGTTCCCATCTCTCCCATGATGAATGCGGATACTCTGAATCCATAGAATGGGATATCTATCCTGAACTCAGGATACATCAGGAGCTCATATGTCTCCGATGATGCGAAGAGCATCTCCATCGGCACATTTATGCTGAATGAGAGCGAATCGAGATCGATAGGATAGAAACCGATGCTGAATTCGCTGATATGCGGTGCTTCCATATTGTCAGCATAGATGCCGATCGCAAGGTTCGGGAAGTTGAAGCCGATGCGGAGCGAGAGCGCATCGTTCCATCCATAATCGGAGAAGAGCGTTCCATTCTTCCTGTATCCGCGCTCTGCAAGGAGGTAGGCTATTGTGTCATGCCCGTCTCCAAGCGTAATGTGGTCGATGAGAGCAAATGAATCGGTTATGGCTCTGTAGATCTTGTTGTCATCAGATCCCGTTCCGAAATCCCAGAGCTTCCTGCCATTCATTCCGGCAAGATACAGCGATCCAGCATCATCGAATGCCATCTTGATAGGTGCTCTGAATGCCGCTTCCGTAAGTCCGCTTCCGAAGGAGATGACAGGCATTACGAGTATCTCTGGTGTGTAGGCTGATGAGTAGGCATTCGTAAAGCCAGTCTCAAGCTCGAAACCTACAGGAAGGGTGCTGCTGTATCCTTCGGTCCTTTCCTTGTCGCGTCCGAATGCTGATACGCTTGCTCCTGCTGTAAGAGACCAGGCCTGATCCATGTATGCGGCCTTGATGTATGCCGATACAGGACCTGCGTCGGATGAAAGACCTGCGAAGAATCCTGAGTTCTTGTCATAGTCGCTGAATGCAAGGACGTCGCGGGCCCTGAATCCTCCGAAGATCCTGACGCCCCAGAGGTTGATATATGCCGTGACATCAGCATATCCATTGCCATTGACGAATGATACCGATGCTGTGTCGATATCGAACCAGGTCCTGAAGTCAATGCCGAACCATCTGTTTTCATACCCGGCCTTTCCGATGATTGTCACATACTCGCCAGCTGGTGCACTGTAGAAGCTGCTTCCTGCATTACCATAGTGGAGATCGCCGGTAGAGTAGGCTGCTCCGACCTCAGCAGAGAATCCTCCGAACCTTAGTGGAAGCGTGACGGATACAAGATATCCATTCTCTGTGAATGGATTTGCTGTGTAATCGCCGGAGAGCATCGTCGCAGCACCTGCCCTGAGTCCGATGTAAGATGTTCCCGTATACACGAATGGGATATCTATGGAGACCTCAGGATAGAGTATTGAATCCTTTATATCGCTGTGGCTTATCGATGCAAGCGCTTCAAGCCTGAACGTAAGCGGATAGCTTTCCGATACGGAGAATGCGAACGAAAGGCCTGCTGTCGACCAACCTTCCTCGATGCCATTCACATCATAGCTTCTGGTCATCGTAAGATCATCGAACCAAAGGCGGTGGCTGTAATATGTCGAATGGTACTCATGGTTGAATGAGAGTGCCTGGTTCTCTCCATCCCATCCATGCATGAGTCCGCTATAAAGCCCAAGGGTATCACCGCTGAGCGTGGAGTAGCGGTCAACGGCGAGGATAACGCTCTCATCGATTGATCTGTATCTTATCTCGTCGATGAAATCGAAGGCATATCCAAGCCAGCCATATACATCGCGTGAGCTCTCATCCCATGCGCTCTTTATGTGCATCGGATCGATGTTAAGGGCGGCTCTGAATGATCCAAGCGAGAATACAGGCTGGATAGCCGCTCTGACCGATGTATTGCCGAGGCTGTCGGTATAGGCTCTGCCAAGAAGCCCGATATCAAATGAGAAGCTGTCCTTCAGTTCGCCTGAAATGACAGGTTCCTCAGCTGTGATGGCAGGCTCTTCCTCCTGTACGCTTATGATTGTTCCTTCACCGCCTTCTATGATGGCTGTTCCCTCTGCTTCTGCAGCAGGAGCATACATGGCTGCAATATATTCGACGATGTCATTGAAGAGTACCTCTGCATTCGCATTCGCAGTCTCCCTGGAGATTGACTGAGGAAGATTGAGCCTTGCACCGCCGTCGATGAAGCTGTATGTGATGCCATCAATATCTGAGCCATACTTTGCCGCCTCATATGCGAAGAAACCGATTGCATCATCCTCCGTTACGATAGAAGGATAGAGAATGTCCGCATAGCCATCGCCAATCGATACGATAAGATCATATCCATCGTAATTGAATATGTACTTATCGATGACAGCAGCTTCTTTCACGTCCTCGATAAGTGTTGTCTCAGGCTCTGTGGCTATCGGGGCGGAAGGAACAGCAGGAGCGGAGATGTATTCCACATACTCTACGATATCCTCAAAGAGGAATGGGATATTTGCCTTTGCCGTCTCCCTTGATATTGTCTCTGGAAGATTAATCCTGACGCCGCCATCGATGAAACTGTATGTGATGTCATCAACGGCTGAGCCATACTTTGCCACTTCATATGCGAAGAATCCAATAGCGTCATCCTCTGTCACGATGGAAGGATAGAAGAGATCAACGCAATCATCGTTTACAGCTGCTGTAAGTGCATAGCCACCATACATGAATGAGAAGGTGTCAGCGGGCACTGCAGAGACCTGCTCGACCTCAGCAGCTTCTTCTTTGGAAAGATCCGTAATCTGGATCACTGGTCCGATAACAACCGGTGCTGATGGTACAGCTGGTGCTTCCGCTGTTTCAGGCTCCTCAATGACTGCAGGCTCTTCTGCTGCTTCTGGTTCTTCAATGTCTGCCGGTACGGAGAGGGTAGCTATGTATTCGACGATATCATTGAAGAGGACTTCTGCGTTTGCATTCGCAGTCTCTCTTGAGATTGACTGAGGAAGATCGAGCCTTGCACCGCCGTCGATGAAGCTGTATGTGATGCCATCAATGGCTGAGCCATACTTTGCCGCCTCATATGCGAAGAAGCCGATTGCATCATCCTCCGTTACGATGGATGGATAGAGGATGTCCGCATAGCCATCGCTGACAAGGACGGTGAGTGTATAACCGACATATGTGAAATCATGCCTGTCAATCACCGGCTCCGGTTCTTCGACGATAGTTTCAGGTACTTTCTCTGCTACCGCAGGCTCTTCATCATATATGATTCTGTCCCTGACAACCGATGCATTGTAGTAATCAGCGGCTGAGATGGCGAATGCTTCCTGTGAGGCTGTTCTGTTTACACCGCTCATAGGAGCGACTTCGGTCTCCGTGGCTGTCACAGCATCATATGTCGTGACTGGATGGTCCGACATATTCAGGAACTGCTCTGTATCAGCATCGGTGGTGAATGCATATTCGCCCTTCCCCGGAAGGACGGTAAGCGTCGTCGGTGTGTATACGGAGAGCTCTATATCCTCGGTAAGCACGATGCTTACATCTCCTTCCATGACATACAGGGAAGGTGAGGGCAGCGTGAAGTCCGTTACCACAACAGCCGATTCAGCCTTCAGGTGGATGTCACCGAAGGGGGAGGTGAATACCTCTCCATTTCCTTTCGAGCTTATAAGGTATCCGCTATCCTGGATACCTGCAGAGACATCTGCTAGAGTGCCATCAGGCGCATAAAGCGAGACGCTGTCAATGTTTCCTTCCCCAAGGGACAGGGATACTGCACCAAGTACAGATATTGAAAGCAATACCATCAAAGCTGTCAGGATCTTTCTCATAATTACCCTCTGAAGGCGAAAACGCCCTTTCATAGTCTATCACAGTATTCTGCGGACAAACTACTGCTTTTCTGATGCAAAGGAAAAAGTAATAGAATAAGAAAAACCGGTAGCGTGAGGTTTGCTACCGGCAATGCGATTATTATGGATTTATAGACCTGTGACTCCCATAACACATTCTATGCTGTCACCATTATATCCTAGTACCCAAATCTGGACTGGTGCTTTCTTATGAGTTGAAGTATCTACACATGCATGAACGATAGAAGAAAGGCTATCAACAGTCGAATCGGGAATATAAACATATCTGGTGTTATTTATTTCAATAATTTCTCCAGTCTCACCAGATGATGGAGCTCCTTCAAACCGAGCATCTACTGCTTCGAAAGCATTGAGCTGAATTGGCTCTGCAAAATTTTCAGCTGTTGCAAGTACCGCACTTTGAGTCATATGAGCGGGGGTGACAGTGAGATTATCATCACTATAACCTGTTACCTGATATCTGCCGATAACTTCAATTCTATTGATATTGGCAGTAGGATTCGGATTAATTGTTATGGTCATATCAGTTTTATTCAGAGACGCCTTTGCATCGGTTGTCTTATCAATAACCATATTTTCAAATGAGGCATCCTTTGTAACATTTGTACATTTATTATCCTTATCTGACCAAGAAATATTCCCGCAATCGATATATCCTGTGACAGATCCTCCATTTGAGTTACTGCAGTTCTTTATATTTATTGATTTCAGATTCTCTATGCCGGACTGATTGCCAAACACCCATCCGATATATCCGCCTGCTATGGTTCCCTCATTTACACAGTTCTCAAGAGTAACGGATGATTCACTCTCTTCTCCAGGCATTCCATATCCTGCAATAAATGGTGCTATACCCCAAAGAGAGTAATCATCTGAAGAAACATCAAGTTTATTTGTGCAGTCCTTTATTGTGACTGTTGCAGGTTTTCTATCTCCATAACTGATATTATCTCCATACCCTATAAAGCATATATATCCACTTCCAGAGTTATTTGACTCAACCTTTATCGATCCAGAGACTTCAACGTTTTCAATCAAGACATTTCCTGCTGTACATGTTGAGAGCATCTTTCCTGCAGTTCCTGTTCCAAGGTTGATTCTAAGATTCTTTACGGTAGCATCATTCAGTGTCCAGAAAAGACTGCCTGCATATTCATTTCCACTGTAGGTTATTTCTTTATTGTCACCATCAAGAATTCCATAGAAAGCGTAAACCTGTAGATCGGAAGGGAGTGTTATGTTATTCCCCAATTTGTAATATGCAGCCTTTTCAGATCCTATTTTCTTGAATTGTTCTGCTGTATTGATGATATAAGGATAGGCTTCGTTTCCAAGTCCGCTTGCGAAATCCCCTGATGTATTGCTGTCCGCTACATCCTTTGCTGGTACATTGACATTATCAACGGTGATGGTAGTGGAGGATGAGATTGACTGCTTTATGCTCATGGAATCAGATATTCCACTTGCACTTGTTACCTTCCCAGAAGAATCTGTTGAGATTACAGCTGTAGATGATCCTTCAAGGTTCTTTATCTCAACAGGGGTTGCAACGGTCTCATTTGTCTTCAGTACGCTGAGGTTGTTGAAATCCATCTTGCTTGTTGTTGCGGAGAAAATAGTTTCAGATGTCTCTGTGCTTTCTGTTCCCTGGAAATTTACAGTCAATGTTCCTGTCTTAATTGTTCCGTATCCTGCTACTGGATATTCATTGAAAGAGAATGTAGCAGAGTAGGTGGCTTCCCCTGATCTTGATGCCATGCTGATTGTGCTAGCACTGTCGGTCCTGGTGAGTCCTGGTACTGCATCCGGGTCAGCCATGACCTTTTCTATATCACTGGGAAGCTGTTCATCAAGAGCATCGATAAGGGAGAATGTATCCTTCGCACTCTGTGATGTTGATGGTGTATTCTGGTCATCCATTCCTGGAATCCAGATGACTCTGTACTGCGTGCAGCTTGCGAGCATTGCGGCTGCAAGTACTACGCTGAGCACAATCAAAGTGAATCTCTTCATTTTCTATACCCCTTTAGGCATGCAGAAATCCACCATCTCTGGTGGTAGCATGCCGTATAAGCTATGTGAAAGGTTAGGCTAGAGTAATACCCCCCCCCGTGCTGGGAAGTTATGAAATAATTAAATTGCTTAACTGATAACACATTTTTCATAATTAGCCTGAAAAAATACTAGCATACTTCTTTTTCCGAATCAATTCATAACTCCGTGATTTAAAGAAAAATACACTGAGCCCGTAAGTCAGGAGACTGAATTACAGGGATGCAGTATCGATGGTAATCTTGGCTCGACGGAGTCGGGAGCCGGTGGCTATGCGAGGCGGTTTGTGAAGGACCCATCATGGATGGAGTCACTTCTGAAGAAAAATTACACAAGTCGCTGGTCATCGAAGTATCTTGTGAGGCTGCCTGTGCATGGTCATCCATGCCGGGCTGACCTCTGAAATAAAAGTGAGACAACATACTGCCAGACCTCTCAAATGACGCCTCCTGGACATCGTCAGACTACTTGGGGAGGTGTATATGGCATACACTGATCATGAATGGCCAGCGATAATCGGGCTGGACCTCGGCAAGCAGACCTATTCGGGCTGCAGGCTTTCCGGGGAAGGATATGTGAAGAGGCACAACTTCACCGGGAAGATGACAAGAGGAGACGACGGCTATGCCTGTCTTCTTGAGAAGATCAGCGATGGGGATCTTGTAATCATGGAAGCGGGGAGCTCATCATTCAACCTTGCGCGATTCCTTATGAACAGCACGGAAGCTGAGATCATCGTACTAAATCCAGCACAGCTCAGGCTCATCTGGGATAGCCAGAGGAAGACTGACAAGGCGGATGCGATGAAGCTGGCATGCATAGGTCGGGACATGAGAAGGGAAGCATGGCAGACCGTATCGGTTCCAAGCGAGGATGAACAGGCTGAAAGATCTGCGGTATCCTTCCATGTGTTCCTGAAGGAGGATGAGACGGCCAAGTTCAACAGGCTGTTCGCACTCTTCAACAGCGTCGGCTATCCGGACATAGACAAGGGAAGATGCAAGAAGGACTTTGAATACAGACATGCACTTGCTGACAGCCTGCTCACTGGTCAGGCGGCAGAAATTGCAAGGATACTGAACGATGGAATAGACCTTGTCCAGTTCCAGATCGAATCCGTGGAACAGGAACTCATCAGCATCTGCCTGGCCCATCCTCATGAGGCACTCTCCTGGCTCTCGATGCCTGGGGTCGGGCTTGTCAACGCGGCAACCCTAATCGCCTATGTCGGGGACGGCGCAAGGTTCTCAAAGCCTGAGCAGCTGATGAACTATGCAGGCCTTGTCCCCAGGCTCAATCAGAGCGGCATTACGGACATCCATGGGAAGGTGACAAAGATGGGCTGCAGATGCGTGAGGAGGAACATTGTGCAGGGAGCAAGTACAATACTCACACACAAGTACAATCCGTCCTGTCCTCTCTCACGATTCGCTTATAGGAAGAAGAAGGAGCTGATCCATCATGGCAAGGCGGCTGTGGCAGTGGCCAACCATATGCTCAGGATAGGGCTTGCTCTCCTTCATCACCATGACATCTACTGCACAGCTAAGGAGGATGGCTGCGAGAAGCTGAAGACTAAGCTTGCTGGTTATAAACTAAGCGCCCTTGCCGCTTACCTTCCACAGTAACCAAGGGCGCTTACATATTAAGATTTCTTTCAAACCTTGTAATCCAAGGTTCATTTCTTCATGGCCATTTGTCAACCATTTGATTGGATATTGCTGTTTTTATTCCCATTATTGACTTACGGGCTCAAATAAAAACCTTCTCGGAGTGGGTGTCTTGGATTCGGTATAAGATAAGACTGATTGGCTCCGGGAAGGAAAATGCATTTTTAGCACGTTGCGCTATGATTTGCACCATAGCAAGTACAGGCATAATTAATATAGGCAATTTTCATTCTTGACAAGGGCTATCTGTGTCGTTTTCGTGCATTTTCACGGATTTCTGCATGATAATCCCTCCCCTGATCACTGCTTCTCAGGCAGGATTGAGGCAGAGAAGTCATGGGCGTTGTATATATGCTCCCTCGTGAGCTTGTCTATGTGCGAGAGCTCTGAGATTATTGGCTTGAGCCTGGCTCTCACATTCGTCTGATCATATGGGCAGACAGGTTTGATGACAGGTATGTCGTAGCACTCGGCCAGACGTCTTGTCACATTCTCACGCGTCTCTATCAGTGGGCGTATTATATGCATCTTCCCCTCGAAGAACTCCTGGACGGGGAGCATTGTTGAGAAGCTTGCCCTGAAGCAGAGATTCATGAGCGTTGTCTCCGCAAGATCGTCAAGATGATGTCCCATGGCAATCAGCCTGGCATTCTCCTTCTCCGCATACTGGAAGAGGATCCTTCTTCTGTTGCGTGCGCAGAGATAGCAGTTGAAATCACCATTGAATGATTCCGGGAACTGATGTTCCTCGAAGATTATCAGATCGATATCCAGAGCAGAGAAGTATGCCCTGAGCTTCTCTTTGTATTCTGTAGGTATCGGATGCTCGATCCAGTCAATCATGACAGCCTTCAGCGTATAGGTCACAGGAAGCCATTTCCTACGTAGTGATAGGGCTAGCGCGAGGGCAAGGGAGTCCTTGCCTCCGGAGGCTGCTATTATGACCTCATCATCCTTCTGGATCATCCTGTATCTGTTGATTGCTTTTCCAACGCCTTTGATGAAGCGCATGACCCATGGCGGTATATCCCCATCGATAAGGCTCTGGTACGGGAGTCTCTCATCCATTGTCCACCATCCTGAATGCGTTCTCGGCATCTCTGTCATCGATATAATCAGGAAGGAACAGCGTGACTGTGCGGAGCGATGAGGAGAACAGCGTCCCGGCTTTCGGGAAGAGCATCCCTGCCTCCGATGCATCGGCTATACTGCCATTGTCCAGCATTATCCCGATATTCGTCTCGAAGCTTATCCTTTCAGGTATGTCGATGATGACTGCGTAGCGTGGCAGTTCCGGGTATTTCTTCCTCAGCATCTCCCAGATCCTGTCCTCCGTATCGGAACGCGTCATTATATCCAGAGCATCTCTTTCGATCCTTCCGTTATCATCGAATGGCTTCATCGCCTTGCGCGGGAAGGCCTTTCCTTTCTCTGCGAGGGCAATAAGGTCGAATGGTGGGTAATCGGGATGCATCCTGCAGAGACTGTAGAAGCCATAGTCATCCCTGAGATAGAGGTCATCGTATGAGATGACTTTATCCTTCAGCGCAGATACGACAGCTTTCTTTATCATCGCAGTGAGGCTCCGAACTCCTTTGTGCCAGTAAAGCGTCCTGTACATCATGTATTTGGAGAACAGTACTTGCTCCACGGAGCTTATGGCCTCCATGCCGAGCACAATCCTTCCATCTCTGATATCCATCGATGCGATGATGAAATCCGTATCCTGTTTGCCGTAAGGGATGCCTGCAAAGAATGCATCACGCGTCAGATAATCGAGCTTGTCCGGGTCGAGCGTTCCCGAGAGTATGTTCCTGTATGTCTCTGTCTCGCTGTCAGAGCACTCTCGTTCGTCCGCGATTATAAGGGCGGCCATCTCCCGGTCACCCCCGGCATCATCTATGGCTTTCCCCAGCTCATCATTGCCAAGTATAAGCTCTGCGGCTATCTCCTCATGCTCCTTTATCGCAAGCTCCTTCAGGGAGTGGGCATATGGGAAGTGTCCTATATCGTGCAGAAGGCATGCAGAGAGAAAGCTCATTATTCCTTTCTCCGAGAATGGAAGCTCCTCATTCTTCCTTGAAAGCGAAAGGAGTATCTCACGTCCCAGATGGTATACGCCTATGGAATGGCTGAGGCGCGTATGCACCGCCCCCGGATAGATATGGAAGGCAGGTCCGTTCTGCTTTATACCCGAGAGCTTCTCGACCTCATCGGCCGCCAAGAGCTTTCTCAGCCCTTCCGTCATCGGGATATTCCCCCATAGCGGATCCTTGACTGTGTGTATGAATCCTCTGTTGAGTAGATTGAGAGCTTCGCTTCCTGTCATAGCGGAAGGATACCACAATGCCGAGCTTTGACAAAGCGGCCCATTAGCGGAGAGAATAGGCATATGCGTAAGGCTCTGCTGCTTCTTATAATCGCATTGATTCCAGCGCTGTATGGCGTTGCTCCCTCATCCAGGAAGATCGGCCCGGTAATTGTATCAATAGAGTCCGGATCGATCTCGGAGACTGCGCTTGCGGCTGTCTCGGAGCCGTTCACAGAGGAGTGGCTGGAAAGATATACCTCGGATCCGATGGCTGCAGGGGAGGTTCTCTCTCCTGTGCTTTCATCTGTCCTGCCACTTGCCAATCCTATCGCCGGCAATGAGAAAGCCGGTGCTGTCGATATCCTCGACCTGGCAACCGGCTCTGTCTATTCATTCATCTTCAGGGATGGGAAGATAGCATCATGCTACCCATCATATTCCCCTGATTCTCCTGAACTCTGAAAGGAGTGTTCCGAAACGTTCCGCAGCCTTTCTCACAGGTTCCTCCGTGCGCATATCGACACCGGCCTTGCAGAGGGACTTTATCGGGAATTCCGAGCCTCCGCTCTTGAGGAATGACATATAGTCCTCCCGTTCCCTCTCTCCGCCGCTGAGGACTCTCTCAGAGAGGGCGATGGATGCGGAGATGCCTGTAGCATATTTGTAGCAGTAGAATGCACTGTAGAAATGGGGGATTCTGAGGCACTCGAGATCGCTTACCTCCTCGAATTCCATGATAGGTCCGAAGTATGCCTCAAGAAGTCCACGGTATGTGCTTCTCAGAGTGTCGGTTGTGAGCGGCATGCGCTTCTCTGCCATCTCATGGATCTTCAGCTCGAACTCTGCAAACATCGTCTGCCTGAAGAGCGTTGCAACGATATCATCGAGATTCTTGCCTATGATGTATGCCTTCTCCTCATCATCCGAGGAGTGGGCGAGGAGATAGGAGGAGAGCAGGTTCTCATTGAATGTCGATGCGACCTCAGCCTCGAATATCGAGTAGCTGTAGCACATGAATGGATTGTTCCTGGCAGAGTACCAGGTGTGCATTGAGTGACCGCCCTCATGGATGAGCGTGAAGACCGAATCCAGCACCTCTGGCTCATAGTTCATGAGTATGTACGGATTCCCTGTGTATCCGCCTGCGGAGAATGCGCCGCTGCGCTTTCCCTTGTTCTCATACCTGTCGACCCATCTTTCATCTGTCAGACCTCTGACCAGCGTCGTCCTGTACTCCTCTCCAAGGGGCTTGACCGCTTCGCTTATTATGCCGACAGCATCATCATAGCTATGGCTTGATGCGGGCCTTTCAACCATCGGAACGTAGACATCCCAGTGCCTGAGCTTCTCTTTTCCCAGTGCCTTTGCTTTGACGCTGTAGTACTCATGGAGCAGGGGAAATGCCTCATGGACAGCGCTGATGAGCGATGTGTAGACCTTTGCAGGTATATTGTCCGGAAAGAGCGCTCTCTCCAGTGATGAGCGGAAATGGCGTGCACGCGATGCGAAGATATCCTCATTCACCGATGCGATATACAGATCTGCAATCGTGTTCTTATGGTTGTCATAGGCTTTGTAGTAGCTTCTGTATGCCTCTTCCCTGATGCTTCCATTACGGTTCTTGAGAAACTTGGAATATGTGCCGTGCGTAAGCTTCTCGCCCCGGACCTCCCCGAAGTCCAGCTCGATGTTGTTCAGGTCCATGAAGGCCTTCTCCGCAGAGCCTGCCAGCGGTGTATAGAGCGACAGGAGCTGCTCTTCCTTCTCTGAGAGCACATGCTCCTTCTCCCTTAGATTCCTCTTGAGCCACACCCTGAATTCTCTGTACCGAGGCTCCTTCATCCAGCTCTTTATCTTCTCCTCATCGATTGAGAGAAGCTCCGGAGAGAAGTAGGCAATCTCTTCGGAGAATGCTGATGCCGCATTCTGGTACATCATATAGCGGCGCTGTACATCTGCATCGGAGCTGTCAGCCTCATAGCATAGGAATGCCCAGCTTCCGATCCTCTCTGCTTCCTTCTCCGTATCCCTCAGATAGCAGAGTGCGGCATAGAGATCATCCGAGCTTCTTCCAAGCGTGCCCTTGAAGTTCTTTGCCTTCCCGAACGCCTTCTGCAGCTTCTTCAGATCCTTCTCCCATGCCTCAGCGCTGGCTGATAGCAGCGACAGGTCCCATGTATCCTCTCTCTTCTGTTCCTTTCTCTCGATCATCTTCCAGTCTCCTTATCAAGAAGCAGCTTCATCAGCCTTGCGGCCTTGCCACGGTGCGAATATCTGTCCTTCTCCCCCTCAGGCAGCTCTGCTGATATCATGCCAGCTTCATCGATATAGAATACCGGGTCGTATCCGAAACCTGAAGTCCCCGACGGAGCTGTGGCAATCGAGCCCTCGCATGTCTCCTGTATTATGTAACGGCGCTCATCGCTTAGAATAAGGCACAGGGCAGCTACGAAGTGCGCCTTCCTGTCCTCGATTCCTTCCATATTCTTCAGCAGCAGCTGGTATTTCTCCTCTGTCGTGAGCTTTCTGCCCGCTTCCTCATCTCCATAGCGCGCAGAGTGTATTCCCGGCCTGCCCCCAAGGGCATCAACGGATAGTCCTGAATCATCTGCAAGCACTGGCGCATGGACAATCCTATACAGCGCCTCAGCCTTTATGACTGCATTCTCGATATAGCTCGATCCATTCTCCTCTGGATCGAACTCTATGCCCTCATCCTTCGGTAGCACAAGCTCATACCCTCCGAGGAGCCTAGACATCTCAGTTCTCTTATGGTCATTGCCAGATGCGAAATAAAGTTTCATAACTAGAAATATAGCCGTATTCCCGCCTCTAATCCATGCCTTTCCCGATATCTTCCAGGAGAGCCTTCATCTTGCTTATATCATTGGCGACGGTAGAGCGGGGGATGCCAAGTATCTCCGCTATCCTTCCCTGGGGAAGGCCTCTCTTCCTGTACTTTATGACGTCAAGCCTCTTCCTGTATATCCCAGCAGCTCTTTCCGTTGCTCTCATCAGGTCCTTCAGCTTCTCCGTATCCGCTTCCTTTGTCATCGCATGCCTGAGCCGCGCTATCATCTTCCAGTACCTTGCGGCTATCAGCTCAGCACTCTCTATTGCCTCATCGTTGCCAGAAAGCTCTCCGTTCCTCAGTTCATAGAAGCGGCTTATGACGGCACTGTCCACACGCAGAACCCTCGATACACCTGCCATGAATGATGCAGTCTCAACCTTGGGCAGGTGCAGGAGGAATTCCAGGAAGCGCCGTCTGTTGACTGGCTGGGACAGCTGGGACGCCAGGATTGATTCGGTATCCGTCTCCTCGATACTGCTGGGCTTCCTGCCCATTATGTATCCCAGGATCTCTTTCATATCCATCGAGGATACTCTTGCAGGAAAGGATGCCGAGTAGGGCTGGGACTGCTCCCTGAGCACATAGCCTTCATAGAGCGATGGATCGGAACGTATTAGCGCAATCTCCGTCTGCTCGTTCTTCTCCTTCTTCCTGATATACCTCATGCACCGGTATCTGCATATCTGTGTCAGGTATGCAATATATGATGACCCTGATATCGCAAATGAGCCGATAATCCTGTCCATATCCTTGACGACATCGAGGTAGAACCCTGAGAGATCCTCCTCGCTTATGTAGAGATTGCGCTGCGGTATGAGATAGAGCAGTATCCCTGTCCTTTCCTTGACGAAGGACTCAAGCCTGAGCCTCTCCTCCTCGTTCTCAGCATTGTTGTATTCAAGTACCTTCTTCCCGATATACCTATCGGCATCTGCCGTGAAGAATCTGTTCATGTAACCTCCTTGTGCAGGAGTTATCATGCAGGAATCATGCCAATAAATGGAAAAAGCCTCCCTGCTATCTTTCAGGAAGGCCCTTGCGCATAATCAGCGTTACATGTGTGAGATTGTCAGATGAAATTCTTCAGGAGCTCTATGACTGTATTCCTTGCCTCGTCCATCGTGCCCGTAATCGTTGCGCCTGCCGCGTGCATATGTCCGCCTCCTCCGAGGACAGCTGCTGCTTTGCCGACATCCATTCCGGATTTGTGCTTCGATCTGAAGCCGATCTCAACCGTTCCCTCCTTATCCTTGAGGAGAACGACTCCCAGGATGCCTTCAGCTTCAAGAAGGGATGCATATACGCCATCGCTGAGTTTCCCGTCCTTCATTGAGGCACTCTGATAGGCCATGAGGAACTTTCCTCCGAGAATAGGCTCTGCGCCGCATATGACAGAGGCCATGTCCTTTATATCGGAGAGCTTCCTTCCGTCATGGAGCTCATCGTAGACATCGTATGGCGATACACCGGCTCTGCAGAATGAGGCAGCTGCTTCAAGCGCATCGGGAGCGCTCTTCTGCCCGAGGAAATGGTAAAAGCCCGAATCTGTTGCGAATCCAAGGTAGAGGAAATAGGCTATCTCCTCTGTAAGATCGACTCCCAGAGCCTTCCTTACCTCATTTATGCACAGCGTTGTGGATGGGGATTCCGGTACGATGTAGCTCATTCCCTCCGCCGCGAATGGCACTCCTGATGAATGGTGGTCAATCACAATCCTGTCAAGATCGCTGATTCTGCGGAATGCATCTCCGGGACGGTCTGGTGTTGAGCAGTCAAGGACGATAACAAGAGGGGAGGTGCTGATGAATTCATCGCTTGCCTCATTGCGGAATCTATTCTCGAATCTTCTGATATCCCCACGGAGGAATGGACCATCATTCAGGAGTTCAGTCCTCTTTCCCATCCTTTCCAGGATCGCTGCCATGGCAAGTGAGGATGCTATGGCATCTCCATCGGGATTCTTATGGGCAACAATGATTGCTCCCGATGCGTTTCTAATCGCATCGAGGAGCCTTGAATCACATTGCGGAAATATACTTGCCATCTGCTGTAATGACCTTCGGCTGTGTTTTATTTATCACATTGTCCTTATCGACAATGACTTCCTTAACACCTGACATGGAAGGAATCTCATAGCTTATGCCGAGCATAAGGTTCTCGACGATTGCCCTGAGTCCTCTTGCGCCTGTCTTCTGCTCATAGGACTGCGCAGCAATCTGCGTAAGAGCGTCATCGGTGAATGTGAGCTTTATGCCATCGAGCTGGTAAGATGTCTCATACTGCTTGATGATCGAGTTCTTAGGCTCTGTAAGGATTCTCTTCAGTTCCTCGAGCTTCAGGTTGTTCAGCGATACATGCACAGGAAGCCTTCCGATGAATTCCGGGATGAGACCGAACTTTATGAGGTCATCGGGAAGAAGCTCGCTGTAAAGCTCATCCAGATCCTTGTCCTCCCTGTCCTTGATATCCGCACCGAAGCCCATCTGCGAGGCAGAGACACGGTTCTCGATGACTTTATCAAGTCCGACGAATGCACCTCCGCAGATGAATAGGATGTTCGATGTGTTTATCTTGAGCATCTCCTGGTTCGGATGCTTCCTTCCCCCCTGCGGCGGAACAGATGCATTCGTTCCCTCGATGATCTTGAGAAGGGCCTGCTGTACGCCTTCGCCGGAGACATCACGGGTTATCGAGACATTCTCTCCCTTCTTTGCGATCTTATCGATCTCATCGATGAAGATTATGCCATGCTCAGCCCTCGGGATATCGAAATCAGCGGCCTCAATCAGCTTCAGGAGGATGTTCTCAACATCCTCTCCGACATAGCCTGCTTCGGTGAGTGTCGTTGCATCGGCAATAGCGAACGGAACATCGAGCTTCTTGGCAAGTGTTCTTGCAAGAAGTGTCTTTCCAGTTCCTGTAGGACCGATCATCAGTATGTTCGACTTATCGATCTCGACGCCGGACTCTGCGATCCTTGCAGCGTATTTGACTCTCTTGTAATGGTTATAAACAGCAACGGAGAGGACTCTCTTCGCCGCATCCTGGCCGATGACATACTGATCGAGATACTCCTTGAGCTCATGCGGGGTAGGGATCTCTCCGATCTCGATATCGGAGGTCCTGTCCATGCCTCCCTGATTGCTGAGGATGTCAACGCAGGTGCTGACGCAGTTCTCGCAGATTGCCACGCCCGGACCTGCAACATATCTCACCGATCCATCCGCAAGCGGCCTGCCGCAGAATGAACAGT
The DNA here is from genome assembly GCA_944389505.1 of uncultured Spirochaetaceae bacterium. Taxonomy (GTDB): domain Bacteria; phylum Spirochaetota; class Spirochaetia; order Sphaerochaetales; family Sphaerochaetaceae; genus Ornithospirochaeta. Next base: position 29,941 of record CALXMP010000002.1, read on the forward strand.
ATTTTGCGTTCCTTGCCATATTACCTTCTCATTATCCTGTCAACGATTCCATACTCAAGCGCAGCATCGGCATCCATATAGAAATCGCGGAGGATATCCTTCTGGATCCTTTCCTCGCTCTGGCCGGTATGCATTGCCATCAAGCGCTTTGTCGTATCATTGATTCTCTGGAGCTCCCGTGAGCTTACGATTATATCGCTTGCCTGACCCTCGGCTCCGCCGGAAGGCTGGTGTATCATTACACGGGCATTCGGAAGTATCGATCTCTTTCCTCTCTCGCCGGCAGCAAGAAGGATTGCAGCCATCGAGCATGCCTGCCCGACGCAGATTGTGGAGACAGGGCAGGCTATATACTGCATTGTGTCATATATAGCAAGCCCTGCTGTGACGCTTCCGCCTGGACTATTGATGTACAGGCTTATGTCCTTCTTCGGATTCTCGCTCTCAAGGAATATGAGCTCGGCGACGACGAGATCTGCCATTGCATCGGTAATCTCGCCATCGACGAAGATGATCCTGTCCTTCAGAAGGCGCGAGAAAATATCATACTGTCTCTCTCCCGTCCCCGACTGTTCAAGCACGTAGGGGACAAGAGTATTCATCCTTTCGTTCAATTATGCTTCTTCCTTTGAGTTCTCGTCCTCAGCCTCTGCAGCTCCATAGAGGAACTCCTGATAGCTGAGCTTCTTTCCTTCCTTGAAGGTGTTCTTCTCAAGAAGGAACGGAACGACCTTAGCGAACTGCATCTCATCCTTGATCATTCCCTTGTAGCTCTCTCTGTCTGCCTCTGGAATGTTCTTGAGAGTCTCTTCGCATCTCTTGTTCAGCTCTTCCTCATCGACAGGGAAGTCCTCTTTCTTCATGATCTTGTCGAGGATTATCTGGGCACGGATCATCTCCTCCGTATCCTTCCTCCAGTTCTCAAGAAGATCTTCCTTTGTCATATCCTGCATCTTGAGCATCTTCTCGACGAACTCCGGCTTCATTCCGGACTGGGAGACAAACTGCCTGTATCTCTGCTCAAGCTGAGCCTCGACCATGGAGCGGGGGAGTGCGAAATCGGTGGATTCAGCAATCTTCTTTACAATTGCATCCTCCTTCATATGACCGAGTCTCTCCTCAATCTCCTTCTCATAGTCAGCCTTGATGCCTGCGCGGAGATCATCAACTGTCTTGTAGTCGTCCTTCACATCCTCTGCGAATTCGTTGTCGACAGCTGGAAGCTCTCTTGTCTTCACCTCGCTGAGAGTGATTGTGAGCTTGATTGTCTTTCCAGCATAGCCAGGAACGTGATCCTCCTCGGTGTAGCTCTTCTCGACAGTCTTTGTCTCACCCTTGCTCATTCCCTCCACATCCTTGTCGATGCGGTAGAAGTTGTAGCCTGAGCCGAGTGTGAATGTGAAGTCATTCCTCTCTGTGTCAGCCTTCTTGCTGCCATCCTCATTGAGCTCGGCATAGGAGACCGTTACGATATCGCCAGAAGCGGCTTTTCCGTCCTTTGTCCTGACAATTGCGTTCCTGTCCCTCAGCTCCTCAATCTTGTCATCGATATCCTTCTCAGTCACCTCAACGGATGGAACCTCAGCCTCGAGTCCTGTGTATGCTGGAAGCTCGAACTCAGGATAGATGTCATAGATGACGGAGAATGTCACATCCTCTCCCTTCTTGAAGGGGAGGAGCTTGTCCTCGTTCTGCAGCTCTGGTGTTGAGAACGCTATCGGCCTCTGATTCTCAGGAATATCCTTGAGAGCTTCCTCGAGACCATCTTCCATTACCTTGAAGGTGCTCTCTTCCCTTATCGAATCGCCGAACTTCCTTTCGAGAACGGATGCGGGGACCTTTCCCTTCCTGAATCCGTCAATCTGGACTTCCTTTGCATATTTCGCAAGTCTTTCCGAATATGCCTTCTCGATAGAGGCGGAATCGACTGTAATCGTAAGCTCTGCTCTGGATCCTTCCAGTACCTTTACGTTCTTATCAGCAACCATAGTGCCCATCCTTATTCCAATCTTATAGATCTGTATTCCAGTTTACCAAATATAACTAATTTAGCGATCGATGTCATCACCCATGGTGATGGAAAAAGCCGCCGGGCTGACCCAGCGGCTCAGTGGAAGCATCAACTGCTCATATTTCCATTGTCATATCACCGAATCCTGCATCCTGTTCGGCGATTGCCTCCTCAGGATTCTCCTCAGCGGCAGCCTCCGGTGCTGGCTGTACGATGAACTCCTGGATGCACTCCTCTGCAGGCAGCCCTGCAACGAGAGCCGGGATTGAGATCAGGGAGCTATCGTGCTCCAGCTTGAACTCCACGACAGGAAGCTCTATCTCATTGAAGCTCTTGTCATCATATGTGATGGCAATCGTGTGTGTCCTGCCTCTGAGCGGGAAGCTGATCCTCATGCGAGGGGAGTACTCCTGCGCCTTCTGTCCATCGACGGAGACCTTTGCCCAGTCCTCTGCACGGTAGGATGTCCCGTTGATCTCTATCGTCCAGTTATCGACAAGGAGTGTCCTCTCCTTGCCGAAGTTGTATAGGAAGACAGCAAGCGCGATGATCACGACGATGCATGCCAGGCGTACGAAGAATCTTATATCGAATATTTCCTTAGCACTTTTCATGCCTTTTCCTCCTGCTTCTGGCCGAGGGCAAGATTCCTGGCGGATTCAGCCTTCTCGCGCCTTGTCCTGATCTCATAGAGAACGAGGGAGAGCGTGATGACGCCATACGATACGAATACGCGGAAGAACTCTCCGATCTGTGCCTGCCCGATGAGGTTCCTTCCAGCCTGCGGCGTAAGGATGAACATCAGGTGGAACAGTATGATACCGAGGAATACATTCTTTATCGATGCCTTCGATACCGATGCTCCTCCGACGAGGAGAGCTGCGATACTGAACATTCCAATCTGCGAATGGGAGTTGTATGTATTGAGCGTTCCCATGTTCGAGAGATAGATGATCATTCCGTATGCAGCGAAGACTGTGGAGATGATGATGGCGAGGATCCTGGTCCTCTCGACCTTGATTCCAGCCTCTCTTGCGACCTCCATATCCTGTCCTACAGCTCTCATATCCTGTCCGATCTTCGTCTTGCGGAACCAGACGATGACAAGACAGAGTGCGATGATCAGTATGAATGTGAGCACAGGAATCGTTATGCCGCCCGTTCCGTTCTCATCTGTGAACAGCCTGATAGCCCAGAAGTTATCGATGCTCTTCCTGACGCTGAGAAGGTCGATTGTGTTCCTGACACCGTAGCCTCTTGGGAGGATAACCCTGCTGTTGCTGAGCGGGATAACCGGTCCCATTCCATAGAGCACGACGAGCTGGTAGACACCGTTCATGAAGAACGAGATCATGTAGCTCGTGATCATCTCCCTTCCTTTTGCCTTATTGAGCATTGAACCGCAGAACCATCCGAGCACGACAGCAATCGGTGTTGCGATTATCGCAGCAAGGAGAAGGCCTGGGATGCTTACGATATTCCAGGAAGTTACGAATATGAGACCGATCTGGCCCGCCATAGCGCCCAGCGTCATTCCGAAGTTCAGTCCCATTCCTGCCATGATAGGAATCAGGAGTGAGAGAACAAGGAAGCTGTTGCGGACGATTCTCGTGATTATCTGATCGACCAGATACTGTCCTGTATATCCTGCGACGGGAATGCAGACTGCACAGAGCACGATGAAGATAATCGGGACTATGTTGTTTGAGAGGAACTTCCTCACATCCTTGCTTGTTATCTCTTTTCTCATCTTGATGCCCCCGTCTTTCTTGTCAGAGCGTAGAGAATCATACCGTTGGATACGATGATCCTGAGAACCTCCGACATATCAGTATGGATCAGGGAGTTCATGACGGAAGGCGTCATTGATACGATTCCCTGATAAAGTATCGTTCCGATGATGACGTTTGTGATGTTTGCCTTGTTCACCGATGCGCCTCCGATGAGGATAGCGGATACAGCAGGCATTGCCATGTACATCGGGCCCTGATAGAGCTGGACGAATCCATATCCCTGCTGGTAGCAGAGGATTCCGAGCGCACCGAGCCATGTGGACATGATGACGGAGAGCGTTCTCTGCCTGTCGATGTTTATGCCGGATGCTCTGGCGAATACAGGATTTGATCCTACGGCTGTCATCGCCGTTCCTGTCTTCGTATGGAGGAATGCCCAGATTATGAAAGCGAAGAATGCGAAGAAGAGGATCTCAGCGAGCGAAATCGATAGGTGTCCGATGTTGATAGAGAGCGTGTCACGGAGGATGTGGTAGTAGAAGCCCTCAGTCGAGATTGTCGTTCTCAGTCCCTGTCCTGTATAACCCCAGACCATGGTAGGGGAGGAGTACGGCAGGATCAGCCACATGATCGACATGAATGCGACGGAGGAGAATCCTACATATGTCGCGATCATCATCTCTCCGCCCTTTACCCTGTTCAGAAGCTTTCCGTAGCCCCATCCGAGGATGATTGCGAACGGTGTTGAATACAGGATTGCAAGAATAAATGATACAGGACCATGAATTCCTGTCTCAATCGCAAGCGTAGCTCCCAGAAGACCTGAGATGATACCGAGCGGAAGTCCGAAGTTGAGACCGCAGCCCGAGTGGATCATCGGAACCATCGCAAGTACCATTATCGCATTCTGCCCAAAACGTCCGAGGACATCTGTTATCGAGGCAGTGACGCTGATTCCCGCAAACGGCGCTATGATGAAGAGCGCAACCAGGAAGAGCGTGATAATAAGACGCGGAAGCCCGAAGCCCTTGAGTATTTCCATTGCTCTATCCATCACATAGCCTCCTTCTTGGTCTTTCCGACCATGAGCATGCCGAAGTCCTCGCTTGGCCTGTCAGCAGGAAGGATGCCGGAGACAGCTCCGTCCGTTATTATCGCGATTCTGTCGCAGATCTGCCTGAGCTCCTCGAGCTCGGATGAGATCATGACGATCGTTACGCCGTTCTTCCTGTTGTATTCCCTCAGTGCCTGCAGGACCAGAGCCTTCGCTCCGATATCTATACCGCGTGTCGGCTCCGATACGAAGAGAAGCTTCGGCTCAAGCGCGAATGCCTTCGCAAGGCAGATCTTCTGCTGATTACCGCCCGAGAGCTCCTTAGCCTTCTGCGTGGATGATGTGCACTTGATCTGCAGCTGGCTGATGTACTTCTCGGTCACTTCCTTGATTGCTGCCTGATCACGCCACTTGATAAGTCCGCCAAGGTAGTTCTTGAGGAACTTGTTCTGTATCTGCATCGCTGGGAATGCGATATTCCACTCAAGCGACTCGTCAAGAAGGAGTCCTACGCCTCTTCTGTCCTCAGATACGAACGCAAGAGAGGAGTCAAGGCATGCCCTTGGGTTGTTGAGAGGAATCTCGCTGCCATTGAGCGTGACCTTTCCTCCTGCGGGGAAGAGGCCCATTATGCCATTCGGGATACCGAGCTTGCCCTGTCCGGCAAGTCCTCCGATTCCAAGGATCTCTCCATCCCTGACCTCGAGATTCACATCCCTTACGGTCTCTCCTGGCATATCAACCCAGAGATTGTTAACGGAGAGGACTATCTTGTCAGATATCTTCCTCTCATCATGGTCCTGCTTAGGCTTATCTGTGCTTACCTCGCGTCCGACCATGAGCTTTGCCATCTCAGCAATCGATGTATCAGCAGCCTCAAGCTCCTTGATGATACGTCCGTCGCGCATGACGACAACCTTGTTGCAGACATCGAGGATCTCCTGCAGACGGTGTGTGATGAAGATGACGGAGATGCCCTGATCAGCAAGGTTCCTTATGGCTTTGAGAAGCATTTCAGCTTCCTTTTCCGTAAGAACCGCAGTAGGCTCATCGAGGACGAGCAGCCTTATTGCGCTTTTGGATATCTCTCTGGAGATCTCAGTGAACTGCTTGTGTCCGACAGGCATTTCCGAGACGAGCATGTCCGGATCAAGCTGGACACCGAGCTTTGTGATAGCGGCAATTGCCTGCTTCTGGAGATCTTTCCTATCTATCGTATTTGCCCTGTCTCCGAAGACCAAAGACAGAACGCTTTTGTTCTCTGGTTCGCGATTCAGAAGGATATTCTCTGCTGCAGTGAATCCAGGAAGCAGCGAGAACTCCTGATGTACCATTCCAATACCGGCTTTGAGCGCATCCAGAGGGGATGCAAATTTCACTTCCTGTCCATCTATGAGGACCTTTCCCCCATAGCCGCCAGTCTGATGGATGACGTCCATTCCGAAGAGTATGTTCATCAATGTGCTCTTTCCCGCACCATTCTCTCCGACTAGTCCCAGGACTTCTCCTGCATTAAGTGAGAAGTTAACGTCTTTCAGGACTGGATTTCCATTGTACTCCTTGCTTACATTCTGCATTTCAAGCAAGGACTTTGACATTTCACTCATCGTTTTCCCTCAATCTTTTTCAAGAAGAAAGGGGAGGGAACCCTCCCCTTGATCTAGCTAGGGACTCTGCACCCCTAAGGTCAGATCTGTGTGAAGCACCACTCAGGAATCTCCACGTCAGCATTGCCCATGTAGAATCCAGGCTCGCCCATGATATAGGTATCCTGGTAGACAAGGATGAAGTTAGGATATGTCTCGAGAGTAGTTGCATTCGTGTAGTAGGAACCGTTCCACTGAGCGCCAGGTGTGTACTTTGTGAAGTTCTTGCTGACGTTCCTGATGGAATGGATATCATACTCCTCACCAGCCATCTGAGCCTGTACAGCCTCGATAGCGAGAGAGCCAAGACCTGCTGTTGTTGTGTAGCCGTAGCTGTATGCCCATGTTCCGAAGCGTCCTGCACCGCCCTGCTCGCATACTGCCTGCTCAACCTTTGCGAGGATTGCAGGGAAGTCACCAGCCTCTGCGGAGAGGTCGATTCCGAGAGCTCCAGGATAGCCCATGAGAGGTGACGGGAGGTCAGCCTCGATGAAGTATCCACCATAAGCAAGGAGCTGCTTGAGAAGTGGCTCTGTGTGTGCATCGTTCGTACAGAAGAATGCTGTGTTCTCGCCGTACTGCTCAATCCAGGATGGTGTCTGCTCGAGGATGTACTGCTGTGCACCAGCGATACCAACGTCGGATGTCGGGTCCGGAGCGGATACTGTTGCGAGGGTCATGCCGAGCTCATCACATGTTCTCTGCATGATTGCAAGCCTTCTCTGCATCTTCTCCATTGAGAGATGGCGTGGGAAGGAGATGTGCACGAATGTATCGCATCCGAGCTCGTGAGCTGTCCTGATCATCAGGTATCCACGTGCTACGAAGTCGTTGGATGTTGCGAGATCAGCGGCGCCTGCGATGAGGTACGGCTCCTCATGAGCCTCACCTGCGAAGCAGAGGATGTCAGGTCTGACTTCCTTGATCTGGCGGAAAGCCTCCGCAGTTCCAGGAACAGCCTGATTGACGATGACTGCCTTCATGAGAGGATCATCTGCGAGACCGCGGATAACGGAGATTGTTGTCTCCTGCTCCTCCATGAAGTTGTCAGGATATGTCATGTGCTGGATAATACCGCCATCTGCTACTGCACCATATTCCGCGATGAGAGCCTCAGCTCCGCGGAGATCGTCCTCGGACTGTGATACAGTACCGGTTACGATACCGATGTGGAAGTCAGCTGCGAAAGCTGCTGCAGACAGGGTAACGAGTACGAGAAGAACTGAAATAATTCTTTTCATATTTATCTCCCTTGTGTGTATTGATTATGTCTACCATATCATTGTTTGACTTATTCTGGCAAGCAGGATGCACAATAGTGCATTAATATGCGAATAACATGCAAATCTGCGGATTCATGCTTCCTTCCATTACAATTGGATAGAAATAGAATGGGTGAATTGAGGTAATCCATTATGATTCGGCTCTGAATGCAGGAATCGTATTATGGATTACATGCCGTTAGTATATCCGGATTCTACTGTGATACGTATTCATTATGAAATATATGACGTGATATACCTATGATTTCCGTTTTACGCTATAATCGCCTTGGAGGCTTTATATGGCATTTACGGTTTACAGATGCGCAGCCTGCGGTGAGATGGTCATGGTCCTGGAGAAGGGCACATGCGTTCCACGCTGCTGCGGCAAGGAGATGGTTGAGCTTACGGCCAATACAACGGACGGGGCAAAGGAGAAGCACGTTCCCGCTATCGAGGCAAAGGACGGGAAGCTTTTCGTGAAGGTCGGATCTGTAGAGCATCCTATGACTGAGGAGCACAGTATCAGATTCATCGCTCTCGAGAGAAAGGATGGCGTAGAGGTGAAGTACCTCAAGCCTGGCGATAAGCCGGAGGCTGTGTTCTCTTCCGATGGCGCGGTTGCGGTATATGAGTACTGCAATCTCCACGGACTCTGGAAGGCAGATCTCTGATTGTGGTCAGGAAGCGTCTTGCTATAGCGCTCTTGCTGCTTCTTGCTGTCTCATGCAGGAGCACGGAGCCGGTACAGTATACGGAGGACGAGATAAGGAATGCCCTTATGTCGCTTTCCTCCGATATGTTCTCTGAAGTCGATACGGAGAGTCCTGTCGAAGAGGAGAGGATAATCGAGGCGCTTCCTGCGACTTATTCGGCATATGCGGAATATGTTCCGCTATATAGCTCGATAGCCTCGGACTATGCGGAGAAGATCTCCCAGATCATATCCCCGCTGCTGCCGCAGCCGATGCACGTCGTACTCGAGACTGCATCTGCTATCGCTGAATCGGGGCTTCCTGCATATATCCACGACGATACATCATTCACCGAAGGCATCCGCCAGATGGTATACAGCGATGTCCTGGATATATACAGGAAAGGGCTTTCATCCAGGGATGGAGATCTGAGAGAGGCATTCTCCCAGTCCTATTCGGAGTTCATGGCTGTCAGGGCCGCATATCTCAATCTCTCATCCGTAGGTCATCCGGTATATATCCCCGAGCCCGGGATGATAGACAGGGAGATGGCTGCTGCAATACTCGCCGACGCGCTCTTCAATCGTCTCGGTGAGGCTGAGAAGACGCTGAAGAATATGCCTTCAGGGCTGTCTTCCGGCTACTACTATGTCTTCTGGGGAGGGCGCTGATGGATCTCTTCTCATCCTCTGTATCCCATTCCGAGGAGCCTCTTGCATCCAGAATGAGGCCCCGTACGCTCGATGAGTATGTGGGTCAGGAGCATATTCTTGGCAAGGGACGCCTCCTGAGGCGTGCTATACAGGCCGACCAGCTCTCCTCCGTCATATTCTATGGACCCCCGGGAACGGGCAAGACGACGCTTGCGAGGGTCATAGCCAATACAACCCAGAGCCATTTCTCGACGCTCAATGCCGTGCTTTCAGGTGTGAAGGAGCTAAGGACCGAGATCGAGGATGCGAAGAACAGGCGTGATCTCTACGGAATGAGGACCATCCTCTTTGTCGATGAGGTCCACCGCTGGAACAAGAGCCAGCAGGATGCGCTTCTTCCCTGGGTGGAGAACGGAACATTCATTCTTATCGGAGCTACGACGGAGAACCCTTACTTCGAGGTGAATGCAGCCCTTGTGTCCCGTTCCAGGATATTCCAGCTGAAGAAGCTTACCGATGATGACCTGATGCGTATCGCCCATGATGCCATCACCGATAAGGAAAGAGGATATGGACGCTTTTCGGTGGAATTCGAGGAGGGGGCGCTTGAGCACCTCGTTTCCGTTGCCGCAGGGGACGCCAGATCGCTATTGAATGCGATAGAGCTTGCTGTCGAGACAACTCCCGATTCCTTTCCGCCTCCTGACGGAACGAGGATATATATATCAAAGGATACGGCGGAGGAGTCGATCCAGCGCCGTGCCGTGCTGTATGACAAGGAGGGGGATTACCACTTCGATGTCATCTCGGCATTCATAAAGTCATTGAGGGGATCGGATCCCGATGCCGCACTGTACTGGCTTGCGAGAATGGTTGCCGCAGGCGAGGATCCTCGCTTTATTTTCCGCAGGATGATAATCCTTGCCGCGGAGGATGTTGGAATGGCTGATCCCATGGCTGTGCAGGTCGCAGTCGCCGATGCGGAGGCATTTGACAGGATAGGCCTTCCTGAAGGGCGCTTCCATCTTGCCCATGCAGCGATCTATCTCTCAACATGCCCCAAAAGCAACTCCTCTCTGGGATTCTTCGATGCCCTTTCCGATGTCGAGAAGGAGAAGGCGGAGGAGGTTCCGAACCATCTCCGCGATCCGAACCGTGACAGCAAGGGATTCGGCCATGGGGAGGGATATATGTATCCCCATTCCTACAAGGATCACTGGGTTGCACAGCAGTATCTTCCTACAGGACTTCAGGGAAAGGTTTACTACAAGCCCTCAGATATGGGTTATGAGAGCAGGATACGCGACGATGTGATGCTCAGACGCGAGGCACAGCTCGAGGCTGTCACAGAGGATGTGTATAAGGAGAATCTCACATTCTCGCCAGGTGACAAAGCCAGGGAGAAATGGGCCGAGAGAGCGATGTCGGGACGCGCAGGCACGCTTCTTTCCCTTACCAAGCGCCTTTATTCCGGCCTCGATATCCTCCGGAGCGACAATGTCCTCGTGCTCAATGCTTCCCATGGTCTTCTTCTATGGCCTCTTATGAAGAGAAATCCGGAAGGGCTGAGTGCCGCATCGGTCAGGACAGAGAGCGACAGGGAGATAATAGCACATTTCTCATCAAGCCTAGAGGAGCTTCTCAGACCGCTTGTGATCGTCTCTGATGCGTTCTCTGTCTTCGATAAGCTTGAGGATGGTCTTATGTTCCGCGTTATTTCGGGAAGGAATGTGCTTTCAAGGCTTTCTGAGGACAGGGGAATACTGGAGAGAATGAAGGAAAGATTGGCAGATGACGGCATGATCGCTCTTCTCGAGGTCATACCGCAGCTTTCATCGCGTCTCTCTGCATTCGCTCCTGACAATCTCCGGGAGAAGCTTGAGGAGGCGGAAAAGACCATCTATGCCAAAGATAATCCGCTTGTATCATGGGGAAAGAAGGAGCTGGAGGAGGCTGTGCTGGCAGTTTTCCCTGAATCGACATTCGAGTACTCGGAGAATACGGAAATAAGGCATCTCTATCCGGAGACGCTCCGTGGATTCTACAAAGGAAGCTATCATATCTCAGGTATAGCGGAGGATGAATTCGTGAATGCATTCGGTGACCGTGAGGTGAAGTGGTCGAATACAGTTGCAATTATCCGTTCAGGATTTGCTGCTGTAAAAGATAATCCATCTGCTGAGGACTGGATGGCTGTTAACGGCAAAGTCCATTAGCGGCGTTTGCGTCTGACCATTCCTATTCCTGAAGCCCTGAATGCCATCTCTATCGAGAAGCTTGCCATCTTCTCCACTGGACAGCTGCATCCGCTGTTTATCCAGTCTCGGACAATGCCCACGATGCCATTGATGCAGAATACATAGCTCATCCTCGCAAGATCCTCATCATCGAAAGGGGTGAATTCATCGTACCTGTCCATTATGACTTTGATGAGCCTCTCTCCGAAGGAGTTGTCCACTCCGTCAGTCATAAGCACCTTCACGATATCCTTATTCTCCTTCACATAGCTCATGAATGCCGTGAATGTCTTCGCGATATCATCAGGGGAGGAGGATGAGAATACGGGCAGGTGTGACAGAAGCTCTTCCTCCATCTCGTCGATGAGGTCCCGCTGGCATGTGTAATGGGCATAGAAAGTGCTCCGGTTGACTCCGGCTTTTTCTGCGATCATGCGTATGGAGATGCTGTCCATCGGCTCTGTCAGCAGCAGCTCAGTGAGTGCCTTCCTGAGCTTCTCCTTCGTGTCAGCGATGCGTCTGTCATTTGTCACAAGTGAATGCTAGCTGAGCCATTTCCCTCTGTCAATGTCGGTGGTATGCATCACCAGTATATGGTAAAATCATAAAGGAGGCTTTTCTATGTATGCGCTTAAGGGAAATCTCATATGGACGGAGGAGTCTGGATGCTTCAGAGTGCTTGAGAATGGATACCTTCTCATCAATGATGGCTGTATAGCCGCTGTCTCTTCTGAACCTTTCGCCGGAGTCAGGACGGAGGATTTCGGCTCTCGCCTGATAATCCCCGGACTCTATGACCTCCATATCCATGCTCCGCAGTATATGTTCGCAGGACTATTTATGGATGATGAGCTCCTTGTCTGGCTCGATAAGCACACATTTCCTTTGGAGGCAAGGTTTTCTGATATCATATTTGCGGAAAAGGCATATAGAGCTTTCGTCAATGACTTGAAATATAGTTTTACTGCAAGAGCTTCCGTTTTCGGTACGATACATAAGGATTCAACATTATTCCTTATGTCTCTCATGGAGGAGGCAGGACTTCATGGGTATGTTGGAAAAGTATCGATGGACCGCAATTCGCCTGACAGCCTCAGGGAGACTACAGCGGATGCTATCGAGGATGAGCTTGGATTCCTTGATAAAGCCCCTGAATACAGGAATGTGAAGCCAATTGTCACTCCACGCTTCATACCTTCATGCACAGGTGAGCTTCTGCTAGCTCTCGGCAAGGTTGCGAAAGAGCGGGATCTTCCTGTGCAGACCCATCTCGATGAGAACCCAGGGGAGATTGAATGGGTGAAGGAGCTTCTGCCCGATAGCAAGAGCTATGCGGAGGCATATGAGAGCTTCGGGCTTCTTGATACGAAGACCATCATGGCCCACTCTGTCTGGATTACGGAGGAGGAGATGGATATCCTCCAGTCCCATGGAGCCTATATAGCGCATTCCCCGTCATCGAACATGAATCTCTCATCTGGGATAGCACCTGTCCGACGCTTCATGGATAGAGGGATAAACACAGGCCTTGCCACCGATACAGCAGGAGGATCATCGCTTTCGATGTTCAGGATGATCACCGATGCTATAACTTCCTCAAAGCTCAGATGGAGGCTTGTGGATAATTCACTTGCTCCTCTGAAATTCTCCGAAGCATTCTATCTTGCATCGAAAGGAGGAGGCTCTTTCTTCGGTAAGGCCGGATCCTTCGAGGAGGGCTATGCTGCTGATATCCTCGTCCTCGATGATGTATCCAGCGAGATGACAGTCCTCGCTCCAGAGCTCTCTCTTCCAGAGAAGCTTGAGTTCTATGCATACCGTGCCCCTGACAGAAGACCGGTAGCGAAATACGTTGCGGGAAAGAGGATTGTGTGATGGATATCATTGAGCGCATTGCTTCAGGGAAAGCACTCTCCGTGAAGGAGTGGATACAGGCTATTGACTGTGATGATCCGGGATACGCGGAGGAGCTGAAGGCAGCTGCTTCCTATACCCGTGACAGGATCTATGGCAAGAAGGTATTCGCAAGAGGGCTTATTGAGTTCACATCATACTGCAGGAATGACTGCTATTACTGTGGACTTAGGAGGAGCAACAAGAATGCACTCCGCTACAGGCTATCCTATGATTGCATAATGGATACGGCAGAGGCGGGGTACAGGGCAGGATTCCGTACATTCGTCCTTCAGGGCGGCGAGGACAGCTATTTCACCGATGAGCGGCTTATCATGATAGTGCGTGGAATTAAGGAACGCTATCCCGATGCCGCAGTTACGCTCAGCGTTGGAGAGAGAAGCTTTGAGAGCTATAAAGCGCTTAAGGAGGCTGGTGCTGACAGGTATCTCCTGCGCCATGAGACTGCTGACGACGTTCATTACAGAAAGCTTCATCCTGATGATATGAGCCAGGAGAACAGGATAAGATGCCTGTATGATCTGAAGGAGCTGGGGTATCAGACGGGGGCTGGGATGATGGTCGGATCACCGGGATCATCATCCAGAACTCTTGCTGAGGATATGGTATTTCTCTCATCCCTCAAGCCCGAGATGGTCGGAATCGGTCCATTCATTCCCCATAGCGCAACTCCTTTCAGAGATGAGAAACGCGGCAGTGTGGATCTGACATTAAGGATGGTTTCTCTTGTTCGTCTTGCGCTTCCTCATGCGATGATCCCTTCAACTACAGCACTTGCGACAGCGTCCTCAGATGGCCAGCTCCAGGGAATCCTCCATGGTGCGAATGTAATCATGCCTGACATAACACCGCAGTCAGAGCGCAGCAAGTACATGATCTACGATGGCAAGAAGATTACAGGAGATGAGGCGGGGGAGAACCTCCGCCAGATAGCTGAAGGTATGGAATCGATAGGCTATGAACTCTCGATGGAGCGTGGTGATTACATTCCCTGAGCCAATTCCTTCAGCCTCCTTATTTCGCTGCGAAATGCGATTTATGTTTGTTCGTAGCGATTTTTGTGTTATTATCTTAATTATGGTTGGACGCAGGAAAGAGATTCAGGAACTCAAAGATCTGTATTCGAGCGGTAATGCTGAATTTGTTGCTATATATGGAAGACGAAGGGTTGGTAAGACTTATCTGGTTGATCAGACGTTTGAAGGCCATATTACGTTTCGTCATACGGGATTGTCTCCAATCGAAAACAGGAAGGCTGATGATGGGTTTTTAGCGCAGCAATTGAGATCCTTTTATGAATCTATGCTCAGGCAGGGTATGGCACCGGATCATTGTCCAAAAGATTGGATGGAGGCTTTCTTCATGCTATCTATGGCATTGCAGAAAATCGATGATGGCTCTCGCCAGCTTGTATTCCTGGATGAACTGCCCTGGATGGATACACCACGTTCTTTTTTTATTACGGCGCTTGAAAGTTTTTGGAATGGATGGGCGTGCCATAGATCTAATTTCATGCTGGTTGTATGTGGCAGTGCCAATTCATGGATCATGGATAAGCTCGTCAATAATCATGGCGGACTGTATGGGAGACTTACATATCAGATCAAGCTTTCTCCATTCACACTTGGCGAGTGCGAGGAATTCTACAGATCCAGGAATGTTGACTTATCGCGTTATGATATAGCCCAGAGTTACATGATCCTGGGTGGTATCCCGTATTACATGGAGTATATGAAACGGCATCTGAGTCTTGCTCAGAACATTGATAACATGTTCTTCTCGAAAGGAGCTCAGCTCAGAGATGAATTCAATAGGCTTTTCGCATCTGTTTTTGACAGCCCGGAAAGAGTAAAGGATGTGGTTGTTTTCCTTAGCAGGAAGAGTGCAGGCTATACACGTGATGAGATTTCTGATTACCTCGGAATAAGCAATGGGAGTACGCTTTCTGCTATCCTATCGGCACTGGTTGCAAGTGATTTTGTGATAAAATATGTCCCATTCGGATTTTCAAAGAGAAAAGTTCATTACAAGCTGGTTGATCCATTCTGCCTCTTTTATCTGATGTTTGTGGAAGGGCAGGACTCTCTGATCGAAGGATTCTGGCTTCAGAACCTAGCTTCGCAGAATATTGTTGTATGGAAAGGGCTTGCCTTTGAGAATGTCTGCTTTAATCACATTCCGCAGATAAAGAAGGCCCTTGGAATCAGTGGTGTTAAGACAATGCAGTCTGCATGGTCTAAACGTGATGATGATAAGGAAGGTACTCAGATTGATCTCTTGATCAGCAGAGCCGATAACATCGTAAACCTGTGCGAAATCAAATTCTATAATGATCTGTTTTCCGTTGATGGTGATTACTACCGCGTAATGATGCATCGCCAGACACTGCTTGAACCCTATCTGAAGCGAGGAATGGGAATTCATAATACGTTAATCACCACATTCGGCCTTAATAGTGGCAAATATAGCGGAGTATTTACAAACGTCGTAACATTGGATGCGCTTTTCGAGTAAATGCATATTGCAGCAGCCAAAGAAAATGCCTCCAGCATAAGCCAGAGGCAAGTATCTATAAAGGACTACTGTTCTCCGAATTTAACTGGATTGCTACCTTCAACTTTGGTCAGTTCAACAGGTTCTCCCTCTGCAAGGTGAACTTTAATACTGCTGATTAAATCAACTTCTGAAGAAGGAAGGAATACATTGAATTCTTTTATCGCAGGATTGTACTCTGAGTTATTGAATATCTTGTCTTTAGCAGGATTGCCAAAATTATTTTCATATGAATAACATACACCATCGTCTGAATCATCAAGAATGAATGGACTGTTGATATTGACAGAATTAGGATTAGTTCCACCGTCTATTGAGTATTCAATATATTCAACCTTCGCAGCTTCAGGAAGTTTTGCAGAGACAAGCGTAGTTGTGGAAGATTTCTGCTTCAAGAATGCCAATTGATCCTCCGCTCAATGTCAAAGTGTTTGACCCTTTGATATCCAAAGTATCGATGATTCCTCCGTTTATGGATATAAGATTGCTGCTTCCTGTGTCATTCGACAGTTTCCCGACGGAGAAATTACCACCATAGATATTGAATGAATAGATGGACATGAGTGGGGCTTTGTAAAGTTTATTGTTTGTGAAATCGCCACCATAGATATTGAAAAGGACATCTGTATTTCCTGATTCGACAGATAACATTCCATCACCATCATTTCCAGTGAATGTGCAATCATAGAGATTTACTATCTCTCCCTGTCTGCTGCTACTCCATATATAAATTGCTGAACCACTACCAGTTTCTGCATTATTACCTGTTTGCTTGCTATCTTTAGATTTGTTTTTTTCGAACTTTGAATCATAAACATTGAGTTCAATGGCTCCATTAATGCAGATTGCTCCACCGCCATCAGCATAGTTATTGGAGAAATCAACATCAAAGATATTCACTGTTCCCCAATTGCTTCTATTTCCACTGCTCCACTCAGTGATAGTTACGCCTACACTATTGTTTACAAAGATTGCAGCCCCCAGTATATCACCATGCAATGTGTTATCACACAATGTTCCATTGATTACATTGACAGTATGTCCAGGAGTAATAATCGGAGCAAAGATTCTATGGCTATTATTTGATGAAGGAGTTGCTTTGCTCCAGCTGTGTTTATTAAGGTCAATTGTTATATTTGGATTATTAACAGCAACAGAATCGCTGTCTTCAATGCTATCCTCTAAAATATCACTATTCAACAGGATATAGATACCATGCGTGAAAGATGAAGCTTCTCCTTTAGCTGCATTCCATGCCTCAGATGGCTTAGAATATTTACCTTTAGGATTTACGTCTTTTAAGTCAGGACACTCGTAGTTTCTTCCATCAATTGTTAACGCTGCATCATAGAGAAGGACTTTTACTTTCTCTGCAGTTATAGACAGGCCACCTGAAAGGTTGTCGATGTTGTCTATAGTGAGAGTTTTATTATTTGGATCATATTCAAAGCCTTCTTTCTTAATGCTTGAATCATTGACGTCGTAGATGGGTTTACCAGTCTCATCTTTGATTGTAGCGATTTCTTCCTTTTCGGAAACTGCCTGTGAAAGATCAAGTACGGCTTTTCCTTCCTCGTTTATCGTTGCTGTGATTTCCGTGCCTTCAACATCGATTTTGATTCCAGAAGCAATCTCTCCATTGCCTGCATCTGGATCTGGCAGAGGGAGGAGAATAGTCTGCCTACATGATGAGAGAAGAATAAGAAGGAGAGAGAAGATCAAGAGTCCGGTAATCCGGGCTACACCCTCCCCATACAGGATCTGTGATTGTATTTCATAAGAGACTCCTATTACTATTTTGGATTCCAGATTGATAGTATCAGCAACGGATGAAAATTGCGAGGGGTAATCCTTTGCCCTGATTCCCTTACTTGTTGTCATGTATCTTCTTCTGGTATGATGTGGCTACCGAAGCCAGGTTTTCCGACGCTAGGTCCAATCATCATTTATGTGCTGAAGGGAAAGAAGCCTGACCCGTTAAGGAGAGAATATGTACGACAGAAAATCAATGAAGGCCGATGATTTCATCAACCATGATGAGATCATGGAGACTCTCAGCTATGCTGAAGCGAATAAGGATAACAGGGCTTTGATCGAGAGCCTGATCGAGAAGGCAAAGAAGAGGAAGGGGCTTGAGCACAGGGAAGCTGCTGTCCTGCTTGACTGCACTATTCCTGATCTTAATGAGGAGATCTTCCGCCTTGCGAATGAGATCAAGAATGATTTCTATGGCAATAGGATTGTTATGTTCGCTCCTCTTTATCTCTCGAATTACTGCGTGAATGGCTGTGTATACTGCCCGTATCATGCGAAGAATAAGCATATACCGCGCAAGAAGCTTACTCAGGATGAGATCAGGCAGGAAGTGATTGCCCTGATGGATATGGGCCACAAGCGTCTTGCGCTTGAGACGGGGGAGGATCCTGTTAACTGCCCGATTGACTATGTTCTTGAGTCAATCAAGACCGTTTACTCGGTAAAGCATAAGAATGGTGAGATAAGGCGTGTCAATGTAAATATCGCGGCAACAACAGTCGAGAACTACAGGAAGCTCAAGGAAGCAGGTATTGGTACGTATATCCTCTTCCAGGAGACATACAACAAGGAGAGCTATCTCAAGCTCCATCCGACAGGGCCTAAGCATGATTACGACTACCATACAGAGGCTATGGACAGGGCTATGGAGGGTGGTATCGATGATGTCGGATGCGGAGTGCTCTTCGGGCTTGAGCTCTACAGGTATGAATTCACAGGTCTTCTGATGCATGCAGAGCATCTCGAGGCAGTGCATGGGGTAGGTCCGCATACGATCTCCGTTCCGCGTATACGCCGCGCTGATGATATCGATCCATCAGCATTCGACAACGGCATCGATGATGATACATTCGCGAAGATCGTCGCATGTATCCGCATCGCAGTCCCATATACAGGAATGATCATCTCTACCCGCGAATCCCAGGCGACAAGGGAGCGTGTCCTGCATCTTGGAATATCCCAGATCTCCGGTGGCTCCAGAACGAGCGTAGGAGGATATGCAGAGGAGGAAGAGGAGGATTCATCGCAGTTCGAGGTCTCGGACAGGAGATCGCTCGATGAGGTCGTGAGGTGGCTTATCGGGATGGGTTATACGCCATCATTCTGCACAGCATGCTACAGGGAAGGGCGTACAGGAGACAGATTCATGTCCCTCTGCAAGTCCGGGCAGATCCAGAACTGCTGTCTTCCTAATGCTCTGATGACGCTTAAGGAGTATCTGATTGACTATGCATCCCCTGAGACGAAGAAAGCTGGCGATGAGATGATCCTACGTGAGGTCGAGACAATTCCGAACGAGAACGCAAGACGCATCGTCAAGGAGCGCCTTGAGCTCATCGAGAAGGGCGAAAGGGATTTCAGGTTCTGATATGGCGCTCTCTGGAACACCTTCATCTGCCAGGAAGCATATTGGCATATTCGGGCGGAGGAATGCCGGGAAATCGAGTCTGCTGAATGCGATTGCATCGCAGGATCTTGCTGTCGTGTCCCCGGTCAAGGGCACGACAACCGATGCTGTGTCGAAGGCGATGGAGATACTCCCTGCAGGTCCTGTGCTCCTTATCGATACTCCGGGGCTGGATGATGATGGCATCATCGGCTCGGAGCGTGTGAAGAGGGCAAGGAAAGCTCTCTCGACAGTCGATGCCGCGCTTGTCGTCATTGATGCAGCAACGGCTCCGGACGAAACAGACCTAGGGATAATAAGCTCCCTGAAGGAGCGTTCCCTTCCGTATATCGTTGTCATTAACAAGGCTGATGCCATCGATGGTGAGTATAGCTACAGAAGCCAGCTTCCTTCCGATGCAAATGTCCTGGCTGTCAGCTCTGTCACGAAGGCTGGGATCGATAAACTGAAGACGGAGATAGGCAAAATGCTGGCAGGGGGTGAGGAAAAGCCGCTTGCGAGGGATTTATTCAATCCCGGGGATACTGTACTCCTTGTCATCCCCATCGATAAATCCGCGCCGAAAGGCCGCTTGATACTCCCTCAGCAGCAGACTATCAGGGATATCCTTGACGGCAATGGCTCTGTGATGATGGTGAAGGAGGATGGCCTGGAGAAAGCCCTTGCTGTCAATCCTTCGCTTGTGATCACGGACAGCCAGGTGTTCGGACCTGTATCCAGGATTGTCCCTGAATCCATACCCCTTACATCGTTCTCAATACTCTTTGCCCGCTATAAAGGAGGGCTTGAGGGCGCTGTCAGGGGAGTGAAGGCCATCGAGAGCCTGAAGGATGGGGACAGCGTTCTCATTTCGGAGGGATGCACCCATCATAGGCAGTGCGGGGATATCGGGCGGGACAAGATACCGCTATGGCTGTCGAAGAGGACTGGAAAGGAGCTCTTCTTTGATTTCTCATCCGGCATGGGCTTCCCTGAGGACCTCTCTCAATACAGCCTCATCGTCCACTGCGGAGGATGCATGCTCACGGAAGGGGAGATGGGAGCAAGGCGGAGAGAAGCCGAAGCACAGGGCATACCGATGACGAATTACGGTATACTGATCGCATACATCAATGGGATACTCAGCCGGAGCCTCTCCGTCTTCCCTGATATACAGCGTCTTCTGTAATCACCTGCAGCGGTACATCACGACACCAGCATTGCCGTTTGTCGGGTACCGCTTTATCTCATATCTCTCAGGGAATGCCCTGATAAGATCTGAGAGCTTCTGGAAGCCATAGAGATATGTATTGAACTCGGGCTTGACCCTCTTTATATACGTTCCGGCGCTGCTTACGTTTATGAAACCGTCATCATCCTGGTACTTCTCATAGGCTATGCGGAGCAGCGTATGAATCTCATCGATATCCGGTGCATCACTGTCCCTTTCATCGAAGCTGTCCGCGACTGCGCTGTCCTGCTTCTTCGTGCTCTTCTGGCTCTTCTTGTCGGTCTTCTTCTGCTTCTTTGGCTCCGATGACTTGAGGTACTCAAGGTATATGAAGTCATCGCAGGCATTGCAGAAGGCCTCGGGAGTCTTCTTCTCGCCGACACCGATCACATACATCCCCGATTCCCTGAGCCGTACGGCAAGGGGAGTGAAGTCACTGTCGCTGGAGACGAGCGCAACAGCATCATACATGCCGGTATGGAGCAGATCCATTGCATCGATCACCATCGCAATGTCTGTTGTGTTCTTCCCTGCGACATAGTCGAACTGCTGCTCGGCCTTGATCGCAAGTCTCTTTATCTCATCCTCCCACTTGGAAAGGATCTGCTTCTTCCAGTTCCCGTATGCCTTCTTTACTATTATCCTGCCGTATGCGGAGAGCTCATGCAGTACGCTCTCAATCTTAGGCAGCTGTGTATTGTCTGCATCGATGAGCACAGCCATCGACTGGAAATCATTCTCACGTGGATCATTCATGCCATGAATATATCAGGAAAAGGAAGCTTTTGCATCAATAATCAGTAAGCATAAGCTATCTTAGGTTGTTGACTGTTAATTTCAGTTAGAGTAGACTAACCACCGATGGAAGACCATCAAGAGGAGAACAATGATGCCATTGAACATGATAGGCGCAGGCAATTCGGCTTTCGTGCGCAGGGTAAGCGGCAATGATGAGACGAGACGGTATCTCGGGAATCTGGGATTCGTGAACGGAGCGGAGGTCCATGTCGTTTCCGAGATCGGCGGGAATGTGATTGTGAGCATCAAGGATTCGAGAATCGCGATAAACAAGGATATGGCCAGCCATATTCTCGTATGACTGGAAGGAGTATAGATATGACACTAGGGGAAGCAAAGGTCGGAAGCACTGTGACAGTGCGGAAGATCGATGGAGATAGTGCGTACAAGCGCCGCATTATGGACATGGGAATCACGAAAGGAACTGAGCTCTTCATCAGGAAGGTTGCTCCGCTTGGAGATCCTGTTGAGATTACTGTCAGGGGCTATGAGCTCAGTGTGAGGAAGAATGATGCATCGTGCGTCATCGTTGAGTGAGGTGAAGGAAATGAGCTATAGATTCGCGCTTGCAGGCAATCCGAACTGCGGAAAGACCACTATGTTCAATGCGCTCACCGGCGCTAATCAGTATGTCGGCAACTGGCCTGGCGTAACTGTCGAGAAGAAGGAAGGAAAGGTTAAGGGCAGAAAGGGGCAGGAGACTGTCGTTACAGATCTTCCTGGTATCTATTCCCTTTCTCCATATACACTTGAAGAGGTAGTAAGCCGTAATTACATCCTTCATGACAATCCCGATGTGATCATCGATCTTGTCGATGCGACGAATATCGAGAGAAATCTCTATCTAACGACACAGCTTATAGAGACAGGTGTTCCTGTCGTGATTGCCCTGAATATGGCAGATCTCATTGAGAAGCGTGGCCTCAGGATTGATACCAAGAGGCTTTCGATGGTGCTTGGCTGCCCGGTAATCGAGACATCTGCGCTGAAGAAGACAGGTCTCGATGCAGTCATCAGGGAGGCGGAGAAGACCGCTGATTCAAAGACAGGAAAGCTTCCTGGCGATATCTTTTCCGATGAGCTCGAGAAGGCTATTGCGGAGGCGAAATCGCTTCTTCCTGCATCTGTTGCGCCTGAAAAGCAGCGCTGGTTTGCGGTCAAGCTTCTTGAGAATGATGAGAAGGCAATGGCAGAGCTTGCGCTCTCTGCAGATTCGAAGAGGAAGGCAGAGGAGATCAGGAAGGCTATCGAGAAGAACCATGATGACGATATGGAATCAATCATTACCGATGCGCGCTATAAATACATCCAGCAGATAGTCTCTACATGCGTGAAGAAGGGCAAGGCCGAGATGTCCGCAACAGACAGGATCGACAGGATCGTCACCAACAGAATCCTTGGTATCCCGATCTTCATCGCTGTCATGTTCGTTGTCTACTATGTCTCTGTCACGACTGTCGGAACATGGGTCACTGACTGGACGAATGATACATTCGGAGGCTGGGTTGCCGATCTGTTTACCAATGGCCTTGCCGCGATAGGCGCCGGCGATCTTGCTACGAGCCTTGTAGTCGATGGCATTGTCGGTGGTCTTGTCGCTGTTCTCGGGTTCGTTCCGCAGATGGCGATACTCTTCCTCTTCCTCTCCATCCTCGAGGACTGCGGCTACATGGTCCGCATCGCATTCGTCATGGACAGGGTGTTCAGGCATTTCGGTCTTTCAGGCAAGAGCTTTATTCCGCTTCTCATCTCATCTGGATGC
Source organism: uncultured Spirochaetaceae bacterium (assembly GCA_944389505.1). Classification (GTDB taxonomy): domain Bacteria; phylum Spirochaetota; class Spirochaetia; order Sphaerochaetales; family Sphaerochaetaceae; genus Ornithospirochaeta. The sequence continues at coordinate 52,911 of CALXMP010000002.1, forward strand.
GGTATCCCTGGAATCATGGCATCGCGCACGATCGAGCAGGATAACGACAGAAGGCTGACTATAATGACATCGACATTCGTCCCATGCGGCGCAAAGCTTCCTGTAATAGCGCTCATGGGCGGAGTGATGGCTGGCGCTGCCACGGGATACGCCGGAAGCGCCTGGGTCGCACCTGCGATGTACTTCATCGGCATTGCCGCGGTCCTTATCTCCGCGATAATGCTCAAGAAGACGAAGCCATTCAGCGGAAAGCCTGCACCATTCGTAATGGAGCTTCCCGCATACCACATCCCATCTGCGAAGACCGTTCTTCTCCATGTATGGGAGAGGCTCAAGGGCTTCATCATCAAGGCAGGAACAATCCTCTTCCTCGCATGCGTTGTCATGTGGTTCCTCTCCGGATTCGGCTTCGGCCCGGATGGATTCGGAATGGTCGAGGATAGCTCTGACAGCCTTCTTGCTGTCATCGGCGGAGCCATTGCTCCTATATTCGTTCCTCTCGGATTCGGCCAGTGGCAGCCTGTTGCGGCATCCCTTTCAGGATTCACCGCTAAGGAAGCAATCGTATCGACAATGGGAGTTCTTGCGAATGTCGAGGCTGGAATGGAGGAGGATGCCGTAGCTGTCGCATCGGTAATCGGGTCATGGTTCCCGACAGCGCTCGCAGCATTCTGCTTCCTGATGTTCAACCTGCTCGATTCTCCATGTCTTGCTGCTATAGCGACAATGGCCCAGCAGCTCCAGTCGAGGAAGTGGTTCTGGTTTGCGATCATCTTCCAGAATGTCTTCGCATACGTTGTGACGCTTATCGTATACCAGCTCGGAATGCTCTTTGCTGGCGGTGGATTCGGTATCGGAACGGTAGTCGCGATTGTCCTTCTCGCTGGTATGCTCTACATGCTCTTCCGCCCGGATCCATACAAGGATCTCAAGGTCTACTCGAAGAGATCGGTACAGGCTGCGGCTGTATAAGGATGCATGCGTAGAACGCATTCATATAACCAACCGGAAGGCGGGGCAACCCGCCTTCCTATCAAGGAGGGTTTATGGCTGATATCGCAGTACTGGCGATTGTAGCGGTCTATTCCGCATTCATTGTCTGCAGGATCGTCAGAAAAAGGAAGAAGGGCGATGGCTGTGCCGGATGCGCATCAGGCTCATGTGCAGGATGCCATGGCTGTTCTTCCGCCTATATAGATAGCCTTATAAAGAGCGCTGCAGACAGGAAGGAGTGACCATGGGCGATGCAGGAACTTCCATGTTCTATGTCTTTGCGATCTTCATTGCCGCATACTTCATCGGAATGGGGATATATCTCATGGTGCAGAGGATAAAGAAGATGAATGAGAGGAAGCGGGACAGCCGCTTCAGGGAAAACTGATATGGTTGATGTGATCATAGTACTAATCGTTGCTGTTATGATTGTCTTCGCAGCGCGTGGCAGCGTTAAGCACTTCAAAGGTGAAGGTCCATGCTGCGGCGGAGGATCGTCGGTGAAAGCAGGGGAGAAGGTGCTGAACGGACCGGTGATGAAAAGGCGTACTGTCAGGATTGAGGGAATGCACTGCCAGAAGTGTGCGGACCGTGTGAAGGCGGCAATCAATGCAGTCGATGGTGCTGCAGCGGAGTTCGTCGATCCGAAAGCAGGGATTGCCGATGTGAAGTTCGACCGCAATACCGATGATTTCCTTGTCAGGAAAGCAATTGAGGCCGCAGGTTACAGAGTTGTCTCGATGGGCTGAATCTTTTACGCGAAGAGCAGAAGAGCCTATGCCATGCATTCCAGCAGGCACAGGCTCTTTCCTTTTCACAGGCTTTCGGCCTTCCTGAGCTCTGTCTTTATGATTTTCCCGCTTATCGTCTTCGGGAAGCCTTCTGTGAATGAGAGCTTCCTTATCCACTTGTATTCGGCAAGACGGGAGTTGCAGTAGTCCTTTATCTCCTTGCCAAGCTCCTTTGTAGGCTCAAAACCCGGCTTCGGATGGACGATAGCCTTTACCGCCTGTCCACGGAGTGGATCAGGAATGCCTATGACGGAGCATTCAAGGACTGCGGGGTGTGTTATGAGAATATCCTCAATCTCTCCCGGTCCGATGCGGAAGCCACCGCTCTTGATGATGTCATCAAAGCGTCCCATGAACCACAGATAGCCATTCTCATCCATCGAGGCAGAGTCCCCTGTATGGTACACCCCGCCTCTCCATACCTCCTTGTAGAGATCATCGTTGCCAAGGTATCCGGAGAATATTCCGAGGGGCTTCTTGCCGCTTTGAGGAAGTATGGCTATCTCGCCCCTTTCTCCGCGCTTTACTTTGTTGCCATCGCTGTCGATGATCCTCACATCGTAGAGGGGTGAGGGGATGCCCATGGAGCCATCGATTGCCGGAATGCCTTTGAGGTTTCCTGCAATGAGCACTGTCTCCGTCTGACCGTATCCTTCATGGAGATCCAGGCCTGTCTTCTCCTTGAAGCGCTGGAATATCTCGGGATTGAGGTACTCGCCTGCGGTCGATGCGTGCCTGAGCGTAGGCATTGCCTCGATGCCTTTCTTCACAAGGTATCTATAGACAGTTGGAGGTGCGCAGAAGGATGTCACACCGTATCTGTTAATGACAGATACAAGCTGTCCCGGGTCGAAGTTGTCGAAGTCATAGGCCATCACAGCGCTTCCTGTAAGCCATTGTCCGTAGATCTTCCCCCAGGAGGCCTTTGCCCATCCTGTCTCGGCTACCGTGAAGTGCAGTCCATTGTCCTCCGCTCCCTGCCAGCATGCTGCCGTGATGATATGGGCAAGAGGGTAGGTAAAGTCATGCACCACGCCTTTGGGATACCCCGTCGTTCCCGATGTGAAGTATATAAGCATTGGATCGGTTGCTTTCGTCTCGATCCTTTCAAGCTCCTCGCTCTTCTCCTTCTCTTCCTCGGAGAAGTTCCTGTATCCCGCGATGTCCCTCTCTATTGTCCATAGCTTTGTGCCAAGCTTCTCGCTCCTGACAGCAGTGAGGACATTCTCCGCCGTGGATCCGAGCGGCGTCACGATAGCGGCCTTTGCATCGGATGTCCTCAACCTGTAGGCATAATCCGAAGAGGTGAGCATATGAGTGACTGGGATCATCACCGCTCCTATGCGGTGAAGGGCAACGGCCAGGGGCCAGTACTGGTAATGGCGCCTGAGAGCCACAATCACTCGGTCACCCCTTCCTATGCCATTATCGAGAAGGACATGCGCATACCGTATGCTCATCCTTGAGATATCAGAGAAGGAGAGAATGCGCTCATCGCCTTCGGTATTGCACCATACGAGTGCTTTCCTTCCCGGATCGGACTTTGCGATCCTGTCCACAACGTCATATGCGAAGTTGAAGTTCTCTGGATAGTGGAATTCTATCTTCCCAGGCTTTCCGTTCTCTTCATCTATAGTGCAGTACTCTCTGTAAATCATGTTGTTCTCCTTCCGAATGAACGGAAACGCTGGTATCTTCGCTCCAGAAGAGAGCTATCTTCCATCAGTCCTCTGATCTCACCGGACATATCGTCCTTCAGCCTGGCGTAGAAATCCTCTGTCCCAATACCTTCCTCGCTTATAATCCTGTCAGCAATCCCGAAGCTGAGAGCATCCGCAGCAGTAAGATGCAGTGCATCAGCAGCCTCTGCAGCTTTCGATCCATCTCGCCAGAGTATGCTTGCGCATCCTTCAGGAGAGATCACGGAGTAGACAGCATTCTCAAGCATCCAGAGTCTGTCAGCGAGGGCGAGGGCAAGTGCTCCGCCGCTTCCTCCTTCTCCGATGAGGATTGTCAGTACAGGGACCTTAAGCGCGCTCATCGTAAGAAGATTCTCCGCTATTGCCTGCCCCTGTCCGCGCTTTTCAGCCCCGACTCCGCAGTATGCTCCTGAGGTGTCGACGAATGTTATGACAGGGCGTGAGAACTTCTCCGCCTGCTTCATCAGCCGCAGTGCCTTCCTGTAGCCTTCCGGCTCAGGTGCTCCGAAGGATCTCTCCATCCTTTCAGCGGTGGTGTGCCCTTTCTCTATGCCGATGACCGTCACCGGGATATCCCCAAGCCAGGCTATGCCACCGACGACAGCTTTATCGTCCCCATGCCTTCTGTCCCCATGGAACTCTATGAAGCCTTTGAAGATTGAATGGATGCAGTCAAGCGCTGTCGGCCTTGATGACAGCCTTGCTGTCTTTACACGTTCATAAGCTTCCATCGGAACTCCTTCTGCAGTGCAGGGCAAGTATCGAGGCAATCGTCTCCTTCTCCACAATCCTGCTTATAACCATGTCCGCAAAGCCATGCTCCATTATGAATTCCGAGGTCTGGAATCCCCTGGGCAGCTTCTGCCTCATGGTCTCCTCGATGACCCTCCGCCCGGCAAAACCGACCGTTGCGCCTGGTTCTGCGAGTATTATGTCTCCTTCCATCGCAAACGATGCGGTTACACCGCCTGTCGTAGGATCGGTTAGGACCGTGATGTACAGCAGTCCTTTATCGGAATGCCTTCTGACAGCAGCGCTTGTCTTCGCCATCTGCATGAGCGAGAGCAGGCCTTCCTGCATTCTTGCACCTCCAGAGACAGTCCATCCGACGACTGGAAGTCCGTTCTCCGCAGCATATTCAAAGAGCAGAGTGATCTTCTCTCCTGCGGCAGCTCCCATCGATCCCATCATGAAGAGGGAATCCATCGAGAACACAGCGGCAGGAAATCCTCCTATCTCTGCCGTTCCCGTAATCACCGATTCATTCTCGCCGCTCTTTGCCTTTGCGCTTATGAGCTTATCACGGTAGCCCGGGAAGGATAGGGGGTCATCGGATTCGATATCGCTGAAAAGCTCTGTGAATGAGCCGCTATCGGTCATGTATCCGAGCCTCTTGCGTGCTCCGATCCTGAAGTGATGGCCGCAGATGCATGTCATCAGCATGCTCTCTGCCTGGCTTTCCTTCAGCGTGCGGTGGCAGTTTGGGCAGACGACTTCGCTCTCGCCATAGACAGGGGCAGCGCTTCGTCCTTCCTTCTCCAGTTCATTCCTGGCTTTATATTCGAAGTTAAGGAGCATTATCTTCCTTCCATGAAATCGGTTGTGTAGTCACCGGAGAGGAATGCCGGATCGCTTATGATCCCAAGCTCCTCCCCGATATTCGTATCTATGCCTTCGATCAGGAGCTCGCATAGATAAGCCCTCATCTTCCTTATCGACTCCTCCCTTGTCCTTGTGTAGACAATGAGCTTGCCGACAAGCGGGTCGTAGTAGGGAGGGACATCGGTACCAGGCTCCAGATATGTATCGAACCTGACGAATGGTCCTCCAGGGATGTGTATCCTTCTTACCGTTCCGGGCGTTTTCGCGTTTATCCTGCATTCGATTGCCGCGCCGCTCAGCCTTACATCCTTATGCGTGAACGAGATAGGGATGCCTGCGGCTATCCTTATCTGCCACTTCACCAGGTCCGTTCCCGTAAGAATCTCCGTAACCCCATGCTCAACCTGCAGACGCAGGTTCATCTCCATGAAGTAATAGCGGCCTGTGCTGTCCAGAAGGAACTCAAGCGTTCCTGCGCCTGTGTATCCGATCTTCCTTACAGCTTCCTCGGTCTTTGCAAGGAGCTCTGCTCTTATTGTCCTGTCGAGTCCGGGGGAGGGTGATTCCTCCAGAAGTTTCTGATGCCTCCTCTGGATGGAGCAGTCCCTCTCTCCGAGTGCGATTGCATTGCCGAATTCATCAGCGAGGACCTGCACCTCGATATGCCTTGCATTCTCGATGCACTTCTCGAGGTAGAGACCTCCATCGCCGAATGCTGTTTCACTCTCCTTGACAGCTACGGGATACGCATCCCTGAGATCTTCGGCAGAGTATGCAGGCCTTATACCCCTGCCTCCACCTCCCGATCTTGCCTTGAGCATCACAGGATACCCGATGCGTTCCGCCTCTTTCAGAGCCTCATCCACACAGCTGAGAGTGCCGGTTCCGGGGATTACAGGAAGACCTGCATCGGAAGCGAGCTTCTTTATCGCGGATTTATCCGATAGCCTCTTCATCGTCTCTGCGTCCGGACCGATGAAAGCTATCCCGTTCTTCCTGCATTCATCTGCAAGTGCGGGATTCTCCGAAAGGAATCCATACCCGGGGTGTATGGCATTGGCCTTTGTTGCGAGGGCAGCGCTTATTATGCTGCTGATGCTGAGATAGCTCTCCTGAGCCGGGGCCGGACCTATGCATATGCTCTCATCCGCAAGCGCGGAGTGAAGGGCGTTCCTGTCCGCCTCTGAGTAGACAGCTACGGTCTTTATCCCCATCTCCTTGCATGCGCGGATTATCCTTACGGCTATCTCTCCGCGGTTCGCGATCAGGATCTTTGAGAACATACCTGATCCTTTCCCGCGATGGCGAATGAGAACGAAGCTGTTATCGCGAGATTGCCGCCGGCATAGCCTTCGCCCTCTGCGAAATAGAACGGTCCCTTTGATTTCGTGATCCTGCACTTCGTCCTGAACTCATCCCCGGGATGTACCGGAGACCTGAATCTGACCTTGTCCAGTCCTGCATATACAGGAAGGCTATTCTCATCGAGAGCACCTTCAAGAAGCACGCATGCAGTCTGTGCGAGGATCTCACATAGGATAACGCCAGGGACGATCGGAAAGCCTGGGAAATGCCCGTCAAGAAAGAACTCAGTCCCCTTTATCCTGTATATTCCCTCCGCTTCATCGCCGTTTTTTGTGACCTCATCGAGAAGGAGCATGCTGTTCCTATGGGGGAGGAGTTTCATGATCTCTGTCCTGTCCATCATGCCCTCCTGATCCTGAATAGCGGAGTGCCATACCCTATGACAGCCCCGTTCTTCTGAAGCACTTCGAGTATGACGCAGTCATTCTCTGCTGTGATCTCATTGAGAAGCTTCATCGCCTCTATGATGCACACAGTCTCTCCCTTCCTTACCGTCTTCCCGGGTATTACATATGGATCGGCATTCTCCGCAGGGGAGGTATAGAAGACACCTACCATCGGAGAGACAATCACATCTTCATCCGATGCGGGAGATGGTTCCTCATGCTTCTCCTCAGCGCTGTCGGATGTTCTGTAGACAGCGGGGGAGGGCGTCTGGGCATTGCCTCTTTCAAGGCGCACCGTGCAGCCGTTTTCGTTGACCTCAAGCCCTGTCAGCTCAAGCTCCTTCATCAAGGTAGCGTATTTCCTGATTGACTCCTCTGTCATCATACCCTCCTGAATGCGAGGACTGCATTATGTCCTCCGAATCCGAGAGAGGATGAGAGCGCTATATCGATTTCCGCATCGCGTGCTGAAAGCGGTACGTAATCGAGGTCGCAGTCAGGATCCTTCTCCAGAAGATTGATCGTCGGTGTGACGATTCCTGTCTCGAGCGTCTTCAGAGCGACTATCGCCTCAAAAGCACCGGCCGCGCCGAGCATGTGGCCCGTCATGGACTTTGATGAGCTTATCATGGCCTTCCTGGCATTCTCCTCTCCGAGTGCGCCTTTTATCGCAAGGGTCTCACCCTTATCATTCAGCGGTGTTCCTGTGCCATGGGCATTGATGTAGACCGTCCCATTTCCATCCCATCCAGACTCTTTGAGAGCTTCCTCTATAGCTCTTCTTCCTCCCTCAGCATCGGGAGCAGGGGCTGTCATATGATACGCATCGCATGTCGAGCCGTAGCCTGTGATCTCTCCGTAGATATGGGCGCCTCTAGCTTTTGCCCTCTCGTATTCCTCGAGCACAAGGGCAGCTGCACCTTCACCGATGACGAATCCTGCACGCCTTCTGTCGAATGGAAGCGAAGCGGCATCCGGATCTGAGGATACGGTGAGCGCCTGCATGTTCTGGAAGCCAGCGACACCGATCTCGGTTATGGCGGCCTCTGTTCCTCCTGTGATGACCGCGTCGGCATAGCCATGGCGTATTGCCCTTACAGCCTCGCCGATGGCATTCGAGCCGGAGGCACATGCTGTTACGGCAGGAAGAGCCGCTCCCTTGCATCCGAATCTGATTGCTATCATTCCCGCAGCCATGTTCGCGATGAGCATAGGGATGAGGTATGGAGAGACACGTCCCGGCCCTCTGTCTATGAGCTTCTTCATCTCTGCTGAGAATGTGGTTATGCCTCCGATTCCGCTGCCGAAATAGACGGCGAATCTCTCCGGGTCGACAGTGCCTTCTATACCGCTTTCCTGCACTGCCTGCACAGAGGCTGCAAGTGCATACTGGACGTTTCTGTCGGTCCTTAGAACCTCCGCCTTCTCCATATATGCCCTTGGATCGAAATTCTTGATCTCTGCAGCAAGCTTTGCTTTGTAATTATCTGTATTAAAATAAGTTATATTCCCAATTCCGGAACGTCCCGCCACAAGGCTATCCCATGCTTCGGCGACATTATTCCCCACAGGGCTTATCGTCCCCATACCGGTGACGACAACGCGTCTTGCTTCCATATTGACTCCTTACATTGCTAGTCCGCCATCGACTCTGATGACCTCGCCCGTTATATACGGTGAGGCAATGAGGAATGCTGCGGCGGATGCTACATCCTCTGCTTCTCCCATCCTCCCTAAAGGAATTGATGACAGGAGGGGGTTATTGTCCTCTATATCCTTTGTCATATCGGTTCTTATGAAACCTGGTGCGATGGCATTGCAGGTTATTCCCTTATGCGCCAGCTCTCTGGCAACGGACTTCGTCAGTCCGATCAGTCCTGCCTTCGAAGCGGAGTAGTTAGCCTGTCCCGCATTGCCCATAAGTCCGGATACAGAGCTTATGTTCACGATTCTCCCGCCTTTGCTCCGCAGAAGGCAGGGTATGACTGCACGTGTCATCAGATAGGCTCCCTTGAGATTCGTATCGATGACCCTGTCCCATGAATCCTCGCTCATCATCGCAACAAGGCCATCCTTAGTGACGCCTGCATTGTTGATGAGCACGGATATATTGCCAAGCTCGCTGTTTATCATCTTAACAGTGTTCCTGACCTCATCGCCGCAGGAGATGTCGCAGCGGTAGGGGATTGCCCTTACGCCGCTTCTGCGGCATTCCTCCGCCGTCTTCTCCGCAGCTTCGCTGTTGCCTGCATAGATTATCGCGATATCGGCACCGAGAGAGGAAAGCCTGAGCGCTATCGCTCTTCCTATTCCCCTTGAACCTCCCGTTACGATAGCCGTCTTTCCGTTCAGCATCCGAGAGCCTCCCTGACCCCATCGATATCGCCGATCTTCCCGACGCTCAGTGTCTTTACAGACCTGTCCGTACGCTTTATCAGCCCGGATAGCGTTGTGCCTGGCCCGAGTTCGATGAATGTATCGACACCTTCTCCTATCATGCCTCTGACGGCCTTTGCCCATCTCACCGGAGATTTGATCTGCGCCGCAAGCGTTCCTTTGATATCGCTGCCATAGATCTCTCCAGTGACGTTCGACCACACAGGGATTGACGGGGTGGAGAAAGCAAAACCACTCAGAGCCTCGCTGAAGCCATCTGCCGCCTCAGCCATGAAAGGGGAGTGGAATCCGCCTGAGACGCTGAGTCTCAGTGAACGTCCGCCCGCTTCCTTCACAGCATTCTCGAATGCTTCCATCCTCTCCTCTGCCGCGGCAACGACAACCTGGCCAGGGGAGTTGTAGTTCACAGGGTAGACATCGCTGAAGCCCGATGCGAGCTTCTCGACCGTCTCATCGTCCAGCTTCAGCACGGCAACCATGCCAGTCCTGAGCTTCTCCGTCTCTTTCTGCATAAGAGAAGCCCTTATGGAGACTAGCCTGAAGCCCTCCTGATAGCTGAAGACCCCTGCTGAGGCAAGCGCGGAAAGCTCACCAAGCGAGAATCCTGCGGCATGGCTGGCTTTGATGCCGAGGCTTTCCATCGCAGCCTGTATCGCAGTCTCAACCACATAGAGCGCTCTCTGGGTGTTCTCGGTCCTCATCAGCTCCTCATCAGATGAGCTGAACAGCATATCGATAAGGCCCGGAGCCATGCTCTCATATGAATCAATCAGCATTCTCGCTGCATCCGAATTCTCGTAGAAATCCCTGCCCATGCCGGGATACTGAGCTCCCTGTCCGGGAAAAACAAAGGCTATCTTACCCATTTCATTGCACCTCTGAGTTCTTTCTCGGCATTAATCATAACATCTTCTATGATGGAAGCGGCGCTTTCCCTCTTATTGACGAAAGCCGCTACCTGTCCAGAGAGGAAGCATCCGTTATCAGCATCGCCATCGACGACAGCCTTCCTCAGCGCTCCGACTCCAAGAGCCTCGAGGCTCTCATCATCCATCCCTCCGAACTCTGCCTTGGCATAGTTCCTGGCGAATGCTGTCCTCAGGGATCTTACAGGATGCCCGAGCTTCTTTCCCGTCACCATCGTGCAGAGATCTCCTGCTTTGAGGATCTTCTCCCTGTATGCATCGGATATCGTGCACTCATCTGCTGAGAGGAACCTGGTTCCCATCTGCACGCCTGCCGCTCCCATAACGAAGGCAGCTGCAGCCTGTTTGCCGATGGCAATGCCACCTGCCGCGATTACTGGCAGATCGGTTGCTTCCACAACCAGCGGGGTAAGCACCATCGTCGTCAGTTCTCCGACGTGGCCTCCGCTCTCTCCGCCCTCTGCAATAAGCGCAGAAGCCCCGAGCCTTGTCATCAGCTTCGCCATCGCAACGGAAGCCACAACGGGAATGACCTTCACCCCGTTCTCCTTCCATGCCGCCATGTACTTCGATGGGTTCCCTGCACCTGTCGTTACGACGCTGACCTTCTCCTCGGCGGTGAGTGCTGCAATCTCATCGGCGTATGGACTCATCAGCATGATATTCACACCGAATGGCTTATCCGTAAGAGAACGGGCCTTTGCAATCTCCTGGCGTACATATTCCGCCGGAGCGCTGCCTGCGCCTATGATTCCAAGACCTCCGCCTTCAGAGACGGCAGCGGCCAGACGCCCATCGGCTATCCAGGCCATTCCTCCCTGGAGGACCGGGTATTTTATCCCGAGAAGCGATGTGATCGGGGTTTCGATCATGATCAGTTCTCCTTTGATGCGATGAATGCTACAAGATCGCCGACTGTCTCGATCTTCTGGTCGAGCTCAATCGTAGTTCCGAGCTTGTCCTCAAGCTCCATGAGAACCTCAACGGTATCGAGGGAATCGATTCCAAGGTCGCGGAATGTGCTTTCGTTCTTCACATCCTCCATGGCTGTATCAGTCCTGTCTGCTACGATTTCGGCAATTGCATTGAAAATCTCTGTATCTGTCATTTTACTGCTCCTTATAATACACTTTGACATTATTTGAAATTTTGTCAATAAAAATATGGGCGAAAGCTCATTCAATTTTGTGTAGTTATGATGAACTTGTATTTTCCTTCATTGATTACTGGGGGCTGTTGACCTTGTCCTGACCATAGTCAATAATACGCACGGAGGCCTTCATCCTGCCGATGGAGCATGATGCTGTCTGTCATCCGATACCCATCACAAGAGGTGCATTATGCATATAAGCAGCAAGGGAATCGGAGGATATATTGTCTCCGTTCTCAATGGAATGGCCCAGGGCCTTTTCTCTTCACTGATCATCGGTCTTATCATCAAGCAGATAGGAACATACGCGTCGATTGACTTCCTTGTCAGCGCAGGAAGCTTTGCCCAGGCAATGACATGCCCTGCAATAGGTGTGGGAGTCGCAAGGGCTGTCGGAGCGCCGAATCTTGCGCTCTTTGCTGCTGCTACGGCTGGAGTGATAGGGGGTGGTGCGATTACAGATGGTGCAATCATCTCAGGTGAGCCCCTCGGTGCATGCATCGCATCCCTTGCTGGTGCGCTATGCGGCAAGGCTATAGCAGGGAAGACCAAGGTTGATATCATCCTGGTGCCTATGATCACGATAGTCGCTGGAGGCATCGCCGGAATGATTGTCTCTCCCGCTGTCGCAGCTCTCATGAATGGGCTAGGCGCTTTCATCAACCATCTGACGACACTCTATCCGCTTCCGATGGGAATCCTTGTATCGGTTGTGGTTGGAATGATCCTTACTCTTCCTATATCAAGTGCGGCAATCTGCATCTCACTCGGACTCTCAGGGCTCGCAGCCGGTGCCGCATGCGCAGGATGCGCTGCGCAGATGGTTGGCTTTGCAGTGATGAGCTACAGGGAGAATGGGGCAGGAGGGCTTATAAGCCAGGGAATAGGAACCTCGATGCTGCAGATTCCGAATATCTGGAAGAACTGGAGGATCTGGATACCGCCTACAGCAGCTTCGGCCATAACTGGCCCTGTCTCGACATGCATATTCAAGATGACGAACAATGCCTCGGGTGCAGGCATGGGCACAAGCGGGCTTGTAGGGCAGTTCAATGCCGTTGCTGAGATGGGGGCAGGAGCTCTGCCTGAGATTGTTATAACCCACTTCATCCTGCCTGCTGTGCTGTCGGTCCTCTTCTGCGGGATACTCAGGAAAGCAGGCTGGATAAAGTCTGGGGATATGAAGCTTCCAGACTGATCAGGAGCGCATCTTCTTCCGGTATCTGAGCGGCGATGTTCCGAGCTTGTCCTTGAATATCCTGTCGAATGTCTTCACGCTTCCGAAGCCGGAGGAGAGTGCTATCTCATTGATGCTCTTATCAGTGGATACGAGCTTCAGCTCTGCGACAGCGATCCTGTACATCGTCAGATAGGAATAGAATGTCATTCCCGTGCATTCCCTGAATACTCTTGAGAAATATGTCGGGACATAGCCTGCGGCATCTGCTGCAGCTGACAGCGTTATATCCTTGTCATAGCTGCTTCCGACAAGCTCGAAGACCTTTCCAATCCTCTCCATGACCTTGTCATCGGAAGAGAGCACCGTGCTCTCGCTATCGATTGGCTCTGCATAGCGTGTGAAGAGAGACAGCATAATCAGGACACCACCCCTGGCTCCAAGGCAGTATGATGGTGATTTCCTGTCATCGTTCCCGGATGCGAGCCATGAGATAAGCTCATTGAGCTCCTTCTTTCCCTTTTCCGGCCACATGGCAGTTGTTCTCGTCGATGACTTCAGCGACTCTTCAACTTTTCTGATGAGCTCTTCATCGTCGGGTGTTCCCGAAAGGATATCCGGTGAGAACAGTATGCGTATTACCTTCGTCTCAGGAGCAGGGAAGAAATAATGCTTCTCTCCGCTTATGGATATGATAGCATTCCCTTCCGTTACTTCGTGCTCCATAGAGCCGATAAGGCACCGGAAGCTTCCCTTGACTGCATAGGTTATCTCGAATTCCGAGTGCCAGTGCATTGGGACCGAAGGTATCGGGGTATCCTTTATAAGGATGTAATGAAGTTCTTTTTCTCTAGCTGCAATATTCAATGGTGTAAACATACTTCATCCCTTTGTAAGGATACTGTAAAATATCATTTAATCCCAGATATTGCAAGTGTTTCATGATAAAATTCCAACACCATGTCTAATTTTCGCCTCTTCACATGGCTTTCTGGCTAATATATATTTAGCGGTGATGGGAAGGAATCTTATAGTCGGCGATATCCATGGACAATACAGCCTGCTGATGGAGGTCCTGGACAAGGCAGCGTTCAGTCCCTCTGATGATACTCTCTATACCTCCGGCGATCTTGCAGACAGGGGAAGGGATTCGGCAAGGGTTATAAGGTTTCTTATGTCGCTTCCCAATTGCAGGTCCGTCCTGGGCAACCATGATGTATGGCTTGAGAGCTTCCTCCTCGACGATGCGAGGCCTCCTGTATGGATGGATTCGAATGGCGGCCGCATGACCGCAGCATCCTACCTTGAGGAGCGTATAAGCAAGGAAGAGAAGGCCATGCATGGATCCTGGGTCAGAAGCATACCACTATGCATATGCACTGAGAAATACATCGTTGTGCATGCAGGCATACCGATGGGATTTGATGAGGATGACCTCCTGCATGTGTCTGAGGTGCTGAGGAACAAGGGGGATGCCATGACACAGCAGGAGAAGGATTTCATGTGGGATAGGGGATATATATCCTCGGCAATAAGCTATCGTGATAGCGGGCGCATATACAACCATAACCGCCTTCCGCTCACTACTGACAAGAGGATATTCGTCGGGCATACACCGCTTCCAAAGCCCTTTATCTCTGCTCGCTACCATCTGGTAGCTGTAGACACAGGAGCAGGTCATGACGGGGGGCATCTGACGGTTATGGACATGGATACACTTGAATTCTGGGAGTCATCACCTGCGGTTCTTTAACCATAAACTCAATCATTTTGTGTAGTTTATGTGCTCTCTTTGAAAATGCTTGAATTTTAAACCGTATGAGTTTATTGTTTTAATACGTTACTGAAAGCAACGAGATGGATTTCATCGACTATCCCCTGATTAATGCGAGTGCTGCCCCTGCTGGATGAGAGAGGGGCAGTTACTTTGCTGTTTCTGCCGTTGACACCTCCCTCTCTCTGTAGTAGACAGAAGCAGAGGAGTGAATATGAGAAAACTTATTGTTCTTGCTCTGATGCTGCTTCCGCTCTTTTCGCTTGCGGCAGCATTCGATCCGGCATACAGCGACAGCCTTTTCTATAATCAGGCGGATTATGATGCAGATAAAGCCTATCTTGAGAAGGCGCTCCGCGAGGATGATGGCAGCGACCGCGCAGCTATCCTCTGGAGGCTTTCCAGGACTGTCCTGACCATCACCGATGGGATAAGCCATGATGATAAGGATGCAAGGCTTGCAGGCTACGGGGAGAGCGAAAGGCTTGCCGATGAGTCGCTTGCGATTGAGGAGACAGCCAATGGATACCATTGGAAGGCTTCGGCTATAGGGCGCATAGGGCAGGTCAATGGTCCTCTGAACAGCCTTTCCAAGGCAAAGCCGATGCGCGCTCTCTGCGAGAAGGTCCAGAATGATTTCAATGCTGATATGTCCGACTGCTGGTACGTTCTCGGCCTGCTTTACAACCAGCTTCCGGGTTCTCCGCTCTCATTCGGCAACAAGAACTATGCGATAAGCTATATGAGGCGCTGCGTCGATACGCAGGATAATGTGAACAGGCTCAATCTCTCAAACTATCTAGAGCTTGCCGAGCAGCTTGCGGACAGGAACTGGAATGCCGACAAGAGGGCGAAGGAATTCGACAAGATGAAGGCCAAGTATGACGAGAACACCGTTCCTACGGAGAAGATGAAGTTCTATGAAGGGCAGAATGGAAGGAACGGCCAGCCATTCTATTCAACAGTTCCACTTGGACAGTTCTCCGACGCGCAGGAAGCTGTGATGCTTTCACAGTATGCTCTTGCCGTATACAACCTCAAGGAGAATCCTCTTCCCTCCGATACAGCGAAGGCTGAGGAGATCCAGGCATTCCTAGATGGAATACTGAAGTAGGGCAATCTACAATTCATGCCGCCTTCGTTGGCGGCATTATTATTTATATATTAAGGAATTATAAAATATCTTGATTATTTGTGCGAAATAGTGTTGACAAACATCTTCATTTCTGAGATATTCTTGACCGTTGAAATTGCTTGGTTAACGCCATGCTTTCCAAGAATGGTGGAAGTAGTTCAGCGGTAGAGCGGCAGATTGTGGATCTGCTTGTCGAGGGTTCGATCCCCTTCTTCCACCCTACTACCTCCCTTGGAGGAAGCGCTCTTAGCTCAAAGGATAGAGCGTCGGACTTCGAATCCGCAGGTTGTAGGTTCGAGTCCTACAGGGCGCAGCAATCTCGGGCCGCTAGCTCAGCTGGTAGAGCAGCAGACTCTTAATCTGCGGGTCAAAGGTTCGATCCCTTTGCGGCTCAGAAACACCGCGAGAGTGGTGGAATTGGTATACACGCTAGTCTTAGGAACTAGTACTTCGGTTTAAGGGTTCGAGTCCCTTCTCTCGCAAGCTCTTAACAGAAGAGTATACATACTGCGGGAATAGCTCAGTGGTAGAGCTCCACCTTGCCAAGGTGGATGTCGCGGGTTCAAGTCCCGTTTCCCGCTCTAAGGTCTGGCAGAGAAATCTGTACAGACCTTCTTTTTTGACTGTACATCATAAGGGCAGATATTAAATCATTTCCAGAAGCTGTCCGCTGCTATATAATGGCGACGACAAGGTGTAAGAAGATGGTCAGATATCAGCTTAAGCATAAAAACGATATTGGCGCAGAAGTCCTCTTCGATGAGGAAAAAGGTGCACTTTCCGAGGTGCTTTCAGTATGTGATGAAAGTCTTCTTCCTTTATGCTCGCAGAACGGTCATGCTGATAATCTTAAGACATGGTGGCATAACAGGGCCGTCCCGCAATCTAGAAGCGATATCAAACATCTTCTTGATAAGGAGAAGATACAGACGACCCAGAGTCTTCTTTTGAACAATCTCGGTCTTAGCATGACCGATGCTTTCTGGGTATGTCCTGCAGGGCATCCGATAAGATGGGAGGATGTGTCATTCCAGCTTAAAATGCAGGAAGGGAAGGAGATTGACATAAAAGGACGCAGAAATGGATCGGGTCTTTTCGAGAATCTCACCCCGATGGCATCGACCGGAGGAGAGCTGAGAAAGACATGGACGGTTATACACGGACGCATTGAACTCCTGAAGGGAAATGTCTCAGGATATTATTTCCAGCAGTCTCTCAACGAGGTTCTTGCTACGATGATCCACAAGGGGCAGGGATATGAGAATTTCGTGCCTTATCGTCTTACAAAATTCAAGGATGGATCTGTCGGGTGCGCCAGTCCATGTTTCACAGACGAAAAGACGGAGCTGATCCCTGCATGGGAGGTGTTCTATAAGCATGCTGATGAACATGTCGATGGCTCCCTTCTCGATGTATATGCAGAATATGCAGAAAGAGACGGCTATGATGGCAATAAAGTCCGGGAGCACCTCGATTACATGTTTACGGTGGATTATATAATATCGAATACGGACAGGCATTCAAGCAACTATGGCCTCCTGAGAAACAGCGATACGCTTGAGCCTATAGGGCCTTCTCCGATATTCGATTCAGGGAACAGCATGTTCCATCTTGGAGGTGGAATATCCAGCTTCCATGACCTCTTCCGTATAACCGTGTCGAGTCTATACGGCACCGATGGAGAGATAATGGATAGAGTTAAGAACCCATCACTCGTTGATGTTTCGAAGCTGCCATCGAAGGATGACGTTATTGCGCTTCTGGAGAAAGACCCGGTTGTAGCTCCGTCTGCAGAGAGGCTTTTCAGCTACATGGAGTTCAAGGCCAACGTCGTGAGAGCAAGGCAGAACGGGCTTTCGATGAAGCAGATTGAGGATAGGGTATCACTTTATCTGGATAAGGATGAAAGAAAGGATATAAACAAAGGCTGGAATCTGTTCTGGGATTCATTTGTGACGGATAAGGCCTGAATCCGGAAAAGATCTTCCGTCTTGGATGAAGGAATAGTCGGAATACAACTGAACTGGGAAATGACTATAATTATAAGAAAATACACTGATCCAGAATATGCACAGGATTTTTGTTTCCGATGCGAGGGGGCCGTTTGTTGAGTGGAATGTCGTTGGATGAGATTTCTTTCCCCTTGTTTCTTGACATGATCCGTCTGAATGAGGGAGCTAAGGGCTGTATACTTTCCTATCCTGTTTCACATGAAGAGATTGTCAGTGGGTATGAATCGATTATCAACAGAGAGGTCCTTCCTGATCCGAAGAGGGCTCTTGCCATTGTCTCTGCAGCAGCTTATTCGATTTCTCTTCCGGAGTACAGGAATCGTGGAATAGGAGAGGATATCGCGATAGAGACATTCAAGGATATCTCGAGGTGGGAAGAGGAGTATGAGAGGACGCACGGCGGTGAACCTGGCTTAAGCGAAACCGGCTGGCTTGGATACCATCTCCAGCTCAGGATCTTCGCGCTTGGATCGCTGCAGTACCAGCTGAGGGATCAGACTGACGATATCTTTACCCTCGCTCTGCATATCCCGAAGGGCAGTGACATCTCCCGAGAGAGCGTGCAATCATCATTTGACGAGGCAAAGCGGTTCTTTAGGAAGGACAGGATCAGGCTTGTATGCTCATCATGGCTGCTGTCGGAAGAGCTCTATGGATTGCTTGATGCAAATTCTAGAATAAAGGCTTTCTCATCCATGTTCACAAAGACATCCTCAGATTACAGCAGGCGACAGGCTGAGGAGAGGATATTCGGGATGATCAAAGAGAATCCTGCTGAATATGAAGGAACGACATCCCTTGCATCAAAGGCGAGGGAGCATCTTCTGAGAGGAGGAAAGCTTCCAGTGACCTCTGGGTATGTGATCATATGACATCCACCTTGGCAAGGTGGGGCTCATCTGATCGTTCCTTTCATTGATTCTGCATCCTTAAAATATTATCTTTGGAACATGCTTGAACTACAGAATATCTCCTGGAGCACTCCTGATGGACGCCGTGTCCTTGACGATGTCAGTCTGGCAATAGGCGACAGCGGACTCGTTGCCATCACAGGGCCCAATGGAGGAGGAAAGACAACGCTTGCGAAGATTATCGCAGGCATTGACAGGCCGGAGAGCGGAAGAATCCTGCTCGATGGCTGTGATATAACGGATCTTGATGTCACTGAGAGGGCGAGGAGGGGCATCAGCTATGCCTTCCAGCAGCCAGTGCGCTTCAAGGGACTGACTGTACGCGATCTTCTTGGAATTGCATCGCCTGAGCCACTTGATGAGGCTGGTCTCTGCATGCTTCTGTCCAAGGTCGGATTATGTGCGAAGGACTACGTTGACAGGGATGTGGATGCGTCACTCTCAGGCGGAGAGATAAAGCGCATAGAGATCGCGACAGTGCTTGCGAGGAGAACGAAGCTCTCCATATTCGATGAACCCGAGGCTGGCATAGACCTCTGGTCATTTGCTGGGCTTATCGATGCATTCTCGGAGCTGAAGGCATCCGGTGGAACGGAGATCATAATCTCCCATCAGGAGAGGATTCTGAGCATAGCAGACAGGATAATCGTCATTGAGAACGGCCGTGTAAAGGAAGATGGGAATGGGCATGATGTCCTTGGCCATATCCTTCACCCACAGCGCTGTCCATCCTGTCCTGCAGGTCTGAAGGAGGCTTTCCATGAATGAGAGAACGGAGGAGATACTGAAGATCGTATCTGACTGGAAGGCCTCTTCATGCGATGCATACTCGATCAGAGAGGATGGCAAGGGCATAGCGATCAGGAGCAGTCAGCATATCCGCATCGTACCCAAGAAGGATAGGCCCGGCCTTGATATCTTCGTCGATGATGGCACGAAGGGCGAGCGTCTTGCCATACCTGCATGCGTTACGCACGGAGGAATCGATGACCTTGTGTACAATGATTTTCATATCGGGAAGGACTGCAGCATCGATATAGAGGCTGGATGCGGGGTGCACGCAGAGCACGGGGAGGCCGCGCGCCATAACGGTATCCATCATTTCATCATCGGTGATGGCAGCTATGTCAGGTATATCGAGAAGCACATAGGGCTGGGAAAGGGAATCGCGAAGAGAAGCATTGATCCTGTCACCAGCGCTGAGATAGGCAATGGCAGTACGCTGGAAATCGATTCCGTGCAGCTTGGCGGGGTGAGTCAGGCAAAGCGCACGACCAGGGCAACCGTTGCCAGCTCTGGTTCGTTCGTAGTGCATGAGCGCATTCTCACCAATGGCGATGACAGGGCAATCACCGAGTTCTCAGTCGATCTCAATGGGGATGGAAGCTCTGTCGATATCGTCTCGAGATCGGTTGCAAGGGATGAATCGCATCAGGCATACCACTCCGTCATAAAGGGAAACGCAAGGTGTTCCGGACATAGCGAATGCGATGCTATCATCACCGAGCATGGTACCGTGAGCGCAACTCCACAGCTCGATGCGAACGATATCGATGCTTCGCTGATCCATGAAGCAGCCATAGGAAAGATCGCAGGAGAGCAGCTCCTGAAGCTCCGCACATTCGGTCTTACCGAGGAGGAGGCTGAGGAGAAGATCATAATGGGATTCCTGAAATGACATAGGGCAGGGATGGCATAGGGCTATCCCTGCAATCATTTGCGCATATTCTTTTCCAAAGAATGAATTAATGGAATTTTCACATTATACCTACTGATATTTTTACGTAATTGGTCTAGTATCGGTTTCCGGAATGAGACTTATAAACCATTTGCGTGTTTCACTTAAGATTGCCAGGATGCTTGGCCCGTTCATGGGAGTGCTCCCCGCTGCCGGCTTTGTATTCGGGAATATCCAGCCCGATATCGCTGTCACTACATTCGTGAGGAATACGGAGCCTGGGGATAGAATGAGGGGGCATAGCTACTCAACGGCCAGGAAGCGCATGCTTTCCCTCCTTGAGAGCCTTGCGGAGGAGGATGTATCCGATACAGTTATGGCATACAGGATAGGGAAGATAGCCCATTATGCTGCTGATTCGTTCACATTCCCCCATAATCCTGATCTGTTCCATGGGTCGCTCAAGGAACACATGGTCTATGAGCGCGTGCTTGAGCCAGAGATAGACAGCATAGAATTCGATCCTTCTCAGCTTGGTCTTATATCAACTTCATGCTTTTATGAGAAAATCGCGGACATGCATAAGGAATATGAGCAGACAGAGCCTTCCGCTGCCTGTGATGCCTCATTCATCGCATCTGCGCTCCATGCTTCCGCCTCCCTTCTTGCGTTCTTTGCGGGAATGGCTCCCGCTCTTGTCAGGGACCTGAGATAATTCCAGTCTCTATCATGATATAAGCCTGTGCCCCGGTTCCGGGGCATTATTTTCTTTGACATCCCATAGCTTGAATCCTATCCTGTGTATATAGGAAGGAATATCAGAAGGAGGTAAAGAACTGATATGAGAAAGATGTTTTCAATGCTGGTGGTTCTGATGGTTTCCCTCTCACTCTTCGCCGGAGGGTCGGGAGAGAGCGCATCTGCCGAGGATGGGGGAGCTAAGGCAATCGGAGATTACAAGATAGTCCTCATTCTCCCGGGACAGGTTAATGATCAGGGATGGAATGCCTCCAACTATGCTGGCGTCGTGATCTGCAATGAGGAGCTTGGTACGAACATGGAGTTCGTTGAGAATGTCCAGCCTGCTGATTTCGAATCGACATTCCGCGAATATGGTGAGCGTGGCTATGATATCGTAATGGCTGCAGGTTCGCAGTTCGATGAGCCGGCAGCACGCGTTGCGGCTTCCTATCCGAATACGAGGTATATGATCGTAAACGGTGCGAATGCATCGCTGCCCAATCTCTCACCGCTCTTCCCGAGAGAGTATGAGGCCAGCTATATAGCAGGTATCATCGCCGGATACATAACAGAGACCGGCAAGTTCGGAATGGTAGGAGGAGAGGCTAACCAGGCAATGGTCAATCTCATGGCAGTATATGGCAAGACCGCTGTCGAGATAGCCAAGGAGCGCGGTTTCGCGGATGCTGAGTACAATCTCGCCTATGCCAACAGCTGGAGCAACATCGCTCTTGGCAAGCAGATGGGTGAGGTCATGGTCGATGATGGCGCTGATGTCCTCTTCGCATATGCTAATGAGCTTGGTCTTGGAACAATCAATGCTGCTATAGAGCGCGGTAAGTACTTCGTCGGATACTCGTCAGACCAGACGACGATCGATCCCGATGTTGTTGTCGCATCTGTCGATTTCCAGTTCGCGAATATGTACAAGTGGGCAATCGAGTCATTCATAAACGGTGAGCTTCCTGGCGGACAGCTGTATGAGGTTGGTATCAACGAGGATATCTTCGTACCTATCTATACGGATAATATCTCCCAGGAGATCAAGGATGCCGTCGATGCGGCCATCACAGAGTACAAGGCTGGTGAGAAGGATCTTACAGCCCTGTTCTAGGCTTTCAGGGGGCGGCTTCCGCCCCCATATTCCTTTTTTCATGGAGGCAGAATGCAGCCACCTGTTGTCGAGATATGCCATGTCTCCAAGTACTTCTCCAAGGTTATCGCCAATAGCGATGTCTCCTTCTCTGTAGGGAAGGGTGAGGTAGTAGCGCTCCTTGGGGAGAATGGAGCAGGCAAGAGCACTATAATGAAAATCCTCTACGGGCTATATTCCGCAGTTGAGGGAGAGATCCTCATAGACGGTAAGACTGCCCGTATAAAGAACCCGAAGGATGCTATGTCCTATGGGATAGCTATGATACAGCAGCATTTCTCGCTGGTATTTCCACATACCGTCACAGAGAATGTGATTCTTGGGAATGTTCATGGCTGGATCAGGCTTGAAGAACATGACAGGAAAGTGAAGGCTATAGCTGACAGCTATGGCTTTGATATACCGGTGACAGCAAAGGTCGGAAGCCTCGCTGTAGGAATCCAGCAGAAGGTGGAGATCCTGAAGGCCCTGTACCTAAATGCGCGCATACTGATTATGGATGAGCCTACAGCTGTCCTTACCCCGCAGGAATCCGAGACGCTGATGCAGTTCATAAAGGATTTCGCCTCTCGCGGCAATTCCGTGATATTCATCACCCATAAGATGAAGGAGGTCATGGAGGTCGCTGACAGGATTGTCGTAATGAAGGCCGGAAAGGTCGCAGGCATCGTCGACAGCCGGAGTACTGACGAGGGAGAGCTGGCAAGGATGATGATGTCCTCGGATCTCGAGCCTGCTGTGCGCGAAGACGATACAGAGGCCGGCAGCGATGTGCTTTCTGTCGAGAATGCTGTCATGACAGACAGAAGCGGTCTCCGGCTCCTTGATGGTCTTTCGTTCACTGTCCATTCCGGTGAGATATTCGGAATCGCAGGAGTAAGCGGCAATGGCCAGGATGAGCTATGCGAGGCAATATGCGGTACATCCCATCTATCCTCTGGCTCCATCCGCTTCATGGGCAGGGATATAACTTCCGAGAGCGTAAGGGCAAGAATCGATGCTGGCATCGGATATGTTCCTGTGGACAGGCATCGTGATGGCATGATCGGACAGATGACGCTCTCTGAGAACATGCTTCTGAAGAAGAGCTATGGCGGGGAATGGGTCCATCATGGTTTCATCAGGCAGAAGGAGCTGGATAACTACACCGCTGACAGGATAAAGCAGTATCAGATAAAGGCAACAGGACCGGACGACAGTGCCCATAATCTCTCAGGAGGCAACCAGCAGAAGGTCGTCCTTGCACGCGAGATAGATGCGGGAAAGCACCTTGTCGTCTTCAACCAGCCTACAAGAGGACTGGATGTAGGGGCTGTGGAGCGCATCCATCATTCGATACTCAGCGAGAAGAGGGAAGGCAAGGCCGTAATCCTCGTCTCGACAGAGCTATCTGAGATCTTCGCGCTATCGGACCGCATCGCGATAATGTATCAGGGGAGGATAATGGGAATATACAGGAACGGGGAGCTTACGACCGAGGAGATCGGACTTCTGATGGCGGGGGTGGATTATGAGAAAGCTCAGTGATACATCATTCGTCAGGAAGGGCTACGCGGATGTCCTTGCATTCAATGTCGGGGCAATCATCATCGGGCTTGTAATCAGCGCAATGATGCTTCTCTTCCTCAAGAAGAATCCCATCGATGTGTTCGGAACGGCATTCGGGCGTATAATCTCGGATAAGTATACCCTCGGAGAGGTAATGGTCAAAGCAACCCCTCTCGTCTTCACAGCGCTTGCCTTTGCATTCACATATAAGGCAAACCTCTTCAATATCGGAGCGCAGGGGCAGTTCTATGCAGGATGCATCGCCGCAATCTCCCTATCCCTTTCGCTTGGAGGAAGAATCCCAGGCTTCATCCTCATTCCTATCGTGCTTATTGCTTCATTCGCAGCCGGTGCGGCCGTCGGGTCATTCATAGGTTTTGCCAAGGCTAAGTTCAACGCAAATGAGTTCCTTGTCAGCATGATGAGTACCTATGTCGTCCAGGCTCTGATGGATTTCCTCCTCAGGACATCCCTCAGGGAGACGAAGGCGGAATACCTCCAGACCGATCCGATCAATCCTGCAGCATACCTTCCTGGAATACTCCCAGGAACCAGGATCCACCTCGGTGCGGTCCTTGCGATAGCCGCTGCAGTCGGTGTATGGATCCTACTGTATAAGACATCGCTTGGATTCAGGATCAGGGCAGTCGGCAACAACCCAGATGCCGCGGAGCATTCGGGTATAAAGGCTAAGAGGATATTCATAATCTCATTCGCCATAAGCGGTGGACTTGCCGGCATGGCGGGCCTTACCGAGATCAATGGTGTCCAGCATATGCTTCTCCAGAACTTCAATTCATCGATTGGATCATTCGGAATCGGAATAGCGATCCTTGCCAACGGCCATCCGATTGGCATCATCTTCGCATCGATCCTCTTCGGCTTCCTGAATGTCGTAGGTACGACGATGGGAAGAATTCCAGGACTGAATATCCCGGCGAGCATAATCGATCTGATACAGGGTATAGTGATGCTCTGCGTCATCGTCTCATACTTCTTAAGAGGCCATGTGATGCAGCAGAGGGAGAAGAAGCTCCTGATGGCTAAAGGAGGCAGCGTATGATCAGCATCCTCACAAGAGCCATAATGATGAGCACACCGCTTCTCCTTGGATCGGTTGCCGAGGTCTATGCAGAGCGCACAGGTATGATGGTGACTGCGATCGAGGGAATATTCCTCCTTGGCGCATGGGGTGGCTTTGTCGGCACATATATGACAGGAAGCCTTGCTGTCGGAATGCTTGTGGCAATCGCGGCAGGTGTTGCAACGGCAGCGGTGTATGCCGCGATAACAGTCCTGCTCAAACAGCAGCAGATTGTTACGGGAACGGCAATAAACATCCTTGCAGGTGGTTTCTGCGCATACTTCCAGCGCGTGCTCTTCGGCATCCCTACAACACCGCTCCAGATAAGCATTCTGGACAGGATTCCTATCCCGTTCCTCTCATCCATCCCTGTTATAGGACCGATGCTGTTCAATCAGAATATCCTGACGTACTTCGCGTATATAGTGATACCTGTCTCGTACATAGTGCTGTACAGGACGTCTCTTGGGCTTGCGATCAGATCTGCAGGCGAGAATCCTGAGGCGGCCGATGCATCGGGAATAAACGTCAACAGGATACGCTTCCTTACAGTCCTGGCAGCAGGTGCGATGGGCGGTCTTGCCGGTTCATTCTATACCATAGGGTATCTTGGGATGTTCACGACAGGCATCATCGGAGGAAGGGGATGGATAGCATTCGCGATCTGCTTCCTTGGCAACTGGAATCCAAGGGGGGCTATGTTCGGAACGCTTGTCTTCGGACTTGCAGAGGCTGTATCGATCTACCTCCAGTCCACAGGCGGTATCGCTGTGATACCGAACGAGTTCGTGATCGCATTGCCGTATATCCTGACAATCATACTCACGATTGCGAAGCGCAACTTCGCAGTTCCAGCAAAGCTCGGAGTTCCTTATATAAAGGAGAGCTGAGGTCTTTATTGAGCATATGGCAGCCTTTCAGCTATCATCAGATAGCCGGAGGCTGTTTTTCATGAGTAAATCGATAATAACCGTAGTCGGAAAGGACCAGGTCGGGATAATTGCCAAGGTCTGTACCTACCTTGCCGATAATAATGTGAATATACTGGATATCAGCCAGACAATCGTCGATGGATTCTTCAACATGATGATGATTGCGGATGCCGATGGATCGGAGAAGGAGTTCAAGGCTCTCTCAGCGGAGCTTGAGGATCTCGGAAAGAGCATGGGCTGCATCATAAAGCTGCAGAGGGAAGAGATTTTCAACAGCATGCAGAGGATATAGGGATGATCAATCTTTCGGAAGTCATTGAGACGAATGCGATGATCGAGAAGGAGAATCTCGATGTCAGGACGATAACGCTTGGCATCTCCCTCCTTGATTGCATGGCAGATGATATCAATACAGTATGCACGAAGATCTATGACAGGATCACGAAGAAGGCAGAGAATCTTGTAAGGACGGGTGAGGATATCGAGAGGGAGTATGCTATCCCAATAGTCAACAAGAGGATATCCGTTACTCCTATAGGCATAATAGGAGCCTCTTCCGCAGCCTCCTCTGAGGATTATGTTAAAATCGCAGAAACCCTGGACAGGGCTGCCAAGGAAGTCGGTGTGAATTTCCTCGGTGGATACTCCGCTCTTCCTGTCAAGGGAATGACAAAGGCAGAGCGTCTTCTGATTGAGTCGATTCCCGATGCGCTCTCAAGCACTGAGCGCATATGCTCGTCCGTTGCGCTTGGCTCGACGAAGGTTGGCATCAATATGGATGCTGTTGCCCTGATGGGTAATGTGATAAAGAGAAGCGCGGAGAAGACGAAGGATACCGATTCATCGGCATGCACGAAGCTTGTCGTATTCTGCAATGCGCCCGATGACAATCCATTCATGGCAGGTGCTTTCCATGGTGTTACTGAGACCGATGCCGTCATCAATGTAGGCGTCAGCGGCCCAGGTGTCATAAAGCATGCCGTGGACAGTGTTCCCGATGCGGACTTCGGCGTTCTTGCTGAGACGATAAAGCGCACTGCATTCAAGGTCACAAGGCTTGGACAGCTCGTTGCGCAGGAGGCTTCGAAGAGAATGGGGATTCCATTCGGCATCGTTGATCTCTCGCTTGCTCCTACGCCTGCTATCGGAGACTCAATCTCTGACATCCTCGAGGGAATGGGACTGGAGAGAACCGGAGCGCCCGGTACCACAGCGGCTCTTGCTCTCCTTAACGATCAGGTGAAGAAGGGCGGCATCATGGCATCGAGCTATGTCGGAGGGCTTTCCGGCGCATTCATCCCTGTCAGCGAGGATCAGGGAATGATCAATGCGGTGAACGCTGGTGCCCTTACGATTGAGAAGCTCGAGGCGATGACATGCATCTGCTCTGTCGGACTGGATATGATTGCTATCCCTGGCGATGTTCCTGAGAGCACAATATCCGGGATAATAGCCGATGAGATGGCAATTGGTATGGTCAATCAGAAGACGACAGCAGTGAGGATCATACCTGTGATAGGGAAGGATGTCGGCGATACGGCATATTTCGGCGGGCTTCTTGGCTATGCCCCGATAATGGCTGTGAACCGCTTCTCTTCGGAAAGATTCATCGCACGCGGCGGGCGCATACCTGCTCCTGTGCACAGTTTCAGGAACTGATATGATTATACAGATTACAGAGGAATTCATCATAGGAACCAGCACTTCGCCCGATATGGAGAGCTTCAGAAACGAGGTTGAGGGTATAAGAAAATCACTCATAGATGCCATAGCAGCGAAAGCAGTTGGCAATGGCGTCATTTATGCGCCATGCTATCATGCGGTGATCGATACCGGAGAAATGCACTATGCCGATCTTCTTGCCGTGGAGTATTTTGACTCCCCGTCTGTGGATCATTCCATGATAAGGATGTTCAAGAGGACCGTTAAGGAAGCAATCCGCGAAGCAATGCCAGAGGCGGAGATCCGTCACTGTGAAGGCTCTGCATTCGATGGATCCCTTCTTTTCTTCCATGAGCTCAATGATATGATTGAGGAGCAACGCGATGCGGTCCTGGATAACTTTCCTGTTATCTATGATGTGAAGGATCTTACCGATGCTGCTCTCAATTCATCGGTATCCCCCGCATGCGATCACTATCATTATCTTCTTGCAGAAAGCAATCTGAGATGCAGAACACAGAAGCATGGCAAGGATGCGATGCTGGATCTGGATGAGAAGCTCGGTAGCCTCCGCTATGGTATGAAGAGAGCCCTCATGTCAGCTCTTGAGAGCGGCAGCGGATACCACTTTTTCCCAGGAAGCTTTGCTGTAAGCTATGAGGATAAGCATACGCTTGTAGCAAGATTCTTCGATGTGATTGGGTGTCCGAAAGGAATCGCTTCTGATTCTGCCTCTAGGGTTATCGATGAGGCATATAAAGAAGCCAGCAGGGTTCTCGAAGAGGATGGAGGGGAGATCACGCATCCAGTACTCAGCGAGACAGACATCATCCCTGATAACCCTCCATCATTCTTCCATAGGCTTATGGATAGAGCGGAGAAATACAGGGACGAGAGACTCAGCCTCGATGAATCAGGGTTCCGGTACTTCTGACAGTACCGGACCTTTCTTAGTGCTCTTCCAGATACTTCCTTACATCATCTCCATGGGTTGCTGTATTTACTTTCTTCCAGACCTTGAGCACCGTTCCATCCTCACCAATGAGGAATGTTGATCTGATTACGCCTATCGTCTTCTTCCCATAGAGCATCTTCTCTCCATATGCTCCATAGAGTTCCATGACCTTATGCTCAGGATCTGAAAGAAGCGTGAATGGAAGTGTGAATTTTTCCCTGAATTTTACATGAGAGCCCGGTTTATCAGGACTTACGCCTATTACTACTGCATTCAGGCCTTCAAAGCCCGTGGTATTGTCACGGAGGGAGCAGGCTTCCTTAGTGCAGCCTGGAGTATTGTCCTTAGGATAGAAATAGAGGATTACCTTCTTTCCTCTATACGATGACAGCGTTACGTTATTCCCGTCCTGATCCTCAAGCGTGAAATCAGGGGCGATAGTCTTTTCCTCGATCATGCAATAAGCATCTCATTTTCCTTCCAGTATTGCAAGACAATGCCTGGCCCATCATATTTTGGGGATAGAGCAATAAAATTCCATTATTTCTGGAGAAAATGGCAAGAACTATTCTTGAATTTTGATATTTATCTGTATTGTATGGATATAGCAGAGTAATCTGCAACTACGGACATGGAATCAGAGTGCTTTTTCTTCCTTTCCTGTGTGTATGGACTTCTGCGTAGTTTGGGTGTAGTTGCTTGCCGCTTATTTTCTATATGCTATACTTAGGACAGGAGTTTTGAATGAAAGATAAATCGCTTGTACTTCATGATGTATCACTGAGAGAGAATGTTCTCCTCAGAAATGTATATCTCTGGATGGTCCTTGGCCTTGCAATCACTGCGGGCGTGGCCTTCGCAGCATCCCACTCGATGGCGGTAATGAGATATGTCGTGCTCAATCCAATGGTCACGCTCGTCGTGTTCATTGCTCAGCTTGTCATGGTGATGATGCTCTCTGGAAGGGTAGAGAGGATGCAGACTGGAACGGCAATTGCTGTGTTCCTTGGCTATTCGGCTCTCACCGGTCTTACGCTCTCGTCAATCTTCTTCGCTTATGCCATGGCTGACATCTCCCTTGCGTTCATCTCGGCAACTGCTGTCTTCGCAGGTGGTGCTGTCTATGGAACGGTGACAAGAAGAGATCTCAGAGGAATGGGCGGCTATCTGATGATGGGTCTTTTCGGA
Source organism: uncultured Spirochaetaceae bacterium (assembly GCA_944389505.1). GTDB lineage: Bacteria > Spirochaetota > Spirochaetia > Sphaerochaetales > Sphaerochaetaceae > Ornithospirochaeta. The sequence continues at coordinate 82,171 of CALXMP010000002.1, forward strand.
CTGATCATCGCCTCGGTCGTGAATCTCTTCCTCAGATCATCTGGATTTGATTTCATGATCTCCATAATCGGAGTTCTGCTCTTTACCGGCCTTACCGCATGGGATTCCCGCCGTATAGCTGATATCAATAGCCAGTTCGGACCTGATATGACGAATGAGGAGCTGACGAAGATAGGAATCCTCGGAGCTCTTGAGCTCTATCTCGATTTCCTCAATATCTTCCTCTATCTTCTCAGAATCTTCGGAAGATCAAGTGACAACTGATACGCATCTTGTCTTCGAGGGCCCTGATACCCTCATATGGTGGAAGGAGAGCGGCATCCCGACTGTTCCATTGAAGAACACGATCGATGGCCGGACTCTCCTTTCCATCGCATCTGCATACTACCCTGAGATCAGATGCTGCCATGGTGATAACCCATGGGAGGGCGGGGTAGTGCACCGTCTCGATAATCTCACTAAAGGTCTTGTCCTAATAGCCCGCAATCAGAAGGCATATGATGCGCTGATGCAGCAGCAGAAGAAGGACATGATCGTCAAGGAATACAGGGCGAAAACATCATCTGGAAGATCCCTGGAGGAGGGATTCGAGCCTTTTCCTCAGTACCCAATAACAGAGGGTCCTGTACGTGTCACGTCCTATTTCCGCTCATTCGGGAAGGGCGGAAAGAGCGTCCGTCCTGTCGCAGCTGCTGTCAGGCATATGAAGGGGAAGGTCTATACAACGGAGATTATCCCAGAAGGCGAGGAGGAGTTCCTCTGCACGATCACAAGGGGCTTCCGGCACCAGATAAGATCCCATCTTGCATGGGCCGGTCATCCAATCCTCGGAGATGTCCAGTATGGAGGCATAGAGTCCGAGGATTTCGGCCTCGAGGCTATCTCGATAAGCTATATCGAGCCATGCTCTGGGCGGAAGCTCACAATCACAATCTGATCACCGCTCGACGGGGAAGACTATTGTCCTGCCGCCATTGATGATTATCCTGTGCTCGAGATGGGCCTTTACGGCATTGGCAAGGACTCTCTTCTCGCAGTCTTTCCCGACTTCCTTCAGTCCATTTGGTGTCAGCTCATGGCTGACCCTTACCGTATCCTGCTCTATGATTGGCCCCTGGTCGAGGTCTTCCGATGCATAGTGGGCCGTTGCTCCAATCATCTTCACACCTCTCTGGTATGCTCTGAGGTATGGATTTGCACCCTGGAATGCTGGAAGGAATGCATGATGGATGTTGATTATCCTTCCCTTCCATTCATCGGTGAACTCCGGTGAGAGAATCTGCATGTAGCGGGCAAGTACCACCAGATCGATATCAAAGCGCTTCAGGAGGTCCCTTATCTTCATCTCCTGCTCAGCCTTATCATTACCGACAGGGAAGCAGTAGTAGGGTATCCTGAACTGATTCGCCGCAATCTCAAGATCTGGGTGGTTTGAGATGATGAGCGGAATCTCGCAGCTGAGCTCGCCTTCAAGCTTTCTGGAAATCAGATCATAGAGGCAGTGGCTTGCCTTGGAGACAAGGATTGCCACACGCATCCTGTAGTCCGACCAGTGGCAGGACCAGCTGAGACCTTCCTTCTCTGCGACCTTTGCAAATCCATCCTCCAGCTCCTTCCTTGTCTCCTTCATATCGGAGGCATCGATCTCTATGCGCATATAGAAGCGCTTCTCGTAGCTGTCCGTATGCTGCTGGCACTTGAGGATGTTGTATCCCTTCTCGTAGAAGAATCCCACCGTTGATGCAAGAAGACCCTTCTTGTCCTCAGCCTGGATGAGGAATATAGCACGTATCATTCTTCATCCTCCTCAAATGGCTCTGTCTCAAGTTCCATCTCGTTATCGGAGGTGACCTTCTCAACCTTCCTCTGTATTTCGGTAAGGGTCTTCGTCAGCTTCTTTCCAAGCGCTGCAGCTTCCTCATAGAGCTTTATAGACTCCTCAAGCCCTGTCTCATCGTTCTTCAGGAGATCGGTGATCTCCTCCATTCTCTTAAGATCGCTCTCAAAGCTCATATTATTCCTCCACCCTGGACAGCACCGTGCCATCCATAAGCCTTGTTCTTATGATATCCCCAGGACCAAGCTGACTGCTGCTGCGGACAATGGTCCCGTCTTCCTTCGCCGTGACGGAGTATCCTCTTCCAAGGATTGTCAGCGGTGACAGCGCCTCCGCCTCCCTGATAGCTGAATCAAGCCTCGTCCGTGTGACGAGTATGCGTCCCCTGATTCTCTCCTCCGGTGTGGAGATTACCCTGTCAATCCGCCTTCTTGCATTCTCTATACGGTCCATCACGGCCTCTTCCTGCCTGTCGAGGTTTATTCTCAGCTCCCTGATGCCGGACTCCACCTTCCTGTCAATTGCCGATGAGATCTCCTCCTCGGCATAGCCAAGGCGTGTCTGGGCATTCTGCATACGGAGGATGAGAAGCTTCCTGAGATCCTCTGAGGAAGGAATGCTTCCAGATAGCGAAGCAAGCTTTCTCTCGAATGAATAAAGTCCCTTCAGCGCATCGGAAAGCCTGATCCTAGCCTCTGCCAGCCTTGCTCTGACAGCACTGTCAGCGCCAGACAGCGCGCTCTGGAGCCGCTCCCTGCGCCTGTATATCGTCTCGGTCGCAAGCTCGGCTGCTGCAGATGGGGTAGGTGCTCGCCTGTCCGCAGCAAAGTCCGATATAGGCCAGTCAATCTCATGTCCGACTGCAGATATGACTGGAATCGAGCAGTTATGGATCGCTTCAATGACCTCAGGCTCTGAGAAGCAGGCAAGATCCTCGACGCTTCCGCCGCCTCTGCCTACAATCAGGAGATCGCATGCCTGGAAGTTATCTGCCTGCCGTATACGGGATGCGATCGATGCTGCAGCTCCATCTCCCTGCACAGCTGCAGGGAAGATGATTATATCGAGGGATGGGGCCCTGCGCCTCGTTATGTTGAGGATATCGCGTATAGCAGCTCCAGTAGGGCTTGTCACGACACCCAGTGTCCTGATCTCCTCCGGTATCGGTTTCTTCTTATCCTCATCGAAGTATCCGAGACCCCTGTAGTACTCCTTGCGCTTCTCAATTATCTGGAGAAGATCACCTTCTCCCTTCCTCTTCATCTCTCTGATGACATATGTGAGCTTTCCTGTCTTCGTGTAGAAGGAGAGGGATCCTCTTGCTACGACAAGATCCCCGTTCTTTGGGTATTCCATAGCATACTGGGCAGAACGGAATACAGCCGCATCTATAGCGCTTGAGCTGTCCTTGAGCGTGAAGTACCAGTGCCCTGATGATGCAGGTCTGAATCCTGATATCTCACCCTCGATCCTCAGCTCATAGAATATCTCCTCGACAGTATCATGAATAATGCTGTTCGCCTCGCTTACGGTAAGCGTTCTGCCGAAGATGTCGTAGCTCTCCATGCGTTCATTGTAGCAGATATGGGAATGATGATGCTATCATATGGGGCATGGAACCTTGGCTGTATACATCCGAAGCCATCCCCGACGGGTATGGCATGGGAACATTCTCCATAGGCCATATCGCATGGCTTGTCGCAGCTGCCGTAATATGCATAACGCTTGGCAGGCGGTACAGAGCGGATGATGAGGAGAAGAGGGCGAGGATAAGGAAGATCCTCGGCATCCTTCTCATCGCCGATGAGATCTATAAGTATGTCGTCACGATATCGACAGGGCAGTGGATCTGGGAGTTCCTGCCCCTGCATCTCTGCTCGATATCCGTATTCATAGCATTCTTCCATGCCTTCACGGGGTGGATATATTTTGCGGAATATCTCTATGCTGTATCACTTCCGACGGCAATAATGGCCCTGGTATTCCCTGACTGGATGAATCTGCCGTTTTTTAATCTCATGTGCTTCCACAGTTTTTCGATACATGTTCTCATCATGCTTTATCCTTCGATGCTGCTCTTCGGCGGATTCAGACCGTCGGCAAGGAGACTTATGCGGCTGATACCGTTCATATTCATCTACGGGGTAGCAATATACTTCGTGAACAACGCGCTTGGCTCTAACTTCTTCTTTATGAATGGAGCGGCAGAGGGGAATCCTCTGTCCATCCTCGAGCGGTATATAGGAGGATGGTACAGGGTGGCATTCCCCATTATTGCAGCGATTGTGTGGCTTCCGATGTATCTGATTCCTTTAAAGCTCAGGAAAGGCCGTTCCTGACAGCACTCTCCTTCGTCCTAGCTTCGACAAGGAGGTCTGTCTTCAGGTTTCTGAGCTTCTCTGAGAGCGATACCTTGTAGATATGCGGGTTGATAAGCCTCTTGTATGACTTGTCGAATGCTCCGAGGAGCTTTGCCGATGTCTGCTGTATCTCCTTCAGACTGCGCTCCGGGGATATCCTCTTTCCGTTTTCCATCTTCTTCGTGAGAAGGGGCTGGAAGGAGGCATATGCATCCTTTCTCATCGTGAACTGATCTGCAGTCGAGAATGGATGGTAGAATGTATAGTCCTTTCCCGCTACAAGCTCCTCATCGGATAGCGTGATGAGGTCTGCAAGCGCGCTTCCTGATTTGTCGAAGAATCTGTAGACCTGCTTTATGCCGGGATTCGTTGTCTTCTCATAGCTGCTTGAGACCTTCAGGCATGGGATGAATGCGCCGTTCTCTTCTTTTGCAGAGAGCTTGTACACGCCATTAAGCGATGCCTGGCTTCCACCTGTGACAAGGTGTGTTCCTATGCCCCAGCTATCGATAGGAGCACCATCGGAGATAAGGCTCTTGATGATGTCCTCTGTGATATCATTCGAGACACAGATTTTCGCATCCTCGAGCCCCGCATCATCCAGACGCTGCCTTATGGCCTTTGTAAGGTATGAGAGGTCTCCGGAGTCTATGCGGACACCTATGCTCTTGCCCTTGGCCTTCATCTCAAGGCCGATCTTTATCGCAGCCTCAATGCCTGAGCCAAGTGTATCGTATGTATCGATGAGGAGGATGCCGTTATCAGGATAGATCTCTGTGAACTTCCTGAATGCCTCTTCCTCTGTGGGATAGCTCATGATCCATGAATGGGCCATCGTTCCCGATACAGGAATGCCATAGAGCTTTCCTGCGTATGTATTGCTTGTTGATAGCGTTCCTCCGATGAATGATGCCCTCGATGCAGCATGTCCGCCATTTTCGCCCTGAGCCCTTCTGAGGCCGAATTCCATGATTCCGCCATGGCCTTTTGTCGCAAGGACCATCCTTGAGGCTTTGGTGGCTATAAGCGTCTGGAAGTTCACCGTATTGAGAAGGAGGGTCTCTATAAGCTGCGCATCCATCAGATCGCTCTCGACCCTTATAAGCGGTTCTCCGGGGAATGCCGGAGTACCTTCGTCGAATGTATAGACATCGCCATGGAATCTATAGCTCCTGAGGTACTCCAGAAAACTCTTGTCGAACAGCCCGAGCGAGTCGAGGTAGGAGATATCATCATCGGAGAAGGAGAGGGACTCAAGCTTGTCGATAAGCTCTTCGACTCCGGTGAAGATCGTGTATCCGCCCTGGAAGGGGTTCGTCCTGTAGAACATATCGAATACAGCCCTGGCATCATGATGCTCAAGGTAGTATCCATGCATCATTGTCAGTTCATAGAAGTCGGTTATGAGAGCGCTTTTGTGCATATCCTCTCCTCCTTGTATCTTGTTACTTCTTTACTATTCTATCGAATCCGCAGTATGGCACAAGTGCTGGTGGTATCGTTATCGTGCCATCTTCGTTCTGATAGTTCTCCATTATCGCGACAATTGCTCTGGAGAGAGCTACCGCGGTTCCGTTGAGCATATGGACGAACTTTATCTTCCCGTCATCGTCCCTGTATCTGATATTGAGGGATCTCGCCTGATAATCCGTGCAGTTCGATGTGGATGTGACTTCGCCGTACTCTCCCTCATCGCCGCGTCCTGGCATCCATGCCTCGATATCGAACTTCCTGTATGCAGGGGCTCCGAGATCGCCTGTTGCGGTATCTACGATGCGGTAAGGGATGCCGAGTCCCTGGAAGATCTCCTCCTCAATGGAGAGGATTTCCTTATGGAATGCATCGCTCTCCTCCGGCAGACAGTAGATGAACATCTCAAGCTTTGAGAACTGATGGACACGGTAAAGGCCCTTTGAGTACTGGCCTGCACCGCCAGCTTCCCTTCTGAAGCAGTGGGAAAGACCTGTCATCTTTATCGGCAGGCTTGCCTTATCGAGGATCTGTCCGGAGTAATAACCTCCGAGTGTTATCTCAGCAGTACCAACAAGGCATGTTCCTGTGCCTTCAATCGTGTAGATATTGGACTCAGCACCTCTTGGGTTGAATCCGATTCCCTGGAGGATCTCCTCCTTCGCGATATCAGGGGTGATGAACGGTGTGAAGCCATGGCGGAGTACGATATCCATTGCATAGCGCTCAAGAGCCATCTGGAGGATAACTCCCTGATTCTTGATGTAATAGAACTTCTGTCCGGAGACCTTTGCACCGCTGTCGAAGTCAAGGATGTCGAGTGCCTCTCCGAGCTGGACATGGTCCTTTGCCTTGAAGCTGAACTTCGTCGGTTCGCCATAGAACTTGATCGCAAGGCTATCCTTGTCCTCTTTCCCGACAGGAGCTTCTGGAGAAGCGTAGTTAGGAATTGTCCTCACCTCAGCCTGGAATACCTTCTCGATCTCATCGAGCTCTGCCTCAGCAGCAGCAAGCTGATCCTTTATAGCCTTGCCCTCTGCGATGAGCTGATTGCGGGTCTCCGGATCGAGCTTGCCCTTCATCTTCTGTGCAGTCTCGTTCCTCTTAGCCCTCAGTGCCTCAGCATTCTGCAGAAGCTCGCTTCTCTTCTCCATGTCAGCTGCGATCTTGGCAAGATCCACATTCATGTATCTTGTCTCGATGTTCTTCTCTATCTCGCTGTACCTTGTCCTGATGTCCTTGATATCTATCATGTCCTTACCTCTATCCTTTACCTAAGTGCTTCAGCCTCGAGCTCGCTGCTTCTTGCCGCAGCCTTTGCTACAGCATTCATGAGCGCACTCGGAAGACCACCATCATGGAGGGCTTTCACGCCTTCGATTGTCGTTCCGGCTGCCGAGCATACCATTGTCTCGAGCTCTATTGCATTCTTTCCTGTTATCTTCAGCGTCTCTGCTGCGCTGATAGCTGTATCGCGAACGATTGAGAGCGCCTCAGGGTAGGGGATTCCTGCCCTTACACCGCCCATCGCTATCTGATGCATCACCTCGAAGATATATGCTATTCCCGATCCGGATATCCCGATGAAAGCAGGGAAGAGATTCTCGGGGATGAAATATGCCGATCCGAATGATGATGCGATTCTGAATGCCTTATCCCTGTTCTCAGGGCTTATTCCGCTGCCGGCAGCGATAGCTGTGACAGCCTTCTTTGCTGATGCTGCGATATTCGGCATGAAGCGCACGATTGAATCCGTTCCGAGATGGTCCTCAAGAACCGAGAGCGGTACACCTGCTGCGATGCTTACCCAGAGTTCTGTGTCAATCTCCCTGAGCGTGAGGTACAGAGAGGGAAGGACCTGTGGCTTCACCGCGATGATTATCGCATCGCTTCCTGATGCATCCTCGATTGAGGAAAGAACAGTCATCCCTTCATGCTCTTCAGCAAGCTTCTCTGCCTTCTCCGTAGCTTTATCGTATACAGCCACCTCATATTCCGATTCATAGAGCGCGGAGGCAATCGCGCCTCCCATGTTTCCCGTTCCGATAACCGAGATTCTCATAAGCTCTCCCATTTCCTGCCATGCAGCTCTCCCTGCTTCTCCATGCTGGAAAAGCCCTGCTGGCGGTAGTATTCATAAGCTGCAATCGCAGCGCTATTGGACAGATTCAGGCTCCTCATGCTCTCCCTCATCGGGATGCGGAGCGTTGTATCGGGATGCTTTATAAGTATGTCCTCATCGATACCGCGGCTTTCTTTGCCGAATATGAAGAAGACCTCTTCATCTGATGGATATACCACATCGCTGTAGACTCTGCGGCCCTTTGTCGAGAAGAAGTAGAGCTTCCTGTCTCCATACTCCTCAAGGAACGCATCGACGCTTTCATGCACTGTGATATCCACATCATCCCAGTAATCAAGTCCTGCATGCCGCACAGCCTTCTCAGAGATATCGAAGCCAAGGGGACGGACAAGATGCAGGCGTGCACCTGTCACTGCACATGTACGTGCAATATTCCCTGTATTCTGCGGAATCTCCGGTTCAAACAGACATATGCTGAGCATAGCCTGAAGAGTAGCATTATAAAGATTTTCTGAACAGTACTAGTCCTTCTCAAGATGCCTCAATCTGACCACTTTGCGTCCATTTCTGCCCAGTTCGAGTATTGTTTTCTCCAGTTCGCGTTCCTTCTGTTCCCTTTCCCTGAAGAACTCTCCCTGTTCGACATTCTCTCCGCTGTAGATTCCCTGCAGTCCGACGCCTATGAGTCTTATGCCCTGGCCTTTGTACCTGGACTGGAGAAGCTCGCTTGCTATCCTGTAGACATCTGATGATGAGTAGATGGCGGAGGAGGGTGTTGTCTGTGCTGTCGTTGTCGTGAAATCACCATAGCGGAGCTTGATTGAGACTGTCCTCGGGATCTTCTTCTCTTCCATCGCCCGGAACATAACTTCCTCACTCATCTCAAGAAGCACGTTGTCTATTGCATCCTTGGAGAACAGGTCGGGGTAGAATGTTCTCTCTGTGGATATCGATCTTGATTTCGCTTCCCCCTGATATATCCCCGGATCGATTCCTCTTGCTACCTTATACAGATAAGAACCAGAAGAATTCCCGAAGAGCTTCATCAGCTCATCCTCGCTATACATCCGCAGCCTTTCCGTGCTTCTTATACCTTTTGATTCAAGGGCGGAAAGCATTGAGTCCCCGATGCCCCAGAGCTTTCTGAGTCCGATTGTATCGACAAAGAGCTCCTCCTTTCCACGCGGTACGATTGTAAGCCCATCAGGTTTCCTGTAATCCGATGCGAGTTTTGCAACGAATCTTGATGATGCCACACCGATTGATACCGTAAGTCCTGTCTCGGACAGTATCCTATCCTTCAGAAGCCGTGCGGCCTTTCCTGGAAGAGGGTAGATTCTTTCCATTCCAGTTAAGTCAAGGAATGCCTCATCGATGGAAACCTGGAGGAATCCTGGAGCGAATGAGCTTATGATTCCCATTACCTCCCGGCTTTTCTCAGAGTATCTTTCCATTCTTCCTTTAACGCAGATAGCATCCGGGCAGAGCCTGAGCGCTGTTGTCATCGGCATTGCGCTATGCACTCCGTATTTCCTTGCTTCATAGGAACATGTCGATGCTACATGCCTTGGCCCCGGAGTTCCTATGATAAGGGGCTTGTCCTTGTACTCTGGATGATCGAGGATCTCTACAGATGCGAAGAACGCATCGAGATCGATATGAAAGAATACCTGACCCACGGATTCAGTGTACCATATTCTGCTGTCATGCATCAGTTCACTGGAATGCTTAAATCTGGCAAATCAATCTGTTCAAGGTGTTTGCAATAAGTTTTCTGTAGTTCCAGGAAAATCATGTATGCTGTCATCGGCACTGCCCTTGGAAGAGGTAGACGGCTCTGACCTTGCTGCTTCTTTCTGCAAGGCAACAGAATTAGCGTGTAATTCCTATTATAATCGAGGTCAGAACCGTCTATTGGCGATGCCTTTTTACATGCATAGTATTACAGCAATTACGTTGCAAGTCAAAACAATATATAGATTTAAAGTAGCTTAATCGGTTGTGATTGTCTTTCTGGATGCTTGTAATTTTCAGTGTGGCAAGGAGATTGCCGAGAGATGAAGCGGGTGAGGGCAAGCTTGTCGTGTAATGGAGAATGCTAGTATAATCATTCGCATGAGACGGCTTGCTGCGATTGCCATTGCTATCCTTATGCTTATTCCGCTTTCCGCTGCTGTGGATGACAGATATGCAATGGATTCGCCGTATCAGTCTGTTGCATATTCAGGCCGTTTCTATGATATGTTCGCAAATCCTGCGGCTCTGCCTATGATGGAGGTTGAGCCGGGGCTGATTGCCATAACCGTAACCGGGAGCGATAGCTGGAAGGCCTCTGATTTCGGATCAGGCAGGATGTCATTCATGCAGGATCAGCTCTGGAGCATCGATGCGACATTCATATCGAAGTATATTGCACTTACAGCCTCATTCGGTTCGGAGTTCGATAGGCTTAGCGCCTCCGATCCCCGCTATGATATCTATTCATCGCTGAAGATAGAGCTCAATGCGGCATATGCCTTCCCTCATTTCTCAATTGGAGCGAGGGTGTCCGGAGGAAACCAGATGGTTCGCCGTGACAAGACTATCGACAACTTCACCGATATATTCCGGAATGCCTGGTTTTCACCATTTGATAGGGATCCCGGGAGCGAGTTCTTCGATCTCGGGGTGGGTGCGATCCTCGAGTTCAGTCCGTTTTCTGCGGGAGTATATGTCGGGAAGCTCCTGACGCTCAGGAACAGCAATATATACCTCGGATGGGATACGCTTGCCGAGTCAACGACGATATCTATGGCGCTGGAAGGGGGGCGTTTCACGAAAGCAGGGGATCTGATGCTTGTCAGGCCCAGGGTTTCATTCTCCCTTACAGGCCTGATTGATGCCTCGACGAGGAAGATAGAGGCAGAATGGGATATCACATTCCAGTTCCTGCCTGATGCAGACTTCACGATAGCGATTTCATACCTTGAGCTCCATCATGACTGGTTCCACTTCAATGCTGATAACGGCTATGTCAGCATTGTTCTCAGGGGCGGTGCTGATGGCTTTTATGGAACACTTGGCGTAGTGTTCCGTGCCACCGATTTCACATCATTCTCACCTACGATCTCATTCTCTTATATCAGCTGAGCGGAATCGATAATGTGAACACAGAGCCTTCTCCGGGCTTTGATGTGACCTTTATCGTTCCTGAGTGGATTATCGCGATATGCCGAACGATCGATAGACCAAGGCCTGTGCCTCCAGATTCCCGGCTTCTTGCCTTGTCGACTCTGTAGAAGCGCTCGAATATCCTAGGGATATCCTCCTTGCTGATGCCTACGCCCTGATCCGATACAGAGAACTCCATCATCCCGTTCCTGATTCTTGAGCTTACCTCGACCTTTGAGCGCTCAGCAGAGTAGGCTATCGCATTCAGCACGAGATTAGCCACAGCCTGCACGATCAATGATTCATTACATGTAACGGTCTTGTCATGCGATGAGTAGACAACCTCGGTCTCCTTTGCATTTGCCTTATGCTGAGTATAGGATCTGACCTCCTGGAATATCCTGGTATCGGTCGTTGTTGTCATCGAATAACCGATCTCCGCTCTGTCGAGTGATGTCAGAAGCAGCAGATCGGAGATAATCCTCTGCATATGGCTGCTGTTCTTGAGTATGATTCTTGCGAATCCCTTGATCTCCTCCAGTGATAGCGTCTCATCGGTAAGCGTCTCCGCAAAGCCTGTTATCGCTGTAAGCGGGGTCTTCAGCTCATGGGATACATTCGATACGAAATCCTGCCTTACAAGCGAAAGCCTTTCAATCTTCGTTATGTCGGATATCGAGATAGCCGCAAGCTTCTCCTCGATCAATGAGATCTTCATCCGGAATGTGCGTTCACGGCCATGTCCCTTTATGAATGCCTCATCACCTGCAGCGCCTTCATAGACTGCTATCGTAAGCCGTTCCTGCTCCTGTCCTTCGAATACCGAGGAGACAGCCTTTGACAGCTCCTGGCTTGCAATGATTTTCTTAAGATCCGCTCCCGGCAGCTCCTCTGCCCATGCAAGAAGGATAGATGCCCTCTTGTTGCAGAGAACGATGCGCTGCTTCCTGTTCAGAAGGAGGACAGCTTCATCCATCGCATCGATTATCGTCTGGTATTTCTTTGCAATGCTACTCCTCTGCATATCTGTACCCGATACCCCATACAGTTGCGATGCAGCTGCCCATATCCCCGAGCTTCTTCCTCAGCGATGCAATCTGGACATCGATCGAACGCTCTGTCACATGGTATCCTTCGCCCTTTATCTCTTCGATGATCTCTCCGCGCCTGAGAACATGACCTTCTGCTTCGACAAGCGCAAGTAGGATATCGAACTCGGTAGCGGTAAGGAGGATCTTCTCATCCTTAAGCAGGCACTCCCTGGAGCCTTTGTCCAGCACAAGGCCTCCCGCTGTCGATACTGTATCGGAATCCTTTCCCGATCGCCTGAGGAGGGAGTGGACGCGTGCAGAGAGGATCTTAGGCGAGAAGGGCTTCGTTATATAGTCATCCGCACCATCCTCAAGTGCGCTGATTATATCATTCTCACCCGTCAGCGCCGATGCGACTATAACGGGAATGCGCTTTGTTGCATTACCATTCCTGATGCGTGCCAGGACTTCTAGCCCATGCATCCTCGGCAGCATCAGATCGAGAAGCACGAGATCGGGAATGGACTGGGATAGCTTCTCGATGGCTTCCTCCCCATCCCTTGCTTCTTCTATTGCATACCCACGGCTTCTGAGATGGAATGCCATGAGTGCCCTGATATCATTATCATCCTCTACAATGAGAATCGTCATATGGAAATCGTACAGGGGGATGGGATAATCTGCAATATCTTCCTCGCTTCATGTATACTCATTGCATGGATCTTCATTCCACCGGTATCGATTTCACATCAGAGCCTGAGCTTTTTTCCCATCTGCAGAACAGGGATCAGAGCTTCCTGATGCATGTCCATAAAGTGCTTCTAAGGCGGTTCCGCTTCCCGTTTGTGTTTCTTCTTACATGCGACAGGGCGGAGGTAATTGCCGATGGCATTCCATCCCATGAACCGATAGAAAGGGCTCTTTCGCTCTCTCCGCCTGAGGTCAAGCGATTCAGGTATTCCTATAGCGGGAATGAGGCTCTGAAGAGGATCTTCATGCTTTCTGCAGGGATCCTGTCTCCGCTCTTCGGGGAGGATACAATACAGGGACAGATTACCGCATCGGCCGAAGCTGCAGCGCTTTCCGGGACGATATCACCGGAGCTAAGGAAGCTTTTATCATCAGCTGTCGCATTTTCAAAGCGTATCCATACAGCGATGAATACAAGGGTGTTCGACCAGACGATAGCGGAAGAGGTGAGTAGGAGGCTGAAAGGACTGGGGCCAGTTCTCATAATCGGATCGGGTGAGGGGGCAAGGATAACCGCCGAGCACCTCATTCCGGAACATACCGTCACCATTACGCTCCGTGATGATTCCAAGACATTTCTCATTCCCCATGGGGCTCTGCATGTTCCATATGAGAGACGACGGGAGATGATAGCCTCTTCCGACGCTGTCGTATCGGCATCGTCAGGGCTTTACCATACACTGGACGACTCCGACCTTCCTCTGGTACAGGGGAAGATGCTCTTTGACCTTTCATCCCCTCCCGATCTTCCACCATCATTCGGAGCATGGACTGTATCATCCCTTGGCGTTCCTCTTCCGGAGCGTGATGCTGTGATAGAGACCGTGAAGAGGGAGGCAGAAGATGCTGTTGCTGAATATATGTCATGGCTTGAAAGGGCAGGGATCGCAGAAGGCGTTATGGAAAGCGCTGAGAGGATATCCCTATCCGCTCTGCGGCGCTCTTCCGATGCGATAACCTCATTGCAGCTGGATCCGGAGAAGGAAAAGGCCTTCCGCGAAGCGCTCTCTGAGAGCATACGGAAGGCCTCGGTATCTGAGCTTATTGTCAGAAAATCCTGAAGAAGTTCGTGTATGTCACGCTCTCTCCGCCCTTGAGGAGCTTCGTCTCCTCCATCTTCTCGATATCGAGCGGGCGGGTTGTGTCGCCGAATGAGAGCATTGGCTCGATGCAGACATACTGGCCATGCTTTGGAGCGCATGTCCACACAGTCAGCATAGGCATATCGCCCATGAATGCCGTGATTCCATGCTCACCCTCGGTTGATGTGAGCGTAACTTCGCTGCTCTTCACTCCTGAAAGGATGATCGCCCCCTTGTCCGTCTCTGCTCTTGTCAGCTGGAGTGTATCACCAACGACGAAATCCTTCTCTGTTACGAAAACGCCATCCTTAGCATACTTCCTGTCGAGCTTCTCGTTCTGCTCAAATGAGACGCTGTATGTCTCAAGATCCGTACCCTTGCCATTCATATCCAGCGAGAATGCAGGATGCCAGCCGAATGTATACCAGAGATCTTCCTTTGCCTTGATCTCAGCCTTTGCCTCATAGCCATCCTCTCTGACAGTGTATGTAGCAGTCAGGACAAAGCCATAAGGATAGTACTTACTCCTTGTCTCCTCCGAGTCCTCAAGGCGGAATGTGACCGAGTCCTCCTTCGTCTCGACGAGCTCGAACTCCGTGTCACGGGCAAAACCGTTATTAGGCATCGAGTACTCCTTGCCCTTTGCAGCGATCTTATCGTTCTTTGTTGGTCCGATCATAGGGAAGAGGAGGGGCGCATGGCGGAACCAGTACTCCTTGTCTCCATTCCAGATGTACTCGATTCCATCCTTGACGAGGCTCTGCGGCTCTGCTCCGAGCGATGAAACCTTCATCACTGTCCCGTTCTTCTGTATTGTAACAATCATAAATGACTCCTTTCTCCAGAGATTATATAACATTTCAGATATTTTCGCTGTTATAATGTGCAGCATGGATACTGATTACAGACTCATAAGAGAAGATGACGCTGCGGCCATCATCGAATTCATGACAGTCATCGGAGGAGATACGGACAACCTTCCTTTCTCTGCCTCCGATTTCGCTTCTGTCGATCCAGAGGATGAGAAATACGTCATAAGGGAGATCCGCAAGGGTAGGAACATATATGCCATAGCAGTATCTGATGGGAAGATCATTGGAAGCTGCGAGATAAGAGCGCAGGGGGACAGAACGAGAATCAGGCACAGGGCCGACATCGCGATAGCGGTCAGAAAGGATTTCTGGGGCATGGGGATAGCAAAGCATCTCCTTGATTACTCCCTCGCAGAGGCAAAGGACAGGGGATTTACGAAGATCTGCCTCGAGGTCCGCTCCGATAATGACAGGGCAAGGCGCTTCTATGAGACCAATGGATTCTTCCATGAGGGAAGCGATAGCCGTCTCTTCCTGATCGATGGAAGATATGTGTCAGGAGAGCATTACGGAATCGAATTGTAAAATAAAGACACAACCGTTACAGAATAAATGCATGAACGGGTTGTGTTGTTTTTCCGCATTGGTACTGGACATTTATATCAAAAGGATGTAATCTCTCACCTGTCCTTTTCGAAGGACAGGCTGGCAATGTCCGGTTTTGGCAAAGTTTTTGGCAAGGTCTGGCAACATGGATGGCAAACCTTGGCAACCTTGCCAAACAGGCGGTTTCTGAGTCGTGTGTTATTTGACGGATGTATAATGTAACTCCTTACGGATGATACATTAAGATGCAGAATCTAAGCATTGCGGCGAATATTTCATATGCGCCCTTAGCTCACCTGGATAGAGCAACTGCCTTCTAAGCAGTAGGTGATTGGTTCGAATCCAATAGGGCGTATAGCTAACCCTCATTCAGTTCTGAGTGAGGGTTTTTACTTGCGTTTTTTAATCTGCATTCTTTGCTTTTATTTTCTTTTTCTTTCTTTTTATGTTGCGATGTTGGTTTTTCACTATTAGAATCAGGAATAAGGAGAAGCAGAATGGACGAGAACCTTGGAATGTTCAAAGCGTATGACATACGTACAAAGCACTCTGCACTGAGTGGGGAAGCAAAGAACAATCTGCTGGAATCCATAGCCAGATACTATGCCGAGGATGCAGGAACGGAGGCCGTGATTCTCGCACGCGATGCAAGGCTCCACTGCCCGGAGCTCATGGAGGGACTTATAGAAGCACTTCTCCGTTCCGGAGTGGATGTATATGTCAATCCTCTGCAGACAGGCACCTGCCAGTTCTACTATATGTGCATGTCAAACCGCTCTTTCGGCGGTGTTATGATCACGGCAAGCCACAATCCTGCTGAGTATGTTGGCTTCAAGTTCGTCGGCCGGGACTGTGCTGCCATTGCATATGGCTGCGGTCCGTCCCGTGGAATCGAGAAGATAAAGGAATATTATATCAATGACAGAGGCATTCCTTCTGGAAGGCCTAGGGGCAGGCTCCATTACCTCATGCTCCAGAGGGAGTTCGTTGAGTATTCGATGAAGCTTGCGGGCGTGGAGAAGGGAAGCCTTTCCGGCATGAGGATCTTCGCAGAGTTTCTGTCCGGATCAAGCGGTTCGGATTTCCTGATGGCATTCACCGAGGCCGGTGCCGATGTTACTGTATCCCATCTCGTGCCTGATGGAGCTTTCCCTGCAGGAGATCCGAATCCTGTTGTAGAGAGCTCTATAGCGCCCGCAAGGGAGAGAATGAGGAAGGAAGGGTATGATCTCGGGTTCTGCTTCGATGGCGATGGGGACAGGATGGATCTCATGTTCCCCGATGGAACGCAGATCATCCCTGGACTGAATATGTCCGCGATAATCCCTTACATCCGCCCGATATTCGCTCCTTATTTCAATCCTTCAGAGCTGAAGTGCTTCGTTGATGTGAAGGCTATTCCTCTTGCTGTCATTGAGATAGCAAAGAGCGGCATTGAGCCTCATATCATCCGCAATGGCCACTCATTCATAAAGGAGAAGCTCCTGGAGCATAAGAGCGAGGGCTATGTCGTATCGGAGGAGGAGTCCGCCCATTACTACATGAACTTCCCCGTCGATCTCTCGGATCCATCAAAGGGCCTGATCGCAACGGAGAACACGCTCTTCTTCGCACTGCTTTCCGCACGTGCCTATAAGGAGAACAGGGAGAAGTACGAGAGGATACACAGACTCCAGGAAGGCATACACCGCTTCCGTGAATGGCCGCTCAACTTCACCGATCCATCGAAGATGGAGAGAATAATGGCCGATGTCGAGGCTGCGATGAGAGACCGGGGGGCTACTGTGATAAAGGATATGGATGATGGCTCCGATCTCGATGCCACGCTCATGCGCTTCAATCTTCCTGATCACTTCAGCGCATCCTCATCATTCCCTGATAGATGGTGCCAGGTTGCCCAGAGGATATCGAGAAGCGAGGATGCAATGACGCGCTGGGAGGTCGTCGCAAGCGATCCGGTTCTTTGCCAGGAGTATAATGATGTGATAAAATCCATCGCAGACGGCTATGTACGTGAGGGAGCCGCATACTACTGATTATCCGTGGAGAGTCCCCTATGAATGGTGTCGAGAGAAAGAAGGAAATACTGAGGATCCTGAGCCAGAAGGAGAGTGTCGATGTCGATGAGCTTACGCGTATCTTCGGTGTTTCGAAGGTCACTGTCCGCTCCGATCTTGATTCGCTTGAGGCAAAGGGCCTTCTCATAAGGACACATGGGGGTGCTCTGTCGGCTGAGAACCAGAAGCTCATAAGGATATTCACCGATACGATGACTGAGGAGGCTGAGGAGAAGGAGCGCATTGCACGTACAGCATCCTCCCTCGTCCATGATGGGGATACTGTGATCATCGATACCGGCAGCACTACCGTGCATATTGCTAAGTATCTGAAGGGGAAGAACATAACAGCGGTCACAAGTTCTCTTCTGGCGATGAATGCGCTGATGAATGATGAGACCGTGGAGCTCATAATGCTTCCAGGCATGCTCCGCCGGTATTCGATGGGAGCGATAGGGCCTCTTACGAAGAATACCCTCCATGAGATCCATGCTGATATCCTTTTTCTAGGAGCCTCCGCGATCTCCGATGATGGCGTATGGAGCTCTAACCTCGTCGAGGCAGACACTAAGCGCAGCATGATCAAGGCTGCGGATACGGTCTGTCTCCTTGCTGACAGCAAGAAGCTAAGGATGAAGGGGCTTGGCCGGATCTCTTCCTGGTCCGGAATTGATGTATTCGTCACTGACAGCATCCCCGACGATTTCAGGGAGATGCTTGAGAAGACTGGCGTGAAGGTGATACTCGCACCGGAGGCATGATGGTCAGAGGAATATCGCTGGTGGGAATAGGAAGCCCGGAGGAGGTCCTTGCGATACGCAGGCGCTTTCCAGATGCTTACTTCGAGCTTCCGTACAACCTCCGGAGCCTTGATGGAATGGCTGAGGCCGCTTCTGGCCGCATCGCATCTCTCCATTCGCTCTGTCCCCGCCGTGATTACTTCCCCAATTTCGCATCGGATGATGATACCGTGGTCTCCTGGTCTTCCGAGGAGATGATGAAGGATGCCATGACGGCGCGTCAGCTTGGCGCAACTGTTCTTGTCCTCCATCCCGGGTATCTTATCCCGTCCCTTGTCCCATCGGAGAAGAATGCCAGGCTCCGCCTCATGGAATCGGGGGAGCTGGACAGGTTTGTCGGAATTCCCTCTGGATCTATCTGCACAGAGGACTATATCTCAAGGCCGGAATACAGGGCTGCTTTCGAGCGCATGCTTCCGAATCTCATAGAGCTTTCTGATAGACTTGAGAAGATGGGTATCATTCTCGCTGTGGAGAATCTCAATCCGCGTGCGGGGTATATGCTCGTCCATCCTGATGAGATGGTCGAGATCGCAGAGCGTACAAAGCTACATTTCGCTCTGGATATCGGGCACCTGCATGTCTCTGCAGAGCGGTTCGGCCTCGATTTCCTCCATTCTCTTGAGCGCATCCTCAGCACAGGACGCGTCGTAACAACGCACCTCCATTCCAATCCATCGGATAGAAAAAAGGGCATATTCCTTGATAGCCATCAGAGCCTCGATGGCTTCTCAATGCCATGGAAGGATGCGCTTTCGATGATTGAAAATAGCGGTGCGAACATGATGCTTGAGACAGTTGAGGATCCCATGCACAACCTCGAGCTGTTATTTTGCTGATTCATTTTTCTTTTCTTTTTCTTTTTCTAAAAACCGCAAATAAAAGAAAAATTTTCCTTGCTAAAAGCAAATTCATGGCAGATACTGTTTTCAGAAAGGAGTGAATATGAAAAAGGGTTTAGTTTTTCTTTTAGTCGTTCTTCTCGGCATCTTCACGCTTTCCGCAAGCGGTAGCAGCGAGTCCGGCTCGAAAGAGCTTGTTGTCTATAGCGCAGCCAGCGAAGGGGAGGCTGAGAGCATTACAAAGGCTTTCAATGAGCTCTATCCTGATGTCAAGGTGACGATAATCAGAGCAGGATCTGGCGATCTTGTTACCAGAGTCAAGACTGAATGGCCGAAGCCAGATGGAGATGTAATCCTTCTCATGGGATCGGAGAACCTCGATCAGATCTACGACATGCTCATGCCATACACATCTGCAAACCACGATAAGATCGATCCAGAGAACAGGGACCAGAAGTCCGATGAGCCGCGCTACTACGGAACATCGATGCCTCTCCAGGCAATAATGTACAACACCGATCTTCTGTCGGAGGAAGATGCTCCGAAGTCATGGGCAGATCTCGCGGATCCTAAGTATAAGGGTGAGATCGTTCTCGCAAATCCTGCATCGAGCGGATCGGCATATGCTCAGCTGTATATGATGAACAAGCTCTATGGCATGGATTTCGTAGCAGAGGTAGTGAAGAACACCACATTCGTCGCATCGTCCACAGCCGGTCCTGATTCCGTAGCAAGAGGCGAGTATGCGATAACAGTAACCGGTGAGTTCAATATCGCGAACAAGATCCAGGCAGGAGACCCGGTCAAGTATGTCCTCCCAGAGGAAGGAACTGGAAGGAGAATCGAGGGATCTGCAATACTCGCGAACTGCAAGCATCCTGAGGAGGCAAAGCTCTTCATCGATTTCATGACAAGCCCCGATGCTTTCCAGATTGTGCGCGATGAATGCAACAGGCGTCCTGTATCGACAGATGTTCCGGGACCAGAGGGACTTCCAGCTCTCGCTGACATGAAGTTCTTCACATATGACACAGACGAAGCTGCAGCGATTAAGAGAGATCTTGTCCAGCAGTTCAATGGTCTTCTCTGAGAGCAATCAGACAGGGGCCGCTGGGCGACTGGCGGCCTTTTTCCTAATGGAGTGAAAGATGAGCAAAAGCGTAACATATGACAGAATCAACAAGATATACGATGCGAAGGGAAAGAATCCCGTGCATGCACTGAAGGATGTTTCCTTTACGATCAACCCAGGAGAGCTCTTCTGCCTTCTCGGCCCTTCCGGCTGTGGTAAGACGACTCTTCTCCGCGCTACCGCAGGTCTTGAGGATATAACATCCGGAAAGATGTACTATGGTGATGTCGACATCTCCACTATCCCTCCATACAGGAGGAATATAGGGATGGTGTTCCAGTCTTTTGCCCTCTATCCCCATATGACGATATTCGAGAATGTCGCCTACGGACTAAGAGTCCGCAAGGTCGACAATGAGACCGTGAAGAAGAAGGTCACCGAGGTGATGGAGCTTGTAGGACTGCAGGAGGAGCTGAAGAGGAATCCAAGTCCTACAGGGCTTTCCGGCGGTCAGCAGCAGAGAGTAGCCATAGCGCGTGCTCTTGTCTATGATCCCGATGTTCTTCTTCTTGATGAGCCTCTGGCCAATCTCGATGCGAAGCTCCGCCGCTATATGAGAGCGGAGATAAGGAGGATACAGAAGGCGACGGATGTCACGACGATATTCGTTACGCATGACCAGGAGGAGGCCATGGCTGTCGGCGATAGGCTTGCCGTACTGAGAAAGGGCGTTGTCGAGCAGATCGGAACGTCTGATGACCTTTATAGCTATCCTGAGAATGCCTTCGTATCGAACTTCATCGGCAAGATGAACTTCTTCGAGTCAACAGTCACCGATGTCGGCGATGATTCGATAACAGTAAATCCTGCAACGACCGATTTCCAGGTCCAGATTCCTATTACCCGGTGCCATGTCAACCCATCAAAGGGCGATCATGTCCTTCTTGGAGGAAGGCCGGAGCAGCTGTCTGTCTCGAAGGAGCATACTCCTGATTCGGTGAAGGGCAGGGTAAGGATCATACAGCATCTGGGGTCATTCATCCGCTATGAGGTGGAGATGGATGAGCGTGTCTCTCCTGTGACATTCGAGATCGATATGGACTTCCTCGATAAGAACATAAGGGAATCGGATGATGTCTATGTCAGCATGAAGAAGGAGAGGATCTCTCTATTCTCTCCTGAAGGAAGGGAGATATGAGGAAAAACGAATCCATGACGGACTTTGCCGCTGACAGGAACTCTGCGGTAAAGCGCTTCTTCAGCAAGGATTTCAGCCAGGTCATCGTATTCGCCATCCCAATGGTCTTCCTCGCTGTCTTCCTGCTCTATCCTATGGCGACGACGCTTGTTAGGGCATTCATGGCTCCTGCCGAGGATCTTGCCTTCCATGGCTTCAGCCTGGAGAGCTTCCAGCAGTTCTTCACGAGCAATCTCTATAAGAAGAGCCTTCTGAACTCCTTCATAGTCAGTATCGCGGTAACATTGCTATGCATCCTGATCGGTGTTCCGATGGGATACTGCGTTGCGAGGGTGAAGATGCCGGGTAAGCGCCTGATACTCTCTCTCGGAATACTTCCCATCATCATGCCGTCATTCGTCGGTGCATTCACATGGGTCATACTCCTTGGAAGGAATGGTATCGTAAGGCATTTTTTCCGTCTGCTGCATATCGAGCTGCCTTCGATATACGGTATGTTCGGCATGATACTCTGCATGACGCTGACTTACTATCCGTTCGTTTTCCAGCTCAGCTATGGTGCGTTCGCATCTGCCAATTCCCTCCTGGAGGAGTCGGCTGCTCTGATGGGTGCGAAGAGATCGAGGATCATGAGGACGATAACCTTCCCTCTGATCCTTCCTTCCCTTGGCGCTGCAGCGCTCCTTGTATTCGTCAGGGCAATCGGAAACTTCGGTATTCCCGCAATCATCGGAGGAAACAACTATGTTCTCCCGACGCTGATCTTCTTCGAGGTCAATGGCTTCTGGAACATAAACGGTGCATCATCGATCGCTGTCGTCAATGTTGCGATAACAGCCTTTGTGCTCTGGCTCCAGAAGTGGATGGTATCACGCCATGAGTATGAGACGATATCCGCAACCCATACCGATGTGAAGCAGCATGAGAGCAAGGGAGCTGTCATCATCGCGACGGTATACTGCGCTATCATCCTTGTCATATCGCTTCTGCCGCAGATTACGATCATAGTGATGTCGTTCTTCGAGAAGTGGACAGGGCTATTCCCTGAGGGATTCACGCTCTCGAACTACACGAGAATCCCAGAGTATTCGAGCCATGAGCTCTTCAACTCATTCTACCTCTCGATCCTTGCGACAGTTCTCTGCGCGCTTCTGGGAAGCATCGTTGCCTACATAACGGAGAGGAAGAAGCCTAAGGGAGCGGCGCTCCTTGACCTTTCTGTCATGGCACCATTCATCCTTCCTGGAACGGTTGTGTCCATCGCGCTTCTCTCAGCATTCTCCGGTTCGAGCGTGATACGCCTCACTGGAACGTATACTATCATCGTCATATCGTACATGATACGAAGAACGCCGTATGTATACAGAAGCGTCTCTGCATCCCTGACGCAGCTCAATCCATCGCTCGAGGAGGCCAGCACGATCATGGGTGCGACATGGTTCTATACATTCCGCAAGGTAAGTGTTCCATTGATTCTTCCTGCGATTATCTCTGGATCGATTCTCACGCTGACGACGCTTCTCCAGGAGCTCAGCACGACGATCCTTCTCTATTCGGGAAATACGAGGACGGTTCCTATCCAGATCTATGGAGCCGTGCAGGATGGAAAGCTGGGACAGGCAAGTGCTCTCTCCGTCGTACTCCTTGTAGTCGTCTTCATAATCGTCTATGCGATGAATCACAGGAAGGGCAAAGGGGATTTCTCCTCATCCTTCAAGATGTAATAGACCTCCTTTCACAGACTCCGAAGGACTGCTCAGCGATGGGCAGTCCTTCCCTTGCATCATAAAGAAAGAGCCGAGGAGTCATCAGTTTCATCAATGACTCGGATTCCTGGTGTGCTCAAGGTAGAAAAGAACAGCACCCTATAGATCATAGAGTGCTGAGAAATCCTTGAACTATTATGCCGGGATGCAGGCACAGCATCACATTCCAAGAAGCTTTGATGCCGATTCCCTGTCTATGAAGAGATTCCAGTCAGGATGGGTCTTCAGTATCGTTGCAGGGACTGCTGGATTGACGGGCTTTGTTATCGTGTTGTATATCGCCTCGGCCTTAACGCTATGCGGGACGGATGATACGATATGCTCTGCCGATAGTATCTGCCTCACGCACATTGTGATAGCCTTCTCAGGGACTTCATCGATAGATCCGAACCATCCTTCTCCGACCTGCTGCATCCTGCATCTTGTATCAAGCGTGACAACCTTGTATGCAGCATCCGTGTCGAAGTCTGCAGGAGGATCATTGAATGCTACATGACCGTTCTCACCGATACCGATCACACCGACATCGATTCTGTCCCGCCGGAGCTCTTTTGTGAGATTATCGAGGCATTCCTCGTTCTCCACGAACCATGCAGCCTTCAATCTGACCTTCGATACAAAGCGCTCCTTGAGATACTTCCTGAAGCTTGCAGGATGGGATTCATCCAGTCCTACATACTCATCGAGATGGAACATCTCGACCTTCGTCCAGTCGACATCTTCCTTCACAAGTGCTTCCAGCGTCTCGAACTGGCTAGCGCCTGTGGAGAGGATCATCCTTGCGCTCCCTTTCTCTCTGATTGCATCATTGAGAAGCGCTGCGATCTTCTTTGCCGCTCTCTTTCCAAGTTCTGCCGCGTTATCCGCGATATCGATATGTATATTCATCATTTTCTCCTTTCTCCTCCAAGGAAGACTATCTCAGTCTCAAGATCATCGCTGAGGACGATGAGGTCGGCATCCTTTCCTTCCTCTATCGATCCCTTGCACCCAGCTATGCCAAGAGCCTCAGCTGGCTGCAGTGAAAGTATTCTGAAGATATCGGGAAGGGGAAGGGAAAGCACTGTTCTCAGCGTCCTTGCCATGCTGTCACCTATTGCCACGGAGCCTGCGTACGCGCTCCTGTCAGGGAGCTTCGCCACACCATCCTCGACAATTACATCAAGTCCATTGTCCCTTGGACCGAGTATCGAAGGGCCTTCACCCATTCCCGCAGCCCTCATGCTATCCGAGCATCCTGTTATTCTGTCATTGCGCTTGAGGCGGAATATCAGGCGAAGAAGATCAGGAGGGAGATGGTAGCCATCGGGTATGATCTCCGTATAGAGCTCATCGATGAGGTATCCGCTCTCGACAGTCCCAAGTATCCTTCTTCCGTTCACACGCTTTATCGTGGACATTCCCGAATAGAAGTGGGTGAGCATCCTCAGCCCATGGTCGAATGCTCTTGAGATATCATCATAGGTGGCGGAAGTGTGGGCCGCTGAGAGCATTATGCCTTCCTTCCTCAGAATGTCCATCATCACATCCGATCCTTCAAGCTCCGGCGCGAATGACCAGCGCTTTATATTTCCCTTTGCCATATCGAGAACCTTTTTGCAGTACTCTATATCGACAGGGCGGATGAAGCGCTCCTCCTGCGCTCCTTTTTCCTCCTGCGAGAAAAAAGGTCCCTCAAGATGGATCCCTATGATATTCCTGTGCACATTCCTGTCTATTCCATTGAATCTTTCAATGAAGCTGAAGAGCGCCTCGTCAGATGCAGATACAGCAGTGGGAAGAATGGATGTTACACCATGCATGAGATGGCATTCCGAAGCCTTTGCAATGGCTTCATCATCATTGTCGAGGAAATCATAGCCACCGCCACCATGGGAGTGGAGCTCGACAATGCCCGGGGCAAGATACTTCCACTTAAGATCAAGGCGAGGGGCGCCTGGGATGGGCTCTATGGATATCCTCCTGATAAGATGGCCTTCAATCTCCACCGATCCAGGAATCACTTCATCCTTCAATATGATGCGGGCATTCTCAAGAACCATAATTCTTACTCTCTTCTTTCATTTTACCATCAAAAGAAAGAACGAAAAAGGAAAATAAGCATTAAATGAAAGAATAGGAAAGAATAAGCGAGTCTGTCGTTGAGAAGGACCTGATTTGTAAGAGGAGATAACCGACAGTCATATCGATATCCTGATATTAGTCAGAGACTTGTGGGAAATGAAGATCAGATAAACCTTGCGACGGAGACATCGAAAAGAGCAGCAAGCTCCTTTGCGGTCTTACGGCTTATCGGTTTGCGATCATTCTCCATATCGGAAATGAACTGCTTGGATGTACCGAGTTTTTTTGCAAGCTCTGTCTGAGTCATGCCAACGAGCTTTCTGTAGAACCTCAGATTCTTTCCTGGTGTGTCCTCGCTTTCAAGTTCCTTGAACCAATCCATTTCCATTGCATTAACCATATCATCTCTATCAACCCTGACATTTTCATCGCCGTATTCCTTTCTCAGACCGGAAATGAGTTTTTCAGGAATAATCCCTGTGATGCTGAAATCAATAGGGGGCTTTCTCACGGCTACCAACATATTCTACCTCCACTATATACTTCCCGTCTTCGCATCGCCAGCAGGCAATCCAGCTATATGCAAGATGGCAATGATACGTTACTTTACCGATTTTGCTGTAGTTGTGATACTTCGGCTGTACCGGTCCCTTTTCTGCTATATCGATAATCAGATTCCTCAGAGTTAGCTGGGCATTCCTTGGCATCTGTCTTATTACTCGATTGAGCTTCTTGGACATGTTCACAACATATTTCATATGCAAATTGTACTAAGTTTTATAGTACTAGTCAAATAATTTCTGATATCATTGGTCAGGAAGGCTTTGCCAAGCTAGAAAATTGGACGGATTAAGCTCATATCATCCAAGTGCAAGTGGTCTGGGAGAAGCCTGCTGCGTCAGATGTAAATTTAGGTCAATAAAAAATTTATTCCTCGTTCTTCTCTTCAAGCTCCATCCAGCGCTCAGTCATTCTTTCAAGCTCTTCCTTCTTCTCGTTGTATAGCTTTGTTCGTTCAGCTATTGTTCCGAATTCAGTACTGTCAACGGTTGAGAATGATTCTTCGAGCTTTGCTATAAGGGCCTCAGTTTCAGCTATCCTAGTCTCGATTTCCTCAAGCTCCTTCTTCTCTTTGTATGTCAGACCCTTTCTTTCCCTCTGTGGACGCTCTGCCTTCTGCTTTATCTGCGGTTCTTCCTGCTTTCTTTCCGCATCCTCAGCTTCCTTCCATTCGGTGTAGTTGCCAGGAAAGAGCGTTATCTTCCCATCCCTGATTACAAGCAGCATCTCCGTTGTTATATCCAGGAAGGTCCTGTCATGCGATGTGATGACTACAGTGCCGCTGAATGAGGAGATATAATCCTCAAGGTTCTCTATCGTCTCGATATCAAGATCATTCGTTGGTTCGTCGAGTATCAGGAAGTTCGGGTTTGACAATAGCCTTGTAATGAGATACAGCCTTCTGCGCTCTCCGCCTGAAAGCATTCCTATGGGAGTTCTCTGCATGCGGGGAGGGAAGCCGAATCGCTCGAGGAAAGCAGATGCCGACATCTCCTCCTTCTCCGAAAGTCTTATTGTCTTGCCTATATCCTCAGCATATTCAAGGACGGTCTTTGAGGACTGCAGGTCACGGCCGAGCTGGTCATAGTACCCGAAGTGCGTGTTAACTCCCTTGTCTACAGAACCATTATCAGGTTCGGTACGGCCTGTGAGGATATCGAGGAGGGTGGACTTTCCAGAGCCATTCCTTCCCACAAGACCGATGCGCTGTCCCTTCTGGAATGAGAATGTGAAATCCGAGAAGAGCATCTTTCCATCGTATTCCTTCGCTATTCCCTCCGCTTCAAGGACCTTCTTCCCCATGCGGCGCATTCCAGATGTGAATTCCCTCTGCCTAGGATCCCTCACGGAGTGGAGCGAGTCCTCCATTTCCTCAATTCTGTCCTTCCTGTTCTTGTCCTTGCCCGTCCTTGCCTTCGGTCCTCTGAGAAGCCATTTGCGCTCCCTTCTGAGGATAGTCTCCAGACGCTCCTGTTCCTTCTCATTCATCCTTATGCGCTCCTCGCGCCTTTCGAGGTATGCGGAGAAGGAGCCCGGATGGCGATAGAAGTGCTTCCTGTCCAGCTCCCAGATCGTGGAGCAGCATTGGTTGAGGATATGGCGGTCATGGGTGACGATGATCACCGCAGCACTGCTTTCAGTGATCCACGTCTCGAGGAACTCTATCGATGGAATATCAAGATGGTTCGTCGGCTCGTCGAGAAGGAGGAGATCTGGACTGACGGAGAGAGCCCTTGCGATTGCCGTCTTCTTCTGCTCTCCACCCGACAGGTCTGCCATGCGCTTCGTAAGAGGCTCTGCCATGCCGAGCTTGCCGAGGTAGCCTTCAAAGCGTCTCTCAGCTTCCCATAGATTCTCCTTCTCGATCTCCTCGAAGAGCTTCTGGGCATCGCTTCCTTCTTCCAGTGCTTTCCTGTATGCATCAAGCTTTTTTATGACCATGTTGTCTGAATCATAGAAGAAGTCCATGATGGTCGCATCATCGGAAAAGGAGATGTCCTGGGGAAGGTAGAAGAAGTTCGTCCCGTTCTTCATCGATACCTTGCCCTCATCCTGGACGATAAGGCCTGCGATTGTCTTCAGGAACGTCGATTTACCCGAGCCGTTCTTGCCAACGATTCCGGCTTTCTCTCCCTCATCGAGGCCAAGTGTTGCCTCCTCGAAGAGGGGCTCATCATTAAGTGTCTTCGAAAGATTCTCTATTGATAGGATATTCACACCGTGATTCTACATTTTCCAGGGCTTTCTGTGAATTGAAACCCCACGCCTTAATCAGGTACAATCGCCGCATGGTCAAGGATATCGATATAGTGCTCAGACCTGAGGAGATGAATGACGGGAGAGCTCTCAGGCGCATAGCTTCAAAGAAGCTCTCGATCTCATCTAGTGATGTGAGCCATGTCACAGTGCTCAGAAGGAGCATCGATGCCCGCAGAAGGGATATTAAGATCAATGAGAGGGTAAGGGTATATGCAGGCGAGGATCCAGTGCCTGAGCATCCTTTCGTATTCCCATCCGTCCATTCATCCCCATCTGCTGTAGTCGTTGGAGCTGGTCCTGCAGGTCTTTTCGCAGCGCTTACGCTTATAGAGAACGGTATCCGCCCGATAATCCTGGAGCGAGGGAAGGATGTCCATAGCCGACGTATCGATACGGCAGCTTTATCAAGGGATGGAAAGCTCAATCCTGAGTCGAACTACGCATTCGGAGAGGGAGGTGCTGGAGCATACTCCGACGGGAAGCTTTATACGCGGTCTCTCAAGCGCGGGGATGCAGGAAAGATCCTCCGCCTCCTTGTCCAGCATGGTGCTGATGAGTCCATACTCTATGACTCCCATCCTCATATCGGGTCTGACAGGCTGCCCAAGATCATCGAGAACATAAGGAATACGATAATCTCCTCCGGCGGGGAGGTACGCTTCTCATCCAGAGTAACAGGGCTAATGAGAAAAGGCGATGAAGTCACAGGCGCAGTCCTTGAAAGCGGAGAGGAGATCTCTGGCCCTGTGATACTCGCAACGGGCCATAGCGCAAAGGATGTCTATTCATTCCTTGCCGATAATGGCTTCTCAATCGAAGCGAAGAGCACCGCTGTCGGCGTCAGGCTGGAGCAGCCTCAGGCTCTTATCGATTCAATCCAGTACCATTCGGAAAAAAGGAGTCCGTTCCTTCCTCCTGCGTCCTACTCATTCAAGGTGCAGATCGATGGGAGGGGCGTCTATTCCTTCTGCATGTGCCCGGGAGGTTCCGTTGTACCTGCATCGACCGAGGAGAGGCTTCTTGTAATCAATGGCATGTCCCCTGCATCTCGGCGTGGCAGGTGGGCCAATAGCGGCATGATAACCGAGATCAGGAAGGAGGAAATCGCGGGCGATGATCCATTCCGCGTCCTGAGGTATATCGAGAGCATAGAGCGCTCTTCGTTCATCCCAGGGTTCATTGCACCCGCTGAGCGTATGACCGATTTCTGCTACGACAGACCTTCCGGAACCCTTCCTGATTCAACCTATCGTCCGGGGCTTTCCGCATCCAGGCTTGATGACATCCTGCCTCCTGTTGTCGTATCATCGCTCCGGCAGGGATTCCTTGCATTCTCTGACATGACACGCGGCCGCTTCCTGACAGAGGAGGGAACGGTCATCGCATGCGAGACAAGGACTTCATCCCCCGTCCGCATCCTCCGCGATGGATCGATGAGGCAGGGAAGGGGCCTTTATCCTGCAGGTGAAGGCGCAGGGTATGCCGGAGGAATCGTCTCTGCCGCTATAGATGGGACCGAGGCCGCGCTCTGTCTCAGGAGGGACTTGAATGGCTAATGCCGGAAAGGAGATAAAGGATGGTATCAGGGATGGCTTTCCCATCTTCCTCGGATACTTCACGACAGCTCTTGCATTCGGGCTTCTTACGCGGACAAGCGGCTTCACATTCGTCGAAGGTGTCCTTGTCAGCATAACGAACTTCGCCGGATCGGGGCAGTTTTTGATGATGAACCTATACAATGCAGGTACATTCCTTCTGGGGATAGCTCTCTCCGTATTCTTCATCAACAGTCGGTATATATTCATGGCCGCTTCGCTCTCAGGAAGGCTTAAAAGCCCCAGATCGATACCGGGACGCCTGATGTGCGGCTTCGGTACGACAGACGAGGTCTTCGCTGTAGCATCATTCAAAGGCATAAAGCTCCCATATACATACATGGCGGGTCTGATCTTCACATCCTATTCAGGATGGGTGTCGGGGACAGCTGTAGGGTATATTGCTGGGACATTCCTCCCGGATGTCGTCCAGAAGGCAGCTGTCATTACGGTTTACGCCATGTTCGCATCACTTCTTGGAGGCGAGGTGAGGAAGAATACGAAGGCACTTCTCACAGCAGGTGTATCCGCTTTGATCAACTCCGTGCTGATTCTTGGTGCAGGGGTATCGACAGGGTTGTCGTTCCTCATATCACTCATTGCTGCAACTATTTTTGGTGCAATGATATACACAGATAAGGAGGCCGGAATTGAATAAGCTTGTTCTGATACTCACATGCTCTGCTGTGACGCTTCTGCCAAGGATTATCCCATATTTCGCCTCATCATTCCTGAAGAAGCTTCCAGTCTTCATCCGCAAGTGCATGCTGCTTCTGCCCGTTGCCTCGCTTGGTGCCCTTATATTTCCCCTTGCACTGACGGACTTCGGCCCGCTCTGGATTGCAGGGCTTGTCGGAGTAGGAACTGCGTTCCTCACATCGTACTTCAAGGGCCCGATGATCCTTGCGATCGTAATAGCGCTCGCTTCGACCACCGGGATGCTCATAGCGATAGGCTAATGGCGGCTATATGAGTACATCAGGTAGCCTCCAGAGAGGGATTTCGCCCTGAAGCCATGTCCCTTGAGGATCCTGTACCCGATATAGCTTCTCTGCCCGCTCCTGCAGTAGACGTAGATTGTCTTTGACTTGTCGAGTTTATCGAGATTGTCCCTAAGTGAGTCGAGAGGGATATTCACAGCTCCTTCGATCAACCCGCCTTTGACCTCTTCCTCAGTCCTTAGGTCGACGAGCATGGATGAAGACTTATCAAGCGATGGAATATCCTCAGCACGGAACTCCTCAAGGATTCCCTTCATCTTGTTCGATGCGATGTATCCCAGGATATTCACCGGATCCTTTGCCGATGAGTAGGGAGGGGCATATGCGAAATCGAGATCGACGAGATCCTCCACAGTCATTCCCATCGCCGCCGCCATCGATATCCTGTCTATCCTCTTGTCCGTGCCATTTCTTCCGACAGCCTCGCCTCCGAGGACGCGTCCTGTTGTCTTCTCATAGACAAGCTTGAGCATCATCATCTGGCTGCCGGGGTAGTATGATGCATGGTCCGCCTGGTATGTGATTGCCACATCGTAGTCCAGCCCGAGGCGCTTCGCATTCTCCTCCGTGATGCCCGCAGAGGCTGCTGTGAGGGAGAATACCTTCATCGCAGATACTCCCGATGCGCCCCTGTAATGGCTGTCGTATCCTGCTATGTTATCTGCAGCGATGCGTCCTTCCTTGTTCGCAGGACCTGCCAGCGCAATCATCCCCATCTCCCCTGAGACAGCATTTCTGATGGAAACGGCATCACCTGCTGCGTAGATATCCTCATCGGATGTCCTCATCGTGTCGCTGACGATTATCGAGCCGCGCCTGTCTGTCTCAAGACCTGCGTCCTTGGCAAGCTTCGAGTCAGGCCTGACGCCGATTGCGAGCACTGCAAAGTCCGCATCGTATGAGCCCTTGTCGGTGATGACGGAGATGGAATCATCCTTCTCCTCAAAGGATTTCACACCCTCCTCAAGATGGAGATCTATGCCGTTCTTCCGTATCTCTTCGTGGATTATCTGAGCCATATCAAAGGAGAGATTGGAGACATGGTCCAGAAGCTGGATGATCATCACATCAAGGCCCATATGCCTGAGATTCTCCGCAGTCTCAAGCCCGATGAATCCGCCTCCTATGACAATTGCTTTCTTTGCCTTCAGTGCGGCTTCCTTCAGGATGAATGCATCCTCCGTATGCCTCAGACGGTATATCCTTTTGCTATCTATGCCGGGAAATGGCGGGACGATAGCCTCCGCTCCCGGAGCTAGGATGAGCTTATCGTATGATTCGGTATATTCCTTTTTGGATATGAGATCCCGAAGATGGACGGTCTTCCCCTTCCTGTCGATGCTGAGTGCCTCTGTATTGACCCTTGCCTCTATCCTGAACCTGCTCCAGAAGCTTTCTGGAGTCTGGAGCGTAAGCGCTGCCTTGTTCTCTATGACACCGCCTACGTAGTAGGGCAGTCCACAGTTTGCGTATGAGATATATCCGCTTCTCTCTACGATGATTATCTCTGCATCCTCAGAGAGCCTCCTGAGCCTTGCAGCAGCGCTTGCACCTGCCGCGACTCCTCCAATGATAAGAACCTTCATGGAACCTCCTAAAGATCGATTATAACATCCTCTGCTATAGGAATGACATTGCTCAATGCGCTTTGCATGCGTGAAGACGATACGGAAGAATCCTTTATGCTGGCATCGCCTGAGACAAGACCGAGTATGAGGAATAGCATGGCTATGGTGATCGGCTGCTTTATCGCGCTGAGTATCCTTGCGGGGATTGTGCGCTTTTCTTTCTCCTTCATTGGAGGGACGAGCGTTGACAGCAGCTTGATGATTATCGAGAGGACGGTAAGGAAGAATGCACCGATGATCAGCAGGGCAGTCCTGAGATCCTCAATGCTTCCATAGGCGTATGAAGCCCTCATTCCGGCAAGCGACAGGATGAGTCCTCCTGCAAGAGCGAATACGATGACTGTGAATAATGCGAAGATTGCGGTATATGACCGCTCCATGCGCCTCAGTTTCTCTTCGTTCTCCCTTTCCATCCGCTTTGATTCTTTCTCAATAATCTTCCTTGCAGATAGCGCTGTTCCTGCAGAAAGGGCTATGCTTCTGCAGAAACCTATTAGTGCGGAATCATCATATTGTGATGCTTCCAGATACCTCAGAAGCGCATCTGCATTTGCCCTGATAGCGGAAAGGTCCTGGTCGCTGCACGCAATGATATCCTCAATAGCTTTCTCTTTAGATCTGCTATCCATTCCCTTGATGATTTCAAGGGCATCCTCTGGACTGAAAGATCTGCATGTGCTGAGCGCTCTCAGCAGTTTTCCGGAGAAATCTTCCATAAAGAAAGAATATATGAGGCAGCAGGAATCAGCAAATGAAAATATATCGACATACTGTCAGAATAGTGCTATATTCATTTATGCTGACATGTTGTCAGTATATATGGAGGCAGTATGAAGGCAAAGGTATATTTCACACGTGCAATCACTCCGGAGAAGGTAGTTGAGGCGTATCAAAAGCTCGGTATAGCGCTTCCGGGGAAGATTGCCGTGAAAATCCATTCAGGAGAGCAGGGCAACCAGAATTATCTCCATCCTGAGTTCTGGAAGCCGATGGTCGATGAGCTCAAGGGAACGATTGTTGAGTGCAATACAGCGTATGGCGATGCCTCAGGCGGTGTGCGCGATAACACAGATTCCCACTGGAAGCTTCTTGAGGAGCATGGCTGGACAAAGTACTTCGATGTCGATCTTATGGATGCTGAAGGTCCGGATGTAATATGGCAGATTCCGAACGGGAAGGTACTCAAGGAGAATCATGTCGGGAAGAACATTCTCAATTACGATTCCATGATTGTCCTTGCTCATTTCAAAGGTCATCCGATGGGAGGCTATGGCGGAGCGCTGAAACAGCTTTCAATCGGCTGTGCAAGCAGGGCAGGAAAGGCTCTCATCCACTCGGCAGGAAGGACCGATGACCGCTATGATACCTGGAAGATGCATGCATCGAAGGTGGTGTTCCCTGAGGCGATGGCCGATGCCGCAATGAGCGTCGTTGAGCACTTCAAGGGGCGGATCGCGTTCATCAATGTAATGAAGAATCTCTCCGTTGACTGCGATTGCTGTACTGTTGCTGAAGATCCATGCATGAAGGATATAGGCATACTTGCATCCCTCGATCCCGTTGCAATCGATCAGGCATGCATCGATCTTGTCATGTCCTCCGATGATCCTGGCAAAGAGCACTTCATGGAGCGCGTTAACAGCCGCAATGGCATCCATACCATCGAAGCAGCTGCAGAGCTAGGCTATGGCACACGCGACTACGAGCTGATTGAGTTCTGATTAAATCCATTGGCCGGGTACCTCCGGCCAATACAATTGGCGAAAACTTTTGAAGGGATAGCTAAAAGTACTGAGTGGGTCTAGATTTGCTGGTTTACCATAAGATTATCAAAAGCGGATGGATTGTTCTCGAGAAATCCCTTGATAATCCGGCAGGTACTGAAAGCAACGCATTCGATGCAGATAGTAACATTCTTTTCCTTTGCACATTTGCGTATTTCACACATATGCTCACAGAATATCGTCTTTATTCCATTCCCGTGACAGCCATTGCAATTGATGTGTTCAGGCAGGATAGGAACATTATTCATGCTCGCCCACAGTGCTGCAGTTTTCTCCCTTAAGGATTGATTATCAGTAATGGTTGCTATATATGCGTCACACTTTTCACAATCCAGTCCGCAGTATCCAATCTTGTTCTTCAATGGCTGTCTCCTTCTGTCAGTGCTGAAAATAGTCAAATATGCTATAGCCTCATAAACTCAGCCGCACTCATAATTCTTGGATCAGTAATCCCCGATTCAAGAAAATCCTTGTCCCCTGTCAATAGAATGTCTGCTCCCGCTTTTATGGCAGCTCTCAGAATAGGACGATCATAATAATCCCTGATTTGTTCTTCCCTTGTATCTTTCTCATCTGGTATAGAGACAATATCCAGAACAAGGAGAGCTGCTGCCAGGAATCTATCAAGCGCATCAATTCTATGCGAGAACTTTCGATAGAAGATTCGTTTCATTTCATCGATGTTCTGCTCACAGACAATTGCTTCATATGGGAACGATACAGCCTTTGCATATGCCTTGAATGGAATACTATTCGGAAAGAGTGCTGCCGAGATAAGTATATTTGTATCGATCAGAACCTTCACTCGTTCACTTCCTCTTTTCTCATTTCTGCCACAAGATTGACGATGTCATCATCATTTACCAATCCAGCTTTCTGGGCTTCTCCCGCCATCTCCTGCTGCAGCACCTGCATAGCGTAGACTGCTGAATTGACTATACGGACCGTATTTCCTTCTACAATAAAGGAGATCCTGTCACCATTTGAAACGCCGAGGGTCTTCCTCACATCCTTTGGAATCGTCACCTGGCCTTTTGCCATCACTTTTGCACTGTCTATGAAAGCTGTCATATTAATATTCCTCCGTCCGAGTATGATAAGTAGGGAATTTCCTACTTAAATTATAAAGTAATTTTCAAGAAAAACAACGTGACGCGTGAACATAGTCAAAACGGAAAATTCAAGACATTCATCCAGAGGCGTATCAAAAAAATGGAGCGGCTCTTTGGATTACCGCTCCTCGTTTCAAAGAAAAGGCTTTGTCACCTTTTGTGTCTTAAGATGATGGGCGCGAGCAGGATCGAACTGCTGACCCCTACCGTGTGAAGGTAATGCTCTCCCGCTGAGCTACGCGCCCTTAAGTTTCAACAGCGTTATAATACATGCTCTTCATCTTAGTTGCAAGTGAGATCAGACAGGGATGCCGAGAAGTGCATATATGACAGCACCTATTACGCCGCTTGCAAGGATTGTCATGATAGGTCCCAGTTTCTTCTTTCCAAGAAGCACAAGCATCACCCCTGATATTGCAATGGCAATCCAGTTCGTGTTCTCCAGAGAGAAGTTGCTGATACCATTCCACCATGCGGTTCCGGAAAGGGAGACTGCTGCAGCAAGCACCATTGCAGCAATCGCTGGTCTCAGTCCTTTGAGGACTCCCTGCACACCTTTCAGGTTCCTGCATCTGAAGAATATCCTTGCCATTATCATGACGATGAAGATTGCGGGAAGGACATAGGAGAATGTTGCGACAATCGTTCCAGGTATGCCTGCTGTGCGTGCTCCGACGAATGATGCTATGTTTATACCAAGCGGTCCCGGTGTCATCTCCGATATCGAGATGATATCAGTGAACTCCGCATTGGTCATCCATCCTCTCATGGTGACAACACGGCTTCTGATAAGCTCCATTGAGCCGACTCCGCCGCCGAAGCTGAATGCGCCGAGAAGGAGGAATGTTGTGAAAAGATCAAAGAGAATCATGGGCTTCCTCCTTATCAGAGGCGAATGTATATATTCCGCCTATTATGCCGCATATCACGATGAGGATAATGATATCCACATCAAAGAGGAGGGTAGCGGCCGATGCTCCGATGAGCATAAGCAGTGATATAAGCTTCCTGTCCTTGAGGACATTCCTCATCATCGAGATCGTTACGTTTATAAGTACTGCAGCTACTCCCGCCTGCATTCCCTTGAGAAGGAGAGCTATCACCCTGTTCGTCCTGAACTGTGCATAGAATGCTGATATCACAGCAAGAATCACCATAGGAGGTGTGACTGTGCCGAGAACTGTGAGGATTGCCCCGAATGGTCCTGCGATCCTATAGCCGATGATTATCGAGGTATTCACAGCCATCACTCCCGGACATGACTGTGCGACAGCAACCATGTCCATAACCTCATCCTCATTGATCCAGTGGAGTTCCTCGACGAACTTCTTCTGCAGCATGGATATTACGACCATGCCTCCTCCGAATGTGCATGCGCTTATGACAAAGCACGTCCTGAACAGTGTCCAGAGCGTCTTTGCATCGGTTCTTCTTTGCGGTGTATCCAACGCAATCCTCCTCTTTCATGGAGATTGTAGAATGTATCAGCATTTTGCTGAATACTTCCGAATATTTGTTCTGGTATAATAGTTGATCAAGGAGTCATAACATGAGGATCGGATGCTGTACGAATATGATTGCAACAGGCAAGGATGGAATAGGAGCGGAGAACATCGATGTACTCTCTGCAGCTGGTTTTGAATATATAGAGCTGCCGCTCAATGGGATATCCGCACTCACGGAGAGTGAATTTGCAAGCCTTGAGGAGAAGGTGAGGGAAAGCAGCATCCGATGCGAGGGCTGCAATAGCTTCTTCCCGTCATCGCTACGCATCATCGGTCCCGGCTCTGATATGAAGCGAACGGAGGAATACGTCCGTCTTGTCCTTTCCAGAGCTGCAAGGCTTGGCTCGAAGCAGGCTGGTATCGGATCAGGTCCTTCGAGGAGCATCCCCGATGGTTATGATAGGGAAAAGGGATATAAGGAGCTTATCTCCGTCTTCCGCATGATGGGTGATATAGCGGGTGAATACGGGATGATGCTTGCAATCGAGCCACTCAGGAGCGCAGAGACCAATATGATAACAACCTTCGCAGAGGCAGCTGAAGCATCCTCCGATGTTGGTATGGATAATGTGAAGGCGCTTGTGGATCTATATCATATGGCGGCAGAGAACGATGATCCTGAATCGATTGTGAAATACAGGGATTACCTTGTCCATGCTCATATTGCCTATCCAGCTTTAGGAACATCATATGAGCGTACATTCCCCGTGAAGGATGATGACTGGAACTACGCTCCCTTCTTCAGAGCCCTGAAGGAAGCTGGCTATGATGATAAGCTCAGCGTTGAGGCATACTGCCATAGCAATCTGGCAGAAGAAGCATCCGGAGCACTGGATGTTCTCACTCGGCTTATAGTGAATTAACCGTAAGTTCCTGAGGATTTCACATCGGTAGTCTATCCTCCTCAAAGAGGAGATTACGATGAGAAAGGCAAAAGGAATAATCATTGCAGCTACTCTGTGTGCTGCAGTAGCATTCCCCGCTGCGGCTATGAGCACAGCAGGCTATGAGAACGGGAATTCATCACTTGATATCACAATGAGCGCGCATTACACCTCGGGCAGCTTCAATGCCGATGGCGGTGTGATGGAGATTGTGGCATACAATAAGGCCAATGGACACGCATATGCCGTGAATGGACAGGATGGAGTCCTTGCCTCTATTGATATTGCAGGAGGGGATACTGAGCTCTCATCTGTTGATATTGATGTCAAGGCGCTGGTATCCGATAGCGATTTCACCTATGGTGACATGACAAGTGTTGCTGTATCCCCTGATGGTTCGCTCATTGCTACAGCGCTTCAGGATGCGGATTATGATGAAGAAGGACGTATCGCTCTCTTCAGCTCTGACAGCGATGGAAGCATTGAGCTTCTTAAGGTCTATGAGGCAGGTATCCAGCCTGATATGGTAACATTCTCCCCTGATGGAAGGTATGTCCTTACCGCTGATGAGGGTGAGCCGAGGGAAGGCTATGGCGAGGATGATCCTGAAGGATCGGTCACAGTTGTATCGCTTGACGATGATATCGTATCCGTCATCGGCTTTGAGGCTTTTGATAATCCTCTTGCAAGGAAGGCCCTTGCAGATAAAGGAATCATCATGCAGAAGGGCACAGTTCCTTCTGAGGATTTCGAACCTGAGTACATTGCAGTCGGCAACAATAAGGCATACATCACACTTCAGGAGGCCAATGCTGTTGCGGTCCTCAATCTGGACAGCATGCTCTTCACTGGAGTATATACAGTCGGTCTTGAGGATTATTCCATCGTCCCTGTGGATATCGACAAGAAGGATGATGCATACAATCCAAGAACATATGAGACTCTCCGTGGTATAAGGATGCCTGATGGAATCGCATACTTCAGCGTAGATGGCAATGACTACATCGTCACAGCCAACGAAGGCGATGCAAGGGAGTGGGGCGATTACCTCAATGAGGACGAGAGAGATTTCGGTGATGGCAATGTGTCTCCTACAGGGGCAATCACAGCAGAGAATTCCGGACTTGATGGAAAGGTCGTATTCCTCGCATCGGATGACTACGATGGTCTTGATAATGGCATCGATTACCTCTATGGAGGAAGGACAATGACGATCTTCCGTGTTGATGATAACGGACTGGAGGAAGTCTTCACGACAGCAGACGATGCAGAGCGCATCACATACAGCTATCTCCCTGAGTATTACAATGCCTCAAATGACAATGCCGTCCTTGATGACAGATCGGGAAAGAAAGGACCGGAGGCTGAGGCTGTCACTGTAGGCGAAGTCAACGGGAGAATCTATGCATTCCTCGCACTTGAGCGTACAGGTGGCATCATAATCTACGATGTTACAGATCCAGAGAACAGCAAGTATGTCAATTACATCAATACCCGCGATTTCACATCCATCGTCTCAGGCTCAGAGATCTATGAGGATGGAGAGCTCGATAAGTGGGTGACAGGCGGTGATGTTGCACCAGAAGGCCTTGCTTTCGCAAGCGCTGAAGACAGCCCAACAGGAGAGGCTCTTCTCATAGCAGCTTTCGAGGTCTCAGGCACAGTAGCTGTCTACACACTGAACTGAACATCAGCATGTATTTAATGCCGATATTCTGAAGACCTTCAGGGCAAATGGTGTTGATATGCCATTCAACCAGCTCGATGTCCATCTAATCCAGGGTTAGTCGTTATATTTTGCCCGCATTGGTATTATCCAGGTACTGGTGCGGGCCTTTCTGTTTGTTTGTCCAAAATCATTATCCAGATATTGTTGCAGGTTTCTTCTTCATTGAAAGGGTATAAGGAAGAGCTCCTATTATAGTTACAACCTCAGCAGCCACCATTGCCCATAGTATTCCATCCATGCCCATGAAGAGGGGAAGAATGTAAAGGAGGATGAGGCTTATCACAACACCACGTGAGAGGGAGAAGATAAGTGCAGGGACAGGGGCAAGGATGGACTGCAGGAAGAATACCAGGTTTATATTCACAGCCATCGGCAGGAATGAGAGCGAGTAGATTATCACTATGTGCGGTCCGATCTTGAGTACATTCTCCGTCGCATTAATGAAGAGGTTGAGTATCGGGATAGGAAAGCCTACGCAGACAGCAAGGGATGCAAGCCCTGCTATTACCGATGATATAAGCAGGTAGGAGAATGACTGCCATACTCTATCCTTCCTTCCGGCGCCGAATGCTGTGGATGCTATCGGCTGCACTGCCTGCCCGATACCAGCATAGAGATGCTGCAGGAGGAATGAGATCGTCATTATGACTCCAAGGACAGCAAGCTCGTCCTTTCCGCCGTACTTCATCGTCTGCCTGTTGATCATTATCGTCAGTGCACCGATAGCGACATCGAGGATGCTCGCACCGAAGCCGGATACAGCAATCTGGCGGAAATCCTTTGCCATGCTTTTAGGCATTTTTATCTTGAGGGATGATTTTCCTCCAAAGAAGTTCGAAAGGAGTATCAGGGTCTGTGTCAGCGATCCAAGCGCTGTAGCGAGACCTGCGCCGAACATATCCATTCCGAGAGGGAATACGAAGAACCAGTCCCCGAATATATTCAGGCATCCTCCTGTCAATACCGCTTTTAGCACAAGGCCGGGATGCTCATCGTATCTTATTACAGGTGCAAGGAATGTGTTTATGATGAATAGGGGAAGCCCTATGGCTATCGGAATCATGTAGCTGACTGCATATGGCATGATCTCATCATCTGCTCCGCAGAATGCAAGTATGGGGCGTAGGAATATGCAGGTGAAAGCCCATGAGATTATGCCGAGAACAGCAAGAAGCATCAGAGAAGCGGTGAATATCCTGCTGGATTTCTCCATTTCGCCAGCGCCCTTTGCCTTGCTCATCAGCACGGAGCTTCCGATTCCTACAAGAAGCCCTACGAAGCATGCAAGTGCAAAGAGGGGATTGATGACTGCTATTGCAGCAGCTCCTACAGGACCGCATGACTGCCCGACAGCGATTGTATCGACAAAGCTGTAAACAGAGGTCGCAAGCGCTCCGCCAAGGGAGGGTATGAGATATTTTATATAAAGCTTTCCGGTGCTTTCGGATAGAAGTTCGGTTTCCACTCGGTGATGCTACACAAAAAGCGGCTCTGCTGACAATATCTTCCTGGCTTCAAGTTTATCTGCATCGACCTGCTTCTTCACTTCCTCAATGCCTTCCATCCTTTTTATCGGACGCAGGTATGCCATGATCTCAACGATCATGTCCTCTCCATAGATATCCTCATCGAAGTCTATTATGTTCGTCTCGATTGTCAGCTTCGGACTGCTGTCGACGCTAGGCCTTGTCCCGATATTCGTCACCGCATAGTAGGAACCGGAGCGGACTCTTGCAATCGATGCATAGACACCTTCAGGAGGAATCTCAGAGGATCTGGAGACATCGAGGTTTGCGGTAGGCATGCCTACGGTCCTTCCCAGTCCTTTTCCATGAATAACCCTTCCTCTGAGTATGGCTATCGGTTCCATGGGCATATATTCAGGAAAAGCGGGAAGATGGTCAAGAAAGAATCGTTCTTTGATTATTTCGTGATTTCTCAATCAGCAATTTGGCTTTCAGACGGATAATAGTGGATAAACTTCAATGCAAACGAAATCTGGAAAATTAATAATATGATAAGTTATTTGCTGGTATTATCAGAGAATAACAGTATGAGATTTGAATGTCTCCTGAGGCTTTCCCTGTCATTTTCCAGTGCTTCCCAAGATGACTGGTAGTCATCTCCTGGGCAGATGTCCTCTTCTTCAAGATAGTCCATGAAAGCTTTTGTATTGTAGCTGAATCTGTCAGAGAATTCATAGGCCAGATCTGTCTTCCTGCTGTCGCTTACCGCTCTTTCTATGCCGTAAAGGGCATGCTCTATATTCCTTGAGAAATAGTAGATGGAATAGGGAAGCTTTCCTTTGAGAAGTCTGTGGGAGATCAGTGTGAGGATGTTCCTCCGTCTCTTGCTGTTCCTCTGCTGTATCGACAGCGGGAAGGGGGTTCTTATGCATTCCTCCGTATATTCGATATGCGAGAGACTCTCATCCTCTATGATGTACTCATCTGGGATGAAGCAGCCATCGGTATCTGTTAGCTGTATCACGGTTTTTATATCAGAGCGCTGAAGGCCATACCGCCTCGATTCCTCCCCGACGATTGATTCAACAATCCTCGTTATGTTCTTCTGGTTCTTCGTCATCATATCGCCATTCATAATGTGGAATATGACCTCATCGGGTGAGAAGAGGCACTTCATGAGGGAGGAGAGAGCGTTCTCCTCGCTCTTTCCTTCCACGATTATGATGATGAGCCGCCGTCTCTCAGCCATCTTGCTTCCAGGCGTTCCTCAGCGCCTTGCCGATCTCATAGGGATCGGTCTTCTCATAGATATCCTCCTCCGTTCCTCCGAGAAGGAGTGACCTGAGGTATTCATCCCTGAGATTGCCAGGCTTCACCTTCAGTCTTATGTAGCGGTTGTCAGGATTTGCAGTGCTGAATACGATGCTGTCGCTTCCGACCATCTCGAGGATACGGAGATTATGGCTTGTGAATATCAGCTGCCCCTTTGC
Source organism: uncultured Spirochaetaceae bacterium (assembly GCA_944389505.1). Classification (GTDB taxonomy): domain Bacteria; phylum Spirochaetota; class Spirochaetia; order Sphaerochaetales; family Sphaerochaetaceae; genus Ornithospirochaeta. The sequence continues at coordinate 124,165 of CALXMP010000002.1, forward strand.
TCCGCTTTCGAATACAGATATCAGCTCACCAAGGAGGAATTCGAAGATTGATGCATCGAACTCATCGATGACAAGGCAGACAGATCTTGAGTTATATACGGCAAGAAGGCATGAGAGCAGGGAGATGATCTTTATGATGCCGACCGATTCCGAGCGTAGCGGTATCGGAGTATCGTTCTTGTACGATACAATCTCGACAGCAACACCCCTGTGTCCTTCTGCTGTAAGCTCATCGCCGACCTTGTATATACCTATCCTCAGCCGCGGTACGATTGCGGAGAGTACCTTGTTCATCTCGTCTATGAGATTGCCAAGGAATTCCTCCTCCTCTCTGGATATGACCGCCGGCTTTGATATATCCAGCAGAATACGGCCCTTTACAGGCTTTCCGTCCTTTATCTGCTGGTATGATATCCTGAGTATCCCTCCGCTGAGGCCCGAGTCATCTGCAGCAAGAACGATGAACGATGTATCCGCATAGCTTTTCAGCACTTTGACCTCTGGCATGGCTTCCGAGAGGATGGGGAAGGCCGCATCGGCTCCGAATATGAAGGAAATATCCTCCTTCTCAGCCATGCGCATCGCGACCATCAGATCAAGCGCCGCATCCTTTCCGCTTGCTTTCAGTTCTTTCATCGCAGATGCAGGGGCAAGCTTCCTGTCCCCCCGTGTGAATGATATAAGGAGCTTCTCACGCTTTCCTGCATCCTTCCTGTAGAGGGATTCGGATGCTATCGCAGCAGAGCCCATATCATTCCTGATCTCGAACTCATAGCGGATGATGCAGATCCTGTTCCCATTATCATCTTCGATGGAGAAGGAGAGAGACAGAGCAGCACTGTCGCTGTCTATATTGATGTAATCATAGCTCTTTCCCGGAAGTTCCTCCCCGGTCATGATGCGCTGCATAAGACCGAGGGCCTCTATCGCGGCGCTCTTTCCTGATCCGTTCTGCCCGTATATGCCGAGGATATCGGGGGTGGGGGAGCTATGGAGGAATGAAGGCATGGAGAATGAGCCATTCCTTACATTCCTGAAGTTCCTGAGCCTGAGCTCCGCGATCCTTATATCATACCTATCCAAAAGTCACCGTCCTGGGAGGTTCCGTGAATGATGAGAAGGTCGCTGTGGCATTCTTAAGGTAGAAGACCTCGGTGTTCCCGTCATCCTCGCTGTACATCGCCCGCAGCTCCGGATAATCATCAAGCACCGCCTTTCGTGCCTCCCTCCTGTCATCCTCGACAGCTTCAGCCTGTATCCTCAGCCATCTGCCGTCCATGAACGCGCAGATCTCAAGGCGTGGGTTGCTGTGGAGCTGCATCGATACGCTCTTTTTCTTTCCCGTCTGTATATAAAGCCTTCCCTCGAAGAGGGTAGCTGTGCCGAAAGGCCTGACCCTCGGCTGTCCGTTGTCGTCGGTGGCAAGGTAGTAAGTGCCCGCCTTCTTAAGGAATTCCATCACTTCTTCCATATAGTGCCTCCATATCCATTGTATCACCATTTCCATCTGAAACTGTCTATGAAAGATGCTGAGAACAGATTATAATTACATTAAATCCACATAAAGGAGAAAAGCATGAAGAGACTACTTGCAATGACCATTGTACTAGTGATGGCATTCGGCCTTTCCGCATCCGGAAGCAGTGAGAGCGCTGCTGATGACGGAACGTTCAAGATTGCTCTCATCATCGAGAATACAATAGATGATAAGGGCTGGTGCCAGTCGATGCATGATGGTATTACACAGGCTATCGCGGCGATGCCGGACAAGAAGATCGAGTATTCATACTCTGAGAAGATGCTTCCTGTCGATGCAGGTTCCATCGCACGCCAGTATGTTGCTGACGGCTATGACCTCATCATCGCTCATGGTGCACAGTACAAGAACTTTGTTCTTGAGATGGCTGATGAGTTCCCAGATGTATCATTCGCATTCGGAACATCCTCCGAGATCGGGCCTGCCAATGTATTCACATACATGCCTGAGTCCGAGGAGACAGGATACATCAACGGACTTATCGCAGGTACGGACACAAAGGTCAACATCGTTGGTCTCGTAGGCCCTGTTGATTCAGGTGATGCCGCACGCTATAACCGCGGCTATGTCCTCGGTGTACAGGCTGTCAATCCCGATGCGAAGATCCTTGTCGCACACACAGGTTCCTTCTCCGATTATGTTAAGTCCTCTGAGGTAGCAACATCCCAGCTCTCAAGCGGCGCTGACATGCTCACAGGTTCTTCCCAGCAGGCTATCGGAGCGCTCAGGGCAACTGCAGAGAGCCCGACAGCGATGTGGGTCGGCCAGGACCTTGCACAGCTCACGACAGAGGAAGGAAAGGCAAAGTGCATAGCAGCTTCCTCCTATAACTACGCAGCTGTCGTCATCGACCTCGTCAACAGAATCGAGAGCGGCGTTAAGGGCGGCGAATGCATCCCGATGAACTTCGCTAACGGCGGTTTCATATTCGAGTACAACCCAGCACTCGAGGCAGAGTGGGTATCCCCAGAGCTCAAGGAGCTCGTAGCTTCCACGATCGAGTCCTTCAAGGCCGATCCGGACGGAACACTCGCAGACTGGGCGGATGTGGACTATTCCACTCTCTGATAACAACTTACCGAGGCAGGTGTCTTTACCTGCCTCAATCTTTCTCAGGCTATGGACAATAAGATCAGAAGTCTCCGGATGGAGCACATAACAAAGCGTTTTCCCGGAGTCCTTGCTTCCGATGATATCTCGATAAGCGTCGGAGAGGGGGAGGTTCTTGCTCTCGTCGGTGAGAATGGAGCAGGAAAGACAACGCTTATGAACATCCTCATGGGTCTCTATCAGAGCGATGAGGGTCGTATTCTAATAAATGACAAGGAAGTGCGCTTCCGCGGTCCTGAAGATGCATTCAAGGCAGGACTGGGGATGGTGCATCAGACATATATGCTCGTCCATAATATGACGGTACTGGAGAATATCGCTCTGGGCTACAAGAGTGCCTGGAAGCATACGAGCATCGATATGGGCGAGGTAAGGGACAGGATCAATGAGATTTCCTCTAGATATGGTCTTCTGGTAAATCCCGATGCGTATATCTGGCAGCTCTCGGTAGGTGAGCAGCAGAGGGTAGAGCTTGTGAAGACTCTCTGCCTTGGAGCAAGGTTCCTGATTCTCGATGAGCCTACATCGGCACTTACTCCGCAGGAGACGGATGAGCTCATCGTTCTTCTGAAGAACATGAAGAACGAGCTTCCGATCATCTTCATCTCCCATAAGCTCCAGGAGGTCAAGGCGCTTTCGAACAAGGTCACGATTCTCCGCCATGGAAAGGTCGTATTCTCTGGCAATACCGATGATTACTCCTCGCAGGAGATCGCTGCGAAGATGACGGGCCATGAGATCGTTCTTCCACGGAACAAGGCAGAGAATAAGAGCGGAGAGACTGCGCTGGAGATTGACAGTATCACCGTCATGTCTGATATGAAGACAAAGGCCCTCGACGGCTTCTCGCTCTCGATAAAGGCAGGGGAGATCGTAGGGCTTGCAGGTGTCTCCGGAAACGGGCAGAGGGAGCTTGCCGAGGCGATAAACGGACTGAGGCACACAGCGAGCGGAAGGATCGTGCTCCATGGCAAGGAGATTCAGAACCTCTCGCCGCATGATGTCATAGCATCGGGTATGGGATATATCCCTGAAGAGCGCAATACCGAGGGCATCGTTCCTTCATTCTCAATCATGGAGAATCTCGTTCTGAAGGATATCTCCACAGAGAAGTTCTCCGATAAAGGCATCGTGAAGAAGAAGGAAGAGGAGGCCAATGCTGAGCGCCTTGTCGAGGGCTTCGATATAAGATGCCCCGGCATCATGACCGCAGCAGGTTCGCTCTCCGGAGGTAATATCCAGAAGGTCATCCTTGCCCGTGAGCTGGACAGGAAGCCGAAATTCCTCGTTGCTGTCTATCCGACCCGCGGACTCGATATGGGAGCTGTGGAGTTCATTCATCAGCGCCTTCTTGAGATAAGGGAGAGCGGCATAGGCATCCTTCTCATCTCCGAGGAGCTCGAGGAGATCATGAATCTCTCCGATAGAATAGCTGTCATCTACAAAGGAACCGTACAGAAGGTCCTCAGGCAGGATGAGGCAACTAAGGAGAGGCTCGGAATACTTATGGCGGGGGTGAAGGAATGACAAGAGGTTTCAGGATTGCCTTCAAGGCAGCCATAATACTGATAGCGATCATAGCGGCGGTCCTCATCGCCTCCATGATACTCTGGCTTATAGGAGCAAAGGTCGGTGCGACATTCTACACTATCTGCATCGCGCCGCTTACGAACATGCTCCATATCTCTGAGGTCATGATCAGGGCAATACCGCTCTGCATCATCGCAATCGGAATATCGGTAGCATACAGATCGGGAATCATAAACATCGGAGCTGAAGGACAGATGGCTATGGGAATCCTTGCATTCACAGGCGTTGCTCTTGCTTTTCCCGATGTTCCACGTCCGCTTCTCCTGCCTCTTGCGCTCCTTGCATCGGTCATAGGAGGAGGTGTTTGGGGCTATATTCCTGGCATACTGAGGGCAAAGCTCAATGTCTCGGAGCTCCTTTCAACCGTTATGCTCAACTACATCGCGGCCCAGTTCTATTCCCTCTGCCTCCGCACTATCTATCTCGATCCGGCGGAGAAGGTATACGGGACAGGAACCCCGCAGTCGATGAGGCTTACAGAGAATGTCTGGCTCGGACGCATCACAGGCCGTCTGCATTATGGTGTGCTCATCGCTTTGGTGCTTGCTGTGCTTATCTACATCCTCATGTGGAAGACCACGACGGGCTTCAGAATGAGAGCTTCCGGATCCGGAGCTCGTGCGGCGCGCTATGCAGGTATCAGCGTTGGATTCTATGCAGCGCTTTCGATGGCTATCTCCGGTGCGTTCGCAGGCCTTGCAGGCGGTATAGAGCTTGCGGGTGTCCACAGAAGGGCAATCGAAGGAATAACGAACAACTATGGCTTCTCTGGTGTTGTCGTTGCTCTCTTCGGAGGTCTCCATCCATTTGGTATCATTCCCGCATCGTTCTTCTTCGGCCTGATGATCTACGGAGCGACGCTCGCACCATCAAAGGTCGGGGTTCCAGCGAACATTGTTCAGGTAATGCAGGGAATCATAATCATCGTCATCGTCACAGCGCAGATGGTGCTGTCGAACACGTATTTCCAGGACAGGGTCTGGAGAAAGTACCAGAGCCTGAGGAAGAAGGAGGCCTGATATGCTCGATATCCTTACGAATATGCTTTCGATGTGCATACCGTTCTCCGTTGCTCTCCTTCTCGCATCGATCGGTGAGATGTTCAATCAGAGGGCTGGTGTATTCAATCTTGGCTGCGAGGGTGTTATGGCCATGGGTGCCTTCATCGGCATGCTCATCCCGTTCGCGGCAGGTGGCGGTGGCGCTGTATCGCAGTGGTACAATGTCATGGGCTTCATCGCAGCAGCGGTGCTTGGAGCTGTTTTCGGCATAATATTCGCTGTCATCACAGTCACATTCCGCGCGCCCCAGGGCATTGCAGGCATCGGACTCCAGATGTTCGGAGTAGGAACTGCAGGAACGCTCTTCAGGCACTTCGTAGGCGGAACGCAGTCGATTCCCGGTATCCCTGATTTCGATATCCCGCTTCTTTCGAAGATCCCGTTCATCGGAGATGTCTTCTTCTCCCACAATGTCATGGCGTATCTTGCATACCTCTTTATCCCGGTTGCGATGTACATACTCTTCAAGACCCCCTGGGGGCTGAAGGTCAGGGCTGCGGGAACGAATCCGAGAGCTGCTGACTCGATGGGAATCAATGTGACGAGGACGCGCTATGAGGCGCTTATGCTTGGCGGAGCGCTTGCAGGCCTTGCCGGGGCTTACCTCTCGATAGCCCAGGCGAAGATGTTCTCCGATACGCTTATATCGGGACGCGGCTTCATCGCTGTGGCACTTGTCTACTTCGGACACTGGCATCCGATCCAGATCATGGGAGGCGCTCTGCTCTTCACGTTCGCTCAGACATTCCAGACAATCATACAGAGCATGGGAATCTCATTCCCGTATGAGCTCGCTGTTATGCTTCCGTACGTGCTTGTCATCGTCGTCCTCTCCTTCACATCAAAGGATCAGACGATGGCTCCATCCTCTCTCGGAAAGCCATTCAACAGAGAGATCAGAACCTGATTATATGTATGTATTCCGGGCAGGCTCCTGCCCGGAGCATTCCTTCCTCAATCTTCCTTCGATTTCATTTTGGTATAAAGCAGAAAATCCAGGATTTTTCATTTTCCCCGATTCTTATATCTTGCATCGTCATGTCTTCTTGCAGTAATACTTCTCCGGAGAATTTTCTATGGCTGTGGAACTGACCAAAGGACGACCTATAAGCGTTATCATTCGATTCGTGATACCTGTCATAGGCGGGAATCTCTTCCAGCTCTTCTATACGATTGCCGATACGCTTATTGTCGGACAGACGATAGGCGAGAATGCGCTTGCCGCAGTCGGATCGACTACCGTATTCATCTACTTCATCCTCTGCTTCATCCAGGGACTTACATCGGGATTCTCGATAATCCTCGGACAGCGCTTCGGACGTGGGGATATGGAGGCTGTAAAGAGATCGGTCATCGCCTCGGTCTATATCTCCATCGCTGTCACAGTCATCATAACGGCTATCACATGCTCAATGGTTCCCGTTATCGTCAGGCTGATGAAGATCCCTGAGGAGATATCGCAGGATGCATCCGTATACCTCCTTGTCGTGCTTGCAGGCACCGGAGCTACGGTATTCTACAATCTTATATCGAATATACTCAGGGCGCTCGGGGACAGCCGCATACCGCTTGTCTATCTGATATTCTCCTCCCTCCTCAATGTCATTCTCGACATAGTGTTCATCGTTCCATTCGGAATGGGTGTTGGGGGTGCAGCATTGGCAACGGTCCTGTCTCAGCTCCTTGCTGCGATTCTCTCCGCTGTCTCTGCGCTACGGCATTACCCTGTGCTGAGGATTGAGAGGATGTACTGGAGAGCTGACAGACAGAGCATCATGCAGAATCTCCATGTCGGATTCATCATGGGCTTCCAGATGTCCGTGATGTGCATCGGGCAGCTTGTAATGCAGGCATCGGTGAATAAGCTAGGAACATATGCCATCGCAGGCTATACGGCTGCAACGAAGGTGGACCAGCTCTCTTCGCTTGTGAACCATTCATTCCTGACTGCAGTCTCCGCATATACAGCGCAGAACTACGGGGCAGGGAAGGTCGACAGGATAAGCAGGGGGATATGGTCATCGCTTCTTATAGCCGAGGTTGCCGATTTCATCATGATCGGCATAATACTCCTCGTCCAGCCATTCGTCGTGCCGATGTTCGTCTCAGATGCCTCTCCAGAGGTCTTTGCCTATGCTTCGGATTTCTTCCTTATAACGCTTCCTTTCTATCCTCTTCTCGGGGTACTATGCGTATACAGGACGGCCGTTCAGTCCATGGGCAATTCATGGGCTCCGTTCACGGCCTGTATAATAGAGCTGGTGGCAAGATGCTCTGCTTCGATCATCTTCGGAGCGATATTCGGCTATCGCGGCGTCGTTTTCTCCACGCCGTTTGCCTGGATCGGAGCCGATCTTCTTGTCATTCCCGTCTATGCTTTCATGATAAGGAAGCTGAAGAAGACCGGGATTGTCGCCAGGATCTGATGGAGGGACTATGAGGAAGGGCAGGAGCTGTCCTCTTTCTGGACGCTGCGGCGGATGCATATATGCTAATATCGATTACCGCGATGAGCTGATGGATAAATTCCATCTCGAATCAAGGCTGCTTGAGCGGTATGGCAGGGTCTATCCCGTGCTGCCTGCAGATCCTATTACTGGATACAGGTGCAAGGTCCAGGCTGTATGCGGAACAGAGAACGGGAAGCTTGTCACGGGAATCTACCGCAGGGGAACGCATAAGCTCATACCTGTGAAGCGCTGCATGGTCGAGGATGAGAGGGCTGCGGCTGTGCTGAATACAATCAGGACGCTTTCCGGGCGCTATGGCATCTCATCATATGACGAGGATCTCTTCACCGGCGATCTCAGGCATGTTCTGATAAGGCTTGCAGCCCATGCCGATGAGGCGATGGTCGTCCTTGTCCACGGTTCTCCTTCGATTCCCCATGTCTCCGACCTTGCCGCAGCAATCCATCAGAAGCATCCGTTCGTCAAAACTGTCGCGACAGTGCGTAACAATGGGAAGACAAGCATGGTCATACCCGATGATGCTGATATCCGCATAATCTATGGAAAGGGCTATATAACGGATAGGCTCTGCGGTCTGAAGTTCAGAATATCCCCAGGATCGTTCTATCAGGTCAATCCATACATGGCTGAGAGACTGTACAGGATAGCTATGAATATGGCCCAGCTCAGGGATGATGACGTTGTGATAGACGCATACTCCGGTACCGGCACGATATCATTGATAGCGGCATCAAGCTTCAGGGGGCAGGTTATTGGTATCGAAAGCTCCCCACAGGCTGTCCTGGATGCCCTGATAAACGCAAAGGAGAACGGGATAGCCAATGCATCATTCATCGAGGGCGATGCGCCAAAGGTGATAAAGGAGATGGCTAAGAGGGGAGAGCGGTGCTCCGTGCTCTTCCTTGATCCTCCTAGAAGCGGTGCCAGCGAGGAGTTCCTCGCATCCGCAGGAAGGATGGGGCCTGAGCGTATTGTGTATATCTCCTGCAATCCAGAGACGCTTGAGCGCGATCTAAGGTACATAAGGCGCTTCCTGCCATACAGCATAGATGCAATCCAGCCTGTCGATATGTTCCCCGGTTCCGAGCATATTGAGACGGTTGTTATGCTCACTCGCCGTTTCTGATTCTTGCATAGGTCATACTCGCATTGTAGAATTCCTAGGTATACGGGGAGCGTAAAAGCTGAGATTGAGTGCACCGCATTCTAAACCCATGGAACCTGTACGGATAATGCCGGCGTAGGGATTGATGTTGATATTTATTCTTCTCAGGCATTGGTTTCTGGTGTGGCTATACGCCCTGGTCAGTCCGCTGACTCCCCTTATAAGGAGGATTGCATGGGGTACACTACGCAGATGGATGCCGCAAGACAGGGCATCATCACACCGGAGCTCAGGAAAGTCGCTGAGGATGAGAGAATCGATGAGGAGAGGCTTAGGAAGCTGGTTGCGGAGGGCAAGGTCTGCATACCTGCGAACAGGAACCACAGGAGCCTGAAGCCCTGCGGCATCGGAAATGCCCTCAGGACGAAGATTAATGTCAATCTCGGCACATCGCGCGACTGCATGGACATGGATGCCGAGATGGAGAAGGTCAGGGAAGCTGTCGAGATGGGTGCTGAGTCGATTATGGATCTCAGCTCATTCGGGAAGACAGAGATATTCCGCAGGAAGCTTACATCGGAATGCTCCGCGGTCATTGGCACCGTTCCAATTTATGATGCCGTCGTTTACTACCATAAAGCATTGAAGAAGATAACATCAGATGAGTGGATAGATATCGTGAGGATGCACGCGGAGGACGGTGTTGACTTCATGACAATCCACTGCGGCATAAACAGAAGCACTGCAGAGCGCGTCAAGGCTGCTGCAAGGCATACGAATATCGTATCGCGCGGCGGTTCGATAATCTTTGCATGGATGATGCTGACAGGGGAGGAGAATCCATTCTATGCCCGTTTTGATGAGATACTGGATATCTGCCAGAAGCATGATGTCACGCTCAGCCTCGGCGATGCCTGCCGTCCTGGTTCGATTGCCGATGCCGGCGATATCCCACAGATCGAGGAGCTTGTGACGCTCGGGGAGCTTACAGAGCGCGCATGGAAGAAGAATGTACAGGTGATGATCGAAGGACCGGGCCATATGCCTCTCAATCAGATCAAGGCAAACATGGAGATTGAGCAGAGTGTATGTAAGGGCGCTCCGTTCTACGTTCTTGGTCCTCTCGTTACAGATATCGCTCCAGGCTATGACCATATAACGGCAGCGATTGGAGGCGCGATAGCAGCTACGTATGGTGCATCTTTCCTTTGCTATGTGACACCTGCGGAACATCTCCGTCTTCCGACAGTTGAAGATGTCAGGGAGGGTATCATTGCATCTAAGATCGCAGCTCATGCTGCCGATATAGCAAAGGGCATTCCCGGTGCATCGGACTGGGACTGGAAGATGAGCGAGGCGCGCCGCGAGCTTGACTGGGAGAGCCAGTTCCGTCTTGCAATCGATTCGGAGAAGGCCAGACGCTACAGGGTGGAATCCACGCCAGAGCACGATGATACATGCACAATGTGCGGCAAGATGTGCGCCGTGAGGAATATGAACAAGATCCTCCGCGGCGAGAATGTGGACATTATGGACTGACAGGTGGAGGGGTATCTCCGGATACCCCTCAGCTGAATGAGCCCTGGAAGCGGTCAAGGGCCTTGTTGCTTCCTGAAAGGACTATCGTCTCATCCTTCGAGAGGATGGTGTCAGGGCCGATGTTTCCATTCGCCTTGCCGTCCTTCACAGCAGCTATCAATGAAATGCCATACTTGCTGCGTATTCCGATCTCACCGACGCTCCTTCCATCGAGTGCCTCAGGGGTCTTCATCTGGAGTATCGAGAACTCATCAGATAGAGGCAGAATATCCTCTGCAAGACTCTCGCAGAGCCTTATAGCCGTCCTCTTTCCGATTTCGATCTCAGGGAACACGACCTCTGCCCCAAGCTTGTTAAGTATCTTCGCATGATCGACGGTTATTACCTTTGCGATGACCTTCTTCACACCAAGCTCGATGACATTCAGCGTCGCAAGGATAGAGTTCTCTATATCCTTTCCGATGCCGATGATAACGGTATCGGCCTCCTGTATGCCTGTCTCCATCAGAGCTTCCATAGACATATCGTTGATGACGAAGATCTCTGCAGCCGTATTCGTCAGCCGTCTGAGCATCACCGGATCCTTATCGATTGCGATGACATCCTTTCCCCTTGCAAGAAGCTCCTCTGCGACAGCCATACCGAACCTTCCTGTGCCTATTATCCCGAAAAGCTCGTTTCCGTTTTTCTTTCTCATCTGATTATCCTATAAGTATATTCTCCTCGATGTATCTCACTGGGTCCTCCATGCGCCTTGCGAATGATGCGATGATTGTCATCACTCCGACGCGCCCGAGATACATAAGGGCTATTATGACTATCTTGCTGCCGATGGTGAGATCCGGGGTTATGCCCAGGGTAAGACCAACGGTCGCAAATGCGCTTACCGCTTCAAAGAGCAATGTCTCAAGATCAGCCTCAGGCTGGAAGACCGTGAGCAGCATGAGTGCTATGGCAAGGACTGTTATCGCTATGACGATGACGAAGAATGCCTTCATGATGCTGTCTTCCCCGATCTCCCTGCCGAATGCCCTCGGCCTTCTTCCAAGAAGCAGTGAGAACGATGCGAGTATTGCTGCGAATGCCGATGTCGTCTTTATTCCTCCGCCCGTTCCTCCGGGGGATGCTCCTATGAACATGAGGATCACGGAGATCAGGATTGCTGCATGGGACATCGAGGCCTGGTCGAATGAGAAGAAGCCAGCTGTCCTTGTCGTAACCGACTGGAAGAATGCGTTCTTCCAGTCTATGCCATCGATAGTGAGCTTGAAGAGCACCGTTCCTGCTATTATCAGGAAGAGCGTCGATACAACTACAATCTTCGTATGCAGCATGATCCTCGTCTTCTTCCTTATACTTCCCGCAATGTTCCCGCAGAGGAGGAATCCTATACCTCCCGTGATGATAAGAAGCGCAATCGTAATAAGCACGACAGGGTCATCATTCCAGGGGATCATGCTCGTAGAGAAGAGATCGAAACCTGCATTGTTGAAAGCGGAGACAGAGTGGAAGAGCGAGAGATACAGCGCCCTTGCCAGATCGTATTCCCGGGAGAACGATGTGAAGAGCAGCACAGCACCTAAAAGCTCCGATGCGATCGTGACAGTCAGTGCTGTCCTGAGAAGCCTTCCTGTGTTGATCTTATGATCAGCTCCGAAGGAATCCCTCAGCAGGTTGCCCAAGAAGAAGTCGATCCTTCCGTTTGCAATCCAGATGAAGAATACGGCAAGAACGGCATAGCCAAGCCCTCCTGCCTGTATAAGGAGCATCAGTACAGTGCTTCCGAATGTGCTGAGCGTCTGGGAGATATCGAGCGGGGTCAGCCCTGTGACGCATACGGCCGATGTCGATATGAACAGAGCATCGATCAGGCTTATATCCACCCCGTCCTGATGCGATGCAGGCAGCATGAGGAGCACCGTCCCTGCTGCTATTATCATCATGAACCCGATAGCAAGGGTAAGGCCCGGTCTGGGCTTTCTTCTGCGTATCATGCCAGCAGTCTAGCGCACTACGATGGTAATTGATAGGCGTTTCCAGCGCTTATTTCCGCTTAATTTCGCTATAAAATACCCACTTTTCTGGAAGCTGTGTAGTTTTTTCTGCATATTCAGGCGTCCGATGTAGTATAATCAGTCCATAACAAGGAGGAAGCAGCTATGAAGATAATAACAATCGGACGCGAATTCGGAAGCGGGGGAAGAGAGCTCGGGCGCAGATTGGCGGACTATCTCCAGATTGCCTACTATGACAAGGAGATCATCACGGAAATAGCCAAGCGCACAAAGCTTTCCGAGGAATATGTCCACAATGTAGTAGAGCATCATCCATATCCGCTTCTACCTATAACTATCGGCAGAAGCTTCAATCCGATGGGCAATCCTATGTTCCAGATAACCCAGACTGTATATGCGGAGCAGACCAAGATCCTCAAGGAGATGGGCGAGCAGTCGGACTGCGTTATAGTAGGACGCTGTGCCGATTACATCCTCAGGGATGACAAGCCGTTCAGGATATTCGTCTATGCGGATATGGAATCAAGGATCAGGAGATGCCAGGCAAGAGCGCCGGAGGGTGAGAATCTCACCGACAAGGAGATGAAGCAGAAGATACAGGCAATCGATAAGGGCAGGGCGAAGTACTACGAGTTCTACACCGGCCTGAAGTGGGGCGATAAAGCCAACTACGACTTCTGCATCAACACTGCCAATCTGGATATCAAGGAAGCGGTGCCCCATATCGCGCACCTCTTCGACTGATCTATCAGGCGGATTTTTTCCGCCTGAGATAAAAGTAGTATCCAAGGTTTATGAGTATTCCGAAGACAGTCGCCAGCGGGGCGGCTGTTCCTATCATCGTAAGGCTCGGATCTGGCTGTATAGACATAATATATGCAACAGGAAGCCTTACAAGGAATGTCTGGAGCATCGACTGAGCCATCACAAAGAGCGTCATTCCATGGCCGCTGAAGTATCCCATGAATGAGAAGAGGATGCTTGTGACGATCGCTTCAGGGGCAAATCCCCTGAGATACTCCGCAGAGCGTGCTATAACGCCCTCGTTTGTAGCGAATATGTGGGAGAGTCCTATGCCGTTGAAGTAGGCAAGAAGGAACATCACAACACCTACTGTGATACCGATTACCATTCCCGTATACATCGTCCTTCTGGCTCTGTCCTCGCGTCCTGCGCCGACATTCTGCGCAATGAAGGATGACAGCGACTGCATCAGCGATGAGGGGATGAGCATGACGAATGTCGTTATCTTGTTCGCAACTCCGTATCCGCTTGAAGCCTCGAGTCCGATGTTGTTTATGAATGCGATAAGCGCTAGGAATGAGATCTGCGTCATCAGCTCCTGAAGCGCTATCGGAGAGCCTATGCGGAGGAAGGAGAACATCTCCTTTGAGAATCTTATGTCGCTCCTTCTTATCGTGAACGGCAGCTTCTGCTTTCTGAGTATGATCAGGGAAAGGATCACGGATATCACCTGAGCACCCACGGTTGCCGCAGCAGCACCGCGCTCATCCATATGGAATATCGCGATAAGCGTATAATCCCCGATTATGTTCGCAACGCATGCGATTGAGACGAATATCAATGGAAGCTTCGAGTTGCCGATGCCCCTGAGGATGCAGCTTATGAGGTTGTAGGCGATGATGAATATGATACCGCCCCCGCATATCCTTACATATGCGACCGTGTTGGCAAGAGCCTCTTCTGGGGCCTTCATAAGACGGGCAATCGGCTCTGCGAATGCTATCAGGACGAAGGTGAGGATTACACCTGTAATCAGGAAGAAGAGTATTGCGCTTCCGATTGTCTTCCCGGCTCTCTCTGTGTTCTTGCTTCCTATGAATGTTCCGAGGAGGACTGTGATGCCTGTTGCGAGGCCTGTTATCACAAAGGTCACGAGATTGATGATGCTGCTTCCCGTCGATACCCCTGAAAGACCTTCAGTCGTACCGAACCATCCTACCATCAGCACATCTACAGCTCCATATGCTGCCTGGAGCACAAGGGAGCCGAGGATCGGTATCATGAACTTTATGAGCTTTCCTGTAATCCGCCCTTCGGTGAAATCAGAGACTGTATTTTCCATGAGAGCGATAATACAGCATGGAGTGGATTTAATCTGAGATATATGTCACACTGATTGCATGAGGATGATTTCAGGAAAGAAGGCTGCGGAGCTCAGTGCAATGTATCCATCCTCCGCATTCTTCTCAGATCCGTCGATACATATGGAGTATGCCTCCTGGAAGAAGGGTGAGATTCTTGTTTCTGCTTTTGATATGCCCAAGTACCTTATCTTTCTCTTCTCAGGTACTGTGAAGATCTCTGCATACAGGGATGATGGAAGCGAGTTCGTGCTTCCTACAGAGGAGAATATCGTTATCGGGGATATACAGCTGATGACGGGAAAACCCTCACCGTTCTACGCTGAGGCTGTGACGGATCTGGCCTGCGGCATTGTGGATATCGAACGCTATGGAGAAAGGCTGAAGAACGATGTGATGTTCCTCCGGGGAACGCTCTCGATGATGTCTGAGCGCATGGAGATGATGCTCCGACCGGGAATCGATCCTGAATCTGCGGAGGAGAGGGTTCTTTCGTATATCGGGAATATCTGCAGGGGAAGGATGGAGAACATAACCCATGCATCCCAGGCTCTCCACCTCTCAAGGCGCCATGTGCACCGTATTCTCTCATCCCTTGTGGACAGGGGACTCATCCTCCACGATGAGTATGGGATATACAGGTTCCCTGATTCCATATGATACAATCTCTCCATGATTGAGAAAGTACGCCCTGAGGATATCGGTATATCCCCGAATGCGATCACAAAGGCCCTCGATGATATAGACAGAAAGAAGGTTCCGATCCACAGCCTTCTTATGATGCGCCATGGAAAGATATTCCTAGAGGCATACTGGGCTCCATGGACGGCGGATAAGCTCCATAGGCTATATTCGATTACGAAGAGCTTTACGGCGCTTCTTATAGGATGCCTTGAGGAAGAGGGCAAGCTCTCGCTCGATGACAGGATTGTTGATTACTTCCCTGAATACTGTCCTGAAGATATCCATCCTTATCTTGCATCGCTCACAATCCGTGACATGCTGATGATGCGTACATGCCATCGCACAGCGACCTATAAGATGGGCAGAACCAGGTGTGTCTCATCCTGGAGGACCGATTGGGTTAAATCATTCTTCGATACATCGCCTGACCATGCCCCAGGAACTCTGTTCATGTATGATACCTCATCATCCCATGTGCTAGCATGCCTTGTGGAGAGGCTTTCAGGAATAGATTATATGTCCTATCTGAGATCAAGGCTTAAGAGCATCTCCGATATCTCTGATGACAGCTATATCCTCCACGATCCAGAAGGGAATCCATGCGGCGGCAGCGGGGTAATGATGAGGCCTTCCGATCTGGTGAGGATAGCATGGCATGTTCATTCAAGAGGCCCAGGTCTTCCATCTCCATCATTCATGCAGGATGCTCTCTCACCGCTTTCAGCGAGCAATCCCGGCCTTGGAGGAGATGATGCTGACGAGAGGGCAGGGTATGGATACTTCTTCTGGATGATGAGCCATGGTTCTGCTGCAATGTATGGAATGGGAGGGCAGTATGCAATCCTCATTCCTTCTAAGGATATGGTGGTGGTGACAACTGCAGATACCCAGCCCTTGAAGGAGGGTAATGAGATTATCCGCCGCGCAATCTGGGATATCGTAGAAAGTGCATCGGATAAAGCAGTCGGCAGAGATGATGCATCGTACCAGGCACTTCAGAGAAAACTGCAATCTCTTTCTGTTCCAATACTTGCATCTGCGGTAAGGTCAAAGCTATCAGGACCGCATGAATTTAAAATCAAGGATAATAGTACCGGATTCGAAATGATAACTTATGATTTTAATAAGGATTATGTAGACATAATGCTGAAATACAGAGACAGTGAATATGCGTTCCGGGCAGGCGACGGGTATCTGGAGAAGAGTGATTTTCCCGTTTCGAAATCCACTCCCTGCTATGCATCCTCGGCATGGCTTTCCGATGGTACTTTCTCGGTTCTTGCTTATCTTTCCGGTCCGGAGATGGGGACGATAAGCATCCAGTCAGCGTTCTCAGAGAATGCCGTTACAGTGCTCATGCACCTATATGGCGAGGTGAGCTTCACAGGATTCGAGGGAGTGTTTACGGGTATTGAACAAGGAAGTTCTTCTGGGGTATGATGATAAGGCTGTAAATAAGGAGAATGAAGTGATACCGCTTAATGAACTGATCGACAAGCAGGGCAATGTCTACGAGATGACATGTGTCGCTATCAAGGAAGCGAATATCTATGCCGCGACCGATAAGGGCCGCGATATCGAGGCTGCAGGCGAGAAGGTGGTATCAGTCGTGCTTGATCGCGCCCTCAACGATGAAATCGAGTACACAGAGAGCCCCGAAGACGACGAGGAATAAGGCTGTTGTCCTTACCGGTCCGACTGCAGTCGGCAAGACTGCCCTGACCGAGAGCTTTTTCAGCAATGGCTTCGAGATAATCAATGCTGATTCTGTCCAGATCTACAGAGGGCTGGATATCGGATCGGCAAAACCCGACAGGGATCTTCAGAGAAGGATCCCTCATCATCTTATCGATATAAGGGATCCCTGGGAGGAGTACTCTTCCGGGGATTTCGTCAAGGATGCCCTCTCTGCGATGGAAGGAATCTGGGATCGTGGGAATATACCACTGGTGACAGGTGGTACGATGTACTACATAAAGCACCTTGTATATGGTCCGCCGCAGACTCCCGAGGCCGATATGTCCATACGCGCAGAGGTCATTGAAGAGTGCCATGCTAAGGGCAGTGAGTGGGCCTACAGCTATCTTGCATCTATTGATCCTATATCCGCAGGGCGTATAAACAGAAATGATATATATCGCATAACGCGTGCAATCGAGGTTTACAGGGCTATAGGCAGGCCTCTCTCCTCATTTCCTCTCAGCACCTCTCCACGGGAGGATATCCTTTTCGCCCTCATTGGCCTTTCAAGGGACAGAAGTGTTCTTTCCCGCCGTATAGAGCAGAGGGCAGTGCAGATGTTCGATGAAGGTCTTTATGATGAGGTGAGAGCCCTGATTGATTCGGGCGCTGATAGATCCTGGCCTGGAATGGAGGGGATAGGATACAGGGAGTTTTTCGATGCTGCAGAGGATGGAGAGTCGTCCGTCCATGATATCTGCGACAGCATAATCCGTGACTCAAAGCGCTATGCGAAGCGGCAGATCACATTTCTTTCATCCATGAAGGAATTCTCCATCTTCTCCCCGGAGGATGAGGATGGAGTCAGATCATTCCTTCTGGATAATGGCATCAGAGTGTAGGTGTAGCAGGATTAAGGGGAACATATTCCACCGTTTCCCTTCCGAGTTCCTCCTTGATGGTCATCTCGCTTCCCGTTATATTCCACCAGCCGCGCTTGTTCCATTCGAAGTCGAATGTCTGCTGGATATGGTACTCATAGACATATCCTCCAGTCTCCTGTGTACTGTCAGCGGAATAGGGTGTATACCATGTAGCATCTGCTACGAACGTATCATCATCGAGCTGTGTTATGCTGTCGACGATAACTCCGTAGATTATCGCAGTCTCGGGGATGGCTGGCTTTCCAGCCTCTACCCATTCCTCTGCGTTTATCACGGGATTGAATCCCTCATAGGCAAGTCTTGCTCTCGATGTTACGAAGAGATTCGTAATCTCCATCTCCTGCGGAAGCCTGCAGCCCTTAACCGCATCTGTGAGCAGTTCAACATCGAGGATGTTCTGCGCATCATAGAGCGCCTCTATGACAGCTACCTGATCCTGTCCCGCTGTCACTGGCGGTTGCAGAAGGCGGTAGAGCCAGCTTCCGAAGAAGCTTATCAGGGCGACACCTGCTATCGCTGAGATTATGATAATAGTTCCCTTTACACGCCAGAATGCATTGCGCTTTGCCTTCTTCTCCGCGTTCCCGATGAATGCTGCGTACTCCTGATTACCCTTCGCTGCTGCTATCGTGGCATCGCGCTCCGTGGTGCTTCTTGCAGGAAGATCCCATACAAGACCAGTTGTCTTATCCAGGAACCATGCAAGATTCTTTCCCCCTACGATGTTTCCCATGATATCCCTCATCTCCTTGACCTTCGCAGAGAGCACGAAGGAGATGAAGCCATCGGTCTTCTCATCGAGCGTGACGATGTATCTCAGCGGGACAGGGTGGTATCCAGAGCCGCGGATTGCGTCATCAGCATATGGAAGAAGTCCCGATGCAGCAAAGTACAGGAGCTCTGCCATCTCTGTTATGAGCCTGAACTGTATCTCCGCATTTCCCCTTATGATATCCGTCCTGTCCCTTGAATTCTCCTCCTCGCTCTGCGTGAGCGAGATGATGTCCCCTATGTCCGGAGGGAGGAGCAGGACCCTGCCATCTCTTACAAGCAGTATCCTGGAGAGTGGGAAGACTCCATTCGTCAGATCGAGGAATGCAGGGGAGGACTCCATGAGTCCATGGGCTATCGTCCTGACGATATCGAGAGCCTTGTCCCTGAGCTCAGTAGAGAGCGCATCGATAGTGAGGATATCGAGGGAGTCGAAGTAGATGTACCTTGTGCCTTCTATCGAGCAGAAGCCCTCCCAGTACCATTCGCTCCGACTCGTTCCATCAAGGATGAAGCCATTATGCTTCTCTCCGGACATCAGATGCTTCGGTATCGATATATCATCATGTCCGACAGCGATTGCCGTCTTCTCTTTTCCTTCCCTTATTATTGTCCTGAGTTCCATATCTACCACCTCAAAAGAGCAGCATGCCCTGCCTTCCTGTCATTACCAGCCTTGCCGATCAGCTCCCATTTCCCGGGAACTGCTCTGGAGACAGCTTCTATGATAGGAGTGCCGCATGCGCTTATATGGCCCTTCCTGTATCCGTCAAGGAGAGGTTCACAGGATAAGAGTCTCTCTATCATCCGGTCCATCTCCGCCTCGGGATCCTCCGTAAGACCAGTCATATTCGATGATACGATGAAGACTGTGTTCCCATCATCAAGTGAATGCACAGTTTCTGTGAGTTTTCTCACTTCTCCAGCTGAAAGCGCTGATGAGAATATCGCTATGAGATGAGAAGAGGGGCAGTATGATGCTATGAGAGGGAAGAGAAGCTCCAGAGAGGCTTCCTCCTTCTCATATGCATCTGCATGGGGCAATCCTGCCTCCTCAATCTCTATATCCCCTGTGATGAAGTGCTCAGTACGCCCAGCCGATGAAAACAGGAACGAGGGCCTGTCATTCTCAAGAGGGGACCTGTGGAGCGGGAGCAGGGCGGCTATACGTTTCCCATCGGGTATCATGGAGAAAGCCTTCCTGTACAGGTCGATGCATCTTCTGAGATCCATATGGGGCAGTATGAAGGCCTTCGGGCATCGCTCTGCACAGCCGTCTCTCTTTCCTGCAAGCTTCGAAAGCTCATCCTTATCAGATGGGTAGAATATTCCTGAGTGGTATATCATCCGAGGATCTCCTTCACACGCTTCTCATCAAGCACCGCATGGAGATTCCTCTCCTGCGTCGGGATGACAAGGCCTGTTTTTCCGTCCTTAGCGCGCCTGAGATATTTCACCTCCGTGTAGTACAGATCGGCCCTGCCGTTCTTCTTTGCCTTGGAGTAGTGTATTGCAAGCGATGCTGCATCTAGAAGGACCGGAAGCGGCACAGTCTTTCCCTTCTTTGCCTTTATGATCACGTACGCTCCTGCAAAGTCACGGGTATGCATCCATATGTCAGAGCCCCTTGTTTCCCTTCTGAGTATATGATCATTCTCCTTTGCAGTCCTTCCTATGATCATATCCCAGCCTGAGACAGTCACCCTGACACCGGGCTTTCCATCGCTGTCCTTTCCTCCATCCTTTGTCCTGGCATTCTCCTTCTCAAGCTTCTGGAGGCTTCCTTCGGCGATGAGCGCATCATAGTGCTTTCTTGTGCTCTCAATCTCCTCTTCGGTCCTTTCAATCTCCTCCTTTGCCAGCTCGGATGTCCTTCTGTCCTTCCTGTAGCGCTGGTAGAGCTTTTCGAGATTCTCCTCAGGGGAGAGGGCAGGGTCGAGAGGAATCGTAATCCTCGAGCCATCAAAGCCATCGAGCGTGATGCTTTCCATTCCTTTCCTAGCGAGGTGTATGTATGAGGCAAGGGTATCTGCAGCAGTCTTCGAAGCTTCAAAGCCTGCAGTGGATGCATAGCGCTCCTTCTGCCTCCTGAGCCTGTCCTCCAGTGCATGCAGTTCCCTGTCGCGCTTCTCTGAAAGACGCTTTATCAGGGCTTCCTTCGAGCTTGTAGCTGCTTCCTCGCTTTCCATTCTGTCAATGAAGCTATTGAATGAGTCTCCTTCCCATTCCCGCACCTCGAAGTGCTTATCGCCCTCGCTGGTGCGCTCCTCGATGATAAGCTTCTTTCCCTTTTCCTCGCCGCGCTGAGGCCTTCTGTACATCAGCTCGAGTATCGTATCATCCTCGCTAAGCACGATAGCGTTTGCGCCGATACCGGAGAAGAGCCTCACAAGGAGCTTGATCCTGTCCTCGCTGTTCTCCAGTGTCAGTATGAAGGCCCTGTCATAGGGAAGCTGATGGACGTTAGTTACTTTTCTACCTTCAATATGAGCCCTCAGGTACTGCGTGAAGCGCTGCATCGTTGCGGATTTCTTCCTCATCCTGTCGGTCCTCACAACGCGGGATGATGGGGTTGCGATCTCAAAGTACAGCAGCCATGCCTTCTCGCTTTTTGAGTACATGGAGAATGTGAAGCTGTGGATATCGTGCTCCGTTATCTTCTGTATATAGCTTCCCTCAAGCGGAAGTTCGGAAAGCAGGAGCTCAAGCTCCTTCCAGTTAAGACTCATGGGCCCTCCTGAGTTTCTCCATTTCGGGAGGAAGATAGAATGATCCCGTCACAAGGATATCCTTCCCGTTATCCAAAGCCCATTCCAGGGCCTCATCAGGGTTGGGAATGAGCTCTATGTCCTTCTCCGGGAACAGTGCCTTCGCTATCCGGTATATCCCGTTTATATCGCTCTTCTTGAATGTTCCTGGCCGTGATACCGCAATCCTACGGAAAGGAGGGAAGAGCTCCTTAGCCATATGCTCTATGTCTTTTCCTTCGATAGATGCGAATATAAGAGCAGAGGATGATGGATCATCGGTGATTGCGAGAAATGCATCCTTCGCAGCTCTCACCGAGCTGACAGTATGCGCTCCATCAGCGATGACAGTATGACCGTCGATAGAGAGCTTCTCGAACCTTCCAGGAAGGACCGCTTCCTCCAAATGCCTTATGCCATCATCTGTGAGGATACCAAGCTTTTCTGCAATAAGCACGGCAAGCGCTGCGTTCTCTGCCATAGCCTCCGTCGTCATAGAGAGCATGAGGCTGTAATCCCTGTCATTCAATGAGAAGGAGACCTTTTCTCCCGTTTTCGTAGTCTCAGAGGAGAATGACTTGATGCAGTCATCGAAGGTGAAGAACGTGGCATTGTTTTCCATTGCTTCCTTCCTGAATACATCCATCGCCTCTTTTCTCTGTCTGGATACGAACACAGGGACACCAGGCCTGATTATCTTTGCCTTCTCCAGTGCGATCTTCGCTATCGTGTCCCCAAGCACCTGGGTATGCTCAAGCTCTATCGGAGTGAGGATAACAGCTTCAGGGGTTATCGTATTGGTTGCATCAAGACGGCCACCTAGACCTGTTTCGATAACAGCATCGGTGCATCCCGCTTCCCTGAAGAGCATATAGCCATAAGCGGTATACATCTCGAAAGTCGTAGGCTTTTCCGATCCGAGACCCTCTGGCAGCGTGAACGATGATACGAGATCCAGAAGTTTTGATGCCGTCTCTGTATAGAGCTCATCGCTGAAGAAGCCTGATGGGAGCATGAAGCGCTCCCTGATGGTATACATGTGCGGCGATGTGTACAGCCCGCATCTCCTTCCAGCTCCCTCTAGAAGCGATGCAAGATACATCGATGTAGTGCCTTTTCCCTTTGATCCCGCCGTATGATACGTCTTATAGGATTCCTCCGGATGACCGATGAGATCAAGAAGCCTGACCATGCGTTCAAGCCTGTTATCCCTGATTCTAGCCTCCGGAAGGGAAGGGCAGAATGAATCGAAGACTGTTTCCAGCTGAGCAATATCCCTGACCATAGCGGTAAGTGTACTCCAATATGCTTTTTTCGTCATTGCATCCCAGCTGCTCTGCCGATAATATGCCAATTAAGCTGAAAATCAGATGTAATTATTTATGATATAAAATATTACAGCCAAGTGTTAGGAAAATGTTAAATATTGATTCTTAACATGGATTTAACATAAACAGCCTTATCATTTAATGCGTGGGCGATAGCATCGCTTCTGTAATCGAACAGGGCATACCCTGAATTACAGGAGAAAATGAAAATGAAGAAGTTTATTGCTATCATGCTCGTGGCTCTCGCAGCCGTCTCAGCATTCGCAAGTGGCTCATCAGAGCAGTCCGCTACAGTCGCTACAGATGGATCTACATCGATGGAGAAGGTCATCCTCTCCCTTGCTGAGCAGTATATGATCGACAACCCCGGCGTGAATGTTACATACAATCCTACTGGAAGCGGTACCGGCATCACAGCAGCTCTCGAGGGCAGGTGCGATATCGGTCTTTCTTCCCGCGCTCTCAAGGACAGCGAGATTGAGTCCGGTCTCAAGCAGACAATCGTTGCCCTTGATGGAATCGCAATCATCGTGAATGCAGATAATCCTGTCTCCGATCTCTCGATCGATCAGATTGCAGGTCTCTTCAATGGATCGATAAAGAACTGGAACGAGGTCGGCGGTGCAGATGCTCCTGTAGTTGCTATCGGTCGTGAGGCTGGTTCAGGCACAAGGGATGGATTCGAGTCCATCACAGGAACAGAGGATGCATGCGTATACAGCCAGGAGCTCACATCGACAGGAGCTGTCATCACAGCTGTCTCCCAGAACCCTGGTGCTATCGGCTACGCATCCCTTGCCAGCAACCTTGATCAGGTCAAGACTCTCACAGTCGAGGGTGTCCAGCCTACAGAGGATACAGTCAAGAGCGGCGAGTACAAGATCCAGAGACCATTCGTCTTCGCTACAAAGGCTGACGCTCCGCTCTCAGACGCAGCACAGAAGTTCTTCGACTACTGCGTAAGCGCTGATGCAGCTTCCATCATCGCAGGAGCTGGTGCTGTTCCTACAGCAGAGTGATTAAAGAGGGAACCGGGAAATGAATCTAAGACAGTTCCTTGCCGAGAAAGGTTATAAAGATAACCCGAGAAGGCTGGCTGAGGATCTTATCCACCTTGTTTTCCTGGTTCTCGGTCTCGTTGCAGTCGGCTCGGTCCTGGTCATCACAATCTACCTTGTGGTGTCGGGACTGCCGGCCATAATAAAGATAGGCCCGGTCGAGTTCCTCTTCGGAACGCGCTGGGCTTCTACTGCGGCTGAGCCCGAGTTCGGGATACTGCCTTTTATTCTTACGAGCATCTATGGTACCGCAGGCGCAATCATCATAGGAGTTCCTATAGGTTTCTTCGCTGCTGTATATCTTGCGAAGATTGCACCGAAGAAGGTGCGCGATGCGATGGAGCTCTGCATAGGTGTCCTGGCTGGCATTCCATCGGTTGTATACGGTCTTGTCGGCATGACGATACTTGTGCCAGGGATTAGAATCCTCTTCGGAGTCCCTGATGGTGCTACGCTCCTTGCCGCTATAGTGGTCCTTGCAGTCATGATCCTTCCATCTGTCATCAATGTCTCGCTCACAGCGCTCCAGGCTGTTCCGAGGGAGTATGAGGAAGCATCCCTTGCCCTTGGAGCTACAAGCACGGAGACATACTTCCGTGTTACCGTCCCAGCAGCGAAGAGCGGTATATTCACAGCTATCGTGCTCGGCATCGGAAGGGCAATAGGGGAAGCAATGGCTATCATGATGGTTGCTGGAAATGTTGCGAACATGCCATCGATCTTCCGCTCGGTAAGATTCCTCACAACGGCAGTCGCATCGGAGATGTCCTATTCATCGGGACTGCAGAGGGAAGCGCTCTTCTCGATAGCGCTCGTGCTCTTCCTCTTCATCATGCTTATCAACGCTGTACTCAATATGCTTAAAACAGGGGGGAAGAACAAATGATAGAGAGAATATCCGGAAAGAGACGTGCCTGGTGCGGCATGATGAGGGCTTTCTGCTATGTATCAGTGGGTATCGTTACAATCCTTACAGCCTTCATGATACTCTACGTCCTTTCCCGCGGACTTCCGCATATAACAGGGCAGCTCCTCTTTACCGTTCCCAGCATGCTCAGGAATACAATCGGTATTCTTCCAGACATACTGAATACGATCTATATCGTCATCGCAGCTCTTGTGATTGTGCTCCCGATAGGCGTAGGTGCTGCTATATACCTCAATGAATATGCGACGAACAGGAAGGTCGTCGAGGCAATAGAGTTCGCTGCAGAGACGCTTTCAGGCATTCCCTCGATCATCTATGGTCTTGTCGGCATGCTTGTCTTCTGCCAGTTCTGCGGTCTTGGCACATCGCTTCTCGCAGGAGCCCTGACGCTTGTGATCATGAATCTTCCAACAATCATGAGGACAACACAGGAAAGCCTGAAGACCGTTCCTGAAAGCTACCGCGAAGGTGCTTTCGCACTCGGGGCGGGAAAGTGGAGGGTAATACGCACCGTTGTCCTTCCAACGTGCATAAACGGAATCATAACAGGGTGCATACTCGCAATCGGAAGGATCCTCAGTGAATCGGCGGCTCTGCTCTTCACTGCGGGATTCGCCCACAACCTCAATGGTTTCATCAAAGGACTTTCCAGCGCAGGAGCGACGCTCACAGTCGCGCTCTATGTCTACGCGAGCGAGAGAGGGGAGTTCGATATCGCATTCGCAATCGCTGCGATACTCATGATCCTCACAGTCATCATAAATCTTCTTACATCGTATATGGGAAGGCTTATGAAAAGGAGAAATGGACAGTGAATATAATCGAGACCAGGGATCTGGACCTGTGGTATGGTTCAATGCAGGCCCTGAAGAAGATAAACCTCGCAATCGAGGAGAAGAACATCACAGCCCTCATCGGTCCATCGGGATGCGGCAAATCGACATTCCTCAGGACACTGAACAGGATGAATGACCTTGTCCCCGGTGTGAGGATCGAGGGAAAGGTCCTCTACAATGGCGAGGATATCTTCTCTCCGAAGGTCGACGTCAATGGCCTTAGGTATGAGGTTGGGATGGTCTTCCAGAAGCCCAATCCATTCATGATGAGCATCTATGACAACATCGCATACGGGCCTAGGACCCATGGCATAAAGAGCAAGGTGAAGCTCGATGAGATCGTCGAGAAGGCGCTTATCGATGCATCGCTCTTTGATGAGGTCAAGGATAGGCTCAGAAAGAGCGCTCTCGGACTGTCCGGCGGACAGCAGCAGAGGCTCTGCATAGCCCGTGCGCTTGCTGTTGAGCCCAAGGTTCTCCTGATGGATGAGCCGACATCAGCACTCGATCCAATATCCACAGCGAAGATCGAGGAGCTGGCTATGGGGCTTGCTGACAGATATACTATAATCATCGTGACGCACAATATGCAGCAGGCACTCCGTATAGCACATAAGACGGCATTCTTCCTTCTGGGAGAGGTCATCGAATATGATGATACGGAGAAGATCTTCTCCAATCCGTCCAACCCGAAGACGGAGGAGTACGTTACAGGAAGGTTTGGCTGATATGAGGACAAGATTCGATGCGGAGCTTGAGTCGCTCTATGTTGATATGATAAAGATGGGCGCCCTCTCGGAGGATGCGCTTTCAAAGCTTGCAGCTGCGCTTGGGTCGGATGACCGTTCGATGCTCGGTGCTGTTGCCGAGGTCTCAAGGCAGATAGATGAGAAGGAGAGGGAGATCGAGGCGCTCTGCCTGCGTCTGCTTCTCCGCCGCCAGCCTGTCGCAAAGGATCTCAGGACGATATCATCTGCGATGAAGATGGTCGGTGATATCGAGAGAATAGGGGATAATGCCGCTGATATCGCGGAGATCATCCCGTTCCTTTCCGTCTCGGAGCTTCCAAAGGCGATAGGTCTCGATTCCATGATCGTATCCGTGACAGGGATGGTGACCGATGCAATCGATGCATTCGTGCACTATGATGCGGCGAAGGCCCTTGCTGTCGTCGGCTCTGACGATATCGTGGACAATGCCTTCGACAGGGCGAAGAGCGCTATTACCGACATGATCAGGAATGGCGATAAGAATGCCGCCGAGGCTCCTGATCTTCTCATGATAGCGAAGTACCTCGAGAGAATGGGCGACCATGCAGCATCTCTTGCGCGCTGGGTGCTTACGGCTCTCGATGCGACTGGTGACTGGATCAACAATCCGGCAAAGGTTGAGTAGATGATTTATCTTGTAGAGGACGATCCTTCGATCAGGAAGCTTGTCAGCTATGCGCTTGAATCAAGCGGATATACGGTAGCGGCCTCGGAATCCGGGGAGGAGATGTGGAAGAAGCTTGAGACTGTGAAGCCCGAGCTCTTCCTTCTCGATATAATGCTTCCGGGACAGTCCGGACTCGATATCCTCACTGCAATCCGCTCAGATCCCTCCCTCCGCGATATCCCTGTGATCATGCTTACCGCGAAGGGTACGGAGTACGATAAGGTACTCGGACTCGATAGCGGGGCCGATGACTACATCCCGAAGCCATTCGGGATGATGGAGCTTCTTTCGAGGATTAGGGCTGTTCTCCGCCGCTATGAGCATCCGAAGGACAGGATAGATATCTCCTATGGGAAGATCGTGATCTCTCCAGCTTCCCATACAGTCAGGGTTGATGGAGAGAAGGTTGAGCTGACGCTGAAGGAATTCAATCTCCTTCTCTATCTGATGGAGAATGAGGGGATCGTACTCGACCGCGACAGCATCCTCAACACTGTCTGGGGCTATTCATTCGACGGTGAGAACAGGACTGTCGATGTCCATATAAGGCACCTGAGGGAGAAGCTGAAGGATGAGGGGCTTAGGATCGAGACCGTGAAGGGCGTCGGCTACAGATTCAGAGGTAAGGATGAATAGGAAAATATTCCATGCGCTGTTTCTGGCAGTGCTCATAACGATTGTTCTTTCTGCAGCTGTTTCCATCTTCATCTTCTATTTCTCCTATTCCGATAGGGTCATGGAGGATCTTGATGCGGAGCTGAAGTATCTTTCAAGGGCTTACAGCGAGGATATAGGTGCTCTTGGCACTTACGTTCCCGGACGGCGTGTCACGCTTGTCTCCCCTGAAGGGAATGTGCTGTTCGACAGTGAGGCAGATCCCGGAGCGATGGAGAACCATCTTGGCAGGATTGAGATCGATGAAGCGATCGCATTTGGCTCAGGCCATGATATCCGCAGGAGCGAGACACTGACCCGTTCCTACTACTATGCGGCTGAAAGGGCATATGATGGCAATATAATCCGCATTGCAGTGCTTGGCGATACCGTCTTCTCCTTTGTGATAGGAATCATATTCCCTCTCTGCTTGATTCTCATCATCCTTCTTATCTTTTCGGCATGGATATCGATGAAGATCGCGAGGAGGATCACCGATCCGATAAACTCCATCGATCTGTCGCATCCGGAGGATACAGAGGGATACGAGGAGCTCTCACCGCTTCTTGTGAGGATTGCAAAGCAGCAGGCGCTTATAAAGAGCCAGATCGAGGATGCAGAGAGAAGGTCGAGGGAATTCGGAGTCATAACCGACAATATGTCCGAAGGTCTTGCAGTTATCGATGATGAGGGGAGGATACTCTCCATCAACAGGGCGGCCTGGGAGCTTTTCGATGCCTCAGAGGCAAAGAAGGGCGATTCGATACTCGCTATCGACCGCTCGGAGCAGTTCTCCGGCATTATCGATGATGCTCTTAAGGGTGAGCGTGGAGAGGTCGTGATTGAACGTCCATCCAAGACGCTGCAGATCATTGCATCCCCTGTCTCCGAGAGAAGGGCAGGAGCCGGTGCCGTGATTATCATTATGGATATAACGGAGAAGGCAGGACGCGATAGGCTGAGACGGGAATTCACAGCGAATGTCTCCCATGAGCTCAGAACCCCTCTCCAGTCGATATCAGGGTACGCGGAGCTTCTGAAGAGCGGCAGCGTGCAGCCTGACAAGGTCCCCGAGTTCGCGGGTGAGATATTCAATGAGTCCCAGCGCCTTATTGCCCTTGTCCATGATATCATCAGGCTCTCGAAGCTCGATGAGAATGACAGCGATGAATGCGCCGAGGATGTCGATCTTTCTGAGTGTGCCGAGGAGGCTGTGCAGCGCCTGTCGAAGAAGGCTGCGGCAAATGGTGTAACCCTCTCTGTCATCAAGGAAGAGGAGTGCATCGTCCATGGCTCTCCATCCCTTATCGATGAGATGGTCTTCAACCTTCTTGAGAACTCAATCAAGTACAACAGGAAGGGTGGCAAGGCTGTGATCAGGATCTTCCGCGAGGACGGATGCCCCGCATTCTCCGTCTCCGATACCGGCATAGGAATTCCCGATGAGGATAAGGACAGGGTCTTCGAGCGCTTCTATCGTGTTGATAAATCGCGTTCAAGATACTCGGGAGGCACAGGGCTCGGGCTTTCGATTGTCCGCCATGCGGCTCTCTTCCACCACGCATCGATCTCCCTCCGTTCGAAGCTCGGCGAGGGTACGGAGATAACGGTACGTTTCCCCATGATCTGATGTTCTGAAGGCAATTAGTTATTTCCTACTATGCCTGAATCCCCTATATGGGGATTTTTACATATTGACTAGTTCTGTAATGAATAGGGAGAATACCTGAGTCCGCGGGACGTAAAAGAGGATTTTTATGAAAACAATAGGTTATTTTGATTCGTACAGCTTTCTCGATGCTTTCAGGGGAAAGGAATTCCAGGGAAAATGGCCGAACGTCAGGGAGATGTTCCATATAACGGTTCTCCGCTACCCAGAGAATGCATGCTTCCACGCATTCTCGCCGGTGGAGGAGAGATTCACATACACCGAGGCAGAGAAGAAGATTGAGGCTGTTGCACGCTTCCTCGCCTCCAAGGGTGTCGGCAAGGGCGACAAGATCGCGGTATCTGGCAAGAACAGCCCCGAGTGGGCGATTGCCTACTTCGGCATCATCTATGCTGGAGCGACCGTTGTCCCTCTCGATTATCTTCTCAAGGATAATGAGATGGAGACGCTCATCTCCTTCGGTGGCGTCACAAAGCTTTTCATCGATACCGAGCGTATCGATGCGATTGACAAAGACGGAAAGCTCGGACTGGAGAAGTTTGCCCTTGAGTCTGGTACTTCCTATCCATTTGTCCTCGACATGGATGGACCAGAGTTCGTATATGAGAGAGCTGAGGGCAGCGATGTCGCTGCGATTCTCTTCACATCAGGAACTACAGGAACACCTAAGGGAGTCATGCTCACCCATGATAACCTTATCTCCGACTGCTATCTTGCCCAGTGCAATATGAATATCTACTCGACGGATGTATTCTATGCGATTCTTCCGATCCATCACGCATACACTATGCTCGCAGTTCTTTACGAGGCTACAAGCGTAGGTGCGGAGATCGTATTCGGAAAGAAGCTTGTCGTGACGCAGATCCTAAAGGAGCTGAAGCAGGGCAAGGTTACGATGTTCCTCGCTGTTCCTATGCTCTTCAATAAGATGATCGGCGCACTAATGTCAGGTGTAAGGAAGAAGGGCATCGTTGTCTATGGCCTTATAAGGGCTCTGATGGGCTTCTCCGGCTTTGTGAAGAAGGTCTTCGGAGTGAATATCGGTAAGAAGATGTTCGGATTCCTTCTTTCAAAGCTCTCGCTGGAGTCGAATAGGATCTGTATCTGCGGAGGCGGCCCCCTTCCGGCTTCCACGTTCCGCATGTTCAATGAGCTCGGTATCGACTTCGTCCAGGGCTATGGTCTTACGGAGACATCTCCGATCACGCACCTCAATCCTGTAGAGGCATATAGGGAGACATCGGTCGGAAAGCTCTTCCCGGAGGAGGAGGTGAAGATTGTCGATCCTGACAGCGATGGCAATGGCCTCATATTCATCAAGGGACCAATGGTCATGAAGGGCTACTACAACAACGAAGAGGCCACGAAGGAGGTTCTTACTGAGGATGGATGGCTCAACACTGGAGACGTGGGACATCAGGATAAGGATGGCTATCTCTACCTCACAGGAAGGGCTAAGAACGTTATCGTCACAGAGGGCGGAAAGAATGTCTTCCCCGAGGAGATTGAGGACCATTTCCAGCTCTATGATGATATCGATACGATATGCATCATCCCGTATGTCATCGATAAGGCGATGAAGAGCGAGGGCATCAGGGCTGTAATCTATCCTTCCGAGAACTATGCAAAGAGCGTTAACCGCGATAAGGCCGCAATCGAGAAGCATATGAATGAGATCATCGAGGAGGTCAACCGCTCGCTCCAGAGCTACAAGAAGATCACGAAGGTCACCGTCACTGACAAGCCTCTGCCAATGACCAGTACGAAGAAGGTGAAGAGGTTCGAGGTCATAAAGGAGTTCAGGGAGAACTGATTTCCTCTTTTCCTTCACCGGTGAAAAATGGTAGATTTTTCTCATTATTGATAAGGTGGTGTGCAGTTTATGAAGAATGTCGGATACCGGAATGCCTGGGCATTCCTTGATGGATATAGAGGAAAGGAATTCCAGGGCAAGTGGCCAGGGGTTAATGAGATGTTCCATATCTCTGTCCTGCGTTTCCCGGACCATCTGGCATTTCATTCATTTGAGCCTGAGACGAAGCTTACATTCGCTGAGGCAGAGAAGCGGATAATGGAGATTGCGGGATACCTTCAGAGCACGGGCTTCCAGGAGGGCGATAAAGCCGCTGTATCAGGCCGCAACAGCACAGAGTGGACGCTCTCTTACTTCGCGATCATATATGCAGGCGGTATTGTCGTTCCTCTCGATTATTCCCTCAAGGACAGCGAGATGGAGCGCTTCATCTCCTTTGGAGGCGTCAAGAGGCTCTTCATCGATTCTGAAAGGGTTGATGGTATCGACAAGGACGGTAGTCTCGGGCTTATCAAGTATTCGATAGGACATGCTGATGGCTATCAGTCTGTTGATACGATGAGGGGTGTGTATAAGCCGCTTGGATTCCGTAATGGCTCCGATGTTGCGGCAATCCTCTTCACATCAGGAACGACAGGTACACCGAAGGGAGTCATGCTCACCCATGATAACCTTGTTTCCGACTGCTTCCTCACACAGTCAATCCTGGATATCAGAGATAATGATGTCATGTATGCGATTCTTCCGATCCATCATGCATATGCGATGATGGCTGTCGTCTACATCTCGATAAGCTGCGGTGCTGCTGTTGTATTCGGCAGAAAGCTTGCCATGAGCCATATAATAAGGGAGCTCAAGGATGGCAATGTCACTGTATTCATGGCTGTTCCGATGCTCTATAACAAGATGATCGGCGCTCTCATGTCTGGGGTAAGGAAGAAGGGCACTGCAGTCTACGGCGTGGTAAGAGCGCTGATGGGCTTCTCAGGTTTCATGAAGAAGGTCTTCGGCATCAATGTGGGCAGAAGGATATTCCATTCCATGCTCGCAAAGCTCTCCCTCGACAACCTCAGGCTCTGCATATCAGGAGGTGGTCCGCTTCCGCCATCCACGTTCCGCATGTTCCAGGAGCTTGGCCTGGATTTCCTACAGGGCTACGGCCTGACAGAGGCATCTCCCGTTACACATCTCAATCCGTCGAAGGCATTCAGGGTTGAATCGGTTGGAAAGCTCTTCCCGGAGGAGGAGGTGAAGATCGTCGATCCTGACAGCGATGGCAATGGTCTTATCTATATAAAGGGACCTATGGTCATGAAGGGCTACTATAACAACGAGGAGGCCACGAAGGAGGTTCTCACCGATGACGGATGGCTCAATACAGGAGACGTGGGACACCAGGACAAGGATGGCTATCTCTACCTCACAGGAAGGGCTAAGAACGTTATCGTCACAGAAGGTGGCAAGAATATCTTCCCCGAGGAGATAGAGGATCACTTCCAGCTCTTTTCCGAGATCGATCAGGTCTGCGTTGTGGGCTATATGGCCGATGAGGCACTGAGGAAGGAGGGCATAAGGATACTTATCCGTCCGACAGATGAGTACAGAGAGAGCATGAAGAATGACGAGGCTGCGATTGCGCGCCATATGAATGATCTTGTCGAGCAGGTCAATAGGGATATCCAGCACTACAAGCGCATAACCAAGGTCACGATAGTCACGGACAAAATGCCTATGACAAGCACATCGAAGATAAAGCGCAGCGATGTCATGAAGCTTTACGGTTAAGAGGGTACAGATGAAACTTACAAGTCAGCAGAGGGCTTACCTGCGCTCAGAGGCGCAGAGCCTCGATCCGGTTGTGTATGTCGGCAAGGAAGGCCTTACCGATGGAGTCATAAAGGCTCTTGATGATGCGCTTACCGCGCATGAGCTCGTGAAAGTCCGCTTCCAGAACGCAAAGGATGAGATAAAGGAGATATCGAGAGCGCTGGAGAAGTCGACAGCATCAACGCTTGTCGCGACTACAGGATTCACCACTGTCTTCTTCCGTCAGGACAGTGAGAACAAGGAAAGAATATACCATATCTGAGCTCAATTTGTTTGATAGGAAAGCCTGGGATCATCAAAATTCCAGGCTATTTCTTTATATTGCAACAATAAATTTGTTTGATAGTTGTTTGACAGTTGTTTGATAGGATGATACCATCAAAGCATGCAGGATGGATATGACTATATAGCTTTGGTTGATTATCTACGTAGCTACAGCCAGGAAGAGCCTTGGTTTGAGTTCAAGAAAGGCAACAGCAATCCAGAGCGGATTGGGGAATATGTCTCCGCATTAAGCAATGCAGCGGCTCTTTCCGGCCATCCATTTGGATATATTGTCTGGGGCATCGATGATCAGACCCATGATGTTGTTGGCACGGATTTCCATCCAAAGACTGCCAAGAAGGGCAATCTTGAGCTTCTGAACTGGCTCGCAATTGCGACAAGCCCTAGAATCAGACTCGATTTCATTGAGCTTCAGGGCTGGGATGGAAAGCATGTTGCCCTGCTTGAGATTCCTGCAGCTTCATCTGCGCCTGTTAGGTTCCAAGGAACAGAATATATCAGGGTTGGGTCAAATGTGCAGGAACTGTCCAGGTATCCTGAATACGAGAGGGAGCTGTGGCATAGTTTTGATCGAATGCCCCCTGAAATGAGGGTTGTGAAGAGCGGATTGCTCGGCACAGATATACAAGAGCTTCTTATCCTCGATGCCTACTTCATCCAGCAGAATCTACCTGTTCCTTCTTCCCTTGAAGGAAAGCTTGAGCGTTTCAGCGATGAGAGATTCATTGCCATCTCTGATAATGGTACATACTCAGTAACGGCGTTGGGAGCTCTTCTCTTTGCCAGGAACCTAAGGGAATTCCCTATGGTTGCATCAAAAGCAATCAGGGTGATTCTCTATAGAAATGGAAGCAGGATTGAAGCTGTGAATGATATCACGGCATATGAGGGATATGCTGTCTCATTCAGCCCTGTATGCAACCGTATCTATGATATGGTCAGAGAGCCTGAGATAATACGCAGCGAGCGCAGGGAAGAACCTATGAGATTCCCCGCTGTTGCAATCAGGGAGCTTCTTGGCAATCTCCTTATACATCAGGATCTGTCGGTTTCCGGTTCCGGTCCGATTGTGGAGGTCTTTGCATCCCGTATTGAGGGATCGAATCCTGGTTCCCTCCTTGTTCCGAAGGACAGGATTATCGATGCACCCCCAAGAGTAAGGAACGAGGCTCTTGCTGCATTTCTGCGCCGTATACATATCTGCGAAGAAAGGGGCAGCGGGTTTGACAGGATGGAGGAGGGGATGGCAAGTATGTTTCTTCCTTCCCCTCTTGTGGATACTGGTCCGGATTATACAAGGATCAAGCTCTTCAGCTATCCAGATTTCTCATCCTGGACAAAGGATGATCGCATCCGGACATGCTATATGGCAACATGCCTTCGGTATATAGAGTCGATTCCTGTTTCAAACGCGATGCTGCGTGATCGTTTCGGGATACCTGAGAAGAACAGCGCAGTTGTATCAAGGATTGTCAAGGAGGCAATCGCCGAGAACCGAATCCGAATCCTTGATGAGTCAGCTGGGGCTAAAGCAAGGCGGTATATCCCATATTGGGCCTGAATTTGTTTGATGAAATAGCCTGAAATTATTGAAATTCCAGACTATTTCTTTATATTGCAACAACAAATTTGTTTGATGGTTGTTTGATTGCAGAAAAATAATGCTCCCGGAATATCCAGGAGCATCAAAGGCTTTCAGTCCTTTATTTTCTTGCTTCCTTTTCAAGGGCAAGTGTGATTGTCGTCGCATCACAGAGCTCTGACGGTCCATAGTACTGGATAGCACCAGGGTATCTGAAGCATGTATCAGCTGCCCATTCTTCCCTGTGCTCTGCAAAGTACTGGAATGGCTTTCCATCGAGCTCTACAAGAGCCTTCTTGATAACAGGCTTGTCCTGACCGCCACGGCGTTCCATGTTCATCATCTTCGTAATAGGCATACCGCCAGCCTGCCATGCATCTACACCCTGGTCGAGGGCGCGGATTGTTGACATATAGCCTGTGTATCCGTTCTGGATAAGGAGGAATGCAGTATAGCCGAGGCTGTAGCAGTAATCAGCATCGAAGTTCGATGGGAATGCTGCTCTTCCCTCATAGCCGAAGAAGTGCGTCATCGAGCTGAACTTGCCGGTATACTTGCCCTCTGCCTTGAGAGCCTTGAGCTTTGTCTCTGTAAGCGTTGCAAGGAGCTTCTCTGTCTCAATCCTAGATACCTGCACATTGCCATGCGGATCGCGGTCCATCAGAAGCTGCTGCTGGATATCCACAGGAAGGATGGAGAATACATTCATCGACTCCTCTGAGAGCTCAGCGGAGAGGAAGCCTGTCTTCTCTTCCCATGACTCAAGCTCTGCGAACTGCTCACCCTTTGCTGCGAGTGTATCATTGAGCTCTGCGATGAGCTTCTTCATCTCAGGGATGAACTCGATAAGTCCCTCTGGAACGACAACGATACCGAAGTTCATTCCCATAGCGGCCCTGTGCACAACGCTGTCGACGATGCTGTCAGCTACCGATTCGAGGCTCGTTCCGTTCTTCTCGACCTCTTCGGAGATAAGACAGACGTTCGGATGTGTCTGGAGTGCGCACTCAAGAGCGATGTGGGAAGCGGAGCGTCCCATAAGCTTGATGAAATGCCAGTACTTCTTTGCGGAGTTAGCATCCCTCATGATATTCCCGATAAGCTCGGAGTAGGTCTTTGTCGCTGTATCGAAACCGAATGATGCCTCGATCTCATCGTTCTTCAGGTCTCCATCGATTGTCTTCGGGCATCCTATCACCTGCACAGGTACATCATGGTCTGCAAAGTACTCTGCGAGCACCGCGGCATTGGTATTGGAGTCATCGCCTCCGATTATGACGATAGCTGTCATGCCATGCTTCTCAGCAACTGCTGCAACCTTCTTGAACTGCTCCTCTGTCTCGAGCTTCGTCCTTCCGGATCCGATCATATCGAATCCGCCGGTATTCCTGTACTGGTCGATGATGTCGCCGGTAAGCGTGATGTAGTTGTCATCGGTAAGACCTGATGGACCGCCCTTGAATCCGAGGAGGACGTTGTCCTTTCCTGCTTCATGGATCGCATCGTACAGACCTGCGATTACATTATGTCCGCCAGGGGCCTGTCCACCGGAGAGGATAACGCCGACAACCTGCTTCTTGCCAGATGCCGTGCTCTTTCCTTCCTTGAATGAGACCTCTTTCATCCCATATGTCTTAGGGAAGAGCTCCTTGATCCTGCTGTCAGCAGATCCGGTTGAGGCATTGCCTTCCACTGCCTGTATGTTTCCGATTCCAGCGCGGAGCATTGCAGGCACTTTCGGCTGGTATGTATAACGCGTACTCTGAAGTATTGATATGTTATTGTCCATCAGGACCTCCTTTATCCTTGACCATTCTACCGGATAATAGAGTATGTTTCCATATCATTGGCCTTCTGGTAGGATACAATCATGCTTAGAATCTATGTTGATGGCGATTCGATGACAGAGCGTCACAGAAGCATCATACTAAGGCGGGTAATTGGCCATGCCGATGCCATCTGCGTCTTCGCCGCAGACAGGGCTCTTCCCGATGTTGTCAGGGCAATCGAGCTCGATAAGGCTGAGAGGAGACGTCCGTTCCGCGATCAGCTTCCGCCAGAAGAGGTGAGGAAGATCGGATCGGGGATACACATGGAGGTAGTCGGAAAGGGGAAGGACTCCGCTGATGATTACCTTGTATCGGTCGCAGTCCCCGGCTCTGTCGCTATAACCCATGATATCCCTCTCTCGGCACGGCTTATCGAGAAGGGTGTCATTGTCATAGATGACCGCGGAGGAAGGCTTACCGCCAGCGATATAAAGCAGAGGCTCTCAGAGAGAAGCAATAACGCCATATTCAGGGAGATGGGGCTCTTTGAGGGCAATCAGAAGCGCTTCGATGAGCGTACGATAAGGCTCTTCGCAGCAGCCTTCGATAAAGCCGTAAGCGAATCGATGCGGCAGGATCTTTGAGAAATTACGGTCAGCGGCTGTCATAGAGGGCGGTCTGGAGCGTAATATCATTATGAGAAAAAAGATCATTGCACTCCGCGGTGAGTATCCATATGCTGATGCGCTCAGGATGAAAGGCTCCTGGATTGTCGATATCGTACCACCCTGCTGCTATACGCGGCGTACCGATGCCGTCGTGATCGACAGCCCCACAGCCGATGAGCTTATGGATGAGATCGAGAGGGCAGGTATGCAGCTCTGCTCTCCTAGGATAGTCGCTGTCTGCGACCGGTATGCGTCCCTTGCGCTTCGCGCATTCTGCCGGTGTGCAGTCAGTGTCTGCAGTGATGATGGAGCTGAAGGCGTAGCTGCAGCCATAGCCGGGCGCAGAATCGATTCAATAGACCTCTCCCAGAGGGAGATTGAGCTGATACGGCAAATGAGGAAGGGGCCATCGAATAAAGAACTCTCGCTTTCGTTGTCCGTCAGCGAGAGAACAGTTCGCAGGATAAAGGAATCGGTATTCAGGAAGACCGGGCTTGTCTCCGGGGAGCAGCTTGCGGTCTTCTCCGTATATATCGATCAGTATTCGCAGCTCTTCACATACCTCGGATAAGGGATTACGTCCCTGATGTTCTCCATGCCTGTAACATATCTTACAGCGCGCTCGAATCCGAGCCCGAATCCAGCATGCGGGACAGATCCATACTTCCTGAGGTCGAGGTACCACCAGTATGCGGCAGGATCGAGTCCAAGCTCCTTCATCCTGTCCAGAAGCACATCGTACCTGTACTCCCTCTCAGAGCCTCCAATGATCTCACCGAGCCTCGGAGCTAGGACATCCATGGCCCTCACCGTCTTTCCATCATCGTTCATCTTCATATAGAAGGCCTTGATCTCCTTCGGGTAGTCTGTGACGATGACAGGGCGCTTGGCGATGACTTCAGTGAGGTATCTCTCATGTTCGCTCTGTATCTCCGTTCCCCATGTCACAGGGAACTCGAATGAGTCATTGTGCTTCTCGAGGATCTTGACCGCCTCAGTGTATGTCATGTGCTCGAACGGGCTTTCGATTACATGCTCAAGCGTCTCGACAACGCCATTGAGGACGAACTTCGAGAAGAATGCCATATCCTCTTCGTTCTTATCGAGGACAGCCTTGAAGATGTACTTGAGGAACTTCTCGGCAGTATCCATATCGCCTTCAAGCGTGCAGAATGCCATCTCGGGCTCGATCATCCAGAACTCCGCAAGGTGCCTTGTCGTATTTGAGTTCTCTGCGCGGAATGTAGGCCCGAACGTATAGATGTTCTTCATCGCAAGGGCATATGTCTCTCCCTCAAGCTGTCCTGAGACAGTGAGGTTGGCGAGCTTCCCGAAGAAGTCCTTTGAGTAGTCGACCTTCCCGTCCTCCGTGCGCGGCGGATTCTCGATATCAAGGGTGGTGACCTGGAACTGGGCTCCAGCGCCTTCGCAGTCAGAGGCTGAGATAAGCGGCGTGTTGACATATACAAAGCCATTCTCCTGGAAGAATGAATGGACAGCATATGCCATTGTGTTCCTTACTCTCGTTACTGCGCCGAAAAGGTTCGTCCTCGGCCTGAGGTATGCCTTCTCCCTGAGGAACTCGACCGTATGCCTCTTCTTCTGCAGAGGGTAGTCAGCAGGGCATGCTCCGACAAGCTCGAGCTTCGTGCATCTGAGCTCGGTAGCCTGTGCTCCGCCCTCGGATTCAACGATGGTGCCTTCAGCAATTACGCTTGCTCCAGTCGTTATGCTGTCTATAAGCTCTGCGGGGATGGCTGATCTGTCGATTACAGCTTGAAGCCCTTTGAGGCAGGATCCGTCGTTTATCTCAATGAACGAGACATTCTTGCTGTCTCTCTTTGTCCTTACCCAGCCTTCAGCGCGGACAATTTCATCGGACGGGCTGAGAGCGAGGATTTCCTTGATTCTCTTCTCCATAATGAAAAATACTCCTAGATGGATTTCCTGCATTATTGCACCATGGCGGCAGGCGGTCAAGGATAGTACAATATAGTGAATATTTGCTATCCTCTTCCATGAAATGGTGAATCCTTCCGATTGACACTGGGAAGCCATGGATTCTAGACATATACCATGCTTGAGATTATCGGGACGAAGAAGGACAAGGAAACTGCAAAAGCTATAAGGTACATGAAGGAGCGGAGGGTTCCGTTCAGCTTCATCGACCTCAGCGAGCGAAAGGAGCTTCCAGAGAAGATCTGGAAGAGCATCTTCGCATCTGCAGACGATGCCTCCGATCTCATCGACACATCCTCCCGCTTCTTCCGCGATAACGGCTACCAGTGGCGAGAGTACAGTCCGGAGGCTGAGCTCAGAGAACACCCGGAGCTGCTGAGGCTTCCGGTGCTCAGAGCAGGCCAGAAGGCCCATGCAGGATTCTCCGAGGTATTCATCAAGGAGGTGCTCTGATGCACTATGCGGTACTGACCACTGGCAGCTGCGGCAACTGCTATATATTCCACGAGGGTGATAAGGCGATCATCATCGATGACGGAGTGACCTATACGAAGCTGTCGAGAGGGCTTGAGATGCATGGAATTCCCGCAGAGGATATCAAGGCAATGTTCCTGACGCATCTTCACCCTGACCATTCGAAGGGAGTCGGTGTATTCCAGCGCAAGACGGGTATACCTGTATATATCTCCGACATAGCGATCTCCAGGAACGGAACCGTAATAGACAGGCAGGGGATAGAGAGAAATCTTCTCGTTCCATTCAGCTTCGGTGAGGAGATAAGAGTCGATGGTTTCACTGTCCATCCATTCAGGACATGCCATGACAGCGAGGGCTCTGCAGGCTACCGCATCGTTTCGGATGAGAATGTGAGCGTATTCCTCATGACCGATACCGGTGTGATTCCCGATGAAGCGGCGGCTCTTGCGATGAATTCAGATGTAAAGTTCATAGAATCGAATTATGATGAAGATATGCTGGAGAAAGGGCCATACCCGGTCCATCTCAGGAAGCGGATAAGCGGAACATACGGCCATCTGTCCAATACAAAGGCCGTTGAGTTCGCAAGAAGCGTATCGCGTCAGGGCGATAGCGTGTATTTCGTGCATGTGAGCGCGAATTGCAACTCGCCCGATGTGCTTAGGCCATTCGTTATGCGCTCTATCCCTTCAGGCATATTCTGCAGGGTATGCGAGAGGGGGGAGACATTCGAGGGGTTCAGGGATGCCAGATAGGAAAAGGAAGAAGGAACAGAAGAAGGAGATCAAGAAGTACAGCTATAAGGAGTGCAGGAAGGTTGTAAGGCCCGATGGCATGATGATGAAGACCGTAAGGGGTTATACTTTCCCTGATTTCATCGATGCGGTAAGCCATCGGTTCGGCAGAAGGGTCTGCTACAAGGTCTTCCGGACAGGCGAGGAGAATGATACCACATTCAGCCAGCTTGGATGGCATGCTTATGCTATTGCCTCGTATCTGATCTCGAAGGGAATAGAGAAGGGTGACCGCATCGCTATATTTGGCGAGAGCTGTCCGGGATGGATGGAGATGTATCTCGGCATCACATCAATCGGTGCGGTTGCTGTGCCTATCCTCCCTGATTTCTCCTCGGCGGAGGCTATGCATATCATCAGCGAGAGCGGTGCGAAGGGTGTCTGCGTCAACCAGAAGCAGTTCCAGAAGATCTCCTCAATCGTATCGGACCTCATGGTCTTCAGGATGGAGGATCTTGTCCATGTCCCGTCGATAAGCGAGGAGTACCAGTTCGGTACCGCTCCAGGCTTCCCGATGAGGAATGCAAAGATAAATCCTGCGGAGCTGGAGAAGAGGAAGCCTGCAGAGGATGATGTGGCTTCCCTGATATTCACATCGGGAACAACTGGAGCCTCCAAGGGCGTTGTCCTTACACATATGAATATCCTCCGATGCGCAGATCTCGCTACAGATATCTATGTAAAGATAAAGCCAGGATACAGAGCGCTCTCCATACTTCCTATGAGCCATGTCTATGAGTTCACGATCGGGCAGATCCTTCCACTGATGGTAGGTGTCGAGATAACATTCCTAGGCCGTCCGCCTGCAGTCTCTGTTCTGCTTCCTGCTCTCTCGGAGGTCAGACCCCATGTCATGCTCACAGTCCCCCTTCTGATCGAGAAGGTTTACAAGGCTGCGGTGCTTCCTGTACTCCGCGATAACAAGAAGATCTCATCGATGCTCAATAAGCCTCTTATCGGATCCTTCGTTTACAGGACGATAGGGAGGAAGCTGATGAAGACATTCGGACATAATCTTGTCTTCTTCGGTATCGGAGGCGCTCCTCTGGATAAGGATGTAGAGATCTTCCTCCATAAAGCCCATTTCCCATATGCCATCGGCTACGGCCTGACCGAGACAAGTCCTCTTGTCGCTGGCTGCGGTTCAGCTCACAGCAGGCAGCATCCCGGATTCGTCGGGGAAATCGTTACAGATGATGATGTCATCCTCCTGGATAAGAACAGCGAGGGCGTCGGAGAGATAGCCGTTAAAGGGCCCAATGTCATGAAGGGCTACTACAACCGTGATGATCTCAATAGCGAGGTGTTCACAGAGGATGGCTACTTCCGCACAGGAGATCTTGGCTTCATCGACAGCCACAACAGACTCTCGATACGCGGACGCGTTAAGACGATGATTCTCGGACCAGGCGGGGAGAATATCTATCCGGAGCTTATTGAGTCTCTGATCAATAATCAGTCGTTTGTCGAGGAATCATTGGTCGTTCCTGAGGATGGAGGTCTTGTCGCTCTTATCAAAATCGATGTAAACATGATGGCGGAGAAGATGAAGATCTCTGCCATGGAGGCGCATCAGGAGGCTCTGAAGTACATCAAGACGATCAGGGCCGATGTCAACACGCAGCTCTCATCATTCTCCAGAATCTCGGATGTCAAGCTGCAGGAGGAGCCTTTCGCGAGGACCCCGACCCAGAAGATAAAGAGATTCCTTTACGGCAAGAAGGATAAGAATGGAAGCGGAAATGACGATAAATAGGAATACGCAGGATCTCAGGATAGCAGGGATAGACAGCCTCAAGACACCTTCTGAGCTTCAGGCTCTCTGTCCTGCATCTCCTGAGGATGAGGCACGCATCGCATCGTTCAGGCATAGCGTCAGCGATATCATTAAGGGAAAGGATAACAGGCTCCTGGGGATTATCGGGCCATGCTCTATCCATGATCCAGAGGCTGCGATTGACTACGCGTCACGCCTTAAGAAGCTCTCTGACAGCGTTTCGGATGTCTTCCTGATCGTTATGAGAACATACTTTGAGAAGCCGAGGACAGCACTTGGCTGGAAGGGCCTCATAACAGATCCTGACATGGATGA
Source organism: uncultured Spirochaetaceae bacterium (assembly GCA_944389505.1). Lineage (GTDB taxonomy): Bacteria > Spirochaetota > Spirochaetia > Sphaerochaetales > Sphaerochaetaceae > Ornithospirochaeta. Next base: position 166,700 of record CALXMP010000002.1, read on the forward strand.
GTCCTGCAATATCGAGAAAGGGCTCATTATAGCCAGGAAGCTCCTTCTGCAGATAACGGGCATCGGACTTCCCGTAGGATGCGAGGTCCTCGATCCCATCGTCCCGCAGTATACCGATGAGCTGATGTCATGGTCATCGATAGGCGCAAGAACAACGGAGAGCCAGACTCATAGATCTCTTGCCTCTGGCTTGTCGGTCTCTGTTGGCTTCAAGAACAGCACCTCCGGCGATCTCACAGCAGCTGTGAATGCCGTCAAGAGCGCATCCCGTCCAGCTTCATTTATCGGTGTGGAGAGGGATGGAAGGCTTGCTGTATTCAGATCAAAGGGAAATGACTGCTGCCATCTTATACTCCGTGGCGGCGATAACGGCCCCAATTACTACGAGGATGATGTGGAGGAGGCTAAGAAGATGCTAGAGTCTCTCTCACTTGATCCGAGGATCATCATCGACTGCTCCCATCAGAACAGCCATAAGGACTGGAGAAGGCAGAAGAGAGTCCTTCGCTCCGTGATAGACCAGGTAAGGTGGGGTGAGACGGCAATAAAGGGCTTCATGCTTGAGTCGAATATCAACGAGGGGTCGCAGAAGATCCCTGAAGATCTGTCGAAGCTCCAGTATGGTGTGTCCGTAACCGATGGCTGCATCGGCTGGGAGGAGACGGAGCAGATTGTGCAGCATGCGGCTGAGCTGATAAGGGAAGCCAGAAGAAACGGCGGCTCGGTGGAGGTATTATGAAGGCTGGAATATTTCTTGCTGAAGGATTCGAGATAGCAGAGGCGCTCTGTCCTCTTGATGTTCTAAGGCGTGCAGGCATAGAGACCGAGCTTATCGGCGTTGGTGGCATGGTGATAAAGTCATCCTGCGGAGCAGCCGTTTCTGCTGATATCCCTATAGAGGAAGCTTCAGGCAGCTATGATCTTCTCTTCTGTCCGGGAGGAATGCCGGGGGCTGTGAATCTCTCCCAGTCCTGGGATGTGAACAGGATGCTCTGCGAGACTGCTCAGCATGGCATCATCTCCGCAATCTGCGCGTCTCCTGCGGTCGTGCTCTTCCCTCTTGGACTTCTTGAGGGGCATGAGGCTACATGCTTCCCGGGTTCCGTATCCTATGCTCCTTCATTCTCTTTCTCCTCTGAAGGTGTTGTCGAGAGCGGGAATATAATCACAGGCAAGAGCGCAGGCTGGGCTTTCGATCTCGGTCTAAGGCTCGTTGCACGGCTGAAGGGCGAGGAAGCTGCTGCGAAGGTCAGGAGCGCCATCTTCTACAAGCTCTGAGCGAATTAAGCGCAATATGGCGGGCTTTCCTTGAAGAGAGTCCGTTTTTTCACTGCTTTCCCACTTGATTCGCAAAATCCATTTCCTTAAAACATAGTAAGAAAATTTCCAGGAGGTGCACCAGTGTATTTTCCAGAAGGATACAGACCGCTTCTAGGACAGCATGAGACCGAGAAGGCTATCAAGGATGCAAAGGATATCTTTGAGAAGTCGCTTTCAGGCTCGCTCAGGCTCTCAAGGGTAACATCGCCGCTTTTTGTCCCCTCGGGATCGGGCATAAACGATGATCTCAATGGAGTGGAGAATCCCGCCAGCTTCTCTGTAAGGAACCTCGGAGGAAAGCGCATGGAGATCATCCAGTCGCTTGCGAAGTGGAAGAGAATGGCTCTTGCCGATTATGGCGTTAAGCCAGGGCGTGGCATCTATACCGATATGAACGCTCTCCGTCCCGATGATGATATCGATGCAATCCATTCGATCTATGTCGATCAGTGGGACTGGGAGAAAGTGATGTTCCCAGCTGAGAGGAATCTGGAGTATCTCAAGTCCACAGTCAGGGATATATACCGGGCAATCAAGCGCACTGCATTCCTCCTTTCCGAGGATTTCCCCGTGCTTGAGGATACGCTTCCGGAGGATATTGTCTTCATCCACTCTGAGGATGCCGCTGCCGAGTATCCGGGGCTTACACCGCAGGAGAGGGAGGCAGAGCTTGCAAGGCGCTATGGCGCTATCTTCCTTATCGGTATAGGGTATGGCAACCCACCTCACTCAGGACGTGCTCCTGACTATGATGACTGGTCCGAGGATACAGGGAACGGCCATCATGGTCTCAATGGCGATATAATCGTGTGGGATACTGTCAGGAATGACTCGCTTGAGCTTTCCAGCATGGGAATAAGGGTCAACAGGGAAGCCCTCCTTAGGCAGCTTGCTATAAGAGGCTGCGAAGAGAGACGGGAGATGTACTGGCATAAGCGCCTCATAAACGGCGAGTATCCTCAGACGATCGGAGGCGGTATCGGCCAGTCTAGGCTCTGCATGTTCCTGCTCCATAAGGCCCATGTCGGAGAGGTCCAGGCATCTGTATGGCAGGAGGAGGCAAGGGCAGAGGCCCTCAGCCATTCGACAAGGCTTCTCTAGAGTACAGCGATGTATATACCATCCTCCCATTGATGCGTTCGGAAAGCATGAGATCGACAGATACGATCTGCGAATGCACCTTGGGAATCCTTCCGGGCTTCATATCGCCCCTGACCCTCCGTGCCAGAGTGATGTGGGGCCTGAATCTTTTATTGTCAAATGGCAGCCCAAGCTCTTTGAGATTATCCTGCAGCTCATCATGCAGTCCCGTAAGCGCTTCCGAGTCCTCAAGCTGTGCAAACCATAGCCTTCCATCGTCGCGAGAGAAGTATCCCATTCGGTTTATATCAACATGGACGGAGAAGTCATGAAGCCTCTTGATTGCGGAGACAGCATCGTTGCTCTGCGTCTCATTGCACTCTCCAAGGAATGCAAGTGTCAGGTGCAGATTGCTGTCAGGAACGAATGATCCAGATTCTGATGAACGTCTCAGATCCTCCCGAAGCCCTTTCAGGTCCTCAATGGTGTCCTCTGGGAATAGTGCTGCAATGAACAATCTCATATCTTGATTGTATCACAAACATTATCTTCTTATATTACAGAAAGTTAACAAATTTGTAATAAAATTTTCCTAAAATGATTGACTTAAATCCCCAAAAGTTCTATTTTATCACAGTACCAAGTACGCGGTCGTGGTGGAATTGGTAGACACGCTAGCTTGAGGTGCTAGTGGTCGAAAGGCTATGCTGGTTCAAGTCCAGTCGACCGCAGACGATGCTCCTGCTGAGAATGCAGGAGTTTTTTGTTGCATCTGATGGGCTGGAGGAATACCATCGTCATATGCTTATCGACCTCCACTCCGATACAATCTACGCACTCTGGGATGATCCTACCAAGGGATCATTGGTTTCATCCTCGCTCAGCATCGACAGGAATAAGCTCTATGGCGGTAAGGTTTCAGGGCAGTGCCTCGCGCTCTTTGTACCAATGCATGAGCATGTCCCTGAGAATCATAGAGGGAAATCTCCATGGACGATACTCAATGAGCTTCATGACAGATTCATCAGCGAGATCTCATCTGCTGGTATTCCTCAGATGGAATCAGCAGATGATCTTGAGGATGGAACTCTCCATGCAATCCTAACAACGGAGGAAGGGGCCTCTATCGAAGGGGATATCTCAAGGCTATCCATTCTCAAGAGCTGGGGTGTGAGGATCTTCGGACTGACATGGAACTATGAGAATGAGCTAGGATACCCGAATTCCGCAGATCCTGAGATTATGGCAAAGGGACTTAAGGAGAAGGGCATTGAAGCTGTAGAGGAATGCGGAAGACTTGGAATCATAGTGGATGTATCCCATCTCAGCGATGGTGGATTCATGGATGTTGCGCACCATGCAAAAGGTCCTTTCATCGCAACGCATTCAGATGCAAGGAGCATTACCGGTGTTTCCAGGAATCTTACAGATGATGAACTGAGGATTCTTGCCGATAAGGGCGGGGTAACAGGCCTAAATTTCTGCCCCACCTTCCTTCATGATGAGAAAGCCCTTACCGAAGATGAATCGGAGAGCCGTATCGAGGACATGGTCAGGCATGTCATGCATATTTATAAGACAGCAGGCGAGGATGTCCTTGCAATCGGCACAGACTTTGATGGAATAGGCGGCAAGCTTGAGATTCCTTCTCCTGATAAGCTCTATCTTTTACGTGAAGCGTTAACCAAAGCAGGACTTGCTGAATCTATACTCGACAAGATGTGGTACGGGAATGCATTGAGGGTATTCAGGGAAGCTACATTCTGATTTCACTCAGTATATATTCCTTCTGATAAAGTTCAGGTGAATTTGGATGATAATGTTTTGAGGAATATCTCCTGCTAGATTTGAAGAACGGTTAACTTTATGAAGAAATATCCATATGAATATATTCCAGGTACTTGATTCAATATCAAGTTTCTGTTAATTTATCACAGTCAAACGACGCATGGCACGATAGCTCAGTTGGTAGAGCAAGCGGCTCATATCCGCTCGGTCAGGGGTCCGAGTCCCTTTCGTGCTACTTTCCCGGATGCATAATCCGGGTTTTTCTTTGCCTGTTACTCTGCTATCATCAGGCCATGATCCTTGTAGTGCTTCTTATTATTCTTGCTGTTATCGCTGTTGTAACATATCTTGTCGGCTCCTTCTTCGTGGACTATTCCATCACACGGAAGGAAAGGGATCCTGCATCATTCATCCCTTCCGATGAAATTAAGGCCTGTGATAGGGCAGATGTGAACAAAAACAAGGAAATCAGGGATAGACGCGTAGAGGAGTTCCATAGGAATACTTATACAGAACATCCTGAGATTAGAACGAAGGAGGGTTTCGCCCTTCGTTCCTCATACTATCCTCAGGATGGACATAAATATGCGATTATGATTCATGGCTACACAGGATCAAGACGGGAGATGCAGAGTATCGCATCTATGTATTACAGCTGGGGCTTCAGTGTTCTTACACCAGATAACCGTGCCCATGGTGAGAGCGAGGGAAAGTATATCGGCATGGGATGGCTAGATAAGGATGATATCCAGCTTTGGATGGAGTGGATACGCAACAAGGATAAGGATGCAAAGATCGTCATACAAGGATGCTCAATGGGAGCTGCAACCGTTATGATGACTGCTGGCGATAACCCTCCCGGTCTTGTCGCTGCTGTTGAGGACTGCGGCTATACCTCTGTCTGGGATATCTTCAGTGATGAGCTTAAGACGCTTTTCCATCTTCCTGCATTCCCTGTTCTTTATATGTGCGATGTCGTAGCAAGACTGAAGGCCGGTTATTCCATAAGGAGAGCATCAAGCGTCGAACAGCTTAAGAAGACAAGCATCCCTATGCTTTTCATCCATGGCAGCAATGATAGATTCGTACGGTCATCAATGCTTGATGAGAACTATGATGCAAAGGTTGATGGCCCGAAGGAGAAGCTGCTTGTAGAAGGTGCAGCCCATGGTGAATCAGAGGTCGTAGCTCCTGATCTGTACTACAGGACTATCCATGATTTCCTTGATAAGTATGTTTAAGTGAATTAATTTTCCTTTAAGCTCATAAAAGATGCATAATGTTGTGATGTAGCATCTAGCTACGGTATAAGGGAGGATATCATGGACATAAAGGCACTTCTGGATGAACTTGACTCATTCGATGCACCTACTGTGTGCAACGGACTCGAGCTTATCGATAACAGCTACAGGCTGAAGGGATACGGACGGCCAGGAATGATGCTCAGGGCCGGGAAGGATAAGCCAGTATCCGGTGTTGCAATCACTGCTACGATCAGTGCTGTGAAGCCTCCTACTTCAGAGCAGGCTGAGCTGAGGAATAAGCTTTATGCTGCCGCAGGTGAAACGGAGCTTCCCTCGATTATCTGCATGAAGGATATCGACAAAGTTCATATCGGGTCATTCTGGGGTGAGATGCAGGCCAGCATATTCCGGTCGCTCGGAGCTGTCGGGACTATCAATGAGGGAGGTGTACGTGATCTTGACTGCTGTGACTCCCTTGGCTTCTCATTCTTCTCCACTGAGATTCTTGTTTCGCATGCAAATGTCCATGTCGAGTCGATACAGGAGCCTGTAGAGATTCTTGGGCAGACAATCGTTCCTGGGGATATAGTCCATGCGGACAAGCATGGCTTTGTTGTTTTCCCGATTGATCTTCTTGAGCAGGTTATTGCTGCATGCAAACACCTTGAGAAGGCAGAATCATATCTCATCCAGCCATGCAGGGAAGCGATAAAGCAGGGGAGAAAGCCTTCCATCGATGAGATAATCGCATGGAACAAGAAGACCAACGAATCCAAGGCCTCTTTCGGAAAATGAAATCATCCGGGTCGTGCCCGGATGGATTTCAAGCGATTGTGTTCCTGAGTATTCCCAGTCCCTCTATTTCAATCTCTACGACATCGCCTTTCTGCATGCCTGAGATTCCGCCTGGCGTACCTGTGGATATCACATCACCGGGAAGGAGCGTCATCACATGAGAGAGGTATGAGACGAGATAGTGCACGGAGAAGATAAGGTTCGATGTGCGGGACATCTGCTTTGTCACGCCATTGACCCTGCTTGTTATGTACAGATCGCTGCCATCTGTCTCATCGGATATATACGGTCCGAACGGGAAGAATGTATCAAAGCTCTTCGCAACGGTCCACTGTCCGTTCTTAGGCTGGAGGTCTCGGGCCGTCACATCGTTCGCAATTGTGTATCCAAGGATGTACCTGTGGGCATCTTCCTCGCTCACATCCTTGCATTTTCTGCCGATGACGACTGCAAGCTCTGCCTCATAGTCAAGTCTGTGGCACATCTGAGGATAGATTATGTCGTCATTCTGGGCTGCTGCGGATGTGGATGGCTTCATGAATACAACAGGAGTTTCCGGTATCGGAAGCCCGAACTCCTCTGCATGGTCCCTGTAATTCAGGCCAATGCAGATGGCTTTTGTGTACTCGCACGGAGGAAGAAGCTTCACCTCTGAGATATCATAATGCTCATCGAGGAGCATGAAAGGCTTATTGAAAGGGGATCCGTCCATAAGGGTTATGGTCTTATCTTCCAGTATCCCATAGGAAGTCCTTCTGTCAGGTGTCATGATTCTCACATATTTCATTTCAATCCCTCCTGAACATAGTATACCACCCATCATCCCTGAATCCCAGAGTTCTGTAGAGATGCTCTGCCTCCGGTTCCGGCCATAGCGACAACCGCTCCATCCCTTTGCTGAATGCGATGCTGCAGAGCTCTGAGACGACGCTTGAAGCATAGCCTCTGTTTCTGTAACGGCTATCTGTCGCAACACCTGCAATCATCGCATTCCTGACAGTACCGGAGGAGATATATCCAGCGGAAATAAGCTGTCCATCGCAGAACGCTCCGGCTGCAAGGAATGGATAGCGCCTTCCTGAATAGTATTCCGCTATCTCCTCTTCCTCTCCATCCGGATAGAACGCTGCCATTCCCTCTATTTTCCTGTAGAGATGGACAAGGGAAAGGAAATCATCATTTCCCTCAAGTCTTCTGACAGCATGAACTCTGTTCTCTATGAATGAATCAGGAGTGACAGTGAAAAGGATCCTGTCCTCTTTTTCTGCATCCGGGATGGAAAGCCTGTCCGCAGTCCTCTTCTCAGCAAGAAGAGAGCTCCAGCGGGCGGCAGAGAGGAAGGAGGATACGCAGAATATATCAGAGTCACAGTCTCCTGTATCGATTACTACCATCGATACATCCAGCCAGGATATAGCGATGATTGAACCAGAAGCATATGCTTTGATCTCCCCCTGAGAGCCCCCAAGAGCCCTCTCCATATAGGGATGAAGAGGGCCTTTGATGCGTCTCTGGATATTTCCCAGATCACTGTGGCTGATTAACTGCATCTGGGGTAGTGGAGTATAAGTAGTTGAAGTACTCCATATCGGTTGTGAGAGTCTTGTCGATTGCGGGCAATGTACGCTTGTAGCTTTCAAGCGTCGTCCATAGCCTGAAGAACTCAGGATCCTCCGAATATGCTGCGCTGTAGATGGCTGCAGCCTGCCTGTCAGCCTCGCCCTTTATCTTCTCCGATTCAGCATAGGCCTTGGAGAGAATCGTGCGCTTATCATTCTCTGTACGTCCCTGCCATGAAAGGAGCTGGCCGCGGCCATATGACCTGTATGCTTCAGCTATCTGGCTGCGCTCCTTGATCATCCTTGTGTAGACCGAAGCTGTGAGATCGTCTGAGTAGCGTATCTGCCTAATAATGATATCCTCAAGCTCGATGCCATAGCGCCTTGTGAGCGGGTCTGCATCGCTGAGCATCATATCGGAAAGACCATCGCGTCCGATGAGTATATCCTCCTGGCGCATGACCGTCTCCGTAAGGGATCTCAGCGTTTCCCTGTCCTCCGGATTCTCCACATCCCCGATATCTTCAGCGTATATCATGGAATTGATCCTGTTCGTGCTCCTGACAGCTTCGTTGAGATAGTTCTCGGAGATGACTGTACGGATCGTTGAATCAAGCACATCGTTTAAGCGGGCGATTCCTCCCTCTACAGTCTTCACCGTCTGATAGAACAAAGCAGGATCGGCGATTCTCCATCTTGCCGTAGCATCGACCCAGATGAACTGGTTCTCCTTTGTCGGTATGCGCTGGGCATCACCGTCCCATGAGAGGAGTGTCCCTGGATACTTCGTTACGGTATCGATGAACGGTACGCGGAACTTAAGTCCAGCATCGGTCTCTGTCGCTGTTATCCTTCCGAAGCGGGTCACTACGGATATCTCACCCTCATTGAGGATGTAGAATGGACCGGAGATGAAGAAGACAACGGCAAATGCTGCAATGATTATAAGTGCTGTAAGAAGTCTCTTCATCATATGCTCCTTATCGGGAGGAAGTTCTCCAGATCCTTGTCTATTATCGTCACAGTACCGCTTCCTTCGGAGAGGATTTCCTCCATCGTCTCGATATAAAGTCTTGCAGCGGTCGTGTCACCATTGGCGCTGTATTCAGCGAGCATCTCCTTAAAGCGTGCAGTGTCGCCCTCGGCCCTGTTGATTCTCTCTGCCGCGTATCCAGATGCCTCGGATACAAGCTTATCAGCCTCACCCTGTGCAGCAGGAATCTGCTGGTTGTAGTACTGCTTGCCTTCGTTTATATATCCATTCATATCCTGTATGGCTTTGTTGACATCCTCGAAGGCATCCTGTACCTCTCCCTCCGGGGGCATGATGTTCTGCAGCTTCACCGCAACGATATCTATCCCGAAGCCGTATCTGTCGAAGATCTTCTGCATTGCTTCTGCTGCATCGAATTCGATCTGCGTTCTCTGATCGGTCATGACAGCAAGAATCGGAAGATCTCCGACAAGCTGGTTCATGACGGATTGCGATATATCCCTGATGGTTGTTTCCTTGTCCTTCACGGAGAAGAGATAGGACTGCGGGTCGGCAATCCTGTACTGCACAATCCACTCGACATCGACTATGTTCAGGTCGCCGGTAAGCATCATCGATTCATCTTGATTGACCCTTGCATTCGTAAGCGATGTGCCTGTCGGGTCGGTTGCCCTGTATCCGAAAGTCAATGTCTTGACGATCTGCGTCTCAACATTGATGTTTCTCTCAATCCCGAACGGTATCTTCATCTGGAGTCCGGGGCCGACTGTCCGCTGGTACTTCCCAAAGCGCAGGACGACTGCATTCTCCGCCTGGTCGACAGAGAAGAACGATGTGGCAGCTGCCGATAGCAGCAGTACGATGACGACTGCAAGAACCACCATTGATGGGCGGATCTCAAAGCGCGGCATCCTTCTTTCCTCTTCCTGATTTTCCATGATTAGAAGATAACAGGGAAAAGCATCTTGAGGAAGATGCCCGCCATGGGTATAGTAGCCATATGAAGAAAAGACTGATTACATCGGCATTGCCATATGTGAACAACATCCCGCATCTCGGGAATCTGACACAGGTGCTGTCCGCTGACGTCTTCGCGCGCTTCTGCCGCTCCCGTGGCTATGAGACGCTGTATGTCTGCGGAACGGATGAATACGGTACAGCGAGCGAGACCAGGGCGCTGCAGGAGGGTATTACTCCAAGAGAGCTCTGTGACCGCTACCATGAGATCCATAAGGCGATCTACAAGTGGTTCAATATCGATTTCGATTACTTCGGACGCACAAGCACACCGCTCCAGACGGAGATTGTGCAGCACATCTTCTCCGCATGTGACAGCAATGGGTATATAACGGAGAAGGAATCGGAGCAGCTGTATTGCCCTGAGTGCAAGCGCTTCCTCGCAGACAGGTTCGTGTCTGGCACCTGTCCTCACTGCGGCTATGAAGGGGCGAGGGGAGACCAGTGCGAGAAGTGCGGAACGCTTCTCGATCCTACAGAGCTTATCGACCCTAAGTGTTCCGTGTGCGGATCGACACCTGTGCTGAAGAAGACGAAGAATCTCTATCTGAATCTTCCGAAGCTGATGCCTAAGCTCAAGGAGTGGATGGACAAGGCCTCCATCGATGGCTTCTGGGCGAAGAACGCCATACAGATTACATCTTCCTGGCTGAGGGATGGTCTTCAGGAGAGGTGCATAACACGCGACCTTAAGTGGGGTATTCCTGTGAATAAGCCGGGTTATGAGGACAAGGTCTTCTATGTATGGTTCGATGCCCCGATCGGATACATTTCAATCACGGCCAATAAGATCAAGGACTGGGAGTACTGGTGGAGGGATCCGGAGAACACCGAGCTCTTCCAGTTCATAGGAAAGGACAACATCCCGTTCCATACCGTTGTTTTTCCATCATCCCTTCTTGGAACGGGTGAGAAATGGACGATGCTCCATCATATGTCCTCAACCGAGTACCTGAACTATGAGGGAGGGAAGTTCTCCAAGTCCAAGGGCATTGGCATATTCGGCAACGATGTCGAGGAGACAGGTATCCCAGCTGACGTGTGGCGCTTCTATATGTTCTACAACAGACCAGAGAAGAGCGACTTCACATTTACCTGGGCTGACTTCCAGGACAAGGTCAACAAGGAGCTTATCGGCAATCTCTCCAACCTCGTCAACAGAACGCTCACATTCGTCAAGCGCTTCTATGATGGTTCGATGGGAGAGGGAGAATTCGACGAAGATCTCAGAAGCGAGATTATCAGGCGCGAGGAGGCAATTACCGCAGCGCTTGAGAGAGCTGATGAGAAGGATGCGATCCATGGTATCTTCGAGCTTTCTGATATCGGCAACAAAGCATTCCAGGAAGGAGAGCCATGGAAGGCTAGGAAGGATGATCCAGAGAAGGCTAGGAAGCTTCTCAGAACGCTTATGTATCTCATCCGCGATCTCGGCGTCATGGTTACGCCGTATATGCCTGAGACCGGTAGGAAGATACTCTCATTCGTGTCTTCCGATGGCTCTCTGTGGGGTAGCGTAGGATCATTTGCCGGCAGCGTCGCTGTCGGAGAGACGGAGCTTCTTTTCCAGAAGCTCGAAGATGAAAGAATCAAGGAACTCAGAGAGCGCTACTCAGGATCCCAGAAGGAGAGGGAGGAGCGCAGGAATAAAGAGGAAGAGGTAGCAGAAGTGGAAAACGAAGAGAAGAAGGAAACACTTGCGGAGGAGTTCGCAAGACGCGTTATACTCAAGGTCTCGAAGATTGTGAATGTCGAGAAGCACCCAGGCGGTGACAAGCTCTATATCCTCAAACTTGACTGCGGCGAGGAGGAGCCTAGGCAGATTGTTTCATCCATCGTGCCTTTCTATACGATTGATGAGCTTATGAACAGGAATATCGTTCTCGTATCGAATCTCAAGCCTGCGAACTTCCGTGGCGTCAAGAGCTATGGAATGCTGCTCGCCGCTTCCGATAAGAACGACGAGACGCATGCTACATGCGAGCTCATCTTCTGCGATGATATCGCACCGGGGACAGTGCTCAAGTATGAAGGCGAAGGAGATGATACGGAGAAAGTGACGACTTACATCAAGCCGGACCATTTCTTCGCCCTTCCTATGAAGACAATCGATGGTTATGTGACGATTGACGGGAAGAAGCTTGGAGCGGACGGCCATTTCCTCCGCGTGTTCAAGTATGTTGATGGCAATGTGGGCTGATTATGGTTATTGAAGGACTGCACAACAGACTGGTCAAGATACAGGGCCAGGTCGGTGGTATCGAGAAGATGGTAGACAAGGGGGCTTCTGCGGAGGCCATCCTTGTACAGGTCAATGCAATCAAATCGGCTATCCATAAGGTCGGGGAGCTGATTCTTATCGAGGATGTGAAGGAGAGGCTTGCTGAATCAGGAGCGTCCGAGGAGAGCATTGAGCAGGCTGTCACGGATATCAAGCGCTTCTCTGCGCTCTGATTCCGCTTATTTATTCTGATACACTGCGGCGGGAGCGAGGAGCTTTCTGATATAGTTTCTGAAAGCTCTTCCCCGCTCGAATTCATTTGCGAAGTTCTCATCGGCATAGGCGCCGGGAGAGAGCAGGATTATCTCGGAAGTGTCCCTTCCTCTCTGCCTTGCCCTGGCGCTTTCCAGTGCCGCATCGACAGCATCCTCCATTTTAATGAAAGGACCGGAGAATCGTATTCCCTCACGGTGGAGCATGGGGAGAAGCTTGTCTGTCAGGCTTCCTGCGAGGAGGGTTACGGACACGGCATCATTTATCGGCCCTGTAAGCTCCTCGATATCCGTATGGCTTTTATCCGTACCGCCCAGTATGAGATGAACAGGCGTGCCTTTCATTCCCCTCATTGAGAACTGCACAGATATAGGCAGTACAGATGCCGAATCATTTATGAAGGATACACCGTTATCGACGGCAACGAGCTCAAGCCTGTTCGGGATTCCCTTATAGCTCAGTATCGCTTTGTTGATATCCTTGCGTCTGAACCCGATAGAGCGTATGCATTCCCATGCAAGCTCGCTTCCAGCCTTATGCTTGAAAGGATTGAGCGGGGAAGGGTATGAGCGCACCTTCGCCTTTGTTATGATTCCTGAGAAGAGAAGCTTCTCCCTGAGAAACCTTGGGATGATAAGCCGCCTTGTCCATGGCCCGATGATCAGGCCACCTTCGGCAGAGAAGTCGGAAGGCGATGTCGGGAGCGCGATGTTATCCGTTATCCCTATGATATCTATCCTCGGCCAATGGAATGAGAGCGCCTCTGCCGTATCACGCACCTGCCACTGCGACATCTCGATAATCACCGCATCGTAGACCATATTGTCATTCTCGATCTCAGAGAGGATATGGAAGGCAGAGTAGCCAACTCCCTCCGTTGAAGCTGCCTTTATCCCAAGCTCCGATAATGCTGCCGAGAGCGCTGATGCCGTACTTGTCTTTCCTTTCGAGCCAAGGATGATGATCCTTTTCATACGCTCCGTTCTTGGATCTTCAAGAAGCGCTGCAATATCATTGATGATCCTGCGGGCTTTCTTCTTAATGATATAAGGGACAGGGATGCCGGGCATCTTGACGACGATATCTGCATTTCCCGCCTCTGATTCAGCCTCCTGACGCGTGATAAAAATGGCCCCTCTCTCTTCAAGGTTCCTTCTTGTCTGCTCATTCCGGCTTTCATCGGAAGGGGAGAGCACCATTACCTCATTCCCCTGATTAAGATAGTACTCAGCAGCTTCGGCTCCGCCTCCGGAACCTCCGATGCCCATTATAAGGACTCTCATCTCCTCTAAGGATTATATGATGAAGATCGGCATAATCAAAGAAGAATATTGGTTTGAATCGCTGTATGTATAAGTGATTGTTTCTTATTCATTGACATTATGCTTTTGCATTCGTTTAAAAATAAGCTATTGACATCAATAAAGCAAAACCGCAGAATAAACCGGTAATTACATTAATTCCATATGGAAAAGGATAAGGAGCATTACTGTGCCTTGCGGAAGAAAAAGAAAGAAGCATAAGATAGCAACTCACAAGAGAAAGAAGAGACTCAGAATGAACAGACACAAGAAGAAGTAATCTTCTTTGGCTATCTAGACCGCTGGTGCAAAAACCGGCGGTTTTTACTTTTCCATGTCCTGATTGCTTGACAATGCCAATGGGGGGTGGCACTATGCATCCGGAGGGAAATAATGACGAAGAAACTTGCGATAGCTGCTTTAGTTCTGGCTGCAATACTGTTCGCTTCATGCAGCAATTCCATAGATAGTGATCGGAATAATTCATCTTCTGATACGATATATGCTCCTGAATACGCAGAGATTGGTCTGCCTCGGACATATAGCAGCAGATCATTACATGTTGATGAAGCAGGGCAAATGGCTATCTTGCCATATGCCGCATACCATTGGTATTCTCCTATAGTCACAGGATTTGAGGAGAAAAATTCTGATGACGTGCTGGGCCAGATTACAGTTCTTGGCTGTCCAGTGACAATTATCCATACAGAAGAAGATGGCAATTCCGTTTTCATCGGTCAGACTTCCGATGATACATTCTATTCGAAGGTTGTATATGATTCTAAATCAGATACATTCTCCTATCTGCAGTATCTTATTTCTGACTTTGAGGATGGAAGAAACCGTATTGATATCGTCAGAGGCGATTCCATTGGAATTAATCAGAATAGTACATTGCAGGGTGTAGTACGACACTATTTCCTTCAGACGTATACCAACAGTACACCGACACAGCTTGGAGTTGATGATGGTGAGTATTTCTCTGGCTCTGCTGGATCTGGAACAGTAGTTAAAGGAACAAAAACATTTGTTGCAGATAATAGTAGTTCTGGTGTTGTTCTGGATTCCCTTTCCGGTCTTACTCCGACTGCAGATAATGTTGATAAGATTATCCGAATAGGGGATGACGAATACTCTAAATACTCAGATGAAATGAGTACGTATGAGAAGATGGTATGGTTTGATGGCACTAATCCATCGATGTTCCCAGAGAATTCAGAAGCCATATTTAATGCCGATGAGTTAGCTTCTGAGAAGAGCAAGGGAGAATGGAATCTCTCTGTTCCATCAGAAGTTGTTCTTCAGTAATTCTACCTAACCTCCCTGCTGTCCATAGTGCCTGCAGGGAGCAGATTCTTCAGTGCAAGCTCTGCCATATATTCACCGAATACTGCTGTGACTGTCGGTAGTGAGCCAAGGACAGGGCGTTTTCTCTCTGTTCCTGGCATATTCTCCGCCTCTGAATCCGTATCAGGATCTCTGTAGGTGAATCTCACTTCCTCCGAGGAGAAGACGCACTGTATCCCTTTTCCTATTCCTTTCTTCCTGAGACCTTTCCTTACTTCCTTTGCAAGAGGACAGCCGTATGTATCCATGATGTCTGCAATATGGATATGTGTCACGCTTCTTCTGAGCGCTGCTCCCATGCTCGATACAGCAGGGATGCCATGCTCATATGCATACGACAGAAGCTCAATCTTGGCTCCCAGGGAGTCTATGCAGTCCAGGATTACATCGGCAGATGAGAAGATGCCGAGATTGTCGCTGCTGATTACAACAGGATGCTTATCAATAATGCATTCTGGATTTATATCCATCACTCTGCGCTCTGCCGCATCGGTCTTGAGCTCCCCGATTGTGGAATGCAGGGCGAGTATCTGCCTGTTTATATTGCTTTCAGATACTCTATCAAAGTCTACGAGAATGAAATGCCCTATGCCGATCCTAGCAAGGGCCTCGAGCGCGTAGCCTCCGACAGCTCCTATGCCTGCAATGGCAATGGTCTTCGATCCAAGGAGCTCTGTATTCTCATCTCCAAGAAGTCTTCTTGTCCTTTCAAACTGTTTTCCTGTCATAATATATCCTTGAGCATTTCCCAGCATCGTTCCCCGGCGTCTGTGCCTATCCTGTCCGAAAGTTTTCTGGACCATTCCTCCAGAGCATTCCTCTGGTCATCTCCCGCATTCATATCTGTCTCAATCAGGAAGGGAAGGGCAAGAAGCTTCTCGAAGCTCTTTGCTCTCTCTGCGTTCGGGGATAGGGAGATCATTCCGCCAAGTGAGAGTGCCTGGCATGCAATCTCATACGATCCTGTGAAGCCATGCATGATGAATCCATGTATTCCTTCTTCCTTCAGGATATCCAGAGTCCTTCCGTATTCCCGTACAGTATGGATTACAGCAATCCTGCTATACTCCCTCGCTATCCTCAGAGCCTCCCTGAAGATCCTTTCCTGCTCAGGAAGGTCGCTATAGCGTTTATCAAGGCCAACCTCCCCGATATGCCATCCATTCCTTGCTGCTATCCGGAGCTTTTCAATGTCCTTCTCCCTGCCTTCCGGGATTATCCCAAGGGCTCTATACCGATAGCTGGCAGCAAAATCCATCTCATCGGTTGAGGATGTTGCGATGAAGGCAGAGTCCGTCTCTTCACCTATATGTGCATGGGCATCGAATAGCATGCTATGATGATACCAGCTACAGGGCATACGGGACAATCAGCATATTGACTTCCATGGCCTTCTGATGGTAATTTCATAAAGCCTCTTTATCCGCATAGCGGATCGAAAATCTAAAGGCCACAAGGAGGAACCATGATCCAGAATTATGAGTTCACAGTCATCCTTGACTCCGATGAGGAGAGGATGAAGGCAGGCTACGAGCTTGTCAAGGAGACGTTTGCACGCTTCGGTGCAGATATTACAAAGGAAGAGGATCTCGGCGTGAGAACTCTTGCTTACGAAATCAGGAAGCAGGACAGAGGTCACTACATCTACTTCGAGCTGAAGGCTGACACAGCATCCATTTCCGAGATGAACAACATCTTCCAGCTTTCAACGCTTGTCCTCAAGTTCCTGTTCGTCAATCCGGAAAGGAAGTAAGGAATTAGCTTATGGCTGGTGATCTTAACGTTGTTGTGCTTGTCGGTCGCCTCACCCGCAATGCTGAGCTGAAGTACAGCCAGAACGGCATGTCTTCCATGCTCCGCTTCTCGATTGCTGTGAACAGCCGCCGCCGCGGTGCTGATGGCAACTGGTCGGATGAACCGAACTTCTTTGACTGCGTCTATTTCTCCAAAACAGCTGAGGCAATGAGCCAGTACCTCGAGAAGGGAAGGCAGGTTGCAATCCAGGGAGAGCTCAGACAGTCGAGATGGGAAGGCCAGGATGGTCAGTCCAGGAACCGTGTTGAGATATTCGTCAACAACCTTACGCTTCTGAGCCAGTCACAGGGAGGCCGCCCTCAGGGTGCCCCATCGCAATCATATTCCCAGAACCCGGTGCAGCAGCGCCAGAGCGCGCCTGCTCCAGAGATGCCTGATGCAGGCATGGGTCCTGAGGCTTTCCAGGATGATAACATCCCATTCTGATAGGAGAATAATTATGCACGAAGATAAGGATTTCGCTGAGAAAGATGCACTGCGCGACAGAAAGGCCGGTGTGAAGAAGCTTGGCTTCAAGAAGAAGGTCTGCAAGTTCTGCCAGGGCGCAGCACCTGCTGATTACAAGAACCCGGAGATGCTCCGCCGCTATATCACAGAGAGGGGCAAGATCCTTCCTGCACGCATCACCGGAACATGCGCAAAGCACCAGAGAGCTCTCAACAGGGAAATCAAGAGAGCAAGAGTGCTTGCATACCTCCCGTTCGAGAAGAAGTGAGCAAGGGAGAGCCATGCGGAAGGGAGTTCATACATTCCTTGAGGGAGTGCTGCTGATATTCGCCAGCCAGCTTCTCCTGACTCTTGGTGGGGGTATGCTCTCATTCATCGCAATGGCTCCGATTCTTCTTTTCTCGATCGGACATGGAACAGGGAAGACCGTTCTTCTTTCCGCTGTCAACATCCTTGTGATCGCTCTCGGAAGCATGCTTCTGGATCATCCTTGGGAAGGCGGGAAGCTCGGATGGATCTTCCTGTTGCTTTATATGTATTTTCCCCTGTCGCTGTCAGCGGCTGGGATTGTCTGGCTGAAGACAAGAGGTGACCATAGGCTGATAGGGCGTCTGATGAAGACGCTTATACCATCCTTCATCCTTCTTGCCGTTTATGCCCTCATCATCTTCTCTGATAAGGCACTTCCCGGAGAGATACTTGATTCCTTCAGGAATGTGTTTGCTGACCTTATCGTACCGGTTCTGGAGGCACTGTTCCCAGGGCTCGATGCATCGCTTCTCTTTGAGCTTGTGATGCTGACCCTGCTGTCCCTCCTTTATCCTGTGCTTCTGGCCAGCATCTGTGCAGGATGCTTCATCTATGAGACAGCCCTGCATTCAAGAGAAAGCGGGTGGGAGAGGCAGGTCGTTGCATTCGGTTATCCATCGGATGCAGTATGGGGCTTCATAATATCATGGGCCCTTGTGCTTCTCCTCCGCTTTGTATCAGCACCCCTGCTGCTGGAGATAGCAGTGATGAATGCAGCTGGCATATGGTCCGTGCTTTACGCTATACAGGGTTTTACCGTTATAGCAGCAAGGATACGGCGGAGGCATGAGAGCGTGAAGAGCATGACCATCTTCATAGTGCTTGCCATCTTCGGACTACTTATCCCTGGGATAAATCTATTTACACTCATAGGACTTCCGATACTCGGAGTCCTTGAGAGCTTCTTCGATCTGAAGAAGCTAGGAGCTGATTATGAAGATCATTCTTAACCAGGACGTGATCCACCTCGGAGAAGAGGGAGATGTCGTAGAGGTAAAGGACGGTTACGCAAGGAACTATCTCCTTCCTACAGGCACAGCTGTAATATACAGCAAGGCAAATGCTGCGCTCTTCAAGTCAAGAGCTGCTGCAATCGAGCAGAGAAAGGCTGAGAAGAGAGCCGCATCTGCATCCATCAAGGAGAAGCTGGACAATGTTGTTCTTACAATCACAGTACCAGCAGGCGAGTCCGGAAAGCTTTTCGGATCCGTTACTTCCCAGATGGTCCAGGCAGAGCTTCAGAAGCTTGGCTTTGAGATTGAGAGGAAGAAGATCGAGGTTGCAACACATGCAATCAAGATGACTGGAACATACTCTGTTGTCATCCATCTCTATGAGAACGATATGTCCCACGTCAAGCTCATCGTCCAGTCAGAGGCTGAGAGGATCATGGCGGAGAAGAAGGCTGCAGAGGAGAAAGCTGCTGCTGAGGCTGCCGCCGCTGAGGCCGCTGCTGAGACAGCAGAGGAAGCTCCTGCAGAGGAGACAGCTTCTGAGGAAGCACCCGCATCCGATGCGGAATAAGGAAGCAGTGTGAGAACCGCACCGCATAATGATGATGCCGAGAAAGCTCTTCTCGGCGCTATCCTTATGAATGAGGAGGCATATGACAGTGTGTCACAGATTGTCAGTGCCTCCGATTTCTATCATCCGGCGAATGCTGAGATCTTCACCGCAATACAGCGGATGAAGGAGAGCTCCGGCTTCGCCGTTGATATCATCACTCTGACCGACTTCCTGAGGAAGAACGGCAAGCTTGATGCCGCCGGCGGGCTCGGATATGTCTCTACGCTTACAGAGTCTGAGACGATATATTCCAATGCAGAGCAGTATGCAGGGATCGTGAAGGAGCTCTCGCTCAGACGAAGCATGATCTCGCTCTCTGCAAAGATGTCCGAGGCCGCGGGCGATGATAAGAATGATGTCTACTCGCTTCTAGATGAGAGCGAGACGAAGCTGATGCAGCTTTCCGAGAATGGCTCCGTAAGCAACGACAGCTACTCCGTGTCTGCAGCTGTCACAGATATCGTCACAAGAATCCAGCTCAAGATGGAAGGGAAGCTTGATGATGATGCTATTGCTACAGGCTTTTCCGTTCTCGACAAGTACTGCAATGGAGGCTTCCATCCAGAGGATTATGTCGTCATAGCAGCACGTCCTTCAATCGGTAAGACAGCATTCGCAGTCTCAATGATACGCAATATGCTCCTTGACGGAAGAAGCATCGCATTCTTCTCTCTCGAAATGCCTGCAAGGCAGATAACTGTCAGGCTTCTGGCTAATATCTCAAGGGTAGAGGCGAAGAAGATCACCAATGGCGATTTCGGCGATGGTGAGTTCATCCGCGTAATGGATGCAGCAGACAGCCTCTATTCAAAGTCGCTGTATATTGTAGATGTGCCGAATATAAAGCTAGGAGATCTGAGGGCAAAGGCCAGATCCCTTAAGAGGGAGAAGCACATAGAGTGCATCCTCATCGATTATATCGGCCTTGTTGACCCAGGCCTTGATCAGCGCACTCCGCGCCATGAGGTTATCGCAACGGTATCGAAATCACTCAAGCAGCTTGCAAGAGAGCTGAAGATCCCTATCGTCGTGCTATGCCAGGTATCCAGGGACAGCGAGGAGAGGGAGCCTATTCTCTCCAATCTCCGTGATTCAGGCTCGATTGAGCAGGATGCAGATATCGTAATGTTCCTCCACAGAAAGAGGGTTCTTACCGAGGAGGAGAAGATGCAGAATGCGAAGGACCGCGATGGAAGGCCTGTTCTGCAGACGACGATGGTCATCGTTGCGAAGCAGAGGAACGGTGAGACGGGATCGTTCAAGGTCGGCTACAATGCATCGACGACATCCTTCGAGGAAGTCCAGCAGGACAGCATCTTCTTCAAGCCAGATGCCCCCGACAAGCGCAAGTGACCTCAGAAGAGATAGGCTTTTATATCAAGTGAATACATGAGTATCATAATAAGGAGTGCCATGATCATCCCGATGATCTGCAGGATGATATAGCTCCTTGGCGTAAGCTCTCTTCCCCTTATCAGCTCTGAGAGGCAGATGAGTATCTGTCCTCCATCGAATGTGGGGACGGGGAGGAGATTGCCGGCAGCAAGCGATACGGATACGGCAGCAAGGAGCTGGAAGAGCGATCTTATGCCGCTGTATGCGCTTTCGCTGAATGCAAGAACTGTTATTCCTCCGATATTCTCCGCAGCTTTGACCGGTCCTGTGAGTACCGAGAGCGCGTCCTCGAGATGGAATGTTATAAGCGCTCCTAGTGCCTCTATTGCCGATGCCGCGATATCAAGGGAGCGGCTTATGCCGTAAAGGAGGGGAGAAGAGGAGTCACGGCTTATCCTGATGCCTCCTGCCCACGCAAATGGCAGGTTTCCATCGGTTATATTCCTCTCAATAAATTCTCCATCCCGCTCAATCACCATCGTGAAAGCATCTTTATCTATGGAGTAAAGATCAAGCTGGCTGTCTATTGGTCTGCCATCCGCTTCTATTATCCTGTCTCCTTCCTGGAAGTCCTTCGAGAGCGTGCGGCCAACGACAGGTTCGATCAGTACTGTAATTCCAAATGAAGGATTGCCATTGATGATCATGGGCTCAAGGACCGTATCGATAAGCTCTCCATCCCGCGATATCCTTACAGGTACTTTCTCTCCCTGCCTTGATCTGAGGAAGTCCTCAATGCTCTGCCAGTCAGGGAAGACGGTATTCCCCGATGAGATTATCCTGTCTCCTTTTT
The DNA here is from genome assembly GCA_944389505.1 of uncultured Spirochaetaceae bacterium. GTDB lineage: Bacteria > Spirochaetota > Spirochaetia > Sphaerochaetales > Sphaerochaetaceae > Ornithospirochaeta. The sequence continues at coordinate 187,964 of CALXMP010000002.1, forward strand.
CGATTCCTGGCTGCTTTGACGCTTCTGGAAAGAGCTCCGGATAGGATGATATAGGTGCAACCACAGCCGGATTCGAGATTCTCTCTACAGGTATCATTGCTGATACGGAAAGGATAAGGACAGCAAGGACTATATTCATCAGCGGTCCTGCAAGGTAGATAATTATCCGCCTGATAGGCGTTGTCCCGAAGTATGATCCATGCTCTGTCTTCTCGAATGTCGTGCTCTTGTCCCTCAGCGCCTTCATGAGGTCCAGAGAGCCCTTCATCCTGCAGTATCCTCCGAATGGAATGGCAGATAGCCTGTACTCTGTATCAGGTCCATAGATGGAGAAGAGGCGAGGACCGAAGCCGTATGAGAGCACCTCAACATCGATACCCATCGATCTTGCTGCGATGAAATGGCCGAGTTCGTGGAGGAATATAACAAGACCGATACCGAGAAGGCCTATGGCCATGTATATCAGGTGAATGAGCATATCGCTTCCTCTGCCTTTATTCCCGCTTTATCTGCCATCTCCAGAATGATTTCCAGGGATGATGGCTCAGTATGCCATCCTGCATCAAGGACCTTCTCCGTGACTTTCGGGATATCCATGAAGCCTATGCGCCCTGAAAGGAATGCATCAACCGCCATCTCATCGGCTGCCGCGAATGCGATAGGGTAGGACCGTCCCAGCTTAAGTGCTCTATAGCCGAGACCGAGCATAGGGAATCTTTTTCTGTCCCAGTCCTCGAATGTCAGGGAGAGGGAGGAGAAATCAAGGGGACGGACAAGCTTTGCCTGAGACTGTTCCCCTGTTATGGCTGAGACTATCGGGAGCGTCATATCAGGGACGGAAAGCAGTGCATATACAGCTCCGTCCGGGGATTCAATCATCGAATGGATAATCGATTCCTTATGCACTGTGACCGCAATATTTTCAGGAGGGAATGAGAATAGGTATGATGCCTCGATAACCTCTAGCGCCTTGTTTGCAAGCGTTGCGCTGTCAATCGTTATCTTTCTGCCCATCTTCCATGTAGGGTGGTTGAGAGCTTCATCCACCGTTATCCCAGACATATCCTTCCTATCCCTGAAAGGACCACCGGAAGCTGTGATGATGAGCCTCTCGGCCTTATGTCCTTTGAGAAGATGCCATATAGCGCTATGCTCGCTATCGACAGGTATGATGCTGATACCCATCCTATCGGCCTTGCCAAGGAGGTATCGTCCTCCGAGCACAACCGATTCCTTATTCGCAAGCGCGATATCAATACCCATATCGATGAGGAGATCGGAGTAGCGGAGGCCTGCGATGCCCGAGACACCATTGAGCGCTATGTCAGGGGATACAGAGGAGATGAATGCCCTGATATCCTCCTCCGTTTTGTTCTCTGAAAGGAAAACAGGTACACTGAATTCAGTTCCAAGAGCATATATTGCACTATCATTGAAGGCAATAAGACCTGCTATGACGGTATCTCCCATAAGGGAAGATCTGAAAGCATTAAGGCATGTTGTACCGATCGATCCTGTAGCACCTAGGACCAGGAGACGCTTCATATGCTGAGCACTAGTGTGATAATAGCAACATAGACAGGAGCTGCCATTATTATCGAATCAACGGAATCCAGTATTCCTCCGCGGCCTGGGATGATGGAACCGGAATCCTTAACCTCCGCAGAGCGCTTGAAAGAGGATTCGATGAGATCTCCGACCGTTCCAAGGCAGGCTGTTATGAAACCTACGATGAATCCCTCTGCTGCGTTGTAGATGAAGACATCGGGGAAGAGCACTGCTGAGAGCACGCCGAGGATTCCTGGTATCATAAGACCACCGACAAAGCCTGCAACCGACTTGTTCGGGCTGACCTTCAGCACTCCCTTGTTGTTCCTGCCGAACGCAATACCAAAGAAGAATGCGAACGTATCGGAGGAGAAGACAAGGAGGAAGAAGAAGAGTATGAACCAGGCAGCATTCTGGAAGAATGCAAGTCTTATGACAAATGAGGCGAAAAGCCCCGGATATATGATATTCAGCACGGTTTTGCTATTGCGTTCCCATGTCCCATGGAAGCTGTCGGAAGCTCCGGAGAAGATCTCAATGAAGAGAGTCAGCCCAATGAGGAACATAAGCGTATAGAACGTTAGCTCGGTCTCGCTGAAGTATGAGAACTGTATGTACTGCGCAAGCGGAAGAAGCGCACCTGTGTACGATGTGAATGGAAGCTTTTCCCCGTCCTTCGAGAGAAGCTGATGCATCTCAATCGATCCAAGGAGCGTAAGTCCCATGATCAGGATGCAGAATGCCAGGTAATTGAGATGGGGAAGGAAGATGACAATGCCAATCAGAACCGGTACAGCAATGCACCCTGTCATTACTCGTTTAGCCATTGATGTCATACGAGTCCTCCGAATCTTCTATCCCGCTTCTGGAAATCAGATATGATTGTATCAATCATATTCTCATCCCAATCTGGCCAGAGTTTATCATAAAAACCGATTTCTGCATAGCTTGACTGGAGAAGAAGGAAACCGGAGAGCCTTTTCTCTCCTCCGGAGCGTACAATGAAATCGGGTAGGGGAACCTCGGGGTTGTCGAGATAGCGCATCAAAGTGCTGCAGCTCAATGTCTTCTCTCCAGCTTCTGAGGCGCGGGATATAGCTCTCTCGATCTCATCCTCGCCTCCGTAGTTCAGCGCAAGCTGGATAGTCATCCCGGTATTCATAGCGGTAGCGCTGACTGCTTCATCCAGCGCATTAAGGACATTCTCAGAGAGCCCTTGCCTTCTTCCGAGATGGAGTATCCTGAAGCCCTTGTTGCTGATTGACTTCAGGTTCTCCCTGAAGCCTGATGTGAAAAGACCCATCAGGAATGCTACTTCCTCGATGGGCCTCTTCCAGTTCTCGGTAGAGAAACAGTAAAGCGTGAGGAAGCGGATACCGCGCTCAGATGCATGCTCAGCTATCCTGACTGCAGTCTCAGCGCCTGCCTTATGGCCTTCGGAGCGCCGGAGCCCTCTCTGGAGCGCCCAGCGTCCGTTGCCATCCATTATTATGGCAAGATGATCCAGCTTCCCCTTCACTTAGATTTCCATTATCTCCTTTTCCTTGGCATCGGCGATCTTTCCGATCTCTGCAATAGCATTGTCGGTCAGCTTCTGGATCTTTGTTTCGCCTTCCTTCTGCTGGTCCTCGCTGATGTCACCGCTCTTCTGGAGCTTCTTCAGCTCCTCCATAGCGTCGCGGCGGATATTCCTTACAGCAACCCTTGCACCCTCAGCAGTTGCCTTGGCGCTCTTTGCGAGCTCCTTTCTCCTGTCCTCTGTAAGGGGCGGGAATGCAACTCTGATGAGCTTTCCGTCGTTGTTCGGATTGAGTCCGAGCTCAGACTTCTGGATTGCCTTCTCGATTGCAGGGAGAACGGTCTTGTCCCAGGGCTGGATCACAACGAGCCTGGCCTCTGGAACACTGATCGAAGCGACCTGGGAGAGGGGAGTCTCAGCTCCGTAGTAATCGACCTTGATCTTGTCGAAGAGGGAAGCTGAAGCCCTGCCAGTCCTGAGCATCGCGAATTCAGCGCTGAGTGCCTCAGTGCTCTTCTTCATCCTCTGCTCACAGTTGTCGATAACACTCTGCATCGGGAACCTCCTCAGCCGTTGACACCAGCCTGGTATACGAAGTAGGAGACGATCTCAAGCTTAGCTCCATGAGCCTTGCCGACCTCGCCGAGCATCTGTGTGACAGACTTCGTATCGTCCTTTACGAATGGCTGGTCAAGGAAGCAGACTTCCTTGTAGAGCTTGGAGAGCTTTCCTCTCACGATGCCCTCTCTGACCTGCTCTGGCTTTGCCATGAGCTTCTCATCGGACTCAACCTGCTTGCGGAAGATCGAGAGCTGCTCCTCCTGGTATGCTGCATCAACAACCTTGTCCGAAAGGAACTGAGGCTTGTATGCTGCTGCGTGGAGAGCAAGATTGTGTGTGAACTCTGCGACCTCTGCATCGGAGAAGATCTCCGGCTTGTCGGACTTGAGGACAACGAGAACGGATACAGCACCATCGCCATGGACATATGTCGATGCATACTCATCTGCTGCGATGTCAACGACATTGAACTTAACAAGGTGCATGTTTTCCTTGATGATTGCGATAAGAGCCTCGACCATGCCTGTGAGCTCATCGTTGATCTCTGTGTATCCCTTCTCAAGGATTACGGAGCAGAGGTCATCGCCAAGCTTTGCGAAGTCTGCGTTCTTTGCAACGAAGTCAGTCTCGCAGGAGAGCGAGAGGATGACAGCCTTGCCATTTCCTGTCTTTACGAAGACGCGGCCATTCTCGGTAGCTCTGTCCTGTCTCTTAGCAACTGCTGCAAGACCCATCTCCTTGAGGATCTTCTCAGCCTTGGCAAAGTCGCCATCAGCCTCGGAGAGTGCCTTCTTGCAGTCCATCATACCTGCTCCGGTGATATCCCTGAGCTTCTTTACATCTGCTGCACTGATTGCCATATTGTCCTCCTGATTATTTTGTGAAGTAGTCCTCTTCGTCCTCTTCCTGCTCGTCTGCGCTGTCCTCTTCCTTCTCCTCTGCAGGAACATAGTTGGAGTAGTCGACATCCTCGTCGTCGGACTTCTCATCCTTGTCCTCTACAGGAGCAGCGTTGATTGCAGCCTCCTCATCCTCATCGTCGAGTGACTCGATGATCTGGATTCCAGCCTCGCTATCTGCGTCGATGACAGCATTAGCGATGATCTCAACAAAGAGGGAGATTGCGCGGATTGCATCATCATTGCCCGGGATAGGGTATGTGATGTCCGTAGGATCGCAGTTTGTATCGACAACGGCGATGACAGGGATGCCAAGCCTCTTTGCCTCTGCAACTGCAAGAGCTTCCTTCTTCGTATCGATGATGAAAAGTGCTCCTGGGAGCTCCTTCATGTCCTTGATTCCGCCGAGGTTCTTCTCGAGCTTGTTCTTTTCCTTTGTATAGAGAGCAACTTCCTTCTTTGTGAGGGAATCGAATGTTCCATCAGCTTCCATTCTCTCGATTCTCTTGAGAGTTGCGATGCTCTTCTTGATTGTTGTGAAATTGGTGAGCATTCCACCAAGCCAGCGATTTGAAACATAAGGCATTCCGCATCTCTTTGCCTCTGTCTCGATAGCCTGCTGTGCCTGCTTCTTTGTTCCGACAAACAGAATCTGCTTGCCATTCTTTACCTGTGTCCTGACAGCCTCATATGCCTCAACGATGCAGGCAGATGTCTTCTGCAGGTCAATGATGTGGATCCCGTTCCTCTCTGTGAAGATGAAGCGGGCCATCTTCGGATTCCATCTCTTTGTCTGATGTCCGAAATGTACGCCTGACTCAAGCAGGCTCTTCATGGTTACTACAGCCATAGTAATCCTCCATACGCCTGACGGATATACCGTCCCCAGCTCTGTATCTCACCCATACGGGCGGAAATTCTGCATTCTGCAGTCGGATGTTAATATCTCATGTAATCGATGGGTTGTTCAAGTGGTTTTCATGATGTAACCTGAAATGGTCAGAATTGTTTATTGTTTTGTTCGGACAAAGAAGGTGCTTTGCACATTCTCCTGGAGGATGGAGTTTATGAAACGGTATGGAATACTGCTTCCTATAGCGGTTGCGCTTCTATTTGCAGCCTCATGCTCGCTTGATCAGCTTGGTGATTCGCTCACTGCGATGGGCACGAATATACTTGGCCCTGCGCCTGTTGACGCCACAGGTGTCACTAATATTGCGGATAATACCACGACCGCGGATCTTTCTTCCGGTAGCGGCCCGATAAAGACGAATGATGATGGCTCCATTTCAATCCATACAGGTAATAAGGATGTAAGGATTGAAGGAATCAATCTGACAGAGGTCGATTCCATTCTTTCCAACCTCTCGGCGAATGAGATTGCATCAATTGGCATGACGCTGGAAGTGCAGGGTGACAGTACAGCACTCTTCGATGCGATGAAAGCCCCCGTCTCCGATGAGACTGTCCTCGATGGACTTCATGGCACGGCTAGCATCTTCTCTGGGATAATCGATTCAATCTCTTCCCAGCTTGGGAACCTTCCTTCAGAGGTCGGTGAACCGATAAAGAAGATTAGCTCAGGCCTTAAGGCTCTATCCTCCGGTCAGGCGACCAAGGGCGATCTCCTCCTTCTCCAGATAACACAGAGCCTTGTCTTCGATGTCCTTGATGTAGTTACCGATGCAAATGGTGAGCTTCTTACCGATTTCAATATTGAGATGCTCGAGGGCGAATCGGTCCAGTCTGTCATAAGCTCGGCCGGTGTGCTTATCGGATTTGCCCAGGTTCTGCAGAATGGCAATGAGACAGCCGGCAACCAGTCTCTGATAACAACGGTCAATGGCCTTCTGGATCAGCTCCAGGACTATATTGATAACCTTGGAAATGCAGGAGGTGAGGCTGTATGAAGAAAGCCATAGCTGTTCTTATAATCTCTTCTCTTGTTTTCTCCCTTTCAGCTGTCGCCAATCCTGGAACAGATTCCGCATATGCGGCTATAAAATCCCCATTCGAGCTCTCTGATACACGTTTCTCAGCAATGGGAAGCGCGGGAATCGCGATACAGGAGGGAGTATCTGCGCTCTATCGCAACCCTGCAGGTCTTGCGGAGGGTAGCCTCGATATCGATCTGCCATCCATAACATTCACGATGTACAATCCAGCGAAGATACTCTCAAGCGGTGTAATCCAGGATCTTACATCAGGAGGTGATCAGGCGCTCAACAAGGGACTTGAGTTCCTTGAATCCCTCGGTGTCTACAACAAGCTTTTCCAGATGGATGCAAGCGCAGGATTCACTGCAAAGGGATTCGGCTTCGGCTTTGCTATCCAGGATATAATCCATACATATAATGGAAGCGGAAGCTTCGCGGCATCATCATCGCTTCTCAATCAGATGAATGCCGTGCTCTCTCTTGGCTATGGCTACAGGTTCAATCTTCCTATGGACTACTCCATCGACGTAGGTCTTGCCATTAGATTCAACTATATCGCATTCACGAATACGATAGGGGCAGGCAACGTTCTTGGCATGGTCTCTGGCGGTGAGGGCAACCCATTCGAGACAATTCTTCAGGAGACTCCGATGATGGCCGGATTCTCCATTCCTATAGATATCGGTGTGACAGCCAATATGCCTCTCGGCTTCTCTGTCAGCATCGCGGCGAGGAACATCAATGGAAGATACTATATGACTGCCATTGATTCCATCTCAGAATGGTCAAGGAATCCGTTCGGATCCGGTTCCTCGAACAAGTTCACATTCGACTCCGACTGCCACCTAGATATAGGTGTTGCCTGGCAGTGGGATGAGGCGTGGTGGTTCAAACCTACGATCGCGCTCGATTTCGTCGATCTCATCGGCTTCAAGGATGATACGTCATTCTCATTCAGAAGCTTCATGAAGCATGTGAATATCGGGGCGGAGTTTGAGTTTGTCAATTCCATCGCACTTCGCGCAGGTCTTACAGGCGGCTACCTCTCGCTCGGTCTTGGCATCGATCTCCATGTTCTCAGAGTCGACTGCTCGTACTACTGGCAGGAGCTGGGTGAGGTCGCAGGCGCAAAGGGAACCGACGCATTCGCCATCAATTTCAAACTTGGTTGGTAGAGCAGTTTCTGCCATTGGGGATAGGGACTTAGGAGCATTGCACGGCTTCCAAGTCCCTTTTTTCTTCTCTGAAAATACAGATTCTGCAGTATCTGTTTTCGTTTGACGCCTCCTGAAAGTCATCTTAGACTGAGAATGTGATCCAGCGTGGCTGGATGTCCTCGCTGGAAAGGTGGTTCAAATGGCTCTTTCAGCAGGTTTTTTCTACTTTCTTTCATTCGTTGCAGCGGCAATCGCATTCCTCTTCGCTCTCTATCTGTATCTCTGGGTCAAGAAGCAGAAGGTTGAGAACAGGAAGATCATCGAGGTCTCAAAGCTCATAAGCGAGGGAGCTTCTGCTTTCATCAGCAGGGAATACAGGATACTTGCCATCTTCGCTGCTGTACTGGCCCTCATAATCTTCATACTGCTTCCTGAGCCGATCTGGAAGGGGAATATCGGGGATAATATCTCCATGGCCATAGCCTATATAGCCGGTACGGTTCTCTCTGCAATCGCAGGCAAGATCGGCATCATGGTCGCTACATTATCGAACGGAAGGACTGCTGAGAGCGCGGAGACAGGTCTTAAGAATGCATTCCTCATCGGTTTCCGCGGAGGCGCTGTCATGGGACTCCTTGTAGTAGGATGTTCCCTTGCTGGCGTAGCCCTTGTTCTTATGGTATTCGGCGATGCCTCAATCATCCTGGGCTTCTCTTTCGGAGCAAGCTCCCTTGCTCTGTTTGCTAAGGCCGGAGGCGGAATATTCACAAAGACTGCTGATGTTGCGGCAGACCTTACAGGCAAGGTTGAGCTTGGGATCCCGGAGGATGATCCAAGAAATCCCGCTGTCATCGCTGATAATGTCGGTGATAATGTCGGTGACGTTGCAGGCATGGGTGCTGATCTCTTCGACTCGAATGTCGCAGCGACAGCCTCAGCGCTTGTCATAGCAAGCGGATTAGCCGACCCAGAGAATGCGATCAAGATGGTCTTCTGCTATATGATCCTGGGCCTTGTCTCATCGATGATCGGAATCGCGAATGCAAGGGTAGGCAAGAACGGAAGCCCGACAAGGGCACTGAATGCCTCGACATATACAACGACAGCTGTCTTCCTTGTCCTGACAGCAGCCGCGACGGCTCTCATCGATGGATTCTCATGGAGAGTGTGGGGCGCTTCATCTGTAGGACTTCTTGTCGGGGTAATAATAGGAATAACGACCGATTACTTTACAGATGATACCAAGCCGATAGTCCAGCGCGTTGCAAAGGCATCGGCCTCTGGTCCTGCATTCACGGTTCTCTCAGGTACTGCATATGGCTTTGTATCGGCACTGCCTGCAATGGTTGGTATTGCGATATCAGCACTGGCAGCATACAAGCTCTGTGCGCCGATTGGCGATGGATATGCGCTCTTCGGCATATCGATGGCAGCTGTTGGAATGCTTTCAATCGTCGGCATGATCATCTCCAATGATGCATATGGTCCTATCGTCGATAACGCAAGAGGTCTTGCGGAGATGGGTGGACTAGGCGAGGAGACGATAAGGATAGCCGATGAGCTCGATAGCGCAGGCAATACGGTCAAGGCTGTCACAAAGGGCTTCTCGATTGGAGCTGCGGGACTTACGGTTATATCACTCCTGGGAGCATTCATGTCTGAGGCGAATGCAGTCCTCGCCGAGCGTGGCATGGAGCTTATCACAGGCTTCGATATCATGGATCCGACCGTATTCTTCGGCGTGCTTATAGGATCTGCTATCCCAGCGCTCTTCTCGGCAATGCTCATCCTTGGAGTGGATAGGAACGCAGAGCGCATGGTCTCTGAGATCCACCGCCAGTTCAATTCAATCCCTGGACTCAGAGAAGGCAATGCATCCCCTGATTACTCCCTCTGTATAGATATCGCGGCATCGGGAGCGCTTAAGGAGCTGATACCCGCAGGACTTGCAGCAATAATCGCAACATGCCTTGTTGGATTCATCGGAGGGCCAGAGGCAATTGGAGGATTCCTCCTTGGAAACATCGTATCCGGACTTCTCCTCGCGCTCTTCATGTCCAACGCAGGTGGTCTCTGGGATAACTCCAAGAAGTATGTCGAAGCTGGCAATGAAGGAGGGAAGGGCAGCAATGCGCATAAGGCCGCTGTCATCGGCGATACGGTAGGAGATCCCTATAAGGATACTGCAGGACCTTCCATCAACACGCAGATTACTGTCGTATCACTTGTTTCCTCTCTTCTTGTATCGCTCTTCGTATCATTCTCTATATTCTGATACAAAGGCTGCTGTTCTTCTGCAGCAGCCAGATGGCTTAACCGCTTGAGGAATGAAGCAAAATCCCTCCTGGCATAACCGGGAGGGATAGAAGTTCATTTTAGAATCTTTCTCAGAAGGATATTTTCAGTCCTTCCTTCTTTGCCATCATGCACTGGAATGCGATTGTTCCAGCAAGGATTGCAAAGCCGAGCAGGTCTGTGATAGTTCCAGGATAGACCATCATGAGACCACCGCAGGCAAGAAGCACGCGGAGCGGTATAGGAATGTTCCTGATGAAATATCCATTGAGCGCTGCAGCGATCGAGAAGATGCCAAGAAGCGATGTGATTACTATCTGGACAACCTGGAATGCTGAATCAACGTCGATGAAGAGCATTGCAGGGCTGAGCGCGAAGATATACGGAACGATGAATGCCGCAATGGCAAGACGTGTCGCATTGAGTCCTGTCTTCATCGGATTCGCCTTTGCAATAGCCGCACCTGCATATGCCGCAAGCGCAACCGGCGGCGTTATATCCGCAACGATGCCGAAGTAGAATACGAAGAAGTGCGCTGCCATTGTCGCAACACCGAACGGCTCTCCGATGAGGATTGGGGCGCAGATCGATGCCATGATAAGGTAGTTCGCCGTAGTCGGAACACCCATTCCGAGAATGATGCAGCAGACCATTGTGAAGAAGAGCGCGAGAATCAGGTGACCGCCTGAAAGAAGCTCGATAGCTCCCGCAAGCTTTCCTGCAAGGCCTGTAACGGTGATGCATCCCGAGATGATTCCCGCAAGTCCACATGCTACGACAACTGTAATCGATCCTCTTGCTCCGCCTTCGAATGCCTCACAGATCCTGGAGAATGTAAGGCGGTGGGTTGGATTGATCAGTCCGACAAGGATAGCGACTCCGATAGATATCGTTGCAGAGTATGCCATTGTGAACGTGTTGGTAGATACCAGGTATACAAGCGCGACGAGCGGTGCAAGGAGGTATATCTCCCTGACAAGCTCTCTCGGCTTCGGGAGCTCATCTTTTGGTATTCCCTTCATGCCCATCTTCTTCGCTTCAAGATGAACCGCGATGTAGATGCCGGTGAAGTAGAGTACAGCAGGGAGTATTGCCATAAGCGCAATGCGTGCATATGGCTGTCCTGTATACTCAGCCATGAGGAATGCAGCTGCTCCCATGATAGGAGGCATTATCTGTCCACCGGTTGAGGCTGCGGCCTCTACAGCTGCTGCGAACTCAGGCCTGTATCCCATCTTCTTCATCATCGGGATCGTTATCGAGCCAGAGCCGACCGTGTTCGCAACTGATGAGCCTGATGCCATGCCCTCAAGCGCTGATGCAACGACCGCGACCTTCGCAGGGCCGCCTGTGAAGCGTCCTACAGCTGTGTTCGCAAAGCGTATGAAGAAGTCTGCGACACCAGTTCGTTCGAGGAATGCTCCGAAGATGATGAAGATCACGATGAATTTCGCACAGGTATTGACCGGTGTTCCGAAGATTCCATTAGTGGTGTAGAAGAGGGTTCTGACAACCTGGAAGAGATCCTGGCCAGAGGCGAATGTGTAGATCAGGAGCACACCTGCGACACAGAGAATCGGAAGTCCGACACATCTTCTGCAGAGCTCTACAAGTGCCAGTATTCCTATGATTCCTATGATCATGTATGAGGGTCTTGCCATGATGCGGGCAGAGAGCCTGATGACATCCATTGCCCTGATTGCATAGTAGAAGTACGCACCCGACCCTAGGACCATGATGATAATATCATACCATGGTATGTGGTTCGGCCTCATGATTCCCTTCTTGACAGGGAATGTCAGGAATCCGAGGAGTACGATCATACCGACGAAGATTGCAAGACGGCGCTCCGGGAGCGTTGTGAGGAAGATCGCATCGATGATGCAGTAGACAGCAAAAGCCGCCATTATGGCACCTACGATGATCTTCGGGGTGCCTTCCCATATCCTCTGGTTAGACTCCCTGTCATACTTGCGCATCACAGCCTCGACATCGGCTGCTGTTCCCACGGAATCATCGTATTCTTCAATGATTACCGTTTCCTTTTCCTTCTTCTTTCCATGTCCGATTAGTTTTGACAATATTATTCTCCTTAAAAATCAGGAAAGGAGGCTGCATAGCAGTCTCCTCTCCTGTCTGCGAGGGAATGATTATTTGACAGGAACTGTATATCCCTTCTCTGTAAAGTACTTTGCTGCACCCGGATGATAAGGAACAGTCGTGATGGATGCTGCGAAGTCGAGATCGAGCTCAGCGCCCTTTGCGTGTGCCTTTGTGATCTCTTCCTTATCCTCCATGATGGTTGAGATGATATTGTATGCATCATCCTCAGAGACATCATTGCGTGCGATGATGACAGCGCCTACTGCGACAGTCTGGCAATCCTCATCCGTACCATAGACAGATGCTGCGATTGTGTTCGGGCTGTAGTATGGGGATGCCTCCATGAGGATATCCATATGCTCATCATCGATGGAGACAAGCTGTACATCCTGTGTGCTTGCAAGTGTTGAGATAGCGACTGTAGGAGCGCCAGCTACGACGAATGCTGCATCAATCTTTCCATCCTGGAGAGAGTCAACGCTATCGCCGAAGCTCTGGTATGTCGGCTTGATATCATTCTCTGTAAGTCCATAAGCTGCAAGGATATCAAGAGCATTGTAGTAAACACCAGAACCTGATGATCCGATTGAAACAGCCTTGCCCTTGAGATCAGCGACAGTCTTGATGTTAGGATTGAGCGTTACAATCTGGACCTGCTCCATGTAAAGTGCACCGATTGTCGAGAAGCTATCGATCTTGCCTGTCTCAGCGAAGAGGTTCGTACCATTGTATGCATAGCTCATGACATCGGTCTGGACGAATCCGAGCTGATACCTGTTCATATCCATCATCTCGATGTTGTCCTGGCTTCCTGCGCTTACGACAGCTGTGACCTTCGTATCGGTCTCGCTGGAGACTCTCTGCGCGAGGACGTTTCCGAATCCATAGTATGTACCCTGGTCGCCGCCAGTACCGAACATGAGATTGCCAGAGGATTCGGATGAGCCGGATGCAATCAAAGGAACGGAGAGCGTCAGGATAAGAGCAAACAGAACTGCAATGGTCTTCTTCATATGAACCTCCTAAAGAGGACAGGCCTCTTTTTCTGATTTTTCAAAGCTATATAGTTATATATTCAGATATTAGATTCTGAATATATATGTTAAGCTTCTGTTACATCGTCCGGGAATAGGGAAGTTTTGTCAATAGATTCCAAAACTGAATTGAATAATAATTCGATTATTATGCAGTTTTTGATATGTTTTTTACATATCTTTGCATTTTGAATCCTTTACGAGCATCCCGATCAGTGCGCCAATGACAGCAGGAAGCACCCAGCTGAATCCTGTTCCTGACAGCGGCAGGACTCTCATTCCCGCAGTCTCCATGACGGACACGGTTGCAGCTGCGATGACCGCGATTCTTGTGCTCCACAGCGTGAACGGCTTTGGAAGGAATGCTGATACGATCAATACGATCACTATCGGGTACAGGAGCGACAGCACAGGGGAGGACAGGGAGATAATGAGATTCAGCCCTATGTTCGAGACTATTGCGGAGAAGAGGGCGAAGACAATCACCAATGTCCTGTATCCGACTTCAGGGAAGAGCTTGGAGAAGTACTCGCCGCATGATGAGAGAAGTCCTATGCACGTGTTAAGGCAGGCTGCGATGAATACAGCCGCAAGAAGCACGAGTCCTGTGCGTCCGAATGCATGGAGCGCTGCAGAGGAGAGCACGGAGGCACCGTTGTCTGCTATGAGGCCATGGCTTCCTGAAAATCTTCCGATCATGGCAATTGCAAGGTAGACAACAAGGAGCATTGCTCCAGCAAGCACACCTCCGATTGCCTCGATATGCCTGCATTCCTTCTTGCTGCTGTAACCAAGCTCCCTTATATTCAGCGCAACGATGATGCCGAATACAAGGGCTGCGATTGCATCCATTGTCTGATAGCCATCGATGAGGCCCGTTGCAAGTGGTGCATTCTGGTAGCGGAGGACTGCAGGGAATGATACCGATCCCATTCCTTCGGAGAAGCATCCGATTGAGAGGATTGCGATCAGGATAAGCAGAAGAGGGCAGGTTATCCTTCCAAGGACCTTCGTCAGCTTCTCAGGTTTCATCGCTATAGCGGAGGCAACAGCGAAGAAAACAGCTGAATAGATTATCGAGAGCATCCTTGAGTCATTGCCGATGGCCATCGCTGCCATCTCAAAGCTTGCAGATGCCGTACGTGGAATCGCAAGACATGGACCTATGGCAAGGTATATCGCTATCGTGAATGCCCTTCCGAATGCAGGGTGGATCCTTGAGGAGAGATTCTCAAGCCCATCGGTTCTCTCCACAGCCATAAGCCCGATGACAGGTAGTCCTATAGCAGTGATTGCGAATCCTATGAAAGCAGGAACGAAGTGCTCTCCTGCCTCAATGGCCAGAAACGGAGGAAAGATGAGATTCCCTGCTCCGAAGAACATCGAGAATATGGTAAGCGGTATCAGAATGCGTCTTTTATCCATTGAAGCCATATAAAGATTCTACAGCAGGGAAGACGTAAAAGAAATAAGGAGTTAGAATGCGGGTATGTGCAGTGATGACCGTAATGAAAAGTCCTCCGATGAATCCAGAAGCTCTGCCTGGTCCCCCGATGATGATATCGTCCTGGAATGGGCTGGAAGGGCAGAGGGGATATCTGAAGAGCAATGAAAAGCTTCCCCGCATGATGCCAGGAAGCCTGTCTGTTTGATTCAGTTCTTCGCATCCCTCATTGCAGATGCCATGAGCCTGATTGCATTGATGTTTATGAAGCCCTTGCAGTCAATCGGATGATAGCCGCCAGCCTTGTCCATCGATCCGAGGTCCTCGTTGTAGAGGGAGCAGGGGGATTCGATTCCAGCGTTGATCACATTGCCCTTGTAGAGAGCGACTGTTGCCTTGCCTGTGACGTTCTTCTGGCTCTCCTCGAAGAGTGCTGTGAGCATGTTGAACTCAGGAGCTCCCCAGTAGCCGTTGTAGATAAGCTCTGCGTATTTCGGAGAGAGCATGTCCCTGAGGTGCATAGCTTCCTTGTCCATGCAGAGACCCTCGAGGTTGTGGTGAGCCTTCCATAGGATCTCGCATCCCGGAGTCTCATATACGCCCCTGGACTTGATGCCGATGAACCTGTTCTCGACCATATCGACCCTGCCGATTGCATTGTCATGGCCCATCTTGTTCAGGTACATGATCATCTCAACAGGCTCTGTGACAACAGTGCCATCGTTCTCGTTCTTCACAGACACAGGTGTTCCATCCTTGAACTCGATTGTGAGTATCGTCTCCTTGTCTGCAGCCTTCTGCGGGGAGAGTGTGAGGGAATATACATCCTCAGGACACCTCTTCGAAGGATCTTCAAGAATTCCCGCTTCATGGGAGATGTGGATCATGTTCTCATCCTCGCTGTAAGGCTTCTTTGTCGTGGCCTTCACAGGGATTCCGTTCTCCTCAGCGTACTTGAGCATATCGCTTCTGCCCTCGAACTGTGAGAGCCACTCCTCATCCTTCCATGGGCTGATGATCTTAACGTCGGGCATGTTCATGTAGTAGCCGAACTCGAACCTTACCTGGTCATTGCCCTTGCCTGTAGCTCCATGCGCTACGTACTTCGTGCCTTCCTTCTTTGCAATCTCGATATGCCTCTTCGCGATTATAGGCCTTGCAAGCGAGGTGCCGAGCATATATGTTCCCTCATAGATCGTATTGGCCTTGAGGGCAGGGTAGATATAGTCAGTGACAAGAGGCTTCTTGAGATCTTCTATATATACCTTCGAAGCGCCAGTTGCATAAGCCTTCTCCTCAATGGCCTTGTAGTCTTCGTTCTGTCCTACATCAGCAACGTATGCGATTACATCGAATCCCTTATTTGCAAGCCATTTGAGGATAACCGAGGTATCCAGACCGCCAGAGTATGCAAGTATGACTTTATCTTTCATTTGTTTATCTCCTAACAACTGCCATTATGCATATTCATAAATTTCTTTCAAGTGATTTTTGAATATTTATGCATAAATTCGGTAAAAAAGGAAAATTCATGCATATTGTATGAATATAGGAGTGGATCATGGGCTGAAAAAAATAACCTCCAGGCCGGTGAGACAATCTGGAGGTTTGCATCCCGGACTACACCGGAACGTCTATGGCGGTCCCTCTTCTAGGCAACCCGACTGCACGTCATTTAAGCCACTGATTAGCTTATAACATGAGCTGAGATATTTGTAAATACATGATTTATATAAAAAATCAATAATTTGATATCATTGCTCTAAGAAACGCAATGTATTGCCAATATGCCTGCCGTTGCCTTTATTCCCTATTTTCCTTACATTATTCTGCATGAAAGGATTTTTCATAAAGAAGGCCTTCTTTGACGGCTGGGATAACCTGATTGCGATTTGTCTGATCAATATCGCATATCTCGGTCTGATCTATCTTGGTTTCATAGTGTTCATGGGAGTTCCCTCGCTTTCTGCGCTGGCGATTCCCGTTCTGCTGCTTGTGATCTCCATATTCATGGGAGCAAGCGCATCGGCTGTCCATAATTACTCTGATTATAAAGGCGATACATGGAGTGCCCTCAGGTATGGGCTTGTGAGGAATATAAGGCATTCGCTCTTCTTTGCTCTTCTTCTGATACTCGCAGTGCTGAATATTATCCTGATAATCCCGTTCTATCTGTCATACGGCAATGCCTTTGGCATCCTTATCTCTGTAGTACTTCTCTGGATCGAGCTTATACTCCTTCTCTGCCTGCCGTATTACTTCCCGCTGATGAACCATCTTCCGGCAGACAGGCCGCTGAAGACAGCGAAGAAGTGCTTCATCATCGTTGGAGATAACTTCGGGTTCACCATCTTCTTCTTTCTGTACAATATCGTGTGCGCAGCCATGTCTGTCTTCACGATGGGCATCATCCCCGGCATAACGGGCATGCAGCTTGCTGCAGAGGATGCCATCAGGCTCATGATGATGAAGTATGACTATCTTGAGGAGAATCCCGATGCGGACAGGAAGCATATCCCATGGGAGGATATCCTCTATGATGAAAAGGAGAAGGTCGGTCCGAGATCGCTCAAGAACATGATCTTCCCGTGGAAGTAGGCTATGAGGGAAATCGAGCTTAAGGCGCATGCTGGTAATTACGCATCGGTAAGGAAGAACCTTGAGAAGCTCCATGGGGAAGGGAAGGAGGTCCATAAATCGGACCATTACTTCAGACGCCCCGGCGAGAGCATCCAGGCTATGAGGATCAGGTCATACAATGGCATTATCGAGATGACCTGCAAGAAGACATCTCTAGACGGGAATGGCGAGAACAACTTCGAGTATGAGTTCCAGTCCTCCCCTGATCAGCTTGAGCCTGCAATCCGCTTCTTCCATGCCCTCGGCCTTGAGGATTTCTTCATTAAGAAGAAGGATGGTCTTGAGTGGTATGGGGACGGGGCACATATCGAGCTTCTGTCCGTCAATGATCTTGGGTGGTTTCTGGAGATCGAGATACTGCTTCCCTTTGATGCACCTGAAGAGGATGTTGCAAAGGCGGGCAGGGATATCCACAGGATTCTCCATAGCGCAGGGCTTTCGGAGGAGGATATCGAGGTGCGTTCATACCGTGAGATGATACTGGAGGGTGGAAATGGAATTCAGGGCTAGCCATATACTTGTAAAGGACCAGGCGACAGCGGAGCGTCTCTATGAGCGTGTGAAGAAGGGAGAGTCCTTCCAGTCGCTTGCGCATCAGTACTCCACATGCCCTTCGAAATCGAAGGGAGGGGACCTTGGGTGGTTCGGAGAGGGTAAGATGGTTCCTCAGTTTGAGAACGCTGTGAGGAAGATGTCTGTCGGAGCTATCTCGAAGCCTGTGAAGACGCAATTCGGCTACCACATCATAAAGAAGACCGGGGTAAGATGAAGAAGGTCACCATATACACCGATGGAGCATGCTCCGGCAATCCAGGCCCCGGCGGGTGGGGGGCTATCCTTTCATATAACGGACATACGAAGGAGCTTTCGGGCGGAGATCCCGCTACGACGAACAACCGCATGGAGCTGATGGGCGCTATCTCTGCGCTTGAGGCCCTGACAGAGCCTTGCGAGGTTGAGCTCTACTCCGATTCAAAGTATCTTGTCGATTCAGTTACGAAAGGTTGGCTCTCATCTTGGGTTAAGCAGGGATTCCTCAGAAAGGGAAAGCCCGTTCCCAATACCGATCTCTGGAAGCGCCTTCTTGTCCTGCTCGACAGGCATCAAGTGGCATTCATCTGGGTCAAGGGCCATGCTGAGAATGAGTTCAACAACAGATGCGATGAGCTTGCCGTTGCCCAGTGGAAGAGCATCAGGTCCAGCTTATAAGCCCTTCGCCGTTAAGTATCCTGAGAGGATCGTATAGGGCAGGCGGTACATTCCATGGTCTTTCAGGAAGCTTCTCCTCATCGGATGTCTTGTCGATTGAATCGTAGAATTCGCTGTAATCGGCCATGACGGAGAGCGCCTCCGGATCGGACGGCGTGCGTCTGAGTATCTCCATGGCCATGTCCTTTGCCTTCTCGTCCATGCCCATATCGCGGTAATAGAGGGCAAGTATTCCCCTTATATCATTATTGCCGGGATCGGCATCGAGAATGGAGAGAAGCTCTCTCTCATAGCTTGCCAGCATCCTAGCTTCCCTGTATGCATAGGCCTTGAGGTATCTGAAGCGGAGCATATCGGGATAGAGCTCGAGCGCTTTGTCAGCTGTCTCTATCGCCTTCTCGTATTCACCGGCTTCAAGGTAGGAATAGGCGAGGTTGTAGTAGAGCTTCTCCGAATCTGAATGCTCCAGCCCCCGCTCATAGACAGCTGCGGCCTCAAGCCCTGTAAGCTGATACCCTTCCTCCAGATATGGATCGATACTCAAGCTGCTGCATCCTGCAAGGATGGCCGCTGTAAAGATAAGTATTGCTGAGACTCTGCTGCCCATGCTGGAATGTTACTCCATTGTCACATGGGGAATCAACGATGCATGGTGATTATAATCGCTTTATCTGCTATACTCACCATGAGGTGAATATATGAATATTGTGCTTTTAGGCCCTCCGGGGGCAGGAAAGGGAACGGTTGCGGCTCTTCTCAAGAAGGAGCTCGATGTACCGCATATCTCAACAGGTGATATCTTCCGCGAGAACATCAAGAACGGAACAGAGCTCGGAAAGAAGGTCGAGGCGATCATGGCTTCCGGCGGTCTTGTTCCAGATGATGTCACATGCGAGATGGTCCGCGACAGGCTTTCAAAGGATGATACAGCCAATGGCTATATCCTCGATGGCTTCCCGAGGACGATTGCCCAGGCTGAGGCTCTTTCCGGCATCGATGATATCGACTATGTGCTGAACTTCGTGCTTGACGAGGAGGAGATCGTTAGAAGGCTTTCCGGCCGCCGTCTCTGCAAGTCAACAGGAAGGATCTATCACATCGTAACGAATCCTCCGAAGAAGGAAGGAATCGATGATGAGACAGGCGAGCCGCTGATCCAGCGCGATGATGACAAGCCCGAGGCCATCAGGCACCGCCTCGAGGTCTATAAGGCTTCCACAGAGCCTCTCATCGGCTACTATAAGGAGAAGGGTCTCCTTGTCGATATCGATGCATCGGTATCTCCCGAGGAAGTGCTTGCTTCGATAATCAAGGCTGTAAATCGCTGATTTTATGCATTTTATCCTGCCCTGGGTGATATAATATGCCCAGGGTATTCTATGCTTGATATAAAGGTATTCTCATCTTTTTCGGATATCTTCGTCTCTCCGCTCTTCCCGAAGGAAGGCGATGAGATCTCGCTTTCGATTGCATTCTCATCCCCGCCAGATGGAGTCCTGTTAAGGGCTGACAGCGCATCAGGCTATCTCTGGTCCTATCCGATGTCAGAGGATGGAACGGTAAATGGCGCAAGGCGCTATACCGCGCGATGCCGCATCCCCGCATCCCAGGAGATATTCCATTACTTCTTCGTATTCTTCTACCGCGGAAGGAGCTATTACTACTCCCAGCGAGGTGTCGCAAGGAGCGTTCCTCCCGTCATTGACAGGTTCTCGCTGATTCCTTCGGTCGATGCCCCTTCCTGGGTTGCATCGTCAACGTGCTATCAGATATTCCCTGACCGCTTCTTCTCCGGAGATCCCTCCGCAGGAGCGAAGGATGGCGAGTATGAGTATGATGGCGGCAGAGTGACGACCCCCGAGTGGGACTCTGTCCCGAAGAACTTCGAGAGCTCCCGCTGCCTCGATTTCTACAATGGAGACCTTAAAGGAATAGCCGACAAGGCCGATTATCTTTCATCGCTTGGAATCACTGCAGTCTATATCAATCCAGTCAATGATGCGCGGACTGTCCACCGCTACGATGCTGCCGATTTCTTCCACACTGATCCGAAGCTTGGTGGTGATGAGGCTCTCCAGAATATGATCAGGGTTCTCCATGAGCATGGGATACGCGTGATCCTCGACATCTCGATAAACCATACAGGCATATGCTCCGAGTGGTATAAAAAGGCCGTCTCAGATCCAGATAGCGAAGAGGCATCTTTCTATGCCCATGACAGCAATGGAGGAATAAGGTTCTGGAACGGAGTCGGAACGCTCCCTGAGCTCGATTACCGCTCAGAGCGTCTTAGAGATCTAATATACAGGAATCCTGATTCCGCTATGCAGAAGTTCATAAGGCCGCCATTCGGCATTGATGGATGGAGGCTCGATGTCGCCCCGGAGGTTGGACGCTCGGGCGATGTGCAGCTCTCTCCTGAGATCTGGAGGGATGTCCGTGCATCGCTCAAGGGAATCAGGCCCGATCTCTACCTCGTCGGCGAGGACTGGGATGATAGCCGCATCTATCTCTCCGGAGACATGTGGGATGGGACGATGAACTACTTCGGGGCAGGGCGCATCATCCGCAGCTGGATGGGCGAGAGGGACAGATTCCTCTCCGCAGGCTGGGGCTTCGATCCGGAACGGGAGGCTGAGTGGAGCGGAGGAGAGACTGCAGAGGCTCTCTGCAATGCCATCATGGCTGTCCCTTCGCAATCTGCATTCTTCCAGATGAACCTCTTTGATTCCCATGATACCCCAAGGCTTCATAGCAATGCCGCGATAATGGATCCGGTCCTGTACCATGGCGCTGTCATAGCGCTCTTCATGCTTCCAGGCATGCCCTCCATATACTATGGCGATGAGATAGGGATTGGAGGAAGGATGGGCTCCCCAGAAGGCTGCCGCTATCCTATGGAATGGAATGAGGAGAGATGGGACCGGGAGCGCCTCAGGCTCTATTCGGAAATGGCCAGCATCAGGAAGATGGATTTCTTCCCGTATTCCGCATTCAGAGCCGAGGAGATAGACAATGATGCATTCGTGCTCTTCCGTATAGGGCGTGGCAAGGCAATTGCTGCTATAATAAACAGATGCCCACGCGAGCGCCATGTCACGATTGACAGCTTCATGCTTCCGCATGGCAGCTGCAGGATCCTCTATGGCGATGCCGATGCATCGGTCTCAGATGGTTCTCTGACTGTCAGGCTTGCCGCGAAGGAGAGCGCTGTTCTCTATCTAGCAGATACTTCGGTGCCTGAGAAGAGCTGAATCATATTGCCCTAAAATCCGTTTTATGAGATAAATGATAGGCCAAGGAGAATAATCCATGGCCTATTTCTTTGATGAGCTTTCACGCACATTCAGTGAATACCTGCTCGTTCCCGGATATTCCTCATCGGAATGCGTTCCTTCGAATGTCTCGCTCCGCACACCTCTTGTGAAGTTCAGGAAGGGTGAGGAGAGCGCTATCTCCCTGAATATACCTATGGTGAGCGCCATAATGCAGTCCGTCTCCGGAGAGCGCATGGGTGAGGCTCTTGCCAGGGAAGGCGGCATCGCATTCATCTATGGCTCTCAGAGCGCTGAGAGCGAAGCGGAGATGATCCGCCGCGTTAAGGCGTACAAGGCGGGCTTCGTCGAATCGGATAGCAATCTCACCCCTGACAGCACCCTGGGCGATGTCCTTGCAGTGACAAGGAGAACGGGGCACTCCACCATCGCCATCACCTCGGACGGTACTGCAAGGGGAAAGCTCGAGGGCGTTGTCACCTCCCGTGATTACAGGCTTTCAAGGATGAGCGAGGACGATAAGGTCTCATCATTCATGACTCCTGTATCAAAGATCATCTACGGCCGTGAGGGCATAACGCTCTCCGAGGCCAATGACATCATCTGGGAGCATAAGCTCAACCAGCTCCCGATCCTCAGCGAGGATGGCCATCTTGTATCCTTCGTCTTCAGGAAGGACTATTCAACACATAAGGAGAATCCGCTTGAGCTTCTCGATTCCAGAAAGCGCTATATCGTCGGTGCAGGTATAAACACCAGGGACTATGAAGAGAGGGTGCCCCTCCTTGTCGATGCCGGGGTTGATGTGCTCTGCATAGATTCCTCCGAAGGATTCTCCGAATGGCAGAAGCGTACCCTTTCCTGGATCAGGGAGAAATACGGCGATAGCGTCAAAGTCGGTGCCGGCAATGTCGTTGACGGGGATGGCTTCCGCTTCCTAGCCGATGCTGGTGCTGATTTCGTAAAGGTTGGTATAGGCGGCGGCTCCATATGCATCACACGTGAGACTAAGGGAATCGGAAGAGGGCAGGCATCAGCTCTGATAGATGTCGTGAAAGCGCGTGATGAGTACTTCGAGAAGACCGGTGTATACATCCCTGTCTGTTCCGACGGAGGCATTGTCTTCGATTACCATATGACGATAGCCCTCGCGATGGGTGCGGATTTCGTGATGCTGGGACGCTACTTCGCCAGATTCGATGAATCACCGTCAGCGCTTGTCAATATAAACGGCAACTACCTCAAGGAGTACTGGGGAGAGGGATCGCAGCGTGCACGCAACTGGCAGCGCTATGACCTCGGAGGCGACAAGAAGCTCTCATTCCCTGAAGGGGTTGACTCCTATGTACCGTATGCAGGTCCGCTGAAGGACAATGTCGCCCTTACCGTATCGAAGATAAAGTCGACGATGTGCAACTGCGGAGCGCTCTCTCTGGAGGAATTCAGGAATAAGGCAAGGCTTACGATCGTCTCCCCGACATCGATAGTCGAGGGTGGTGCGCACGATGTCATCCTGAAGGACAAGCTTCAGATGGATATTAAGTGACAAAATACCTGAAAGGTATTATATTCATGGCTGACAGCACTATGTTGTCATAATTGCCGTAAAGTGATATCTTGCAGGAGATATCTGATATAAAAATATCGATTGTGCTGAACGATCAGAAGGAGAAAGAAAGATGAAAATCGGAATCAATGGATTCGGAAGAATCGGCCGTTTCGTATTCCGCGCAGCAATGAACCGCCCGGATGTCGAGATCGTAGGAATCAATGACCTCTGCCCGGTAGACTACCTCGCTTACATGCTCAAGTATGACACAATGCACGGACAGTTCGAAGGAACAATCGAGGCTGACGTGGAGAAGTCCCTTCTCATTGTCAATGGCCACAAGATCCGCGTAACAGCATGCAAGGATCCTAACGAGCTCAAGTGGGATGAGGTTGGCGCTGAGTACGTTGTCGAGTCAACAGGTCTCTTCCTCACAAAGGAGAAGGCACAGGCTCACATCAACGCTGGTGCAAAGTATGTCGTGATGTCAGCTCCTTCAAAGGATGATACTCCGATGTTCGTAGTAGGCGTAAACGAGGATACATATGTAAAGGGAACACAGTTCGTTTCAAATGCATCCTGCACAACAAACTGCCTTGCTCCTATCGCAAAGGTTCTCAATGATAACTTCGGAATCGTCGATGGTCTCATGACAACTGTCCACTCAACAACAGCTACACAGAAGACAGTTGACGGACCTTCAATGAAGGACTGGAGAGGCGGCCGCGCTGCTTCCGGCAACATCATCCCATCCTCAACAGGTGCTGCAAAGGCTGTAGGCAAGGTCATTCCTTCCCTCAACGGCAAGCTCACAGGTATGTCAATGAGAGTTCCTACTCTTGATGTCTCTGTCGTTGACCTCACAGTCAACCTTGCAAAGCCGACCAAGTATGAGGATATCTGCAAGGCTATGAAGGAAGCTTCCGAGGGCTCAC
The DNA here is from genome assembly GCA_944389505.1 of uncultured Spirochaetaceae bacterium. Classification (GTDB taxonomy): domain Bacteria; phylum Spirochaetota; class Spirochaetia; order Sphaerochaetales; family Sphaerochaetaceae; genus Ornithospirochaeta. The sequence continues at coordinate 212,069 of CALXMP010000002.1, forward strand.
TCAAGGGTATCCTTGGATACACAGAGGATGCAGTTGTCTCCTCCGATTTCCTCGGTGACACAAGGACATCGATCTTCGACGCAAAGGCTGGTATCGCTCTTACCGACACATTCGTCAAGGTTGTTTCCTGGTATGACAATGAGATCGGCTACTCCAACAAGGTTCTCGACCTCATCGCTCATATGAAGAAGGTCAATGGCTGATTTCAATCCGGCGCTTTATGCCCGGGCATAAATACGGGCCTGCCGGAAAGCAGGCCTGTTTTCATAAAGGAAGGTTTTCATGAAGCTTAATACAATCAATGAAGCGGATCTCAAGGGAAAGAAAGTCCTTATCCGCGTCGATTTCAATGTACCTCTCAAGAACGGCGTCGTAACAGATGCTACAAGAATCAAGGCAGCACTCCCGACAATCAAGTACATCCTTGACAACGGTGCTTCCCTTGTTGTTATGACACACCTCGGACGCCCTAAGGGACAGAAGAATCCTGACTTCTCCCTTGCTCCTGTCGCAGCAGAGTTCTCGAAGCTTCTCGGAAAGGAAGTGAAGCTCGCTCCGGATGTAATCGGACCAGAGGTTGAGAAGGAAGTCAAGGCACTCCAGCCTGGCCAGGTCCTTCTTCTTGAGAATGTCAGATTCTACAAGGAAGAGGAGGGCAATGACCCGGAGTTCGCAAAGACTCTCGCTTCCTATGGCGATATCTACTGCAACGATGCATTTGGAACAGCACACCGCGCACATGCATCGACAGAGGGTGTTTCCCACTATCTCCCATCCTATGCTGGATTCCTCATTGAGAAGGAAGTCAAGTTCATGGCTCCTCTTCTTGAGAACCCTGACAAGCCATTCGTTGCAATCATCGGCGGATCGAAGGTCTCTTCCAAGATCACTGTTCTCGAGTCACTTGTCCGCACATGCGACACAGTCGTAATCGGCGGAGGCATGGCATATACATTCCTCAAGGTACAGGGCCACAAGATCGGCAAGTCCCTTGTCGAGGATGACTATCTCGAGACAGCTTCCTCCTTCCTCAAGAAGGCAGCAGAGAAGGGTGTCGAGGTCATTCTCCCTGTGGATCATGTCGCTGCTGCAGAGTTCGCAGAGACAGCTGAGCCTGTCTATGTCGACGGCGTGGATATCCCAGATGACCTCATGGGTATGGATATCGGTCCTAAGACGACAGAGAAGATCGTTGCTGCAGTCAAGAAGGCAAAGTCAGTCGTATGGAACGGACCGATGGGCGTATTCGAGTTCGCAGCTTTCGCTAAGGGCACCGAGGAAGTCGCAAAGGCTCTCGCAGCATCCGATGCTACAACCGTCGTTGGCGGCGGAGACAGCGTTGCTGCAATCAACAAGTTCGGTCTTGCTGACAAGATTTCGCATGTATCGACAGGCGGTGGAGCTTCCCTTGAGTTCCTCGAGGGCAAGGAGCTTCCTGGCATCAAGGCACTGGAGAAGTAATCATGAGAAGAGCATATATAGCTGGAAACTGGAAGATGAATCTCACTCCCTCCGAGGGAGCGAAGTATGCAGCCTCGCTTGCTGAGGCTGTAAAGAAGGAGCAGCCGGACTGCCGTGTCATGATCGCTCCGTCTTTTGTATCCATCCCTGCTGTTCTCGAGGCGGTCAAGGGCTCTGATATCATCGTGGCAGCTCAGAACATGGCAAACCATCTCTCCGGTGCATATACCGGTGAGGTTTCCCCTGAGATGCTCCTTGATCTCGGCGTGAAGACTGTTATCCTCGGCCATAGCGAGAGAAGGCAGTACTACGGTGAGACAGATGAGATCATCAACTCGAAGGTTCTTCTTGCTCTCTCCCTCAAGATGGATGTCGTCCTCTGCGTAGGCGAGACACTCGAGGAGAGAAAGTCCGGAAGGCTTGAGGAAGTCCTGAAGAGGCAGCTTGAAGTCGGCCTCAAGGATGTTCTCCCTGAGGAGATGTCCCACATCACAATCGCTTACGAGCCTGTATGGGCAATCGGAACAGGCGAGACTGCAACACCTGAGGATGCAGATGGCGCACACAGCTTCATCCGCTTCACAGTAGCATCTTTGTACTCCGATGATATTGCTAAAAACCTGATTATACAGTATGGTGGTTCTGTTAAGGCCGGTAATGTAAAGGCCCTGATGGCAAAGGAGAATGTCGATGGAGCGCTTGTCGGAGGTGCATCCCTAACGCTCGAGCAGTTCCTGCCCATCATAACATACAGCAAGTAATGGAGTAAGAGATGAGTATTTTAGGTATCATACTGCTTGTGCTTTTCTGCATTGTCGCTCTGCTTCTCATCTTCCTTGTCACCGTACAGGATGAGAACAGCGTAGGTCTTGGAGGAATCTTCGGAGGTGGTTCTGAGTCCGCTTTCGGTTCAGGTACTTCTTCCTTCATAACCAAGGCAACAGTAACCCTGGCAATAGTATTCATGGTTCTTTCGCTTGTCGTCGCTATCGTGAACAAGACGAGCGATTCAGTTCCTGAGGCTACAGCTGCTGCTGTTTCTGCAGAGTCCTCTGCAGCAAGCGGAAGCTGGGTTGATCAGGCAGCAAGCACAGCAGAGGCTGAAACGGATACAGTTTCTGCTCAGTGATTCCTTTTTTCCGGAATGCCGGCTTCCCTTATGTGGCTAGCCGGCTTATATTTTCTTTAAAGGAGGAGTTGGATGCAGGTTTGTATCCTATATGCTGGAAAATCACGCGAAAGCGATAGGCTGAAGGCGGTTTCCGAGGCTCTTGCCAGAGGACTTGCCGGCAATGGCCATATTGCTGATGTCGTGAATATGCGCACTGAGGAGATGAGGCTCACAATCTATGATTATGTGATCATAGGTACTGAGCCTGTTTCTTTCTTCTCTGCATCTGTTCCCGGTGAGATTGCGAAGTTCCTCGCTGCGGCAGGAGCGGTCTCCGGTAAGAGATGCATGGCGTTTGTAACCGGAAGCGGACTTAGGAAGAACAAGACGCTTCTCAATCTTATGAAGGCAATGGAAGGCGAGGGCATGATACTCAAGCTTTCCGAAGTGATAAAGAATCCTGATGAGGCCCAGGCTATCGGAAAGCGCCTCAATGTTGAGAGGAACTTATAATATGAAGAGATTTTCCACTGTATTGCTGCTTCTTCTCGCAGCATCCGTGCTCTTTGCAGCATCAATGATCTCGGAGCCTGCTGCCACAGTCAATCTTATCCGCAACAGCGTTATAACCGTTGAGGATCTCAATGCAGAGGTTGAGAGATACAGGAACGCGGGCATGACGGATGTCACCGTTCAGGACGTTCTCCAGACGATGATCAATGATGAGGTCTTCATCCAGGGCGCAGAGCGCGATGGCATCACGATAAATGACCGCCAGATTGATTCGCTCTACAGGCAGGTTTTCAACAATGCAGTGCAGCAGGCAGCTGCTGTCGGACAGACAGTCACCGAGGATCAGTTCCAGGCTGAGGTCATAAGGCAGTTCGGCTCGCTTGAGAACTACAGGGAATCCCTTAAGAACCAGCAGATACTCAACATGTATCTCATGCAGGAGAGAGGTGAGGAGCTGCAGAATGTGCAGGAGCCTTCCGAGAGCGATATCCAGAGCTTCTTCAGGCAGAACCAGCAGACATTCTTCCAGCCAGAGGCTGTAAAGCTTTCGCATATCTACAAGGTGAAGACAGGCAATGCCGATGAGGATGCAGCTAAGAAGGCAGAGCTTGAGACCGTCAGCGCAGAGATCTCCTCAGGTGCTATCACGTTCGAGAAGGCTGTGCAGCTCTACAGCGAGGATGACGGCTCCAGAAGCAATGGCGGTGAGATCGGCTGGCTTACAATCAACAACACAGTCGCAAGGCAGGGCTGGGGCGATGCATTCTGCGATGAGGTCATGCTGATGGATGCTGGCGATGTATCCGGAGTTCTTGAGTCAAATACCGGCTACCATATCGTCAAGGTCGCTGTACATACGCCAGGAAAGCTTCTTTCCATCAATGATCCAGTGTCCCCTCAGGACCAGACGACTGTCCACGACTACATCTATCAGATACTTCTCACAAGGAATTCACAGATCGCAGCTTCCCAGGCTCTTGAGTCACTGCTTGCAGAGCTCAGAGGCGAGGCTAGGATCAATATTCTATACAAGGGCAACTGATGAAAAGACACCGCGACAGGGAGATTGCCGTCTCGACGCTTTACTCCCTTGATTTCAATGGCAGCCTCTCTCCTGATGCAGAGTTCGATCCCTTCCAGGGAATGAACGAGGAGGAGGTCGCCTCTCTTGATGAGGATGATAAGGTATTCATCCGCTTTCTTATCTATGGAACGATCGAAAATCTCGAGGCAATCGATGCGCTTATCTCAAAGTATTCGCTGAACAGGCCTATCGAGAGGATTGATTTCGTCGACAGGAATATCCTCCGCATAGCTTTCTACCAGCTTGCCTTCTCACGTGATGTCCATCCTGCGATTGTCATCGATGAGGCAGTCAAGCTTTCCCAGGAGCTTTCGAACGATGTTTCCTTCCGTTTCATCAATGGTATACTTGATGCATACAGGAAGGATAACCTCAAGGAGGAGAGATGATCCAGCTTAAGTCGGAGAGCGAGATAGACGGAATCAGGACAAGCGGACACATGCTTGCCGAGATGTTCGAGGAGATCGGGCCTCAGATTCAGGCTGGCATGAGCACGTGGGATGTCGATAAGCTCTTCCATGACTGGATGAAGAGGCATCATGCAGGCGCTCCATGCGTAGGCTATATGGGCTATCCTGCAGCGACATGCGTCTCCGTCAATGATATGGTTATCCATGGAATCCCTTCAAAGAACGAGATACTCAAGGACGGGGATATCGTGTCTGTAGATATCTGTCTTGAGAAGAATGGATTCATAAGCGATTCCACCCATACATATGAGATAGGAACCGTATCTCCCGATGTCCATAAGCTCAATGTAGAGACGGAGAAGAGCCTCTATCTCGGCATTGAGGCGGCAGGAAAGCCTGGCGCAAGGATCCAGGATATAGCTGCAGCTGTCTCAGGCCACTGCCGCAAGTTCGGTTATGGGGTTGTCAGGGATTACTGCGGGCATGGCGTTGGCTTCGAGATGCACGAGGATCCGGAGATTCCGAACTATGTCTCACTCATGAATCCCAATCCACGTATCAGAAAGGGAATGGTATTCGCTATCGAACCCATGATAAACATGGGAACATATAAGATCATCACGGAGCCCGATGGCTGGGGCGTCAAGACTGCTGACGGAAAGCCTGCATGCCATTGGGAGCATACTGTAGCCATGACGGATTCCGGGCTGGAGATACTTACCCGGATCTGAAAGGAGGGGATATGGCTAAGGACTTCATCACATGCGATATGATCAGGGATGCAGCGCTCAAGCTTGTCCGCAGGATGCACATGGAGGACCATTTCGTCCCGGATGTGATCTATGATTCGCTCAGAGGCGGCGCGTACATGGCAAATGTCATGAGTGAGTACTACAAGCTCATAGCGAAGAAGGAGGGAAGGAATCCTGTCTTCTATGCCGCTGTTGTCGCACGCTCATACGGATCTGTCCAGGAGCACTCCAGCCATGTTGATATCGATGGATGGACATGGAGCCCGAAGAACCTCAGAAAGGGGCAGAAGATCCTCATTGTCGATGATATCTTCGATACGGGAATGACCGTCAATGCTCTTGTCGGCTGCGTGATGAAGGAAGGGATTCCAAGAGAGGATATAAAGGTCGCGGTCTATGACTATAAAGTCCCTCTTTATAAGAAAGAGCCTCCGCTTGCCATCCAGCCCGATTACTGGTGCCGGAAGCACATCCTGAAGAAGCCGGAGGATTCAAGGTGGATCCACTATACGTGCCATGAGTTCATCGGCCTGACCCATGATGAGGTCGATGAGGTCTACAAGGATCCTGAGGTGAGGGCAATCCTTCACGAGATCCTTGAATAAGAGAGAAGCCGGAGGAGTCAGTCTTCCGGCTTTTTCCTTCCCATCATCCAGCAGACAGGAATGAGATAGAGATAGCATGCGGCTGCTATCGAGCTCATAGGCGCTCCGATGACTGAAAGCGGTACGCTTCCTGCAATTGACCATGGAATGAGCGGTGCGATTACGATGACTGTGTTCTCAAGCGCTATCGCCATCTTCCTTTTATCTTTCTCAAGGTCGGTACAGAGCTGATGGGTCAGCATCGTTGCAAGGGTCTGGTTGCAGGATATCATGGCAGTGAGTGTCGATACTGCAGTAATTGTGATTCTTGATGGAATCCTTGATTTGAGGAGCTTTCCCTTCATCCCATCAAGCATGCCTGTCTCATGGAAGATACCTGAGTATGATGAGGATATCGCTACGATGATGGCAACATTCACCATCGATACGATTCCTCCGCCATTGAGCATTATCCCAAGTTCTGTCGAATCTGCTTCATAGCCTGTAATAAGCATGGGAATGAGTTTTGCAGGAGATATCTTCTCATAGAATATCGCAATGATAACAGCAGATAGGATGCTTGCAGCCATTGTCCGTCTCGTGCTGAAGTGGAGCAGTGAGAGAATAAGCATGATAAGTGCTGGAAGCAGTGGGATGAATCCTATTCGGAAGCTCTCCATGAACAGCGTTGTCAGTCCTGTATCTATTGTATTTCCGGTAACCGATAGAAAACTCATCACGCAGTATGCGGCAAATGAGAGTATGAATGGGATAACCGATGTCCTTACCATCCCTGGTATATTGCTGTTGACATCTGTCTTCGTCAGATCAGCCACAAGCAGTGCGCTTGTCGATACAGGTGAGCATCTGTCTCCGAAGAATACGCCGGAAAGGATTGCTCCACCTGCAAGCATCGGATTCATACCGATTGCATCGGATATCGTCATGCATATGATTCCGACTGTTGCAGCACTTCCGAAGGATGTTCCTGTCAGGAATGATATGAGCGAATTGACAAGAAATGCCGCGCCAAGGAACCACTCAGGACGAATTATAGGCATTGAGTATGTGATCACGGCAGGAATCGTTCCTGCCAGGCGCCATGAGGCTGTGAGCATCCCGATCAGCACGAAGGCAAGGAGTATGTTCCTTGCCCCATATATTCCTTCAAGAGAGATTCTCAGAATCCTCTTTGCCGATAATCCATGCATGTATGCATGTATGAAGAATATCGCATACCCTGCAATAAGCGCCCAGATGATGGATATGCCCAGTGTTATCGATAACAATAGAACAGCAATGAAGGCCAGAATCGCCATAAGCGAAATAGTAAGTAATGTGATGATCATGGTCAATGAATAATCATGTCAAAGCTGGTGCTCGACATAAGATCTGTACCCGACAAATCATTTTTAAATCAACATCGCTGTTTTTGAATCAGAAAAAGGAGAGAGTATATCAGAAGCAGCCTTGATCCCATTTGTGATTTCAAGAAAGCGCGGGATAGATAATATATTCACTTATTGATACCGTACTTTTCTCTGAAAGCTTTTATCTTTTCATCTGAAGGAGTGAATATGGGTTTGGGGGCAGGACAATCATTTTTCAGCGTAGGGTTCCTGAAGGCTTCCCACACAGCTTTTTCTCCCCATCCGGGAGCAGCTTTCAGTATTTTTCCGAAAGATTCAGTAGCCATTCCATTTCTCCTTCATGAAATGATATATAGCAAAACCAATGAAAAAGAAATAAGGCAGCACATGATTCCATGTACTGCCTTATGAATGCTTATTGCATTGTTGTATTAAAGGAAGTCGGAAAGCATATAGCCTGATCCGGATCTTATCTTCTCAAGCCTCTGCGTACCTGATGCTTCAGGGCGTACGACATAGAAGCCATTGTCCTGGGTTATCATCAAGTATTCCCTGTTGCTTCCGTTCTTTCCAGCGAAGCAGAGTGGGACGACATCGGCATCCTCTGTGACGGAGATGATCGAAGGCCTGGACTTGTTGTTCGATTCGGATGTGTCGTTTATGTCCTCCCTCCAGTAGATGCCATTGTCAGAGAGATAGCCGACAACGCTGTTTCCATCCCTGTAGATTGTCAGGTAGTTAACCTCCCTGTCGAGGACATCGAACCGCAGATCGCTCTGCCTTAGCCTGCCGTCATATCCGTTTTCCTTATATGATGTGTCGATAGCACAGATCTCACCGCTTGCAAGAGCTGCATAGTTGCCATCTGATCCCATAGGGTAGTCACGGGAATCGTGGGCAGTGTAGATCTTCGACATTGTGCCATCAATGATCACATAAAGATCATTCATGTTATCAGGAAGACCCTCGATCTCCGGATCATCTGTCGTGGCTTTTAGAACACCATCGCCGATCATCTGTGAATTGGAAGGTACAGAGAACTGCGATGAGAGTGACATCGATGTGCCATTGATTTCCAGCTGTGCATAGTGAGCAGGGCTTAGGTTGTTCTCGCCCTGGAGCTTATAGAGGATCTGGATCTTATCCGGGGCGATACGTGAGACCGCGAAGGAGGTTATATCACTTACGCCTGTGATCGTGCATTTATTGTCTGTCATGGCTTTATTGAGTTCATCAAGCGTTATCTCTCCGCTCTCAGGAACTCTCACGCGGAAGAACTGATAGAGCTTTGTAGTGCTATCCTTGTATGCCATATAGAGGTAGCCATCCTGGAATACGATCGGGAATGGATCATCCTTCGAGGACTCAAGGACCTTCTCGTACCTGATCTCATAGCCGTTGCCATTGCTGCGCTGGACTGAATAAGCCTTGTATATATCCCAGTCACGCTCAAGATAGATGCGTGTTCCATCATTTCCGAGGTAGCTCTGGTTATAGCTCTCCTCTTCCTCCGCAAACTGATATGCCCACTGCAGGACACCTCTGGAGGAATCATTGCATGATACTGCGAGTAGTATGATGAATATCGAAAGAAGCAGTTTCTTCATTGTCTCCCCCCTTAATGCCTGTAGATGACCGATACCATCAGCGGTACGGTAGCATAGAGCGAATTCTTCTTTGCTGAATCGCCTGATACGCCATAGATCTCAGGTACCATATGGAATCCTGCCGTAATGCCAGCACCCCATTCATTCGTGAAGAAGTACCTCATGCCGATCTCGAATGTGACTCCGAGGTTGATGCTTGAGTAGTCGCTTATTGCGATGTAATCAAGGCCGATTCCGAGCGATATCGGTATCTCGAAGTCTCCCTGGAGCGGAACATATGTGAACTTCAGGAGGATAGGGACTGATGTATAGACATCATTGCTCCTTACGAAGTCGAAGTGGTATCCCAGCTCGCCTCCGATAGCGAAGTACTCATTCAGGAAGACCTGGTAGGATATGGATCCGAAGCCTCCTACCGTATGGTGCGTCTGTCCATCGCCTGCGCCGAATCCGAATGTGAGAGGGAATTCGGGATCGTTCGGATTGTAGTAGAAGAAAGGAATAGTCGGACCTGCTGATATCGTGAATACCTGCGAGCCCGTATCATAGTATGTAGGCAATGCAGCGAGATACAGCGGCAATGCCAATAGCAGCAATATGATAGCTGTCAGTTTCTTCATCGGTTGCTCCTCTAGGCGATTATACATGAACGCGATACTTCATTCAAACAGACTTGTTGGCCTCGCGCTTACTCTCTATAATTCCCCATATGAGAAGATTAGGTTGCAGAAAGGTTGCGGATGCCGTTCTCGAAAGTATCCGGAAGAGGACTGAAGTATTCACTGGTGAAGGAAATAGCGTTCCATCGCTTGCGGTAGTGCTTGTGGGAGAGGATCCTGCGAGCATGACATATGTCAGGAAGAAGGCCGAGGCAGCAGCGTCTCTGGGCTTTATGCATTTTCAGTATAATCTTGATGCAGATACCGAGGAGAAGGATCTTCTTGCCCTGATCGATGAGCTCAATGCAAGGGATGATGTCGATGGAATACTCGTCCAGCTTCCTCTCCCGAAGGGTATCGATACCGATAAGGTCATCGACAGGATCGCTCCAGAGAAGGATGTCGATGGATTTACGCCTGTGAACCTTGGAAGGCTTGCAATAGGCAATGATGCATTCGTTCCATGCACACCTAAAGGGATCATGAAGACCCTTGAATACTATGGCATAGAGACTGCTGGCAGGAATGTCACCGTGATAGGCAGGAGCAATATCGTAGGAAAGCCCATGGCCCTGCTTCTGATGCAGCGCGGAGCGGATGCAACTGTGACGGTATGCAATACGAAGACAAAGGATCTTAAGGAGCATACGCTCTCTGCTGATATCATAATAGTGGCAGCAGGACACCCTGGCACAATCGATTCCAGCTATGTGAAGGACGGGGCTGCTGTCATCGATGTCGGTGTGAACAGGATTGAGGACCCGACAAGGGAGAAGGGCTTCAGGCTCACAGGGGATGCCGACTATGATTCCTTCAGCGACCGCGATGTCTCGATAACCCCTGTTCCGGGAGGTGTCGGGCTTATGACCGTCTCCATGCTTATGGAGAACACGCTTGAGGCTGCCATCAGGAGAAGAGGAAAGTGAAGTATCTTATAGAGACCTATGGGTGTCAGCTGAATAAGGCCGAGTCCGATGCGCTTGAGATTCTCCTGAAGGGAAGGGGAATCGAGAAGACCGAGAATCCCGATGAGGCCGATGCCGTTATCCTCAACACATGCTCTGTAAGGAAGACTGCTGAGAACAGGATCTGGGGACGTCTGGGGTTCTATTCCGCTGAGAAGAGGAAGCATGGCACAAGGATAATCGTCACAGGCTGCATGGCAGAACGTCTCAAGGAAGATCTTAAGAAGGATGCTCCATATGTCGATGCAGTCATAGGAACGAACGATAAGGCCTCCATCCCTGATTTCATCGTATCGGGAAGCATTCCTTCCCTTGATCACTATAGTTTCCAGCGTTCTTATTATCAGGAGGGGGCATACTCAAGCTATGTGCCTATAATGAATGGCTGCAATAACTTCTGCTCATACTGCATCGTTCCGTATGTAAGGGGCAGGGAAGTCTCAAGGCCTGTTGAGGATATCATAGAGGAGATAAAGGCGCTTGAGGAAAGGAATGTCAGGGAGATAACCCTTCTCGGGCAGAACGTGAATTCATACTCATCGGAATATAATGGCTCCCATGTCGATTTCCCGACGCTCCTTGAGATCATCGTGCCATATATGGAGAGCATCCAGTTCGTGCGCTTCGAGTCTCCCCATCCTAAGGATTTCTCTGACCATCTTATCGATGTCATCGCACGTGAGCGCCGTATTGCCAGCCACATCCACCTTCCGATGCAGTCAGGCTCTACGCGTATCCTTTCCCTGATGAACAGGAAGAATACCAGGGAGAGCTTCATATCTCTTGTCGGGAAGATGCGGGAAAGGATTCCGGGGCTTACATTCTCAACAGATGTAATGGTTGGCTTCCCTTCAGAGACGGAGAAGGAGTATGAGGAGACGCTCTCCATGATGGAGATCATGGGATGCACGGAAGCGTTCATGTATTACTTCAATCCACGCGAGGGGACAAGGGCTGCCTCGATGGATGGCCAGATTGAGGACGAGGTTAAGATCAGGCGTCTCGAGAGGCTTATCAATGAACAGCTTGAAAGGCAGAAGAGGATAAAGGAATCGATGATACCGTTCTCCGCCCGTGTGCTTGTCACAGGCAGGAGCCGTGATGACGAGGGCATGTATCTCGGGCGGAGCGAGCACAATGACTACTTCGTCTTCTCCTCTTCATCGCCGCTTAGTGATGGAGACATCGTCAAAGTTAATGCCGATGAGCTCAGCGGCAATACTTTCAGGGGGCATAAAGTTGAGTGATTACTCCGCATTCTTTGATCTCTACAGTAAATCGAGAAGAATCGTTGTCCTGACAGGAGCAGGGGTCTCGACGCTCTCGGGCATCCCTGACTTCCGCTCCTCGGGAGGCCTTTATTCAAAGGAGTTCGGGAATATGAGCGTTGAGGAGATACTCGAGATAGGGTTCTTCCGCCTCCATCCCGATGTCTTCTACTCATGGGCTCGCGATAACTGGTACCAGATGGATAGCTATGAGCCGAATATAATCCACAGGACTCTTGCTGAGATGGAGCGGAGGGGGAGGCTCACGGAGGGCATCTTCACCCAGAATATCGATAACCTCCATCAGAGGGCAGGATCAAAGAAGGTCTATGAGCTCCATGGAAGCGTACGCTTCGGCTACTGCATGGAGTGCCACCGCCAGTATGGGTATGACGAGATTGCGCGCTCTGTGAATGCAGGAGCTGTTCCCGTATGCGCATCATGCGGTGGCGTGATCAAGCCCGATATCGTATTCTACGGCGAGCCTCTTGACTCATCCATGCTGATGAGAGCGGAGAATGCCTTTGCCAATGCCGACCTTGCGATAGTCCTCGGCTCCTCCCTTGTCGTCAACCCGGCAGCATCCCTGCCTTATATCTCCGCAAGGAATGGCAAGGATATCGTGATTGTGAACAGGCAGAGGACATACATCGATGACTATGCCGCTATCCGGTATGATGATCTTGAGGAGTTCTTCAGCGCTTTCAGCGATTACCTCGTGTCGCATGAGGGAAAATAGGCACTCTGCTTGTTTTCTCTCTTGATGATTCGCAATTTCTTTGTTACTTTATTGCCGTAAAGCATGGGGGTGTTCTGGTTTCGACTGGCTTTGCTATGCCATAGACTGCGGGTCAAGAGCTGACTTGTTAAACCGGCACCAAAAATTAAATGCAAAGAAAGAAGACGAGTACGTCTCTGACGAAGCATTTGCTCTTGCTGCTTGATCGCAGTTCTGAGCGGGAATCTCTGGGTTAAGCCTCTGGCACTCTGATTCCTTTACCGAAGGGGGCTTTCTCCCAGGCAGTTCGCCGGGCAGGGGAGGAGATTAAGGCGATGCACCGGATGAACGCTTGTTCTGCTGCCTTAGTCCGGCCAAGATAGAAGCAGGACTATATCCGTAGACGTTTATGGGTGGACTGTTAGGACGGGAGTTCGAGTCTCCCCACCTCCATTGCAGAGAGTTATGGCTGAGAAGGTTGATGTAAGAATAGTCAAAACGAAGGAGCGCCTGAAAAGAGCGCTTCTTGATCTTCTGAAGACAAAGTCCGTTTCCGAGATCTCCGTAAGCGAGATCTGCAAGAAGGGCGAGGTCAACCGCAATACCTTCTACTGCCATTATGACTCTGTCCAGGACCTTCTTTCGGAAGTCGAGGGTCTTTTCCTCCAGGAGCTTAGCACGAGCATCAAGATCTCCGGGGATACCCTTAATTCTGTCTCTGACCTTGTGTATCTGATACTCCGGATTGCAAGAGCAAACAACGACCTATGCTCCCTGCTGTTCTCTGAGAACGGCGACAAGAAGTTCCTTGCCACGATCCTAACATTCGCGCTTCCATCTGCTGTGGACAACTGGTCCGATGAACTAGGGATAAGCCGCCGCGATGCGGAGATTCTCTACTATTTCATATCAGGAGGCGCAGTCCGCGTGATAGAGCAGTGGGTGGCTGGAGGCTTCACCGAGAATGAGAAGATGATTGCGGAGAAGCTCAATGCAATCATCCTTGGAGCACAGAGCGCCATCGCAGCTCAATAGCTGTTGATTTCCCTAAGCTGCCTTCTTGCATCCCTGTTGAGATCCCTCTCCCTGATTGCGTCCTTCTTGTCCCTGACATTCTTTCCGCGTGCAAGCGCTATCTTCATCTTCACAAGATTTCCCTTAAGGTAGATTTCAAGCGGAACGATTGTGAGTCCTCTCTCGTTGACCTTCCTAGTGAACTTCTTTATCTCCTGCTTGTGAGCAAGGAGAACGCGGTTCCTGTCCGTCTTATGGTTGAAGATATTCCCATGGGAGTAGGGCTGGATGAGGAATCCGATGAGTATGAGCGAGCCGTTCTTCGGGACGATGTAGCTATCTGAGAATGAGCACTTGCCCTCGCGCACGGACTTGACCTCCGTGCCGACGAGCGCTATGCCTGTCTCAAGCTCCTCAAGTATCTCATAGTTGAAGTATGCCTTCTTGTTCTTCTGTATAAGCTTCGTTTCCACTATCTTACCCCGATTCTGAAGCCAGCATAGACGGAGCATGCGCTTCTGTCCATAGCACCCGATGTATCCGCATCGACCATATCCGGCGTATTGATCCAGCTTCCGCCCTTTACGACGGCATCATCGTATGGATAGAGGGAAGCGAGTCTCTCCGCATCCTCTGGTACGAAGTGAGCGAGTGGGATGAATGATGTTGAGGTGAACTCCCAAAGCTGTCCCATCATCGCTTTCGGCGCTGTATTGTCATTGTCGATTGACAAGAGGGACGATGTGTATAGCTTTTCAGATGCAGAGTATGCTGCGAGCGTCCACTCCGCCTCCGACGGAAGGACTATGTTCATCCCGGTCTTCTCAGATAGCCATCTGCAGTAGGCATCGGCCGCATGCCAGCTGATGCTCCTGATGGGAAGCCCGGAGCGGACCGATGTGGAGAGCGTGACATCGGAAAGGTAGTTCCCGTCTGCCATGCCATCGGCGATGAGCGTATCCTTATTGGACTTTGCCCAGTAGGGATTTTCTGCAACGAAGAGCGCATACTCGTACTCTGAGACAGGATCGGCGGCAATGCTGAACTCTCCGGTCTCCGCTTTGACGAAGCGGTCCTTGGACTCTGGGTAGGAAACTGATGCCGTATTGCCCATCACAAAACTTGCAGGGCTGTATGTGAAGAGCCCTGAGTCATATACAGGAGGCTCGATTGCTATAGCCTCTTTTGCTGGTGCTTCCGGCGCATTCCCGTCAAGCACTGCTATTATCGTCCTGAGAGCGTCAGAGCTGTATGGGATACCTGCATTATCGAGAATCTTCAGTGATTCTCTGAAATCATTCTCCATCTCATCCGATGTGATATGCATCGCCATGTAGAGAAGCGGATCCGAGACATCGGAAAAGCCAAGGGTCACGGCATTCTCCGCGAATGGAGTGAATATCGGGGGATAGTGGTAGCTTTCGGTGTAGCTGAGGATGCGTGACCATCTCGCAGCTTCCCTTGCCGCATTCTCCGTCACAGCTCTTTCTATCTCCCCGGAGTATCCGATTGCGTATTCTATAGGGGTAATCCTATGGTGGAACAGGGTAAAGAAGAGCTGATCTGGAATGCTGATCTCAGCAGAGCCTGCATCGGCGCCGAGGATGCTGAATGAGAACTCATGATGCCCTGAGGGGACGAAGTAGACCGATCCCTCTGTCGAGCCAAGGTATTTCCCATCCATGTAGACAGCAGTATTGCGCGTATTGATATCGAAAGAGACATAGCTTCCGTTGGAAAGGATTCCTGGAAGCATGCATATGATGAAGAAAAGCAGCAGGACCGCTCCGGCAAGTCCGCAGAGGATGATTGCTCCGGGCCGTATGCCATGAAAAGGCTTAAGGTGTACCGGCTCGACCTCCGGCAGCTCTATCTTTTTTCCCATAGAGCTAAAATAAGCTCAGAGCTCCGGAATTGTCAACTTGCCATCCCTCCGCTCTATGAGTAGGATTAGCATATGAACCGATTTCTTTCATTCCTTGAGAGGAGGGCGGAAGCCTACCTTACGAGGAAGAAGCAGATAAAGGAATATAGCAGGACGAAGAAGCATACGGTCCTTGGTGAGATCTGGAGCTGGGTCGATGCGCTTATTTTCGCGATATTCTGGGTGATCATCATCAACCAGTACCTCTTCCAGCTTTTCGTGATTCCGTCACCGTCAATGGTCCATACCCTTGAGGTCGGCGATAGGGTAATCGTCAACAAGGACAGCTATGGCGTTGAGCTCTATCCTGCAGGGAAGAAGGTCTTTACGGATGACAGGCGCGTCCAGCGCGATGAGATAATAACATTCTACAATCCCGAATATGACTCAAAGGGCCCGTTCTTCGATATCCTCTCGCAGGTTGTCTACATGGGAACGCTGACGCTTGTGAATATAGACAGGAACGACGATGGAACACCTGCGGAGAGGCTCTATGTCAAGCGTGCCGCGGGCATGGGCGGCGATACGATTGTCTTCGATGATGGCAATGTTTTCATAAAGCCTTCTGGAACAGATGAGTTCATCCCAGAGGAGCTCTTCCGCGAGAGGACAGGACTTGCATCAGGTCCCCATAGATCTGTCAATCCAGAGTACTATCCTGGACTCAGGGCTGCAGGTGCGATCACAGCATACCATGAGATGGGCTATGATCCATTCCTTCCGCGTGAGCTCTATGACTCATATATGTCGCTTCAGGGCACTGGCTATGACTATGTCTTTGACCGCTATGCGCTTGAGAAGGCGAGGACGGAGACGCTTGCCTCCTTCGATCCTTCGGATATGTCCCTCCGCTCAGACAGCGCTGTCTATCAGAATGGAATCTACGTCCCGTCAGGACATGTCCTCCCTCTTGGCGATAATCGTGATAATTCCAGGGATGGAAGATACTTCGGACCTGTTGAGGAATCGAGGATAAACGGACGTGTCGTCGGCAGATTCTGGCCTCTCTCGAGAATCTCATCCCTCGCGGACAATGAATAGCTATGGAAGGACTTGATCGGACAAGGCCTCTGTCTCTCTATATCCACGTGCCGTTCTGCCATACTAAGTGCGGCTACTGCGCATTCTACTCCGTTCCGGAACGCTTGAGATGCGATGGGGATGTTGGGAGGTATACGGAGCGGACGATTGCCTCGATTGAGAGGCTCACTGCCGAGTATGATAAGCCATTCCATACCGTATTCATAGGAGGAGGCAATCCTGGGACTATTGGCAGGGAACGCCTTGAGAGCATACTCCGCGCTGCGCTTGTCCATGGCAGGCCTGAGGAGTGTACATCTGAGATCAATCCGGAGGATCTCAGTGAATCATTTCTATCAATCGATGCCATAGACAGGATCTCAGTCGGTATACAATCGATGGATGAGGGGGTCCTTAGAACACTTGGGAGGAATGCCTCGGCAGAGGATAACAGAAGAGCCCTCTCTATGCTTTCAGGCTCCGGCAAGAGATTCAATGCTGATATCATAACAGCAGTTCCGGGAGAGAGCGTGGAAACTTCTCTTTCGGATATCGAGACGATAGCAGGCTATGGGGCCGGGCATATATCATACTACTGCCTCACCTTTGAAGAGGGCACTCCTCTTGCATCGAGGCTTGAGCCCGTCGGTGAGGATCTTGAGATAGAGTTCCTTAAACGTGGATGGAAGAGGCTCAGCGAGCTTGGATACAGGCACTATGAGGTGTCTAACTTCGCAAAAGCAGGCGATGAGTGCCTCCATAACAAGGTCTACTGGGAGCTTGGACAGTATATCGGGATAGGACCTGGGGCAGAGAGCTCGATAGGCTGGGGAAGAGCTGTATCGCTGAGGGAGCCTGAGGATCTGAGGTCTTACAATGATGGGCTTAATGGAACCGGTGCCCGCCTGACTCCTGAGGAGACAGAGGAGGAATTCCTGATGACAGCGCTCAGAACGTCAGAGGGAATAGACAAGAGAATCTATTCGGAGCGCTTCGGCTATGATTTCGACTCCAGGTATGGGGATGCGGTATCATCGCTCGATGCGGCTCTCTACAGGGATAGCAGCCAGTCATTCAGCCTTACCGAGGATGGTTTCCTGCTTCTTGATACGGTTATCCTTACGCTTGCCGGGATTATCTGATAGCATATTGCCATGAGACGGATCACTGCAGTTCTTATTGTTATGGTATTCTCCCTGTCGCTGCTTTCGGCATTCGATCCATATGCAGCAGCTCTTGGCAGGCCTCAGCCAGCGCCTGTGCATCACTACCGCAGATTCTCACCCTCAGAGCTTGAGGTCTCCCTGCTCTCTGACGCGCTCGGAATACGCTATAACAATGCGGAGAGCATCCTCCGCCTTCTCCATCATGCAGAGGAGATCGACAGGAGGCAGGGCTCGGTGAGGGATGCTGCCTACGGGGTAATTTCATCGCTTAAGGATATCTATGATATCAGAAGACCTCACGGTGATGAGGATGACGCACTCCGTTCCCTTTCCCATTCCCTTGACAGGATACTGGATGGCCGCGGCTCCTGGGCAGATCTCGAGAGGGCAGTGAAGAGGAATCTTCCTACAATACTCAGGGCTCTCATGCGTCACGAATAAGCTTAGCTACCATGATTAATATTGACAGCAATTTTCCCATTGTGGTATGTTGCTTTGGTAATCAATCGGAATTCATTAAGAGGTGTAGATATGTCTGGCCACAGTAAATGGGCAACTATAAAGCACAAGAAGGGTATTGCTGACGCAAAGCGCGGTCAGAAATTCACAAAGCTGATCAAGGAGATCACTGTAGCGGCAAAGGATGGAGCCGATCCGGATTCGAATGCCCGCCTCAGGACTGCTATCCTCAAGGCAAAGGCTGAGAACATGCCTAAGGACAACATCGACAGGGCAATCAAGAAGGGAAGCGGCGAGCTTGCCAACTCTACATTCTATGAGCTCACATATGAAGGCTATGCCCCGGGCGGAGTTGCAATCATCATCGATACTCTTACAGACAATAAGAACAGGACTGCAGCTGATGTGAGATCCACGCTTACAAAGCTTGGCGGCTCCCTTGGCGCAACAGGCTGTGTCAGCTACATGTTCCAGACAAAGGGAGTCATCACATACGATGCTTCGAAGTACACGGAGGACCAGGTTCTCGAGGCTGCTCTTGAGAATGGAGCTGACGATGTCTCTACAGAGGATGGCGTGATCGAGGTTACGACAAGCTCTGCTGATTTCGCACAGGTTCTCGAGGCTATGCAGAAGGCCGGATTCGAGCAGGACAGTGCCGATGTACAGCGTGTCGCTGATCAGACCGTCACACTCGACAACGAGAAGGCCAACAAGGTTCTCAAGATCGTAAGCAGGCTTGAGGATCTCGATGATGTGCAGCAGGTTTCAACGAACCTTGAGCTGCCTGAGGACTTCCAGGAAGAGGAGTGATAGTCCTTGGCGTAGATCCAGGACTTGCGGATACGGGCTGGGGTGTTGTCGAATTCGATGGACAGCGCTACCGGCCTGTTTCTTTCGGTACGATCAAGACAAGTCCTGAGGAGAATCAGCAGAAGCGCATCTATACCATTGCGGAGGATTTAGGAACGCTTGCAGCGCGCTTCTCCGCCGATGTTGTCGCAATGGAGGATATCTTCTTCACGAAGAACATAACCTCAGCAATCCCCGTCGCCAAGGTCATCGGAGCGGCGATACATAAATTCACAGAGCTCTCCCTTCCCGTCCATCTCTATTCACCTCTGGATGTGAAGATGGCTGTAACCGGCATGGGACGGGCAGAGAAGAACCAGGTGCAGGAGATGGTAAAGATACTCCTGAATCTGAAGGATATACCGAGGCCGGACCATGCAGCCGATGCTCTTGCAGACTGCATATGCTATTGCACCCATAACGCGCTCAAGGTTACAATCCGGTCATGATCAATTCCATTACAGGGAGGATCACGAAGATCGCTCCCGATTACGCTTACATACTTCTTCCATCAGGAGTGGAGTACAGGGTGGAGATCTCCTCGAATGCTTCGGCGGTCTTCTCATCCCTGCCTGATAAGGAGAATGCACGCATCCTCTGCTATCTCCAGCACAGGGAGGATGCTATGACGCTCTTCGGATTCTCCTCCGAGGAGGAGCGCTTCTGCTTCGAGCAGCTCCAGACCGTTCCCGGCATCGGAGCAAGGCAGGCTCTGAGGATACTTTCCGGCATCACGGTCCAGAATCTCATAAAGTCCCTCGATGCGCAGGATGTGAAGACACTTGCGAAGGTGCCTGGCATCGGACCTAAGACAGCGCAGAAGCTTGTGCTGCAGCTGAGGAATGTACTCGTGCTCGAGGATGATGAGGCAGAGCCGAAGGCTGAGACGCCTTCCCAGTTCAGGGATCTCATTGATTCGCTTGCGGAGATGGGATTCGAAAGGAAGCAGATCGTGAGGACGCTCTCGGAGGTAATGTCCGAGAATTCGCTCATAATCCAGGGCAAGGATGCCCGTGAAGCAGAGAGCTTCCTCTTCCCGCTCGTCCTTAGGAGGCTTTCCAGATGATTGTCGAGAATGGAATTGATAAAGCCGATGAGATCATCCTCAAGAGCGCTGAGAGACCTGTCGATGCCTCCTATCAGGAGGAGGACAGGGCCGAGAACATGCTCAGGCCGCAGTATCTTGAGGACTTCCAGGGTCAGCAGCGCATAAAGGACAACCTTTCTGTATTCATAAAGGCCGCAAGGGCGCGTAACGATGCCCTGGACCATACATTCATCGTAGGCCCTCCAGGGCTTGGCAAGACAACGCTTGCATCGATCATCGCAAATGAGATGCACAGCGAGATAAGGATGACAAGCGCTCCTGCGCTGGATAAGCCTAAGGATCTTGCCGGAATACTTACCAACGTATCGGAGAACTCTGTCTTCTTTATCGATGAGATCCACCGTCTCAAGCCGGCGCTTGAGGAGATGCTTTACATCGCGATGGAGGACTTCGAGATAGACTGGGTCATAGGTCAGGGACCTGCTGCAAGGACGATGAGGATCCCTCTTCCCCATTTCACGCTTATCGGGGCGACTACGAAGGCAGGTTCTGTCTCCTCTCCGCTTGCTTCCCGCTTCGGGATCAACCTCCATATCGATTTCTATGGTCCGGAGGAGCTCTCCTCGATAATCTCCCGCTCCGCGCACATCCTCGAGACGGATATCACAGAGAGGGCTGTGGAGATGCTTGCAAGGTGCTCAAGGGGAACTCCGAGAATAGCGAACAGGCTTTTAAGGAGGCTCAGGGACTTCGCCATTGTCCTCGGCAATGGAACCATCACAGAGGATATCGTGCACGAGGGGCTTGATAGGCTAGGCATCGACGAGAACGGTCTTGAGCGCATGGACAGGAATATCCTCAGGACAATCATAGAGTTCTACGGCGGCGGACCTGTAGGTGCTGATACGCTGAGCATCTCGGTGGGTGAGGCGGTCGAGAGCCTTGAGGATTACTACGAACCGTACCTTATACAGCAGGGCTATCTGAAGAGAACACCCCGCGGACGCTGTGTCACAGGCAAGGCCTATGATCTTCTGGGCCTCAAAGGAGGTGGGAATGCTGACCAAGGATTACTATTTTGATCTTCCATCTGAGCTTATAGCGCAGGAACCGTCCGAGAGACGCGGAGCTGATAGGCTTCTTCTCCTGGACAGGGCACGCGGATGCTATGAAGATCATATGATGGAAGATTTCCCGTCGCTTCTCCACAAGGACTCCGTCATCGTCGTCAACAGCTCCAAGGTACGCAAAGCACGTGTATATGGCACCGCGGAGACCGGTGGGATAGTGGAGTTCCTCTTTCTGTCCCCTAATGCCGATGGCAGCTGGAAATGCATGGTCAAGAAGGCTAAGAAGCAGAGGGAGGGCAAGCGCTATACCTTCATGGACAGGGATGGCAATGCTGTCGCTGAGGGCATGATCGAACGCGTTAACGCTGATTCGACAAGGGATGTCGTCTTCTCATCTTCAATCGATGAGTCCTTCTTCGATAAGTGCGGTCATGTTCCTCTTCCTCCATACATCAAGAGGGAGGACAGCTTCAGCGATGAGTCCAGATACCAGACCGTATACGCAAGGACCCCGGGCTCTGTTGCCGCACCGACTGCAGGGCTTCATTTCACGAAGGAGCTGATGGATCAGGTGAGGGGAATGGGCATTCCCATCTATGAGGTGACACTCCATGTAGGGGCTGGCACGTTCCTTCCTGTCAGGACGGAGAATATCGAGGACCACCATATGCATACAGAGCACTATGAGATCTCATCGGAGACTGCCAATGCTCTCAATGAGGCGAAGAAGGCAGGAAAGCGGATCGTTGCTGTCGGTACGACATCGGTGCGTACGCTTGAGAGCGCTTCAGATGAGAATGGAATGCTTACCAGGCTCTATGGTGATACAGATATCTTCATAAAGCCGGGCTACCGCTTCCGCTTCATAGATGATCTCCTGACGAACTTCCACACGCCCGAGTCAACGCTCCTGATGCTCGTCTCGGCACTTGCTGGAAAGGATGAGATATTCAGCGCATATAAGCATGCCATAGCTGAGCGCTACCGCTTCTTCAGCTATGGGGATGCGATGTTCATCAGAGGCTGAGGGCAGATAGCTCTTTGCGTATCCTGCTTTCAACTTCCTCCTCTGATAGGGCGCCATCGACAGTTATGAGCCTGACGCCATCTGGCAGGGAGGAGAATGCTGCGATGTAGTTATCCCTTACCTTTGAAAGGAATGAGGCCCTGTCGAAGAGCTCCTTCTCTCCGCCACGCTTTTCGATGCGCTCCATGCAGACGTCGACAGGTGTATCGATGAAGACGATGACCTGAGGAAGCGGGAACCTGTTTATCGAGAGGATGAAGGATGGATCGCATTCGACGCTCTGGTATGCGATTGAGGAGTAGAAGTATCTGTCCGATATAACGATGCGTCCCTCCTCGGACATCCTCAGTATGCCATGGCTTTCGCTGAATATATGGTCATGCCTGTCGGCAGCATACAGGAGGGCAAGCGCCTCAGGCGTTGTGACGACCTTCTTCTGCAGTACCTTCCTTACAAGCTGGCCGATCGGATTGTCCGTAGGCTCGGCAGTGAGATAGTACTCCCTCTTGTTGAACTCATAATATCTTGCGAGATTGCGTATCTGCGTCGTCGTTCCAGCTCCGTCGAGCCCTTCGAAGACGATGAATGAACCGAGAATCTTATCCATACAGCTCCTCTTATGCGGGATATGGTTTCCCCATGGTGGATGAAAGTATTATAATCCCTGTTGAGGTGCCGATGAAATACCACTCACCATTCTCTACGATTATTATATCGATTGCTGTGCTTCTGGTATTCCTTGCAGTTGCTCTTCTGACCGTTGCGGCACTCTCGATGACCAGCCCGACGCTCATCCTCGCGAATGAGCTGATGGAGAAGCTCGAGGCATCCGATTCGGATATATCCATCTCATTCGGATCGATTGACAGGAATCTCAGGGATGGTGTCTTCATATCGGATCTATCGGTAGGATACAGGGGGGAGGAGGCCGCATCGTTTGAGCGGCTGACTGCCCATATGGGGCTTTTCCAGCTCATCAGATTCGCGGTTCTCGGAACTGGCAACCTCAGTATCGAGGCAGAGGGCGGAAGCATATCGATAACCGAGGAGATGCTTGAAGGGGGAGGAGGAAATCATGAAGGAGGTCTTCCTGATCTTGGTTTCCTTGACAGGTATTCGATATCCTTCCATCTCCATGGATTCGATATCTCACTTCCGGGAGGGTTGTCGATCGATGATGCGGAGGCATCGCTCTACCTCGACCATGGCATAAGCGGTTTTTCGGGCAATCTTATGACCGGTGGTATTGCCTATGATGGAGAGGACTTCTCCTTCGACCTCTCATCGCTTCTTATTACGGCTTCCTATGATTCAGGCCTCGCTCTTGCATTCTCCGCGGACAGCGCATCATTCACATCCGATGACATCGGCGGAGAGGCTTCGGATGTTGTCGTTCGTCTCTCCCTGGAAGATGATTTCAGCATAGGAGAGCTCTCATTCTCCGTATCATCCCTCTCCGGAAGCGCAGATGATGCGGTATTCAGCACCGGTCAATCCTCCGCTTCATACAGCTCCTCAGGGATGGCAAGCATCGTTCTTACGGAGATAGGCGCAGAATACGGGGAGTACAGCATCACCGCATCCAGGCTTGATGCGCTCAGGACGGACAGGGCTGCCGGTGATTTCATCATCTCCGATCTCTCCGTCTCCTCTGATGGGAATATCTTCTTCACATCTCCCCGTATCGAGGTCGGCGGCAATGCGGATGAGCGCAGGGTATCACTCTTTGCGGAAAGCTCCGAGGTATCGATGCCGGACAGCGCCGGTGGGTATATCGGAAGCATAGTGCTTGGATCATTCAATGGCATCCTGACGGAGAACAGCGGAATATACTCCTTCGAGTCCGGTGCATCTATCAGCACGGTATCCGATCTCGATGTCATAAATAGCTCTTCTGCAGATCTCTCTGTATCAGGCACATTCACTGCCGATGGCCTGATAGACGCAGAGCTCCATGCCAGCTCTGTGCGTCTCCCTATGGTCAGCGATCCGTTCAGCGCCGATCTTTCCTACAGGAACAATGAGATAAGGGTGAATGCATCATTTGCCGATTCGCTCGAGCTCAGGGGACTATGGGGACAGTCGAAGTATCTCTACATCGATATGGATGACCTTAAGCTCTCCGAGTTCAGACCATATGCCGAGGCCTTCGCTCCGATACTTCTTCCGTACATAGGGGAGAGAACAGAGGTGGCCGGAACGGTATCGGTGCTCTTTGCTCCAGATAGCTCTGGAGTGCTTAATGGCCCTGTATCAGCCTCGCTGATCCTCTCCGACCTGAGGTTCAACCAGTACTCATTCTCGCTTGCTGCATCGCTTTCAGCCGAGCTTGTCCCGGGTCGTCTCTCGGTGTCCTCGCTTACCATTACATCGGACTTCATAAGGGCCGAATGGAATGGCTATGTCGATCTTGGCAGGCTTCTCCCTGCAGGGGACTTCTCCGTTACGCTGACTGAGACCGGCACGGAGGTATTCCGTGGAAACCTCTCGCTCTCAGAGACGAATGAGTACTACTTCAGCGCCATGATCCCGCGCTTCTCAGAGAGCTGGTTCAGGGGCAGGGTAGACTTCACCGTCGACGGACTTGTCCGTTCTGCAGCAACGTTCAGAAGCGGAAGAACGGAGTATCCGTTCGATCTCACCGTCGATCTGATAAATCAGCGCATAACACTGAACAACGAGGCCCTGGATATCCAGGTGGATTATGGCGATACGATCCATGGAATCGCATCGTTCAGGTCATTCGCGCTGCCAACCCCCTCCGATGATATAAGCCCATGCACGCTCTCTGGCGATATCGATGGTTCATTCTCCTTCTCCGGACAGAGGCTTTCGGTCATTACCGATTCATTCCAGATTGTCAATATGAGGCATCTGCCTACAGCCCCCGATCTTTCCTTCGCAGCTTCTATCGGGAACGAGGGAATGGAGATCACGGATATAATCCTCGCTGGTGTTGAGACCGAGCCGCTGAGAGGCTCTGTAAGCATATCATTCGCAGATCCGTCATTCGCACTCTATCTCTCTTCCTCTAGATCAACAGGCAGGGAGGAGATACTGGCATCTGTCACATCGGGAGAGGGCATATATGCAGGCATACTCGAGATGAGGTCATTCAACCTTGCACGCATAGGCCTTCCGGGCTTTACGGGCTCGATAAGCCTCTCCGGCCGTGGCCAGAACCTCGAGGATATCGTCTTCGCTGGCAGTGTCGATGCCGAAAGCTATGATATGGCGAATGATCCGAGGACGCTCAAGGCATCGCTGAGGATCGACAGCAGATCGCTCGGGCTTGATGATATCGAGTACAGCAATGGCCTTCTCTCGATATCATCGGAGAGCCTGGAGTTCTCTTCGGAGACAGGTCTCTTCAGTACGGAAACAGAGGTCTCATATGCCCTTAGGAATGAGGATAGGGATTACCCTGTATCGGCAGCATTCTCGCTCTCAGGATATTTTGCAGAGGGACCGAATATCGCTGAGGCGCTGATAGCATTCAGAGACGGAGGAGAGTCCTATGCGGATATCGTCCTTTCGTATCTTGATCTTGATAACAGGATAAGGACGGGGAAGAGGGATGCTCATATCGAATACAGCAGTGGCCGCCTTGATATCTCAGGCTCGCTTGCCGATGGTTATATCGACATACCCGGCCAGAGCTTCAGCATCTCGGCCGATCTTGCCCCTGCCGCTGTCTTCTCCGTATCCGGAAAGCTCGGTGAGGACGCCTCAGTCTCTGCTGACATTGAAAGCTTTGAGGTCAGCATAGCGAATCTCTTCATGAATGAGCCTTCTGTCATCTTCTATGATCCAGCCCCTGTCAGAGGATATATCGACGCGGTGAAGGATGGAAGCGACTGGGATCTGACAGGATTCCTCGAGGCAGACAGCGCTGCATTCGATGTCTTCTGGATGCCCGGCGAGCGCGTCATACTCCATAATCCGACATTCACTATCTGGGATAATCTCATCCAGTCCAATGTCGATGACTGCACAGTCCTCGATCTTGAGACGCTTGAGCGCATTCCGGGACGTGTATCGCTCTATCTCGATCTATCCGACAACCTCTCATTCGAAGGCTGGGGCGTCGATGTCTGGGCATATGATGGGAAGGAGGTCGGCATAAGGCTTCCTATGCCTCAGTCCAATGTCGATATCTTCGGTTCTGTCTCGGGACACCTTGTCATACAGTCTGACGGGCGCACCGTCTATCTTGGAGGAGACCTCACAGCCGATGATCTCACGATGTCGCTCGGTATGGCTCCTCTTCCTGACTGGTGGGGGAGCGATAAAGCCACACGCATCGACTTCAATCTCCTTCTGAGGGAGAATGTACGATTTGTATTCCCGATGGGACCTGACCCGATACTCACCGCAACACTTGCCGAGAACCAGCACCTGCATGTCATCATCGATGAGTTCGGAGATATGGATATATCTGGCAACCTTGAGATACGCTCTGGCGAGTTCTTCTACTTCCAGAAGAACTTCTACATCACAGAGGGGAGCATCGGATTCAGGAACAGAGGCTATGGAGAAGGGGGATTTGATCCCATCATCAACCTCAGGGCAAGGCTCAGGGACTTCGATTCCGAAGGCCGACAGGTCGATATCTTCCTGATCCTCCGCAATTCGACGCTGGATAACATCAGCCCGACGTTCGAGAGCTCCCCGTCGAAGGATATCAATGAGATAATGACGATCCTCGGAGGTGCGATCCTGCCTTCTACCGCCTATGGCGAGATCTCCGTATCGTCGGTATTCTCCCTTGTCTCTGCCTCTGTCGATATCCTCTCTAGGATGGGTGTTATCAGGCCAGTGGACAATGGGCTCGAGCAGTCGATAAGGCAGTCGCTCTCGCTCGATACATTCTCCCTCCATACGAACATCGTTGAGAACATCCTCTACGATACGGTCTCGCTTGTCTCCTCGAATCTCTATGAGGAGTCGCTATCGCCGATGGCAAGGTATCTCGACGGAACGACATTCTATCTTGGAAAGTACCTGACGCCAACGCTCTACCTGGAGGGCATGATCCACCTTTCTGCGGCCAGGAACCATGATGAGAGGAAGCATACATTCATTGCCGATGATCTCAATATAGATATCGAGGTATCGCTCGAGTGGGAGACTCCTATGTGCACATTCCAGGTCTTCACACAGCCTGTGAACATCACGTTCTATGATATAATCGATTCATTCGGCTTCGGCTTCTCGAAGCGTATTGTATGGTAAGCCGGAATATGTTCTTTGCATGAAGAGTGCCGTATTGTCCGCATGATTCCATAATGGATGTAGTCTCCATCGCCTAATTCTGATATCATAACTGGAGGAGTTTATCGTGAAGAACCTCAGCAGGATCCTTCTTTCCCTTCTTATTCTTCTTCTGCTGGTGCTGCCTGCAGCGGCCGCGGATGAGGGGAACTGGTGGGAAGGCAAGGCTATGACCGATTTCACCTATGCCGGATTGCAGAATGTCTCGGAGGCAACGCTCAACAGCCTCCTTTCACCATATCTGATGGAGCCTTTCTCCAACTCGCTGTTCTCTGAGATTAACAGCGTTCTCTATGCGCAGCCCTGGCTTTCATATGTCTCGTCAGAGGCTCTGGCTGAGGGAGAGGAGCAGAACCTCGTCATAAGATTCAACATCACGGAAAATCCGATGATCGCCTCTGTGGATGCTGTCGGCATGGACAGGATAGGCAGAAGAACGGTGCTCGGTGCCCAGGAATACTCTTCCGGTGATTTCTTCACGCCCGGAAGGCTTCAGACAAACGCTGATGCGATAAAGGATTACTATCTTTCACATGGCTACAGGGATACAAGCGTAGAGGTCTCCTTCACAGAGGATAAGGAGAAGAATACTGTCAGCATCCTCTACACGATAAGCGAGGGTAAGCAGTACAAGGTCCGCGATATCCTCTTCGAGGGCATCTCCGGTCTTTCCGCCGATGATATCCAGAAGGTGATGACGCAGAAGGAGCGCTCGTTCTTCAATGGCGGCAATTTCGTACAGGCGAATATAGAGACAGACAAGAATGCTGTTGTTGCTCTCTATGGCCGTGAGGGCTATCCCGATGCCAAGGTCGTTTCCGTCGATGTCGTACCTACCGGCGAGGAGGATGAGAAGACGATATATGTCAATCTCATCTATACGATAGCCGAGGGCGATAGATGGACTATCGGGCCGGTATCGTTCTCAGGCAACTCGATCTACTCCGATGACCAGATATCCGCTCTCATTACGATGAGGGAGGGCGATCCATACAATGCCGAGTCGATAGCAAGGCAGTATGAGGCGATTTCATCCCTCTACTACGACAATGGCTACATCCGCTCATTCATCGATTTCCGTGAGACTAGGGATACTGCTGCACATACCATCAGCTATGATATCCAGATCAGCGAGGGTACGCAGTCGATTGTCGAGGAAATCATAATCACAGGTCTTACGAAGACCAAGCCATATGTTCTTGAGCGTGAGATAACCCTCAAGGTCGGGGATGTATTCTCCCGTTCAAAGCTTATAAGAAGCCAGCAGAACCTGATGAACACAGGTCTCCTGACTACCGTCCGTGCGGATCTCCTCTATGGTGAGACACCTAATGGAGTCGTTGTCGAGTTCGTGGTCGAAGAGGGCAACCAGATGGAGCTTCAGTTCGGAGCTACGTTCGGTGGCACGGTGGACGGGTTTCCCATCTCTGGGTTCCTGCAGTGGGCCGATAGGAATCTGGCAGGGACTGGCCGTGATCTCTCTATCGGGACAACGCTATCTCCCGATACACAGTCTGTATCCATATCACTTTCTGATGATTGGGTGGGGGATCAGAGATGGGCAAACGGAATAACATTCTCCGTAGAGCACAGCCTCAGGGATGATACGCTTCAGCGCGGCAGAGGTTCTGGATACTACGATGGACGCGATGAGCATAGGGAGACATTCCCACTCGGCTTCGATTCTGCCGCCTCATGGTATTCCTCCGACAATCCTCTCTATCCAACGGACTCCTACCTGATGGAGTATGATTACTGGAGAATCACCCTTGGATACAATACAGGATATACATTCGCATTCGATCCAGGTTCACTGACGCTCTCCGCAGGTATTTCGTTCGGACTCAACCATGCAGTATATGATGAGAACAGATACGATCCGTATGAGGAGCTCATCATGAAGTACCACGATGGATGGCAGTGGTCGAACAGGCTTACGCTCTCCATCACATGGGATGGAAGGGATCTCATAAGGAACACGACAAGAGGCTATCTCCTCTCTGCATCGTATACATATGCTGGCGGTATCCTCGGAGGACTCTCGAACTACAACAGGCTTTCGCTTAGCGCTGCTGCATTCCATTCGCTCTACAGCTATACGAATGAAGAAGGTCAGCAGAAGAGCCTCGTACTCTCGTTCTCGACATCGGTATCGGTAATGCTTGATCAGTTCTGGCCGCGCAACGGCGCATGGGACTGGTACAATGCGAAGATGGGCGCGACACGCTATGAGATGCTCTATATCGATGGAATGAACATTGGACGTGGATTCGATGTTCAGTATGATAAGGCGTTCCTATGGCATAACCAGCTCGAGCTTACGTTCCCGATCGTTTATCAGGTCCTTGCCGCAGAGGCATTCGTCTCAGCTACCGGTGTCACATCGGAGCTCTCAGCGCTTAACCAGTTCACGAATATCGACTGGTACTTTGCAGGCGGAATCGGCGTGAGGATGCAGATCCCGGGATTCCCGCTCGGACTGTATATAGTGAAGAACGCCACATGGACCCATACAAAGGGCTTCCAGTGGGATTCAGGGTTCCTCTTCCAGGATTCGCTCGGACTGAAGATCGTTCTTGCGATCACGACATCGCTGTACTGATGGCAGAGAAGGGTGAGAAGCTGACGCCGATGATGCGCCAGTATATGGAGATAAAGGAAAAGCATCAGGATATGGTGCTTTTCTTCCGTCTCGGCGATTTCTACGAGATGTTCGGCGACGATGCGATCGAGGTATCGAAACTGCTGAATCTGACGCTGACGAAGCGTGTGACGATGCCGATGTGCGGCATTCCCTACCATGCAGTCAAGAACTATCTCAGAAGACTTCTCGATGCAGGGAAGAAGGTGGCTATCTGCGAGCAGCTCTCGCTTCCTGACAAAGCCGGGGAGATAGCGGAGCGCGAGGTTACCGAGATATTCACACCTGCCACCGTTGTCGATGATGACTACCTCGATAGTCTTTCCTCCTCATTTGTCCTTGCTGTGAACGAGGATCGAAAAGGGCTCTATCTTGCCTGGAGCGATGTCTCCGCAGGCAGCTTTTACGTCAGGACGCTTCCCCCTGAGAAGGATCTCTCAGGGCTCGAGTCCGTGCTGTCATCCGTCTCCCCGAAGGAGATTGCCGTATCGGATGATCTCTATTTCATGGAGAAGCGCCTGAGATCGATCCTTGACAATTCCGGTGCGATGGTCACAAAACTCCCTTCCTGGTATTTCTCCCTTCGCGAGGGCAGAAAGGAGACGGAGGCACAGTTCCCGCCATCCGCGCTTGAGTCATTCGGAATCGGTTCCGATGATATGGTGCTTACAGCATCCGGCGCTCTTCTCAGGTATATAAGGGACAACATGAAGGCCGATCTCCCGCAGCTGAGGGGTATAGAGCGCATCGGTGATGGATCATTCCTTTCGCTCAATGCAGCCGCGGTAAGGAATCTTGAGCTGATAGCACCTCTCAATGGGGGCAGGGATGGATCGCTTTTCCATGCTATAAACAGGACAAGGACAGCATCCGGCGCAAGATTCATGAAGGATCAGATCCTCCATCCGCTCTGTGACAGGGCAGCGATTGAGGAAAGGCTGGGATGGGTCGGAAGGTTTGTAGATGACGGGAAGGAGCTTTCCAGAGTCAGGAATATACTCTCATCTGCGTCGGATCTCGAGCGTCTGAGCACAAAAGCCTCGATGAGGAGGACAACGCCCCGCGATCTGATCTCCATAGCCGATACGATTGCGTCATTCTTCGAGCTGGTATCGGAGAGGGTGGAGTACCTTGTGCTTGCCCCTTCGTTCGAGGACTCATTCTCTGAGCTCATCTCTTTCTCCGATGAAGTGACCCGCGCCATAAACAGGGAGTGCACGAACCTGAACAATCCTGGGACCATAATCCTCGACGGCTATGATCAGGATCTCGACAGGGAGAGGGCATTGATGTCGAGCGGGACGGCTGTTCTCGATGACTATGTATCCAGAATCCGTGAGGAGACGGGCATTCAGACGATGAGGACCGGTGAGAACAGGATCATCGGGGCATTCATCGAGGTTTCGAAGGGACAGCTGGACAAGGTCCCTGACTACTTCATCCGCCGCCAGACTCTTGTGGGCGGAGAGCGGTTCACGACCCCTGAGCTTGAGGAGATAAAGGGCAGGATCAGCTCCGCTGAGGCCAATGCATCATCGCTTGAGAGGGAGATCTTCCAGAGATTCTCCGACCGGGCATTCTCCATATATGATGAGATATCGAGGATGGGAAGGATTCTCTCCCTCCTTGATTACTACTCATCCCTTGCATTCCTTGCAAGGGAATGCGGATATACACGCCCGGAACTGATCGATGATGGGGATATCGTGATAGAGGATGGGCGCCATCCGGTTGTCGAGTCCTTCACAGGAAGGGCTGAGTATGTCTCAAACTCATTCTCATCCGAGCCATCGCGCTTTTCACTGATAACAGGTCCTAATATGGCTGGAAAGTCAACGTACCTGAGGCAGATTGCTATAATCACACTGATGGCCCATATGGGATCATTCGTCCCAGCTTCCCGCGCTGTCATACCTCTTACCGATAAGATCTTCTGCAGGGTCGGTGCGAGCGATAATCTCTCCCGGGGAGAGTCGACATTTCTCGTTGAGATGTCAGAGACTGCGATGATACTCCGCTCCGCAACAAGGCGTTCCCTTGTCATAATGGATGAGATAGGAAGGGGAACAAGCACAGAGGACGGAATGTCGATAGCATTCGCTGTCATGGAGTATATGAAGAAGCTCGGTGCAATCACGCTCTTTGCGACCCACTACCACGAGCTGACGATGCTCGATACCTCAGGCATTCAGCTTCTGCATATGGCTGTTAGGGAGGAGCGTAGCACGATAACATTCCTCAGAAAAGCCGAGCCCGGTGTATCTGCATCCAGCTATGGCATCCATGTCGCGAAGCTTGCAGGGATTCCGAAGGAGGTCATACGGGATGCTGCGCAGTTCCAGAAGAGGCATTTCGCCGATTACTCCTTCGATACATCGCAGGGCGATCTCTTTATTGACAATGAACCAGTGAGGGAGCCTGGCACGGAAGAGGAGGTCATCGATGATATCATGGCATTCGATACCGACTCATCAACGCCTCTTGAGGCGCTCATGTTCATCAATGGCCTGAAGGGAAAACTGGAAAGGCGCCCTGTTGACACTGACCGGCACATCTGATAAAAAATAGCTAAGTTTCATTAAAGTGATTTAAGGGACCCGCAAGCGGTCCCTTTATTAATGATTTGGAGGAATATGCTGACAGATAACGCATTGACTGATCCGCTGTATGGTGAGATAGATGGCCTGATGTCCGCCATAGGACTGAGGACCGTTGAGGCTGTATCCTCTGTGCATCAGGGGATGAGGTCCATGAGGGTCGTCGTGTACAAGGAGGACGGCGAGGTCAATACCGATGACCTTGCAGCTGCCTATAATCTGATATACCCCCGCTATAGCATCATCTATTCAGACAGGGATCTCCAGCTCGAGGTCTCATCGCCCGGGCTGCAGAGGAATTTCAAGGATTATATGGAGTTCTCTGTATTCACAGGGAAGAGCGTCAGGGTATACAGCGTACCGGAATCAAGTTATATAACAGGTAAGATCGAGAGTGCGGACAGCAGCTCTGTAACGCTCTCTGATTACCTTGTCGAGGACAGGAAAGAGAAAGGGGACCGTATCACGATTCCCTTCAGCGATATAGCCAAAGCCAAGCTAGAATACAGATGGGAGGCGTAGTAAAGTGCTGGATCTAACAAATGAAATCAATTCGATGATCGAAGATAGCCGAATGGATGAGACAAAGGTTATGTCTCTTATCCATGACATGCTTGTCAGCGCATACAAGAGGAAGTTCGGAACCGATGAGAATGTCGAGGTACGCTTCTTCCCGAATGACAGGGGTGAGGATAACAGGTGCGTCGAGCTCTATTCCGTAAAGGAAGTCGTCAATGAGGAGGACTGGTTCGATAGCGTCAAGCAGATTCCGTATGATGAAGCTGCGGAGCTTGTCGATGATGTCGAGGTAGGCGATTCCCTTGAGATTCCTGTGGACCCAAGGACATTTGAATACTCCGCTGTCCAGTCTGCCAAGCAGCGCTCCCAGCAGGTTGTGAAGGAATACAATACAGACAAGGTATATGTCGATGCCAAGGCCATGGAGGGCAAGCTCGTGATCGGTGAGATCAAGAGGCAGCTCCGCAATGGCGACTACATGGTCAACCTTAACCTTGAGAATACCGATGCGCTCTTCCCTGTCCGCGGACAGAGCCCCAGGGAGACATATGAGACGCAGGAGAAGCTGAAGTTCTTCGTCGAGCGCGTCGATAAGGGCGAAGGCGAGGAGAGAAGGGGCAGGGATGGCCAGATGCAGAAGAAGAAAGGCGGTGTCCGCATCCTCCTTTCCCGTGCATCGAAGGACTTCATCAAGGCTCTGATTGAGAATGAGGTTCCTGAGATCTCCTCAGGCGATGTCGAGATCAAGGCAATCGCAAGGCATGCGGGTATCAGGACGAAGATCGCTGTTGATACACATAAGACAGATGTCGATCCTGTCGGTTCGACGGTAGGAAAGTCCGGAACGAGGATCCAGACTGTCATGACGGAGTGCGATGGCGAGAAGATCGATGTCGTGCGCTATACCGATGATCCACTCGCATTCATCGCCAATGCACTTATTCCAGCGCAGGTCAGGCGTGTCGTTACAATCGATCCTGCTACGAAGCACGTCGTTGCGATTGTCGATGACAACCAGCTCGGCATAGCAATCGGCCAGGGCGGCGTCAACGTAAAGCTTGCGAAGATGCTGACGGACTGGAATATCGAGGTGAAGACTCAGGATCAGTTCAATGAGATGGAGCAGACGATGGAGATCTACCGCAATGTCGATAATCTCTTCAAGTCTGATGAGGAAGAGGAGAAGGAGGAAGAGCCTGCTGTAACCAACCAGGAGCTTGGCATCGATCCGGATGATACTCCTCTTACGGATATCGGACTGCCTGACAGCCTTGTCAGAAAGCTCCATGATGTCGACATCTGGTCAATCGAGGAGTTCTTCGATTACAGTGATGAGGAGCTCCGCGATAAGGGGCTTACCGATGAGGAGATTGAGTCTGTCCGCGGCAGCGTAGTCATTGCCGAGGATGAGGATGAGAGCGAGTTCGAGTGCCCGATATGCCATGAGATGCTCAAGGCAGGTACAACGGTCTGCCCGAAGTGCGGTGCTGAGTTCGAATTCGAGTGATAAAGGGATATGATGTCAGAGGATAAGAAGAACGAAGAGAAGACCACGAAGGTCAATGTCATCAGGAGAGCCGCTCCCCAGCATAAGGCAGAGGAGCCGGTTCAGCATCAGGCTGAGGCTGAGAAGAAGGTTATTGTTCTCAAGAAGAAGCCTGTAGTGGTCAAGGTCAAGGAGAAGGAGGAGGAGAAGAAGCCTGCTCCGCTTGATTACAGACCAGGGAACAAGGTCGAGCTCGCCTCAAGCGATATCAGGACACCTGTTATCACAAGGCCTGCGAATCTCCCTCCTCTCGAGCCTGTGAAGAAGGCAGAGGCGAAGAAGGAGAAGGAAAAAGAGAAAGAGAAGGAAGCTCCGAAGAAGGATGAGCATCAGAATGTCCTTACTGGCAAGAGCTTCATGACGAATACTGCTGTCCATCATCAGAACTCAAGGATACAGTCTCCTCTTCATAATGGCCCTGTCATCATCAAGAGCGCAGACCTTCCTCCTGTTCCCGGACAGAAGGTCGATGGGGGACAGGCAGCCCAGCCATCACGTCCAAGGGTTGCAGGTATAGTCGGAGGACGTCCTGCAGGCGGAAGGCAGCAGGGCAATATGAGGCCACGCTTCCAGAATGGCCAGAAGCAGGGACAGTTCAGACCTGGGCAGAATGGTCAGAGGATGCCTCGTCCGGGCCAGAGCTATACGCCGGGCGGAGACAGACCGGGCTTCAGGCACGATGGCGGACAGCGTCCCGGCTTCGGCAATAGGCCAAGACCGATGGGTGCAGGTGCGGCACCGGGACCGGAGCTTAACCAGAAGGGACCTGGGAAGAGACCGCAGGGAAGCCAGTCAAAGCGCAAGGACTATGATAAGTACTCACGCGATGAGGAACTTGATTTCCAGTTCCAGAAGAAGAAGCGCGAGGAGCAGAAGCTTGCTGCTGTGCCTAAGTCCATCGATATCATGGAGAACATCACCGTCGCAGATCTTGCGAAGAAGATGAATCTCAAGGCCAGCGATATCATCTCGAAGCTCTTCAAGATGGGACTGATGGTCACTATCAACCAGCAGATCGATCATGAGACTGCTGAGATCATCGCATCTGAGTATGACTGCCAGGTGCATCTCGTCTCGCTCTACGATGAGACAATCATCGCGCAGGATGAAGATAGACCTGAGGATATGAAGCCAAGAGCTCCTATCGTTACGATCATGGGCCATGTTGACCATGGTAAGACGAAGCTTCTCGATGCTATACGCTCATCAAACGTCGCAGAGGGAGAGTTCGGAGGAATCACTCAGCATATCGGTGCATACAAGGTGAATGTCCCCGGCAAGGGCGATATCGTATTCCTCGATACACCGGGACATGCAGCATTCTCAATGATGAGAGCCCGCGGAGCACAGGTGACGGATATCGTTGTCCTTGTCGTAGCTGCGAATGATGGTGTTATGCCGCAGACGAAGGAAGCTATCGACCACGCAAAGGCTGCGAAGGTCCCAATCATCGTCGCAATCAACAAGTGCGATCTTCCTGAGGCTAATCCCGACAGGGTCATGCAGCAGCTCTCTGAGCTTGGTCTTGTCCCTGAGGAGTGGGGCGGGCAGACGCTCTACTGCAGGATATCGGCCCTGA
Source organism: uncultured Spirochaetaceae bacterium (assembly GCA_944389505.1). GTDB lineage: Bacteria > Spirochaetota > Spirochaetia > Sphaerochaetales > Sphaerochaetaceae > Ornithospirochaeta. Next base: position 248,307 of record CALXMP010000002.1, read on the forward strand.
AGAAGGAAGGAATCGATGAGCTTCTTGATACGATCCTCCTCCAGTCGGAGATGCTTGAGCTGAAGGCTAACCCTGATTGCAGGGCAGTCGGAAAGGTCCTCGAGTCCAGGATTGACCAGGGCAGGGGTATTGTTGCGACAGTCATCATCGAGAAGGGTACACTGCATCAGGGAGACTACTATGTTGCCGGCATCTACCCAGGACGCGTCAGGGCGATGTTCGATGACAAGGGCAAGAAGATAAAGGAAGCAGGTCCTTCCGATCCTGTTGAGATCATCGGTCTTTCCGATATCCCATCCGCAGGCGATCCGTTCCAGGTTACCGAGGATGAGAAGCAGGCAAGGATGGTCGGTGCGAAGAGGCAGGAGCTCGAGAGAATCGGAGAGGGTGCTGGAAGGAATAAGATCACCCTCGAGAATCTCAATGAGAAGATCAGGGAAGGCCAGGTCACAGATTTCAACGTCGTCATCAAGGGCGATGTGCAGGGCTCTGTCGAGGCGCTTCAGGGTGTTCTTGAGAAGCTCTCAACTCCTGAGATCAAGCTCAATGTGCTCCGTGCATCCGCAGGTGCGATCATCGAGTCGGATATCACGCTGGCATCGGCATCCGATGCTATCGTCATCGGCTTCAATGTCCGTCCGACACCGCGTGCACAGGCTCTTGCTGAGCAGGAGAAGGTCGAGATCAAGAAGTACAATGTCATCTACGATGTCGTTGATGATATCAAGGCAGCGATGGAAGGCATGCTCTCGCCTGAGATCAAGGAAGTCGATATCGGCAAGGTCGAGGTCCGCGATACATTCAAGGTGCCTAAGGTCGGTGTCATCGCCGGATGCTATGTGCTCGACGGCAAGGTCAAGCGCAACAGCCTTGTCCGCGTAATCCGCGATTCTATCCAGATCAACAAGGATATGATCAGGATCTCCTCACTCAAGAGATTCAAGGATGATGCGAAGGAAGTTGCAGAGGGCTTCGAGTGCGGTATCGGGCTTGAGAACTGGCAGGATCTCCAGATCGGCGATATCCTCGAGATCGTAGAGACAGAGGAAATCAGAAGGAAGCTTGAAGTAAATGAGTGAGTTCTCGCAGTCAAGGCTTGAGTCAAGGATCATGGAGGCTATCTCCTCCATGATTGTCTCTGGCCAGATCAAGAATCCCCATCTCTCCGTATTCACATCCGTCACGCGCGTTGAGCTCGCTCCGGACAATACGGCAGCAAGAATCTATGTCTCCTCTATGCCAGAGGAGCGTATAGACCCCTCTGTCCGTGCTCTCAACAGCGCAAAGGGCTTCATACAGCACAGGCTTGCTGATGTCCTCAGGACAAAGAACACGCCGGTTCTTGAGTTCTTCCGCGATGACAGCTACAGGGAAGCTGACCGCGTGAATAAGCTTATCGATGAGGCTATGAAGGAGACTTCCGGCAGATGATGCGGGTGATCCTTGCTGATAAGCCTGAGGGAATCACATCCTTCTCGTTTATCAGGAAGCTTGGAAAGGAGCAGTTCAGGGGAGAGAAGATAGGCCATGCAGGGACGCTGGATAAGTTCGCTTCAGGGCTTATGATCGTTCTTGTCGGCAATGCAACGAAGCTCTCTCCGCTCTTCACATCATTCGATAAGGAATATATCGCATCGATCCGGTTCGGAAGCGAGACCGATACGCTCGATCCGGAAGGCAGTGTCGTCCGTGAAGCGCCGCTTCCCTCCGAGAATGCTGTCAGATCCGTGCTTCCGCGCTTTATGGGAAGGATAATGCAGACACCTCCCGTCTATTCCGCCATACATGTTGATGGAAAGAGGGCATATCGGGAGGCCAGGGATGGCCATGATGTCGAGATGCCTGAGCGGTGTGTTGAGATCTCATCGCTGGAGATGCTCTCATTCACAGGCAATGAGGCTGTGATCCGCACATCTGTATCCAAGGGAACGTATATACGCTCTCTTGGCAGAGATATCGCAGCGGCAGCAGGCTCAGCAGGGTATCTTTCAGCGCTCAGGAGACTGCGTGTCGGTCCATGGTCGCTGGATGACTCGGGGCTATCTACAGGAGAGCTCTTCAGGAAGACAGGCCTGTTTTCGGACCTCGTCCTTCCTGAGAGGGCCAGGAAGAGTGCGGAGAACGGGTATATCGATCCCGATTTCAATAAGCTTGATACCGATCACGATAAACCCTTCTGCAGGATAAGCTGCAAAGGCTTCAATGCAATCGGCGAGAAGCGGGACGGAAAAGTGAAGATACTTGGAAGGTTCGACGATGGAGATCTATGATTTCGGAAGGCTCCTCTCCTCAGGCCTTCTCAAGGATAGGAGAACGGTATTCAGCATCGGGGTCTTCGATGGTGTCCATCGAGGTCATCATGCGATCCTAAGCGCCCTCAAAGCGAAGGCTGCTGACGAGAATGCTGTAAGTATTGCAATCACATTCTCATCCAACCCGAAGAAGGGAAGCACGGGCAATCTCGATACGCTCCGGCTGAGAAGCCTATACATTGAGTCATTCGGCATAGATTTTCTTGCAGTAATTGACTTTTCCACCGAATTCAGTAAGATAACAGCTTGTGGGTTTGCATCGCTTCTTTCAAAGCTCTGCGACCCCGTTGCTGCAGTGTTCGGAAGCGATTTCCGCTTCGGTTCCCCAGAGAGTCAGAAGAGCGGTGCTGATATGCCTGAGCTTCTGGCCGCATGCGGAAGGACATGCAGTGTCGATATAGTGGATTCTGTCCTGGACGATGATGGGGTGAGGATATCCTCCACGCGTTTAAGGGAGATGATAGAAAAAGGGGAGCTCGGGACTTTCCTGAAGCTTTCCGGTCAATTCTACAGGGTTGATCTTGTGCCTATACCTTACAGATCCTGCTCTGGAGAACTGATTATCAGCAGGGCCTCGATTCATCAGCTCCTACCGCCACTGGGAACTTATGATACCCGGCTTCTGGCCTCTGACGGGAGGTGCGCTGAATGCGTATCGGAAATCTGCGGGGAGTTTCTCCGTATTCCCGATCCATTCCGTGCTTCTGCTATCGGCAGCGGCGAGGACCAGGGAAAAGGGAAACTGCAGCTAGATTCAATATTTCTGGAGAGAAGAAGATGATTACAAAGGAACAGAAGAATGAGCTTGTAGTTAAGTTCGGCAATGATTCGAGGAACACAGGAGACGCAAAGGTACAGGTTGCTCTCCTCACAGCACGCATAAATGACCTCCAGGGTCATTTCCAGGCTAATCCGAAGGATCACGCTTCGAGAAGAGGTCTTCTCAAGCTTGTCGGACAGCGCCGCCGCCTCCTGAAGTACATCAGGAACAGGAACATCGACGAGTACAGACAGCTCATCGCCGATCTCGGCCTGAGAAAGTAAGTCATGAAAGCCAGCACCCCGCTGGCTTTCTCACATATTCGCGGACAAAAAGAACAAAAAAAGAACAAGAAGGAAGATTATGTCAGAAGTAAAATCAGTTTCGGTCAGAATAGGGGATATCGATCTTGTATTCGAGACCGGGAAAATCGCCAAGCAGGCGAACGGTGCTGTCTACGCACACTATGCGGGATCAGCAGTCATTGCGACTGTATGCTGCGGAGAGGCACCTTCGGAACCGATAGACTATGTACCGGTTTCAGTTGAGTACAACGAGAAATACTATGCAGCGGGAAAGATCCCAGGAGGATTCCTTAAGAGGGAGTCAAGGCCAAAGGATAAGGAGATACTTGTATCGAGGCTTATCGACAGACCGATGAGGCCGCTTTTCGATAAGGCATTCGGACGTGAGATCCAGATTGTACCTACAGTCGTCTCCTCCGATATGTGCCACACCCCTGATATCGTTGCGATAAACGCAGCATCCTGCGCTGTAACCATCTCCGATATCCCGTTCTATGGTCCGATTGCGGCTGTCCGCGTCGCAAAGATCGGAAATGAGTATGTGATCAACCCGACATTCCAGCAGATGCCTGAGGCCGCACTTGATATCGTCGTTGCCGGAACGCATGATGGCATCACGATGGTAGAGGGAGGCGCAAAGGAAGTCTCTGAGGACGATATGCTCGGCGCTATCGCTGCAGCACAGCCTGTCATCACGAGAATCTGTGAGGCACAGGATGAGCTGAGGAAGATCTGCGGAAAGGAGAAGCTTCCTCTCATGGAGATCGAGGATAAGGATCTCTCATGGATGGATCCTGTAAAGGAGTATGCATATCCGCTCGAGAAGGAGGCTTCCTTCGTAAAGGGCAAGATGAACAGATATGCAGCTCTCGAGAAGGTCCATAACGACGTCAAGGAGAAGTTCGCAGAGCTCATCGCAGAGGATGAGAAGAGATCTGGCGAGATCGATAAGATGTTCGAGGAGATGGAGTATGAGATCCTCCGCTCATCGATTCTCAATGATGGTGTCAGGACAGATGGAAGGAAGGTCACTGAGATCCGTCCTATCACATGCGAGGTCGGTGTTCTTCCTTGCACTCATGGATCTGCACTCTTCACACGCGGCGAGACACAGTCCCTTGCTGTCACAACGCTCGGAACGGTACAGGATGAGCAGCTCTTTGATACGATTGACGGAGAGAAGACCTATTCCAACTTCATGCTCCACTATAACTTCCCACCATACTCCGTAGGTGAGTGCGGACGTCTTACGACAGGCAGAAGGGAGATCGGACACGGACACCTTGCACAGCGCGCTCTTGAGGCAGTTGTGCCAAAGAAGGACAAGTTCCCGTACACGGTCCGCGTCGTATCGGAGATCATGGAGTCCAACGGCTCATCATCGATGGCTTCTGTCTGCGGTGGTTGTCTCTCACTCATGGATGCAGGTGTTCCTATCTCGAAGCCTGTTGCAGGTATCGCTATGGGACTCATCACAGAGGGTGCTGACTACGCAAGGTATGTCATCCTTTCCGATATCCTCGGCGAGGAGGATCACCTCGGAGACATGGACTTCAAGGTTGCGGGAACAAAGGACGGTATCACGGCATTCCAGATGGATATAAAGATCGCAGGCGTAACACCTGAGATCATGAGCAAGGCGCTCCAGCAGGCCAAGGATGGCAGGATGCACATCCTTTCCATCATGGCCCAGACACTCCCTGCACCGCGTGCAGAGATCTCTGAGCTTGCTCCAAAGATCCTTACGATCACAGTTCCTGAGGATAAGATTGGTGCTGTCATCGGAACAGGTGGAAAGACAATCAAGTCGATTGCTCAGCAGTCCGGTGCGGAGATCAACATCGATGATGACGGAACTGTCATGATCTATGGCCGCAACAATGCATCGGCACAGCAGGCAAAGAACCTCGTCCTCGCAATCATCGAGGAGCCTGAGGTTGGCAGGATCTACCATGGAACGGTCAAGAGAATCGTTGATTTCGGCGCATTCATCGAGATCCTCCCTGGAAAGGAAGGCCTCTGCCACATCTCAAAGCTTGCACGCACAAGGGTGAAGAACGTCTCCGACGTCCTCTCCGTTGGCCAGCAGGTCGATGTTAAGCTCATAGAGATCGACAGGATGGGAAGGCTCAACCTCTCATACATCGATGCTCAGCCTGAAGAGACCAAGGAAAAGAAGTGATCATAAAGCTTAAGCTGGATAAAGGGGCTTCGTGCCCCGTATACAGTACAGAAGGAGCCGCCGGAGCTGACATAAAAGCAGCTCCCGGCTTTTCTGCTGTAATTGATCCAGGCTGCTTCCTTGCAGTCCCTACCGGGATTTACCCAGAGATACCTGAGGGCTATGAGATACAGGTCCGCCCACGTTCGGGCCTTGCCTTCAGGCATGGTGTCACGGTCCTCAACTCTCCCGGGACCATCGACAGCGATTACAGAGGAGAGATCAAGGTGATACTCATCAACCATGGCAAGGAGCCCTTCACCGTCAATGGCGGCGACAGGATTGCACAGCTTGTTGCAGCGCGCACGGAGATGGTATCATTCGTCGCATCGGATTCGCTTTCCGATACGGAAAGAGGGGATGGCGGGTTCGGATCGACTGGAGTCTGAGTTGAAGGAAAACAGGGGTTCGTACGCTCTTCTCTATCGCTATATACTCCGTGAGTTCGCCCAGAATTTCGCTGTGGCGTTCATTTTCTTCTTCTGCATATTCTTCATTAATTCGATACTTCTCCTTGTCCAGAGGATACTTCTGAGGAATATCGACATAATGACGATGCTCCAGATGGTTGCGCTCTCGATGCCTCAGTTCCTGATATACACATTCCCATTCGCATCACTTGCCGCATCCTCGATGGTCCTAGGTGACCTTGGCTCATCGAATGAGCTTCTGGCGCTCAGGAGCTCCGGGATATCATCAGGGCATGTGTACAGGCCGCTTGTCGCTGCATCAATTGTGCTCTCGATAGTCACATTCATCTTCGCCGATGTTGTCCTTCCATGGTCTTCCGTCGTCTATGAGGAGAAGCTCAATGTCCTTATGCGTGATATGCCGACATTTGAGATTGAGCCGAACAGCGTGAATACGGTCGGGAATATCGTGCTGTCAAACGGGGAAAGCGAAGGAAATGAGATCCATGACATACTCCTTCTTTCAGATGATGAGTCAGGGCAGGCGAGGACCGTTGTCTCCGATCATGGTACGCTTACGCTTGTCGATCCATTCAACTATATATACTCGCTAGAGCTTGAGAAGCCTGTGATACTCCTCTCCGACAGAGGGGACATAGATTCCTATGGACTCTCAGAGGCTGAGCGTGCCGTATTCTTCCTCGACTTCTCGGAGCAGATTCCATCGCTCACAAGCTCCGCTCCTGTCAATCTCTCCTCACGCGATCTTCTGCAGGGCATTGAGGAGAGAGCGGAGAGCTCAAGACGCGACAGGGCTGAATGGCACTATAGCAGGGAGGATGGAAGGCTTTCATTCGCATCAGCCCTCAAGAGCGCCTCGAGGGGAGACGGGGAGACGGATCTCCAATCGTCCCTTTCCAATGCAGAGAGCGCTATAGCAAGGTATGGGGATAAACCGCCGATCAACTTCTACTCGCAGTACTACAAAGCAGAGCTTGCGAAGAAGTTCGTGCTCTCTGCAGCATGCTTCTGCCTTACGATGATCACGCTTCCGCTCTCGATGGTCAGGGTAAAGCATGGAAAGCTTACGGGATTCGCGATCTCGCTTCTTATCGCCGTCGCATACTGGTATATGCTCTTCGGCGTTCAACTTGAGATCTTCTCGATATCATCATCACCGTATCTTCTGATAGCCTTGCCTGATATAGTGATACTCCTTGCGGCCATTGTCCTTATATTCCGCCTCAGGAGGGCACGATGAAGATACTTACGAGATACGTCATCTTCTCGATCCTGAAGATCGCATTCGTGACGATACTGATGTTCGCTCTCATCCTTGCAGCTGTCGAGCTCTTCTCGAGGATGGATTCGATAATGAACGGGAATATCCCGATAGCGAGCATCATCTACTATATCCTTCTGTCGCTTCCGCAGTACCTGCTGATGGTTGCCTCAATATCATTCCTGTTTGCCGTCACGTACTTCCTTTCAACGCTCACGGCGAACAATGAGGCAATCCCTATACTCAATGCAGGTGTCGGACCAGTGCGTCTCCGCATACCAATCTTCATACTCTCCGTGCTTCTTACAATCCTCGGTTCCGTATACCAGGAGAAGGCCGTCATCGCGATAAACGCGGAGAGAAGCGAGGTCGAGACAGAGCTCTTCGGGGCATCATCGACAAGGGATGCCAGGAACATAGTCCTGACAGATCCCGATGGTTATCTCATATTCACCGACAGATTCAGCGAGGCCGATGCATCGATCTACTCTCCGGTACTCGTAAGACATACTGCATCGGGCATACAGATGAGGGTCGAGGCAGAGAGCGCATCGTGGAGCGAGGAGGATGGTGCATGGGTCTTCCATAATGCAAGGGTCTATGAGGTGGGCGATGATTCTACCGTTGTCCCATCGATCCAGGAAGAGTTCTCCCTCTCCGATTTCGATATCGAGCCAAGGCTCTTCAGGAGCCAGAACACATCAATAGAGACAATGGACAGCGAGACTGCGCAGGAATACCTTGAACGCCTGAGGACTACGGACAGCATCACATGGCAGGAGAAGGCAACGGACTATTACAGGAGGGTATTCGCCCCGCTTGCTATCTTCGTCCTGATGTTCATCTCCGCATCGATGAGCTACCGCTTCAAGAAGAACGTCCTCCTGTTCTCTGTCATTCAGTCGCTCTCAATCGCTGTCATATACTATGTTGCCGACATGGTATTCTCCATAATGGGACATCAGGGGGCTGTATCGCCATACTCGGCTGTCATCATGCCGATTGTCATGACGATCATCCTCTCACTTATACTATCGCTTCTAGGAAGAAGAATATGAGCATAATCAGAATCATAAAGAACGACAGGGAGACGAAGGCAAGGCTCGGTATACTCTCATTGCCGCATGGGGATGTAGAGACACCTGCATTCATGCCTGTCGGAACGAATGGGACTGTCAAGGGAATCTACCACGATACGATCAGGAGGATAGGGTACAACCTCATCCTTGCAAATACATACCATATGTATCTGCGCCCCGGGACGGAGGTCCTTGAGAGCTTCGGCGGTCTCCATGGCTTTGCCGGATGGGATGGCAACATACTTACAGACTCCGGCGGCTTCCAGGTCTTCTCGCTCTCTGGACTGAGGAAGATCAAGGATGCCGGTGTGACCTTCCAGAGCCATATCGATGGATCTAAGCATGTATTCACCCCTGAGAAGGTTGTGGATATCCAGTCTATCATCGGTTCGGATATCGCGATGTGCCTCGATGTCTGCACACCGCCCGGGATCGAGCATAGGAATGCGAAGGAAGCATGGCGCGTTACAAAGCTCTGGGCAGAGAGATCGATAGAGGAGAGGAATAGGCTGGGGGAGAAGTTCCGCGGCAATCTCTTCGGGATTGTGCAGGGCAATTTCTATGAGGATCTCAGGAAGGAATCCGCTCTGACAATCTCCGATATGGATTTTCCCGGCATTGCTATCGGCGGGCTTTCGGTAGGAGAGGAGAAGAACGTCTTCGAGGATATGCTTGCATATACCGCTCAGTTCATCACGCCAGAAAAGCCGAGGTATGTAATGGGCATAGGTTCCCCTGATTACATCCTCGCAGCTGTCGAGAACGGTATCGATCTCTTCGACTGCGTACTTGCAACGCGCATGGCACGCAACGGAGGTCTATTCACCGATGATGGTGTGATAGCCCTGAAGAAAGCAGTATACAAGTTCGACCACTCTCCTGTCGTAGAGGGATGCCAGTGCACGCTCTGCAGGGAGTACTCAAAGGCTTACATGCACCATCTGATCAAATGCAATGAGATGCTTGGCGGCATGCTTGCGACAGAGCATAATCTCCAGTATCTCTACGACCTCATGATCCGCATAAGGACTGCGATAAAGGAAGACAGGTTCAAGGAGTTCAAGGAGCAGTACCTCAGGAGATTCTATGCTTCAAAGAGCTGACATTGAGAGACTGCTTGATGGGAAGGGATGCTCATATTCAGTAGCGGAGCATCCCGCCGTATTCACTATCGATGAGCTCTATGACCATGACATCCCGTACCGTGACAGGATCGCAAAGAATCTCTTCCTCCGCGATGATAAGAAGAGGGCGTACTACCTTATCTCAATCGAAGGAAGCGCCAAGGCCGATCTTAAGGAACTGAGATCCATTCTTTTTTCCCGTCCTCTGTCGTTCGCATCGGAGGAGGATCTCGGGAGGCTGCTGAAGCTCTCGAAGGGAGAGGTCACGCCATTCGGTGCTCTCAATGATGAGGAGCATAAGGTCATTGTGCGCATCAGCCAGTTCTTCAAAGGAGGAATCATCGGAGTGCATCCCAATACCAATACGGCAACGGTATTCCTCAATGCCGATGATCTTCTCTGCATCCTCCGCGATTCCGGCATCGACGCGGATTATTTCCAGGTCTGACACTTTTCAGACACAGACTCTGTTTTCCCTGTGATATTATATTAAAGCGCATCATCCTGCCATAGAGGATCCTGCGCTTGGGAGGGCTGAATGCTTCTTGGTTCCGGTACTGCGGCCCAGAGCGTGGCGAAGCACGATGAGTTGAAGCTTTATGAAGCGGCAGTGAGATATATAATTGCTGGAGAGATATCATATGCGGCGGAATGCCTCTGGCGGATAACGCGGCGTGATATCCATATACTCTACAACAGAGCCCTTTGCTATTTCGCTGCCGGGAATTTCCGTGAGTGCTTCAATCTGCTGACTGAGGCGGAGGCAATGCTATCACAAGATCCAGCAACCCAGAGATGTGCACCTGATACAGTGCTCCAGTGGGAATATAGAAGTGATTTCCATCTTTCCCCGATGATGGAGGATGCCCCTGAGTGCATCAAGGCTCTGCAGATTCTGCGGATGAAGGCAGAATGCTCGGCAAAGCTAGGTCTTGATAGTGAGCTAAATGATATCAATGCAGCCCTCAATTGCCGATACAGGCATATAAATAACCTCATAGGGAGGAATGAAGATGAAGACCACGGAAATTGAGGCAGCAGTGCATGCTTACATTGAGGATAATATTGCCGTGCTTGATGGAGGTAAGACGGCTTACCATATTGCTGCAGCAAATGCTAATGCAGAGGCGCTGCGCATTCTCATCGAGCATAGCAACGATAATATAAATGCAAAGGATGATTCGGGAAGCACTCCTCTTCTTTACCTCTCGATGATCCGGGCAGATAGCACACTTGCAACTGAAGAGGAGATTGGAGAGTCAGCAAGGCTTCTCCTGGAGAATGGCGCGAGAGTTACAAGATCCGGGAATAATACAACAGCGCTTATCGAGGCATGCAGATATGCGCATCTTTCCATCGTTGAGGCGATGATAGATAGCGGTGCTAGGCTTACTGGCACTACAGCGCAGGGACTCAATGCGCTCCATGTTGCAGCGGAAGCAGCCGGGCTTGCTTCCGGCAATATAAAGGCAGCGGAGACCCGCATAGCGGATTTTGGAAACACCTGGTATCCCGACAGTATGAAGAAGATGACATATGAGGATCTTGAGAGGGCCAGAAAACGTGAGGAGCGGGTACTTGGAATCATAAGGCTTCTGCTTGAAAGCGGCCAGATCGATCCTGAGGACAGGAGCGATTCGGGAAAGACTCCGTTTGATACTGCAACGGAACTGAAGGGCAAGAAGGCTTCTGCGCTTCTCAAAGGGCTTGATCCTGATAATCCCCATGATGCCGCAACAGGTGGGATGGATATCTTCCAGGCACTATGGATGAATGACAATGAGGCCGTGAAGGCGATACTGGAGGACAATCCGGATCTTGGCGAGGAATGCAGCTGCCGTGATATGCACGACTTCATTGGTCTTCCACCTCTGTCTGCATCGCTGGCATGGATGAATACAGAGGCAGCGCTTATGCTTCTTGAGGCAGGAGCCAATCCTGTGCCTCTCAATACTGAAGGGCGATCATCTGCATTTTCCGTGCTTCTGAAGAGCGCAGGATCGGATGCGCATGGATGGGAGAGGGCAGAGCCGGTGCTTGAATCCTTCCTAGTCCATGGATGGGACCCGGAGAAGTCTGTAGACAGATTCGGAGAGAGTGCTCTATCTCTTGCATGCACCGATGCAGATGAGACAGGGGTTGAGTTCATCAAGTATCTGGTAAGGCATGGGGCTGATGTGAATGCGCGCGATGACAGAGGACGCACTCCATTGATGAAGCTCTTTGGTGAGCGCCATATCATGAACAGGGCTCTGGATGCTCTGGAGATTCTGCTTGATAAGGGCGCAGATATGAATGCCGCAGACAATGATGGCAATACCGTTCTGCATTATATCGCTGACTCGTCATCCCGCAACGAGGCTAAGGATGCCCTGGAGATTCTGCTTGATTACGGCGATGTCGATGCCGAGGCAGTGAATAATGACGGAAAGACCGCTCTCGATAATGCCCAGTACTGGGAAAATGAATCGTTGATAAAGCTGATTCTGTCCCTTACCATTTAAGATATGATGACTGATCAGGCTTTCATGAACGCCTGCCGCAATGGGCAGAAAAGCGTTGTAGGCATATTTCTGAAGAAGGGGGGAATCGATCTCTCTAAGCGTGATGCCGGAGGCAATACACCGCTGCATTACGCAGCAGAGAAGGGCTATCGTGATATTGTCAGGATGCTTCTGGATAACGGTGCGGATCCAACAATCCAGAACAATAAGGGCGATACACCGCTTCATGCTGCATCGCTATCTGGCAATAAGGAGATTCTCCGTCTTCTCATTGATAGCGGCGCTGATATTAATGCGCAGGACAACGAGGGTCTTACGCCGCTCATGATTCTCCTCGGCAGGAAGAGGACTGATGCTGCGCTCTTTCTCCTTGACTCCGGTGCAGATCCGGATATCTCCGATAACGATGGTAACAGAGCCATTGATTATGCGTCCTCTAATGGTCTTAAGGATGTTGTAGCCAGGCTCCCATCCCGCTCTGGAACCGATGCAGGAGGCAATACACCGCTTCATCAGGCTGTATTCAATGGGCAGGGTGAGATTGTGAAGGCCCTCATTGCTTCTTCGCCAGAGCTGCTTGACTTGGCAAACGATGATGGATATACGCCCCTTGTTCTTGCATGTATGCGCGGCAATCTTATGGTAATGGAGCTGCTCATTGCTTCCGGGGCAGATGCGGATAAGACTGACAGGGATGGGAATACACCTCTTCACTATGCAGCATACAGTGGCAGTAGATTCATTGTGAAAGCTCTCGCGGATCATGGGGCTTCAATCAATTCCAGGAATATGAGAGGAGAGACACCGCTGATCATCGCATCAAGGGAAGGGCATAGCGATACTGTCAGGATTATTATCGATCACGGAGTGGATATCAATGCTGCGGATAATCAGCAGCATACAGCACTCTACTATGCATCGGAGCGTGGATACATCGAGATTACGGAGATGCTCATTGCCGCAGGTGCGGAATAAGGAGGATACATATGGCAGATGATAAGAGCAGGGATATCAATGAGATAATCAGGCAGGGGCAGGATGATGCAATCCGCCTTGCTATGGAGAATGCGAAGGCAATGTTCGGGAATATCCCTGGATTCCAGATGCCTGATCAGGAGATGATGAAGGCTATGCTGGACTCCCAGCTTGATGCGGTTATGCCGGATCTGCAGCAGTCGGCCTCGGCTTACGGTACATATGCAACAGATCCAGATGCAATAAGGAAGGCTATGGAGCAGAATATGGCATATGCACGGGAGATGTCAGAGGCTGCAATGAATGGCTCTCTTGCAGACATCCTATCAGCATATTCAGATGATGCGGAGGATGAATGGGAGGTGCTGCGGGCCGATGATGGATCCCTCAATGAGGACGAGCAGCATCTTATGGCGTTCGGAGCGCCGCTCTATGTCTATAACGGGGAATTCACCGATAGCATCGCAGCCGATGAGGATGATATCGATACGATGAGATCGACACTCGAAAGCTGGTGGGATGTCACGAATCATGATTCGGCTTTGGGAATCTTCTCCTGGCTTCTGAATGAAGGTCATCATGCAGCTCATGATCCAGCTCTGGCATATATAGCGGAGAAGGGTTTCGATAGCATTCCTGCGGATGAAGGCGAAGAGCTAGGTGATGCATTCCGCATCGCATCCCATATGATTGACAACGGCATATGCGATAGTGCATCATTGCCGGCAACCGCTATCGGCTGGGATCTTGCAAGAGCCACGGAATGCGCCAAGTGGTCATATTGCTGCGGATATATCCAGAAGGATGAAATGTGGAATGTCATGGGTCTTATACGTGATATAGCGAAGCGTACGTTCTCCTCATGGTCTGAATATGGATTGAGCTATGTGATTGGAAGGGGTGTATGGCACGGCGATGAGGATGATGCTGATATTGCATATGAGGTCTATTCTGCCCTGATGGGAGATGAGAATTCCCCATGGCTCAGGATAGAGTGGTAAGCTTATCTGGTCCGGTTATCGCCGGACCATATTCATTCCTCCTATACCTATCTTTCAGAGTCTGAATGATCCTATCTGTTCTTTTCCCCTTTACTTCTTAATGCATTCCATTCATCATATTAACGAACGGAGGCTGACATGTTTGAACGAATGTTGAAGAAGGTGCTTGATGCGAATAAGCTCCTGTGGAAATACGGTCTTGTCACATATACATGGGGAAATGTATCCGAGATTGACAGGCTTACCGATTATATCGCGATAAAGCCAAGTGGTGTGCAGTATGACCATCTTTCTTGGGATGATATCGTTGTCGTCGATATGGATGGCAATCTGATCTCCGGAAAGCTCGGACCAAGTATTGATATCCAGGCGCATGTAGAGATCTACAAGGCCTTCCCTGATGTCGGCGGTGTTGTCCATACACATTCACCCTGGGCTACGGCCTGGGCACAGTCCGGCCGTCCGATTCCCTGCTACGGAACAACTCAGGCTGACTGCTTCTTCGGAGAGATTCCATGCACGAGGAAGATGAGGGAGGAGGAGCTCGGCAAGGACTACGAGAAGAATATCGGTAAGATCATCGCAGAGACATTCAAGGACCGTGATCCGATGGCAATGCCATCTGTCCTGGTCAATGGCCATGGCACATTCAGCTGGGGCGTGAACGCAAAGGATGCGGTGCACAATGCGATTGTTCTCGAGACAAGCGCTGCGCTTGCTCTCAGGACTGAGATGGTGAACCATGGGGTAATGGCTCCGCTTGATGATATCATGCAGACAAAGTGCTATTACAGGAAGCACAGGAAGCATGGCCATGAAGAGCAGGTGATGTCTGAATGAAATAAGGCGGCCCTGAAGCCGCCTTAGGAAAGTGAGTGAGGTCTCCAGATCGGAGACCTTTTCTCTTTTCAGAACTCAACCGGTTCGATGCTCTTTACCGTAAGATCATAGTCCCTGCCGTTGATGGAGAACTTAACATCCTCTCCTTCCTTGTGGTTGACAAGCTGCTGTCCAAGTGGCGCATTGAAGTCGATGATGCCTTTCTCCGGCTCGGATTCCCAGCGTCCCATGAATGTGTAGACGATGTCCTTGTTCTCAAGGTTATCATGGAGCGTTACCTTCGTTCCGAATCCGATAAGACCTGGGATCACATCGGCCATTGTCATGATGCGTACAGTCGAAAGATCGTTATTGAGCTCGCTGATCCTTCTCTCAAGCTCCCTCTTATGGTCCTTC
The DNA here is from genome assembly GCA_944389505.1 of uncultured Spirochaetaceae bacterium. Classification (GTDB taxonomy): domain Bacteria; phylum Spirochaetota; class Spirochaetia; order Sphaerochaetales; family Sphaerochaetaceae; genus Ornithospirochaeta. Next base: position 263,516 of record CALXMP010000002.1, read on the forward strand.
GCATACTGGTACTCGCTATTCTCCCTGAGATCGCCTAGCTCACGTGCGAAGTTGATCTCCTTGAGGATCTCAGGCATCTGGACCTGGTTGATATCCTTCAGCTCGTCCTTCTTCTTCTCATAGCTCTGAGATGTGCAGAGGAATCCGGAAACGGTCTTTGTCTCAGGAGCCTTTGGCTCAGGCTTCTTCTCCTCATGGATGGCAAGATCAGGGAAGCGGCTTTCAACCTCTGCCTTGAAGCGGGCCTTCTCCTCGCTCTCGAAGCCTTCATTGAAGAGAATGAGCGAGAGCGATGCCTCGATCTCCTCCTTTCCAGCTCTCTTCAGGAACGACATAAGAACACCATCATCGACAAGGTTCTTCCTCAGTGATTTGATATGCTTCCTGTTCTCCTGTGTATCTCCAGCCTTGGAAAGATAGGAGAGGGCCATCAGCTTGGTGCGGAATATCCTCTCCTCATCAAGCCCTGCCTTGGAGATATCTGCCTCTGAGAGGCTGTACTCCGTCGAGAAGAATACGAATGCGGGAATATTGTCCCTGAAGGACTCGACAGAGCGCCTGAGAAGGGCATAGTACTCCGCACCTTTCTGAAGCCTCTTCAGCTTCTGCGGGATGTATGAGCTGATGTAGCAGGGGAAGATATCGGTAAGGACAGCCGCAGCACCCTTCTTGTCAGCGGAGATCACCTGATCGATGAACTCCTTCTTGAGGATCGTATTGTCGATGGAGTCGAAAACCTCCTTCTTCTCAGCTTCTGACATTGCTCTGTAAAGGACGTCGAAAGAAACATCGAACGATACAGAAGCTCCCTTTTCGGAAAGGTAGTCGAGAAGCAGGACAGAAGCTGTACGCTCTCCGAGGCTCTTCTTCTCATTCGAGAGAACATCCTCAAAGTAGGAGACCATGTCCATGAAAGCATCGGATGTCTTCTCAATACCAGCGGACGTTGCCGCGTCGATTACCGTCGATGCCTTGCCATAGAACGACTGCTCATTGCGGAAGATGTAGAGTATCTTCTCCTCAGGTGTAGATGGGTAAGCCGTGAGCTGGAAATAATCTGTTGTGCCAGGGATGATCCTGACATAGCTGTTGTTCCTCAGCTCTTCCTTGATTCTCTCTGTGATGGACTTCCACTCGCCATCAGTGAGGATTGAAGGGACAACCTCTGTCTTCATCTCCTTCATTGATGCCTTATTGTTCTGCGCAGAGAGAAGAAGCGTCCTTACAAGCCACTCAATACCACCTTCGCCCATGATCTTTGCCTTGATCTTCGGAACTGGCACTCCCTTCTTTATCGCCTTTATGTTCTGCTTGCTCAGAGGAAGAAGTGCGTTGAAGGCGCTTTCAAGCGTTATGTTCTGCTCCTCAGTCGCGCTGTAGCGGACGGAGACAATGCCATTCTTCACTCCTGTTATGAGGCCGACACGCCTGTTTGCCTTCTGGAATATATATGTTCCTGCTGCGTATGAGATATCCTTCTCAAAGTCCTCAAGGACGGAAGCCGGATTCTTCTGCGTCAGGACATTATGCTTCTTCATGCACTCCTGGAGGCGTGGAGACTCTGCATACTTCTCCTTAAGAATAGCGGCAAGGGTCTTCCTTGTGTTCTGATCCTCCGGATCGATTGCGAGTATCCTCTTGGATATCTCGATGATATTGTCGAGATTTCTTCTGTGCTCGCTGGACTTCGGCTCGTAACCATCCTTCGCGGAGAGGAGTGCAGAGAGAAGCGTTCTATACAGCTCCAGAGCTGTCTCCGGATTCGTCTCGGAGAGTGACTCGAGGAATGATGAGTAGAAAGGATACTCGCTCCTGCCATTTGCGATGAGCTTTGTGAAGATATCCTTCATCTTCTGTATCTCATCCGTTCCCTGGAGGCGGAGAAGAGCTCTCTGGTAGTAGTTCATTGCGCTCTTCCTGTCTCCGATCTTCTCGAAGTGATCTGCAACGATGACGATTATGTCATGGTCAGAGCTGTCAGCCTTTACCAGACGCTCATAGTAGTCCCATTTCTTCTCCTCTTCGCCCTGATGGTCCGCAACATCGCCAAGGACCCTGAGGGCCTTGCTTGACTCCGATGCAGAGAGGATGAGGTCACCGATATATTTAACAACATCCCAGTTGCCTGCCTCATAGAAGGAGAGAAGGAGGTTGTTAAGCCTCATGTTGTACTCATGCGGTCTGAGCGCAAGAAGGATCCTTCCTGCAACGTATGAGAGCACGATGGAGCCGCTGTCCTCCTCAAGGAGATTCCTCGCTTCCTCGCGGAGATCCATCATCTTATCCTCGTCCTTGATCCTGCTTATCTCATTGTCTATCGAGATGAAAGCATCGGCCTTATAGGCTGCTGCAGGGTTCTTGCCAAGATTCTTCTCCTCAGAGAGCAGTGCTCTGAAATCTATCATATAAACTCCTTTAAGGAACAAAGCCTCGTCTGCATAAATAAAAACCGGGCAGAGTCATACTGCTCGGATTCCATAAATGAATATACCACAGGTTATCTGGTTTGGCAAATTATCTTTGTCTATTAAATGAAAAGGGAAGATGCTATAATTCCCGGTATGGAACCAAGGAATCTTCTTTTCTCACCATCTATGCTGGGAGGCAATTTCTCCAGAGCCGCGTCGGAAATAGGCGAGATAGCCGCTTCCGGTGCCGATTACGTCCATCTTGATGTAATGGATGGAAGCTTCGTGCCCGAGATAACGTTCGGAAGGAAGTTCATAAGCGATCTCAGACCGCTTTCCGATCTCGTCTTCGATGTCCATCTCATGGTTGAGAGGCCTGAGGAAAAGATCGCTGCATTCGCTGATGCAGGTGCGGGTATAATAACTGTGCACGCGGAGAGCACTGTGCATATCATCCGCACGCTCATGCTTATTAAGGAGCATGGGTGCGAGTGCGGTATCGCGATAAACCCTGGGACTTCCGTTCCTTATATCGAGGCGGCTCTGCCATTTGCCGACTATATCACAGTCATGACGGTCAATCCTGGCTGGGGCGGGCAGAAGTTCATACCCGAATGCCTGAAGAAGATCGAGAAGCTGGATTATCTGAGGCGGACGGAAGGTTATCATTACCTCATCGAGGCAGATGGAGGTGTGTCGCTCGATACGATAGGACCTCTCTATAAGGCCGGTATGGATATAGCAGTGACGGGCAGCGCATTCTTCCGCGAGAGCGACAAGGCGCAGTTCCTCGACAGGATGAGGGAAAAAGCAGAGGAGTGGCTGTGAGGGCCGTCATCCAGCGGGTGCGGAATGCTTCATGCACCGTATCGGGAAAGGTGACAGGCAGCATTGCTCATGGTCTTCTGGTCTATTTCTGCGCTGAGAAGGACGATACAGAGGATATGCTCGATAAGTTCTTCTCGAAGATCGTATCGCTGAGGATATTCGAGGATGGGAATGGCAAGATGAATCTCTCGCTTTACGATATAGGAGGCGGGATGCTTCTCATCAGCCAGTTCACCCTTGCTGCGGATATATCAAGGGGCAGGAGACCATCTTTTGACAATGCGATGGCGGCGTCAGAGGCTGAGCGTCTCTATGAGAAGGCTTTCACCATACTCGATGGAATGGGTGTCAAAGCAGAGCGCGGCGTATTCGGCGCACATATGGAAATTGAGTATATTAATGACGGACCTGTTACGATAATCGCGGATTCTGATGAAATTTTCAGGAAATGATTGGCAGTGAAGCGGGTCTGAGGCGTATAGATATCAGGAGGAGCAATGGCAAAGATGGCCGGAAGTGATATAGCAAATGGGAAGAGAGAGGCTCTGGAAGCGGCAAGGCTCCAGATTGATAAGCAGTTCGGCAAGGGTTCTCTGATGAAGCTTGGCGACAGCCGTGAGACACTTGATGTCGAGGTGATTCCATCTGGTTCGATCCTCCTTGACGAGGCTCTTGGAGTAGGTGGATACCCGAAGGGAAGAATCATAGAGATCTATGGACCAGAATCCTCGGGTAAGACAACGCTTGCGCTTCAGGCGATTGCAGAAAGCCAGAGGATGGGAGGCATAGCTGCATTCATCGATGCCGAGCATGCACTTGACCCTGTCTATGCTAGGAATCTCGGTGTGAATATCGATGAGCTCTGGATTTCTCAGCCAGACAATGGAGAGCAGGCGCTGGAGATTACGGAGTCGCTTGTCCGTTCGGGAGCTGTGGATATCATCGTCGTTGATTCCGTCGCGGCACTCACTCCGCAGGCAGAGATCGAAGGCGATATGGGTGACAGCCATGTAGGTCTTCAGGCCCGTCTCATGAGCCAGGCGCTCAGAAAGCTCACCGGAATTCTCTCGAAGAGCAATACGACGATTATCTTCATCAACCAGATAAGGATGAAGATCGGCGTTATGTTCGGCAATCCTGAGACAACCACAGGCGGCAATGCACTGAAGTTCTATGCATCTGTCAGGATGGATGTCAGGAGGATTGAGTCCATCGGCAAGAATGCGGATGAGGTGACAGGAAACAGGGTAAGGGTCAAGATTGTGAAGAACAAGGTCGCCCCTCCGTTCCGCAAGTGTGAGCTCGATCTCCTCTTCGGATCCGGAATCTCCAAGACTGGATCGCTTCTCGACGCAGCTGTCAAGTACGATATGATAGAGAAGTCCGGAGCATGGTATTCCTACAATGGCGAGAAGATCGGACAGGGCAGGGATAAGACGCTGGAGTATATTGCGCAGAATCCGGAGTTCGCAGCAGAGCTTGAGACTAAGCTCAGGGCAGTGATGTTCCCTCCTAAGGATCTGAAGAGCGGGGAGACGCCTACTGTTGAGCAATGATGCGCTCACCGGTATAATCGCACGGTATGGCAGATAGCGCTGTTCTCCAGACATCAGAGAAGACTAAGCATGAATTCCATGCAGAGGGCTTTGACGGCCCTCTGGATCTTCTGCTTTTCCTGATATCCGAGAATAAGATAAATATATACAATATAGATGTATCGCTGATAACAGAGCAGTTCCTTCAGTATATTGCCGACCACGAGGCAGAGCTTGATGAGCTTGCTGATTTCTATAAGATGGCCGCAGACCTTCTCTACATAAAGAGCAGGATGCTCCTTCCTGTCACGACCGCGCTCGATGAGGAGTATGAGGACCCGAGGCAGGAGCTTGTCGAGAGGCTTCTCGAGTACCAGAAATACAAGAGGTATACCGATCTCCTTCTCTCAGGAGGCGGGGCTGACAGGCTGTATATCAGGCGCAATGAGAACTTCTTCGCCGTTCCATACGAGGATAAGGACCTCTTTGAGGGCGTGGATGTGAATATGCTTCTTAAAGCATTCGTCGCGCTTGCAAACAGGACTGCTCCTGCGAAGATCTTCAACCTCTACGAGGAGGTCTCGATCAATGAGAAGAAGACTCTCCTTACGGAGCTTCTTGATCAGAAGGAGGAGGTCACCATCGAGGAGCTGATTGTCCATCTTGATGATAAGATGCACATTATCTGCTCGATAATGGCTGTGCTCGAGATGACGAAGGAGCATCTCATCCTCATCACGCAGAAGGTTGAGTTCGGTCCTATATATATTCAGAGGAGGCCTCAGGACTGGGATCCGACGCTTGCCGATGAATATGATGATGAATATGATGCTATGGTTCTCCATGCTGCCAAGGGCAGGCCGATGGACTATTCGATCCTGACAAAGGAAGCGGAGACTGTGATACGCGAAGCCGAGGAGGAAGAGAAGGAGGAAGCGCCTCCTGAGTTCGTCGGCGAGGAAGAGGAGATAGATCTCGGGGAGGATGATGATGAGGAGTAGGAAAGCGAGCGCAATGCTGAGCGAGGAGGCAAGGCTTATCGAGGTCGTGCTCTTCATCGAGAACGAACCGACATCGATGGAGAGGCTCTGCGATCTGACGAACCTCAGGCCAGATACGGTCGAGGATGCCCTGCAGGAGCTCAGGGAGAACTACGCAGAGCGTGGAAGCGGTCTTATACTGACGGAGGAGGATGAGCTCTATTCCTTCATGCCAGCTCCCGATCTCTTCCCGCAGCTCAGGCAGAGCTATGGAAGGAAGGTCGACAGGAGGCTTTCAAGGGCTGCGATGGAGACGCTTGCGATCGTTGCGTACGGTCAGCCAATAACAAGGCGCGAGATCGAGGAGATCCGGGGTGTAGGCTCCGATACAATCGTCAAGCTCCTCAGGGACAGGGAGTATATAATGGTCAGAGGAAGGAAGGATGTTCCTGGGCATCCCTGTCTGTACTACACAACAAGGAAATTCCTCTATGAGTTCAACCTCCAGTCGATACAGGATCTTCCGAAGCTTTCTGAGATTGACAGGATGAGGTTCGAAAGCGGCGATAGCGAAGAGGAGGGCGGTGATGACCTTCTCGGTGATGATGAAGAATGAGTGGGAGCATGAGTATGAAAGACAATGATTTCTATCCTATAAGACTGCAGGCATATATGGCAAAGTGCGGAGTAGGCTCGAGAAGGGCCTGCGAGGAGCTCATCCGTGAAGGTCATGTCATGGTCAATAATAAGGTTATCCGGGAGATGGGCGTGAAGGTCGGGCCGGATGATGTCGTCCAGGTCGATACGGAGACTATCGAGCCTGCGGATAAGCTCTATTATATTGCCCTGAACAAGCCGCGCGGCTATGTATGCACCAATTTCGACCCGAACGAGGAGAAGTATGCAAGGGATCTTATCGGAATCAGGGACAACAGACTGCTTTTCAATGTAGGGCGTCTGGATAAGGATTCCAATGGGCTTATCATCTTCACCAACGATGGTGATTTCGCCAACAGGATGATGCATCCTAAGTATGAGGTGGAGAAGGAGTATATCGTCAAACTCGACAGGGATGTCTCAATCGATGATCTCAACAGAGCGCTCGATGGCATATATATCGATATGCCAAGGCCTTACAGAATCAAGCGCTACGACCTCATGCCAAGGACGAGGCAGTTCGTGCGCATCACGCTGATCGAAGGCAAGAACAGGGAGATAAGGAAGATCTTCTCCTATCTCGGCTACGATGTTAAGTCTCTGACAAGAATCAGGGTAGGCGGTGTCGAGCTCGGGGATCTCCAGCCTGGTGAATGGAGGGACCTGAAGAGGGAAGAGGTCGATGCTCTGCTCTCCGGCAGGGGAAACTCAAGGGGGAATGGAAGGAATGGTCGTCGCAATTGATGGACCGGCAGGATCCGGGAAGAGCACAATAGCAAGGATGGTCGCCGAGAAGCTCGGTTTCTATTTCCTCAACACAGGCTCATTCTACAGAGCCTATACGCTGTCTGCTCTGGACAGGGGAATCGATCCGCTTGACAGGGATAAGGTCCTTGAGAATGCGGAGAAAATAACGCTCACAGTCCAGAATGGATCTATCTGCATCGATGGAACGGATGAGGAGGGAAGACTCCATACGCCCGATGTCGACAGATACTGCTCCCAGGTCTCCTCGGACCCGAGGATCAGGAAGCTTGTCAATACAAGCGTAAGGAAGATCGCCGAAGGCCTGGATATCGTGACAGAGGGCCGTGATACGACAACTGTCATCTTCCCCGATGCCGAATGCAAGTTCTATTTCGATGCATCTCCAGAGATCAGGGCATCACGCCGTGTGAAGGATCAGCCGGGTACCGATTATGAGGAAGTCCTGAAGGCAATTATGGCCCGCGATAAGATGGATATCGAGAAGGCTGATGGCGCTCTTAAAATCGCTCCAGGTGCTTTGGTAATAGATACTTCTATGTTGACTATAAGTCAAGTTTGTGAGAAAGTTGTTAACGCTATACGGAGCACTCCGGAGTAGTATATTCAGTTGGTAGGAGCAGAGAAGTGGAAAATGAAACTCAGATGACTGAAAAGCAGTCATATCTGCAGCAGCATCTTATGTCAATTCCCGAATTGGAAGTCGGTCAGATCGTAACCGGTACTGTTGTACAGACAAATGACGAATCAGTTTTAGTTGATATCGGCTATAAGAGCGAAGGAAAGATCCCTGTAGACGAATTCATGGAACTGCCTAAGCTTGGAGACAAAGTAGCCGTTACAATTGTCAAGCTCGATGATGGACGCGGACAGGTTGTCGTATCCAAGAAGAGAGCTGAGGCAAAGGAAAGGACGGAGATCCTCAGGAAAGCAGCCGAGGATAGAACACCGGTTCTTGGAAAATTCGCAAAGGTCATCAAGGGAGGCTATGAGGTCGATCTTGGTGCTGACTATAAAGGCTTCTGCCCGCTTTCGAAGGCTGATATAGTCCGTGTCGAGGATCCTGAGACGCTTATCGGGAAGACGGACTATTTCGTAATCGATAAATTCCATGCAGGAACAAAGCTCAAGAGCGTTGTTTCCCGCCGTGAGTACCTTGAGAAAAAGATCAAGGAGAACAAGGATGCATTCTTCCAGACAGTCCAGATCGGAGATGTCGTACAGGGAGAGGTCAAGTCCTTCACATCATTCGGTGCATTCATCGATCTCGGTGGCTTCGATGGTCTTCTCCACATCAACGATATGTCCTGGGGCCATGTCACAAGGCCAAAGGATTTCGTGAAGAAGGGACAGATTGTCCAGCTCCGCCTGATCAACATCGATCCGGAGACACAGAAGATCAATCTCTCCCTCAAGCATATGACACCGGATCCTTGGACAACATTCGAGGAGAGGTATCAGGTTGGCGATGTAATCAAGAAGCCAGTTACGAAGATCACATCCTTCGGTGTGTTCATCGAGCTTGAGCCTGGTATCGAGGGTCTTGCACATATCTCCGAGCTTTCATGGACGAAGAGGGTCACCAATCCTAAGGATATCGTCAGCATCGGCGATGTCGTTGAGGCAAAGATCCTTGGCTATGATCTCGACAAGAAGAGGGTCTCTCTCGGACTCAAGCAGCTCCAGGAGAATCCTTGGGATACGATCAATGACCGCTATCCTGTAGGAAAGGTTGTCAGTGGTCCTGTCGTGAAGGTTACCAACAGTGGTGCATTCATCAACCTTGAGGACGGTATTGACGGATTCCTCCACATCGATGACATCTCATGGACAAAGAAGATCAAGAGCATGGATCAGTTCTGCAAGGAAGGAGACATGGTCGAGGTCGTTGTTTCCCGCGTCGAGCCTGAGAACAGAAGGGTAAGGCTTTCTGTTAAGCAGCTCGAAGGCAATCCATGGAGCACACTGAAGAAGGACTATCCGAAGTATTCGACAATCCAGGGAACAATCTCTTCCGTTACTGATTTCGGTGTATTCGTCAAGGTTCTTGGTGACATCGAGGGTCTTATTTCGAAGTACAACCTCGTTGGACCGGATGATGAGTACAAGGATGAGGTTCTCGAGTCCTATAAGGCTAAGGTAGGCGAGCCTATCACAGCTATGGTTGTTGATATCAATCCTCAGGCTCAGAAGCTCAGTCTCTCCATCAAGGAGATGATCAGACGCTCACAGGAGTCCGAGATGGCTAAGTATATGGCAGATGACAAGGAAGAGGATGATACCTACAACCCGTTTGCCGATATGCTTAAGGCAAAGAGCGACGAGGAGTAAGAAAGCCATTCTGCGGGTCTGAGCCCGCAGATGCTTTTGTTTCGAGGTAGAAATGAAGGAAAAGGAAGTTAATCTTACAGCCTCGCAGAAGATATCATCAAAGCTCAATGATTTCATTGGAAGACATGCAAAGCTGCTGGTTGCGATTGCAGCGCTTGTCATAGTGCTTATCATTGTGCTTGCTGTTGCCCTGACAATGATGCAGAGCGCTTCAGAGAAGAAGTTCAACGATCTTCTCGATCTTGAGGCTCAGTACTCTTCGCTCTCTCTTATGTCATCCGGTGATGAAGCGTATCAGAGCACAGCTGATGAATTCATCAAGTCTGCAGATGCTCTTATCGCATCTTCATCTCTCAAGGAGTATCCAGGAGCAAAGGCAGAGCTTCTGCTTGCTGATCTCGCTTTCTCCCAGGAGAACTATCAGGAGGCGGCAGATCACTACAGGGCTGTGGCTGATGCGCAGAGCGGAAGCTATCTTGCAGAGGTCGCTATCATGAATGAGGCTGCCTGCTATGATAACCTTGGTGATCAGGCTAAGGCACTTGAGCTTTACAACTATGTCTTCGATACATTCGGGACAGATTCCGCATACGCTCCAAAGGCACTTTTCAACGCTGGAAGGCTTTATGAGGCTATGGGTGATACAGAGCTCGCAAAGGCATCATTCGAGCAGCTCACTGGACTTTATCTCATGACAGAGAGCGGAACAGTAAGCGAATATGCAAGGCTTGCTCAGTCTCATCTTGTGACAATGAACTAAACGTATCTTTTAAGATGCTTATAGGAGGACAGCAGTGGGGAGGAATTTCAGATCCTTAATCTTCATAGCTGTCCTCTTTCTTTTATCTCTATCCGGCTGCGGCATGCCCAGAATGTTCGTCTGGGACAGGAATGAGGAGTACAGGATTTCCTCCAGCCAGCTGGAATTCAATCTCAGCTATACATACTATGACCGCGATCTCGGAAGCGATAGGACTGTTCAGCTGACTCCGCTTTCAGGAACACCTGTGATGCATTTCTATTATGCAATCTCGTCAGCAAGCGGTCTCAGCGGATACAATATGGCATCGGCATTCAGCTCGGCTTATTCATCAAAGTATGTACCAGTAAGAAGCCTTACAGATTCCGAGCCTATTGCTTCTGATTCTGTTACTATAACGACAAGCAATGATGAGACAACAACCGTCAGGCTGTATGAGTTCGTCGATGCAGAGACAGGCCAGCGGCCTGTGTTCCCGAACAGTATCGACATGTATCTCGATGCTGATGAGAGCATTGGCTCAAGCTATCTCAAGCACGCCACATACTCAGCGGAAATGGTCTCCTCAGGATCAGGAGAGAACTATATTCATCTTACAATAAACGAAGGGACTGAAAAGCAAATGGAATACGACCTGCTGAGATTCAATGGGGATGCTTTTCAGAACGGTATCACAAATTATATTGGCAGGAATGACAATGGAGAGGTCCGGGAATTCTCCGACGAGGATGATCCTGCATCAAACTTCATGGACCCAAGGGTCTATCTCTATGTGTCATGCACATATCTTTTTGAAGGTTATACGACGGTATCGACAATAGAGCTTACAGAGGTGACGAACTTCTCAATCTAACTATATATTCTTGCATTGCCGCTTCCTTTTGCTATGCACAGGAAACAATGGATGCTAAAATCCATAACAGGATGAGGGAGCAATAATTATTCTGTAATTGTTATGACTGACCAGAGGCTTTTCTGCAGCATTCATATATGGCAATGCTGCTGAGGATACTCATAGAGCATGCTTCGGAAATGTTCCGGGTAGGGCCTTGAAGGTTGGATCATAGACGGCAGATTGTTATCCCATGTTCCTCCTGCTGTATCCGGATGATGGTGTATCGGAGATATGCGCTGTCGAACAACATAAGGGAATCGATACCGATGCTCCCATAGTGGGAGGACTCCAAGTGAATAATATGCAGATAATCAATCAGGCGCTTACACCTGTTGATCTTATAGTTTTCTCAGATTGAGAAAGAAAGGAGCTAAAATTGATAAAAAAGCTTATTGTATCCGCCATTGTGCTTGTAGTTCTTGCATCTACTGTTTCAGCATCAGTGGCATGGACTCCATCCATCAGCGGTGGTTTCGGACTTAATAGCGTCAATTACTACAATGGCAATTACGGAGGGCTCAAGGGGTTCAGACCGGCATTTGCTGTTGCTGCTGAGCTTGATATCCTTGCGATGCGTGTAGACAATCATTACATCTCAATTCCTTTTTCCTATGAGTATATAGGAGAGACATCTGTCGTGGGATCAACGATGGTCAATACAAGACAGAACTTCATGCTGTCCGTGGAATATGGATATGGATTCACAGACTGGTTCAGACTCTATGCATCTGGCGATATGCTCTTCAGATGGTATAACAAGGAACATGCCGGCGCATGGAACTTTGGAGGGACAATAACACCAGCATTTGCCCTGACAGATAATTTCATGATCCAGATTCCTCTATCTGTCCATGGAGGAAAAGATGAGATAACGCTTGATACGAAGGTCATGTTCACACTTATGTTCGATACAGGAGCTGACAGATGAAGAAAATATTGCTTCTATCTATCCTTATATGCCTTCTTGCTGTGTCTTGCGCAGTTGAGCCTTCCGTTGGTGAGGGAAATCCAAGAACATTGTATATTGTGAGCTCGGTTTTTACATATGGCGAAGGAGAGACATACAGCCTGCCTGTGATTAATAACCTTGATTTCCTTGCTGCTGTCGAAGAACTCTATAATAATGGGCATTCCGGCTTCGATGAGATCAATGAGGTAATATTCCAGGAGGATCACGGGGTATTCTATACAAAGACATCATCCAGTGATTCCGGAACAAGAGGGAAGTGGACTCTATTGGATGATGTAGTTCCTGCTCTGCGTAATGTGCACGAGAATGCAGACAGCAATGATTTATTCCTCTTCTTCTTCAGCGGCCATGGCGCCGAGGACAAGAATAACATTGAAAATATGGGAGCTCTTTGCTTCTATAACCCGGAAAACGCTGAAGCTCCGATGGAGTATCTTCTGCCATCTACGTTAAGCGGACTCTTCTCAGAAATTGGCTGCAATGTGCTCATGGTAATCAATGCATGCCATTCTGGCGCTATTGCAGAGCTTGCTGATGGTACAATGGCAGATGGTCTGAAAATTTCCAATAGCGGGGAAGAAGGGAATGAACCAGGAAGCCTGGATGTTACATCCTCCGTTGCAAAGGCAATCGGGGATGCATTTGCACTGCAGTTTGATTCATCAAAGACCGGAAACGGGAATCTATGGGTCCTGACTGCTGCAACAATCGACCAGAGTGAATACATGTTCGGCGATGTAAGCCGCAGTGTATGGGCTCCATTCATTGATTTTGCAACGCAGGCGTTGTCATACGATGAGGAAAGCGGTAAGTACATTGCATCGGGTTCATCAAGGCTCAATGTAACGGATATATATAACTATATAATCAATCTATCGAAGCAGCCTATGATGGAAGCACAGACAACATTCCCAGAAGATTATAAGGAATCGTTCATAGAGGAGTTTGGAGAGAATATCACGCTTCTGGATACGCAGGTTGCAAGAATGGCAAGAACACCTGTAGATCTCGTAGTATTCGATGATCTTCATTAATAGAAACAGAATCATCTGAGGAGAGCAGGGGAAGGGAAGAAATGTCTTCCTCCCTGCTCCTTTTATATATAGATTGAATTACTATATATAGAAGCAGAATTTTTCACTAGAATACTTTATATATTAATATATTTATTACAATAAAAATTTATTAACTATAAAAGCTATTAAATAGTTTATACAATATATACATATTAATATATTAGATTACGAATATCATCGAAAATTGGGTTAATATTGTAAAGAAAAAGCTGAGATAATATGCGATCCTGCAGGATTCTGTTCTTTGCAATAGAAACGATAAAAAATTTAATTTAATGCAATATAAGGAATTAATATATTTTGCAAAGAAATTCACTTGCTAATATTTTTGTGATAACTGATTACATTAAAAGGAATTACAGTTTTATCAGTGATGTACTATCTAACTGCGTGTAATCATCTTGATAAGCTCGATATTTCCCCTTTAAAATCTCGGATTTTTAATGGATATAATGTATATTCTGTCAATTAGGATATATTTTGACATGTAATTCATTTAAATTACTATCCATAGATACAGAATCCTCTGGATTCAGATCATTTTAATAGCCTTTCTATCGTTGGCTTACAGGTTTCAAATTTTTTTCTTTATCTTATATATTAGATATTTTAATACTTTTAAATCTTTTAGAATAATAAGCCGTATAAGCATTTTAATATGTTTAATATTTTAGATTAAAATTTGTTACTATTAACAGTTATTTAAAAATAATGCAGGGATAAACCCTGCACGATTGTCTTAGAAAACTATGAGATCGTCTGTATCCGCATTATAATAGATTGAAGGTTCATGATAGTCTCTATGCGGTCTAGGCTCAGGATGATGCGGCCTTGGAGGCGGTAAAGGTCTTCTAGGAGGCCGTGTATCTACATAGACGACATCCGTGGGATAATAGTAGTAATCATACGGATCATCATCGAGCACAAGACATGATGAAAGCAATGCAGCGGAAAATGCAATCAATGCAAGAAGCTTAAATAATCTCATATGCCCTACCCTCTTCAAAGATATGATACTTTAAATGTTCGTTATTGTGAATTATATTGTTACTCCCCGTTTCCTGAACGAAACTATAACTTAATGAGCAGAAAAGCTGAATCAGGATCTTGATACAGCAAGCAATCAGTTATTATCGAAGTAGTTATAGACTGCATCGAGCCGGAGGCCAGTAGGATACGGCTCAGGAGATATGACACCATCATCTCCGGCAACTGCATCATCCCTGGTATATTCCGAGGCGATGATTGAAACATTCGTGCCATCACCAAGTGCCAGGTCACTTATTATTTCTGTGCTGCCTGAGCGGAGATTCCAGAGTTCATTGCTGTATTCCCAGTCAAATCTGAAAACTGCTCTGCTTTCATCATTGAAGGAACTTGTGAGAATTGTTTCATCTGTATTATTGTCGTATATCACGACCTCATCCATGCCAGATTCTATCCTGAACTCTTTAGGTGACTCCGATGCTGTCCGGCCTATTGTCATTATCGCATATGTCATCTCAACAGGCTCTGCCGGGATTACCTCTCCATCATCTGTAACAGTATCCTCATTCTGATTCAAAGATGCTGATGGAACGGACAGCGTGAAATATCCATGACCGAAGTTGTTTGCAGACTGAATCGATGACCTGAAGATGCGCTGCTCTGTAAGCGGATCCAGAGGTGTCGGTGTCATTGATGTATCCCAGCATGAAGCAAAGAGGAATGGAATAATCATTACAAGCAGGAATCTTCTCATATCGGTAGATTATCATAGATATCAATCTGGTGCTATCATCGTGCTATGATTGAGAATTTCAGAGAACATCAGAATTCATTCCAGGATGCGGTAGACAGGCTCTATACGATAATCACGATATTGAGGGCTCCCGGTGGATGTCCATGGGACAGGAAGCAGACCAACAAGACAACGACTGAGTCGATGATTGACGAGAGCTATGAGTATCTTGATGGTGTGATAAAGAATGATATCCCATCAGAGCGTGAGGAGATCGGGGATGTCATGATAAATGTCTTCATGAATCTCAGGATACATGAAGAAGCGGGAGAGTTCTCTCCCATCGATGCGCTTAATGAGGTCTCCGACAAGCTTATTCGCCGCCATCCCCATGTATTCGGCGAGGAGAAAGCAGACAATCCAGATGAGGTTCTGTCGCTCTGGAACAGCGTAAAGGAGAATGTGGAAGGACATAAGGACAAAGCCTCTGATTTCTTCTCGCATATCCCCTCTTCCCTCCCTCCTCTCGAGAAGGCATACGAGATCCAGAAGAAGCTTAAGAAGGTCGGTTTTGATTGGGAGGATACGGAGGGCGTTATAGCGAAGATTGAGGAAGAGCTCCAGGAAGTGAAGGATGCGATAACTTCCGGAAATATGGATGATACGGAGCTTGAGATCGGGGATCTGCTCTTCTCTGTCATCAATCTCTCAAGATTCCTGAAGATCAGGCCAAACACAGCCCTATTCAGGACGAATGAAAAGGTTATGAAGAGGTTCCAATCCCTTTTTGATATGGCACAGGAGCGTGGTATTCCCCTTGATAAGGACCATGTGGCTGAAATGAACCAGCTATGGGATGAGATCAAGAGAGAGAACTGAGAAATACACAGAGAATTTACATTTCTTTGCTTGAACTGAGGAACTCATCTGATGATAATCACTTTCCATGGAAATAATCGATGATCTGCTTCCTTCCCTGAAGGGGCTTGGGATTTCTACTGAACTAAAGTCAATAAGGGATTTCTTAGAGAAATACCAGCCTGACTTCACCCGCTTTATGGAAGAGTATGGAATCCACTGCCCTTCAGGCTGCGGATCCTGCTGTGAGCACTTCGTTCCTGATATCACAAGATCGGAGGCTCTTCTTATCGCAGCATACATCCTTTGTTCCAAGGAAAAATATGCATTGATGGATCGGCTTGAATCTGGGAATGGAGATGGATGCCCTTTGTATGATCTTCATGATGCAGATCATCACTGTACGATCTATCCGGTCCGTCCTCTGATCTGCAGGATGTTCCTCTCTGCATGCTCCTCGGATAAGAACGGCATGAACCAGTTCAGTTTCTGCCATAGAATCGGGAGGACGGAAATGAAGCTAGGCAATCTGGATAGATTCCACCCTATGTCATTCTACGGAGAAAAACTAAGGGCCCTTGAAGGAAATGGAAGCGATGCAAAGCTTCTTCCTGAAGCTGTAAGCAAGGCTATCAACCGCATAGGACTCGAAATGATGTATTCAGGGTATTTCTCAGATGACGGGGGTGAAAGCAATCCCGCGTGATGAGGGAGTGTAATTCGTTTTGTGGACATTCCCTCTTAGCTAGTTGGAAAAAGGGAAATAATCTGTAGCTGAGGCAGC
>CALXMP010000003.1 GCA_944389505.1 uncultured Spirochaetaceae bacterium
CGGCGCCTGACGGGGAAGGACCGAACGCTGTGGGCGAGAGGATACTATGTAAGCACGGTTGGGATCAACGAGGATGTTATACGGAAATACATCAAGGAACAGGAGGAAGCCGATCAGTTCGGCGCCGCGGATTTGGGTGCATTTGGGGTTGCAGCTTTTAGCTGTCTGCAGGTGATGGTCCCCTTCTAGGTGGATTTAAAGCCACCGGCTGGGCCGGTGGTCATTACTCAAAGTATTCATCAAAAATTGAAACAGGATAGAGATAAGATAAGCAATGTTTGATTACTACGATGTTTTTGCGGTGATGATTGGATACTTGTGTGTTTCACGTGAAACAAAAAGCAGGGGGCTTTTATAATAGCTCCTGCTTGTATTGCTCTTGTAGCTTTGTGAATTAGAAGTTTGGCTGCCCGTCATTTACAATGGTCAGATCTTTATCTACTGTTTCTCTCATGTAGCGCTGTACGCCGTTTGTAAGAGTCAGCTGACTCATTGGGCATCCTGCACAGGCTCCTACAAGCCTTACATGAACGGTTTTCTCTGCTTCGTCATAGCTGACATATTCAATATCTCCGCCATCGTTCTGCAATGCTGGGCGAATTGCATCAATGGCTTCTTTGATTGCTTCTATGCTTACTGTGGCCATTTTTTATCTCCTTTGGTTGCTTTAAGATACTACAGCATTGTCATACGGTCAAGATTTTGTCTTCAAGGATAAATCTTTTTGATGACAGATTGATTTATATTGTGTATTTTGAATATATGAGTGCTCATAAGATTATATTCTATAATCAGAAAGGTGGTGTAGGAAAAACAACTGCAACTGTTAATCTTGGATCTGCCTTATCTGAAATGGGTCATAAGGTTTTGTTAATAGACTTTGATGCCCAATGCAATCTGACCGGTGCCGTGTCCGGTGATCTGAAGAAGCCTAATATATATCAGGTGATTGTTGGTGATGTCCCTGCGAGCATCGCTGTTCAATCCACCATATTCAATAATCTATATCTTATTCCGGGATCATTGGATGTTGCAGGGCTATCTATTGAACTTGTAAATCAGAATAACAGGGAGTATTTTCTGAAGACAGCATTAGAATCAATAGATGATGATTTTGAATATATTCTCCTTGATTGTCCTCCTTCATTGGGCCTTGAAACAATGAACGCACTTGCCTGGGCGGATTATATTATCATTCCGCTTCAGTGCGAGTATCTTGCAATGGAAGGACTGAATCTTATTATGAGGACCATAAGTAATGTTAAGAAGCAGCTTAATCCAAAAATTAAGACGCTTGGTATATTATTTACTATGTATCAGAAGCGAGCACTTCTTAATCAGCAGGTTGTTGAAGATATTTCATCCTTTTTCAGCGATGTTGTTTTTAAAACAATCATTCCTCGTTCAATAAGATTGTCGGAAGCTCCTTCCCATGGTCTTCCTATTAATTATTACGATAAGTCAAATGTTGGATCGAAAGCATTTGCTGAGCTTGCCAAGGAGGTTGTAAGCCGTGTCCAGTGATAAAAAGCATGGTCTCGGAAAAGGAATCGGATCTTTGCTTGGAAGTTTTGATTATGATTCCCAGGTTGAGAACATTATAAATAAGACAACAGCTTCTGAAAAACCTGAATCTGCATCGTCTGTTTCTTCATCAAAGGTGGTGGTAGAAAAGGCCGATAAAACAGATTCGATTTCAGCAATTTATGTTCCTCTTTCAAATATTTCTGCAAATCCAAACCAGCCAAGAAAGTCTTTTGATGAGGAGTCTTTGAAGGAACTTTCTGTATCGATAAAAGAGCAGGGAATAATCCAGCCTATTATTGTTGAGGAAATAGTTCCAGGAAGATATTCAATCATTGCTGGTGAAAGGCGTTTCAGAGCTGCAAAGATGGCAGGAATCAATAAAGTTCCTGTAATCATTAAATCATTGAATGAGATGCAGAGAATACAGATGTCCCTAATTGAGAATATCCAGCGTGAAAACCTGAATCCAATTGAAGAGGCATCGGCCTATCAGTACCTTATGCAGCGTTCAGATATGACTCAGGAGCAGGTTGCTGAGAAGGTTGGTAAATCCAGATCCGCCATAGCAAACTCTGTAAGACTTCTCTCGCTTTCAGATGCGATTAAGGATGATTTGATTTCAGGGCAGATCTCTGCAGGGCATGCACGTGCTATTCTTTCTCTGGTGAATCCTTCTGATCAGAAACTTCTCAGGGATAAGATAATTGAGCGGGATTTGTCGGTGAGGGAGGCAGAGAAGCTTGCTGATGAGTATAATAAAGGACATAAGATTGTTCCTAAGAAAAAAGATAAGGATGATGATCCTGAGATAACTGAGATTGAGGAACGCTTTGTGTCTGCTATTGGCAATAGATGTGAGATCAAAGGCAATCTCAGTAAGGGAAAGCTTCTTATACGCTATAGATCACAGCAGGATCTAGAGAGGATTTATTCTCTTCTTTCTGATGGTGGAGAACTTTTTACGGAGTAAATGATGGATAAAAATAATCTTAAAGATGGAATGTATGCAGTAATACATACAGATAAGGGTGATATTCTTCTTGAGCTTGAGTATAAGCGCTGCCCTATGACAGTTTGCAACTTTGTTGGCCTTGCTGAAGGGTCCTTGAATATTGATGATAAAGGTACTCCTTTTTATGATGGGCTTTCCTTCCATAGAGTAATAAAGGACTTCATGATCCAGGGTGGATGTCCTAAAGGTGATGGAACGGGTGGTCCTGGCTATCGGTTCCCAGACGAATTTGATCCCGATCTTAAGCATGATAAGCCAGGAATATTGTCCATGGCTAATGCTGGTCCTGGTACAAATGGAAGCCAGTTCTTCATAACACATGTACCTACACCTTGGCTCGATGGAAAGCATACGGTATTTGGTCACGTTATTGATGGACAGGATGTGGTTAACAGCATCGAGCAGGGCGATCGTATAAATTCAGTTGAGATAATCAGAGTTGGTAAGGATGCAGAATCCTTTGATGCTTCCGGTGAATCTTTTGCAACACTTGTTGAGAATGTTGAGAAAAAGATCAGAGAGGCTCATAAGGCAGCAAAAGAAAAGGTTGAGAAAGAAATTGATAACCGATATCCTAATGCAATAAAAACCTCTACCGGGTTACGGTATATTATCCAGAGAGAGGGAACTGGTAACGAATCTCCGAAGATGGGACAGAGTGTTACTGTTCACTATCAGGGAGAGCTTCTTAATGGAAAGGTTTTTGATTCATCCATGATACGCGAGAAGCCTGCAACATTCCGTGTTGGCCAGGTTATCGACGGCTGGAATGAGGCTCTTCAGAACATGAAAAAAGGGGAGAAACGCCTTCTTATCATTCCTCCTGAACTTGGATACGGTGAATATGGATATCCTGGGGTAATTCCTCCAGATTCTTATCTTATCTTCAATGTGGAGCTTCTTGATTTCTGATGGCAAAGGAGAGCACCGTTCAGTATATATGCTCGGAATGCGGGCATATCGAATCCAAATGGAATGGCAGATGCCCTGAGTGCGGGTCCTGGAATTCCTTTGTTGAAGAGAGGGTTATTTCCAAGAAAGCGAAGGGAGCACCTGCTGATGCAACTGTGATGGATGATTCTGTGAGGATGCTCTCCGATATCCCTATTGAAAGCGCCATGCGGATTTCATCTGGCATGGATGAGCTCGACAGGGTTCTCGGAGGAGGTGTCATGAGGCCTTCCTCCGTGCTTGTCGGTGGAGAGCCAGGCATTGGCAAATCCACAATCATGATCCAGATGCTTTCCAACCTTTCATCATCGGCATCTGTGCTGTATGTTTCCGGTGAGGAATCCCCATCTCAGGTCCGCATGCGGTCAGATAGGCTCTCGCTGAGGACAGATTCTATTTCAGTATTCTGCGATACAAGGCTTGAGGCGCTTTCAGAAGCGATTGAAAAGGTCCATCCGGGTTATATTGTCATCGATTCGCTGCAGACGCTTTACAGCGCTTCCTTGCCGTCTCTGGCGGGCTCTCCGAATCAGGTCAGGGCCTGCTGCATGGAATTATCTCTGCTTGCGAAGAAGATAGGAGCGGCTGTCTTCTTTGTTGGCCATGTGACCAAGGATGGGAACATAGCAGGGCCTAAGATCGTTGAGCATATGGTCGATACCGTTCTCTATTTCGAGAGCGCTGAGTCCGGGCTGAGACTGCTCAGAGCAAGCAAGAACAGGTTCGGATCTGTTGATGAGATTGGTCTTTTCACAATGGACAGTGATGGACTTCATGGGGTTAAAGATCCCTCGTCCGTCTTCATATCAAGAAGGACCGGCAATGATATTCCTTCCGGAATAGCATTCACTCCGGTAGTGGAGGGAAGCCGTACATTCATTGTCGAGATACAGGCTCTGGTTGTTCCTGCTAAGGGCAGTATGCAGCGCATCTATTCCGACAGAATCGACAGTGCCCGCGTCAGCCGTGTCGCGGCAATCCTCGAACGGCATGCCGGACTTGTTCTTTCCGATCAGGATATCTATGTCAATGTCGGCGGAGGCATGAAGCTTTCTGAGGTATCGATAGAGCTGGCGCTTGCTCTTGCCCTGTATAGTTCAAGGATGGATGTGCCAATCTCCGGGCAGCTTGCAGCCTTCGGGGAGCTGTCGCTTGCTGGTGAGGTAAGACCAGTATCATTCTCCTCTCGCAGGATGAAGGCTCTCTCCGATATGGGTTTCAAAAAGGTGCTTACAACAGATAGTAAGCAATGCTTAGAAACTGCCCCTGTTAATGTGAAGGATGTCAAGAATGCGATAATATCTGCATTCAGCAGAAATAGATAACCATTAGTAAGTGGTGCTGATTTATGGCTGAGAAGAAAATAAACGTATTCCCTTCTGAGAATGCCAATGCCCCGCTTGTAGTTGTTAATGCAACCGGGGATGAAGGAGAG
Organism: uncultured Spirochaetaceae bacterium; assembly: GCA_944389505.1. Taxonomy (GTDB): domain Bacteria; phylum Spirochaetota; class Spirochaetia; order Sphaerochaetales; family Sphaerochaetaceae; genus Ornithospirochaeta. The sequence continues at coordinate 4,926 of CALXMP010000003.1, forward strand.
ATTATATATAATGCAATCGGCGATAAGGCTTCGCTGGCTGCTGTATGTAATCTTGATTGGAATGATGATCTTTCCCCTTGGCCTTCTCGGCCTGTTTTCAGGAAAGGAGAGCCTTTCGGAGGCTTGGCTGACAGGTATGCTGCAGAGCTTTCCGGAACCATCATCCCTGGGATAGAACAGGAGTATGGTCTTCAGCCTGCATATATTGCTATTGCAGGATATTCGCTGGCTGGAATGTTCGCTCTGTATTCAGCATACCGCACAAGCATGTTCTCGCGGATAGCCTCAGTCTCAGGGTCCCTTTGGTATCCAGGTTTTGCTGACTATGCCGAATGCCATGAAATGATGAGGAGACCTGATCGTATATATCTATCGCTTGGTGACAGGGAAGAGAGTACAGCGAATCAGTATATGAGAACCGTCAGGGATTGTACTGAAAGGCTGTATGAAAAATACAGGCAGGAAGGTATAGATTCAGTTCTAGAAATGAATCCGGGAAATCATTTCCAGGATGCTGAGGAACGGATGATTAAGGGGATACGCTGGATTCTCCGGTAGACGTATCCCTCATGTATCTTAGGCAAGTCTTGCAATAAGGAGAGGGAATGCTACGAATGTCCCTAGCATGCTTCCAATCGACGAGAGGAAGAATACAAGGAGGCAGTGCAGTATTCTGTTCCTGTACCATCCCTTCAGCGTCATCGCATCATCATTGAGCTTCTCGAAATCCATTACCTTAGGCTTTCTGAGCGTTGCCTCAAGTATTCCCCCGAGCATTCCGACTCCAAGGACTGGATTGAGGGCAAAGAAAGGAGCGGTTATCGCGCAAGCGAGGATGTTCAGCGGATGAGCCGCGGAGATGAGCGTTGTGACGAATGTGCATGATACATTCACTATTATCCAGTAGATGAATGTCATGATTCCCTGATCCCATCCATTGGCAGCAATCCCGTATACGATGAGGGCTATGATCAGTGCAGGGATTGCAAAGCTGACAGCCTTGCCGATGTTTTTGCCTTTTGGAATAACCTCAAGCTCATTGGTATCAGGGGTGCTCTCTCCGTTATCGATGCATTCCATCGTGGCTATCACGCCTTTCGTATGTCCTGCTCCGATGACAGCAACCTTGCGCTGACCGGGGGCGCTGCAGATTTTTGATGCCAGGTAGGCATCCCTTTCATCAATCAGTACTTCCTTTACGGAGGGAAGCTCTTTTGCGACCTCATTGAGCATTCCCTCAAGTGTTTCCTGGTTCTTGAGCTCCTCGAGCTCCTCGGGAGTTATCTCCTCATCGGAGAATGCAGCTGATATCAGCGTGGCAAGAAGCTTGCACTTATTCCAGAGTCCGCTTTTGGCCCAGGCCCTGCGGAATGTGGTCTGTATGTCCCTATCGCAGAGCGAGACAGGTATTCCCTTCTCTTCAGCAAGCTTTGCAGCTCCTAGGATCTCTTCTCCTGGGTTTGCTCCTGTCTGTGCTCCCAGCTTCCGCTGGAATGAGGCAAGAGCTGTATTGGCGAGGAGCAGGAAGCCTTTTCCTTCCTTGAATACTTTTCTTATATCCTGGTTCTCCCAGTTCTGCCTGCTTGTCTTGCTTGCCATCCTGGAAGCATCGAGCTCTATGCAGACTCTGTCTGGATTCTCGGTCTCTATTATGTTCCTGACCTCTTCCACGCTGTTCTTTGAGACGTGCGCAGTGCCTATCAGATAGACTATGCTGCCGTCAGAGAATGTTATGCGGTGGTAAGTGTCGCTGATTTTCTCAATCTGCATAACGCAAGTATAGCCATAAGAAAAACAGAGGGCAACTCACTGGGGAATCATGAACTGCATTACGGATTCAAGTATGCTTTCCTTGAAGAATCTGATGTAGATCTGTCCGGATTTCGTCGCATATGGCAGCAGCAGTCTCGGTATGTCCGATGAACTGAATGCCGCAGGGAACTGCTCAAAGAGATATCTGCCGGAAGGAATCGAGCAGGTTTCCTCTGGTTTTCTTATCGGGGAGAGACCTGCTTCTATTCTTTTCCTGTCCTCTTCCGTATATCCATTCCTTTCTCCTGAATGGAGGGGTTTCAGATCCATGGCATCATCGGTCAGAGATAGTTCATACAGGACAAAGGCGTCATAGCCTCTGTCCTTTGAGGGGAGAGAGGCCATGATGCTATCGATCGATACATCCGATGGTTTGTACCATAGCGGATCGATGAGGTTGAGTGTCATCAGCGGAGATCCTTGAGCATGGTCTTCAGGCAAGCTGCAGTTCTTTCAGCAGACCCTGCATTGAGATTCTCGTTGACGGAATGTACATCTCTCAGCTCAGGACCTATCGATACTGACTGCATGCCTGGAATTCTCGAATTGATGATTCCGCATTCAAGACCAGCATGTATTACGGTTACCTTTGGCTTTCTTCCTATGTGCTTCCTGTAAGATCTTGCGAATCTTTTCGTAAAAGTAGAGTCTTTATCAGGCTCCCATGCTGGATACGAGCTTGCGATCCATGTCTTGTAATCGAAGGCTTCGAGGATAGTCTGTATCTCTGAGCAGAGGAGATTCTTTCTGGAGTCGATTGTGCTCCTGACAGATATCGAGATATGGAATCTGTTCTTATCGATTGAGATGATAGCGAGGTTGTCAGAGGTTTCGACAACACCCGGGAACTTTGTATCCATCGCTCTTACGCCATGCGGTATGGCAAGGAGCGAATCGGCGATAAGCATGCTCTTCTTTCTTTTTATCGCCATCTCGGGCATCGCAGCATCGCTTATTGTCAGCTTGAGATCCGGCTCTGAGATTGAATATTCATTCCTGAGCTCACCTCTGAGGGTTTCTGCTATTGATAGCGCAGCTTCCTTGTCTGCGACCGTTATTATCGCTTCTGCGGAAGATGGGATGACATTGCTCCTTGTTCCTCCGCTTATCGATGCCAGCTGGAAGTAAGGAAGGCGCGTAAGGTATCTGGCAAGGATCTTTATGGCATTAGCCCTTTCCTTTCCGATCTCATTGCCACTATGGCCTCCGAGAAGCCCCGAGACCTTCACGCGGAGAGCAGAACCCGCAGCCTGCTCATACTTTACTTTCATCGTTGCTTCGATATCTGCACCGCCTGCACATCCGACATAGATGATGCCTTCCTCCTCGCTGTCGAGGTTTATCATGCGTCTTGCAGTGATTGTCTCTGGCTCAAGAGCGAATGCCCCATCCATTCCTGTCTCTTCTGAGACCGTGAAAACAGCCTCAATAGGACCATGCTCTGCATTCTTGTCGGAAAGGATGTCGAGTACCATTGCTATTGCTATCCCGTTATCAGCACCGAGGGAAGTCCCGCGTGCTTTGATGAGATTGCCATCGGTCGTTATTGATATCGGATCCTTCGTGAAATCATGTGAAGATGAAGCTTTCTTCACGCATACCATATCCATATGTCCCTGCAAAGCAATCGCAGGAATTTTCTCGCAGCCTTCTGTAGCAGGAGCTTTGATGATTACATTTCCCGCTTTATCCGCAAAGGCTTCAAGGTTGTTCTTGCTGCTCCATGAGAGCAGATAGTTCCTTATGCCTTCCTCGTTGCCACTTTCCCTTGGTATCTTCGATATCTCACTGAAAATCTGCCAAAGTCGTTTATTCTCAAGCGCGCTGTACCACATATTCCTCTCCTTTGTGGAAAATACACTTTATGCTCAGATCCTCATCTAGAAGCAGAAGATCCGCAGTCTTGCCATATTCTATACTTCCCTTGTCTTTCATGCCATAGATACCTGCCGGCGCTGATGACGAAGCCGCTGAAGCATCTTCAATCGGCAATCCCCATGATATGGCATTCATGAATGCCTTGTGCATGGTCAGGGCCGATCCTGCAAGAAGACTGGGGTTCTCCCTTGATACCCAGACACCGTTTTCCATGATCACCTCGGTGCCATTGGCATAGAATGGGCCGGTTTCCTGTCCAGTAGGTTTGAGGGCGTCTGTTATCAGCACAATTCTGCCTCGTCCCTTTGTTCTCATTGTGAACGCAGCAAGATCCGCATTCACATGGATCCCATCTGCAATGATCTCGGCACTCATAGCGCTGTTCATAAGAATGCATCCGGCAGCCCCGGGGTTTCTGTGGTTTATGCCCGACATGGCATTGTACATATGAGTAGCATGGTGTATGCCCATGGCGATTGCAGTCTTTGCCTCATCATATGATGCATTGGTATGCCCTATAAGGAGAACAATGCCGTATTCCTCCGCTATTCGCACTATTTTGTCAGTATTATGGAGTTCTGGGGCTATTGTCATGGCTTTAATAAGGCCATTTCCTGCCTCGATGATTCTGAGCATCAGATTTGTGTCTGGATCATGTCTGCCCTCAGCGGCCTGTGCTCCGATTCTCTTTTCGGAGATGAATGGGCCTTCTACATGGATACCTGCAATTGACGCACCTTTTTCCTTTCCGGCAACCTCCGCTATAGCCCGGATTGAATGAAGCATCCTTTCTTCAGCATCCGTATATACAGTAGGGAAGAAAGATGTAACGCCGTTTCTGATAAGGAGTTCTGACATAGCCAGGATTGATTCAGGATTGGCATCCTCTGTACCGTATCCCCCATAGCCATGGATGTGAGTGTCTATCATGCCGGGTATGGCAATAAGACCTGTCCCGTCTATCTCTCTATCAGCCGGACAGCCATCAGGATGGCAGAATACTCCTTTGTCAAAGGAAATATCCATTGTCTTTATTCCATCCTGGAGTACCGTGGCTGCGTTTCTTATAATAGTTCCCATAATATAGGATTATAGCAAAAACAGAGCATTCCGATATTGCTGATTTCCGATCGAAAGCGCATACTTTCCATATGCTCGAAAAGGACATCCTCCTCATCATAAATCCCAATGCATCAAAGGGCCGCGGACGAAAGAGCGCCAAGCTTATCCAGAGCATCTTCAAAAGCCGCGGTAGACAGTGCACGGTAGCCTATACAAAGGGGGCCGGGCATGCTGCTACATTGGCAAGGAAGGGAGTCCAGTACGAGTATAAGGTCATCATTGCCGCAGGCGGTGACGGTACGGTCAACGAAGTGCTCAATGGCATTATGTTCTCTGGAAGGTCATCTTCCGTGACGATGGGAATCATACCAATCGGAAGAGGTAATGATTTCGCCTGGTGCGCAGGGATTCCAAGAAAGCTTGATGAGTCCATAGATCTCATAATCAATGGTTCGGCAAAGCCTGTTGATGTGGGAATATGCAGGGGTACTGACCATCCAGAAGGAATGTATTTCCTCAATGGAACAGGCTTCGGATTCGAGCCCATGGTCAATTTCAAGGCGATGGAGTATCAAAAGATAAACGGAATGCTGAGCTATGCAGTAGCATTCTTCTATATTCTCCGCCATTTCCCGGATCCATACCATCTCCGCATCTCCATCGATGATGGTGAGACGTTCACACTTGATACACAGCAGCTTTCGGTCCTCAACGGCAAGCGTATGGGCGCATCGTTCGTGCTCGGCCCGTCAGCCAGCATAAACGATGGAGTTTTCGATATATTCTATGCCAATAGGCCATTCCGGACACGCAAAGATCTGATGATTGCAGTCCTGGAGTTCTTCAGGGGAGCTCATATTAAGGATAAAGAGCGCTTTACATATCTGAAAGCGAGGAAGATCAGGATAGCGTCCGATGAGCCTTCAGTCGTCGCGCATAGCGATGGGGAAGTGTTTACAAAGGCAGGCTGCAGCTTCCAGGTGGAGATTCTTCCGCATGCCCTGAAACTCATATATGGCCAAGAAAAATAATTTCTGCATAACTTATTGAAATGCAAGAAGAACCATTTGTAAAAAACAATTTGACTTTCTTGGTTCACTGCAATATTATGTATAATGCGATTCAAGGACAAAAATCAGGGGTTTTTAACTTGAAAACGGAGAAAAGCAGTGGTTAAGGATCTAGTTCCGCGCATTCATTTCTATGACCAGGATTTTGTGGATATGTATGATAGAACCTGGGTCTGGATCGATGAGATCTGGCATCAGGGCGAGAAGGATGGGTTATTCCCAGAGGGCTATCTCACACATGCTGATTCTCCTGTGATCAGCCTGTTTGATTCTTCTTTGTCGGCGCTTTTCCTTGTTTACAGCAATCAGAATTACAGCCCATATTCGATGATAGACTTCTTCTATTCTGTACAGGGAGAGGATGGGCAGATTGCCGAGAAGTATGATATAGCCTCAAAGACGCCTGTTTTTGATAGCAGCAATCCTCTCGGTGCGTCGCTTCCTTTGCTCTCATATGTTGAGTTTGTCTTCTATCACAAGATCGGCAACAAGAAGAGGCTGAAGGATGTTGTTCCATTCCTTGAGAAGTACTTTGCATGGATTCAGAAGAACTTCATGGACAAGGATGGTCTTTATTCTGTACCGGATAGTGCTACCCATATGGGGAATCTTCCCAGGGAGGGAGCTGTATATACAGTTGATTACAACTCTGCGATAGCAGTGTTCGCTCTTTATATGTCGTATATCGGCGATATCCTCAATGATAAGGAACTGGCTTTCAGATACAAGAGGATCTATTTCTCGGTAAAGACACGCATCAATTCGATGATGTGGGATTCCGATGATAAGTTCTACTACGATCTGGATGCTGATAAGAACAGGATAAAGAACAAGCATATCGGAGCGTTCTGGACGCTTCTTGCTGAGATACCGAATGATGAATATGCCTCATTCCTCATCAATAGCCTGAAGGATGACAAGGAGTTCGGTACTGAGAATCCGTTCCCGACCGTGCCAGCTTCCTCAAAGTACTTCTCTGAATCAGGTGATGGATACAGGGGCGGTGTCGTTCCTTTCCTGACATACATTGTCGTGAAGGGTCTGATGAACTATGGCGCTTTCGTATTCGCAAGAGAATGCGCTATCAGGCACATGTACTTCATCCTCGATACGCTCCATCCGGATGCTGAGAAACAGGATGATGTGTGGGAGATATACAAACCGCTTTCCGAAGGTCCTGCCGTTGTAATAAACGGGGAGATTGAGAACAGAAAGCGCTATCTGCCGATGGTCGGTCTGGTGACGATTTCCCTCGTGATAGAGAATATCATAGGGCTTGAGATATCCCTGCCAAGAAAGACTGTGAACTGGACTATGCAGTCTCTTGAGGAGATGGGTATCGAAGACCTGTCATTGAAGAAGAACAGCATCACGATACTTTCCAACAAGAATGTCAGAGGATGGGAGATAAGGCTTGAGAGCGAGAAGCTCTATTACTTTACGATCCATATCCTTGATGAGGACAAGAAGAAGACGCTTCCTATTCCTTCGGGCAAATGCTCGATGCTTATTGATAAGCTCTGAAAAACGGAACAAAGTTTCATTTCTTCTTGCTTTATGCGATATGCTGTATTAGAATCTATAAAGTCCGGGTCTTATAGACCAGCAGGCAGGAGGTATTGCATATGGAAATGAAGGATTTCTCCCTTGAGGGAAAGGTCGCATGGGTAACCGGTGCATCATATGGTATTGGCTTTGCTATCGCATCCGCATTCGCAACAGCCGGTGCAAAGATTGTTTTCAATGATATCAAGCAGGAGCTTGTGGACAAGGGCATTGCTGCATATAAGGAAGAAGGCATTGAAGCGAAGGGCTATGTCTGTGATGTGACAAATGAGGCCCAGGTTCAGGCAACAACAGAAGAGATCATCAAGGAGTTCGGCAAGATCGATATCCTCGTGAACAATGCAGGTATCATCAAGAGAATCCCTATGTGCGAGATGAAGGCAGAGGAGTTCCGCCAGGTCATCGATGTTGATCTCAATGCTCCTTTCATCGTTTCCAAGGCAGTCATTCCTGGAATGATCAAGCAGGGACATGGAAAGATCATCAACATCTGCTCCATGATGTCTGAGCTCGGAAGAGAGACTGTAAGCGCATACGCAGCTGCTAAGGGCGGTCTGAAGATGCTTACAAGGAACATCGCTTCTGAATACGGCGAGTATAACATCCAGTGCAATGGAATTGGACCTGGATATATCGAGACGCCTCAGACAGCACCTCTCAGGGTTCCTGGCAATCCGTTCAATGAATTCATCCTTGCAAAGACGCCTGCTCACAGATGGGGCAAGACTTCAGATCTGCAGGGACCTGCTGTATTCCTTGCATCCGATGCATCTAACTTCGTCAATGGACATATCCTCTATGTCGATGGCGGAATCCTTGCATATATCGGAAAGCAGCCACAGTAATGATTATATAAGGCCGGTCAATCCGGCCTTTTTCTGATTATTCCATGTTATATGCATGGGATTTTATTTTGGAGGCTTATATGGAAAAGGTAAGGATCTGCATAATCGGAGGCGGATCAAGGCTCTGGGCAATCAGGTTCCTCCAGGATCTGACTCTGCAGGATAAGGTATCCGCTCACGTTGTGCTTTATGATATCGATAAGAAGGCAGCTCTGAATAATGAGGCTGTAGCCAATGAGATATTCAAGGTGAACGGAAAGAGCAATACGCTCTCCGTTTCTGTTGCGGATACTCTTCCGGAAGGCCTGAAGGGTACGGATTTCATCATAATCGCAATCGAGCCTGGTGTGACCGACATAAGGAAGTATGATCTGGGACTGCCTGAGGAATATGGAATACTCCAGTCCGTAGGCGATACGACAGGTCCTGGCGGTCTTATGCGCGCACGCCGTGCACTTCCTCTCTTCTTTGATTTCGCCAGGGAGATTGAGAAATATGCTCCAGAGGCATGGGTTATCAACTACACGAACCCGATGACGCTCTGCACAGCCGCACTGTATAAGGCTTTCCCTGGTATCAAGGCTCTTGGATGCTGCCATGAGGTCTTCCATACAGAGACATTCATCGCTGAGTTCCTTGCAGAGAAGCGCGGAATCGCTGTTCCTGACAGACGTGAGATAGACATCGACGTTTCCGGCCTCAACCACTTCACTTTCGTGACAAGCGCAAAGTACAAGGGAGAGGATGTGATGCCTCTGCTCAGGGAGTATGTCAGGACAGATGAGGCTTTCCCTGATCTCACAGAAAAGGGCAAGGAGAGAGTCAAGGATGGAAAGTGGTTCGAGTCCGACCATCGCGTAGCACTCAAGTTCCTCAAGGATTTCGATGTCCTTGGAGCAGCTGGCGATAGGCATCTTGCAGAATTTGTTCCATTCTTCCTGACCAGTGATGAGATGGCATGGCGCTATGGCTTTGTCAGAACACCTTACTCCTACAGAGAGGCAGAGGCTATCAGGAAGAAGAACAAGGTCTATACAGATGAGGAACTTATCGCAAAGCCTTCCGATGAGGAGGGAGTCGATATCCTTCTCTCGCTCTGCGGCGAAAGGACCCTCAAGACGAATATCAATATGCCGAACAAAGGCCAGGTAAGATATCTTGGAGAGGGACATATCGTAGAGAGCAATGGATATATATCATGCAATTCCATCGTTCCTATCGTCTCTGCAGATCCATGCCCTGCAATACAGTCCATGGAACAGAGAATAGAGAAGGAACAGGATATAGCGCTTGAGGCTATCTGGAAGAATGATATGGATCTTCTCTTCGAAGCTTTCGCTATCGATCCTCTGGTATCCCTCCATCTTGATAAAGCCCACGAGCTCTTTGATAAGATGCTCCCGCTCTGTGAGCTGAGATATTAAATTGAGGATATCTGCTTTAATTGTCATGATGCTCCTCCTTCTTCCCTCATGCGGGGAAGAGAGGAGCTCTTCGTTTGATATAGCCCTGAGCCAGGAACCTCCTGTTCTCGATGTTATGCTCAACTCCTCAATATCTGGCAGAATGATAGCTGTAGGGAATGTATATGAGAAGCTTCTTGTGCTTGATGCTGATGGGAATGTCAGGCCTGAGCTCGCTGAGAGCTTTTCTCTGTCAGAGGATGGACATAGGCTTTCCTTCAGACTACGTTCCGATGTCACCTTTCATAATGGCGATATCCTTACAGCAGAGGATGCCGCTGCTTCCATGAACCGATGGCTTGATTCCGTCCCGGCTGCGAAGAATGCGTCCGGGGGGTCGTACTTTATCGCTTTAGACCCTGTTACGCTTACGATTGAATCATCCAGCAATCTCTCCTTTCTCCCTGTAATGATGGCTTCATCACCGCAATCTGCTGTGATAATGCCATTGGAGTGCATAGATGAGGCAATGGATACCGGACTTGTTACAGAGTTCATCGGAACGGGGCCATATGAATTCTCAGACTGGAAGACCGGAGAGTATATTGAGCTGAAGGCCTTCCGGGATTATAAGCCATATGCCGATACCAGTTCTGGACTATGGGGGAATAAGAAGGGGCAGGAAGATGTGCTCAGATACTATTTCGTGCCTGACGAGGTCACACGCACCATTGGATTCGAGAGCGGTCTGTATGATGCCATAGACTGTGTTTCCTCCGATGATGTCCAGAGACTGGCTGATCGCGGGGCCTCGATACTCCAAGGAGGGGAAAATGGATCGATTGCCATCGTCTTCAACAAGAAGGAAGGTGTCTCCACGGATAGGCTCTTCCGGCAGGCTGTATCGCTTATTGCGGATCGTGATACGCTGATGAGATCGTGCTATGGTGATTATGGATTCTCCCTGCACTCCGATTATATGGAGAAAGAGCAGGGAATCTGGCTATCGGCATCGGATGATCCTTATGGATATATGGATGCTGAGAAAGGCAAGGCGATGCTTGATCTCTCCTCATATGATGGAAGTCCTGTCAGAATACTTACCTCAAATCTCACGAATCTGGACAGAATCGCTGTATCGCTTGCATCCTGTCTTGAGAGTGTAGGGATTGATGCTGAGGTATCGGTGATGGACTGGGCTTCGTTCCTTGAGAAACGCAAGGATCCATCTTCCTGGGATATATATGTATCTGCAATGTCGAAGGTACCGCTTCCGCAGCAGAAGACCTATCTTTCACCAGATTTCCCCGGATGGTTCTCTGATGAGGATATTCTCTCAGATATTGCAGCCATGAACTCCTCTTCATCTATCGAGGAAGCAGCTGAGCGCTGGGCGGAGATACAGTACAGCCTCTGGGAGTATGTGCCTGTCATGATTCCTGGCCATTACTCCACAATCTATGCAGTTGCGGAAGGGATAGATGGGGTGATTGCTGAGGATGGATTCTATTTCTGGAACGCGGAGTAGAATAGCATCTTCTCATGGTGGCGTATGATTGCTATCTTTTCCGTATGAAGCGGTTAGCAAAGCGCCTTCTATCGATACTGCTGACGATTATCGTTGTCTCCCTGATAGTATTCCTTCTTCAGGAATATGCTCTTGGCGATAGCGCTTCCTATATACTTTCAGAGGACGCAGGAGGCAGTGCTGCGGATATATTCAGGGCTTCTGTCTCTGCCGATGGCTCGCTGATGGAGAGGTATATATCATTCCTGCAGGCATTCCTGTCAGGCAGATGGGGCAATACGGTCTCCGGCCAGGATATAGCCGGGACAATAGCTGACAGAGCTGGCGCTACCCTGTCACTTGCAGTGTTCTCCGTGCTGCTCTCCGTTCTTATCTCCGTGCCTGTATCCCTGGTATCCGTAAAGCCTGGAAAATTCCCCGATAGAGCAGCATCTTTCCTATCTGTGATCATTCTATCCCTGCCGTCGTTCCTTACTTCATTCTTCTTGATAATCCTATTCTCATTCCTGCTTGGCATCCTTCCTCCTGCCGGGTATGTCCATCCTTCTGTATCGGTACCGGGCTGGATACGGACTCTTATGCTACCTGCATTATCGTTATCGCTTCTCTATGCAGCGATGATCATAAGGATCTTCAGGAAGGCGCTACGTGAGAATATCGATAAACCATATGCCAGGGCACTGTATGCAGCTGGAGCTTCATACCCGGAAGTATTGATGAAAGGAGCGCTCAAGCCATCTCTTCCCGTTCTGTATACCCTGATTGCATCATCGTTCTCCTCTGCTGTTGCCGGAGCTGCTGTAACCGAGACAGTATTTGCCTTTCCCGGTCTTGGCTCGCTGATGGTAACGGCGGCTCTGTCCAGGGATGCTGTTCTGTCAGGAACGCTTGTGATGCTTGCAGCTCTTGCAGTCTCATCAACGTACATGATTCTTGAGCTTGTCCTGTTTATGGCAGATCCGCGGTCAAGGAGGGAAGCATGAGGGGAAGGATTGCAGCCGGGGTGGCTATCATTGCATTCATCGTGGTTGTCTCTTTCTTCTGTGCGTCCCCGGGAATTGCGGATGGTAGCCTGCGTCTTCAGTCTCCCTCTCTGCAGCATATTGCAGGAACGGATACGCTTGGACGTGATCTTGCCGGACGTATTGGATATGGAGTCCTTGTCTCATTCTCGATAGCTCTTCCCGTATCGATGATCTCATTGATTCTTGGCATCATCCTTGCATTTGCCTTCTCCGGGGCAAGAACGCTCAACACACCATTTCTTATGCTTTCCGATACAATGAAGTCTCTTCCGCCTATACTGCTTGCTTTGTTCCTGAATGCCCTTTCAGGTCCAGGGATGGTGAAGCTTATTGCCGCGCTATCAATCGGCAATATACCTAATATAGCAAGACTATGCAGCGCACGTGTGATTGTCCTCAGGAGCGATGGCCCTGCGCTTGCAGCATCTTTGATGGGTATCAGCAGAGGAAGGATATTCATCCGCCATATACTTCCATTCCTGATGCCGTACCTTGGAGCAGAGGCCATTACGATATTCTCCGCCTCGATTCTCACAGAGGCTTCTTTGTCATATCTTGGATGCGGCGTACCTCCGATGATTCCTTCAATAGGCTCCATACTTGCGGAAGGAAGGTCCGTAATGCTTTCAGCTCCTTGGATGATACTTATTCCTGCAGTGGTGCTTGCCGCTGTAGGAATTGCTCTTGAAATGATAGTCTCCGGGCTTTCAGAGTCTGACTCTGCCTCTCATTGAGCGTGCAAGGGTAAGCTTGTCCGCATAGCCGAGATCGCCTCCTATCGGAAGGCCAGATGCGAGACGAGTCAGCGTGATGCCTTCCCTGTCCTTAAGGATATGCCTTATGTATAAAGCCGTCGTATCTCCCTCTTCCGTCGGGTTCGTGGCGATGATGACCTCTTTGAATGTTCCCTCGTCTATCCTTTTGATAAGCATAGGGAAGGAAAGGGCATCTGGACCGATTCCGCTTAATGGATCGATTGCTCCTCCCAGTACATGGAAAAGGCCATTATAGGCACCGGATGATGCGATCGACAGCACGTCCTGAGGCTCCTCTACAACGCATAGCAGCGTCCTGTCCCTGTCGGGCGATGAGCAGTATCCGCAGATCTCTTCCTCTGTATAGCAGCCACAGATAGGGCAAGGGTGTATCCTGTCCTTTATCTGCATGATTGCGCCTCCAAGGGCTTTATTGAAGCTGTCATCTGTCTTTATGAGATGGTAAGCTAGCCTGGATGCGGATTTCTCTCCCATGCCAGGGAGATGCTTCAGCAGCCGTATGAGATCCTCGATGGCATTCATATCTTCAACCCGTACTGACGTGCTTTATCAAGGCCTTTCTGGGCTCTCTGCTCCTGGGATTTCGTCAGCGCATCATTGGCAGCGGACAGGATCAGCACCTCAAGGGACTCCTTATCGTTCATGGCCATTGCCTCATCGGAGATGCTTATGGATTTAAGGTTTCCGGCACCATCAGCGATGACTTTGACAAGGCCTGCGCCAGAAGATCCCTCAACAGACATATTCTTAAGCTCAGCCTGCATTTCATTAAGGCTGTTCTGGATCGAACTCATCTGCTTCCACATTTCGTATGGATTCATAATTTCCTGCTCCTTTCCATTCTTCCGGGGTATTCTGCCCGGCATTCTCTGTCTTGATCAGCTTCCCGCCAAGGAATGCTTTCAGCCTCTTCATGTCATCGGAGAAGTCATCGTCGGTAAGCGCCTTCTTCTCCTCAAGCCTAAGCTTGATTGCCACAGGGTATCCCATGACCGATGATATTGCTTTGGACACATCCTTTTCTGCGAGCTTAAGATTGTTGTATGCCAGAGGTTTCGATAGCGTGATGAAGTACGATCCATCATCGTTCTCGCTTATGCTTTCAACAGTTTCAAGATAGCGTGCTGCTACAGTCTTGCCCATCTTTGAGAGCATCTCTGCTGCGGCTGGTATATCGCTGAGCGAGAAAGGGCGGTTCTCTTCCTCCGCTATGTCTTCGGCAGGGATTGGCGCCTCCGTTTCCTCTTCCTCCTGCTCAGGCTGCTGGAGCTGGGGCTCTTCCATCTTCTCCGGTTCCTTTTCCGGTTCGTTGGATATCACTGCTTCAGCAGGAGCCGATTCGATGATCCTCTGGACTTTCTTCTTTATTACGACGCTCCCTTCGGCTACGCCATTCTTCAGGTCCTCTATCTTCCTCACAAGTATTTCAGGAGAAGTCAGATCCGGAAGGGATGCCAGACGGGAGAAAAGCAGCTCTATCTCAAAGCGGGGAGAAAGAGAGTATCTCAGATCGCGATAGAGAGACAGGAATGCCTTCAGCGCAGCTTCAAGCTGTTCCCGTGAAAGCATAGCCACGATGTCCTCAGGAATGTCCTGTATAGCGGATCCGAGGATATCCGTTCTACGGATGCCCTCTTTATAGAGCAGAAGAGTCCGGAAGTAATCTGCCGCATCCTTTGTTATCTGCTCGGCAGAGACGCCATCTGCGAAAAGTCCGGACAGGTTCTCCATCGCTGTCTTATGATCATCGGAAAGGACAGAGGAGATTATCGAAGAGATAGCGGAGAATCCTGCTATTGCGAGTTTCTCCCTGATCTTCTGGAGTGTTATATGATCTCCTGAGAATGCCGCTACCTGATCGAAGAGCGTGTATGCATCCCTCATCGATCCAGTTGCTTCCTTCGCAATCCAGAAGAGAGCATCCTCATCTGCCTTTATGTTTATATCCGCTGCAGCTGATGCAAGGCATTTCATGATCAGATCCTGGCTGATCAGCTGGAAGCGGAACTGCTGGCACCTTGACCGTATTGTCGCAGGGACTTTCTGGAGCTCCGTCGTCGCAAAGATGAATATGATGTACTCAGGCGGCTCCTCTATTGTCTTCAGAAGGGCATTGAATGCCGAAGTGGAGAGCATATGGACTTCGTCGATGATGTATATCTTGTAGCGGGATGACTGAGGAGGGAACATAATCTCCTCCTTGATAGCCCTTATATCATTGACGGATGTATTCGAAGCGCCATCGATCTCTATGACATCAACGGAGGAACCCTTTGCTATCGCACGGCATGATTCGCATTCCCCGCAGGGATGGGCGCTCATTCCCTTCTCGCAGTTGAGAGCTTTGGCAAGGAGGCGAGCTGAGCTTGTCTTTCCTACGCCCCTCGGGCCTGAGAAGAGATATGCATGGGCGATCCTGTTTTCCTTGATTGCATTCTCAAGCGTCGATACAACGAAATCCTGACCGACGAGGCGGTCGAAATCCTGAGGTCTCTTCCTCGTTGCGGTGACTTCGTATGTGCTTCTTTCTGTAGACACATTCCCTCCGTGGCGTGATTATACCATCGAACAGCCATGTGAGAAAAGAAACAGCAGCAAATGGTCCCGGTCACATAAATATTCCGCTTACCGCTGCTGCATTCCTGCCCTGACGGGGTTGGGCGGCATTTATTGCCAGGTATCTGCTGCTGATAGCGGAGAGGGGGGGATTCGAACCCCCGATGGCTTTTGACCATACACGACTTCCAATCGTGCACCTTCGACCACTCGGACACCTCTCCAAAGGATTCTGAGTTTCCGGAGAGAGTGGGATTCGAACCCACGGTAATGCAGAGCACTACACCGGATTTCGAGTCCGGCTCCTTCGACCACTCGGACATCTCTCCTGTTCGAGACTAAGAGGATTCGAACCTCCGACCCTCAGTTCCGCAAACTGATGCTCTATCCAGCTGAGCTATAGTCTCATAAATTCAGCGGTTGTCAATTTATCACAATGGAAGAACATAAGCAAGTAGCAGTCTTCCACGCGCTGATTTATGGCAGAAAAAAAACGGAGAGGGGGGGATTCGAACCCCCGGACCCGGGTTTGCCAGGTCAACTCCTTAGCAGGGAGCCCGATTCGGCCTCTCTCGCACCTCTCCATTTATTTTTCTATCGGAGAGAGAGGGATTCGAACCCCCGGAGACTTTCGCCTCAGCAGTTTTCAAGACTGCCACCATCGACCACTCGGACATCTCTCCAGTCAAGGTCTGAATAATACTATTCAACGGACTTTGTGTCAATAATACTGTTTCTGTACCTCTGTTTTTGCTATATTACGGAGTATGGGAAAGTTCAGCGTTTTCAGGGATAAGCTGAAAGATGCGGTATCGAGAATCAGGGCAGGAAGGAAAGATGGAGCAGAGGAGGAGAAGATAGAAGCTCCTCCCATAAGGCTTTCCGATGAGGCAATGGCTTTTATCCGGACTTTCACCGCTGAGCATCCGGAAAGGAGAGCCGCAAGCGAGGATTCAAAGAATGCTGCCCGCAGGATATTCTCATTATTCCGTGAATATGCCGGGGATGATGCTGTCATCACGACGTGCCGTATCGCCCCATTCAGGCATAAATCAATGGTTATAGCAGCAGCTGTATCTTCTGCCCTCATCTTCCTGCTGATCATCGCTGGTCTGCCTCTTGTTGCTATTGCAGTTTCCGTTTTCTATCTCAACCAGCTGAGGAATGAGCTTACTAAGAAGCCGAATAGGCTCAGGAAGTTCTTCATGACATCTGAAGCATACAATGTCCATGCTGTCGCTGAGCCTGAAGGGGAGTGCAGGAATACGGTCATCCTGGCAGCGCATCATGACAGCGCTGAGATAAGAAAGAAGGAGGGCGGTGTGAAGGGATTTGCCTCATCCTTGGTTCCCCTTGTCGTCTCATTCTCCGCACTCAGTGCCATCTCTCTGATTTCGCTGATTATTGAGATTGCCGGAGGACGGCTCTTTGCATTCAACTTACCGTCCATCCCCGTCGCGATTCTGTCTGTAATCTTCACTGCTCCTTCAATTTCTGCTGTATTCCATCTGAAATCATATACTGGAAAGTATTCACCGGGTGCCGGTGATAACGCTTCCGGTCTTGCTGTCATTTCCACACTGCTCCATTACTATTCGAAAGAGAGAGCAGAAGGCCGCCCGCTGTCATCTACAAGGCTTGTATTCGCATCCTTCGATGGGGAGGAATGCGGGACAGCAGGAAGCCTTGGCTGGTTCAGCAGCAATACCCATCTGCTGGCAGAGAAATCCTATGTGCTGAATTTCGATGGTCTCTACAGGGAAGAGGATATGGTTTTTCTTGCGAGGGATGGCAATGGACTGATTCCTCTGTCCTTCCCACTTGCATCAAGATGTTCCCGCATCGCCTCTTCAATGGGGTATCATATCGGGGTCGGGAAGCTCGGATTCCTTGGGGGAGAGACAGATGCGGCATCGGCTTCTGCTATGGGAATTCCAGCTGTCACTCTCACATCGATGGCTCCTGGTACCGATACACCCGCGCATTCAGAGGATGATACGTGCGATAAGATCTCGGAGGAAGCCATCGCAGAGGCAATATCCATAGCTATAAAGCTTGTGTCGGAGATCGATGAGGAGGACAAAAAGCCATCATCGGGAAGCTATCTTGATAGCGGTAAGCACTACAAGCTCTCTAAGTACTGATCTCTAGCAATATACGTCCCTGCCCGATGTCCTCGGAGGCCTTTCTTAGAGCATCAGCCTCTGACATAGGTATGGTTCCCTCTACGGTTATCATATCGGCGAAATCCTCTGTCACGACAGAGGCATGCACCGCCTCGAATGCCCTCTTGATAAGAGTATAGGAGCTGTAGGGAAGTACCATTCTGAAGCTCCGTTTCTCGATAAGCTCCTCTGTTCTGACAATCTTCAGGACTTCCTTGGCACTGTCCCCATATGCCTTTACAAGACCTCCTGTACCGAGAAGAGTACCTCCGAAATAGCGTACTATGCATATGACTATATTGGTGATGCCTGAGCCTTTCAGGACTTCGAGTGCTGGTCTTCCTGCTGTATTCTTAGGTTCTCTGTCGTCGGAGACGGAATACTCCGTTCCTGCTTTCCCTATGACAGCTGCGTGGACGACATGATTAGCATCGGGATGTTCCTTCCGTATGCTTAAAACAGCATTCTTTACATCCTCAGGAGTGTTTGCAGGAAGGGCAATAGCAATGAATCTGGACCGTTTTACCTCAATCTCTGCTTCAGCCCTCTCTGTAAGTACAAGCATTATCTCCTCCAGTCATGTGAGAATATGTTATCACAGGAGAAGGAGCATGAGACAGCATGTGAAAGATCCATAAGCTTCCTTTTCCTTTCATCAGGTATCGGGCCGATGGAATCGAGGATTGTGAGATCGTTCTCCGATGAGAATCCCGAGATGATTCCATACGGTCTCTCTCCATATACCCAGGACAGAGCCTCCTCAGGTCCTGAAAGATAATCTGCAAGCTCGGAGAATGATGGTGATGATACGGCTTTTATCATCTTTCTCTCATCGGGAATGTCATCAGCAGAGCGGTATTTCCCGGAAAGAAGGCCCATGCCAAGTGGAGCATAGGCAAGGGTTCTGAGCCCAAGAAGCCTCTCTTCATCCCAGTCCTTTGTCCACAGCAGTGACAAGGGGCGCTCATGGTACCTGATATCGAAATCCGCTGCGGCTGATGAAAGGAGAGACAGAGGGAAATTGCTTACACCGATTTCTTTTACCTTTCCTTCAGCAGTCAGCTTCTCAAGACTCCTGAGGCTTCTGTACAGGCTCTCTCCTTCTGTGGGCCAGTGCAGCATCAATACATCAAGGCAATCCCGCCCGAGACGACGGAGCATCGTCTCCGCCTTCCTTTCCATTGTCGGTACAGGCATTACCTTGGTGTATATCCTCCAGTCATTGGCCTTCAGCTCCTTCATCGCGGATGCAAGTATGCTGTCCGCTTCATTGTAGCTGTAGGCGGAGCTGAAATCCCTTATGCCCCGTCTGTATGCGGCTTTGATGAGATTGCGCCCTTCCTTTGCGGATAGTTTCCTATGGAACCGTCCTTCCCCGATGTTCCAAAGGCCCATCAGGACGACGGAATCATTGATCCTCATCGTCAAACATCGGCTCTTCCGCCTCTTCCTCCGTCACACGGCTGTCTATCATGATCTTATCATCGAAGATGAAGCGGCCATCGAAATTCTTGCCTTCAAGTGCCATGGGCAGCCATAGCCTGTCATCTTCCCACATCCTTGAGTAGTCGAGGGAAGCGATATCGGTCCAGAATGGCCTGGTCTCCTCGCACTCGTCTATTAGAGTGCCAGAGAAGGATGATGTGAAGAATACGTATCCAAGCATCCTCAGCCCATCCTTGAACTGGAAGCGCAGTACACCGCGCTCTTCGAGATTCGAGACATCAAGTCCTGTCTCCTCCTTTGTCTCTCTTATCGCAGCCTCTGTCTTCGTCTCCTCCAGCTCTATATGCCCACCTGGCGCATTGATGTATCCACTTCCGAGCCCAGTCTTCTTCTCGATCATCAGGATCTTGTCTCCATCGGTGACATATGTGAGGACGCATGTCTCCGTTGGTTCCCAGCTATCCCAGTCGATATCATCGATGGAAGAGGCTTCTGTGAAGCTCTTTTCCCTCTTCTCCTCGGGAGTCATCGCCTTGGCTTTCTCCTTCTCAGCTTCTTCTGGATACTTCTCAAAGAAGCACTCCTGGCAGAGATTCTCGTCGTATCCGATTATGTGGTTGAAATCGAGGCGCTTGCCGCACTTTGCGCAGTGCAGCCTGAAAGGCCAGAAGATTCTGCGGAAGATTATTATCACGGCAATAAGGACTGCGATGAATATCCATTCCGTCCAGGATGGCAGGTTCCACTGCAGGCGTAGAATAAGAACTACATATACAGCCAGGAACAGGACAGCAAGCAGCAATGTTGCCTTCCTCTTTCCATCGGAGTGGGGGATCTTCCTCTGCGATATATTGAGGAGGATCACGAAGAGCATGATCCATGTGAAGAATTCTGCGAAGAAATTAAGTACCATATAACCAAGAGTACGATAATAATCGGATTAAGCCAATGCGGATCAGAAGGCATATAAGTTTGCAACAGTATCATTTCCATGTGACAATCCATATATGGATGCTGTATTGCTCGGAACGGGCTGGCGTGCCCGTTTCTATATGAGGATAGCAGGATTCTGTCCTGATATTCTTCGGATCGTTGCTGTCTTTACGCATACACCGGAGCGGAAGGCTGAGATGGAAGCGGAAGGGTTTTCTGCCTTCACTGATATTGCCTCTGCCCTTGCTGTGGATCATGATGCCGTCATCATCGCATCTGGGAAGAATGGTTTTTCTGATACCCTGAGATATCTTCATGGCAGAAGAGAGCGGATAATAACAGAGACTACATTCCTTGGTCTTCCAGAGGAGGATCTTGAAGAGTTCTCCTCTTACGATGGCCTTGTGATGGAGCAGTACTGGAACACTCCTCTGTTCTCATCCCTGCTCAATGCACTTTCCGCCTTGGAAGCCGAGCCTGACCAGCTCTATCTTTCAGGTCTGCATAATCATCATTCAGCCTCCATTGCTCGCAGAGTGCTTGGAACAGGGTATCAGATGCCTGAGGAGATCCAATCCTTATCCTTTCCGTCATCGATTGTCAGAACAGGATCAAGGAGAGGGCTTGAGGTATCAGGAGAGAGCGAAGAATATGTGAGGAATATAAGGGTGATGAAGCTCGGGAAATCTCTTTTCATCCATGATTTCTCATCGAATCAGTATCATTCATATCTTTATGGGAAGCACTTTGAGGTCAGAAGCAGGCGGTGTGTTATCACGGAAAAAGGGGTAAGCGGCATCGATAGGGAGGGATATCCATATTCACTGCCGTTCATCTTCCATCGTGATAGCTCCATAGGAAGTGGATCTCTTGCTCTCTCCCATGTCACGCTTGGGTTGAGGACTGTCTTTGTGAATCCTTACTATCCTCTGGCGATGAATGATGATGAGATTGCCATGGCCATGATGCTTGAGCAGTATGGTGAAGGCCACAATCCATATCCATTCTGCGAAGGCGTAATGGATGCACGGCTTGGAAAGCTATTGTAGCTTCCTTGTTTTTAGCTTAGATTCTTTTCGGAGGCGCTTGGATGTCTATTGCAAAATACATAGATCATACACTTCTCAAGGCTGATGCCAGGAAGGAGGATATCGAGAAGCTCTGCAGCGAGGCTTTCCACAATGGTTTTGCTTCTGTCTGCGTTAACTCCTGCTGGGTTCCTCTTGCTTCGGAGCTTCTTGCAGGTACAGATGTCAAAGTCTGCACAGTTGTGGGATTCCCCCTTGGAGCAGCTTCTGCCAATGCGAAGGCTGCCGAAGCTGCTGATGCGGTGAAAAACGGAGCTGATGAGATCGATATGGTCATCAATATAGGCATGCTGAAGTCGGGTATGATGGAAGCTGTCGAGGATGATATCAAGGAAGTGCGCAATGCGGCAAAAGGCAAGATCCTGAAGGTTATCATCGAGACATGCCTTCTCTCCGATGATGAGAAAAAGGCAGCCTGCAGAGCTGCTGCCGATGCTGGTGCAGATTTCGTCAAGACAAGCACAGGCTTCTCTACCGGCGGAGCAACGGTCCACGATGTTGCACTGATGAAGGAAGCGGTCTCCGCCCGCGGACTCAAGGTGAAGGCTTCCGGTGGCATCAGGAACTACAAGGATGCGAAGGCAATGATTGATGCAGGTGCTGACCGTATCGGAGCTAGTGCTGGCATTGCGATAGTGAAGGAAGAGAATGCCGAAGCTTGAGGAACAGAATTCCGGGACGGATTTTCTGAAATCATTGGGATTTCCGACACTGGATGTGCATGAGACATTCACACATTTTGACTTCACCACGCCCGGGAGAAGGGTGCTCCTTATAGGACCAATGGGGGCAGGGAAGACAGAGAAGGCTGCGGGAATCTGGCGCGATGCAGCAGTAGCCTTGAAGAAGAGCGATGCTGTAAGCGCTCTTACCTCTACGGGCATCGCTGACAGGAGGCGTGTATTCTTCATCCGTTATGCTGCCGATAGCGTGCGCTTCCAGGATTATCCGGACGATGCCCTGCCATACCGTTCAGGGTATGTCAGGTGCGGAAGCAATATTGCGAAGATAAGCGATTCATTCGGGCTGGAACAGGTCATAAAGGATAACCCCGATGTCGGTACATACATTATCGATGAGGCATCTTTCTTTGATGAGCGCATAGCATATGTCGCCCGCAACTACTCGATAGAAAGGGGCTGCATGTTCGTATTCCCTACGCTTATGCTGAATTTCCGCAAGGAGTTCTTCAATTCGACAGCCCGTCTTATTCTGGATATGGCGACCGATGTTATACCTCTCACAGCATACTGCGAGCACAGGGACTGTCTTTCGCCAGCGTTCTATACTTATAGGTATTACAGCGTTGATGGCAGGGAGTGCCCAGCTCTTTACTTCGATCCTCTGATCATAATCGGAGGTGACAAGCAGAAGAACAGCGCTCTTGCTCCTGACTATGCCGCACGGTGCGACAGGCATCATTACCTTCCAGGCAAGGAATATACATTCTTCACGCTCAAGCCTCTTGGAGAGGAGGCAGGGAAGGGCAACCCTGAAGGTCTTATCAGAGAGCTAGGCTTATTGAAGGAGAATCCGCAGGCATCTCTTCTCTGCAGAAGCCTGGAGAAGAGCTATGAGAAGGACCCTGACAGGGATATCTATATGAATGCCATGCTTCCTTCCCATCTGGCTGAGAAAGCCGCAGCGTATCTCTTCTGTGAGCAGAATATGATAGGAGAGTCACTTCTCGTGAAGCTCTCCTATGATCTCGGGCTTGATTCCTCTTATCTTGAGAAGACTCTTATGGAGAACAGACATCCTGTGTCCTTCTCCCAGGGGTATCTTCTATAGAGCCTCGAGGATCTTCGATGTCTCAGCGACGGTCTTTGGATCAAGGTTCTCCATGAGCCATGGGACATCGATATTCCTTCTGTGGATCTCTTCTGCGAAATCCTTCCATCTGAAATTGCCTGTAAGCGCAGGCAGATTCCCGACCTTGAGCCCCGCTTCCTCGGTAAGGATATAGTCCTTGCAGTGGATGGCTATGAGCTTGTCTTTATAAAGATCCAGGACCTCTGTTACGAATCTGTGCTCGGTCTCTGCCGTAGGAATCCTAAGAGGAACGCCATCCGGTTCCAGAAGACCTGTGTAGGGAATCAGATTGACAGGGTCGAAGATTACCTTGAGCCTGTCGGTCCTGAATGTCTCGAGGATATCGCGCATCCTTGCCGGACTTGATATCGAATGGGAACGTGCAACAGCCTCGATAGCGACATAGGCATCGTACTTCTCTGCTGCATCGAGCATTCTGGAGAGGCTATCCTTGAATATCTCTATGTTCTTCGGATCGGAAGTATTTATAGAGTATTTCAGATCCGGATGCTGCGAACCTGTCTCTGTTGCTACATAGCGGCATCCGAAGGCCTTTGTCAGCGAAAGAGATTTCTCGAAGCGTTCAACCTCAAGCTTCCTTCTCTCAGGATCCGGATGGATCGGGTTGATGTAGCAGCCTACAATTGCAATGGAGACTCCATGGCTCTTAAGCTCGGATGCAATGGAGGAGATATACTCCTCATCCCATTCCTGCCATGGTTTCGATGAAGGTATTACCTTCTTCAGCGCAAGCTGTATGAAAGATGTGCTGCGTATTTCCTCAAGGCGCCTTCCAAGTTCGGAAGCCGATTCGAATGAACCTAGATCATGTGCTCTGTATCCAATTCTCAACATATGGTTATAATATATGCATCAGATGATAAAGTGAAGGAAAAGGAGGACTGTATGTTCAACCCTGCAGATTGGGGACTCATCCCCGATGGACACGATATAGCTAGAGAGCTTGAGAAAGCGCTTAAGGAAAATGATTCTGTTACATTGCCGAAGGGCGAGTATATGACATCTCCGCTGGATATCCCATCGGGTGCTCATCTTATCCTGGAGGAAGGTGCTGTCCTCAAGTTCATCCCGGATTTCTCAATTTATGAGCCTGTATTCACAAGATGGGAAGGCGTGAAGTGCTACTGCATGCATCCATGCGTATATATCGATAATGCAAAAGATGTCACGATAGAAGGAAAGGGCGTCATCGATGGTTCTGGCCAGGCTTGGTGGGATGAAGCCCTGAAGAAGAAGGGCAAGGTATTCGAGCCTACAAGCGATATCGAGAAGAAGTTCGCAGCGCTGAATCCTGACTATAAGACACAGGCAGATGGCGGTGGCGGAAGGCCTTTCCAGTTCCTCAGGCCACCACTTATGCAGATAAAGAACAGCAGCAATATAACACTGCGCGGAATCACCGTGCAGAACTCTCCATTCTGGACGCTTCATCCGCTCTTCTCTGACCATATTGTCCTTGATGGTGTTACTGTCCTCAATCCTTATGATGCGCCCAATACCGATGGAATAGATATCGAGTCGAGCACGGATGTCAAAGTCCTCAACTGCTCTGTATTCGTCGGTGATGATGGTATTGCCCTTAAGTCGGGATCTGGCCCTGATGGTATTGCTGACAACATGCCGACGCAGAGAATCGAGATAAGGGGATGTACTGTAAAGGCAGCGCATGGCGGAGCTGTAATCGGATCCGAGACGGCGGCAGAGATCTCTGATCTTATCGTTGCGGATTGCGTATTCGATGGCACGGACAGGGGCATAAGAATCAAGTCTAGGCGTGGTCGCGGCGGAAAGATCCATGATCTTGTCTTCAGGAATATCATAATGAGGAAGAACTTCTGCCCATTCGTCGTCAATATGTATTACAGATGCGGTGTTCCTGATCCGATTCTGTTCTCTCTTGATAAGATGCCTGTCACAGAGGAGACTCCTGTTCTCTATAATATCCTGATTGAGGATTGTCATGCTGTTGATTCCCGTTCATCGGCTGGTATGCTTCTTGGTCTTCCAGAGGTTCCTCTCAAGGATGTCGTGGTAAGGAATTCCTCTTTTGCTGTAGCAAAGGATCCTGATCTCCCGATAACCGAGAGCGATATGTATACAGGCGTTCCTGATCCTGTATCCAGAGGCTTCCGCATCATGAATGCTGAGGTGAAGCTTGAGAATGTCGAAGTGGAGTGCGAAGGGGAGAAAATCATAATGGACAGAGGAGCTGTGCTTCTCTGAGCCTGGTGTGATGGCATGAAAAAGGAGCGGCATCAGAACCGCTCCTTTTTCTTCGCTTTCCTCTCTTACTTTATGAAGTGGACAGCGAAGCCACCGATTTCCTCGTTGACGTAGAAGACCTTCATCCTGCCTTTTGCATCATAGGATACGGTCTCTTCATTGATTGTGAAGCCCTTGTTCTTGAGGAAATAAGCTGTTCTCTCGAGATCATAGCACCTGAAAGCGAGGTGGCCGTTCTTTCCGAGATAGTTCTTCTTCATGACCTCGATCTCCTTGTTCATGAAGATGGAGCTGTTGCCGTTCTTGATCTCAAGCCCAAGCTTTGCGAACTCATCAGCAACTCCTGCAGCTGCATCAGCATCGGGGAGGTTGATTCCAACATGTGCGAGCTGGATTCCCTGAAGCTTGACAGTTGCTTCCTTGCAGAGCCTTGTGATCTCTTCCCAGTTCTCATTCTCGATGAGGTCTGCCTTTACCATCCATGAACCTCCGATAGCGAGGACGTTTGATGCCTTCGCATAGTCAGGGAGGTTGTTCGGATTGATTCCGCCTGTTGTCATGAATCTGACCTGTGAGAATGGGCCAGAGAGGTCCTTGAGCATTGCGACACCACCAGAAGCCTCAGCTGGGAAGAACTTGAGGACATTGAGTCCCATCGAAAGTCCCATCTCAATCTCAGAAGGTGTGCATACGCCAGGAACGACAGGGATGTTGTGCGAAAGACACCATGCAACAGTGTCCTTGTTGAAACCTGCGGATACGATGAACTTCGCACCTGCTGCCACAGCCTTCTCTGCAAGCTGCGGATTGATTACAGTTCCAGCTCCGACAACCATCTTCGGGAAAGCGGCTGTGACCTTCCTGATTGCTTCCTCTGCCGCAGCTGTCCTGAATGTGATCTCTGCGGAGTTGATGCCTCCATCAATCATTGCTTTTGCAAGCGGTACGGCCTTCTCGGCATCATCGATCTTCACGACAGGTACGATTCCTGAGTCATGGAAGAATGTGTAAAGTTCATCTTTTGTCATAAGAAATACTCTCCTTTCTTTCTTAATGCTTATATTATCATACGATATTCAAAAATGGAACAATGTTCCATTGACAATACCGCACTTCGTTGTACAATACTTAAGTATCTATTCGATTATAAAGCAGTTTTGGAGGTTTTGAATGTCAAGATATGTAACTTTCGGCGAAATCATGCTTCGCCTCAGGAGCCAGGAGCTCTATCGCCTTTTCCAGACACCTTCTCTGGAAGCGACTTTCGGTGGCGGTGAGGCCAATGTAGCAGTATCCCTCTCCATTTTTGGCGAGGATGCAGCATTCGTTACAGCTCTTCCGGAGAATGCAGTGGGTGAGGCTGCCGAGAGAGAGCTTCTCAAGTATGGTGTCGATACTTCATGCATCAAGAAGGTGAAGGGCGGCAGGCTTGGAATCTACTTCCTTGAGACCGGTGCTAACCAGAGACCTTCCCTTGTTGTATATGACAGGGATAACTCAGCTATCGCAAAGGCTGTTCCTGCAGACTTCGATTTCGATGCTATCATGAAGGGTGCCAACTGGTTCCATACAACAGGTATCACACCTGCAGTAAGCCAGGGTGCAGCGGACTGCGCGCTTGAGGCTATGAAGGCTGCAAAGAAGGCTGGCGCTACCGTCTCCATCGATCTTAACTACAGGAAGAAGCTCTGGAACTACGGAAAGAAGGCTCCAGAGGTTATGAGAGAACTTGTGAAGTATGCTGATGTCATCATCGCAAACGAAGAGGATATCCAGAAGTGCCTTGGTATCGAGGCTGATAGCGATGTAACATCCGGCAAGCTTGATACAAAGGTATATGAGGAGCTCGCAGCAAAGGTAAAGGCTCAGTTCCCGAATGTATCGGTTGTTGCAATCACCCTCCGTGAGTCAAAGAGCGCAGATCACAATGGATGGTCAGCAGCTCTCTCCGGCAAGACTGGTTTCTACCTTTCCCGCCACTATGAGATCACGGATATCGTTGACAGAGTCGGCGGCGGAGACAGCTTCGCAGCAGGTATCATCTATGCTCTCTCCCATTTCGAGGATGAGCAGTACTGCATCAACTTCGCAGTTGCTGCATCCTGTCTCAAGCACTCCATCAGCGGAGACTTCAACCTCTCAAGGCTTTCAGAGGTCAAGGCTCTCTGCGAGGGTGACGGATCAGGCCGCGTACAGCGCTGATTATCCAGTCATAAGTGTCATTGCAGGTCTTCTGATGAGGACCTGCTTTTTCATAATATGGGAGAGTGTTGTGATATGAAGCTTTTTCTTCTTGGTGATTCTACGTGTGCAGACAAGACTCCTGAGGCTAGGCCTGAGACGGGGTGGGGAGAGTGTATCCAAGAGTATCTGGCAGATGGCTGGGTTGTTGATAATCGTGCCATAAATGGACTTTCGACAAAGGATATGATAGCAAAAGGACTATTCCAGGCTATCGTTGATGATGCCAGTGAAGGGGATGCTGCTCTTATACAGTTCGGCCATAATGACAGCAAGAGCGAGGATCCTGTGCGTTACTCAGCACCATGGACCCAGTTCATTGCCAATCTTGTCTATATGGCGGATAAACTCAGGGAGAAGAATGTTTCTACTGTCTTTCTTACTCCGATAGCAAGGCGCCGCTTCAAGGATGGCATCATCGTTGATACCCATGGAGATTATCCTGCTGCAATGAAAGCTGCTGCGCATCAGGTGGGCTGTCCCTGCATAGATCTTACAATCCCGACGATGGTCTGGCTGCAGAAAGAAGGCCCCGAGGACTCGAAGAAGTACTTCATGAACTTCGGCCCAGGACTGTATCCGAACTATCCGGAAGGGGATAGCGATGATACGCACCTAAGGCCAGATGGGGCTGGATATATCGCCGCGATGGCAGCAGATTGCCTCGGAAGAATCCCAGGTTTTCCTGCATTCCTCTGATCAGGCAGGAATAAGATTTTCGGCACAATGCGGCCCATATTATTGTATTCATCAATGTATTTTCGTATAGTAACAGAAAATAACTATCAAGGGGTGACGGAATTATGAGCACTTCATCAGCTCAGATGCTTATTTCGATGGTCCTGTATATGTGCGTGGTCATCGGCATAGGCGTCTATTTTGCAAAACGTGCAAATCAGAATAGCGATAACTACTACCTTGGCGGAAGATCACTGGGACCCTGGGTCGCAGCATTCAGCGCAGAGGCTTCGGATATGTCAGGATGGCTTCTCATGGGTCTTCCCGGTCTTGCTTACTGGTGCGGTCTTGCCGATGCATTCTGGACAGCTATCGGACTTGCGATCGGAACGTATATCAACTGGCTGCTTGTGGCTAAGCGTCTTCGCCGCTACTCGCATGTCGCAGGCAATTCAATAACGCTTCCTGAGTTCTTCAGCAACAGATTCCATGAGACGAAGAAGGTTATCCTTACGATTTCATCGCTCTTCATTCTCATATTCTTCTGCGTGTATGCTGCAAGCTGCTTCGTAACCTGCGGTAAGCTCTTCTCCTCCATCTTCGGCGCACCATATATACCGATGATGCTCTGCGGAGTCGCATTTGTTGTCATATATACATTCCTCGGTGGATTCCTTGCAGAGAGCACCAGTGATTTCATGCAGGCTATAATCATGGTTTTCGCACTTATCGTGGTGCTTGTTTCTGGAACGATCGCTGCAGGCGGCATGGGAGAGGTTCTTGAGAATATAAAGAATATCCCGGGATTCCTTGAGTTCTTCAATATCGCATCTCCTGCAGTGAATGAAGCAGGTGAGCAGATTGTAGAGAACGGAACTCCGCTCTTCAATGAAGCGCTTCCGTATCCACTCCTTTCCGTTGCATCGATGCTTGCATGGGGCCTTGGATACTTCGGCATGCCTCAGGTTCTTCTGAGATTTATGGCTATCAGGAGATCTGATGAGCTTACGAAGAGCCGCCGTGTTGCTACAGTATGGGTTCTCATCTCCCTTCTTGCTGCTGTCACAATCGGTCTTGTCGGAAGGGCATTCGCGCCAACAGCCTTTGTTACGAAGTCATCAGCTGAGAATATCTTCTCATACCTTGCAAGCATGCTTATGCATCCGCTCTTTGCAGGTCTTGTCATGGCAGGAATCCTTGCAGCGACAATCAGCTCATCAGATTCCTATCTGCTTATCGCAGCATCGGCTTTCTCGAAGAATCTCTTCCAGGGAGTATTCCATACAAAGGCCAATGATAAGCAGGTCATGGTTGTATCGCGTGTGACTCTGATTGTAATCGCTCTCATCGGTTCTCTTATCGCTCTTGATGAGAACAGCGTCATCTTCACAATCGTAAGCTTCGCATGGGCGGGCTTCGGCGCAACATTCGGACCATTGATGCTCTTCTCCCTCTTCTGGAAGAGGACAACAAGGGCTGGAGCTATTGCTGGCATGCTCTCTGGCGGAGCGATGGTCTTCATCTGGAACTACCTTGTAAAGCCGCTCGGCGGCATGTTCGGAATCTATGAGCTCCTCCCGGCTTTCATCGTTTCCTGCATTTTCATCGTAGTCGTATCGCTCATCACGAAAACTCCTGACAAGGAAATCCTTGATGAGTTCGAGCTTGCAAAGACATTTGAGTGCTGATGGATATCGATAGAGCACTTGAGATAGTAGCCGGACAGGAGGAGACCCTCCGGTTCGGCATGGTCTCGGAGAGAGATCTTCAGGCTATTGGCAAGGATGCCGCTTCCCGCATAAGGGCAATGGGCAGGAGCGGCATTGTCGATGTTTGTGTGAATGGTCTGACAATCTATATGGAATCCATCAATGCCAATACCGACAACATGGAATGGGTAAGGCGCAAGCGCAATCTCGCATCCCGTTTCTGGCGCAGTTCCCTCCACACTGCTCTTGAGTACAGGAAGACGGGAAAGACCCTTGATGGACGTGGCATGGACTGGCATGATTATGCGCTTTCCGGAGGATCCTTCCCGATTCTTCTTGAATCCGGACTGCCTGTTGGGACAATCACCGTATCGGGAATGACGGAATGGGAAGATCATCAGACTGCTGCCGATGCAATCGCTTCTTTCCTTGGTGTTGATATCGAGAGAGTGGAACCATAGGCGAGATAAGCTTATTCGATTGGATTATTGCGGCTTTGTTTTAAACATAAGCCGCAATTCTCAGTTTAGAAGAAACGTCATTTCCGCTTCTTCAAGGTTTCTAATGGCTTTGCCAATATATTCATATGAGGTCTTATCAACAAAGCGAAGATAAGAAAAACATCTAGGTTTTGATAGTGAGGAATTCCAGGAATAGGTTTCTTCCTGTCCATTGGAACCTGAATTGAATTCTCGGCCAGTAATCATTGAGGAAGTTAGATACAGTATCCTGCCAGCATATGAGCCGGCAATCTCACCATTGAATTTGTTACCGATGATATGATTGCGGATGCGTGAGATGCCATCCTTGAAATAGTCATATTCATCTCTAGAATATTGTCCTCTGCTTGCAATACATAGACAGCTTCTGATTGTGTCTTTAAGAATATCTTCTGGCTGGATACTGAGGCCTTTATATTTAATCTCTGTTTCAGCAATGCGCTTATATGATGAACAAAGTTCATGATAATCATCCATAGCTTCGAATAGCACACTGCAGTCAAATAGCTGTTTTATGATCTCAAGCTCTTTTCTTTCACCAAAGGGTATTCCTGTAGTGTGTGGTGCAAAAGCAGTAAGTTTGTCTGCTAGAAGTCCATTGGCATTAGGTGCAAGTACAGAAAGATCTTCGCCTTCCGTAATAAGCAGATCATTTCTTATCGGATATTCCCTAATGGTTTCATACAGAATATTCTCAAACAGTACATCCAGAAGTATTGTGACATCTCTATTGCTTTCGGGAGATTGATAGATGAAACGGAAATATCTTTTCTGGATATTTCCGTTTCCTGTTCTTGGAATTTCCTCTACTTTTCTGAATGGAAATATTGTCCCAGCCTTGCTGATATATTCCTCTATATCTATACCAGGTTCGACAATGATATCAATATCGGTACTAAGTCTTTTGGGGTGTTCTAGTAGCAACATTAAGGATGTTCCTCCCTTGAAACAGAAAGGAAGCTCAACCTTCCTGATTGCTTCAAGTAGACCGAAAGCATAAATCACTCTTTCAAGCAATTGAGGATCATAGCCTGTGTTTTCTCGTAGCTGATGAATATATTCTATGGTAAACATTGTCCTTGAGAGCATCAGAGAATACCTCCTATATACCTTTCGACTTCTTCTGCTTTTCCTCTTCGTCCTGCATATCTTGTCAATTTTCGTTTATCTATCTGGTAATTTTTTATGGCAGAGGAGAATATGCTGGGTAATTCAGATGGGCTGAATACCGAAGCAATGCTCTTTTCTGCGATTATATCGACAAGCAATTTCTCCAGTAGAATATCATGTGGAAAATCATGTGAGATAGGAGACTGGCTGATAAGATCAAGAATAATAATGCAGTCGGGCTTCCAGTATATATCCAGTTCCTTAGAATCAGGATTATATAGTATCTCTCTATATTTATCTTTGAGATTATCAAAGACAAATAAGCTTACATTCTTTTCTACTTGGATGAATATTGTATTATTTGCGATTTGATGATTCAGGAACTCATTGAGAAGGACAGCTTCAGAAACAATGAACTTCAGATCCGGGAATACACCGGAAAGCATCTGTATTAGGCTTGCTGCTTTGTCTGAATATATAGGGGTGTATGCTGGCAGCGTATCCTGCTGACATAATGTATATTGGTCATATCCGTACCTGAATAGTTTTCCATTTTTCAGCAGATCATATAATACCCATTTGAAAGTGCTGGTAGTTAAATTGTTTTTCTCTTCGAGGAATATCCTATGCAGGTCGTTTCTAGAATAGATGATATCCTTGGAAAGTTTATTTACGATATTATCTGTCCACATTGAGACACCCCCAGTGTATTGTCAATTTTAAAATAAATTGACGCAACACTTATAATAAGTGACATCCATAGTATTTGCAATAGAATTGTTGTTCAGAAGCATATCCGGAGAACTGTCTGCATGTTCACCATTATTTTGATAATCTGTTATATTCATTGCTGTGACTAACGAGGAAGCAAAGAATCTTATTCTAAGTATCGATAGGTTCTCATATGTCGATATGATCTCACTGCTTGGCCAGGATGAGTGCCGCATCAGCTATGAGGGACCGGAAGGAATAATCATCATGCTGGGTGATGATTTCATGTCTGTCGCATCTTTCGGGGACTGGCATGGTATCCTGCCGCATATCGATGCATCCTGTCCTCTGATTTGTGTCCACGACGAAGGTCTACGAGATTATCTGATGGAGAATGAGGGATATGAGAATAAGGAGGGCTGCTATAGCTATTCCTGGTGGGGTTCCTCCTTTGATATCGATGATCATGATATAAGAATACTTGGTCCTGAATACCTGGAATCAATAACATCTGTATATGCCATCGACAGCGAAGACAGCATCCGGGAGCTTCTCAGAAAAGGAAGGATCTCTGGTCTCTTCATAGAGGGAAAGCTTGCGGGATTCGTCGGTTTCCATAGCGAGGGAAGCATGGGGATGCTGCAGGTATTTGATGAGTACAGAAAGCATGGGTATGGAGAGCTTCTGGAGAAGCATGATATAAACTGGGCACTTTCCGAGAACCGCATACCATACTGCCATGTCTTCTTCAGCAATCAGGCAAGCATCAATCTGCAGAACAAACTCGGACTTGTCTGTGGTGAAAAGCCGATCTGGTGGGTCTGGAAAGATAACTGATTTTCTTCCGCTTTCGTATTTTCCTTGACATATGAAATAACACTGATACTCTATTGATAATAGTTATCAATAACTGACATTGTCTCGTAAAAGGAGGGATTTATGAAGTACATATGCCAGGTCTGTGGATATGTCTATGATGAAGAGGCTGAGGGCGTTCCTTTCTCCGAACTGCCAGATGACTGGGCCTGTCCGATGTGCAGAGCTCCTAAGAGTATGTTCGCTCCGGATGAATCCAGAGAGAAGGAGGAAGTCCCTACGGAATCCATTCCAATCGATCCAGATATGCTTAAGCTCTCACCCGGGGCTCTTGCTGCATTGTTATCCAATCTGGCGAGAGGGGCGGAAAAGCAGTATATGGCTAAGGAGCCAGAGCTGTTCAGAAAGATCTCTGACTATTTTGCATCTGCTGCCATCGATATAGATGGGGCGGATCTGGAGCTTCTCAGATCCCTTGCCACTGAGGATATCTCCTCGGGATATCCTGAGGCGAAGGCTGTTGCCTCTGGACATGGAGACAGAGGAGCTCTGAGGGCGTGCACATGGGGAGAGAAGGTTGAAAGGATAGTCCAGGCGCTTATTGATAGGTATATAAGCGAAGGGGAGTCGTTCCTTGAGAATACCGATGTATGGGTCTGCAGTATCTGCGGATTTGTCTATATAGGCGAAGAGCCTCCAGCAATATGCCCCGTCTGCAAGGTTCCTGACTGGAAGTTCGAGAAGGTCGTATAAGGAGGTCCGGTATGAAAAGAATAGCTGTAAGGAATCTCAGGCTCTGCACAAAGGACTGTCTATGTCTCTATGTTTGTCCGAATGGAGCTACAGATACAGAGAACAGTATCATCGATACGGAGAAATGCATCGGATGCGGCGTATGTGCCGATGCATGTCCCAGTGGTGCGATAAGCATGGTACCAGTGGAGTATCCTCCCCAGCAGAAGAAGGATGATGCCGTCATTGCTGCGATGAACAGGGTAGCGGAGAATAAAGCAAAGGCAGAGAAGATAGCTATGCAGTTAGCCCGCGATACCAATAAACCCGGGCTCAGAAGGCTTATGAAGGCTATAGCAAGATCTTCGAGGCTGTCCGCTGAGGATATTATCAGAGAAGCTGGATACATGCTCCCCCAGAGCGGCAATTCAATGAATCTGATTCAGGAGCTTCTGGATGATCCTCCCGGGCAGGGATTCCCATCCGATGCCGCAGAATCCCTTCTGTCTTCCCTTGAATGCAATGATGGCGGGTATTCCAGAAGGCCTTCCGGAACAAGGCGATACAAATGCCTGCTCTGCCTTACGGAGTTTGAGGCTGCGGAAGGTGAGGAGCCAGTCTGTCCTATGTGTGGCGCAAAGGGTGACAATCTCGAGCTTATCGGCTGATGGATCTCAGATCTTCTTTTCCAGAAGTACCAGCTGTACTCCTTCGATTCCGTTGAATACAGTTGGTACTATTCCTATCTCTCTGTATCCAAGTTTCCTGTACATGGCTCTGGCGGCTTCGTTCCTTGCATTCGTATCCATTCTGAGGTAATGGCAGCCCTTGGACAGGGCGTACTGCTCATAAAATCCAACGAATTTCCTGCCGTATCCTTTTCCTGATTCGGATGGGGATATCACAAGGGTATGAAGAACCATTACCTCATTATCCTGAGCTGGATACTGCCAGTTTCCCTCGCTGTATACATCGACCTGCTTCTGGTTTATTATCGCAGCGCCGATGACTCTGCCATCCACTGTCTCTACGAAGAGCTCTCCGCATTCGATAGCATTCCTTGCAGTCTCCTCTGTCGGGTATATACCTCTTATCCAGCCTATGGATGTGAGTCCTTGTTCTTCTCGGGAATGTATTTCGTCGTATATATCAGATATGGCTCTAAGATCATCGGGCGATGCTTTTCTAATCATGATATAGGAAAATACCATCTGGGTGCTGTTTTCACAATATGCGGCTATGCCTGCGGCTGTATTCTGATTATATTCATCTCATGATTGAGATTGTTCCTGCCTATGACCGCCTTGATGATATAAGGATGCTTCTGTCTGAGTACACGGAGATGCTCCTCTCCATTAACTATGAGTTCAGGCTTTACCTTGAGCTCCAGAGATACGATGATGAGGCGCTCAATCCATCGGAGAAGTATGCGATGCCTTATGGTAGACTGTATCTCGCATTATATGATGGGAGGCCGGCAGGCTGCATTGCGCTTCACAGGCTTGAGGGAACAGCGTGTGAGATGAAGAGACTTTTTGTCAGGCCGGAATATAGAGGTCATCATATTGCAACGATGCTTGTTGACAGGATTCTGGAGGATGCTTGTGCAATCGGATACGATGAGATGTACCTTGATACGCTGCCTGAGCTTTCCGATGCTGTCAGCCTGTACCATACTTTCGGCTTTACAGAGACATCTTCTTACAATGATAGTCCCGTGGAAAGGACGATCTTCATGAAAAAGACTATTCAGCCGAAGAGCTCAATGGCTTTTGAGGCAAAGCGATTGCCATAGATCCGGAACATCTCCCTGCTCTCCTCGTAGTGATTCCCTTCCTTGTCCAGGGCAACAGGCCCATGGTGGATTATAGGGAGGCCATAGCTGCCTCCTCCTGAATAGATGAGCATGCCTTTGACAAGCAATTGCCCCAGCATATCCATGATGGCTGTATCCTGACCGCCCTGAGCGTAATGTGCAGTCGCAAACGCTCCTCCGAGCTTTCCTGATAGATTGATCTTCAGCGAATCCTCTTCCAGCCATTTCCTGATCTGCCATACACTCGCTGCAAGGTAGGTAGGGGATCCGATTATAAGCCCTGAAGCGGATTCAAGGTATTCTCTGTCAGCTTCCTCATTCTTTATGTTGAATATCCTTGCATCGGCACCAGCTTCCCTGATTCCTTTTGCTATCTCCTCTGCCATATCGAGGGTATGGCCTGTAAGGCTGTAGCAGACTATCGCGTCCATATTAGTCACAGAACCCGAGTATCGAGGAGATCTCGCAGGCAGTCTCTGAAACGAGGGATGCATTCTTGTCGAGATCCTCCCTGCTGAAGCGGAAGACAGGCCATGATGCTGATATCGCAGCGACAGCCTTGCCCGAGTAGTCCCTTATAGGAGAAGCGATGCAGACAATATTCTCCTCATGCTCCTCCCTGTCGATAGCCCATCCTCTGCTATGTATCTCCTTTAGCTCAGCCCTGAGCCCGGATTCATCAAGGGATTTCGGGGTGAATGGCTTTAGAGTATGGGTCGAAAGGTAGCCATCAAGCTCCTCATCGCTCATTTCGGAGAGGAATACCTTGCCGATAGCCGTGCAGTATAGCGGGATGATTTTCCCAACCCGGGAATACATCCTAAGCGTGTAGCTCGATTCCTCCTTGAGGACATATACAGCCTCGTCATCCTCAAGGATTCCCATATGAACTGTCTCTCCAAGCTCCTGCGAGAGCTTCTTTGCAAAAGGCTTCGCAGTAGAGACAAGATCGATATGGGAAAGAGACCTCGACCCGACCATGAACATCTTCAGCGTAAGATGGTACTGATCGGCCGAGTCGCGGTATACGTAGCCAAGCGAGATAAGAGAGGAGAGGAACCTCAGAAGCGTAGCTTTCGGTAGCGCAGTCATTTTAGCCATGTTCTCAAGATTTATTGCTTCTGCCTTAGACAGCGTTTCAAGAATCAGCATGGTGCGCTCCACCGCGCTCATTCTGTTTTCGTCATCCCTCTCCATTCTCTCTTTTCCTCTCTCAGCCTTCGAAGTACTTCTGTGCGTTGTTGAACGATATGTTCCTTACCATCTCACCGAGGTTGTCGATATCAGCAGGGAACTCTCCATTCTCTACCCAGTTTCCGATCACGTTGCAGAGTATGCGTCTGAAATACTCGTGGCGTGAGTAGGAGAGGAAGGATCTTGAATCGGTGAGCATACCGATGAATGCCGGAAGAACGCCAACATTTGCAAGAACCTTGATCTGCTCCTCCATTCCATCTTTGTGATCGCAGAACCACCATGCGGAGCCAAGCTGCATCTTTCCCTTGATTCCACCGCCCTGATAGCATCCCATAAGAGTTGCGAGCGTGTAGTAATCCTTAGGATTGAGGGTATAGAAGATTGTCTTAGGTACTTCATCTGTCTCAGAGAGAGCACCGAAGAACATTGAGATGCCTTCTGCCAGCTCCTTGTCATGCGATGCATCGTAGCCTGTATCCGGTCCGAGAAGACGGAACATCGTCTTGTTGTTGTCCCTGATTGAGGCAAAGTGGCACTGGAATGCGACATTGTTCTTGTTGTATGCGCGGGCAAGAGCCGAAAGGACGAATGTCCTGTATGCATCTGCCTCTTCTGCTGTCACAGCGCTTCCATCCATCCTCTTCTGGAATACAGCATTGACCTTCGATGCTTCCCAGAATGTGTGCGGGCATGTGACAAGTGCATGGTCGGATGCTCTGCAGCCCATCTCCACGAAGAACTCGAGTCTCTTCTCAAGAGCCTTGATGACATCCTCTGCGCTCTTGATCTCAATGCCAGCAGCTGCGCTGAGTTTTGCGATATACTCTGCGAAGTCAGGCTTCTCGATGTTCAGAGCCTTGTCAGGGCGATAGGAAGGAATAACCTTTGCAGGGCACTTTCCATCTGCCTTGATAATCTTGTGATACTTGAGATCATCAGCTGGATCATCCGTCGTTCCTACTGCGTATACCTTGAATTTCTTCATGATACCGAAGACGGAGAGCTCAGGATTGGACTTGAACTGCTCGTTAGCCTCGTCATAGATCTTCTTTGCATTCTTCCTGCAGAGGATATCGTTGATGCCGAAATATCTCTGGAGCTCAAGGTGTGTCCAGTGATACAGCGGATTGCCGATGAGATTCTCCATCGTCTCTGCCCATGCGAGGAACTTGTCATATGGATCCGCATCGCCTGTGATGAGCTTCTCATCAAAGCCGCATGCTCTCATCATTCTCCACTTATAGTGGTCGCCGCCGAGCCAAGCATCAGTGATGGTTGTGAACCTCTTATCTGATGCAATCTGCTCCGGGATGAGATGGCAATGATAATCGAATATCTGAGCATCTGCAGCATATTCATGATACAGAGTCTTCGCTGTTCCGGTTTCCAGAAGGAAATCCTTATCCATAAATGGTTTCATAGTACAACACCATCCTTGAATATCGAGATCTCGGAATAGCCGTTGATCTCGTTCTTCGTATGCTCTTCCCCATCAGCGACACTGATGATGAACTTGATAAGATCGTCCGTTACCTTTCCCGGATCTTCTGTAAGCATCGGAGATGCATCGAAGTCGATCCAGTCCTTCTTGTGAAGCGCCAGATTGTGGTTTGTGGCAATCTTAACCGTTGGTACAGGAGCGCCAAGCGGAGTTCCGCGTCCCGTTGTGAAGAGAATCATGTGGGCACCTGCAGCTGTCATGTCTGTTGTGGACACGATATCATTGCCGGGACCGGAGAGCAGAGTGAGTCCTGGTTCAGAGACTCTGTCTCCATAGCCAAGGACCGATGTTACAGGAGCTCTTCCTCCCTTCTGCACGCATCCAAGGCTCTTGTCCTCCAGCGTAGATATTCCACCAGCTTTGTTGCCTGGTGAAGGATTCTCATACACAACCTGTCCATGTGCGGTGAAGTAGTGCTTGAAATCCTGGACCATCTTCACTGTCTTATTGAAGATTTCCTCTGTCACAGCCCTGTTCATAAGCATCTGCTCAGCTCCGAACATCTCCGGAACCTCTGTAAGGATGCCTGTTCCGCCCATTGCCGTGAGGGCATTGCAGAAATGACCTACGAGAGGATTTGCCGTAATGCCGGAAAGACCATCCGAGCCGCCGCATTTGAATCCAACGACAAGATTGGACATCGGAACCGATTCCCTTCTGTCTGCCTTCATCGTCTCTGCGATCTCGCTCATGAGCTTCTTCGCATCGGCAATCTCATCCTCGGACTCCTGGGCTACAAGGAATTTCACCCTTGAGCTATCAACAGGTCCGAGAAGCTCCTTGAAGGAATCCATCGTGTTGTTCTCGCATCCAAGGCCGAGCACAAGCACGCCACCGGCATTTGGATGATGTACGAGATCTGCGAGAATCTTCCTTGTGTTCTCGTGATCTCCACCCATCTGCGAACAGCCGAACGGATGGATCCATGCATGGACCCCATCCTCGATTCCAAGCGTTTCATTTCCCCATGCTTCAAGCTTCTCAGCTATGCGGTTGACGCAGCCAACGGTGGGAACAATCCAGAGAGCATTGCGGATGCCTATCTTCCCGTTCTGCCTCTTGTATGCCTTGATCATAGGCACATGATCCTTCCATCTTGCCCTGTCTACCTCGGCTTCTCTCATGGCCTCTTCAGCCTGGGCTCTGTCATACGTATACTCAGCATCCTCAGAGAGCAAGGTGTGGATATTGAACGCATGGACATGCTGTCCCTTTTCTATATCCTCCTTGGCCGCTCCGATAGGGTAGCCGTACTTGATGATCTTCTCCTCCTTCTTTATATCCGAAAGGGCAACCTTGTGCCCTCCGGGGATATCAGAGAAGATCGTGAATGTATCTCCGTCGACAGTCACAACATCGCCTTTGAAGAGCGGCTCGAGAGCTACTGCAACATTATCGCGGGGATTGATCCTGATCAGTTTTCTTGCCATAAATCAGAGACTCCTGATGGTTTCTGTCATTCCCTTTGTCCAGATGGACTCGAGGTAGGAAGCTACCTTGTCCTCAAGACCTGCAACTGCAGTGAGATCCTCTCCCCACCATGCAGACTCGGAAAGAACAGCCTTTGCGATAGCTTTTCCCTTCTCAGCTGCGTCCTTGTAGGATGCCTTGTAGAGGGAAGCGAACTTCTCAAGAACCTCAGGGCTGTCGCTGATGAGGTACTTCTCACCATTCCTGCTACCCTTGAGCGATGTGCCCTCATACTCTGTTCCCTCATAGAAGCTGATCAGAGCTGCAAGAGAGAATGAAAGGACTGTCGGGAGCTTGCCATTCTTCTTTACATAGCCGAGAAGCGATGGAAGGTCACGTGTCTTGAACTTCGATACGCTGTTGAGGGAGATAGAGAGAAGAAGGTGGACGATATACGGGTTAGCGAATCTCTCAAGAACGTCACCTGCATACTCCTCAAGCTGCTTCTTGTCGCCATCCATTGATGGGATGATTTCCTCGAAGAGGCCTCTCTTCATCATCGGGAAGATGAGATCGGACTTGATGCATTCCTCGACTGTGTTGAGACCTGTCTGGTATGCTGCAAGAACGGACATCGTATGGGCACCATTGAGGATGCGGACCTTCCTTGTCCTGTAGAATGACATATCATCGGTCCAGATGACGTTTACGCCAGCAGCTGCTGTCGGTAGCTCGTCCTCATGTGTCTTTCCATGGCACTCGATGACCCAGAGAAGGAAGATCTCTGCGCTGTCGAGGAGGTTGTCCTTGTATCCGAGCTTCTCGCAGATTGCATCTGCCTCAGCTCTTGGGTATCCCGGAACGATTCTGTCAACAAGGCTGTTGCAGAAATCACAGGCATTCTCGAGCCAGTCGATGAAGCCCTTCTCAAGACCCCACTCGTTGGAATACTGGAGAACGATTCTCTTGAGATTGTCGCCATTCTTGTCGATGAGCTCACATGGGATTGCGATGATTCCCTTAGATGCGTCGCCGTTGAAGTGCTTGTATCTTCTGTAGAGGAAAGCTGCTACCTTGCCAGGATATGAGACCTGCGGCCTATCCTCAAGCTTGTCGCCCTCATGGTATGCGATACCAGCCTCTGTTGTATTGGATATGATGAATCTGAGGTCGGGATTCTCTGCCTGAGCAATGAATGCATCATAGTCCGAATATGGGTTGATGCATCCTGCAACGCTGGTGATCTTCCTGAATTCCTCAACAGGCTTTCCATTCTGTACACCTCTGAGAACAGTCGTGTAGAGACCCTTCTGCGTATTGATCATCTCTCCCATGCCGTTGGCAAGCGGCTGTACCATCATCACATCACCGTTGAAGCCACCCTTCTCATTGAGGATATCGATGATCCAGTCAACGAATGCCCTGAGGAAGTTTCCCTCACCGAACTGAAGTACCTTTACAGGGCGCTGAGGCTTCTGTACCGTTTCCATGATTGTCTTCATATGACGTCTCCTTTCCCTTGTGTGTTTTCCATTATATTCTTATCCGGCTTGTTTCCGAAAAGGAAATGCGCCGAGATTGCCGTTGTTGTCTGCTGCAGCACGATTCCGGAGATTATCGGGATCAGCGAAGCAGGAGGAAAGAACTGTATGGCGAGTACCATTGCTGCCGATATGTTCTTCATGCTTGATGCGAATGTGACCGAGACCGTATTCGCATGATCCAGTCTGGTAAGCCTTGCGATGGTCCTCGATATGATGAATCCAAGAACTGTGAAGCAGAATGCCGCAAGCGCCTGCGGGATGTATGCGACCGATGCCGATGCGATGAGGTCATCTGCTATCTGGCTTGTGTTTATTATGACTACAAAGAGCAGACCTATCTTTGTGAATGGCTTGAGCACAGGTACAGCATGGTCCATGCAGTGTCCCTTTGTGATAGCATTTATGAGAATGCCTACCGCGGAGGGAATCACGACCATGTAAATAAGTGACAGCATCATTCCGGATGTATCGAATTCGATGTGCGATGATGCGAGAACCCTGACTGTAAGCGGGACGGAGATAGGAGCAAGCATTGTTCCGATTACTATCAGCGTCAGCGAGAGTGCGTTGTTGCCGTTGTATATGCTTGACCATATGCAGCCTACGACCGCTGTTGGAATCGCATAGAGCAGGACGAACCCTGTTATAACATCACCATTGCCATGGAACAGCAGATTCGCCAGCCCTGTCATGATGCATGGCGTGATTATATATGTCGTAAGCAGGAAGATGAATATGGGTTTAGGCTTCCTGATTATCGCTCCGAAATCCTTTACGGTGACACCCATGCCGCTGACAAGCGTCAGGAATGCGAAGAGCGGTGTCACGAACGGTTTGCCATCTATGAAGAACCTCGCAGCGACAAGACCAAGGATCACACCAGTTGGTGTGAGCAGCGGCATCATGCGCTCCAGCCATTTGTTGGCGGTTATGAGATTCTGTTCGACAGCTGAAAAACGGAACATAGTTTCAGTTTAGTCCATTATGGCAATCTGTCAAATATATTTGCCATTCATAGTGGAATTTCGGCACAATAAAATCAGGAAAATGGCAGAAAGAATAGGATTCATAACCTCGAACATATATCAGGGGACAAGCATTGCGATGTGGAAGGCTTTATCGGAAGTGTTCCGGTCTGTCTCCGACTGCTCTCTCTTCATTCTTCCCGGAGGCCGTCTCAACGCAGCTGATGACAGTGAGAATATGCGTTCGATGATATACGATCTTGCCTGCAGAGGCTCTCTTGATGGAATCATAATATGGGCTTCTTCTCTGTCGGGCTTTGCCAGAAAGAGCGATATCACAAGATTCGTCCGCGAGATTGCTGCGGATATACCTGCCGTTGTCGTAGGAATGGATGTTGAGGGGATTCCATCGGTTACATTCGATGACTACAGTGGGATGAGGGCTCTTGTCAGCCATTTCATAGAGGTGCATGGAGAGAGGCGCATTGCATTCCTCCGCGGTCCCCGGAACCATGAAGGAGCAGAGGAGAGATACAGAGCATACTGTGACGCGCTGTCCATCCATGGCATATCGTTTGATGAAAGGCTTGTATCAGAGCCGCATGGATGGAATGATGGTGTCGGGGCAATCCGCGATCTAACCGATTCAAGAGCCCTTGTGCCCGGACGGGATTTCACTGCTATCATTGCAGCCTCAGATCTTCTCCTTACATCCGCGGTCCTGCATCTTGAGAAGCAGGGGATAACTGTTCCAGATGACCTGAGAGCAGGTGGATTCAATGATACCGATGATAATCTTAGGCTTTCCACCGGACTTACTACAGTGCGTCTGCCAGTGGCAAGGATCATATCATCAGCGTACTCGATGCTGCGCGCTCTTATGGAAGGCAGGCCTGCAGAAAGCCAGTGCATCAGGACAGAGCTCGTGGTACGCAATTCCTGCGGGTGCGTATCGGACAGGATGGCGGGGGAGCATGTGAATCCTTATGAAGGCGTTCAGCGTATTCTTTCATCCTGCGGCAGCCGAAGCGATCTCCATGAGAGCATTTCCGCTTTCATTGCCGCATCCGGGGATACCGATGTCCTTGTTGATGCTGTCATGAAACGTCCTGATGCGCTCATGCTCGGCCATGAGATCACAAGGGAATACAGAAGGACGGAGGCAGAGCTGAGAAGCCGGGTGCGCAATGAAGGCCGGATCCTTGATGTCTTCAAGACGGGGCTGCTTGCTGCAAGATCCTATGAGGCAATCCCTCCCATCATGCAGAAGAGTTTCCCCGATATAGGAATAAGGAACTGCTTCCTTGTTCTTCACAAAGAAGGACGCTCTGTCATGAGAGCCGGGTTCTCAGGCGGAATGCTCTATTCCACGCCGTGCTCATTTCCCGGGAGCATGATGCTTCCTGAATCGGTAAGCAGCCGGCTTGAGCAAGGAGTATACATAGTAGAGCCGCTGTTCTATGGAAGCTCGGAGCTTGGACATCTTGTCTTCTCGATGGAGAGCAATGTCAGCTATATCGCCGAGAATCTTCGTTCGTCATTCTCTGCTGCAGTCAGAGGCATAGAGCTCTTTGAGGAAGCTACCAGGATGAGGAAAGAAGCGGAGCGGAGCGAGAACGATGCCCAGATGTTCTACTCCAAGCTATCCCAGGGTGTTCTTCAGCCGATTTCCGAGATGAGAGGGCTTCTTCTCTCAGAGGATATCGACAGGGAAAAGCTCTCGATGAAGCTCTCGGAGGCTGAGCATATACTCAGGCTGGCGCTTATGGAGCGCGCTGGATACTCTCCTGAGAAGAGACTCATACCATTCGGCCATATGGTCCCCGTGCTGGAATCCATCGGATTCAGACTGGATCTCCCTCAGGATCTTCCATCGTTCGAGATTGACAAGAAAGCA
Source organism: uncultured Spirochaetaceae bacterium (assembly GCA_944389505.1). Taxonomy (GTDB): domain Bacteria; phylum Spirochaetota; class Spirochaetia; order Sphaerochaetales; family Sphaerochaetaceae; genus Ornithospirochaeta. Next base: position 48,962 of record CALXMP010000003.1, read on the forward strand.
TTCGCAGAGATGATGCATCTCATAAAAGCGTGGGGAGACCGGGGCAATGGATATCTGGATGATAGAGGTCTCAGGCTTTCAATCAGCATAGGAGAGGAAGGGGAAGGAAGTCCTTCGCTTATTCTTGCGGAGCGTATTGCATTCTTCTCTTCTTATGGATTCACGATAGAGGGCGGCAGACTTGTCATATCCATTCCATATCCACGGCTTTCTGATGGATCATCGCCAGAAGGAAGATCTGGGATTCTTTTTCTCAGAGGTGATTCCACAGATGATATCCCTGATGCGATAGCAAGTCTCGCCTCTCTGGATAATCCGCATCCCAGAACCATAGCATGGCGCTATGGCGATGTTCCTTCATCGCTTATAGAGGGATATAAGGATTCATATATGGCCTGCTTTTCGCTCGGGAAGGAAGCTGTATCGCTTGAAGCGGTATTGTTCCCAGATAATCTTGTCCTTGTTTATGGGGATATCGAGCTGCCGGCATCGATTGCCGGGAGGATAATCAAGATACATTCCCGGGAGGAGTCGCTGAAAGCAGGTGCTGTCTCTGCCATAATCCTCTGTGGTGTGGATGTTCAGGATGCACTCTGGTTCAGAGCTGAAGTGGCTTTTGCCTCAGTTCCCATCATTTATATTAAAGACAGATTCCAGATGGAGGAGGCTGAGGTTCTTTCCTCTGCGCCTTCAATGCTGATGCTGAATCCCTCTGTTTTCGCTTCTTCCGATGCGGTGAAGCGGCTTTCCGGGATAATCAATGGCGATGATATGCTTCCTGCGTTCACTGCCTCACCGGTCAGGAGAGCCATCGCATACATGAACGGTAAATCGGGATCGGTCATATCGCGCTGGCAGGTTGCAGAGGCAGCTGGCGTGAATGAGGACTATCTTACACGCATATTCCATAGGGAGATCGGAGTCTCACCATGGGAGTATCTCAGCCTTTACCGAGTCCATGCTGCAAAGGAGCTTCTCATTTCAACAGCGCTCCCTGTCCGCGATATAGCCGCAGAGACAGGATTCCAGGATCCTGCATATTTCTCCCGGGTCTTCAGGAAGGCTGCAGGGATGTCTCCCGGAGATTTCAGGAAGCTTCATGTACAGGACCCCAGAAGAGCTTTCAAGCATGAAATATGTTTGACAGATGAAGCATAAGAAAGATAATGTAAAGAGTACTTATGCAGGGGGTCTGCAGGCAGTATCCATCAGGTTCTCCCGTTCCCTGCAATGGCATAATCCATATTCCGGATGCGGTCTTAAGCCGTTCCCTGGATATTGCCATATAGAGATAAAAAAGGAGTAAGCAATGGTTTTCGATCTCTATTTCAAGCAGTATACGAAGTGGTTCGCTTCATATGACAGGAACACATGGAATTACGAGGATGCCTGTGTGATCATAGGCCTCAGGGAGCTTTATTCCTCTACAGGCGATAAAGTCTGGTGGGATGCTGTGAAGGCTTTCTACGGCAGATATATCAATGAGGATGGTACTATCAGGCTCTATGATGAGTCGGAGTACAATCTTGACAGGATTCCTGGAGGAAGGGCACTTTTCGATCTTCTGAAGGAAACAGGTGAGGAGAAGTACAGAAAGGCTATCGAAGCGCTTGCTGGTCAGATGAAGAGGCAGCCAAGGGCTAAGTGCGGCAGCTTCTGGCATAAGAATATCTATCCGAATCAGATCTGGCTTGATGGGCTCTATATGGGTCTTCCGTTCTATATGCTCTATGCGAACCTTACAGGGGATGCATCGATCTATGATGATGTTGTCAGGCAGTTCAAGAATGCCAGGGAGCATATCTTCGACGAGGAGAAGAAGATCTACTACCATGCCTGGGATGAGAGCCGCTCGATCTTCTGGTGCGATAAGGAGACCGGACTTTCTGCCAATTTCTGGTCCAGAGCGCTTGGCTGGTATCTTATGGCGCTTGCTGATGTATATGAGTACATGCCGGAGAGCAGAAAAGAGGACCGCGAGACGATTGCCAGCATCTGGAAGGAAGCCATGGATGGAATGCTGCTTTACCAGGATAAGGAGAGCGGTATGTTCTATCAGCTTACGGCTCTTGGAAAGACTGTCGAGGGCAATTATCTTGAGACGAGTTCTTCCATGATGGTCGCATACAGTCTCTTCAAGGGAGCTCTTCTCGGAGTCTTCAAGGATGAGCACTATATCGATGCCGCTATATCGGCTCTCCTGGGAACAGCTATCCAGAAGTTCACATTCGTCAATGGAAAGCTCTCCCTGGGCGGTATGTGCAAGGGCGCAGGGCTTGGTCCAGATGGAAACTTCAAGAGGGATGGCAGCGTCGCCTATTACCTTGCAGAGGAGGTCGTTGCCGATGAGCAGAAAGGTACCGGTGTCTCGATGCTTGCCTATGCAGAGTATATAAAGGCGGCAAAGGCAGGACTTATTCCCGATTCATTCCCGCACGTTGAGCTATTCAAGCGCAATTACGATCCAATCCTCCCGACGGATCCTGGATTCAAAGCCACGATGAATTGACAGATGGCCGCTCCGGCGGCCTGTTTTCTGAGGTAATAATTCAAGCTTTAGGAGTAAATACTTATGAAGGCAGTTTACATTGTTGAGCCTGGAAAGGTGGAGATCAGGGATATCCCTGCTCCTGTGAGAAAGAAGGGCGAGGCTCTTCTCCGCGTCCTCCGTGTCGGTATCTGCGGCAGCGATCTCGGATCATACCGCGGTACATTCGCATATTTCGATTATCCCCGCATCCCTGGGCATGAGTTCAGCGCAGAGATTGTGGAGATTGACGATAATGATCTCGGCTTCAAGCCCGGTATGATCGTTACAGCCGATCCATATTTCAATTGCGGTGAATGCTATAGCTGCAAGCGCGGCCATGTGAACGCCTGCATGGACAACCGCACGATGGGATGCCAGATGGATGGTGCGCTCTGCGAGTACATCACAATGCCGATTGAGCGTCTTGTCGATGGAAGAGGCCTCACACCTGACCAGCTTGCTGTCATCGAGCCTATGTGCATCGGATACCATGGAATGGTCAGAGCAGGGATCAGACCGGGAGAGAACGTCCTTATCTTCGGAGGCGGGACGATAGGTGTAATGGCAGGCATATCTGCAAAATCCATGGGTGCTAATGTCTATATCTCCGATATAATCCCTGAGAAGCTTGAGCGCGATGTCGAGATGTTCGGTTTCGCAGGATCGATCTGCAATACTTCCCCTGAGGCTCTTATGGAAGGAGTGGAGCGCATAACAGGATCCACCATGGTCCATGGAAAGAAGCAGATCAATGGTTTTGATGTAACGGCAGAGGCTGTAGGCCTTCCGCAGACATTCCAGAATGCTATCGATTCTGTCGCATTCGGCGGACGTGTCGCTCTCATAGGCGTCAGCAAGAAGAACCTTGATTTCAATTTCACTCTCATACAGAAGAAGGAAATCGATATCTACGGTAGCAGGAATGCCATGAAGAAGGACTTTGAGGACCTCGTCGACCGCGTCGTGACTGGAAAGATCGATGTATCGAATATCGTATCGGCAAAGTACAGCTTCGATGATTCTGCAAAGGCCTTTGAGGCGTTCTCAAGCAACCATGAGCTTCTGAAAGTCTTGATTTCCCTGTAAATTTTTCAAATTGTATTTGACAAATGCGGATAACGTCTTAGGATTATATAATAAGAATTGAAAAATTAAGGGGAGACTATGGATAAAAGCTTTTTCTCTGGAATTGTCCCGCCGATAGCGGTTCCTATTGATTCTGAGGAGCGCCTTGATGAGGCCAGACTCAGGAAGCATATCGATTTCATGATCGATGGCGGAGTCAGCGGCATACTTGCTTTTGGCTCGAATGGCGAGTTCTATATGCAGGACGAGGATGAGCAGGAGGAGATCCTTTCTGTCATCATGGATCAGGTCAACGGCCGTGTTCCTGTGTATATGGGAATCGGAGAGATAAGGACAAAGAAGTGCATCAGGCTCGCACATATGGGCATGAAGCACGGAGCGAAGGCAATATCCATCCTTCAGCCGATGTTCCTCAAGCCGTCAGCAGATGAGCTCTATACGCATTTCGCAACCATCGCAGATAGCATAGAGGGAACTCCGATGATTCTCTACAACAATCCTGGACGTACCGGCTATGGTATTCCGCAGGATGTCGTTGAGCGCCTTGTTCATGAGAAGGAAAATGTCATCGGAATGAAGGATAGCTCTGGTGATATAACACAGACTGAGGAGTTCATCAGGCGTAATCGCGATGTAGGATTCCGCGTTATGTGCGGAAAGGATACGCTGATCTTCGCCGGTCTCTCTGTCGGTGCGATCGGAGCTGTCTGCTGCACAGCGAACTTCCTGCCTGAGCTTGTCTGCTCGATATACGACAAGTTCATGGCTGGCGATCTGAAGGGAGCTCTTGAGGCTCAGTTCACCCTCAACCCGATAAGGCTGCAGATGGATAAGTCATCGTTCCCTGTTGCTACTAAGGATCTGGCAAATATACTCGGCCATGAGGTCGGCAGGCCTTATCTTCCGTCAAAGCCATCTCCGGAAGGACAGCAGGAAGCGCTGAAGGACGTTCTCAGGAAATACGGATATCTCAAGTAATAATGGAAATCAGGAGGAAGAAGTAGTATGAAGATTGGTTTCATTGGTCTTGGCATTATGGGCCGCCCGATGGCAAAGAACCTTATCAAGGCAGGCCATGAGCTTGTTGTCTGCGATCTCAACAAGGATGCAGTCGCAGATCTCGTAGCATGCGGAGCAAAGGCTGCAGAGAATGGCGCAGCAGTTGCATCTGAGTGCGATCAGGCTATCACAATGGTCCAGAACAGCCCGCAGGTAAGAAGCGCTGTTCTTGGCAAGGGTGGTATCATCGAGACAGCAAAAGCTGGCTTCACCCTTATCGATATGTCCTCAATCGACCCGGTTGAGAGCAAGAAGATCGGCGAGGAGCTCAAGGCTAAGGGCTGTGACATGCTTGATGCACCTGTATCCGGTGGAGAGCCTAAGGCTATCGATGGCACACTCTCTGTCATGGTAGGTGGCGAGAAGGCTACATTCGACAAGTATCTTCCTGTTCTCCAGGCAATGGCTGGTTCTGTGACCTATGTCGGTGCTCTTGGCGCTGGCAATATCGCAAAGCTTGCGAACCAGATCGTTGTTGCATGCAATATCGCAGCAGTCGCAGAGGCTCTTACATTCAGCAAGAAGGTCGGAGCTGATCCTGAGCTTGTATACCAGGCTATCAGGGGCGGACTCGCTGGCTCAACGGTAATGGATGCAAAGGCTCCTATGATGATTGCTGGAAACTATAAGCCAGGATTCAGGATTGAGCTCCACATCAAGGATCTGACAAACGCTCTCAATGCTGCACATGCTGTAAACGTTCCTGTTCCTCTTACAGGAGAGGTCATGGAGATGATGCAGTCACTTAAGGCATATGGCTTTGAGAAGGAAGATCACAGTGCCCTCGCAAGGTACTATGAGAAGATCAGCGAAGTTTCCATAAAGAAGTGATTTGACAGGGGGAAGGAGAATGAGACTCATCAGGATATCCTCAGAGGATAATGTTGCGATTGCTGTAACGGCCATAGAGAAAGGCAGTGTCATCGACGGATTCGGTTTCTCCGTGCTTTCCGATGTTCCTCAGGGCCATAAGGTTGCTCTTGAGGACATGAGGAAAGGTGATAAAGTCATTCGCTATGGCGTTGAGCTCGGTACTGTCAACCGGGATGTCCAGAAAGGTGAGTGGATCAATGAGAAGATGATCGATCTTCCTCTTTCTCCGGCTCTTTCATCTCTCCGTCCTGGCAACAAAGGCGTTGTCTACCCGAATCCGCCTGAGAGGAAGACATTCCTTGGCTATGATAACGGTGAAGGGCGCTATGCCGGGACGAGAAATCTCCTTGGTATTGCTACGACTGTGCAGTGCACGGCCGGCGTGCTGAGGATTGCTGCAGAGAAGATCCGTAAGGAGATTCTCCCGAAGTATCCTAACGTTGATGGCGTTTCCGCCCTTATCCATCCATATGGATGCGGCGTCGCTATCAATGCAACCGATGCTTATATTCCAATCAGGAATGTTTCGAATCTCATCCACCATCCGAATTTCGGCGGAGAGCTTATGGTTGTCGGACTTGGATGCGAGAAGCTCACGTTCGATCGTGTGCTCACTCCAGATGAGATCAATGACAACAATGTACTTGTCCTTCAGAAGTGCCATGGCTTTGCCGACATGGTTGCTTCCATCTGCCGCATGGCGGAGAAGAAGCTCCAGCGCCTGAATGAAAGAAAGCGCACAGAGCTTCCTCTCGATAAGCTCATTGTCGGAACGCAGTGCGGCGGGTCCGATGCCTTCAGCGGCATAAGTGCCAATCCTTCTATCGGAAGGGCCTTCGATATGCTTGCCGCAAATGGTGCGACAGTGATGTTCTCCGAGGTCACAGAGGTCCGTGACGGAGTGCATTTCCTTGCAGACCGCTGTTCCTCCGAGGAGGTTGTCGAGAAACTGAAGAAGGAAATCGGCTGGTACGATGAATATCTTGCCAAAGGCGGTGCGGACAGAAGCGCGAATCCGACTCCGGGTAACAAGGCCGGCGGCCTGAGCAATATCGTCGAGAAGGCAATGGGTTCAATCGCAAAGAGCGGACATTCTCCTATCGCAGAGGTGATAGGACCAGGAGAGCTCCCGACTAAGCATGGTCTCATATTCGCGGCAACGCCTGCCAGCGATATCGTATGCGGACCTACACAGCTTGCATCTGGCATAACGCTCCAGGTATTCAGCACGGGCCGCGGTACGCCGTATTCGCTTGCGGAGATACCTGTAATGAAGATATCCACTCATTCAGAGCTTTTCGAGATGTGGCCTGATCTCTTCGATGTCGATGCAGGTGGCATAGTCACAGGTACGAAGTCCATCGACGATGTCGGACGTGATCTCTACAATATGATTCTTGACGTTGCAAGCGGAAAGAAGAGCAAGGCGGAGGCCCTTGGCCTGTATAATGATCTGGTCATTGATAACCCTGCGCCTATAACCTGATACGTGGTGGAATATGGCAGAGAACGGAGATAAGTACACTATAAATGCAGTAGGCAGAAGCTTCAGGATACTGGATTACATAGGATCCCTTCCCGGGCCTGTGTCCATCCAGGATGTGGCGGCTGAACTTGGCTGCAACAGCAATATGGCATTCAGACTCCTCAGAAGCCTGGAGGATACCGGCTATGTCCAGAAGGATTCAAGAACTGGTCTGTATTCCCTGTCGCTGAAAGTCCTCAAGCTTTCGCGCAAGGCTCTCCAGTCCCTTGAGATACGCAAGTATGCAATGCCATGCCTTGAGCTGCTGTGGGCACAGTTTCCGAAGGCCAATGTCAATCTTGCTCTCCGTGATGGCGATGACATCCTGATGGTTGACCGCATCGATGCGAATCAGGTTCCGCGTACATATTTCACACCAGGAAAGATTGTTCCTTTCCATTGCTCCGGAGTTGGCAAGGTGCTTGTATCGGCGCTTCCCGATGATGAGATACTGGCGATGATTGAAAGGGCAGGGGGTCTTAAGGTGTTCACTCCTGATACGATAACAGATCCGGATGCCTTCCTTGCCGAGATTGCGAAGGTAAGGCTTGAAGGTGTAGGCCGTGACCGCAATGAGTACATCCCGAATGATAACTGCTCTGCTGTTCCGATCATTGGTGCTGATGGTGCTATCGCTGGCGCTATATCCACTAGTGCCCTTGAATCGAGCATGAGCGCAGAAGAGATCGAGAATACGATTCCGGAGCTCAAGAAGACCGCAAGCCGCATAAGCGGTATGCTTGGTTACATCGCAGTCTGAGATTAAATGTATTCAGACCTGTGAAGAAGACGGATGGTTTCCCATCCGCCTTATCTTTTTCATTCAGCTTCGTATCTGAAATAGCTGTATACAGCGCAGTTTTTGCTTTCCTTGCCGTTCGAGGTCCCATACATGCCGAACATCACTCCGGTGAAGCCCCCCTGCATGATTGAGAGCCTGGAGCCATCGAGGACAGGGCCGAAAGGCTTGTAATCCTTATCATCAGGCATCTTGTACCATGCCTGGTAGTCCAGACCTCTGCATGTGAAGCGAAGGCAGAGATGATCTTTGCATTCCATCTCCTCAATCTTCTCTCCCGCATAGGAGAGCCTGAGGACTCTCTTTCCTTCAGACCCTGTTATCGCAAGGGTATAGTGCCTGTCCTGATTGAGAAGCACCGCAAGTCCGGCTTCCTCTCCATCTGTTGGATTGAATCCGATCTCTGTCTCCGCCATGAAGATCTTCTCTGTCTGCCTGACTCCGGCGAATGCCGCAGGGTGTGGATCTTTAAGTGTGAAGCTGTTTATGTGCAGTGAGAGCTTCCCATCATTTAACGTGTAGACAGGACAGGAAGAAGTACGCAGTGTCTCGAAAGCAAGCGGAAGCCTGTCTGGGAATGATTCCGATGTATCCGGGCTCTGGATGATCTCCATCCTTGATTCTACAGGTGATTCATATGTGCTTTCTACCTTTCCTGTATCGGGTGCGAATACAGGCCATCCTTCTTCCCATATGACAGGTGCGATGAAGGTCTCCCTTCCTATATTCCTCAGCATCGGATCCTCATAGGGCCGTACTCCGAGAACCGAGCTCCACCATGATCCATCGGGAAGCTGTATGAGATCGGCATGTCCTATGCTGTTGAACTCACTGCCTCTCCTCATCATCCTGTGTGTCAGGACAGGATTCCTGGGATTCGGTTCGTATGGTCCCAGTATCTCTGTGCTTCTGAATACGCTTACTGCATGGTTATGCGATGTGCCGCCTTCTGCAATTACAAGGTAGAAATACCCGTCATTATATAAGAGATGGGGGCCTTCAGGACATGCAGCTCCGCGCACAGCTCCATCCTTGAGCAGTATTTCACGCTCTCCGATGAGCTTTCCTTCATCAAGATCTATCCTGCTTATCCAGATCCAGCGGCTCCTGTCAGAGGGATTCTCCGGATGGGGCCTCATATTCCCGAGGCAGTAAGCTTCTCCGTTATGGAAGAAGAGGGCGGGATCTATTCCCTCAACTTCTTTTATATATTGTTTCTTCCAAGGTCCGCGAGGATCCTTCGCGCTCATGAGTATGCATTCATTCTCACGATAGTTATCATTCTTCACGAGCGTAGTGATCATATAGAAGGTATCATCATCCTCCCTGTACCTGATAGTCGGGGCGTAGATGCCTTTTGTGGCTCTGGATGCAGACAGGTCTATGTCGGATGGATCCGTGATGCAGAATCCAATCTGCTCCCATTGAGCAAGGTTCGTTGAATGATAGATGGGGACTGCTGGAAAGTACTCGAATGTGGATGTAACGATATAGAAATCATTGCCTTTCCTGCAGATTGATGGATCGGGATTGAAACCTCTTAAAACAGGGTTGTTTATCGTCATTGCGGACTCCTTTTCTTCCTGGATTATATTCTATAGGAGGTTTTTAGCAATAAAAAATCTAATTGAATTATAATATATTCAACAGTCATTTGAAAAATCTAATTCAATTATAAAATTTTCCTTGACAAAATGAATTTGTGAGTTAGCATTTAATAAAAGAAAGAGAGTGCTCGAGCACATAATGCTTGAAAATATATTCATCTCGGGCCTGAAAAGGAGAAAAACATGAAAAGGAGACTCTTTACAATAGTATTGTCTGTTCTTCTTGTTGCTTCCGTTTTCGCAGGTGGCTCTTCTGAGAGCGCATCATCTGAGAGCGGGGAGACTGTGCTCACTGTCCTTACGACGGCAGTTACACAGGAGCCGGAAGGAACTCTTGCAAAGGAGTATATAGCTGAATTCGAAGCGCAGCATCCTGGCGTACATATCGAGTGCACAGGTGTTCCTATGAACTCTGCTCTCCAGAGAATCACAACGCTTGCTGCATCCGGAGCTCTTCCTGATCTCTTCGTAAACGTAGAGAACATCATCGGAACACTTGATGAGATGGGAATCTGCGAGGATCTTACTCCATATCTCTCTGAAGAGGAGAAGAGCAATATCGTCGATGCTGTAAGAGAGTCCTGCACAATCGATGGAAGGATCATCGCTTATCCTTGGTATTCTGCTCCAAACGCTCTTATCTTCCGCACTGACTGGTTCGAGGAGCTTGGAATCGAGCCTCCTACAACGCTTGATGAGATGGCTGCAGCAGCTCAGAAGCTCACAAGAGATACAAATGGCGATGGAACAATCGATACATATGGCTTCGGTCTTATCGGAACGAATGATGACTCCGGCGCTACAAGATTTGTTATGATCATGAGAAGCTTTGGCGCACGTGAGCTCTATTTCGAGGATGGCGAGTGGAAGACCGAAGTAGGTTCTCCTGAGAGCATCCAGGCATTCCAGTTCTTCAGCGATCTCAAGAACAAGTATGGCGTTGTTCCTCCAGGAGCTATCGAGAACAGCTTCAATGAGAACGTTAACCTCATGGCTATGGAGCAGATCGGTATGCTGATTGCAGGATCCAACTCCGTAGGAAAGATCTTCAATGCAAATCCTGACCTCCGCGGCAAGATCGGAAGCGTCCAGATGCCTTCAGCAGTGACTACATATACTCCGGTCTCAATGCTCGGCTGGTCTCTCAATCCTGAGTCAAAGAACAAGGATCTTGCAATCGAGTTCGTGAAGTTCATGTCCAACAAAGAGAATTCAATCAAGTGGGTTGAGACAACTGGAAGACTTCCTGTCATGAAGGATGCTATCGCAGAGTCCGAGTACCTTGCTGATCCTCTCTTCGACGGATTCATCGCTGGTGTTGAGAACATGGTTCAGGCTCCTAATGCCCCATTCTATGCTGAGGTCAAGACTGAGCTTGGAAGGACATATCAGAAGCTTCTTCTCGATCCAACGCTTGATGTAGCAGCAGAGGTTAAGGCCTGCGGCGCAGCAATTCAGAACATCATCGATAACAACACCTGATAGGTGGAATCGGATCGCATCCCCAGCCCCGATCCGGGGCTGGATTGCATATTGGCTCTCTTAAGGAGAAAAGCACTGTGGCTAAAGACAGGAAAGTAATCAGACATAAAGGGGATTTATTCCAGAGCAGGGCAGGGTACGCTTTCATCTCACCGGCATTCCTTGTTCTCGTGCTGATGGTCGTCTATCCTCTTATATATGGTATCGTGATCAGCTTCTTCGATACCAACCTTGTGAATAAGTTCGATTTCGTAGGACTTAAGTACTATGGGAGATTGATCAAGGACGCCTCCTTCTACGCATCTCTCGGAAGGACTGTGATGTTCACATTCTTCACAGTTCTCGGAAGGACGATTCTTGCTGTATTGTTCGCAAACATCCTTGTCATGGACAATCTTCCGTATAAGAAGGTTTTCAGGGCAATCCTCGTGCTTCCATGGTTCTTCCCGGATGTCGTTGTAGGTATGCTCTGGAGATGGCTGTACAATGCCAACTACGGACTTTTCAATTTCATCCTCAGATCCCTGCACATAATCGATGCTCCGATTGAATGGCTCAGCAATACCGATACAGTAATGTGGGCTGTCATTCTCGTAAGCATCTGGAAGGGATTCCCATTCATGATGGTTATGCTTCTTGCAGCATTGCAGACAATCTCAAAGGATCTGTATGAGGCTGCAGAGCTCGATGGCTGCGGTGTTATCCAGCGCTTCCTGCATGTTACTCTCCCTGGTATCATGCCGGTTCTCTCCACGACGCTCATGCTTGAGATCATGTGGTGCTTCAAGCACTTCACTCTCATCTGGAACCTCACGAAGGGTGGTCCTGTCGATGCGACAAGGGTAGTGAGCATCGATATCTACCGCACAGGTTTTGATTATATGAGATTCGGCGAGTCATCAACCCGCGCTGTATTCGTATTCATAATAATCATCATCCTGACTCTTCTTCAGAAGAAAATGAAAAGGAGCGATGTATAATGAGCAGGCGTAAAAGATTTCCCGTATTAGCATTGATCATCGTCATTCTTGGCTGTCTCATGGTCCTTGTTCCTGTCTACTGGATGATCATCACATCATTCAAGGAAGCTCCGGAGACGTTCAGCAATCCTCCGACTCTCTGGCCGACCAAGTTCACGCTTGATGCCTATAAGAAGGTCATGGATGTATATTCGTTCGGAAGCTTCTTCGGCAACAGCCTTATAGTTGTAGTGCTGTCAACATTGCTTACGATTCTCGTATCGACAATGGCTGGCTTCGGCGCATCAAGATTCAAATTCAAGGGAAAGGGCGCGTTCCTGGGCTTTGTCCTTGTTACCCAGATGTTCCCATCGGTAATCATGCTTATCCCGTACTTCAGGATACTGAGGCTGTATGGCCTTATAAATACGCACCTTGGCCTGATTATCGTATATATATCCTTCCAGGTACCGCTCTGCACATGGCTTATGTACAGCTATTTCGAGACAATCCCGAAGGATCTTGATGCCGCCGCAGCTATCGATGGCCTTAACCAGTGGGGTATATTCAGGAAGATTGCCCTTCCTCTCTCCCTTCCTGGCCTGGCTTCGACAAGCATCTATGCATTCATCAACAGCTGGAATGAGTTCCAGTTCGCAATGGTTCTTACCACTACCGATGATATGAAGACGGTATCCGTAGGACTAGGACAGATGATCGATGATACGATGATCAACTGGAATGATATGATGGCTGCCAGCATCCTTGCCAGCATACCTCTTATCCTGGTCTTCCTTTTCTGCCAGAACCTGTTCTTCTCCGGCCTTACCGCTGGTGGTGTAAAGCAGTAATAGCGGATAGGTACCTGATTCAATGCTCTCCGGATCCGGGGAGCATTCTTATAATGGAGGAAATCACATGAAAATAACCGATGTACGTGTATTCATGCACTATTCGGTATGGAGGAATATAACATTCGTCAGGGTTGATACCGATGAAGGTATATCGGGTATAGGGGAAGCGACGATAAGGAATAAGGAGACAGCAGTCAAGGCAGCCATAGAGAATCATCTGAAGCCAATGCTCGTCGGCATGTCTCCATTTGATATCGAGAAGTTCTTCCATACCGCATTCATCCGCGATGCATGGAGGAATGGTGCTGTATTCAACACAGCAATCTCAGGAATCGAGATCGCCATGTGGGATATAATCGGCCAGAAGCTTGGACAGCCTGTGTACAATCTCCTCGGAGGAAAGCTCAGGGATTGCATCCCTTTATATGCGAATTCATGGTTCGATGGTGCAAAGACTCCCGATGATTTTGCAGAGGCAGCAGTGAAGGTAGTTGCAAAGGGATTCAAGGCAATCAAATGGGATCCTTTGAAGACGCTTCCGGCTGATGCTCCGGAGATGAAGCGTGTCGATGCTGGCATAAAGTGCCTTGAAGCGGTAAGAAAAGCTGTTGGAGATGATATTGAGCTCTTTATTGAGCTTCATGGTTCTCTGTCCTACGATGGAGCATTGCGCTATGCGAGGCTTTCCGAGAAATACAACCCAGGTTTCATAGAGGAACCTATGCATCCCGATGACTTCACAGGCTACAGAAAGCTTGCGGTTAAGTCCAATGTTCCGATAGCTGCAGGGGAGAGGTATTTCACCAGATTCTCCCACAGAGCATTGAACGAGGAAGGTTTCTATTCAATTGTACAGCCGGATCTCACCCATTGTGGAGGAATCCTTGAGACAAGGAAGATTGCCGCAGCTGCAGAGACCTACGGCCTTAAGTTCGCCCCGCATAATAGCAGCGGGCCTGTTGCGACAATGGCCAGCGCGATGGTTGATACGCTGGCTCCGAACTTCTTCTATCAGGAATTCTCTGTTGAGAACTTTGACCTGTCCAGTAAGTTCTTCAAGCGGGGCCTCGATTATAGTGACGGAGCGCTGCACCTTTCGGATGCTCGTCCCGGCATTGGCCTCATCCCGGACTGGGATGCAATCGAAGAAGAGGATTACAGGCATATACAGACATTCTAGCATTACGGTCCTGCCTCATGGCAGGATCACTGTTTTCTGTACCTGTATTCATGTATTGCATTATCATTCATGGAAAGCAGCATTGTGCAGTATTGATTCATGCTCACCCCTGAATCCCGGGAGTGCATATAGAGCTTTCTATGCAGCTCCTTTGGAATCCTGATCTGGAACTGGCCGGAAAAATTCTTCAGTGAATCCGGGAGTGGAATTTCTATGCCTTCCTCTATGCATGCTTTGAACCAGCTTCTTTTAGCATCTTCCGCATTTCTTACAGCATCCTGAATTGTCATTCCTGAGGTCAGGCATCCCCTGAGTTCAGGGAATGATACCGTATAGCCAGCTTCTTTGTCTGCTTTGACGATTTCCATGCGGTATGGCAGATCCATATAGTATTCAGCATCTTTCATCTGATTTCTCCTCATCTTCGATGGTCTTTCTTATAAGATTTACATACGGACCGGGAATTGGATTATGCCTTGGTATTGTAATCGGCATTTTCCCTTTCTTTCTGAATGTATAATGGCTGCTTCCTGATCCTGGTTGATGCATAGAGTATCCCATCCTTCTCAGAATTCCTGCTACTTCCCTGAATTGCAGTTCTGCAGGTCTGTTCCGTATTTTCTCTATCAGTTTTTCCCATTGGGACATGTATCCTCCTTTAGAATATGACTAACTATATTCAGTGTCAAACTTATATAATCTATATACGCGCTGAGTTGTTGTTTCTGCCAACTATTCACAGAAAAAAGCAGAATTATCTGTTTGAAAAAACATATATGATTGCCGCCGTGGTCGCCCAGAATGTTTGTGTCAGCTGCATGCATTATGATCGACACTAGGGCTGTTTGTTTTTATTTCCTTGCTATATAAAGTATTAAATTGAGAAATCAATAAATTTATTTGACAGCTCAATACTCTCTCTGTAGAATCATAGTAGCGATTTGAAATCGGAAGGAGAGTCTTGATGCTGAAGAAAATCTTTGCGGTGATGCTTGTTGCATGCCTTTGTTTCTCCATCTATGCCGGAGGCAGTCAGGAATCTGACAGCCTGATGCTCGGAATGGTAACTGATTCCGGGACAATCGATGACCGTTCATTCAATCAGGGAACGTATGAAGGCGTGAAGAAGGCAGCTGATGAGCTGGGTCTTGCATGCACATATCTCAGGCCGGCTGGAACGACCACGACTGATTATCTTACAGCGATCTCCGATCTCTATGATCAGGGATATAGATTCATTGCATGCCCTGGTTATCTCTTCGCGGATGCTGTCTCCCAGGCACAGGAGATGTATCCTGATCTGATGCTCATCATCATTGATGATGCGCTCGTTGCGGGAATAGGCGAGAATACTGTTGCCATTACATTCAAGGAAGAGGAGTCAGGCTTCATGGCAGGTCTTGCAACAGCTCTCAAGCTTCAGGATGGTGAGGTAGGATTCGTTGGAGGGCTTGAGATTCCTGCGGTCCAGAAGTTCAACTGGGGATTCCAGCAGGGTGTACAGTATGCCAATGACAATTTCGGAACCTCAATCGGCATGAACCCAAGCAACTTCGTGTATCAGGGATCATTTGCAGATCTTGCAGGAGGACAGCAGCTTGCTGTTGCCATGTATGATAACGGCGTTGATGCAATCTTCGCAGCAGCTGGCGGTACAGGCGTTGGTGTCATAAATGAAGCGAAGAACAGAAGACTTTCCGGAGAGGATGTCTGGGCTGTCGGCGTTGATGTCGATCAGTACTCTGTTGGCGATATGGGAAATGGCGAGTCTTGCATACTCACATCGGCTATGAAGGATGTCACAGGCGTTGCTTATGATCAGGCAATGGCAGCAGCCAATGGCACATTCAAGGGCGGTGTCCATCTCGTGCTTGGTGCTGCAGATGGAAGAGCGGGAATACCTGCATCCAATCCTAATCTCACACCTGAGATTGAGGCCGAGGTCGCTGAAGTCGCAAAGCTTATCGCTGACGGAAGCCTCGTCGTGCAGGATACTGCTGATGGTCTTATAAAATAAAGGATTCAATTCCAGATATGGCCGCCTGATAACGGCGGCCTTCTTTCGATTCATTCAGAGGAAAGTCCAGTTGGAATATGTAATTGAGATGATCGGCATCCGGAAGGAGTTTCCGGGGATTGTTGCCAATGATGATATAACCCTTCAGGTCCGTGAAGGGGAGATACACGCGATACTCGGAGAGAACGGGGCCGGGAAATCAACATTGATGAGCATTCTCTTCGGCCTGTACCATGCTGACCGTGGCACAATAAGGATCAGAGGAAGGGAAGTAAGCATAAAGAACCCTAATGATGCATTTGCCCTAGGTATCGGCATGGTCCATCAGCATTTCCAGCTGGTCCATAATTTCACCGTTGCAGAGAATATCATTCTGGGGAAGGAAGGCGGATTCGTATATGATATCCGCAAGGCCTCTGAAAGGATAAAGGAGATATCTGAGCGCTATGGGCTTTCGATAGAGCCTGATATGGTGATTGAGGATATAACTGTTGGAATGCAGCAGCGTGTCGAGATCCTCAAGATGCTATACCGCGATGCCGATATCCTTATATTCGATGAGCCGACAGCTGTCCTTACTCCTCAGGAGATCGATGAGCTTATGCAGATAATGAGGAATCTTGCTGCAGAGGGCAAGTCCATAATCCTCATCACCCATAAGCTTGAAGAGATCAAGGCAGTAGCTGACCGGTGCACAATCATCAGGAGAGGAAAGCTTATAGGTGTTGTCGATGTAAAAGAGGCATCACCTGCCGAGATGGCGGCGATGATGGTCGGACGCCCTGTATCCTTCACAGTTGAGAAAGCTCCTGCTTCCATTGGAGAACCCATTCTTGAGATAAGGAATCTCTCTGTGATGAGCGCACGGCACGTTCTTGGCGTAAAAGACTTCAGCCTGAGCGTTCATAGAGGCGAAATAGTCGGAATCGCAGGTGTTGATGGCAATGGCCAGTCTGAGCTTGTAGAGGCAATCACTGGGCTGAGGCGGATTGAATCAGGTTCCATTCTGTTTAAGGGACAGGATATTTCAGGAATATCGATCAGAAAGCGTAATGAGCTTGGTATGGGGCATATCCCGGAGGACAGGCAGAAGCGTGGCCTGATACTCGGTGCATCCCTTACCGATAACATGGTGATTAAGGAATTCTACAAAGAGGGTTTCAGCCATCGTGGCATCCTTGATTATCCCTGCATCCAGGACTACGCTGAGGGAATCATAGCGAAGTTCGATGTGAGATCCGGAGAAGGCGCAGACTCGCTTGCGGGCAAGCTTTCAGGAGGCAATCAGCAGAAGGCGATAATAGGCAGGGAGATTGAGAGCAATCCTGATCTGCTCATCGCTGTGCAGCCAACGAGAGGACTCGATGTTGGAGCTATCGAATTCATCCATTCGCAGCTTGTGAAGGAACGTGACAACGGCAAGGCCGTCCTGCTTGTCTCTTTCGAGCTCGATGAGATATTCAATCTCTCTGACCGCATAGCCGTAATCAATTCAGGGCATCTGATTGATGTCGTGGATACGGATAAGACCGATGTGAATGCGGTTGGGCTTATGATGGCAGGCATAAAGGCGTCAGGAGGTGAGGCATGAGGAAGGCAGCAAAAACCCTTGAGGCAAGGAACGCTTCTCCTCTTCTTGTATCGCTCTCTGCGGTATTCCTTGGGATAATAGCGGGAAGCATCTTCATCCTCTTTATCGGCAAGAACCCATTCGATGGGTTTGAGAAGATTCTTTTTGGAGCACTTTCGAGCCGCAGGCGTATCGGGAATACGCTCGGCATGTCGACACAGCTGATTCTAATAGGTCTTTCCGTTGCGTTTGCATTCAAGACAGGACTCTTCAATATCGGGGCATCGGGGCAGATGCTGGTGGGAGGCATAACAGGTTCCATCCTTGCATATTACCTTCCGATGGATATGCCAAGGGTATTGTATCTTCCTATCATCGTGATAGCGGCTGCTGTCGCTGGAGGATTCTGGGGATTCATCTCCGGCCTTCTGAAGGCGAAGTTCAATGTCCATGAGGTTGTTTCCACGATAATGCTCAACTGGATTGCTTACTGGATGGTCTATGATTTCATACCACGCTTCATAATCGATCCGACGATCTCTGTGAAGTCAAAACCGATTCCGCTTGAGCATACGCTCCGGGCAGAGTGGCTAAGGAATATCACAGGATTCTCCACGCTCAACTATGGTTTCTTCATAGCGATTGCAATGGCCGTCGTTGTCTGGTTCATACTGAAGAAGACAACGCTCGGATTCAGCCTGAAGGCCGTTGGCTCGAACAGATTCTGCGCGGAATATGCCGGTATAAATGTATCCGGATCCATCATGATCTCGATGGCAATAGCCGGAGCGCTTTCCGGTCTGGCAGGCCTTACATATTACTGCGGATACTCAGAGATAATGGAGATGGGCAAGATGCCGAATGAGGGCTTTGACGGCATTGCTGTGGCGCTTCTCGGCAACTGCTCTCCGCTCGGTGTCTTCTTCTCCGCAATCTTCTTCGGCATCCTCAAGATGGGAAGGGGCTCACTTGCCGCAACAGGCATTCCCACAGAGATTGCTGATACAATCATAGCCACCGTGATATATTTCACAGCGACCAATGTCCTTCTCTCCGCATTCTGGAACGAGCGTTTCAGGCAGAGCTTCGAGAAAAAGGAGGAGGCTGCGAGTGCGGCTATGAAGGCAAATGGCGATGCCCGATCCGTATCGGAGCTCAGCAGAAAGGAATTCGAAAGCCTTGCAAAGGCAGGAAGGCATCTTCTGAAGGAGGGCAGGTGATGGAATTCTGGAGTGTTTTATCAAGCATAATACCTTCGGCCATAGCTTATACTATGCCGCTTCTCATGGGAGCCCTTGGAGGTCTTTATTCAGAGCGCTCTGGTGTCACGAATCTCTGTATTGAAGGACTGATGCTCTTTGGATGCTTCTCTTCTGCCGCAGTCATTGTCAAGCTTCAGGCAATCCCTGGCTTTTCATATACGCTTGCGCTTGTTATAGGCATAATCGCGGCGATGGCCGCTTCTGCGCTGCTCTCCCTTCTGCATGCATTCGCGTCGATAAACCTCAAGTCGAATCAGGTTATATCGGGAACGGCAATCAATATGCTCTCTACGGCGGTATCGCTGTTTCTTGCACAGACGATAACAGGAAGCGGGAATATAACGATAGTAAGAGGAGTCATAAGGAGCAACATTCCATTGCTGTCGGAGATTCCCATAATAGGACAGCTTTTGTTCTCAAGGACGTACTGGACGACGTGGATCTGCCTCTCGCTATGGCTTTTCTCCTGGTTCCTGCTATACCGGACGTCGTTCGGACTGCGGCTCAGAGCCTGCGGTGAGCATCCTTCTGCTGTAGCATCCGCTGGTGTGAATGTGCACAGGATGAGATATATCGGTGTAATCGCCTCTGGATTGCTTTCCGGTCTTGGGGGAGCCTGCATCCTCGTAACCTATGCAGGTGAATACAATGCTGGAAGCGGCATAAACGGACTTGGCTTCCTTGCGATTGCCGCCTTGATATTCGGACAGTGGAAGCCTCTTGGCATACTGGGCTCGACATTCTTCTTCGGGCTGTGTATGACAATTGCGAATATGGGGAAGGTATTCCCAGTATTCCAGGGTATTCCCGCAGGTTATCTCGGGATGTTCCCGTATGCGGCGACGCTTATCGCGCTGATACTCTCGAGCAGGAAGAGCTCTGCGCCTCTTGCTTCCGGAGAACCATTCTGATGGAGGATAGTATGGACCTTATGGATATGCTTAAAGAGTCTGCTGATTATATCAGGAGCAGAGCAGGCAATGACAGGATCGATGTCGCAATAGTCCTTGGCTCAGGCCTTGGGGACATGGCTGATGAGATTGAGGATGCCATCGCTATTGATTACCATGATATCCCTCATTTTCCGGTATCGACCGTTCCAGGGCATAAAGGACGGCTTGTCATAGGCATACTTGAGGGACATCGTGTGATGTGCATGCAGGGCCGCTTCCATTACTATGAAGGCTATTCCATGGCTGAGGTTGTCTATCCTGTAAGGGTGATGAAGGTCATGGGCATCGATTCCTTGTTCCTTACCAATGCTGCAGGATGTGTTAACAAAGACTGGAAGCCCGGCGATCTCATGATCATAAAGGATCATATAAAGCTCATTGCTGACAGTCCGCTCAGAGGGGCGAACCCCGATGCGCTTGGCCCTCGTTTCTTCGATATGACAAGAGCATATGATAAAGCTCTTATCGAAACGGCAGAGAGGATTGCTGCAGAGCAGGGGATAAGTATCAGGAAAGGGGTCTATATGCTTTTCACAGGTCCTGCTTTCGAGACTCCTGCCGAGATAGGATTCGCACGCATAGCCGGTGCCGATGCAGTGGGAATGTCCACTGTACCGGAGGCTATTGCAGCTTCCCACATGGGTATGCATACGCTTGGTATAAGCTGTCTTACGAACATGGCTGCGGGAATTCTTGATCAGCCTCTGAATCATGAAGAGGTTCTGGAGACAGGGGAAAGGGTGAAGAAGGACTTCTCCGCTCTTGTACGCGGTGTGATAAAAGCCTGGCCGGTATTCTTCTGATGAAGATCTCTGCGCGTATTGTTATCGATTATGCATATATAATACTTGGCTCTGCCATCACAGCCTTTGCAGTAGCGATATTCCTCAATCCTGCAAAGCTGGCTCCAGGCGGGGTGTCTGGTATTGCGACGATACTTTTCCATCTCTTCGGATGGAGCCTTGGAACGGTCATATTCTGCCTGACGGTGCCTGTCTTCCTGATTGGGGTAAGGCTATTCGGCAAGCAGTATGGCTTCCGTACGCTTCTTGGCTCTTTGCTTCTCTCCATCTTCACATCGATGTGGATTATGATCCTGGGCGAGAATGGGATACTGGATTATTCCAAGGACATGTCAGTAATGCTGTCAGCTCTCTATGGAGGTGTTCTTTCCGGTGTAGGAATGGGGCTTGTTATGAAATCGGGGTCGAATACAGGAGGGACGGATATAATAGCGCAGATTATCGCACGCTATACTCCGCTCTCGCTGGGAACCTCTCTTTTCATCGTCGATGGCGTGATAATCGCAGTTTCTGCGCTCTTCTTCGGCATAGAGAATGCTCTTTTCGCGATTCTGGTTGCGTATATCACGACGGTCGTGATCAACAAGATTGTCCTGTCCATGGGGACAAGTTATGCGAAGACAGTCTTTATCGTTTCCGATAATTACCATGAGATAGGACAGTTCATCATCAACGAGATGGAACGGGGTGCAACACTTCTGGATGCAAAGGGATTCTATTCAAACAAATCGCGTCCAATGCTGATGACAGTCATCCCGAATCAGGAGATTGCGAAGCTGACAAGGGCTGTGCATGAATCAGATCCCAGAGCATTTATGGTTATAAGCGAGACCTACCATGTCCTCGGTGAAGGCTATACTCCCATTGAGCATATCGCTGATGCAAGCGATGTGACACAGCATTGATTGCTGATTTATCTCGTGACTGTGATAAATCTTCACATCTGAAGAAGGGAGTTTACTTTCTTCCATAGAATTAATATATTTGCCTTGGAATCCATGAAGCTCTTGTGTATTTCTGATGCGACGGATACTTTGATCTACTCTTCGATAGCACCTGAATTGTACAGGGATGTGGATTTCGTCATCTCAGCCGGCGATCTTCCTCTTAGGTATTATGATTACATCCAGACGATGCTCAGGAAGGATGTGTATTATGTGTATGGCAATCATAACCTCGAGGATTTCGGAAGGATGATGAAGGGATCTTCGGATAGCTTCATCTATGCAGGCGGGCATGACGCGCATGATATGCCGATATTCGGAGGACATTTCCTCGACGGCAAATGTATCTATGACAAGAGACGCAATCTTATTATTGCGGGCCTTGGCGGATCGATGCTTTACAACTATGGCGATAGCCAGTATTCGGAGAAGCAGATGCAATGGCGCATCAATAAGCTTGTTCCGAGACTGATATATAACAAAAAGAGGTTTGGAAGGGCGCTGGATATCCTCGTAACCCATGCTCCTCCTTTAGGAATGGGGGATGGAGAGGATCTCTGCCACCGTGGATTCAGCTGTTTTCTCTCGTTCATGGAGAAGTATAGGCCAAAGTATCTTCTTCATGGGCACGTTCATCTTGATGATATCAATGCACCGAGAGTCTCTGTCTTCGGTGATACGAAGGTCATCAATATCTATAAGAATTACATCCTTGAGGATGAAACGCTTGGAGTGAAAGATGTATAACAACAGAGCAGCCGTGGATGACTTCATCAGAGCAAGGAACAAGGCAAGGATGCAGGGTATTCTTTCTGCCCTGCATTGGAAGAGCAATGATCTCATGTCCCTCTACGAAGTAACCTCGATAATCAAGCCGAAGTCTGAGACATATATGGGAATGCAGACCATTCCTGTTGATAAGATAATCGGATCAGAAGGACGTTATCATGACTTCTCGTCGGCATTCTTCCCGAAGCGCGAGCAGCTTAAGTCGAGGTGGTGCAGCATTGACAGCGCGATGCTGAATGATGTGATTCTGCCGCCTATATCCGTATACAGCCTTGGCGGATACTACTTTGTAAGAGATGGGAACCACAGAGTATCGGTTGCGAAGTCGCAGGGAGTGGAGTTCATAGATGCAGAGGTCGTAGAGCTCGATTCGGAGATCCCGCTCTCTCCAGGCATGAGCATGCGCGAGTTGAGGCACAAGGTTGTCGGGTATGAGCGTGATATGTTCATATCGCAGTATAAGCCATCATATCTCCCGATGGGCGATATAGTGTTCACAACTCCCGGTGCATATCCGGAGATGGTGAACCATATCCTTGTTCATAAGTACTACATCAACCAGAATATCGACCATGAGATATCATTCGAGGAAGCGGCTAAGAGCTGGTATGACAATGTTTACTTCCCGATAGTCCGTGAGATCCGCAAGGAGCATCTCCTCGCAGCATTCCCTGGTCAGAGCGAGGGCGATATGTATATGTGGATCGTCAGAAAGTGGGATGAGTACAAGCACCAGAATAAGGATATGACTGCGGAGGAGGCAGTCCAGAAGATAAGCAGAGAGACGGCGAAGGATATCTTCCACCGTCTCCTCAGATATTCAAAATACTATATCTCACGCCTTTCACAGGGCTGAGATAATCATTGCAAGATGCTCTGCCGTCATGTCTATATCATCGGACGGGCGGTTGGGCATCAACTCTCCTTCCTTATGAACATATGGATTGAATGGGATATTTATAAGCCCCATCATCCTGCTCCAGTTATAGAGACAGAGAGCAGCTTTCTCTCCATCCTCAATCGATACCGATGAAGATGAGAAGGAATAGAAGTACTTGTCCTTCAGAGCACCTGACTTATAAAGAGGCCATGTTGAATCTATGAAGGCTTTCATCTCTGCAGTTGGCATGCCGAAGCGGGATGGAGTGCCAAGGATTATAACATCGGCTTTTTCAAGCTTCCTGTTGTTTGCCTCTGGCAGCGCTATGATCTCCTCGTAGTATTCATTGACTTCGGTCCTTTCATTTGCCTCTATATGCAGGTCCGAGTCGGTAACCCTGTACAACCTTGCATCGATGCCACGTTCTATGAGCTTTTCCCTGAAGGTCTCTGAGATAAGATAGAGATTCCCGGAGATGGAGTGGATTATTATATTCGCTCTCATCGTTTCCTCCTTTTAATGATTATATCCCAGCAATTCCTCCGTATGGGAAAGAATCAGCAGAAAGCTGTGAAAATGCCGTCTTTCTCCGCTACGGACACCTTTCTCCCATAGAGATCCGAGAGAATGTCAGATCTGATGAGGTCCTCCTTCTTTCCATCCGCGGCAATCTTTCCATTCTTCATGAGTATTACACGGTTTATTGACGGAAGGATCTCAGATAGCTCATGGGTGACCATTACGATTGTCCTGTCGCCTGTTGCATAGCTTTCAATCGTGCCTCTGAGATCGGCACGGGACGGGAAGTCCAGCCCTGATGATGCCTCATCGAGAAGGAGGATATCCGGAGCAGTGATAGCAGCTCTGGCAAGCAGCACTCTCCGCTTCTCGCCTGTTGAGAGCGTGTTCATTGTCCTGTCCTTCTTCATAAGCATTCCGGTCTTCTCAAGTTCCCTGTCCGCCTTTACCCAGTCCTCATCCTTCACTGCATGATGGAAATCGAAACCAAGGGAGGAGTAGAGGCCGGATGCCACGATTTCTCTGGCGGGGTAGGCCGATGTGAAGAACTCATCCTGCGATGGCGATACGAGGCTTATGCGCATCTTCAGATCCTGTATCATCCAGCGCTCTTCACCAAGGATGGATGATCTATATTCATCAAGAGCCAATGGATATGTTCTCCTGGCTATAACATCAATCAGCGTTGATTTGCCGGCTCCGTTTGGACCGATTATGGCGATATGCTCTCCCATGTCAGCATGGAGAGAGACATCCTCGAGAATATATTTCCCATCCCTTCTGACTGAGGCGTGTTCGATTGTGAATGCTTCCATGCCTGAATGATATTGCGAATCGGTACGTGATACAATTGAGTCATGGGAATTATCAGAGATGAACTTATAGCTGCTGCGGAATCTGTCGCCGGAGCAAGGAGCCTTACGGATGATTCGGAATGTTGGAGCGTTGCAGCTGCGCTGATTACGGAGAAGGGGAATATATACAGAGGCATCTGCCTGGATACTCCCTGCTCGCTCGGTTTCTGTGCAGAACAGGCTGCGATAGCCTCAATGCTCACTGCTGGAGAGAGCCGCATAGAAGCGATTGTTGCTGTAACAGAGGATGGTCATATACTCCCACCTTGCGGCAGGTGCAGGGAACTTATGTATCAGGTGAATCATGAGAACATCAGCACACAGATTTTCCTTGAGGATGGCAGTACAACGCTGCGAGAACTTCTCCCACATGTGTGGAATTGAATTGGCAATACGTACAATGATAGTAAAACATAAGCATATATGTTTAAGTTTGGAGCAAAGAAAATTTAACATTTTATTTGCATTCCTTCATAACCTGTGAGACAATTGATTTATCCGGGAAGGATGATTGATCCAGCACCTTCACGGATTCTCAGTAGAATGGGAACAAGGAGGTTTGCCACTGGTGCTCAGCCAGTGGTGATTTTTTTGCCAGTGTTCTCAACAATTTATGTTTGAAGATAAACGATAATTTAGCTGATAAAGCGCTGATAATATTCAAGGAATGGTTCATTGACAATCCTTCCGCTGCATCTTGGAAAGAAGGCACCTTCTCTGATCTTATAGAAAGAACAATAAGTGGAGATTGGGGGAAAGATGCTCCATCAGGTAATAATACAGAAATGGTCTATTGTATTCGTGGAGCTGATATTCCTGAAGTTCGGGCTGGGAATAAAGGTAAAATGCCAATCCGATATATTCTTCAAAAGAACTTTGCAACAAAGCATCTTGAAGCAGGAGACATTGTTGTCGAGATATCAGGAGGAAGCCCCACTCAATCAACTGGTCGAGCTGCTGAAATATCTGATTCACTTCTTAAGCGATATGCAAAAGGCATGGTGTGTACAAACTTTTGTAGAGCATTGAAGCCAATAAGTGGATATAGCATGTATGTTTATCATTATTGGCAATATTTCTACAATAAGGGAATTTTCTTTAATTTTGAAAATGGAACCACAGGTATAAAGAATCTTGACCTAAATGGATTTATTGAAACACAACCTATCAATATAGCGCCTGACAATCTTGTAATAAAATTTGATACCCTTTGTCAGTCTATCTACTCAGCAATATATGCAAATGGTATGGAAAATGAGAGGCTCTCTCTGTTAAGAGATACCCTTTTACCTAAACTATTATCAGGAGAAATTGACATTTCAAATATTGGATACTAGGCCACTAAATTATCGTTTATCTTCTCATTGAGAGCAATTTTATCGTCGAAAGCGGATAGGATGGACACAACCTTGACTTGCATATCATAATCCGGTAGCAGGATTGTGCATTTTAGAAGTTCCGGTTGCCTTAAACCTGTTACTGTAGTCCCTGTAGATCGAGCATTTATTTCACCCCTGAACTTAGGAGACTGCATGTAATAATAGACATATTTCGAACAAACACTTTCCTTTATGCGAATACAAAATAGTCTTTGGCTTAGTACTATTTTCTCATTGGAATCCCAATATAACACCTCCCCTGCAGGCGCCTCTGATGTGATAAGGATATCTCCTCTCTGTACTTCTTCCTTCATCCATGCTGAATATAATTTTTCGTCAACAAATCTAATTGAATCTGCATTTGTAATCTTTCCAGTTTTGACGTTTTTTGCCGAGAGCGCTCGATAACCAGAAACTGCCCAATCAGAGCCAAGCTTTGCAGGGGTTTTCCCTCTACAGTCTATAATTGTCTGAGTAATCGAACTAAGAGGGACTGAATTAAATCTCATATCCAATCCCCCTCAGCTGCTTTCTAATCTCTTTTTCAAGGTCATGAGACTGTCTGAAAAGATCTGAGAGCTCTAATGTAAGAGCTTTCATCTTCTCCTCAAATGGGATGCCGTCATCTTCCTTTTCTGGAATTCCGACATATCGCCCAGGAGTAAGGATGAAATCTTGTTGAGCTATATCTTCTGTTGTTGCTACCTTGGCAAAGCCAAGTTCATCAACATCTTCTCCATTACGGAATTTTGTGAATGCATTAGCAATTCTTTTGATTTCTTCTTCTTTTATTTCCTTCTGAGTTCTTGAAACCATCTCACCTAAGTTTCTTGCATCGATGAACAGTGTTTTACCTTTCAGTTCTTTGTTTCTTGAGATAAACCAAAGACTCACAGGAATCTGTACTGTATAGAACAGCTGAGCAGGAAGAGAGATTATACCCTCAACCAGGTCTGCCTTTATGATGTTCTGTCTGATTACCCCTTCATTACTTGTATTAGATGCCAATGCACCATTTGCAAGAACAAGTCCGATTCTTCCTGTATTGGAAAGGTGAGAGATCATATGCTCAATCCAAGCAAAGTTTGCGTTTCCTACAGGAGGAATACCATAAACCCAGCGAGGATCATCTGTGAGCTTATCACCTCCCCATGCAGAGAGATTGAATGGAGGATTTGCAAGTATGAAATCTGCTTTCAATGTTGGATGCTTATCGTTGAGGAATGTATCAGCTGCAGAATCACCAAGATCAGCTTCAATTCCTCTGATTGCAAGATTCATCTTACATAGTCTCCATGTCTCAGGATTTGCATCCTGTCCATAGATTGAAACTTCATTGATCCTGCCCGAGTGGGCTTCGATAAATTTTCTAGATTGGACAAACATACCACCAGACCCACAGCAAGGATCGTAAATTCTCTTGCCTTTATACGGTTGTATGACTTCAACCAGAATCTTTACAATGCAGGGTGGGGTGAAGAACTCACCACCCTTGCCGGCATTTTTCGAAAACTTGGTTAAGAAATACTCGTATGTACGCCCAAGAACATCTCTGTCATTCTCATCAACTTCCATAAGAATATTAGAGAATTTAAGGATTACATCACCAAGCTTTTGCTTATCCCAGTCCGGCTTTGCGTAGTCTTTGGGAAGAACACCTTTAAGATTTGGGTGATGATTCTCTATGGCAACCATTGCATTATCGATGATTGTTCCGATTTCCTCCTTGCCAGCAAATTGCTGAATATAAGACCATCTTGCCTTTTCAGGAACATAGAAGATTCCAATAGCTTTATATTCATCTTCATCTTCCTCATCGCCATAACCTTCAGCCTTCAGCTGATTGTATTTCGTTTCAAATCTGTCAGAGATATATTTGAGGAAAACCAGTCCTAGCACGATATTCTTGTAGTTCTCTGCATTCATTGAACCCCAGAGAATCTCTGCTGCTTGCCAAAGCTGCTCTTCAAATCCAATATTCCCTGTATTCTTGGTAGAATCCTTTCGTTTTGCCATTATTCCCCTCTTTTATACCACTTGATTGTCTGTCCAGAGTTCACACTGTTCAAGAACCGTCTTGAGAGCACTTGCCACCTCTTTTGGTGGATAATCGTATTTTCTGAGGAGATGCTTTATCATCACACGCATCTCTGCTCTTGCTGATTCTTTCTTATTCCAGTCGATAGTTCTGCTCTTCTTAAGTTTTTCAGTGAGTTCTTTTGTCATCGCAACAAGCTGATCATTCTCATAGAAATCTTTTACAGCCTGCGGTTTTGTTAGGGCATCATAGAAGGCCATTTCCTCGTCTGTTAATCCAAGAGAATTTGCCTCAGATGATGCATCCTTGATTTCTTTTGCAATCTTTAAGAGTTCTTCGATGACTTCGGCATTGGTAATCTGCATATTGCGCCATCGATTCATAATATCTTCCATCTTCTCAGAGAAAACCTGGGCTTTTACGAGATTGGTCTTTTTGTAGTCGTGGACCTTATCTTGAAGAAGTCGTCTGAGAAGCGTAGAAGCAATATTCTTTTCCTTGAGGGCACTCACTTCCTTAAGGAAATTCTCATCAAAGAGAGAGAACTCAGTATCGATATTCTCAAAGACATTGATGACTCCATTGCTTGTGACAGACTGGTTCAGCAGTTCTTTAATCTGCTTTGAGAGCTCTTTAAGGCTCTGGCCAGTCTTTGCCCCAGGATCATCGATCTTATGGATTGATACCCTGATTGTCTCAAAGAATGACGCATAATAGCGTTCTTTTTTATCCAGAAGACTTCGACAAAGAGAAGCAGCCTGTCTTAGCTGGTAAGCAGCATCAAGGAAGGTCTTTTTTTTCTTCTGGTCTTCTAGAATGAAGTTTAAACCGTTTGTGACAGTCTTTGCCCTGTCGTAATCAGAACCTGTAATGAATGGATTGATGTTGAAGCCATGGAACAAGGCGATACAGACTTCAAGCTTATCGCGGAATGTTATGAGAGCGGTTCTTGAGATATCAGTATCACCATAATTCTCCTGATCTCGCTCAGTGTATTCCTTCATAGCTTCTTTGAGCGCTGTCGCAATGCCGATGTAATCGACAACAAGACCTCCTTCCTTGTCTTTGAATACTCTATTGACTCTGGCGATTGCCTGCATGAGATTGTGTCCTGCCATTGGTTTGAAAACATACATGGTCGCAAGTGACGGGACATCAAATCCTGTGAGCCACATATCAACGACAATGGCTATCTTCATTGGGTCATTGTCATCTTTAAACTTTTTTGCAAGCTCTTTCTTTGTGTACTCTGTCCCAAGAATTTCATACCATTCTGCAGGATCTTTATTGTCATGCGTCATGACAACTTTAATCTTTTCTTTCCAATCAGGACGAAGCCTTATCATTTCCTGATAGAGAAGGACTGCAATCGGTCTTGAATATGCGACTATCAGAGCTTTCCCCGTGAGAACATCCTCTCTTGCCTCATAATGATTGATGATATCATTTGCAAGTGTATGAATTGTCTCTGGAGCACTCAGAAGAGCCTCCATTGTCGCATTCTCTTTCTTGGTTTTCTCTGCATTGACGCTGTATTCAGGTTCTTCTTCTGCAACATAGTCCTGAAGGATGTGATCGATATTCTCAAGAATATCCTTGTCAAGGCTCAGATTCATGACACGACTCTCATAATATACAGGTCGTGTCGCTCCATCGATGACGGACTGAGTCATATCATAGACATCAATACAGTTTCCAAAGACTTCAATTGTATTGTGATCTTTTTTTGCAATCGGTGTTCCTGTAAACCCTACGAATGTTGCATTTGGTAGTGCATCACGAATAACACGGGCTGTACCTTTCTTCATTTTCTGTGCTTTGACATCATATCGCTCCTCAAGGCCATACTGGCTTCGGTGGGCCTCGTCTGCAAGGACGATGATGTCATCACGGGTTGAGAACGGTTCATCAGCCTCTTCGAACTTCTGCATAGTTGTGAAGAAGATTCCACCATAGTGTGTAGTAGATAAAGTTTCTGTCAGATCTTTTGTACTCCCTGCCTGTTTAGGATTTGTCCTGAGAAAATCCTTGCATTTTGAGAACTGAAGATATAGCTGATCATCAAGATCATTTCTATCTGTTATGACAACAATTGTAGGGTTAGGAAGTGTGTTCCTAAGAAGATGAGAGAGGAACACCATCGAAAGGGACTTGCCGCTTCCCTGTGTATGCCAGAAGACACCACCTTTTCTTGACTTGCCAATAGCGGAGACTGTTGTCTGCAAAGCTTTTCTGACCGCGTGATATTGATGATAAGCTGCAAGGATTTTGATATCGCCCTTTTCCTCTTTCTGGAAAAGGATGAAATTATGGATGATATCAAGCAGTCTTTCTTTTTCCAGCATTCCTTTTATGAGAATAGTAAAATCTGGATTATCATTTCTCGTTATTCCGTCTACAGTTTTCCATTGGGAGTATCTATTTTCATCAGCTGTGATTGTTCCAGCTTTGGTAACAATCATATCGCTTATTATGCAGAAAGCATTGTAATTAAATAGAGTAGGAATAACCATTTTATAATTCTCAAGTTGAAGAAAAGCATCCGAATAGCTTGTTTGCTCCCTGGAACATGATTTAAGTTCCATAACAACTAAAGGGAAACCATTGATAAAGAGTATAACGTCTGGGCGTTTTTGTTCTTTTTCGATGATGGTCCATTGGTTTGCGACAAAGAAAGAATTGTTTTCGATGTTTTCATAATCAATGAGCTTTATCAGAGGATAGATAGTTTTTCCATCCTCCATAATGCTGACTGTTATTCCATTTTGAAGATATCCAAAGAATGTTTCGTTTCTTTGAATGAGGCTTCCTGTTAAACGGTTTTTTAAAGTAAAAATAGCTGTATCAATTGCTTGTCTCGATGCTTTTGGATTTATTCTCTCCAATGAAGAATATAATTCATCTTCAAAAAGGACATCCGTATAATTACGATCTATATCTGGACCAAATATATGAGTGTACCCAAGCTCATCAGAAAGGTATTGAACTAAAGCATTCTCGAAGACTGCTTCATTGAATACATCAGACACAGGTTTATCCCTCAGTAAAATATGGACCAGAGAGCATTTCTCTTGAAACCATAGAATTTTAGATTAACTCCGGAATTTATCTAAGAAATCCTAGAGCTTTTCTTGTGAATTGTAGCATGGTAAAAGCAGGTTTGGTAATTCTATGAAGAAATAATAAATCGTTTTATTTGCATGAAATTGATACCTTCTTTATAGGTTATGAAGATCTTCTTCCCAATCATCGATTGCTTTAGTCATGTCTTTTGAAGGGGATTTTCCATTGAATTCTATGAAATGATTTAGATAGCTCATAATCTCCTGCCGGCCAAGAAGTCCTTTGTCGATTATTCCCTGTAATATCGAATGGCGATCTTTTGCTGTAAGTGGTGAATTGTAACCAACTGTATAACCGCAGAGTTTAAAAATTGATTCTGTTGCCATCGTCCCGTTGTTTCTTCGCACTTTATATCCAATGATTTTCATGTCTGGCAACTGAAATTGTGTTCCTATTATCTTCCAGCCTTCACGGTATAAAGGTTCTACTTCCTTACGATAGAAATCAGAATAGATGTAATATCTGCCGCATTCTATGCAATATCCGACTTCAATCGGTATATCAATTAAATGGTTATCCAAATCAACCATCCTTATCTTTATCCGCTTGTCTTTCAGATGATGCCCATTGCCTATACATATGAATTTATCAGCTACAGTGATAATCACATCAGGATAAATATATTTCAATTCAGATAAATCTTCAGAAGATTTATCGTTTGTAGCATTAGTGTTTTTAATGCCATTGTTATTACTTAAAAAAGCCGAATTTGATGCTTCTACAGCGCTAGAAGATTCCAATGAGATAATATCTACCTGAGATTTATCAAGCCTACTTCCTTTGAAAGCCATATCATTGAAGATTGGTAATGAATAGGCTTGAATTGTCTTAAGATATGGATTATCAACAAAAGCAAATTCTGCAATATATCCAACGAATGAAGGGATAACATAATTATCTCCCTTTTTTGCTGTGGGATAATAAACCAGCCTATATTCATCTCTAGTATGTTTCTTATCTCCCCAACTAAAACATCCAGGTTTTGCATAAACAATACCATCAATAACACAATAATCAGGATTATCCTGATTGATGATAACTGTTTGTAAAGAAGTGCATCCAAAGAATAAAGAGGCTCCAATTAACAAATTAGGCATACTGCTTTCAATAACTACGGTTTTTAAAGATAAGCAACCAGTAAACAAGGAATCCCCAAGACAAGTAACTGATTCGGGAATGATAATGCTTGAAAGGTTGAAACAATTGGTAAATGCATTTTCCATTATTTCTTCAACAGTATTAGGAATCACAATAGATTTGAGATACCTTGCTCCGTAAAAAGCCCCTGGTGCTATGTAATCAGTGCCGGAGGGTATTATATATGTTTCTCCTTCTTTCAGAGGAGGATACTTGATTAATGAGTGCCCCCAAAAAAGAACCCCATCAATATCCGTTAAATTTTCATTATTTCTAACGATTATTTCTGTTACGGTATAAAGATAGGAAAGATCCTGCCCCAATTCAAAGGCATCACCAAGTGGCATGAACCCGTCAGGGAAAATCAGTCTGTTGATCCCATTTAGAGTAAAACAAAAATGGTCAGTGAAAGAACAGACTTGATAACCATTAATCTCAAGTGGAATCTCAAAGTCGCCACCAACATCAATATGTCCTATATAAGAATGCAGAATGCATCTTTTGTCATTCTCAAAACCAGTAAGACTGTAAGTATAATCACCAAAAACCATTGGACGAGGCTGGTAATCTACCCTTGGATATTTCTGTTTTGTTTTACCCATACATTTATTGTAAAACATCTTTTTGCGTAAAATCAGCTATAATATCTACCTATTTGATAATTTTATGGCACAGAATTATCATTCAAAGTAATGAATGTAGAATTATATGTTGCGCAGGAAATTGCGAGATTGAAGGAAACAGCATGCAGAAAAGTGAATAATGGAGATTTAGACATTATTCCATACACCTGTAAAGCAGATGGGGTGCATTCCAAACATATGGAAAAATCGATGGATTGATTTTTCAGTTTACCAGTTTTGATACTCTGAAACTTATTCTAAAAAACAAGACATTGCATCTCAATAGAGCAATGAACATGTCTGATCCTATTGAGAATCAGGGATATTTTGCCGATGAAGCAGCGGGAAAGGAGGTAAATGAGATATTACGAAGGAATGTACGAATAGCATGTTTTTGTAAACCCTATCTCGAAATCAATGATGAAAAAATACCTGCATATGCTATGTCAAGAATGTGGGATCAATACGCATACAAAACAGATAAAAATGGTAAGAATTTCAGGGGATGCTACATCGGATTCTACCGCCAGAAACTTGAGAGATTATTAAATGCCTAATATTCGAGGACTTGCAAGATTGGAGATATCATATATGATTTAGCCTTGGATCCCGAATATAAAATTTCGATGGGCAACCTTACTATTTATACAAACGAAGCAACAGATCGTATATTTCGAAATAAAGATGGAACATACAGCACTTGGGATGAATCCAAGGTTGAAGAATTCAATTTAGAAGGAGATTTATTTGGTTTCCAATTCCATAAATCTTTTGATTATCGAGATGAGAACGAAATCAGGTTTTCAATATATGATTCAAGCGTTGAAGATACATTTCTTCATAGTATTCTCCCTGCAATAAAAGTTATAATACTTAACCAGCAAATCAGCGATAAAGAGGCTTTGCAAGTTGATTTTGAAACTGCTGGCAATGTTTATAAAATGATTTACGAGTCACCGTATGTCTTTGGAGGTAATGCCCTCAATCAGCGTCATTCAAAAGGCTTTTGTAAGCTCAAGAAAATAACTACTTTAGAGTCTTATACAATAAAAAGTATATTATTCAGTAACTTGCCGATGTCACCAGAACAACAAGCAATCATGATAAAGCTTCATTATCATATAAATAGACATAATGCGTTATTAGCAAAGAGAAAAAAGAATAAGTAGGGAATTCGCCAAGGATGCTCCTTCGGTTAGATTTATTTATGAGGCAACACGGGGGCTTATTCAGGATGGAAAGGGCTCCAAACCCTTAACGGAGTACGTGGTGATCAGCCGCTTTGACTGGCGCAGTCTGATTTGACGTGTGGATCACTGGAGTTCGGCACCTGGCTCAGCATGAATCGGGGCACTGGCTCTGCTGTGCCGTTGTACTCACCTTAACTTAAGGATATTGGATAGCTTACAGTCTCATTTACAATCTCATTTACAGTCTCATTTACAGTCTCATTTACAGTCTCATTTACAGTCTCATTTACAGTGCCATTTACAGTGCCATTTACAGTGCCATTTACAGTGCCATCGGCTGTCTTTGCCCTAGAATTGGGTTTTGCAATATCCTGTATGCCATATCTTCAATCTATTCCCTCTGATATGATACCTTCTCATTCTCTGAGTCATGCTCCTCCTGCACCTTCCGTATTGCTTCCTCATAGCCGGTGAGGGCGGCAAAAGGGGAGAACTGGGCAGCGCGCTCAGACATGGACATATGATTGTGCTTGTTTGACACATGGTGAGGAAGATTGATTATATCGCTGTAGTCATTCATGCCTTATGACCTCCGATCTGGTTGTTTCTATCCCTCGCTGTAGCGCCTTCCTCGAAGCTCATGCCGCGGAGTATGGCATTCTTGCCGAACTTCCTTTTGATATCAAGAAGGGCATCCTGCACCTTCTTCTCACGGTCCTCTTTTTTCTCCTCTTTGCTGCTGTCATCTGCAAAGAGGTCCGGGGTTATGCTCTTCACCTCATCCGAGTCCTCATCGTGTGTGTTATTGGATGTTATTGTGATTCTGCGTATAAGCAGGGATTTATCCACAGTCCTGTCAAAGATGTCCATGGCGGCCTTTATGATTGCCGAGGATGATGCGGTGTAATGGCTGAGCATGTATGTACCTTGTGCATGCTTTGGCACAGCTCTCCCGTAATGGTCAATCTTCACCTGTCCTTTGTAATTTCCTTCGCTTATATTCACGATATCATAGCCTACGTACAGGACTATCTGGCTGGCTACAAGCTTCTTCTCCCTGAGATCGAGCGATAGCTGGTCTGCCATCTCCTTTACGACAAGCCGTGCCTTATCAGCAGTGTATGGAGAGTGTAGAACCTGACCCGAGCTTATGCTGCTTGATGATGGTTTGTAGGCTTTTATGTCTTTTATGGTACAGGGTTCCCAGCCCCATGCATGGTCTATCAGGAGCTCTGCATTCACTCCGAAGAGCTTGTATAGCAGATCCTCGTTGTAGTAGTCCTCCTCTTTCCCTATTGAGCACCTGGCTATGTCACCCATTGTGAAGAGCCGTTTCTCCTCAAGCTTTCTTGCGTATCCGTGTCCGACTCTCCAGAAATCCGTAAGCGGACGATGATCCCATAGTTTCTGTCTGTAGCTCATTTCATCGAGTTCTGCTATTCTCACGCCATTTTCATCTGCTTTCACGTGCTTTGCCATGATATCCATCGCGATCTTGGCCAGATAGAGATTCGTCCCTATTCCCGCAGTTGCGGTTATGCCTGTCGTTTCCAGCACATCCTGGATCATCTTTCTTGCGAGTTCGGCCGGCGTCATACCATATGATGACAGATAGCTTGTGACATCCATGAAGACCTCATCGATTGAATATACATGGATATCCTCAGGGGCGATGTATTTGAGATATGTGCGGTAGATGCGTGTGCTGTAGTCTATATACAGTGCCATCCGTGGCGGTGCTGCTATATAGCTGATGCTGAGCTCCGGTCTCTTCCGGAGTTCGGATGCAGACCATGATTCCCCTGAGAAGCGATGGCCGGGAGCTTTCCTTATGCGTCCTGAATTGCAAGCATCAACAGCTTCCTCAACTTCAAACAGCCTGCATCTGCCAGGGATTCCGAGGGCTTTCATAGAAGGGGAGACTGCGAGGCAGATAGTCTTCTCGCTTCTTTCCCGGTCTGCTACTACAAGGTTTGTATCCAGAGGATCCAGCCCTCGTTCCCTGCATTCCACAGAGGCATAGAATGATTTCAGATCGATTGCTATGTAGACTCTGTTCTCCATTTTCCCTATATCCTTGAAAAATTATATGGGTAATACGATTCGCGGACAATGATTCTTTCCTGCCTGTATTATGCAGAGTAGGTGTAGAAATCAATAACCTATTCCACATCCTGCATGCTTTGTGTAACAATCAGCTTAGTTGAAGGTTAAATATTCTGTATGGTGCGCATTCTTCTTGTATTTATATCTGCTATTGCCATTCTTCTCTCGTCATGTACGACGACGGGCAGCAATGTCTTCTCTTCTGACAACAGGAAGGCGGATATAGTCGAGGCGCTCTCCTCAGAGAAGCCTGATGACGGGAAGATGGATCTTGCGCTTGAGCTGCCTTTTGCCGATACCGTAAGGAATACCCCTGTACAGACCCAGCCTGCAGCTGAGGAGGAAACTGTTCCAGCTCTGACAGAAGAAGCTGTAGAGGAAACAATTCCTGCTCCGGAGATGGCTCCAGATGTCCTGGAGGTTGCAGAGCCAGATAACGTGAAAACAGCACCAGACGAGCCTTCTGAGACGGAATCCACACCGGTGATTGAGACTGTGGAGATGCCTGCAGAGGAAGTTAAGCAGGAGGAAGCCCTACCAGAGACTGTAGTATCAGAGGTGCAGCCAGAGAGTGCAGTGACGATTCCGGAAGAACCGGAAGCAGAGGAGGTTGTAATCCCTCTCTCTGAAACAGCTGAAGTTATTCCTGAAGAGACTGCCGTTCCATCTGTGCAGCCAGCCACGCCTTCGATGCCTCCTGCAATGAACAGGCTTATCGTTGATGCGATGATAGCCTCTGTCGTCATAGTGATAATGTTCACCGTTGCGACTGCGATAAGAAGCGCATATAAGATGCCTCTGTCCTATCTCCTTTCGGCAATAATAGCGATTCTTATCTCATTCCTGCCGTTTGTGATCTGCATCATAATAGGTGGAATGTCCAACGTGTGGTGGTCGTACTTCCTGCTTCTCCTGTCATTCTTCATATTCCGTTCTGGAAGGGGACGGAGAGATTCTCGATAGCCTTAAGCCTCGATAGGAGCTCTGTATTGTAGAAGAATGTATCAAGGGCTTTGAGCGCAGCGCCTTCCCTTGCTCCATTCTCCCCGGCAGATGACCTGTATATGACCATGTTCTCCCTTCCTGGAGGAAGAAGAGATGAGACCAGAGTCTGAAGGTATGCATACATCGCATCCGGCATAGCTGCCATTCTGCCTGTTATTATCACAGAGGAGGCGGAAAGCGCCTGTACAGCTTCAGATAGAGCTGCTGCCATAGGCCTGAGCATCACCTTGATCATCTCATGGTATTCTCTGTTCCCGAATAATGTCCTGTAGCTGTCTGCCCCTGTCCGGGATAGTATAACCTGCCCGGAGGAAACGGCTTCAAGGCATCCCTTGCCGCCGCAGCTGCAGTCCCCGTCTCTCTGCGCCCTGATATGAGGTAAATCCGGAAGCGGGATCATCATCCCATTCTTCCTGATTGTTGCGGCGATGGTGTCAGACCATGATATGAAAAGGAATGATTCAAGATCCCCAAGCCTTGCGACCTCTGCCTCCGCCTCAGCTTCTGCCCTTGAAATGAGCACAGAGGGGAAGGGGAGCTCAATCATGGTATTGTAATCCGAAGCGATTGCCGCACCATATATGACTGCATCGCCTGCGCTCATCTTTCTTATGAGCTTCTGGATATCATCCTGGAAGGATTCACCCTTTGGAAGCCTTTCATATCGAAGGATCCTTCCCTGGAGATCAGAGATGGCAACGGAGAATGCCTTCCGTCCCTCTTCGATAGAGAATACACGTCCGGCTTTGCTGTTTATGGAAAGAAGTGTTCCAGGGCGTCCCTGGGCTGTCTGCTCCCTTCCTGTCTCCTCGATCAGTCCTTCCTTTATCATCTTGTCACAGATCTCACCGATTGAGACCTTGTTGATATCAAGACGGCGGGACAGCTCTGCTTTTGAGCATGTTCCCTTCCTCAGTTCCGAGAGAACCTTCAGTCTGTTGATTCTCCTTGCGTTGTCAGGTCTTGAGAAATCCATACTGAGATGATAAGCCATCCTTACTTCCCGGGCAATGGTGTTTCACCTACAGTTGCCGTTTTGCCGTACTGTTAGTATTTTTTCTTCTGTTGAGAGGAGAAAATATGTCCAGCAGAAAATTCAAGACAGAGGTCGCAGACCTTCTGCACCTCATAATACATTCGCTCTATTCAAATAAGGAGATATTCCTCCGTGAGCTTATCTCCAATGCATCCGATGCCATCGATAAGCTCAGGTATCTTTCCCTTACCGATGAGAAGCTGAAGGGCTTCTCCTTTGAGCCGAGGATCGATATCTCATTCACAGAGGAAGGGGAGAGAACCCTGACCATCAGCGATAACGGCATCGGAATGGATGAGGATGATCTGAACAACAACCTTGGAACAATCGCATCATCCGGGACTAGGAAATTCCTTGCTTCCCTTACCGATGAGCAGAAGAAGGATTCCAATCTGATCGGACAGTTCGGTGTAGGATTC
Organism: uncultured Spirochaetaceae bacterium; assembly: GCA_944389505.1. Taxonomy (GTDB): domain Bacteria; phylum Spirochaetota; class Spirochaetia; order Sphaerochaetales; family Sphaerochaetaceae; genus Ornithospirochaeta. The sequence goes on from CALXMP010000003.1 coordinate 87,563, forward strand.
TATTCCGCATTCATGGTTGCGAAGCATATTACCGTGATAAGCCGCAAAGCCGGTGATGATAAAGCCTGGAAATGGGAGTCCGATGGCGAAAGCTCATATACGGTCGAGGAAGCTCAGAGAGATGAGCAGGGCTCTACAATAATACTCAGGCTTAACAGCGAGGGAGAGGAATATGCCAACAGATGGGAGCTCCAGAATCTCATCAAGAAGTATTCCGATAATATCGCTTACCCGATATTCCTCTCCTATGACCAGGTCCATTATGACAACGACAAGAAGGATGCGGAAGGCAATCCTGCTAAGACTACTGAGCATAAGAGGGAGCAGGTCAATACTGCATCGGCTCTCTGGAAGAGATCCAAGAGCAGCATAAAGGATGAGGACTATAAGGAGTTCTATAAGAATACCTTCTATGACAGCGACGATCCGCTCTTCTATGTCCATACGCAGGCAGAAGGCGCCCAGGAGTACACAACGCTGTTCTATATTCCTGCGAAGGCTCCTTTTGATATGTACTATGCCGATTACCGCCCTGGTGTGAAGCTCTATGTGAAGAGGGTGTATATCACGGATGATGACAAGGATCTCCTTCCATCCTATCTCCGCTTTGTCCGGGGAATAATCGATAGCGAGGATCTTCCACTCAATGTCTCCAGGGAGATTCTCCAGGAGAACAGGGTGATGGCATCAATCAGAAGCGCTTCCGTAAAGAAGCTGCTGTCTGAGTTCAGGAAGCTCTCCGAGAATAATCCTGATCTCTATGATAAGTTCATAAGCCAGTACAACAGGCCGCTGAAGGAAGGCCTCTATTCCGATTATGCGAATAGGGAGACACTTCTTGAGCTTGTCCGCTATAAGAGCAGCGCGGAAGATGGGTATGTATCCCTAAAGAAATACAAGGAGAGAATGAAGGATGGCCAGAAGGCAATCTACTATATCTCCGGAGGAAGAGAGGATGTGCTCAAGGCTTCTCCGCTTGTAGCCGCATACAAGGAGAAGGGATATGAAGTCCTGATCATGTCCGATGATATCGATGATATCGTTACAGCCACTATCGGCAAGTATGGCGATATTCCTCTCAAGGCCATAAACAAGCAGGGCGCGCTCGATGATCTGAAGAGTGATGAGGATAAGAAGAAGGAAGAGGAGAAGAAGCCTGTTGCGGATAAGATAAAGAAAGCTCTTGGGGAGAGGGTGCGCGATGTCGTGGTTTCCTCAAGGCTTACCGATTCTCCTGCTGCGGTCATCATGGGAGATGATGATCCATCGGTGCAGATGCAGCGGCTTATGAAGCAGATGGGTGCTGGCGATATGCCTGAGATAAAGCCTCTTCTTGAGATCAATCCCGATTCTCCTGTGATAAGGAAGATCGAGAGCTCGGATGATGATGACTATGTTTCGGCAGCAAGCTCAGTCATACTCGATCAGGCTCTGCTCCAGGAAGGTGTGATGCCATCCGATCCTGCTGCTTTTGCCAGAAATCTCACAAAGCTTCTTTCCTGAAGTGATTGATTCTGATAGCATCAGTGGGCGGCAGCGATGCCGTCCATTTTTAAGGAGTTCTTATGCTTTTACTTGAAGCTGCTGCCGCAGCAGCAGATGATGTCGCAGAGCTTACGGAGATGGTGACCGATATATCCTCCGGGTTCCATCTTCATCCACTGCTTGTATCCCTCATACTTTCCGCTATCACGGTTGTTATTGCAAGGATAATCGCTGCGATAATACGGCGTACGCTGTTCAGCGTATCCAAGAAAGTTCCGAAGTTCACGCTCCTGATGGCAGGGCTGGTCTCGAAGATCATATCGTTCATAATATGGGTTATCACAGTAGTGGTTATCCTCGGATTCTTCGGTGTTGATCTTACCCCTGTTCTTGCAGGTCTTGGAATCACAGGTGTCGTCCTAGGCTTTGCGCTCCAGGAATCGATAGCTTCGCTCTTCAGCGGAATCATGATTGCGATAAACAATCCGTTCCGTGTCGGTGACTGGGTCGATATAGGGGATGTATCAGGAACCGTTACTTCAATGGATATAATGTGCGTTACCCTTACTTCCGGAGACAACAAGAAGATCACAATGAACAACAAGAATGTCTGGGGTAGCACTATAGTGAACTACTCATATATCGATAAGCGCCGCCTCGATATGACTGTCTCTGTCGATTACTCCACCGATACAGATAAGGCAAAGAACATCATCCGTGCGCTTATAATGAGCTATCCGGAGATTCTTCCTGATCCCGCACCGGTAGTAGAGGTAAACAACTATGGCGCCTCATCGATAGATATCATTGTCCGTCCATATGTTCTTCCTTCCGATTACTGGAAGGTCTACTGGAGATTCAATGCCGAGGTTCTCAAGACTCTGAGAGCAAACGGTATGGATATGCCATTCAACCAGCTTGTTGTCCATCTCGATAGCGGAGACAAGAACTGATGCTCGTTGCGGGAGCCGCGGCCAATGGCCTTGCCGTGGCTGCAGGAGCGGTAGCAGGATGCCTTTTAAGGAAAGGCATTCCTGACCGCATAAGCGGCTATCTCTCCGATGGCACGGCACTCGTCGTGCTCTATGTTGGAATCAGCGGGGCAGTGAAGGGGGAGAATGTAATAGCCATCATCCTTTCATTTGTCCTCAGCGTTCTGGCGATGACATTGATTACTGAGAATCCGGCATCGCATGCGATAGGCAGACGCATGGCATCCTCCCTTTCCTCAGTGACCGGCCGCAGCTCTGGCATGGCCGGTTTTGTGAACTCAACGCTCTTCGTCTGTGCCGGTGCTATGGGGATAATAGGATCGCTTGAGAGCGGAATACTCGGCAACAATGATATCCTCTACTCGAAATCTGTAATCGACTTTGTCGCTGTGATGATAATAGCCTCCGTCTCAGGCGTAAGTTCCGTCTTAGCGGCAGTCCCTACATTTCTCTATGAAGCCTTCCTGACGCTCATAGCAGGCTCCATAAGCCCATACCTGACAGATACTGTAGTGCAGGAGATGAGCGCATCCGGCTCTATTGTGATAATAGGAATGGGGTTGAATATGCTTGGAATCACAAACCTCAGGCTTTCAAGATATATCCTTGCGCCTTTCATCGTGATTCCGCTTTGCTACCTTCCGTTCTGATCCTTCTTGTCCAGGCCGATGAGGAAGATCTCGAATGAATCCTCACGGGAAGCCTTGGGCTTGAATGCCTTTGCTTTTGTGAACATCTGACGCATCGTTTTCAGCACTTCCTGCTCGCCTCCGCCCTGGAAGATCTTTATCACCATATTCCCATGGACCTTCAGCTGCTCTCCTGCAAGGATTACTACCTGCTCGGCAAGCCATTCGGAGCGGGTGGTGTCGACAATCCTGTTGCCTGTAGTCATAGGAGCGGCATCGGATATGATTGCATCATATGGCCCTTCTTCCACTAGCTTTGCCCTGATCTCCTTAGAGAAGGCATCACCCGTGAAACTGATGACAGTAGGCGGGATTGGATCAAGAGAGAGAGGATTGAGATCGACAGAGACGATCTTCCCGTTTCCTTTAATGAGCTCTCTATGGGTGAACAGCGTCCATGATCCTGGAGCTGCCCCGACATCAAGGACAGAGTCCCCGGGCTTGATCAGCCTGTGCGCTGTATTGATCTCCTCAAGCTTGTATACCGATCTTGCCGGATAGCCTTCGCTGTGGGCTTTCTTTGTGAAGAAATCCGCTTTGTCTCTTCTTGATACTGCCATACCGAGAGTTTATGCGAAAGAACACCATGGGTCAAATGAAACGCCGGACGGCATATGGGGTGGGAGAGAAGGCCGTCCGGCGTAGAAACCAAACCTAAAAGGAGGTCTGAATGTTGCTCTGTAACTACAAGATATGACTATTTGGGAAACAAGACTATAGAGTTCATGAAATCAACATTTTCACACAGTATCAACATAAAGCAAAGGCACCGTTTAGCGGTGCCCTTGAATACACTAAAAAGGAGGTTTGTTGAAAAAAACTGTTTGCTCGTAAATCACTATGCAGGAAGCGTGCCAACTCTTTAAATTGGTTTTAAATGATTGTTTTCAATGATATTACGGCTTTTAGGTGTGCAGATTTTTCACATCGTGAAGTTTGTGCATGCCGCAATTCTCCATTTCTGTGAAAAAATGCATCGATTGACTACGAATAGCGCAAACCGTAATGTATTTTTCATGGGAAATAGCATACTTAACAGAAGAATGCGCTATGTATTCTGGCCCGGGATGATCTCAGGCCTGATTGCATCTAATATCGTGCTTTACGCGCTTGCAGCATTTCTCTTTCCGCGCCTTACATACATATTGTCCATGGTCCCGGCTCTGGTCTATTACAATCACTGGTACTGGCAGTTCGTGACATATATGTTCATGCATGGCGGGGTATGGCATCTTGTTTTCAATATGCTTGCCCTGTATATGTTCGGAATGCCGGTCTCCCGTTCTATCGGGTCGAATGAATTCCTGCTCTTCTACCTCCTTACAGGAACGCTATCGGGCATAGCAAGTTTTTTCACCTTCCTGCTATCAGGACATAATTACATCCTTCTCGGTGCTTCTGGGGCGATATACGGGGTTATGCTGCTATTCTCGGTCTTCTTCCCAAACGCTGTAGTCTATGTCTTTGGTATGATTCCGGTACGTGCACCTATGCTCATGGTAATCTATTTCCTTATAGAATTCCTCGGTTCTATATCATCGTACGGTGGGGTTGCCCATGTAACACATCTTTTTGGACTTCTGTTCGCATTTCTCTATTGTCTTATCCGGTTTAGGGTGAAGCCGTGGAGGGTCTGGGGTTTCTGATTCTGCCCCAAAAGAATGCAAACTTAATCATTTTTTATAAGAACTGCAGTATTATCTTTTTTAAATTTATGAAATTATCATTGATAAAAAGGCATACCTCTTTACATTTTCCCCAAAGATTGTGAATATGAGGCTATATTGGAGGAATATCGGAAATGCCGAAAACATCTGATTCAGTAAACAAGAAGCTTCTCGCTGCTGCAATCACAGCAACGAAGGCAAGGGATATCAAGGATCTTCTCGACAAGGGAGCTGATATCAACACCCATAATGAGTGGGGCCTTACACCTGTAATGCTCGCAGCTCAGTATAACCACTCTGTAGCAGTGCTTAATGCTCTCATTGCAGCTGGTGCTGACATCCATGAGGCTGAGCCAAAGTACAGGTCAAATGCTCTCCATCTCGCAGCAAACAGCTCAAAGAACCCGAAGGTCATCGAGGCTCTTCTCGCAGCTGGTGCAAACATTGAGGCAAGGAACTACCTTGGTGAGACAGCTCTTATCATGGCAGTTAACAGCAATGATGAGACAAAGATTTCAACACAGCTCATCAAGAGCGGCGCAGACATCAATGCCCGCGACTATCAGGGACATTCTGTTCTCGACTATGCAAAGGCTGCAAAGAGAACATACCTTGTCAATCTTCTCAAGGAGAATGGCGCTGTCTGACATAGCGTCCAATTTATGAGCTTTCGGACCTGCAGGATTCACTGCAGGTTTTTGTTTCCTGTCAGATATTGTCGGATGAAAATGCCATATTTGCTCCGCTAAGCTCTATGTTGCACAGCTTGCTGGATTATATTTGGTTATCTGCAGCAATCTTCTCTTTTGTATTGCTTTTGGATTTTTTCATTGATTTCCATCTTCCAATGCCATATAGTTCTTCTCAGATGCAGGGGAACTCGGAAGAGTTGAGAAGGTAAAACCTGACCCTTGGAACCTGTTGGTTAAGACCAGCGTAGGGAGCATCGGGTCAGTCCCCCTCCTCCTTACGCTAAGGAGGAACATGAGAAAAGCACTCACAATCGCAGGCTCGGATTGCAGCGGAGGCGCTGGGATCCAGGCCGATCTCAAGACAATGTCCGCGCTTGGCGTATTCGGCATGTCTGTAGTCGTATCCGTCGTTGCAGAAAATACTGCCAGGGTAATATCCGTCGAGGATATTTCTCCCAAAGTGATATCCGATCAGATCGATGCAGTATTCGAAGATATCTTTCCAGATGCTGTGAAGGTAGGAATGCTTTCCTCCCAGCCTGTGATGGAGACTGTCGCAGCAAAGCTTGCGGAATACAGGCCCCAGCATATTGTCATCGATCCTGTCATGTATGCGAAGAACGGCTCACCGCTCATGCATGAGGATGCAGTCAGTGCGCTGATAGCCTCAATCGTACCTGTCGCGACTGTGCTTACGCCAAATATTCCGGAAGCCGAGAGAATCACAGGCCTCGAGATAAAGACCATCGATGATATGAAGAGAGCTGGTGAGAAGATAGTCTCAATGGGAGCAAAGGCTGCGCTCGTCAAAGGCGGCCATTATATCGGGGATGCATCCGATGTCCTCTTCGATGGTTCTGATTTCCATATTTACACAACGAAGAGAATCAATACGAAGAATACCCATGGAACCGGATGCACGCTATCAAGCGCCATCGCTTCCCATCTTGCTCTTGGCTTCGATCTTCCTGAGGCGATAAAGAGATCGAAGGACTATGTCACCGGTGCGATAGAGAATGCGCTTGAGCTTGGAAAGGGATGCGGCCCGACCAATCATTTCTATAGATTATGGAGGAACCTCTGATGTCAGCGATGGATAGGATAATAGCGGACTCAATGGATCTCTGGGAAGCGGCTGCGAATGAGAGCTTTCTGGAAGAGATGGGGAAGAATACTCTGGATAAGAAGCTTTTCTATGAATATATCATTCAGGACAGCATCTATCTCAGATACTATCTCAAGGCCTTTGCGATGGGCATGGTCAAGGCAGCTACGCTCCGCGATATGCAGATGCTGTACTCTGTCCTTGGCTTTGTGAATGACAGTGAGAATGCGACAAGACTGGATTATCTCAAGGATGATGGTCTGACGGATGATGATGTCGAGAAGATTCCGATGAAGATAGCATGCAGAAGCTATACATCGTTCCTGCTCGATTCTGCAGAGAAGGAGGATTTCGCAGGAATCCTCATGGCTGTCATGCCATGCATGCTTGGGTATGAGTATGTCTTCAGGAAGACTAAGGAGAGGCATCCAGAGGTTATGGATGGATACTTTGGTCCGCTGGTAGCGGACTACACATCCTCTATGTACCATGATTGCTGCATAGAATGGACAGAGTACTGCAACAGATTCATAAACGATGAGAACGAAAAAAGACTTTCCGCGATATTCCGCGAAGCAAGCCGCCAGGAGCTTATATTCTGGCAGATGGCAGGAGGTGATGATCATGAGTGATTCAATATCTGATCTCAGGGCGAAGTGCCCGGTAGTGCACTGCATTACGAACTATGTTACGGTCAATGATGTGGCCAATGCGATTCTCGCAATAGGTGGTTCCCCGACCATGGCTGATGCCAAGGAGGAGGTTGCTGATATCCTCGATATAAGCAATGCGCTTGTGATCAATATCGGGACACTGAACAACTATGTCATCGATGCGATGCTCACAGCTGGCAGAAGCGCCAATGAGAAGGGAGTTCCTGTAGTCCTTGATCCCGTCGGGGCAAGTGCATCCCAGCTGAGGAAGGATACTGTCAGAAGACTTCTCGATGAGGTAAGATTCACCGTCATCCGTGGTAATCTCTCCGAGATTTCATATATATCAGGTATAGATGCTGTGATGCGCGGTGTCGATTCCGGAATCGATGAGAATGCTGTCGATGCCGTCTCTGTCGCTAAGAAGGTCTCTGAAAGCACTGGAGCTGTCGTTGCCATCACAGGACGTATCGATACTATCGCATACAAGGATAGGATTGCACGTGTATCATCAGGAACAGCTGCCATGTCCAAGGTGACGGGAACAGGATGCATGCTTACAGGCATTATCGGAGCATTCGTGGGAGCGTATTCCGATCCTTTCATTGCTACAGCCTCTGCAGTGGGCTCGATGGGAGCTGCTGGTGTCAGAGCTTATGAGAAGGCTGGGAATATCGGTACAGGAAGCTTCCATATCGCAATGATTGATCAGCTGAGCCTGATGGATGATGTGATTCTTGCAGAGGAAGGCGGTATAGACTATGTCTCCTGATTATACGCTCTACGTATGTACGGACAGGGATCTGATGTCGTCTGCAACTGTCGAGGAATCCGTGGAGAAGGCAATCCTCGGAGGAGCTGGGGTGATACAGCTCAGGGAGAAGGATGTCTCTGGCAAGGTCTTCTATGAGACGGCTGTAGGTGTCAAGGCAGTGACTTCGCATTATGGCATCCCTCTTATTGTCAATGACCGTATCGATATCGCGATGGCTGTAGGAGCGGAAGGAGTCCATGTAGGGCAGAGTGATATGCCGTGCAGAGCTGTCCGTGAGCTTGTAGGCCCCGATATGATCGTAGGGGTGTCTGCTTCAAGCGTGGAGGAGGCTGCCCAGGCAGAGAAGGATGGTGCTGACTATCTTGGAGTAGGGGCGATGAATCCTACCGGTACGAAGACCGATGCCGATCTTGTGACTCTCGATGAGCTGAAAGCTATACGGAAGGCTGTCAGCATTCCCATCGTGATAATAGGCGGTATCAATCTGGATACAATCCATTACTATAAAGGTCTTGGTATTGATGGCATCGCCGTTGTATCGGCGGTAATCGCCAAGGAAGATATAGCTAAGGCTGCAGAGGAGCTTAAGAGGGAATGGCTAGCATAAAAGGTGCCATATTCGATCTCGATGGGACTCTCTTCGATTCCATGGGGATATGGGATGATGTCGATAGGGCATTCTTCCATCTCCATGGACGTGAGATGCCTTCAGGTTATGTCGATGCGCTTAATTCAATGAGCTTCTCTGAGGGCGCTGAATATACCCGTGCCCTCATAGGCTATGAGCTTACGGCAGATGAGATAATCGCCGAATGGCATGGTCTGTCCGTAAAGCTCTATGCGGAGGATGTGAGGCTGAAACCAGGGGCGGAGGAGCTTCTCGGGAGGTTTTCCGAATCCGGAATATCAATGGCAATAGCCACTGATCTCGATGAGGAGCTTGCGCTCCCTGCATTAAGGAATAATGGCATAGATAGATTCTTCCCTGTTGTCTCGACAACAAAAGCAGTGGGGAAGGATAAGCGCAGTCCGGATGTGTATCTGAATGCGGCCCATGCCCTTGGACTAAGGCCGGAGGAGTGCCTGGTCTTTGAGGATATACTGAAGGGAATACGTACAGCATCAGCTGCAGGCTTCTGTACCGCAGCCATATACGATTCATCCTCCGATAAGGACTGGGAAGATATAGTGAAGCTCTCCGATATGTCCTTCAGGACACTTCGCGATGCCTTAACGATTGTGCTGGATAGCTAGTATCCAGCTCATTTTCATTTCTTAGCAGCCGAGACCTTTGAATTGGCCCTTATCTTTCCTGTCTTGCTCTGTATGACGATTGAGCCGGGAAGACCGGAGTTCTTTATATGGGTCTTTGCCGCCTCGATAGCCTCCTTCTGGGTCTTGTAGTACTTCGTGACTCTTACATTGTCCCTTTCCTTCTCGAACCAGCCTTTCTCAGGATCCTTGAAGATGTATCTTACCTGCTTGACCTTGGCTTTCTTCTCATCCGCACTGCCTGCGACATCTATCGTTGTTCCTTCCGCCAGGATTTTCTCTTCTGCCATGATCAATCCTCCTTTTCCCTGATTCTAACATCACATCCCGGGATTCTGCTATAATCAGTCCGAGGAGAATTCATATGTATGATCTTATCATTGTCGAAGATGAGGACGAGGTAAGGAATGGCCTGATGGAGTTCTTCCCATGGGAGAAGTTCGGTTTCCATGCCGTAGCCGCGTTCGATAATGGGCGGGCGGCGCTCGAATACTGCAGGAAGAACAAGGTCGATGTTGTTCTTACTGATATCCGCATGCCGTTCTTTTCAGGCTTTGATCTTATCAGGGAGCTGTCCTCAGAGCAGGATCCTCCTCTCTTCTGCATAATGACAGCCTATTCTGACTTTGAGTATGCAAAGGAAGCGATACGCTATTCGGTCCAGGATTATATCGTAAAGCCGGCCTCCTTTGATGAGATAAGCTCCTCATTCCTACGGATAAAGGAACGCCTCGATTCAGCGAAGGTCACGATAGCGCCTGCCAATAATGATAATCCCCTTATAAGCCAGGCTCTTGAGATAATAGAGAGGAAGACTGCAAGCTGCACCCTCTCTTCTGTATCTGCAGAGCTTGGGGTCAACAGCTCGCATCTCTCGAGGCTCTTCAAGGAGAAGACGGGGGAGAATTTCCAGAACTATCTCATAAAGCAGAAGATGCGTATAGCTGTATCGATGCTTGAGAGCCATATAGGCTACAAGAATAATGATATAGCGGCAGCGACAGGCTATTCGGATGTACAGAACTTCTGCAGGATATTCACCAAATACTATGGCGTCTCTCCTCAGCAGTACAGGAAGAACTTCCTGAGAGGGCAGAATGCGTAGATCCGATATCCCCAGGCTGTTTTTACGGCACAGCCTGCCTATGATTGTCGTCGTGCTTGTATTCGCCGTCTCAGTCATCGCAATCACGGAGGGGTTCGTATCGCGGGCTAACTTCAATCAGGCGAGCCAGACGCTTTCCCAGGCTGCGGTATATTACGATTCGATACTCGAGGAGATATCTGCCCTGAACCTTGTGTTCAGTACGAATAATGATGCTATAAGGGTTCTCCGGGCTATTACTGATATGAGAGCCGATTACAACACATACAATGAGATCAGGCTTGTCACCTCATTCCTGACCGCTACCGTAAGCTCACAGCGCTATATTGATGGCATATACATATTCATTCCAGAGCAGTCGGGATTCATAATCAGTGATGCAGGACTCATAGCGCTTGAGACGTATCCTGACAGATCCTGGTTCCTTGATTATATGGCATCGCCCGAGGCTCCGACACGCACCGAGATGCTAGAAGAAGGAAGCGTTATACGCATAAGCCAGCCAATACTCAGCACAGTAGGCGAGTATGCAGGTGTTATTGCCGTCGATCTTGATTCGGAGAATATAAAGGATGATTTCATATCATACTTCTCTTACAGGGATATGTACCTTACTGTCAGCAACAGTGAAGGAACTATGCTCTTCACGACGATGCCTGAAGGAGGGGAATCCAACCTTGAGCACTTCTCCGGCGTAAGCGAAGCCTATGGCTGGGTGTTCGACCTCTATATAGAGAAGGGCGAGCTCTACAATCTGCCGAGGACAATCATCGTACTGACAATCCTGCTGAGTGCTGTGATCATTGCGATAGGTCTTCTTATGTCATACCGGATGAACCGCGAGGAGCGTGAATTCATGAATGTGCTTGTGGAGGGATTGTCCGGAAAGAATACCGCTGTCCAGCATTCCACAGGGGGCTTCTACAGGCAGCTTACGGTCTCTGTCGTCGATGAGTTCATGCGCAATGACTATCTTAAGCTTCAGAAGGAGGTCTCTGATTACCGCGCGCTGCAGATGCAGATCAATCCTCATTTCCTCTTCAATACTCTCGATAACATCTACTGGAAGACGATAAGGCTTGCAGGCGGTGAGAACGATGCAAGCCATATGATCATGCTTCTCTCGTCGCTCTTCAAGGCATCCCTCGCTGTCGATACGCTGGAGGGCATACCTCTCTCCGATGAGCTTCAGCATGCCAGAGTCTACCTCCAGCTCCAGGAATACAGATTCCATGACAAGTTCAGATACAGCGAGAAGATCAGCTGCTCTACAGCTGTCAAAGTCCCGAATATGATGCTTCAGCCGATTCTGGAGAATGCAATCTCCCATGGAATGGTTGAAGGGGAGATCCTCAGCATAGAGCTTGAGGTGCATCAGAAGGATGGCATTCTCTATATCTCTGTCTCCGATGATGGCAAGCCTCTGTCCGCAGATGAGCTTGATAAACTCAATAGTCCCGAAGGAAGCGCTCTTATGAAGAGCAGGTCAATCGGCATAAGGAATATAAAAGACCGCCTCAGGATATTCTCGAGAGGCGGATCATCCATGGTAATCTCCTCCGATGGCACCAGAGGTGTTACCGTGAGGATAAGCATACCGCTCTAGTTCTTCATACCTGTCGTCGCAATACCTTCGACGAAGTACTTCTGTGCTGCGAAGAAGATGATGACAGGAGGAAGAATCGAGATCAGAGACATGGCCATGATCTGGTTCCAGTCAAATTCCGTAGCGATATCCATCGACATTCTCAGTCCCAGCGATACAGGGTATTTCACAACCGAGCTGACATAGATGAGAGTGTTGAGGAAGTCGTTCCATATCCATACGAACTGGAAAACGATTGCAGAGAAGATCGCTGACTTGCAGAGCGGCAGCAGAATCTGTATGAGAATCCTGAAGCTGTTGCAGCCATCGAGCTTAGCTGACTCATCAAGCTCAAGCGGCAGCCCTCTGAAGAACTGTATGAACATGTAGTTGAAGAATGTCGTACAGCCTAGAAGCGCAGGAATCCAGAATGGCATATAGGAATCAAGCCATCCCAGCTGCTTGAAGTAGATGTATCTCGGGATGATGATGACCGTCGAAGGCAGCATCAGCGTCGAGAGCATGATCGCGAACCAGAACTTCTTCAGAGGGAAATCGAAGCGGGCAAAGCCGTATCCGATCAGCACACCGGAGATGACGGTGAAGAGAACAGTTGGAAGAACGAGCTCGAATGAGTTGATGAGATAGGTGGAGAAACCATATCTTCCTGTTCCTTCCCAGCCTGCCTTGAATGCTCCGAATACAGGTTCCTTCGGCAGGAGACCGACCGTGCTGAATATCTCGGCATTGCTCTTGAATGATGCACCGACCATCCAGAGCAGAGGATAGATCATCACATACGCAAGCACGATGAGGATGACGTATGAGATTATAAGCGAACTGTGTTTCTTCTTAAGCATAATCATTCATCTCCATAGTGCACGTGAAGTTCTGAGAACTTGAATATGACGAGTGTGAACGCAATGATGATTGCGAAGAGGATCCATGAAAGCGCAGATGCGTATCCCATATGGAAGAACTCGAATCCTGTCTCATAGAGCATGAGTCCATAGAGATAAGTCGATTTCAGCGGACCTCCGTTCGTGATAACATATGCAGGAGTGAACTCCTGGAACGCATTGATCATCTGCATGACAACGTTGAAAAGAACGATAGGGGAGAGCTCTGGGAGGGTTATCGAAAAGAATCTCCTGAGCTTGCTTGCTCCATCGATCTCTGCTGCTTCGTAGTACGTCACAGGAATCTGCTTAATGCCTGCGAGGAAGAGAAGCATGGAGGATCCGAACTGCCATATTGTTACGAGGCTTATCGTTCCAAGCGCATACTTGGGATCTCCAAGCCAGTTCGGTCCCTGGATTCCGATTACGGAAAGCAGGTTGTTGATGACACCTCCCTCCATGAAGAGGTATCTCCACAGAACGGAGATAGCTACGCTTCCGCCAAGGATGGACGGAATGTAATACAGTGTTCTGAAGATATTTATCGCTCTCAGCTTCTGTGAGAGTATGAGCGCGATTATAAGCGCGAATATGATCTTGCCTGGTACTGCTATGAGAACATATTCAAATGTGACTTTCAGAGAAAGCAGGAAGTCCGGATCCTTGAATATATCCGCATAATTTCTGATTCCGATGAAATCGGCACCGCCAATCATCTCGAAATCCGTGAACGAATACCAGAATGAGGTTACAAGTGGGGCAAGCTGCAGTGCGAAGAATCCGAAAAGCCAGATTCCTATGTAAGCATAGCCCTCGAACCTCTTAAGGGTTTTGTTTTTCATATGTCCCCCTCTCTAGGTCGGCAGAGCCGCATTTCCTGCGGCCCTGCAAAAGGTTTTATCCGATTGTCTTTGATAGACTACAGGCGTGAGAGTGTGCTCTCGAGCGATGTAACCATGCTCTCAGCTGCTTCTCTTGCAGTTGTCCTGCCGTATCCGAATTCATCGATGACCTGCTGCATTGTGTCGATGACCTCAGAGTTCATCTGCCATGTTGACTGTGGCTTTCCTGCCTGTGCGATACCTTCGTTGGTTGCAGTTACTGTGAGTTCGGAGAGAACGTTCGCATCCTCAAGAACCTTGAGAGCCTTTGATGAGGATGGGATTCCTCTTGCTGTTCCGAGGATAGCTGCTGCCTCTTCGTCATTGACCATGTACTCAAGAAGCTTGAGAGACTCTGTGACGCTTGCTGAGTTGCTTGCTACAACATAGAGCTGGGAAGGTCTCATAAGGACACCTGTATCAACAGCGTTCTCCATGACAGGGAACTGTGTTGTCTCCATATCTCTCTGTCCGATATCCTTATCCATCGAGCTTACCCATGACCAGCATGCTGCATACTGTCCATTGATCCAGTTAGGATCCTCGTTCAGCCTCTGATAGAAGAGGGATGTCTGTGAGTATGGAGGAATGATGCCATTGTCATAGAGAGACTGGATGTAGTTGAATGCCTGCTCAGCCTGATCAGCTGTGAAGAGAAGCTCCTTATCCGGTCCTACGACTCCGCCAGCGATCTGCGCCATGAGGACTTCGAACCAGAATCTTACGTGGTCAGGAGTTGCTGCGAGGAGGTACTTTGAAGGATCCTTCTCGTGGATCTTCTTTCCTTCGGAGATGAGGTTCTCCCATGTCCACTGGATCTCAGGATCGATACCTGCATCAGCGAGCATGTTCTTGTCGATAACGAGCGTGTTCACATTGACTCCGGTAGGAAGTGCCATGAGCTTGCCCTCGTATGTGCAGTATCCATCGAGGAATGCCTTATCGAATGTCGATGTGTCTACGATTGATGTGTCGATCTCTGCGAATACCTCGCCCCTTGAGCAGAGCTCATTGAACCAAGGCTGGTCGATCTGGATGAGATCAGGAGCTGTGCCGCCAGCGAGCTGTGTGACTATCCTCTGATAGTAGCCGTCCCAGCCAGCATACTCGCCCTCTACGCTGATACCGGTTCTCTCGGTATATTTATCAAGTGCTGCGAGCGTAGGTGTATGTCTTGTATCACCGCCCCACCAGAGCATTCTGAGTGTAAGATCTTCAGGATCAGCTTCCTTTGAGCCGCCTGCGAATACCATGGAACATACCATGAGTACGGTAATCATTATTGCTAAAGCTTTTTTCATATTACCTCCGATATTTCGATTTTCTGATGGTATTCCAGAGCTGAATAGATGGTTTTTCTTGATAATCATTATCTTTTTTTGACTTTCTTTTCAAAAAATAATGGATTTACAGTACCTGTTGAGTCACTTAGCATTCATGTTATGAGAATAATCGACGCGCATGCACACGCGTTCAGGACTCTTGCTGGGTTCGGTGCGGATGGAGAGCTTAGGGCTATAGGGAATGGCAAGGCCATGTGGGCCACTGGCGATATAGCGGATATCGTCCCTGAGGGGTATGGTGACAGGGATTTCACAGCAGAATCACTGCTCAGGCTGATGGATGAGAACGGAATCGAGAAGGCTGTGCTTCTTCAGGGCGGGCTTCTTGGCTTTGATAACCATTATCTCTATGAGGTAAAGGGAAGATACCCTGAGAGATTCCAGGCTGCAGCGACGCTTGATCCGTTCTGCAGGAGCCATGAGAGGATTCTCCGCCATCTCATCGATGATCTTGGATTCAAGGTCTTCAAGTTCGAGATGTCTACGGGCTGCGGAATAATGGGGGAGCATCCTGACTTTCCGCTTGATGCACCTTTCATGATGGATATCTACAGGGAGATTGCGAAGATAGGTGGAGTCGTGGCATTCGACCTCGGCAGTCCCGGGGATGGGAGCAACCAGCCCGAGGCTGTGCGCCGCATAGCAGACAGCTTCCCTGATATGAAAATTGCTGTATGCCATCTTATGAGTCCAAGAAGAAATCACAGAGAACAGCTTATAAATGGGCTGACTGCCATGAACAGGGAGAATATCTATTTCGATCTCGCGGCACTTCACTGGAAGGTGAGACCGGAGGAGTATCCATTCCCGACAGCACAGGAGTTCATACGCATTGCTCTGGATATCATTGGGGCGGACAGGCTGATGTGGGGAACGGATGTGCCTACAACGATAGCGCGTCCTGTCCTGACTGTGCAGATGTTCATCGACTATATAAAGGATGCTGTTCCTGCCGATTCCGTGGACAGGATATTCTACAGCAATGCTGAGAGATTGTACTTTGGAGGGAATATATAATGATATTCAACGTATTCGATTACGGCGCAAAAGGAGACGGCAGAACCAACGATGCTGCCGCTATACAGAAAGCTATCGATGAATGCTCAGCGAAGGGCGGTACGGTTCTTCTTCCTGGAGGATATACATTCAGGTCCGGAAGCATTGTCCTTAAGAGCAATACCGAGCTCCATATAGAGAATGGAGCTGTCCTCAAGGCCTCTGATGACATTGAGGATTTCAACCTTTTCTCAGAAGCCAGGCAGGAGGCAGGGCTGGATGTCCCGACCTATGAGAACTGTGATTACGAGGGACGGCCAAAGCTCTTCTTCCTCTATGCCTGCTCTGCAGACAATGTAAGGATCACGGGATCCGGAACGATAGATGGAAATGAGGAAATATACTATGGAAAGGTTACGAAGTGGCATATTGATGGCTCTTTCTATCCGAGGATGCCTCTCTTCTATCTTGAGGATATCCATAATCTGACGATAAAGGATGTGACACTCACGCACAGCGCTTTCTGGACTGTCCATATGATAGGCTGCCGCGATGTGCTGATCGATGGAATACGCATCTATAACAATACACGTCTTGCCAATTCCGATGGTATCGATCCAGACCACTGCCAGAACGTCAGGATTGCAAACTGCTTCATCGAGGGGGCAGATGACTGCATCGTATTCAAGAATACCGAGAGCGCGAAGAAGTACGGTCCTTGCCAGAATATCACGGTATCGAACTGCATACTGTCCTCTACAAGCGCTGCTATCAAGTTCGGCTCCGAAAGCACGATGCTCTTCAGGAATATCGTTGTCAATGGCTGCGTGATACGCGGAACGAACCGTGGAATATCGCTCCAGCTGCGTGATGAAGGCTCGATTGAGAACTGTATATTCTCGAATATTTCAATAGAGACAAGGATGTTCTCATCAGAGCACTGGTGGGGCAAGGCTGAGCCGATTGCTATCACAGCTGTGCCCAGACGCGAAGATACGAAGATCGGCCATGTGAAGAATCTTGTATTCATGAATATCATGGCGGATACGGAAAATGGCATAACCGTATATGGTACGACGGATGCTGATGGTAAGCCTAATATCTCGGGTCTTCACTTCGAGAATATCTCAATCGATATGAGCTGGAAGACAAGGTGGCCGAAGAATCTCCATGATCTTAGACCTTACCATGGCAAGTCCATCATCGAGAGTCCTCTGGCCGCTATCTATATGCGCAATGCGGAATGGATATCATTCAGCAATTTCAGATGGAATGCCGATGAGAGGATAAGCGCTGAGATGGGACCGGCTTTCGATATAGAAGACTCTGAGAACATCACAGGACTGAACTGATGGCTGAGGGAGCTGCGGCTCCCTCTTTTTCTCACATCTGCGAAGGCATCGTAAGCGTCTTCTCATTCAACTCATCTACAAGTGCTCTCAAGACGCCTCTTGTCCGTACTTTCTGCAGGGGGGACAGCTCCTGGAATGTCGAATCGATGAATGTGAAGATTATCATCTCGAGGGATCTGAACTCCCTTTCATCAAGCGGGAATCTCAGCGATGAGAATACGTTGTCGATATCCCTGGAGTAGAGGATTCCATGGTTCGGATATGTGAATGCTATTGTCGGATTGTTCAGCACATCCTGATCCAGCGAAGCCGTGAAAGCCACAGCCATTGAATCCTCGGGGGATGTCATCAATGCTCCGACAGACCTGAAGAACTGGCAGTTCTTGTCGGAGAATGCGATACGTACCCTCGATATCATGCTCTGGGGAGGCAGTACTATGGTTCCGTTCCTGTCCAGAAGCCTTGTGAGCTGAAGCCATCTGGAATGGAGCCTTTTCTTCTTTATGATCCTCACTTCGACATTAGCATCAAGCGCGACGAGCGTGCCGGGAAAGGATGTCGTAAGCTCCTTTGTGCATATAGCGCCTCCAATCGTTGCCCTGCGTGTGATCAGCTTGGAGCCTATCTCCATGATATTATCCGTGAGGACCTTCGGCAGAACTGCTTTTCCTGCACTCATCACCTCATCAAGCGTTACCATCGCTCCGAATTCAGCGAATCTGTCATTCCTCTGGAATCTATGGAGTTCTTCAATCTCTCCCAGGTATATAACTTCTGCATTCATCACTTTCGATGGATATGCATCAGGACGTGTCATGATGAATGTCCCTCCAGCCCACAGCGTGGATGAGGGGTAGTGGGTTATGATTGAGGAATACTCCGCCATATTGTGCGGGGTATGGATGTTTGGAGAGCTAAGACCTTCGTACACGTCTCTTCCTCCTTATATCTATGCCCTTGAGGACAATCTTCACAGCATCCTCCGGATCAAGGCAGTGGCATCGTATTATCGAAAGCTCCTTGAGTATCTCATCAGGTTCTGATACTCCATCAGAGATCAGCGATTCGAAGATCATTGTCTTTGATTCATAGCAGTCAGGGCAGGGGGCTGCTCCAACCATTTCATAGGCCTTCTCTATATCCTTCATTCCCCGGGTCTTCTGGAAGCCCTCGAATGTTATGATTTCTTTGCCCCTTATCTCGAAGGCCGGTACCATACAGCTCAGCATCGGCTTGCCATCTACAAGAACTGCGCAGAGCCCGCACATCTGGCCTTTGCAGTGGTTCACAGCAGATCCATCCCCTATATTCTCGGAAAGAATTAGCGAGAGAGGCTTATTGGAATTGAGGGAGAGTGTCAGAGTCCTGCCATCTATGGAACAGTCTATCTTCATACCTTTCCTCCTTTGCCGAATACCTCTTCAAGATTCCTTGCGGAGGTGGGCAGGACCGCGGCATCTTTGCCGCCTGCCTGATACAGCGCATTGGCAAGGGCCCCCTCTGTCAGAGCCCGGACAAGCTCGCCGATTGCGGCTACAGGCCCCTCCACTCCCGTTGCGTTTATCGTGATATGCATCCTGAAATCGAGAGGAATCGTAACCCCGTTCTCCGAAAGCGAGGTAAGGAAGGCTCTCTTCACAGAGCCAAGCAGTGTGGATTCATCGAGGATCTCAGGGAAGGTGAGAGCAGCCCAGAGCTCTGTCACGACAGGGGTGTAATCGCTCTCGCTTATCATAATCTCGCAGATAGCCGTACCACAGCCTGCATTTTCGAATTCACATGGATAATATGTATTCTCAGCATCGAATCTGAGTGATACAGGAAGGGCTTCGCTTTCCTTCAGTACAGCAAGATTCTTTGCCGCGCTGTCAAGTTGGGAGGTGAATGAGGCTGTTATCCTTGAGAGGACATCAGGACCTGTGTCGGCAGTCTCTCCTGAGTAGTCAAGGAACATGACGTGCTCGGGATGGCCTGGTATGACCCTGTCGGATATTATCTTCTTCCATTTCCTCATTATCCCGGGATGGCAGAGCGCTGATGTATTGACCGTCACATTACCCTTCTGGGTGAATGTCATCACAGCGCTGAATCCGGATTTCTTTGAGAATCCTGTAGAGAATCCAGATATACCGGATCCTGTTGCCATGCCTATGCCTCGTATGTATCCAAGGAGCGAGAAGTCTCCTTTCTGGAACATGTTCGCCGACCATTTGCGTTCATAGGTACTTGCCTGTACAGCTCTCGCAGCGGTTTCCTTCTGCTCCTCGAGCTCGAAACCTGGAAGGTAGTCTGTGAATTTGCGCTTCTCCTTCTCCATTGAGAGCCTATATTGATATGGCGTCATCGAGGCCTCTTCCGCAAGCCTTGATATATGGAACTCCGTGGATGCAAGGGCTTCGCTGTATCCAAGGGAGCCTGCAAACGATGCAGGATACCGTCCTGATGTCTTTACCGATACAGTGGCCTTGAACTCCTTAAGAGGATATGGAGGAATGAGTCCTGCCATTGCCTGTCTCTGATACTCATCCGGCATGATGGGATACGCTCCCATATCTATGGACATGGACACAGTCTCAGAAAGCGGCTTTCCATCCTCATCGGTCAGTGTCGTTCTCTTTACTTCTATGCCAGGCCTTGAGAATACTGCAGTATCCCTTATCTCTGTCGGCAGTCCTGTCTTTATCGTCGCAGTGGCTGCAAGCGCTGCAAGAACTGCGGGTGCTGTAAGATACTCATCATGCTTCGATGCGTATCTTGCAGGATGGACATGGATGTTCTTCCTTGGATAACCCGTAGCTTCCGATACAGCCGAGCGCACAAGCTCCATCCACTCGCATGGAGCTTCGATATGCAGGTTGGCGTTATCCATCCATGCAGTCACTGTATAGTTTCTCAGAGATGGCTCTGCGATATGTCTGAGCCTGAACTCGGTCTCTACTGACTTGTATTTCTTCTCGCCATCTTCCTGTGGAGTGAATTCGCCCCATCCGTATTCAAGGGCCGAAGGCAGTTCTGCAGTCTCCTCCGCATTCTCCGCTTTCTCCGTCTCTATCTTCAGCTCCCTTCGCATTATCTCCGCACTCTCATAGTCTGGAGCAAAGAGCGCCATTATGATCTCTCCAGAAAATGCTGATCTTTCCGATGCCATGAGGGGGAAGGGCCTGTCCAGGATATGTATCGTATTCGATCCCGGTAGATCAGAAGCTGTGAGAAACAGGTATCTGGAATCCGTCTCCGGCTTCTTGATCTCCTTTACATGCAATGCCTCCTCTTCTGCACGTATGAGGATGCCGCAGCGCATGTTATAACGCGAGAAGTTCTTTCGCTCTGCCATGTTCTGAGATTACCATCAGCAAACTCTTTCAGCAAGGGATTCATGGTACAGCCTGCTTCTTCCCTGTCCGCGTACAGTATTTTATAATCTGTTCCATGGGCATAAAGGAAGAAATAGATAAGCTTACCGCTGATCTTAAGGTTTATCAGGATAAATACTACAAGGAAGGGATCTCGCTTGTATCGGACAGTGAGTACGACCGGCTGTCTGACAGACTGTCCGAGCTGGAAAAGGATCATCCGGAGCTGATGCATCCCGATTCCCCGACGAAGCGCATAGGCTCCGATCTTACCAATGATTTCCCGGAAGTGAGGCACACAATCCCTGTGCTGTCCCTTGATAAAGCCTATTCCGGAGAGGCCGTATCTGAATTTTTCTCCAGATCGATTGCAAAGGAGGGAGGTTCTCTCTCGTTCGCTGCAGAGGAGAAGATCGATGGTATCTCCATGGTCCTGTATTACGAGGATGGCATCCTCGTGCGGGCCGTGACACGCGGCAATGGCATTATCGGGAATGATGTCACCTCGAATATAATGACAATACACAGCGTGCCTCTATCCATCCCAGAGAAGATAGACATCGCAGTCCGCGGTGAGGTCTATATAAGCAAAGAAGGCTTCAGGAAATTCAATGAGGCGGAGACAGATGATGCCAAGAAGGCTGCAAATCCACGCAATCTCGCAGCAGGAGCTGTAAGAAGGCAGAAATCGATTGAGGCAAGCCAGGTTCCCCTTGATATCTTCTGCTACGAGGGCTTCTGGGGCGATAAAGCGCAGACTCCTGCCGATCATCTCCATATACTTTCAAAGCTCAAGGAATTCGGATTCAGGATCAATCCCCATCTTGCATTCTTTGATTCTACAAAGGAACTTGCAGCTGAAAAGCTGAAGAACGCAGGATTGGAGGGAGAGGCATATGCCTTCTCTGATATCTCGGAATTCGTGAAGGAGAAGACCGCAGAGAGGGGCAGCCTCGGGTATGATATCGATGGGCTGGTATTCAAGATCAATGAGCTTGATGTACGCGATAGATTCGGCTATACGGAGCACCATCCGAGGTGGGCTATCGCATATAAGTTCGAATCTCCGCAGGCGGAAGCGAAGCTCCTTGGCATAACTGTACAGGTTGGAAGAACAGGACGCATAACTCCTGTCGCAGAGATCTCCCCGACAAAGCTTGGAGGTTCCACGATCAGGCGGGCGACGCTGCATAACCAGGAGTATATCGATGAGCTTGAGCTTGCGATCGGTGATACCGTATCCATTTCAAAGCGTGGCGATGTCATTCCTGCAGTTGAGAATGTCATTGAGAAGAATGATGAGGGCAATACCACATACAGGATTCCTCCTGCATGCCCGTGCTGCGGCACTGAGCTTGTGCAGATAGGAGGTCTTCAGTACTGTCCTGAGTATACATGTCCCGATCAGGTGAAGGGGAGGATATCATTCTTCGCATCATCGGATCAGATGGATATCGATACCCTTGGTCCTAAGACTGTCGAGGTGCTTTATGAAGCAGGGCTTCTAAGGGGCATTGAGGATATCTACACAGCAGATTTCACAAAGGCTGCAGGACTGCCAGGAATGGGAGAGAAGAGCATATCATTGCTCATCAAGGGCGTAGAGGAAAGCAGAAACAGGCCCTATGCGGTCGTTCTTTCCTCTCTTGGTGTTGCAGATATTGGCAAGAAGAGCGCAGAGCTCCTTTCTTCCAACGGCTTCGGTTCTATTGATAGGATACTCGAGGTCTCAGATAGTGGTGATACCTCAGCCCTGACTGCTATTCCATCCATCGGAGAGGTCACCGCAGAGAGCATAATCGAGGCTTTCAGGTCGCCTCGGCTGCGCAGGACAATCGAAGTTTTAAAAGAGCATGGCCTTCATCTTGATTCCAGCATGGATGAAGAGGAGGAGAAAGCCGATCAGGTGCTTTCCGGGCAGGTCTGGTGCATCACTGGCTCATTCGATAACTTCAATCCGCGCTCGCTTGCGCTTAAGGAGATCGAGAAACGCGGTGGGCGCACTGTCTCATCCGTCACATCGAAGACAACCCATCTTCTTGCAGGCAAAGGTGGCGGTTCCAAGAGAGCTGAGGCTGAGAGGCTCGGTGTCACTATTGTCGATGAGGAGGAATTCCTCAGGATTATCGGAGGGAAGCAGGCTGGATCCTCTTCGGAAGATGCCCAGCTGACGCTTTTCTGAAAATGTTATATAAGAATGGGCGGAGGATGACGTTTATGAACAGCCTTGCTATTGAGCTTAATGAGATCCTTAAGGATTCTGCTGCTTATGGTTTTCTTTCCCCGATAGGGAAGAGGATGTATTTCCCGAAAGGTATCGTTGCACAGAGCGATGAGGCAAAGGAGAAGGCAAAGCGCTTCAATGCAACTGTCGGTCTCGCGACAAGCAAGGGAGAGCCCTTCTATCTTTCCGACATCTATTCATCTTTCAAGGATGGCATCTTCAGGCCTTCGCAGATCTTCTCCTATGCGCCGGGCGGCGGCAACAAGGAGCTGAGGGCTCTGTGGAAGGATATGATGATCAGGAAGAATCCCCATCTTTCTGGCAAGAAGACATCAACACCGATAGTCACCGGTGGTCTTACGCATGCGATAAGCCTTATCGCGGATCTTTTCGTAGCCCCAGGTTCAGAGGTTGTCTGCCCTGATCTCTTCTGGGACAACTATGATCTCATCTTCACCGATCTCGCCGATGCGAAGCTGAAGCTCTTCCCATTCTATGATGGCAATGGCGGCTTCAATGTCGAGGGCATGAAGAAGGCTCTTGAGGAGACAGAAGGCGATTATGCCCGCATTATCCTCAACTTCCCGAATAATCCGACGGGATACACTCCTTCCAGGGAGGAGGCTCTGAGAATCGTCGATGCAGTGAAGGCTGTCGCTGATACAGGCAAGAAGATCATGGTCATCTCTGATGACGCGTATTTCGGCCTTTTCTTTGAGAATGATACGGAGAAGGAATCTCTTTTCTCCTACTTTGCAGATGCTCACGAGAATATCTTCGCGATCAAGGGCGATGCTGCGACCAAGGAAGAGATGGTCTGGGGCTTCAGGGTTGGTTTCCTGACATATGCCTCAAAGGGCTTTACCGATGCCCATATCGATGCTCTTACGAAGAAGACGCTCGGTGCTATTAGGTGCACGGTATCCAACTGCGATATGCCTGGACAGAGCCTCATACTCAATGCAATGAGGAACGGCAAGTCCTATGAAGCGGACAAGGCAGCGCTCTTTGATGAGATGTCAAAGCGCTATAAGGCAGTCCATGTCGCTGTTTCAAAGCACGATGGAGACCGCTTCCTTACGCCATATCCTTTCAATTCTGGTTATTTCATGGCATTCAGCACGAATGGGCGTGATGCGGAGGATCTGAGAAGATATCTTCTTGATAAGTATCAGATCGGTGCGATAAACATCATGGGAAGGACTCTTCGTCTTGCATACTGCTCTGTTGAGCTTGAAGGTCTGACCGAACTGGTTGATACTATCTACAAGGCGGCCGAGGAGCTATGGAGCTAAGTACGAAGCTGTATATTCTCGATGATGATGGCAACAAGTTCATGGGAGCGGGTGTCCTGTGGCTTCTGGAGGGAATAAAGGAAACTGGTTCCCTCCTCGCAGCATCGGAGAGGATGGGGCTATCGTACTCCAAGGCGCGTGGCATGCTTGAGCATATCGAGCAGGCCACAGGCCATAGCATGATCGATCGCCGTAAGGGCGGTGCTGACAGGAAAGGTGCTGTTCTTACGCCATATGCAGAGAGATACATCCTTCTGTACAGAAAGTTCCAGGAGGATGCCAAGAATGATGCAGAGCGGCGATTCAGGGAATTCCTGAATAACCTTGATACACTGGAGGCTGATTATGGGCGGCAAGACGACACAACAGTATGATTTCACGATTGACAGGCTTGGGGAGGCAAAGCTCAATTCTCCCATCAGGATGTCCAAAAGCGGCGGCGATGGTGTCGCAGACTACGTAAAGGACACCGACAGGATCCTGTATTCAATAGAGACAGAGGAGGTTGACGGCAACGTCCGCCCTGTCCATTCCGATACGCTTGAGCTGGCCGGACCAAGGGAGAAGATCTATTTCAACCCCGCGCATGTCCATGCTGCTATCTGCACATGCGGCGGTCTCTGCCCTGGTCTGAATAATGTCATACGTTCCGTCGTAAGATGTCTTTGGTACCGCTATGGTGTCAGGAGGATCTCCGGAGTTCAGTATGGCTATCTTGGTCTTCTTGAGAATTCGCCATGGCCGCTTCTTCCGCTCGATCCGGATGTTGTTGATGATATCCAGGAGAAGGGAGGTACGATACTTGGATCAGCCAGAGGCGGTGGAAAGCAGGTGGAGGAGATCGTTGATTCGCTCGAGAGACTGAATATAAATATCCTCATCTCCATCGGCGGTGATGGAACGCTCCGCGGTGCCTATGATATAGGGGAGGAAATCAAGAGAAGAGGTCTGAAGATTGCTGTCGTAGGCGTTCCTAAGACCATTGATAACGACCTCTCATTCATCGATGATTCCTTCGGTTTCGATACTGCTGTCTCAATGGCGGTTCCAAGCATCAGGTGCGCACATGTCGAGGCAAAGGGTGCTATCAACGGTATAGGACTCGTGAAGGTCATGGGCCGTGAATCAGGGTTCATCGCGGCATCTGCTTCGCTTGCGCAGTCCGATGTCAATTTCTGCCTTATCCCGGAGTCCCCGTTCGATCTCGATGGTCCTAATGGACTCCTTGAGAATATCAAGAGGAGAATCCTTGAGAGAGGACACGCTGTCATACTCGTTGCAGAGGGAGCAGGACAGGAGTTCGCTCCTCCTACAGGTGAGACCGATGCTTCAGGGAATATCAAGTACCATGATATCGGAATATTCCTCAAGAACAGGATAAAGGAGTTCTTTGCCGAGCAGGGTATAACGACGTCAATCAAGTACATCGATCCGTCATATATCATCAGATCTGCCCCTGCAAACAGCTATGATTCCATCTACTGTGCCAGAATCGGTGCTCATGCTGTCCATGCAGCGATGGCTGGAAAGACCCAGTGCATTGCGTCACGCGTGAACAACCAGTATGTCTATGTTCCTATCAAGGTCGCTGTCTCAAAGCGCAGCCATGTTGATACAGAGGGTTCTCTCTGGAGAGACGTCCTTGAGAATACAAGACAGCCATTCAGCATGAAGAATTAAGGTGCGGGGCATGCAGAAAGAGCCTACATTCACACTCCGGCTTTCTGAGCTTGATAATGTGCTGATGGGATCGAATCCATACTTCCGCATTATCCCCCTGAGGATAACCATGGAGTTCAAAAGCCTGTCGGCTGACCAGCTCCGTGATATGCGGGAGTAT
This sequence comes from uncultured Spirochaetaceae bacterium, assembly GCA_944389505.1. Taxonomy (GTDB): domain Bacteria; phylum Spirochaetota; class Spirochaetia; order Sphaerochaetales; family Sphaerochaetaceae; genus Ornithospirochaeta. The sequence goes on from CALXMP010000003.1 coordinate 113,766, forward strand.
GCTGATGCGGAAGATGGCAGGATCGAAAGATGGGTTCTTGTGCCATCTGCCATGCCTCTTTCTGTGCTTGCCTATACGATTGACAGGGCGTTTGGCCTTATACCATCGCCCCAGTCATCATCATTCCTCCTTCCCGATGACATCCTCAACGTCCATGCGCCTGATGTGGCATCATTGCTCTCCCTTGGTGGGCTGATGTTCTTCCTGCCTGTGGATGATGAGTATCTGAACAGTGTCTATGAGGAATCGATCCACTATGAGAATTTCATTGCCGCTTATCCTTATGATTTTCCCTCCTTGTCCTACAAGGCAGCCCAGAGGGAGATAGCCAGGATCTTCGGCAAGGTCATGACTGAAGGCTTTGAGTATATGGGAAGGCATTATCAGCTATCGGAGCTTCCTGTTGAGAATAAGGTGCTTCATGCACTGATGAGCGCTGTAAGGTTTCCAATAACTGCGGAAATCAATCCAGCCCTCCCTGTTTCGTATGTGATTGCTCCCGAGGGGCAGAAGCTTCCATCGAAAGAAGAGACTAGGAAGGCTCTCGATAAGGAGCATCTCAATCCATTCGGACGCGGAGCACGGCCTTTTACCCATACGCTTATATTCGAGCATCTTTCCACAGCACCTGAGGACAGGGGAGAGGGCTTCTGGTTCTCGATAACAAGGCCCCATGATGTCAGAGAGATAATCAATGATGGTTATCTCCGCTTCAGCGATTATCTTAACTCCATGGCATATGTCCAGCGTGAGCTTCTTCCCGACTGCATCGCCAAGAAGGGATACGATCTCTTTGGTGAGACCGAGAAGGATTACTATTCATTCATAATGAATCTCCATGGCCCGGATAGAGTCAGCTACAGAGCGCTTGCAGATGCGGCGGGGTGGAGAGAGCCGAATCCCGATGCAAAGAAGATTCTAAGGTAAAAACGGCTATTCTTATTCATGCCAAAGATTAAGAGCGATAGGATTTTCTGTTTATTTTATGTAAAAGTCGGAAAAATCCAATAAATTAGTCGCTAAAGTACTTTTCAAAACTCCGACATCTCACTATATTCATAGACGAATTGGAAGCAAGACTTCCATTCTAACCTCCTTTTGTTCCCCACAACGCGGTTTACCTCCTTTTTCCCCGCGGTGGGGCTTTTTCTTTTCTATAGCATGTGAATATTGTGCGTGACGCATTTATATACATGACTAGGGGTTAGAGAACAGCTCATAGCTCAGCGGGCCTTTATTACGGAGCAATTTAGCTCGTTATTTAGCTCGAAATCCAGTTCTGACTATTTCCCATAGGCCTCTGGGAGGTGGCCTATATGGGTAGGCACAAAGAACCTGTAAGGTACAAGATGATTGGTAGGTACTGGTACTATAAGACACCAGACATGGATGGATTCAAAACAACGGGTGAAACAACAAAGGCTTTGGCTAAGCATGTTGTCACAAAACTGATGCAGCGCAAGGTAGCTGGCAATCCCAATCCGTTATTCAATAACTATGCAGAACCATTCTTTGACTGGGAACGGTGCCCTCATGTATTACGTCTAAAGGCTGAGGGAAAACATATCGGGGAACGTTACTGCCATTCAGAAAGGGTGCTGCTTGAACAGTATGTATTCCCATCATCATTGGGAAAGATGCATATAGCTGATATCAGGCGGGGTGATCTGCTTGATTATAGGGCAAGGCTTCAAGCTAAAGGGGTATCTGGCAATACCATCAATAAGATCATGAAGGCAGTCAAGGTTATATTCAGTGAGGCTGTATACAGGGAGGATCTGCCATATAACCCCGCATTAGGGCTAGGTAATGTAGTGACAAACAACAAGGAGGCCGGCATATTCTCAGAGCTTGAGCTCAGAGCCTTGTTCCGTAACCCTTACGACAGTCTGCTATGGCGGTCCCCCTCAGACTATATCTGTTTCCTTATTGCGGCATCTACTGGTATGCGCAGTGGGGAGGTTCTGGCTTTAAGGTGGTGCAATGTCCATGTGGCTGACAGGTATATTCATATATGTGAAGCATGGAAGGATAACAACCATACTGTATCAGGACTCCCAAAGAGCTATAAGCCAAGGGATGTGATAATACCGCAGTATCTTGCTGACAGGCTGGTTGAATACCAGCGCATAACAGCTTTTGGTGCTCCGGGAGATCTTGTGGTATGTACTGATGATGGCAGGCCGTATACCATAGTGCGCTGGCAGAAGGTATTCAAAAGAGCACTGTATGGTATTGGTATAACAGAAGAGGATCGTGTAGCCAGGCACCTCAAACCTCATAGTTTCAGGCATACCCTGAATACCCTTATGAGGGAAAAAGGTGTCAATCCCGATGTCATACGGCTTATGCTTGGCTGGTCTGATGCCAAAATACAGAACAACTATACCCACTTTGATGTTGCTCGTATGGTAAGGCAGGGAGAGCTTATGGATGCTGTATTTACAGATCAGCAAGCACTGCCTGTAAGCGAATAGTTTCACGACTATTTAGAGACATAGGAGAAAACATATGGTAACAGAAAACATTACAGCAAACGTTCTTCCCTTTGTGCCTCACCATTACTGGTTCAACCTCAAAGAATGCTGTTCTTTAAAGGGGCTGTGCTATAAGACTGCCTGTAACAAGAAATGGCTTCAGCCCAAAGGTGGTCTGCCTGATGGAATGGTTGGAGGTCGCAAAGTCTGGGCTTATAGCACAGTAGCTGACTGGATAACAAAATCAGATTCAGAGCTGTAAGAGTCATGGGTGGCTGTATGGCCACCCATTTATGTAAGGGTCTTTATTACGGTTGATTTTCATACCTGTATAAGTATGTTTCTGAGTAAATACTGCTCATCAGGTATGATATCAATGAGCTTATGAAAGTGAATGTTCATCTTCTTCCTCATATATCTGACAATGTAGGGGGTGAGATATTCAGCAAGCTCAGTGTAGGTTCTGTTGAGAATATCGGAGTGTGTAAGCACATGGAAGTTCCTGCTGTAAATCCTGAACTCTATCCTTGTGATATCTTGTGTTGTCCTTATTCCTTTCTTCTTCCTAAGCTGAAGCGTTTTATCGTAAACACAGAGTATCGACTTGCGTCTATGCCCATCTTCTGTACAATGGTAGTCCTTTGAGTATAAGGTGTTTTCTTCCTCCGAATCTGGGTTGAAATCAGTTTCATATAAGTATTCCTTAACCATCTTGGAATAAGGAATATTGAAGTCAAAACAGAGTTCAATGACATTCAGTTTCTTCATACTATAGATACGCTCAAAGAACTCCCCGGAATTCTTGACTTCATTCTCTAGAGGTATTTCCTCGCTGTATATTTCTCCAGTGTCACAGTCCTGTATGGTCTTGCTATATGGTATCTGGAATATATCAGTTCCATAAACGGTATGTTCGAATGTATGCAGAACCTGATTCTCTAAGTTAGTATTCAGCGAGATATATTCGTTATTGATGTTATAGAGGAAGTAAGCCCCAATTGGTACAAGGGATATAGCTCCATTCTTGTATTTCATGGTGTTATCTTTGGCATTGAAATAGTCTCTGCTGAATGTGAAGCCAATCTTATCTATGCCACTGGGTGTAATAAGTCCTTTGTTGTACCTGTGCAGGGCCTTATAGGACATAAAGTCTGGGTCTACAGTATAAGCTCCATACTCTATCAATCTCCGTATGGTTTTCTTATCCTCCGCAAATCTCGGTGAAACATAGTTGACGTCATTGAGTTCCATCCTTGTGGATGCCGAAATTCCAGTTCCGTTTTCATTAAAAATATAATCAGATATATTCATATTATTTATTGTACCGACTGGAATTAGAACTTCAGGAAAAAAGCCGGAATTTCTTCCAATACCCATCAAGATAGTTGACTTTTATTTGACATTGCATCAATAAACAAATGATATTACTGTATGTTCCATATACGTACTGATGTATAGTTACGTCCCTTAATTACATAAATAATTCATTGATGCTTCCAGTATCCTGCGGAGTATCCTCTGATTTTCTGGTAGGGCATTCAGTAGTCTTGTGAAATCAATACCAAGCCTCTTCATATGCTTCACGATATGTGGCATCAGTATATCAACAAGCTCCTCATAGGTATGGCTTAAAAGCATATCAGCATGATCTTTCATAATGGTATATGACGTATCGAACAACCGAATCTCGAACCTTTCCATGTGACCTAATATCTTCCTGTGCTTTTTGTCTTCTTGTTGTTTGGACTTATCATATATACAGATCAGTGAGCGTTTTTTGTTCTTGCTTTCATATACCCTGTAGTCCTTGATGGAATAAAGTGTTCCTTTGTGGTTACGGAAATCATTGGAATCAACAAGTTCCCGTATTCTCAAATTCATATCAAAGCACAGCTCTATACATTTAAGCTTGGCTTCTTCCAGTATCCTTTCAAGGAACTCTTCTGCAGATGTTACATTGTTATTCGGGAATTCTGTTTCTGTAACAAGTCCATCTTCATAATCCATTACTGTCTTCTTTATAGGTAACTGGAACAGGCTTATATTGAAGGCAAGGAATCTGAACATAGAATCAACATATTCCTTTATGTTGCTATATATAGGAACATATTCTTTGTTAAGGTTTATGCTGAAGTACTTTCCATGCTTTCGTATTACTATCGCACCACCTGTATACTTCGTCCCATAAGCATCATCATTAAGGTAATCGGTGCTGAGACTAAATGTGAGTTTATCAATGGAATGGTAGTAGAAGTCTCCTACATATGGTGTCTTAATTGCGGAAGAATACTTCTGAGCTTCCTGAAGAGAGGTTTCTAGGATTACTGCTTTATACTCGATTTCCCGGTATGCATTACCGTCTTTGTCTTTAGGAGTTCTTCTCCTATTTTCAATATGTAAATTCAACATAAAGAAAATAGGAGAGGGAATCTCAAAATCCTGATTTTCCTCTCCTGTGCAATATCTGGTTATTGTTGCTTATTATTCAACAGGAACGAGAGTATAAAGGCTGTCCTGTACAATCAAACACCTGTATAGCTTTCCCACTCCTTATGGCAAATGTTCTACAGGTATAACCAATTACTTCATCACCGGTCTTGATACATAAAGTATCTCCCTCTTCGTTGAAAACGATAATCCTATTGGCTCTATTAATGACTGCACCTATGGTGGCACTTTGATTAATATTATTCTGAGAAAATCTATACATAAAAGAAAAAGGATGCCAGTTATACTTCCAGCATCCTCGTAAATAGAAATTTGATATTGGTATTCAAATCAATATGGAAGCCACCATGGCCAGAAATAAGTACCATCTAATTTTTCATAACCTTCTTTTAAGGTTTCACCATGAGGATCTCCTATATTGTAAGTATTGAATAATTCTTCATAAATGTGGCTCTTATCATTATTATCAATAAAATTGCAATAGAGATATATAGAGCTTAATAATTTATCATTTCCAGTTTCTTGGTTATTAAGGGAAGTTAAATTTGTATAATAAATAAAATTTCCTTCAGTTATCAAAAATCTAGGATCATCATCCCCGTCTTCATAGTTTTGTAAATAATTTTTTATCTCTCCATTAACAAATTTGGTTTTTACATCATCATTACCTACTCCTGTATAATTAGCTTTACCGGATATCTTATATTCCCCTCTTTCGTGATTGCCTATAAGCTCATATGACGTTATATCTGCTTCCCACGTAAATTGGTTATCAATTCGATCTAAAACATTGAAAACACCCTTGATTGATTTTCCATTTTCAGAGGAATCAATAATATATTTTGTGCCTGGTAGACTAGTGATAATCGCATTATTCCTAGTCATATTTCCTATATAGCTTTCGAGATAATTTATGATTCTATAAGATATGAGCTTGCCTGATGAATTTCTTATGCCTTGCAGCATTAAAAATTCTGTTTCATCAGGTTTCTTTGGAGGAGAAACAGGTTCTTCAGGTATTTCTTCACTTGGAGGGGTCGATGGATCTGATGGCTCCTCTGGTGTTTGTGGAGTGTTAGGATCTGCCGGGTCAGAAGGTTCTTCTACTGGAGGGTTCTCTGGTAAGTCATCGTTATTATTTGGTGCTGTGCAACCAAATAATATAAGGATGATGATAATCAATAAGGCAAAAAGTTTTTTCATGCTTACAACTATAGCCTACAAATAGGCTATAGTATAGTATTTGATTTTCCTTTTGTTGGTTACCCTCATAGCATGAGGCTTGCTAAAGAGATATTCATTGAGAATCTTAAAGCTATAAGAATAGCGAAGGGATTAACTCAGGTAGATCTGTCAGAGCTTGCTGATTTATCTCCAAGCATAGTAAGTGATATTGAAACTGGTAGACGTAATCCAACACTCATTACAATAGAGAAAATTGCTTTAGCTCTTGAGGTTCCAGTACATCAACTCTTCTATGATGTGCAAGAAGACTTACCACCTAGTGCGTTAGAGTCTAAAGAGGAGCTTAGAACTCTGATTCATCAACTGGTAGATAAAGCCATTGATATGAATTAACTAACTATAGGTACCAGCTCTTCATAGTAATACTTTGAGCATAACTCCTGAATTCTGTTGGGAGATTTCACCTCCGATACTAAGACAGAAAAAGCTATTTTCATTTGTCTTTATCAATTGTCACATGAACAGATTTAGCTCGATATTTACCCTGATATTCAGGGAATTATTGGGTATAGTAGGGTTTATCAATAAGTAATGATAAGGTATAATTCTTTTCAGTAGAGAGAGTTAGGGAGTTGGTAAGAATTTGCGATTTATAGCGCGGTGGGGCTTTTTCTTTTCCATAGCATGTGCATATGATGCATCATGATATTGCCCTGGGATTCCTCTCAGGGCAGGTGCTTTCAGTCTTTCATTGCAATATCCGTGAATGAGAATGCATTGACATCAAACAGGCCGCAGTCGGTAAGTTTCAGCGCAGGTATTACAGGCAGTGCCATGAAGCATAGTGTCATGAAAGGATCTATGTCCTCTGATACTCCAAGTTCTTCATATGCGGTCCTGTGCATATCATCAAGGCATTCCTTGACTTCCTCAAGTGTCAGGTCTGTCATAAGGCCCGCTATCTCAAGTCTGTGCGTGCCAAGCTCTTTCCCATCCCTGTACATAGTTATGCCACCACCGATGTCTATGAGATTCCTTACAGCATCAGCCATATCCTTATCGTTATCGCCTATAACAATGATGTTGTGTGAATCATGGGCAATCGATGTGGCAATGGCGCCATGCTTCATGCCATATCCACGGATCAGCGCTGTAGCAGCATTGCCTGTTCCATGATGACGTTCGATTACAGCAATCTTAAGGATATCTTTGCCAGCCTCATGGATCCATTCGCCATTGTCATCCCTTTTGATATAAGCCTCTCCATTTCCTGTGACGACACCTCCAGGGATTATATCTATGACTTTCACATGGTCAGAGCCTGGGCGGAGCGACAGCTTCTTCTCAGAGAAATCCTTTACATCCATCCTGCCAGAAACTCTTTCCGGTGCAGTATGAGGAGCTTTCCTGAGTATCCTTCCTCTCTCAGCTTCCTTATTTCCCAGTATGAAGACCTCCTCTGGGATTATTCCTGCATCGATGGATGATGCAAGGAAGAAATCGGCTCTGCGGCCAGGAGCAATGGCTCCGCGGTCATTCAGTCCATAGCACATAGAGGCATTCAGCGTTGCTGCTGTTATCGCGGTTATAGGATTCATGCCGTTTTGTATCGCTATATTCACTCCTTCATTGACATGGCCGTTGCTTACGATGGTTTGTGGCTGCTTGTCGTCTGTGCAGAACAGGACGCGTGAAGCATTGTTCTCATCGACACCAGGAAGGAGCTGCAGCACATTCCTGCACGCCGTTCCCTGTCTGAGCATGATATACATTCCCTTGCGTATCTTCTCTCTGAGCTCCTCCGGAGTCTCGCACTCGTGATCGGTTGTTATCCCTGCAGCGGTATAGGCATCGAGTCCCTGTCCTGTTATCGAGGGAGCATGACCATCGATATTCTTCTTCCTGGAATAAGCTTCCTGAAGCTTATCCATCACCGTTTCATCGTGCGATGCGACACCTGGATAGTTCATCATCTCTCCCAGTCCCAGTACTCTTGGATTGCCGATGAATTTCTCTATCTCAGATGCATTCAGGATAGCTCCGGAGTGCTCAAACGGCGTTGCGGGAACGCATGATGGGAACATGAGGAATACGGAGAGAGGTATATTCTCAGATGCTTTGAGCATGTATTCCATACCATCAAGCCCTGTCACATTGCATATCTCATGGGGGTCAGCAATCACAGTTGTCGTTCCCATCGGTATGACCGCATCGGAGAATTCCGATGGTGAGAGATGTGAGCTTTCGATATGGCAATGGGCGTCGATGAAGCCTGGGATGAGATACTTTCCTCCTGCATCGATCTCCTGCTTTGCCTTCATTCCTTCCCCGAATCCTGCAATCAGGCCATTGATTATATATACATCGGATACGAATGTATTCTTGCTGAATACATCAATGATGTTTGCGTTGCGGATAACCGTATCGCATTCTACTCTTCCCATAGCCGCATCGATGAGAAGAGAAGCAGTTTTCTTATCCATGAAATCACTCCTTTACTCAGGGTAATCCCCTTTGTCTGACGATGCAAATGAATTCCATTTCCAATCAGAATGGCCCTCATATGAAATAGTTTGCATGCCTTGGATTGGAATTCTATAATAACAATGGTTGCTGTGGATGGATCTTCCTGCCGCTGCATGGAAGGTTTCCATTTCGTAAGTTGGACGCATGGAGGAGAATTTATGAATGATTTCTTCTGTCTGAAGGAGAAGGGAACGAATACGAGGACCGAGATCGTCGCTGGTCTGACTACGTTCTTTACTATGGCCTACATCATATTCGTCAACCCGAATATGCTGGCAGAGACTGGCATGAGCTGGCATGGTGTCTTTGTCGCCACCTGTCTTGCCGCTGCGGTCGGCACGCTTGTAATGGCTTTGTTTGCCAATGTTCCATATGCTGTAGCGCCAGGAATGGGCCTTAACGCTCTTTTCACGTATACGATATGTCTGGCAGGTGGGTTTGTCTGGCAGGAAGCTCTCGCGATGGTATTCATCTGCGGTGTGATAAACATAATCATCACCGTCACGAAGCTCCGCAAGTCGATAGTCAAATCAATCCCTGAGAGCCTCCAGAATGCAATCGGCGGAGGAATAGGTCTCTTCATTGCATATCTTGGTCTCAATAATGCTGGTCTCGTATCGTTCACTGGTGCGTATCCAAGCGTCACACCTGGAATGCAGCCATTCAATCAGCCCCATCTCCTGCTTGCTGTGATCGGACTGCTTATCATAGTCATCCTCATGGTCATGAAGGTGAAGGGTGCTATGCTTATCGGTATCGTAGCAACAACCATAATCGGTATCCCGATGGGTGTTACGCAGCTGCCTGAGACTATCTTCTCCGGAAGCGAGACGATGGAAGGATTCAAGGAAGTCGCTTTCAGCTTCTTCGGTAATCCGGGATTCGGATCGCTCTTCTCCGATCCTGTGAAGATCCCATTCGTAATCGTAACGATATTCTCGATGAGCCTTTCCGATACATTCGATTCAATCGGAACATTCATTGGTACAGGCCGCAAGAGCCATATCTTCGATGCTGAGGATGAGAAGGCTCTCGAGGGCTCTGGATTCAAGAGCCGCCTTGACAAGGCACTCGTTGCAGATAGTGTCGCAACAAGTATTGGCGCATGCTTTGGAACAAGCAATGCAACTACATTCGTAGAGAGCTCAGCAGGTATTGCTGCTGGCGGACGCACAGGTCTTACTAGCCTTGTCACAGCCATAATGTTCCTGATCTGTCTGCCGTTCTCCGGTCTTATCGGCATGGTGCCGGGCGCTGCTACATCGCCGGCTCTTATCGTTGTCGGTATTCTCATGGTTGAGCCATTCGCGGAGATCGAATGGAAGAAGTTCGAGGACGCTGTCCCGGCATTCTTCACCGTTGCCATCATGAGCTTCACATATGGAATCACAAATGGTATCGCTGCAGGCTTCATCATGTACTGCATCGCTAAGATATTCACAGGAAAGGCCAGAGAGATCCATCCGATCATCGCAGGCGCATCAATCCTGTTTGTTGTTGATTTCATTCTTAAGGCTATCGGCTGATCCATCAGGGATGCCGTATCCAGGGCTGCCTGCGGGCAGCCTTTTTCCATCTCTTACGGCTAATATTGCAAGACTTCCTTGGCCTGTACGTGCTAAAGTACCAGAAAACGGTCTGTTCCGGCAAATGCTTCATGATAGAGGAGGCCAGCTATGGTAAGGGAAAAAGATGCCGCTCTCATAAGGTTGTCAGGTGGAAAGGAATACCATGCGGATATCATCACGGATAGCATGGGTGAGAAATCTGTTGATATCACGACACTCAGGAAAGAGACTGGATACATTACGTATGATCCAGGGTATGTGAATACCGGTTCATGCATGTCATCCATATGCTATATCAACGGGGAGAAGGGAATCCTGAGATACCGTGGATATGATATCGCGGATCTTGTTGCCAGCTGCGATTTCATAGAGGTCGCATACCTTCTCATAAAAGGAAGGCTTCCTACGGCAGAGGAGCGTATCGGATACCAGAAGCTCTTGAATGAGAACTCATTGCTCCATGTGAATATGAGGAATTTCTTCAGGGCATATCCCCATGATGGGCATCCGATGGGAATCTTAGCTGCTATGGTCGCTTCTCTTTCGGCTTTCTATCCCGAGCTTGATGACAGGGATCCCGAGGAGAATCTCGACCTGACCGTGACAAGGCTTCTGTCTAAGATGAGAACCATTGCGGCGTTCACATACAGGCAGATGGAGGGCCTTGATTTCGTCGAGCCTCAGTACAGCTACTCGTACTGCGCAAATTTCCTCAATATGATGTTCCACACATCGGTCAATAACTATCTGCCGAATCCTGTCCACGTCAATGCGCTCAACAAGCTTCTGATTCTCCATGCCGATCATGAGCAGAACTGCTCCACAAGCGCTGTCCGTCTTGTAGGTTCGTCAGATGCGAATCTCTATGCATCAGTGACGGCTGGCGTATGCGCGCTCTGGGGATCAAAGCATGGAGGAGCGAATCAGGCTGTCATGGATATGCTGCAGAAGATAAAGAATGAGGGACTCTCCATCGATTCCGTAATAGAGAAGGCCAAATCGAAGGATGAGCCATTCCGCCTCTTCGGATTCGGCCACAGGGTATATAAGACATTCGATCCAAGGGCAAAGATCGCAAAGGAGCTTTCAAAGTCCGTTATGGAGGCTACAGGTGTCAAGGATGATCTTCTCGATATAGCTCTTGAGCTGGAGGAGAGGGCAACGCATGATGATTACTTCATTGAGCGCAATCTCTATCCGAATGTCGATTTCTATACAGGCATAACATTCCATATGATGGGAATCCCCGTATCGATGTTCACCGTGCTGTTCGCAATGGGACGGCTTCCGGGATGGATTGCCCATTACCTTGAGTGGAGACATGATCCTTATCAGAAGATAGGAAGGCCGAGGCAGGTCTATTCGGGACCGGAGAAGATGACGGTCGTGCCTATCGCTGAAAGGCGCTGATGGACTATCCTGCCGCGCTTTGCGGCAGGGTGTCAGAGCAGGGCGATGAGATTATCGGTGAACGCCGATGTGGAGAGACACTCTCCAGAGCGGCCTTCCTTCTCAAGAAGCGTATAGAAGTCCTTTGTGACCTTCCCTGAGGCAATGGCTTTGCGTACAGCTATGCGTATCATCTCTGCAGCTTCTATCCATCCGATGTACTCCAGCATCATCACGCCTGAGAGTATTATTGATAGGGGATTCACTATATCCTTGCCTGCAATATCGGGCGCAGTGCCATGGGTTGCCTCGAATACGGCAGCACCTGTGGAGTAGTTGATGTTCCCTCCAGGAGCTATTCCTATTCCTCCGACCTCAGCAGCAAGAGCATCTGAGACATAATCGCCATTGAGGTTCAGGGTTGCAATGACATCATAGTCCTCCGGGCGCAGAAGGATATTCTGCAGGAATGCGTCACAGATGCAGTCCTTCAGTTCTATCTCCCCGGAAGCAGATGGAATGTATGTCCTGCCATCCTTTCTGTATGCACCATATTCCTCTTCCGCAAGCTCATAACCCCAGCTTCTGAAACCGCCTTCGGTGAATTTCATGATGTTGCCTTTATGCACCAGTGTTACCGAGCGGCGTTTATGGGCTATTGCGTAGTCGATAGCAGCCTTGATAAGTCTCTTTGAGCCATCGGGCGATACAGGCTTCACGCCTATTGCGGAGGTTTCGGGGAATCTTATCTTCCGTACGCCCATATCGTTCTGCAGGAATGCGATTACCTTCTCAGCATCCTCAGTGCCTGATGCCCATTCGATTCCTGCATAGATATCCTCTGTGTTCTCCCTGAATACCACCATGTCGACCTTCTCTGGATGGCGCACCGGAGATGGAACGCCTTCGAAATACTCGACAGGGCGGAGGCAGACATAGAGATCAAGCTGCTGCCGCAGTGCGACATTTATGGATCTTGCACCTTTCCCTACAGGCGTCATAAGCGGGCCTTTGATAGCTACAAGAGCGCTTCTGATCGCGTCGAGGGTGTCATCCGGAAGATTCGTTCCTGCAAGCTTCTCAGCCTTGCCGCCTGCAAGCGCTTCCTTCCATTCGATTCTGTGCTTACCACCGTATGCCTTTGCGATGGCTGCATCGAGGACATGCCTCATCTTATCGGTTATCTCCTGGCCGACACCATCGCCCTCGATATATACGATCTCTGGATTATCCGGGACAATAAGCTTCCCGTCTTCCATTCTTATTCTCATGCTTTCACCTCGTTCAGCCTTCCTCCGGCAAGGAGTGTTCTCCTCTGATCCTCAGAAGCAAATAGATCCATAGGAATTTCCAGTCCTTTTGTGATGTCATGGAGGATGAACTTTCCTGACACAACCGCATCACGGGGGTTCAGGAGCTCAAGCTCATCGCCCTGATCGATCTTCTCATAGTCCTCCTCATTTCTGAAGAGCAGAGGGAGAATGCCGAAATTGCAGAGATTGGCCTGATGTATTCGCTCTATCGATACAGCGCATACTGCACGTATCCCAAGATACATTGGACAGATAGCGGCATGCTCTCTCGAGGATCCCTGTCCATATGATGCACCTGCGATTATGAACCCGCATTCGCCCTTGTCTCTGTACGCTGCTGCCCTGGCAGGGAATGATGGATCGACCGACTCGAATACGAATTCCGAGTATCTTGGTATATTCGATCTGTACTTGAGACGTGCTCCAGCAGGCATGATATGGTCTGTTGTGATCTTCTCTCCAACCTTTATCACAGCATGGCCCTTTACCTTTTCCGGAAGCGGGGTATTCACAGGTGGCTCTCCGATATTCGGTCCTCTCTTTATCTCCTCCGAGAATGCAGGCTTTATGAACATCGAATCATCGATGATAAAACTGCTGGGCATCGTTATCCCTGAAAGATCTGCATCCGATTCCCTCGGATCGGAGAAGACTCCTGTTATCGCGGAGAAGGCCGCTGTCTCCGGTGATACCAGATAGACATTGGCTGAAGGTGTTCCTGATCGCGCGTAGAAGTTGCGGTTGCTGGTTCTGAGCGATACACTTTCCGTTCCCGGACTCTGATGGTTGCCGATGCAGAAGCCGCAGGCAGACTCAAGAATCCTGGCTCCGGCTTTTATGAGGGTGTCGAGGGTACCATCCTCTGTGATCATGAGAAGGACCTCCCTCGATCCGGGAGCTACTCCGAGCGATACCGATGGAGCGATATGATGACCTCTGAGTATAGTTGCAGCTTTTTTCAGGTCCATATAGCTTGAATTCGTGCATGATCCTATGAGAACCTGGTTCACCGCCATTCCAGACAGCTCGCGTACTGTCTTTATATTCCCTGGGCTATGAGGACATGCGGCAAGAGGTTCGATGGAGGAGAGATCCAGCTCGAAGATCTCATCGTAGACAGCATCCGGATCGGCTGATAACTCTACGAATCCTTCCTCGCGCCCCTGTGCTTTAAGGAAGGCAAGCGTGTTCTCATCTGATGGGAAGAGTGAGGTTGTGACTCCGCATTCTGCGCCCATGTTCGCGATGGTTGCCCTTTCAGGGACGGAAAGTGTCTTCACGCCATCACCGTAGTATTCGAATACGGTATTAACATTGCCCTTTACGCCGAATCTCTCAAGGACTTTGAGGATCACGTCCTTCGCAGAGACAAATGGTTTCAGAGCGCCTGTAAGATGTATGCCGACAACGCGTGGAGCGATGATTGAGAAGGGGATTCCTGCCATAGCGAGAGCGACATCCAGACCGCCAGCCCCGGCAGCGAATGATCCAATTCCTCCTGCGGTAGGAGTATGTGAATCCGAACCCAGGAGCGTCTTGCCTGGCAGAGCGAAACGCTCAAGATGGACCTGATGGCAGATTCCATTCCCTGCGCGGGAGTAGATTACTCCCTTTTTATCTGCAACGGTCCTGAGATACTCATGGTCATCTGCATTCTCAAAGCCGACCTGCACGGTATTGTGGTCGACATAGCTGAGTGCGAGTTCGTTCCTGACCTTGTCTATTCCCATCGATTCGAACTCGAGGTATGCCATCGTGCCAGTTGCATCCTGCGTGAGTGTCTGGTCGATTCCTATCTTTATGCTTTCGCCTGTTCTCAGCTCCCCGTCCACAAGATGGGCGGAGAGTATCTTATAGCATTGTGTCAGTCCCATAAGCTCTCCTGCTGGATATTATATGGAAAGCAGGAGAATTCTTCATCGTGTCCAATGCCATTTTCCTGAATGTTCAGCCGATAATATTTCCCTCTGCTGATATCGTGATGACGGCAAGAGGTATCGGTCTGCCGCTTGCCTTGACTGCATTCCGTGCAGCAATCTCGATTCCTCCGCAGCATGGCACCTCCATCCGCAGGACTGTCACGCTCCTGATATCATTCTGTGAGAGTATGGCAGAGAGCTTCTCGGAGTAATCTACGCCATCGAGCTTCGGACAGCCTATGAGCGTGATGCGTCCTTTGATGAAATCCTCATGGATATTCCCATAGGCGTATGCCGTGCAGTCGGCTGCAATCAGGAGATCGGCTCCATCGAAGTATGGTGCATTCACAGGAACAAGCTTTATCTGCACAGGCCACTGTGACAGTCTGCTTGCAGCTTCAGACCTGCAGCAGCTGTTTTCCTTCTCAGCCTTCCTCAGCACCTTCGACTGTGTTCCCGGGCATCCGCATGGAAGTTTTTCCTCCTTTGACTTCTTTACAGCCTCCTCATTATACGCAGGAGCTTCTCTCTCCTCGAATGAGATTGCCCCGGTAGGACAGGCGGGGAGGCAGTCTCCAAGACCATCGCAGTAGTCCTCCCTCTGTAGCTTTGCCTTGCCATTTACCATTGCGATAGCGCCCTCATGGCATGCATCTGCGCATGCTCCGCATCCATTGCATTTCTCTTCATCTATCCTGATTATCCTTCTGATCATTTTCATATCCTTCTGCAGGATTTGACCTGCATCTGCTATGATAGTACCCTCTGTCTAAGAAAGAATATGTTGTTTTTGCAACAGAAGGAGCTTTATGGAAGAATATCTGGATATATTCAGGAAGAATTTCCTCTTCTCAGGACTTTCTGATGAAGAGATATCAAGAATGCTGGTATGCACTGACGCCCGGGAGAAGAGCTATGCCTCTGGGGAATATGTCCTGAGGCGAGGGGATACGGTTAGTGAGATTTCGATTCTTGCAGAAGGCAGGCTGCATATCCAGAGGGAGGATTATTGGGGAAACCGGAGCATCGTCAGCGATGTAAGGATAGGGGAGGTGTTCGGAGAATCCTATGCGCTTCCAGAGTCCGGAGTACTTATGAATGATGTTGTGGCAGCGGAGAATAGCATTGTAATCTCCCTCGATTGCCATAGATTGCTTTCACCTTGTTCTTCATCGTGTCCATTCCATAGCAGGGCAATCATGAACCTTATCTCCATTCTTGCAGGCAAGAATAGAATGCTTGTCAGGAAGATAGGGCATCTTTCTGAGCGTACGACACGCGAGAAGCTTATATCATATCTCTCTGATGAGGCTTTAAGGCAGAAAAGCGGTTCGATTGACATACCATTCAGCAGGCAGCAGCTCGCTGATTATCTTGCTGTCGATCGCAGTGCCATGTCCAAGGAACTGGGGAAAATGAGGGATGAGAGATTGCTTGAGACGCATAAGAACCATTTCGAACTTTTCAGCGTGTTCCAGGAATTTTCATAAAGATATTGACGCATAGTCTGCTTTCTGCTAAATTCCTATCCGTTACGCAAGTAATGCCGCTTTAGCTCAGTTGGTAGAGCAAAGGACTGAAAATCCTTGTGTCCCTGGTTCGATTCCTGGAGGCGGCAGCAGAAGGCTCCCCAAAAGGGAGCTTTCGTCGTCTATGATGGTTTCATCTGCCAGCTGGCCGAGCCTGCTGTGTATGCAATCCATTAATATTCTCAGTTGCGTTCATTTTTACTAACAGTAATATCAATTGCAGCTTTTTCAGAGACAATCATAATTTCTTCAGGAGATTATCCATAGTTCGGATTTGGGACCCTATGCAAAAAGCGGGGGCTCCATCACTATACTTTGGTGCTTATTTAGCTTATAATATAAGCACAATAGGATGATTAGAGGATGAATGAAATCAGAAAGTTATCTTTAAATGATGATTATCTTATTCCGGAAATAGCCAGACAAAATGGCGTTTCCAAATACAGTTTTTACAAATTCGTTCATGAGAATGGGCTTGAAAGAATCGGGAAGGGCATATATTCCAAAGAGGATGTTCTGGTTGATGATCTCTTTGTCATAAGCCAGAGATGTTCTAAAGCAGTATTCTCTCATGATGAAGCGTTCTATTATCACGGCCTGTCTGATAGAGAACCTCTAATCCACACTATTACGATATACAGCGGCTATAATGCCCACCGCCTTAAATCAGACAGTAAGTGCAAAGTCTATTATGTCAAGGAAGAGCTGCTGGATGTCGGTAAGACAATAGTAAAGGATAACTTTGGCAATGACATTCCGATGTATGATCTTGAAAGGACGATCTGTGACCTTGTCAGAAGCCGGAACTCGATAGAGATGCAGGAGTTCAGTTCTGTCATGAAAGCTTACATTGCCCGAAAGGATAAGAATCTTAATCTTCTCATGGAATATGCACGGAAATTCCGGATAGATAATGTTATCCGCAGATATGTGGAGGTGCTGTTATAATGCCACTTACCCCAGAACAAATTAAGGAACGTATCAAGAATATCGCAAAAGATAACAATGCAGATGCAAGGATCCTGCTGAGGATCCATATGATGGAACGACTGCTTGAACGTATTTCTGTTTCAAACTACAGAAATAATTTCCTTATAAAAGGAGGACTGCTTGTAACGGCTCTTGTTGGAGTATCTCTCCGTTCTACGATGGATATAGATACAAGCCTCAAAAACTTCAATCTTTCCGAGAATGATGCAAAACGGATCATCACGGAAATCAAGGATATAGATATCGGAGATGGTGTCACATTTGAGATCAAGGACTCATTAAACATCATGGATGAAATGGAGTATCCGGGAATACGGATTACAATGAATGCCATCATGGGAAAACTTGTCACTCCCATCAAGATTGACATCTCCACAGGTGACATAGTAACTCCCCATCCTATTGAGCACAGATACAAACTGCTTCTTGAAGATCGCTATATCAATCTACAGTCATACAATCTGGAAACGGTATTGGCTGAGAAGATTCAGACTGTCCTTGCAAGAGGAGTATTGAATACACGGATGAGGGATTTTTACGATATCAGGACTCTTTTCCTGATGTATGGAGACCAGATTGATACAGATACACTGAAGAGCGCCTTTAATGCGACATGTACAAATAGAGGAACACATAATCTAGTGCAGAATGCTACTGAAATAATTTCTAATATTGAGTCTGACGAACACCTCAGGTCTTTGTGGGTATCATACCAGAGAAAGTTTCCGTATGCATCTGACATGAGCTATGGATCCGTCATTGATAGCCTGAAGGTTCTGCGCGAGAAAATGATTCTGGAGTAATTTCTGTCCGCCTATTACAATCGAATGATTGAAAAACAGACTAGATCCCTTCTTTAGAACCAGATCCATGCCATTGATATAGCTATCATGAAGATAGCCCAGACAAAGTCTTGATACCTGACATGGAGGTTAAGGTAGTAAGTCCTGTCTGCTTTTCCGTCAAAGCCCTTTGATTCCATTGCCATAGCGACATTCTCAGCCCAATGCAGGGAATTCACTAAGGCTGTGGACAGGGGTTTCAGTGACCATGGCCATAGCTTTAGCCCTCTGACTTCAATAGCCAGCTTTGTCTGGCTGTATTCCCTTCTGATCATAGGCAGAAGATTCCAGGCCGCCAGTACTCCATAAGCGAATTCTGCACTGAGATGGCATTGCTGCATCAGACTATAGACAAAAGCCTGAGGATCTGTGGTGAATGAGAAGAGCATGCCCAGGAATGCATAAGCATATATTCTGAGCGCTACCGCGGCCGCATCTCCGATATCTGAGGCGCTTGAGGCTGAAACGAGGAAATTGCCAGAGCTTTCAAAGACTTCTTTTCCGCTGCTTCCACGCAGCAGAAGTGCCATGAATATGCTCAGTGATGCCAATGTTGCTGGTAGCAGCACATTGAGGACTTTCCTGCTCATGCATCCAGATATAAGCAATGATGCAAAGCATACCACGACGATGGCAGCATTCCAGAACACAGAAGGACTGAAGGAGATTATGAGGGCCGAAGCAAGGATTGCAATGACCTTAACCGATGGATTTATCTGTCTCATATATCCTCCCATTCCTGATCCTCCAGATCTTATTTGCATATAAAGATGCCAGCTCCTCATCATGTGTTGAGAAGATAACGGAAAGTCCTTTCCCTGTCCGCTCCGCAAGGCACTTCATGATTGCGGCAGTGGATGGCGTATCCTGCCCATATGTTGGTTCATCAAGAAGCAGCAGTCTCTGCTTGCCGGCTATCATAGAGATGACTCCTAGCTTTCTCTGCTGGCCTTGGCTGAGCATGTAAGGTGAGTATCTGGAGTAATTGGCAAGGCCGAAGGACGCCAGAAGCTCAATATCTGCAGGTTTTGCCTCGTCCAGGACAGTAGAAGCGATGAACTGGTTTGCGGGATTCTGGAAGACAATCCCTATGTCCCTGTAGATATCTTTCTTTTTCTGTTTCCTGAGTTCTTTATCATCAATCGTGATTGAACCTTCATAAGGTTTTATCCCAAGCAATGTCAGGAACAGGGTGGTCTTTCCGCTGCCTGATGGGCCAAGAAGAACAATCATGTCTCCAGGTTTCACAGATAAGTCCGTAGCTTCAAGAATAGCTTTCTCCTTCTTTCCAGGTTTTATCAGTGTTCCTCTGAATTTCAGGAAAGAATCTGCATCAGACAGTGTTGGAGCAGGGACTGGTGTGAAATATGCACTATATGTCTTGAGGTGAGGGAATGATGTCCCATCTGATATTATCTTTCCTTTATCTCCCAGGACCACCCATCTAGGAGAAAGACCGGTCCAGTTCCCAGCTCTATGATCGATTGCTATGATTGTTGTCTCTGGATTTTTGAGGCGCTTCTGCTTCAGCAGATCAAGGAACGGATCCCTGGAGGCTGTATCCAGATTGGCAAATGGCTCATCAAGTACAAGAACCTTGCTTTCCTGTATCATTGCCACACACAGGCTTGCCTTCTGTTTCTCTCCTCCGGAAAGTGTCTGGAAAGGTCTGTCGAGAAGAGACGAAATTGAGTATGCAGCCGCAAATGCCTCAATCCTCCGATCCATCTCCTTCGCTTCAACGGCAGCATTCTCAAGGCAGAATCTCAGTTCATCCCTTAGGTTGCTCATGCAGAATTGCAGGTCAGGATTCTGGAAGACTATGGAAATCTTCTCTCTTCTCTTACGGGGAGGAAGATTCTTTATCTCTATACCATCGACTTTCACCGATCCATTTATGAGGAAACCGCCGTTTTCAGGGTAAAGACCGCAGATGAGATTTGCCAGTGTGCTCTTCCCGCATCCGCTATCGCCTAGTATTACAACGGTTTCCCCTTCTTTGATGCTGAGGCTGAAATGCTCCAGTATATTCCTCTCGCTCTTTTCGAAGTAACGGAAGGTGACATCATCAATCAGACAGGCATTATTTCCCATAGCTGTCTTCTGAATCAGCAGAGATGGCATATCCTTTAAGTACACCAGCCTTTGCCAGACCTTCAGCAAGCAGCCTGCTTCCGAATCCGCAGAATATGATTGCGCTTATCGTCCTGATGACCAGGATAAACAGCACAACGCCTATGCTCATATTCCAGTAGCTTTGCCTTATGCCTGTCCATATGAAGCTTAGGAAAGAGGCTCCGATTGCAGAGAATATCATTGTTGTCTGGTCATATTTCCTGTATTTGGTAAAGAAAAATGCCATTTCGCATCCGACTCCCTGGATAAAGCCGCTTATGAATATTATCGGGCCGAACATATTGCCCATCAGGACTTCAAGAAGCGCAGCCAGCATCTCTGCAATGATTCCTATGCCGGGTTTGCGGATCACATAGGTGATGAAGGATGCGGCCATGAACCACACACCATAGATTGGCTCATATCCCAATATTCCCCATCCGCTGGGAGTGAGGATACCTGTCAGGGCTGCTCCAAGATATACCATGCCAAGATAAGCGACACCGAAAACCGCGGCACAGATTGCCATGAAAAGAATTTCCTTGAGTTTCCATTTCATAAGGATCACCTCACTCTGCAGTAGGGCTGTTTACAGCCAGTGTGATTTCAAAAACATAGTGGGAAAGTCTCTCTTCGCAGTACTTTGCTACCCAGCTGAAGTAGGAGAACAAATCCTGCACATCACCCCTGAGGATTGTTGCGTAATGCGATGAACAATCATAAATGCCAAGGTCAATGGCTTTATTCACTACATCTGCTATGTATTGCATATAGTTGCTGATTCCCATTGGATAGAGCGCTATTTTTGAATCCACTGGGAAATGGATGTCTGCGATATTGCTTTCATTGAGCAGGATATCATCATCTGCAAGATGGCTTTCGGCATCGGTATCGCCAGGGCAGCCCTTTGACAGCGTGATTTCCATTGTGCTATGCACATCCTTCCTGTATGAGTAGACAAAGCAGGCTTTGAGCGCATCGATCACATGGCATCTTTTGCCACGGTAGATTGTCGAGAGCCGGTCTGTCTTGCTCCAGATCTTGGATGTATCAACCTTGGAAATGGATGAAAGGATGATATCAATGAAGTCATCTGACATCGGAGAGAGGCTGAACCGGCATCCTGTTATATCCTTCGATGCCCCGCAGCTGCCTGCACAGCAGGAACCGTAACTGACATAATGTTTGTCCATGGTAATGAACCTCCTGATTCTGATTCAAAGAGATTCATGCCGAGTTGTCAGCGATTGCTCCCTACGCTGGTATTATCCAGATCAGGTCTTGGGTCAGGGCGTGCCTTTCTCAGCTTTACAGCTCCCCAGAATCACTTTGATTATCCTGACTGACTTTAGCAAAAGCTATGAAAACATGCAATGTCAAATACAAAAAGACACATGCAAGAGTGTATCCCAGCTGAACAGGCTTGGGTTTCTCGTGTGAGGCATGGAAGCGTTCTGTGATGAAGCCGGAAGTTCTATCCTCAAGTGTAAGCTAAGATGGATGGTTCATCCTTCAAGATACACAATCATCTGATATCGTGTCGTCCATAATTATCATGCCCGAAGTACTTTTAAAGCGTATTTTCACTGAAGCGGTATTTCCCTTTCCCGTGTCCTTTAACCTCTACAATCAGACCTGAATCTTTTAATTTAACAATCAAGTCTCCTGCAGATGAATATGATGCTGCAGTCACCGTAGCAATATCACTTCGTCCAAAAATACCTTCATTGCCATATGTCTTGAATAGCGCCATTACTTTACTTCTTGTATTTTTGCTTACATTCATTGTATTGATGGCTGTCTCAATAGCCTGATTTTTGGATTCAATAGCCGGGTTTTCAGCTTTAATAGCTTGGTTTTTCGAAATAAACACCAGATTTTCAATGGTTTTTCCATAATTCAGATTCTTGAGAATTACAGAGAACTGGGAAGAGTAAGAGAAGAACGCTGGCTTTTGTCAGTCCGTTCCATCTTACACAGAAGACTCTTGACTGCCTGAGAGGGCAATCATTTGCTATGAGAACGACAGCATTAGTAAGTTTGTCTGTGCCTTCTTCAACGAGTCCGAAAGAAACAAGGAAGCTATTGTCAAAACTCTTTCCTGTCCATTTTCTGTATCGTGCTCTAAGAGAGGAAAATGCAAAGTCTTTTGCATCATACTTTAAGATAAGTGAATCAAAAGATTCATTCCATCGAGGATAAGTTCATGAAGTATGGTCTGGAGCTACGATATTTTCATCATCCAGCCTGATGTATGCTTCTCTCTGGCCTGTCATATCAATATTTGACTTTCTTTGGCTTCATGGCAATAATGTAAATAGAAAAGGTCGCCAGCAAGACGGTGGCCTCAGAAGAACAGTATACCCCGCTTCTCACTGGTCATGACGGCGGGGCTGTTTTATATCCCTTGCAAGGCCGAGAATCTCTCTCAAGATCCGCAGGAGCATCAGAGCAAGCTCTAATACCACTTTAAGCATATTCCATCACCTCCCTTATCACGCTGGTTTCGGGAGGATAATCCTCCCGCGTGATGCGAGAGACCACCGCCTGTCTGCTGGCGACGGTTGCATTATATCATGGCTTGGATTTATGGAAAGCCATTTGTCAGTACAGGAAGACAAAGGGTGAAGGCATTTCTATGATAGGTTTCATTCGCAGGCTGATTGGGCTTGCTGTTCGAAGAAATCGATGTAAAACTCAGCAAGGGAGAAAATGTCTGGATTCTGGATAGTAGTCTCCATAGCCGATTTTTTCAGACTCAATAGCTTGTTTTTCGAGTTAATCACTAGATTCTCAATAGATTTCCCATAATTTGGTTCATCTTTTCGTTCAAGGTAATGTCGAGATCTTCTAGAATCTTATAACCTTTGATAATTAGACGTTCTATATACATGATTTTCTTTTACCTTTGCTCCAGATCTTGAAATATATACTGTCCGTATCCTTTATTGGCAGGAATGATTAGATTAAACCGTTTCATTAAATTTAAGAGAGAGCTTGCGGGAGATTTGGTTATGCCACAGACTGATACGATATCGCTTCTTGTAAACGGTTCTGAAAATCCAAATTGATTAAATAGTGCCATTATGTTGTTATGTGTTGGTGTAGTGAGTGACAAGGTATTAAGCAGGTCTTCATAGTCCTGTTTTTTGGTTGAGAGTCCTGTTTTTTCTATATCAGAGTCCTGTTTTTTCTCAGAAAGTACTGTTTTATTGCCATAATTCAGGTTTGGAAGCGTTACGATGAATTGTGAAGAAGTAGAGGAGAATGTAGGCATTTTCTCCTCTGTATAGTTCGCACAGACTTGATACCACTCGATGATCTTTTCAAGTCCGCTTCCTTGGCGTTCCATGTAACCAAGTCTAGAAAATACATCAGCAAGTACAGGGTTGCGTCTTTTCGATGACACTTCATTAAGTTTCTGGTTTTGTATGATGCTTCCATCGGCCATTCCACCGGGGGAATAGATGGTCATTCGATCATCGAATATATCGATGTGAATCTCACTTCCAAGCTCTAAATATGAGCGATGAACGAGAGCATTGACGAGTGCTTCCAGGCAACTTCGATCAGCATACTCTGGCATCTCGATTCTTGAAGTAGGAGCCTTCCTCCACATCATCTTTGTGTTTCTCTTGATGAAGGACATTCCGTCTTCAAGCAGTTTGATGATGCTCCCTGTGAATTCTGAGCTGTCAAACGCATCCATAAGACCACCGGCCTTTGTGAGGCCATTCCAACGGACGCAGAAGAGTCTTGATTGCCTCAGCGGACACACATCTGCAAAAAGAACTCCAGCATTTGTCAGCTTCCTGGTTTCTTCATCTACAAGGCCAAACGAGACAAGATATTTGTCATCAAAGCTATTCCCTGTCCAGACTTTGTATCGTTCCCTAAGCTTTGTGAACGCATAATCCTTCGCATCATACTTTGAGACAAGTGAATCAAAGGATTCATTCCATCGAGGATAAGCTCATGAAGGATATGATCAGGAGCCACGATGCTTTCATCACCAAGCCTGATGTATGCTTCCCTGATTCCATCGGCTTTGTAGTAATAGGGAGTATGAGTTCCTTTTGGAATCGAAAGAACGAGTACAGCTTTTCCATATTCCTGTTCTGCGGTGAGGATGAACCGAGGAATAGGAGAAATCCTCTCCTTAATGAGTCTGCTTATGTTTTCAGCATCCGTCTGTGGATCGGATAGCCCGACTACATTGTGAGCATTATCAACACCAAAGAAGAGAGTTCCACCAGCTGTGTTTGCAAAAGCACTGACACTTTTGAGCCAGCTTTTTGGCTTTTTCACTTCAAGTGCTTCTTTGAAATCACAGACAGTTGCTTCCGATATTAATGTACTTATCATCAGACTCTCCTCTGGGTTATTAAATTATCGGGAAGAAAACATTCCTTATCAATATTTTTCTACCAACAGTAAGTACAGGAAACTGATTTCGGTATTCTACCTTTTCATTTGTCCTAGGTTTTGATTCTCAGCACATGGATAACTGCGGAAGTCAGAAACTACGAAACATTCCTGAATGTATTCACTCTGCATTCCGGTGTGAGGATTGCAGCAGTGTCCTGCAACACATGGAGAGTGTTCACTTTGCCTTATATAATATGATATATGCGGCAGGTTCCTGATAGATTCATAGGAAGGTGGGTGTCAGAGCTTTGTGCTTCCGATGTAATAGAGATCTCTTATTCGTCCATTATCTGGAAGCACTTAGATGATGATGCAATCGATATGCTTGATCCTGAATCTCTCAGGAAGAAGTATCCGGGAACCTATGAGTTTAATATTACCGACTATGCTGTATGCATTATATTCAGCGGCGTCGAAAGTGATTCCTTGTCGCACATCAGCGGGTTCTATCAATTTATGCTGGATGAAGAGGGTAAGCTGCATATGCATTACCTGTATGAGCTTGAAGATCCTGAGGCCGATCCAGAGAAAGACAGTTTCTGGCAAGAGTGCTATGTCTATGTTCATAGCTGATCTTAATCCATCATTCGTTGAGATATCTTTCCGTGATCTTATTGTAAACCAAATCAGTTGAAATAGTTTACAATATTATTGATAAATGCTAATCTCCGCTCCATGGATAATGCGCTGCAGATTGAGAATCTTTCCTTAAGCCTGAGTGGGCGCAAGGTGCTTGATGATATATCTCTGACACTGGAGAAAGGTTCTCTTGCTGCAATGTGTGGCCGTAATGGGGCAGGGAAGAGTCAGCTCCTGCGCTGCATAAAAGGCCTCTGCCGCCCTGATAGCGGCAGGATACTCATTGATGGCCGGGAGATGGATGCGAAGGCGAGGATGAAGGGCATTGCTCTTGTCTTTCAGAACGCGGAGATGCAGATCGTCAGCCAGAGCGTGGAGAAGGATATCGCATTCGGGCCTGAGAATATGGGGCTTCCAAAGGATGAGGTCCGGAGAAGAGTGGATTATGCTCTCCAGCTCATGGGTCTTGAGGATAAGGCGAAGCAGCGCCCGCAGACACTTTCAGGGGGAGAACTCAGGAAGTGTGCTATCGCGGGGATCCTTGCGATGGAACCCGATGCAATACTCCTTGATGAGCCTTTCGCGAATCTTGATTATCCTTCAACGCTTACAGTGATGCGCGCTCTCGATGCACTTCATGAGAAGGGCTATTCGATTATTGTCGTATCCCATGAGGCGGAGAAGTTCCTTGCGCATACCGATACGCTTTTCATCATGGAGGAAGGACATATCGTTGAGGCTGGCAGGTCCAGTGAGCTTTTCGGAAAGCTCCCTGATTACGATATCTACATTCCTGCAGGAGCTTCCTTCGGAGATCTCACATGGCTGAAGCGATGATCTTCCATTACAGGGAGGATGATAACTTCCTTGTGCATTTCAATCCCGCTGCAAAACTTATTGCGCTTCTTTCATATTCGGTCATTGTCTCATCCGTATCGTCTAGAGTGGTATTCGTACTGGCGCTTCTTCCTATAGTGGCAGCATCCGCAATACATCTTCCCTGGAGGCAGTATCTGAAGGAGAGTGCGTTCTTCATCGTGCTTGCTGCTATCATGTGCGCTGCATCATATGCATCCGACCACGATGCTGTTGAGAGCGCGGCATCAGCGGTTGCTTTCCTTTCAATGGTTCTTTCTTCGATATTGCTTATGGATACGACGATGCCTGATGAGCTCTCTCGTTCGCTTGGCTCCGCTCTCTCCCATGTGATAGGAAGGAGGGCATATGCTCTATCCTCGCTTGTGGAGATAACACTCTCTATGATTCCTCTGATAATCGATGGTTCTGTATGCATGTTCGAAGCGATGAAGGCAAGAGGTGCATCGCCTCTCTCCCATCCTCTGCGCTTTGTATGCCAGCTTTCGGTCGGCATCCTCTCAGGCCTTCTCGATAAAGCCGAGATCTATATCGATGCCCTGTATAGCAGGGGCTACGATGCATCGATGCGCCGTGATTGCGCCTCTTATAGCTTCTGGGATTATCTGATGATAGCGATAAGCATAGCCGCGATTGCAGCGGTAATAGCCATGAATATACTTAAAGGAGTTCTCTGAATGGAAAGAAAGCAGATTACAAAGACCGTACTCGTCGCTCTTTTTGCAGCTCTCGTGGCAGCAGGAGCATTCATAAAGATTCCGTTTGTTCCTGTTCCGATGACACTGCAGACATTGTTTGCGCTTCTTGCTGCAGCATGCCTGCCACCATCCATGGCTGTATCCAGCATCGTTATCTATATCTTCCTTGGCGCAATAGGACTTCCTATCCTCACCGCAGGAGGAGGGCTTGCAGCTGTTCTTGGACCTACCGGAGGCTATCTTTTTGGCATGATACCTGGAGTGCTTGCAGGTTCTGCTTTGATGAAAGCCATTGGGAGCAGGATCAGGCTTGCTTCATTGCTTTCCGCCATTGTCACAACGGTATTCATCTATCTCGTCGGCTTACCATGGCTTTCCTGGCAGATGGAACTCTCATTTGCTTCTGTTCTTGCAGCAGGGCTTGTTCCATTCATCCCTGGAGATATCCTGAAGATTGTTGTCGTATTCTTCATAGCTCCTGTGATCCAGCCACGTGTGAAGGAACTCCTTGAGAGGGAATGATTCCCATTAGGTTTTTACAGTGATTGAATCAATCAGGCCTGCCGCTTCTGCCTCGGGCCTGTGTATGGAGACAGGCTTCTGTCAGGAGCATACTTGAAATGGAAATCCCAGAGGAAGAGCGATTCCGCATTCTCCTCGTCATCATAGGATATATCCTTGCACCATGGCACTATGAAATCGGAGTAGGTTATAGGCAGCTTCGTGCCTGTGATCTCCAGATTCTCCTCGAACGATGAGAACCGGTAGCCGCTCTTCGCGTATCCCTCCGTCTCTGCCCTTGCTATCCTCATCGCCTGATCTTCCGAGAATGCAGGAATGACGAGTTTGTCGGATGAGATGACCTTCTTTGAGCCCTTGCCATTCTTCACAATGAAGGAGACAGGAGCAAAGGTATATGCCTCCATCTCATCGACAAGGCTCTTCACGCTTCCGACAGCTCCGCTCTGCTTTGCATACTGCTGATACCCCTTGAGCTTCTTCGTCTCCTTCTTCAGCTCTGCTGGAGTCAGGGCCAGAAGCTCTTTATGCTTCTTGGCAAGAGCCTGGTATTCAGGAGCTGATGGCGTGTCTGCGCTCCTTATTATCCCCTGGACCTTGAGCTCATGCTCAAGCTTCTCAGCTCTCTCCTTGAGCTCCAGATTCTCCTTCTCTGTCTCCGTCTCAACAGGCTTTACCTTGCTCAGCTTCTCTATGGATTCGCTGAGCTCGGCGATTGTTCTTTCCCTTATGGCAATCTCATTGTTCAGACGGGCGCATTCCGCTTCCGCTCTGTCGTATTCCTCTTTCATATCAGGGGCTTCAAGAAGATACTGCTTATCGCGGCCTATCATCTTCCTGCCGCTATCGAGATCCCTTTTGGGCGCCGGACGGAGCGTCATTACAGCCCTGATTGCTATCGTTATGAGCAGGGAGATTATCACAGGGATTGCTGGAAGCTTTCCTAGAAGCGACCCTATTGCGGCAGGTATGAGGCCCTCAGATGGATGCAGGGCCGATACGACAAGGAAGAAGGGAACGAACAGCCAGAGCGAATACAGGATTACCGATATGCCTTTGTGGGTGAAGAGTGAGAATCCCTGGAAGATCAGCATTATGCTCAGAGCAAGTGTCACATCCCCTGTGAAGATAAGGCCTCCGCCTATGACGGATGCTATCGCATTCTGGACCTTGTACAGCATAGTATTCTCACCGAATGCCCCGCTCGAGAACAGCATCGAAATGATGAAAAGGAATACGCCGAGGCCTATGAAGATAAGGGCTGCTGCCAGTCCTGATAGCTCATTTCCTGTTTCCCTATCGTCCATTCCTTCCCCCTAAAGGTATCGATGCAGCTACGGTGAAGATAGAACCATCTGCTGTGAATGACACCGTTCCTCCCATGCTGCGCACAGCATCCTTTATATTGTTTATGCCAAGGCCGTGGTTGCGGCTGTCATCCTTATGCGTGATGAATGAACCATCCTCTGCCTGCCTTATTTCACCACTGTAGCTATTCTGGCAGATGAATGTAAACACATCGTCCTTCTCCACAAGGCTTGCTTTGATTGTTCTGTCTGGTGGATCCGCTTCCAGTGCATTGTCCAGGGAGTTCGCTATAAGAGTGCATAGCTCTGTCTCGTCCAGTGTGATATTGTGGATATCAACGGTAATGTCCATATTTATTCCCTGGATTCTTGCCATCTGGTATTTCGAGTTCAGCACCGCATTTATAAGCGTGTTGTCTGTGAATGTCCTTGTAAGGGAGGAGAACTCCGTCCCAAGCTCCTTGAAGTATGCTATTGCCTTGTCATTCTCCCCAAGGTCAAGATATGTCGCGATTACAGTGAACTGGTTCATGAGGTCATGCTTGAACTTCCTGAAGCTCAGCTGCTGGTTCTCGACCTCCTGATAGTATCCCGTGCGTTCCTTGAGCTTCGAATTCTCCTCGGCAAGCTTTGTGCTCTTCCCCGCCTGATAAAGCAGCGGGAACATCGCAGTGGATGCGCACATTGAGAACAATGTCATCATTATCGTGATGGTCAGATGCATCGGAGGGCTCGATACGAGCATGAGGATCAGGAGAGGAGGGCAGAGCGCTATGAATGCGATATAGCCCCAGGTGCCTTCGGTAAGCGAATCCAGCGCGGACTTGTCCGCGAACCTTTTGATGTACTCCCGGAAGATGGAGAAATAGGTGAGGCACAGCGCGATGATCAGGAACAGCACGATGACATGGAATATCCTTGCGATATGGTAATTGAGCAGGATATCCAGCCAGCTTATCGTGAAGAATGACCATGATCCGATTATCGAGAAGAACAGCGAGCAGAATGCCGCCATCCTTACAAGCGCTCCCTTATAGAAGATCACCATATAGAGAGCAAAGAGTGCGAATGAAAGGATGAATGACGGCACGAAATCAGGGATAATCGGGAAGAGGCATATAATGCACAGCATTGCCCAGGATATGGTCTGGGCGCACTTGTTGGCATATCTTTCCTGCAGGAATTCCGGGATTGCCCTGCTGATGCTCGACGCGATTATGATCGAGAGTATGAAGTGAAGTGCCGCATGCATGTCTAAGACAATAGCACATTGCCGCGATTAACAGAAGTTTCCTTGCATGTGTCCCCTCCGATGAATACAATCGAGCTATGTTTGTCAGGATAGTAGGAGCAGGAGCTGTCGGCATAGTCGTTGCTGATAAGCTCTCGGCAGTTGCGGATACGGCGTTCATCATCAATGAGGAAAGACGGGAAAGATATAAGAGCGGGGTCATGCTGAATGGCCGTAAGCTTTCCATTCCCTGCATTACGTCTGGCGATGCCTCTCCTGCGGATCTCCTGATATTCGCAGTCAAGAACTTCTCACTTGAGGAGGCTATTGAGGAGGCGCGTCCTTTCGTCGGCCCTGATACGCTCATCATGCCTCTTCTGAATGGCATCGAGGCTGAAGATGTTCTTTCTGCTGCATTCGGAGAGGAGAAGGTTGTCTATGCATTCATATCCGATCTCTCATCTGTTCATTCAGGACTCAGCACTACATGCTTTTCCGAAGGCGGGAATATCGTATTCGGAGAGAGGGATGGATCGGCATCTGAGCGTATCCTTAAGCTGAAGGAGCTCTTCGAGGCAGCAGGACAGAGGTATACGGTACCTGATGATATCCTCCATGAGAAATGGTGGAAGTTCATGCTGAATACCTGTTTCAATACCCTCTCTGCGATAATCGATGCAGATTATGCTACGATTTCCTCAAGCAGGGACTTCATCCGTGCAGTGAGGCTTGTTGCGCGCGAGGTCCAGACAGTTGCTGCTGCGGAGGGGATAAAGCTCACCCAGTCCGATGTCGAGGAGATGATAGCCCGTGTGACATCGCTCCGCGATCATGGGAAGACTTCGATGCTTCAGGATGTGGAGGCAGCGAGGGAGACTGAGAATAGGTATTTCGCCGGAGCTGTATCGAGGCTGGGGAAGAAGCATTCCATTGCTGTTCCTCTCTGTGATTTCATTCAGATTCTGCTGGAGGCTAGGCGCGATGTCATCAGGAGCATGTGAAGAGGCAAAATGCTACGAGACCCTTCTCTGCCTCTATGGATGGGACAGGAAGAAGGCTTATCAGGTATATTCGGAGCTTGCGCACAGGACCGATACCGCAGAACCATTCGCATCGTATGCAGAAAGGTATGGCGGGATCATTGGGAATACGGAGGAGGCCCTCGGTATATGGAGGACCGTCCGCGATGCGTTCGACAGCCAGTCCTTTCCTTTCACGGTTCTTACTCCGGAATCAGTATATTTCCCACGCATGAAAGGAGAGTTCTTCCCGTTCATATATGCCTCTGGCGATATCTCCCTCCTGCAGAGGAAGATCGTCACGATGACAGGCATGCCCCATCCATCGATACAGGGCCGGAGCGATATGCTGGGAGCTGCAGGTGCGTTGATGAAGGAGGATGGTGTTGTGATGGCACCGCTTGATGCAGGGCTTCCATCATTTGCACTTCAGGTTGCGCTCCGTTTCCGCGGAAGCGCTATCGGAGTTCTCTCGACTTCGCTCTCGAAATGCCAGTCCGAGCAGCTTGTGCCGCTGCAGAAAGAGCTGATGGAGAAAGCGCTTGTGCTTACCGTATTCGCCCCATCGAGAAAGACCGAGAGATGGTTCGGAAAAATAAGGAACAGCTTCATAGCCTCGATCTCCGATTCTGTCTTCGTCGCGGAGGAGAAGGATGGTGGTCCCTCCTGGTCGATTGCCGATCCTGCTGTCGAGCATGGAGCTAAGCTTATGGTCCCTATTTTTGCATCTTCCAACCCTGAGTATCAGTGGACGAAGAAGAGGGTTGAGGATGGCGCTCTCGTATACAGCAGGGAAAAGGATATAAAGAAGCTTCTCCCGAAGAAGGAAAGGGAAATCCTCCCCGATCTATTCTCTTGACCATATATTCTGACGTGAATAGGATATACGCGGAAAATAAAAGGTGTTTTTATGAAAGATATTACAGCTGACCAGCTTAGAAAGCTCTACATTGATTTCTTTGTCTCGAAAGGGCATAAGCAGATATCAGGGGCATCATTGATTCCTGAGAATGATCCTACTGTCCTCTTTACTACAGCAGGAATGCATCCTCTTGTTCCATATATCCTCGGAGCAGAGCATCCGGCAGGCACAAGGCTTACGGATTACCAGAAGTGCATCCGTACCGGCGATATCGATAGCGTAGGCGATCCGCATCATCTCACATTCTTCGAGATGCTTGGCAACTGGTCGCTCGGCGATTACTTCAAGAAGGAGATGATAGGCTATAGCTTTGAGTTCCTCACGAAGGTCCTCGGGATTCCTGTCGACCGTCTTTCTGTCACTGTCTTCGAGGGCGATGCGGAGGTACCTCGCGATGAGGAGGCTGCTGCAAGATGGATAGAGCTCGGGATCGATCCTTCCCATGTCTATTTCATGCCACGTGAGGATAACTGGTGGGGACCTGCAGGCGAGACCGGTCCTTGCGGCCCTGATTCTGAGATGTTCTTCGATACGGGACGCCCCGCATGCGGTCCGGACTGCAAGCCAGGATGCAAGTGCGGCAAGTACTTCGAGATCTGGAATGATGTATTCATGCAGTACAGGAAGGAAGCCGATGGCACCTACCATGAGATGGCAAGGAAGTGCATCGATACTGGAATGGGAATCGAGAGAACCGTTGCTGTCCTCCAGGGAAAGAAGAGCGTCTATGAGACCGAGGTATTCCAGCCCATCATCCGCAGGATTGAGGAGCTTTCCGGAAGGAAATATGGTGAGAATGAGGATGATGATATCTCAATAAGGATTATCTCCGACCATATCAGAACATCTGTCTTCATCCTCGGCGATCAGAAGGCAATCGCTCCATCCAACGTTGGCCAGGGCTATATCCTCAGAAGGCTCATCAGAAGGGCAGTGCGCCATGGTAAGAAGATCGGAATCGACCATGCATTCCTTTCCGGACTTGCAGATGTCGTGCTCTCCCTCTATTCAGCTCCGTATCCAGAGCTTGAGGAGCACAGGGAGTTCATCCATGAGGAGCTCCTTAAGGAAGAGGAGAAGTTCTCCCAGACCCTTACTAAGGGTGAGAAGGAGTTTGAGAAGATGCTCCCCAATCTGATGAAGGGCAACAGCCGTGTCATCTCCGGACGTCTTGCATTCAAGCTCTATGATACCTATGGATTCCCGATCGAGCTTACGACCGAGCTTGCCGCAGAGCATGGCTTCACTGTTGATATCGATGGATTCCATACAGCATTCGAGAAGCATCAGGAGCTCTCAAGGGCAGGTGCTGAGCAGCAGTTCAAGGGTGGTCTTGCAGACCATAGCGAGCAGACGACTGCTCTCCATACAGCAACTCATCTTCTCCATGCAGCGCTCCGCCGCGTTCTGGGAACGCACGTCGGACAGAAGGGCTCGAACATTACTGCAGAAAGACTCAGATTCGACTTCACCCATCCTGAGCCGATGACAAAGGAGCAGGTGCAGGAGGTTGAGGATCTTGTCAATGATGCTATAAAGAGAGATCTTCCTGTAACATGCGAGACGATGTCGCTCGAGGATGCCAAGAATTCCGGAGCTATCGCTTTCTTCGATTCAAAGTACGGCGAGATGGTCAAGGTCTATACGATCGGTGATTTCTCCAAGGAGGTATGCGGAGGCCCGCATGTGACGCATACTGGCGATATGGGGCATTTCCATATCCTCAAGGAGCAGTCCTCCTCAGCTGGTGTAAGAAGAATAAAGGCTGTGCTTGAGAAGTAGCACAGCCATGGAAATGGAATGCAGGCTCTGTCAGGCGTTGTCCGATGGGGCCTGTTTCTTTCCTTCTGCGATTATCCGCTCAAGCTCCGCATGGAATTCCTCTGTCGTGTCGTAGACAACCTTTCCAAGCGGACCTTTTGGCCTGAATGGCCTTGAGCCTATCGTATACTCGTATTTCGTCCCTGATATAACAGCATAGACGCGCGAGCCGAGAAGCTTTCCCTTCTCTCCCTGTAGGTACTCCTTTCCTGCGCTTTCGAGGTCCTCGAACGAGAAGAGCTCGATGTCTCCGCGCATTCCGATCGCTGCTTTCCTTTTATCTGGATCCGTGACGACGATTATGCCTTCGCCCTTGTCATTCATGAGACGCTTCACTGTTGTGAAGTTGAGAGCTCTTTCCTTCATAAGCTTCAGGAGATTGTTCTCGATGGTTCCCATCTCCTGCTGATAGCTTGCAGCGGAGCGGGCCCTGCGCTTTTTCGAAGTAATCATGGCATAGAAATTGAAGAGCGTAACCGCTATGAGAACCATTAGGAGTATATACATTAGAATGTCTTTGATATTCATATCATCAATGATAGCAGGGAAGCTACCTTGGCACAATTGCGATACATGGCCAGCTAAATTATAATCAAGGAATGGTCAGAGTCTTGGTTATCATTCCATATGAGGATCTCATACCGGATTGCGAGCAGATGATAGATGCCGTCAGGGATGAGGGAATCAGTTTTTCGACAGCCTGCCTTTATGGCACGGACTCCGATCTATTAGACAAGCTGCGCACCTTTGATATCATCGTCGCAAGGGGAATGACATGCCATGCGCTTCGCCGTGTGCATCCCGACAGGCATATCATCGAGATCATGATGACCAGCTCCGATATCCTCGATGCACTCTGCGTCGTCAAGGATAAATATGGAAAGGATACGAAGGTCGGGATAATCCTCTCATCAGATGAAAGCTATTCCCTTGTATCGATGAAAACGCTTACCGGAATGGATATCTCCATGGCGGTCGCGAATGATGAGAAAGAGCTTGAAGATGCGGTCAGGAAGTTCCAGGATGATGGTATAACCGTGTTCATTGGTGGTCTGACGCTGAATGCATATGCCTCAGCCCACTCCATAGATTACATTCAGCTTCGTACAAGCCATGATACGATGGAGAAGGCTATCTCCGATGCGGTTCTTACCGCAAAGTCGCTGGACAGGGAGAGGCTCAGGTCAGATCTTCTGAAGAAGGCGATAGACAGCTTCCCGTACTGCGTCCTTGCTGTTAGCCAGGACAGAACGATAGTCCTTGCGAATGGACTTTCCGAGGAGTTCTATTCAGGAAGGGAGCTTATCGGGAAATCGATAGATTCCTTCTATCCTGCGGCCCTCTTCGATATGGCCCAGGCCGGAAAGACTACAGAGATAGTCCAGACGGTAAACGGGCAGGAGATGTACATACAGCAGCAGTGCATCGGGGACAGCGGTACAGTCCTCATAACGATGCAGAAGCTTACAAGCTTCTTTGAGACTGGCGGCAAGATTGTTCGTTCGAACCTCAGGGAGAAGGGCTTGATCGCCCGGTATCATTTCTCAGATATAATCGCCGACTCACTCAGCATGAGGCAGCTTATAGCTAAGGCTATGAGGTATGCCCAGGCAGATGGGAATGTGCTTGTCACAGGTGAGACAGGTACTGGGAAGGAGCTTTTTGTCCAGTCGATGCATAATGCCAGCAACCGTGCTGACGGTCCATTCGTTGCAGTAAACTGCGCAGCTCTCTCCGGTGAACTTCTCGAGTCAGAGCTCTTCGGCTACTCAGATGGTGCATTCACCGGGGCAAGAAAAGGAGGCAAGGTCGGTCTTTTCGAGCTTGCTCATCATGGCACGATCTTCCTTGATGAGATAGGGGAGATGCCTATCCAGCTTCAGGCAAAGCTATTGAGGGTCCTCCAGGAGAAGCAGATAATGCGCGTCGGAGGCGATGATGTCATCCCTGTCGATGTCCGTGTAATGTGTGCGACGAATCAGAATATTCCGGAGCTGATCGAAAAAGGGCTGTTCCGGAGGGATCTCTACTATAGGATCAACCTTCTCATGATCCATATCCCTCCGCTGAGGGACAGGGGCAATGATATAGGGCTTCTCTTCCGCCATTTCGTGAAGCTCTATGCCGAGAGGCTATCAATCCTTCCTCCTCCTGTGGACAATGCCGCGATTGCCGAGCTGCAGCGTTACAGATGGCAGGGGAATATAAGGGAGCTGAGGAATGTCGCGGAGCGCATTGTTGTTCTCAATGGTCACGACCGTATCACAGCCCAGAGCATAAGGAATATAGATATACCTGAAAGCGAGTTCATCATCCCCGTATCTGCCGATAGTGGAAACGATGTTGCAAAGGTTATGAAATGGAAGAGGGGCGGTGATACGACAGAGCTTTACAGCGATTATATCTCATCAGGGCTGTCCCTCTCAGATTTTGCTTCACGGGTCGGAGTCTCCCGCACAACGCTCTGGCGTAGATTCAGATCGCTCAATGGGAATACTGTGGACTGAAATTCCTCTTGCTTATTCTTCCTTTGTGCTTATCATGTGACTTATGCGGCATTTATGACAAAGCTGCAGATAGAGAGGTAAGCGATGTATTTCAAGTATGATAAAAGCAGATCGATAGAGGTTCCTTATCCATTCTCGCGCATTATGACGCCATTCATGACGAGCGACAGCGCTACAGGCAAGATTGATTTCTCCGTGCATATGACGGAGTGGCTGCCAGGTACCAAGGTCGATGACCATAAGCATGATGATGCTACCGAGGTGATGTTCTGCATATCGGGCCATGGCAAGGCTAGCGTCAATGGTGTTGAGTATGATTTCTGCCCTGATTCCATGATTGCAGCACTCCCGGGTGAGATGCACCAGATTATCAATACCGGCGATGAGCTTCTCCGCGTAGTCTGCGTTTTCTCCCCT
This sequence comes from uncultured Spirochaetaceae bacterium, assembly GCA_944389505.1. Taxonomy (GTDB): domain Bacteria; phylum Spirochaetota; class Spirochaetia; order Sphaerochaetales; family Sphaerochaetaceae; genus Ornithospirochaeta. The sequence continues at coordinate 150,391 of CALXMP010000003.1, forward strand.
CCGGTATCGGCTAAGGGACTCAAGGAAAGAGCTGATAAAGCGGTAGAGGAGTACAGGAAAGCCCAGGGCGGCAACTGATTGTTTCATATTCTGTCACACAGGGAGGCTTCGGCCTCCTTTTTGCTTCACAGTTGTCCATAACTGTGTAGAAAAAATGTTAACTTGAAACAACTGAAACATAATGCATCACAATAATGAAACAAATGAAACATTTAGAACACTCATGTAGTTTCAAAGGCAAAACAGCAATTATTCAAAACATTTATTTTTTATTTTCTTGTTAATGAAGATTATATCCAGATTAAAAGTCACTATTACGGAAAAATACCGCATTGTTGGCACGCCTCCTGCATTAATGTCTGTGCAAAAGGAGGACATCGATATGATGGAAAGAAAGCCTGTTCTGGGCATTCTGCTCGGAGATGGGGCTGGTGTTGGCCCTGAAATTGTTGCAAAACTCACTGTTAACCGTTTTTTTGATGACTACTGCCGTCCTGTTCTTATTGGAGACAGAAGGATCCTCGACCGCGCGCTTGGCATAATCGGCGGGAAGATTGACGTAAAGGAAATCAATGACATTTCCGAGGCAACCTGGGATGGTGGCGTATATCCTATGTTCAACAGGAACAACCTCGACCCAGCGGACGCTCCTATCGGCAAGCTTACAGTAGCTGCAGGAAGCGCTAACCTCGATATGCTCACATTCGGCGTTAAGCTCTGGAGGGAGAAGGCTATAGAGGGTTTCTGCTTCGCTCCTCTCAACAAGGCTGGAATGAAGGAAGCCGGATGCCCGTTTGAGTCAGAGCATCATCTTCTTGCCCATGAGTTCAACCACACAGCTCCTTTTGGAGAGATCAATGTTCTTGGAGATCTCTGGACAACCAGGACAACAAGCCATATTCCAATCAAGGAAGTAAGCAACCATATTACGGTTGATTCGATCATGAGAGCTATCACTCTTGCGAATGTCTCGCTGAAGAACAGCGGAATCGCAAAGCCAAGGCTCGCTCTTGCTGCTCTCAATCCGCATGCTGGAGAGAATGGACTCTGCGGCCGCGAGGAGATCGATGTTATCAAGCCTGCAATCGAGAAGGCCAGAAGCCAGGGAATCGATGCCAACGGACCTTTCCCGTCGGATATCCTCTTTATCCGCGCATTCAATGGCGATTTTGATGCAGTTGTAACGATGTACCATGATCAGGGACAGATTGCTCTCAAGCTCAAGGGCTTCGATCAGGGTATCACTATCGCTGGAGGACTTCCGGCTCCAATTGTTACTTGTGCTCACGGAACAGCTTATGACATCGCGGGCAAGGGTATAGTAAAAACAAGTGCGTTCGAGAACGCAGTAAAGATGGCAAGCCGCATGGCAAATCATCTTTATCAGGAGGGAAAATGAACGGTAAAAAGGTTGTGAAGATTCCTACGCTGCAGATAATCCCTGTAATCGGGTTTATCATCGGTCTGGTATTCTTCATGGTCGGCATGGGCGATTTCGGTTTCTGGAATCACGATACCAATACGCCGACTGAGGGTTTCTTTCCGATTATCATTGCAACAGGTCTGATGATTTTCAGTGTTATGGCATTCCTGCAGAACATCAGGAAGGGCGGAGTGGAGTATAGACTGCTCAACTGGTATGTCCCACTCGGATTCGTAGGCCTTCTTGCAGGTATCATGGTTATCGGAACTGTTCCTGCTGTAATCGTATTCGAGATTCTCTGGTGCAGATTCTATGAGAAGCTCAGCTGGAAGGTGACAATAATCGCGACGATATTCTGTCTGATCATGGTCGTGCCTATCTTCACATGGTGGCTGACTGTTGATTTCCCGATCGGAATCATCGGCAACCTTATCATGGGTTATTAAGGAAAGGAGGTTAAGCTATGGAAAATTTTGCAATGCTTTTCCATGGATTCAGCGTTGTATTCTCACTGCAGAATCTCGGTGCTTGTCTCCTTGGATCTATTCTCGGTCTTATCGTAGGCGCTATGCCTGGCATCGGCTCTCTCGCTGGTGTTGCGCTCCTGCTGCCGCTCACATATAAGTTCGACCCGACGACTGCTATCATCATGCTCGGAGCTCTCTATTACTCCAACATGTACGGCGGTGCGTTCTCGGCTATCCTGCTCAACATCCCTGGTGACTCACCTGCTGTTCTCACCGCTGTTGACGGCTATCCGATGGCAACCGTGAAGAAGCGCCCTGGACAGGCTCTGATGACCGCAAACGCATCATCGTGTATCGGTGGTATCATCGGTATGCTCATCTTGGTCATCCTTGGACCAGCTCTTGCTGAGCTCGGCCTCAAGTTCGGACCTGCTGAGATGACAGTGCTTCTTCTTGTCGCTATGACAAGTATCGGCTGGCTCGTAGGCGGAAACCCGGTACAGGGACTTCTCCTCTCCTTCATCGGTATTCTTGTTGCATCAATCGGAATGGATGTCCAGACAGGACGCCCACGCTTCGATTTCGGCAACATCTACCTCCTCGGTGGAGTAGAGTTCATCCCATTCGTTATCGGTACTGTAGGATTCGCCCAGCTCATGCAGCTCATGGATGAGAAGGATGATGTCGTCCACGCCGTAACAGATAAGCTCACAATCCGCGGGTCTATGCTCACAGCACATGACTGGAAGAGACTTACTCCTCCATCAATCAGAGCTGGTGTCATGGGTACATTCGTAGGTGTTCTTCCTGGCGCAGGTGCTACAGCAGCTTCCTTCCTCGCATATGCTATGCAGAAGGCATTCAAGAGCGAAGAGCCGCTTGGAACCGGTGCTATCGAAGGTATTGCCGCATCTGAGTCAGCAAACAACGCTGCAGCAGCCGGAAGCTTCGCTCCGCTCCTTGCTCTCGGTATCCCGGGATCAGGAACAGGTGCTGTTCTCCTTGGCGGTCTCATGATGTGGGGCCTCAACCCTGGACCACTCCTCTTCCAGAACGAGCCTGATTTCGCATGGGGTCTCATCGCATCGCTCTTCATCTCGAATATCGTTGCGCTTGCTATCTCCCTTGGAATCATCCCGGTTCTTCTGAAGATCCTCAAGGTTCCTGTAAGGGTTATGATCCCTGTCATCATGATTGTATGTTTCCTCGGAGCATATGCTTCCACATACTCGATGTTCGGCGTTATCGTCATGCTCATCTCAGGTGTCTGCGGATACATCTTCGAGAAGAACGATTACTCGACAGCTCCTATGCTTCTCGCATTCGTTCTCGCTCCGCTGCTTGAGGACAATATGAGAAAGGCATTCATCGCAACAGCTGGAGATATCAGCGAGGTATTCTTCTCAAGCGGAATCTCCATCGTGCTCACAACAGTGCTTATCGTTATCTGCGCATTCCCAGTCGTAAGGACGATACTCATCAAGACCGGCAAGTATACGCCGAAGAAGAAGTCTGCTTAATCAAAGGAGGACATATAAATGAAAAGGAGAATCGCAATTGTCATAATGCTCGTAGCAGCATTGGCAGTATACGCTGGTGGATCCAGCGAGGGCGGAGATGGAGCATTCACTCCATCGAGAGACGTAACATGGACATGTACATCCAACCCAGGCGGTGGTTCTGATATCTTCACACAGGAGATCAAGGACATCATCATGACCCACGGAATCTCCGATGCCAACATCGTTATCGACTATGTAACTGATGGTGGTGGTGAGGTAGGAAGACTCAACGTCTCAAGGACAACCGGACCAAGAGCTAACCATACGCTTCTTACATTCAACTCCGGTGACCTCATGCCGATGTGTCTCAATACAGACAACCGCCTCGAGAACTTCACTCCGATCGCTCTCATGGCTGTTGATAACCACCTCATCCTCACAGGCGACCTTTCCAAGTACAAGACATTCCAGGATGTTCTTGATGCACTCGCAGCTGGAGAGAGAATCGTTATCGCAGGATCCAAGGGTGATGATATCGAGACATACAATGAGCTCATCGCTGAGCTTGGCGTAACAGCAAACCAGTTTGCATACACGACTAACGACTCAACATCAACAGCTATCACAGCTCTTCTCGGCGGACACGTTGACCTCGTTCTCGGAAAGCCAGCTGCATGTGAGCAGTACATTCTCGCAGGACGCATGACTCCGATCGTGGCTCTCGCTGAAGAGAGATTCGATACCGATCTCCTGAAGGACACTCCGTCCATCACAGAGTTCGGCTATGAGGCAGTCGATGTTCCTAACTGGCGCGGTGTTGTAGCTCCGAAGGCTATGAGCGATGCAGCAGCTGATTTCTGGTCAGAGGTTCTCAGACAGGTTTCCGAGACAGAGGATTGGCTCGTAGGTTATGTAGAGCGCAACGGTCTTGTTCCTCAGTATCTTGATAGAGAGGCCACAGTACAGTACATGGCTGACTTCCAGGCTGACTATCTCCAGAAGATCGGCAAGGACAAGTAAGTAACCATATGAGGGGCCATGTGCCCCTCGTATTGCAAAGGGAGGAGGAAAGATGAAGAAAATCGCATTGCTGCATACTGTGAAGAGCGTTTATGCATCCTTCCAGGCTATGCTTGAGAAAGAGATCAAGGATATTTCCGTTACGAACATGGTTGATGAGTTCCTTGTCACCAATGCAAGGGAAAAGGGATATTTCCCTCCTGAGAACAGGAGGAAGCTCTATCTTGATCTTCTGTCGCTTGCTGAAGGGCAGCCCGATGTGATTGCTGTTACATGTTCCTCCCTTACTCCTTTTGCTGAAGAGCTGAGATCCTCATTCTCCATGCCGATAATCGTAATAGATGAGAGAATGTGCAGGGATGCGGCCGCAATAGGCGGCAACATCGCAGTGCTTGCCACGGCTCCTACGACAGTAGATCCTACTGTATCGAGGATAAAGATGGAGTCCGAGAAGCTCGGTGTGGCGTCCACAGTCCGTTCTTACCTTGATACGAAGGCGATGGATATGCTTAATTTAGGTGATGTGCAGGGTCATGATGCCCGTCTTGCTGCTCTTGCCCGTACGGCAACTGCCGATGTCATCGTTCTTGCTCAGGCAAGCATGGCAACAGCTGCCAATCTTGTAAGGGAGGCAACGGGAAAGAAGGTCCTGACTTCGCCGGGAAGCTGCATAGAGGATATAAAGGCAGCTCTGAAAGGATAATAAGGAGGATTGCTATGGATCATGTTGCGATCAATGTGAATGATCTCGAATGGAATATAAAGTTCTTTGAGGATGTTTTCGGGATGACCGTGACTAAAGAGGGAACTGCTGACAACGGTAAGCGCCAGGTATGGCTTTCCGGTGGAATACAGCTGGTTCCTTATGACGGGCAGCTTGAGCAGGGCACGATGAACCATCTCGGCATTGCCGTTGATGATGTCGATGCAGTTCTCGCCAAGGCTGACAAGTACAATGTGGTTCATCTCGAGAAAGGCTGGAACTGGATCGTGATTCCGACAGGACTTCTTATTGAGGTTCTCGGAGCCTGATCACTGTTCGTGAAGAACGTGGAATCGGATGAGGTCCTTCGCTTCCTGATTCCTGCCGGCTTTGAGCAGCGCAAGAAGCTCTCCATGCTGGCTGATGAAGGGAATCAGCGTTTTCTCATCCAGTCCCTGCTTTACCCTGAGAAGCTGGATGCGGGCATCGAGATGTCTGTAAAGCTCTGAGAGCGTGGAGTTGCCTGCAATCTCCGTGAGCGTAATATGGAAGAGGCTGTCGAGCTCGAATGATTTGTCTCTTTCGCCGACGGAGAGCGAGTACTGGCAGGCTGCCGCATAATGCGATAGGAGTGGAAGCTTCTCTGCAAATAGAGCGGGGATCATATGGTCGATGGCGAATGATTCGAGGTTTATGCGGATTTCCGCGATGTCGCGGGCTTCGCTTTCTTCGATTCTTGCTATTGCCGCATGGCTTCTTGGAGCTATCTTCACCAGGCCATACTCGGCAAGCCGCCGTATCGCTTCCCTGACGGGAGTCCTGGAGACACCGAATCTTGCGGCGAGATCATCCTCGCGGATCTTCTCTCCGAAGGCAAGATCGCCTCTGAGGATTTCGCCCTTGATGAGTGAGTATACCTGGTCAGCCAGAGACTGGGTGGAAGATACCATTTTCCCTCCTTTCTCTGATTCTAGGATACATTTCCAGAGGGGTCAATGTTGATTGTATACAATGTTGGGCCAAAGATGGCCTTTCATTGATGGTTATGCAGGCTTTTTATCTTGCATAGATAGAAATACGATGTTATAAGAATTGTATACAGAACTACAATTTGGAGGATAATATGGACGCAAAGCTTAAGGCGCTGCTTGCAGATCCCTCGAAGAAGATGGATGCAGCAGAGCTTTCGTATCTTGCAGCATGCTTCAGAAGAACCATGTTCAGCGTTCTTCATGAAAGGGGCACAGGGCACTGGGGTGGAGCCGCTTCCGCTGCTGAGCTTGTGACATCACTCTATTTCAATAGACTCAGGATCAATCCTGCAGACCCGCAGTGGGCTGACAGGGATCGCTTCATACTCTCAAAGGGCCATGCAAGCGTGAATCTCTATACGGTTCTCGCAGCACGCGGATTCTTCTCAGAGGATCTTCTTCCTTCCTTCAGAACACTGGGAAGCATTCTCCAGGGCCATCCTGCAATGCTCAAGGTTCCTGGTGTCGATATGTCCACAGGTGCTCTCGGACATGGACTTTCAGTCGGCCTCGGTATGGCTATGGCTGCAAAGCTCTCCGGTAAGAAGTACTGGACATATGTCATGACAGGTGAGGGATGTCTCGATGAGGGTTCTTCCTGGGAGGCTATGCTTGCAGCTGCCAAGTACAAGCCGGAAGGACTTGTCCTGATGATTGACTACAACAAGGTCCAGCTCGATGGAACAGAGGACCAGATCCTCTCTCTCGAGCCTCTCCGCGATAAGCTCACAGCATTTGGCTGGCATGTTGCTGATGCCAAGTATGATGGCAATAACACTGCAGATATCCTTAAATCCTTCGAGTGGATGGATAGCGACAACGTATGGCCGAAGGCTGTCATCTATGACACGATCAAGGGCAAGGGCGTTGATTTCTCTGAGGGTAAGAACACATGGCATGGAGCCAAGATCGATGACGAGCACTACAATATCGGAATCGTCCAGCTCGAAGAGGATGTAAAGAAGAAGGAGGCACTTATATGAGCAAGGCTATGCGTGACGCGTTCGGCGATCATCTTCTGGCACTTGGAAAGGATCATCCAGAGCTTGTTGTTCTTGATGCGGATGTCTCCAGCTCCACAAAGAGCGCTAAGTTCGGAAAAGAGTATCCAGACAGATTCTTCAATGTCGGTGTTGCTGAGGGTAACCTCGCAGGCATGGCTGCCGGTCTTGCCACATGCGGCTATCATCCGGTAATCAATGCATTCGCCATCTTCCTCTCTCTGAAGAGCCTCGACCAGATCAGGAATGATATGTGCTACAACAGCCTTCCTGTCGTGATCGCAGGTGCATATGGCGGACTTTCCGACAGCTTCGATGGAGCCAGCCATCAGGCTATCGAGGATATTGCTATATTCCGCTCCATTCCGAATATGGAAGTCATCGTTCCTTCTGATGCCCGCCAGGCAGAGCTTGCTCTTGAGTATGCTCTCGGAAGGAAGAACCCTGTTTATATCAGGCTCAACAGGAATGAGATGCCTGATATCGATACCGATAAGGATGCTTTCTTCGCAGGAAAGGCTGTCAAGGTCAGGGAAGGCAAGGATGTGACGATCGCTGCAAACGGCATCACAGCATCCATGGCTGTCTCTGCTGCAGATCTTCTTGCTGCAAAGGGTATCAGCGCTGAGGTTTTCTCCGTACCTTTCGTAAAGCCGATCGATACAGCTTCCATCTTCGAATCAGTAAAGAAGACGGGTGCTCTCGTTACGGTCGAGGAAGCAGTCCTCAATGGCAGCTTCTACTCCGCAATCGCAGAGAAGGCTTTCGCGGAGGGTGTCAGTGCCAAGGTCTGCCCGATCGGAATCGATGACAAGTTCGGTGAGACAGGTCCTTATATTGAGCTCCTGGCCCATTATGGTCTTTCTGCTGAGGCTATTGCTGAGAAGGCAGAGAAGCTTATAAAGTAATTTCCGGCTTTAAAGCCAAAGGAGATAAAACGATGGATTATTTTGCAAAAGCGTATGAGCTTCTGAAAGCTTGGAAGGGTGACGCCTATACATTCGGTGTAGGTTGCCTTGATAAGGTTGGCAGCATTGCTGCCGGATTCGGAAAGAAGGCTCTCCTTGTATCCAACACAACATACATGAAGGCTGTTGCCGATGAGGTCGAGGCATCTCTCAAGGCAGCTGGCGTTGAGATTGTCGGAGGAAAGATTGCTCCGGATGCAAAGCCGAATGCACCAAGGGAAGACGTATACAGACTCACGACATATGTCCTCCAGTTCCAGCCTGATGTAATCGTAGCTGTCGGCGGCGGTTCGACAATCGATGCATGCAAAGCAGCAAGCATGCTTGCAACACTCGGCGCGAAGATCTCTCCTGAGATCGATGAGTATTTCGGTACAGGAAAGGTCACGGATTACCTCGCATCGACAGGCGCAAAGCTTGTTCCTGTATTCGCTATCGAGACAAGCGCATCAAGCGGCGCTCATCTCACGAAGTACTCCAACATCACAGATCCTGTAGCAGGACAGAAGAAGCTCATTGTCGATCCGGCAATCATCCCGGCTGCTTCTCTCTTCGACTATAAGGTCACATGCACGATGCCTGTAAAGGTCACCATCGACGGTGCTATGGACGCTATTGCCCATACATTCGAGGTATTCTGCATGGCTAAGGGTGATGCTTATGACAAGGCACGCGAGCTTGCAGAGGCTGCAATCGGTCTTGTTGTCGATAACGCTGGCGAGATCATCAAGAATCCTGGCGATATCAAGGCAAGAGAGGCTATCGGTCTCGCAACAGACCTCGGTGGCTATGCAATCATGGTTGGCGGAACATCCGGCCCGCACCTCACATCCTTCAGCCTCGTTGATATCGTAGGTCATGGAACAGCATGCGGACTTATGAACCCGTACTACCTCGTATTCTACAGCAAGGCTATCCAGCCTCAGCTCAAGATCGTCGGCAACATCTTCAAGAAGCACGGCTACACCGATGCTGATATCGACAAGCTTGAGGGTAGAGCTCTTGCAGAGGCAGTTGCAAATGCAATGATCGCATTCTGGAAGTCAATCGGCGCTCCTACAACGCTTGCTGATATCCCGGGCTTCAAGAAGGATGTGCATATCCCGAGAGCTCTCAAGGCTGCAAAGGATCCTGATCTCAAGATGAAGCTGCAGAATATGCCTGTATCGATGACAGCTGATGATGTCGATGAGTATATGGCTCCGATTCTCGAAGCTGCTGCAACTGGTGATCTTTCACTGATCAAGGAAATGTAACGGAGGAAAAGCATGCTGGCTGCGAATCCATTTGGTCCATCATTCGGGGATCTGCAGATTCCTGATAACACATTCATAGCGCATATGGAGGGGGCTTCCCCCATGGCCAATCCTGGCAAGGCGATCCTTGAGTCGCTTTCCGCTCCTATCGCATCTGAGAGCCTGGCTAAGATAGCCAAAGGCAAGAAGGATGCAAAGAAGGCGGCCAAGGCTGTCATTGTCGTATCGGACAATACGCGCCCTGTCCCGTACAAGGGGGAAGAAGGGATCCTGATGCCTGTAATAGACACACTTATGGATGCAGGATTCAAAGCTGATGAGATCACGGTGCTTATCGCAACCGGCATGCATCGCCCCATGGCTGAGGGCGAGATCCGCTCGATGCTGGATAGCCGCGTATTCGATCTCGGCATAAAGGTTGTGAACCATGAGCCGAAGAATGATGCGAGGCTGTCCTTCCTCGGCATGACAAAGCGCGGTACGAAGGTCATGATTGATTCGGTCTACACCGAAGCCGATCTCAAGATCGCGACCGGTCTTGTCGAGAGCCATTTCATGGCTGGTGCCTCAGGTGGCAGGAAGGCTATCTGCCCGGGCATCATAGGCGAGGAATCGACATTCATATTCCATGGTCCAGCTCTTATGGATGATGAGAATTCGCGTGATCTTGTGATTGAGGGCAACCCCGTGCATGAGGAGAGCCTTGAGGTCGCAAAGATGGCCGGTGTCGATTTCATAGTCAATGTTACGCTTGACCACAGCTTCCATGTGACAGGAGTTTTCTCCGGAGATCTGGAGAAGGCCCATCTGGCAGCGGTTGAGCATATAAGGAAGGATGTAGAGGTTGCTATCCCTGCCCAGGCCGATATAGTGATCACACATGCAGGATTCGTAGGAATCAACCACTACCAGGCTGCAAAGTGCGGTGTGGCATCGCTGGGCGCGCTCAAGAAGGATGGCTATCTCATAACAATCGCTAACTGCACAGATCAGGGCAATGTGATTGGAAGCGCCAATTACCGCACAGCGCTTGCGCTTCTCCACCTTGATGGCCCTGATAAATTCAATAAGCTTCTCAGAAGCCCCGACTGGGTGTTCCTCCCGGAGCAGTGGCAGGTACAGGAGTGGGCGAAGGTATTCAGAAGGATTCCTGAGAACCATTACTATTTCTTCGCTCCCCAGATTCCTCATCGTGAGTTCGATCTTCTGCCCGGAATCGATATCAGGACACTCGGCAATGAGGATGAGAAGGATAAGAATGTCTATTCCAGAATGGTCGAGCTCGCCATCTCGGATATAGAGAAGAGGACAGGAAAGAAGAGGGAGGATATGAAGATCATCTATATCGCGGATGGTCCATATGAGATTCCTGTTGTCAAGGAGGGATGATAATGAAGCTCGGAGTTGCTATTGCAAGTGACAATGCTCTTCCATCGGCGTTTGTCGTGATGAGGGGCCTTGAGAAATCAATAAAGCTGGCGCATGAATTCGGCTATGACGGTGTCGAGCTTGCGCTTAAGGAACCAGATGAGATGCCTGCAAAAGAGCTGCTTGATCTTCTGAAGAAGAATTCAATGGAAGTATCAGCAATCTCATCAGGGCAGGTGTTTGCTGCCAGAGGACTGATGTTCACCGATCCTGATAAGGAGAAGAGGGCGGAGCTCTTCAAGAGCTTCTGCGGGTTCATCGATCTTGCATCTGCATCAGGCTGTGGACTTGTGAATATCGGAAGAGTCCGCGGTTCAATCGGAACACGTGATAAGAACGAAGCTGAGAAGCTTTTCCTTGATATGGCCAACACTCTCTGTGACTATGCTGAGAAGCAGGGTGTCACAATGATACTTGAGCCAGTCAACCGCTATGAGATTGATTACATCAACAGCACGGATGAGGGAGCTGAGCTTGTACGCAAGGTGAACAGACCCAACTTCACGATGATGCCTGATGTATTCCATATGAATATCGAGGATGACCACATCGGCGAGGCGCTGATAAGGAATCGCGAATTTGTCAGATACATCCATCTCGCTGATTCCAACAGGCATGCTCCTGGCGACGGACATCTCGATTTCGACGATATCTTCAGTGCCCTTGGAAAGATCGGATATGACGGATGGTGCACAGTAGAATGCCTGCCATTCCCTGATCCGGAGACAGCGGCAAAGAGAGCCGTTGCTTTCCTCAGACATAGATATATCTGATAATTTCAGTGGTAGACCTCCATGCTTGCTCCCGGGGACGGGAGCTTTTCTTTCGGCTTATACTGGTTGCTACGGAGAATAGCCACTGGATTCTCAGTACAATCAAGCGAAATTTACTGAGAATATGTTGTTGATCCGCATCCTGTGTATTATTATTCGGACATGTACTTGTATGAGAATCCCGATTGGCCGAAGTTCATTATCGATAAAAGCATAATAAAGCCTGCGGGAGGAATGCTGCTCAGAGTGCGGTGCTTTCTCGATGGGATAATGAGTATAGTACCAGGGAAGGGAGAATATGCTCAGGCGCTTGCCGAATCCCTTGAGGCTTCGTGGGCAATTGAGGGAATCAGTCTCTCCGATGAAGATATCTTCTCATCTATTGCAAAGAGGTTGGGAATTCCTTATCCCGTGGACCACTCCATCCTAGCTAACGCTTAGAGGCTGGAGCTTCCGGCTTCATCGCAGAACGCTTCCATGCCTCATATGAGGCATCAAAGCCTGACATCCGCTCCACCGGAGTAGGTGTCTGTCCCGGACACCTGCAGGCTATCTCATGCTTGCCTGCAAGAAGCAATGCCTTAGCACTTTTCACATCACGGTCCTCAGTGTACCCGCATGCAGGGCATGCGAATGTCCTGTCCGAGAGCGTAATGTCATTGTGTATATGCCCGCATATAGGGCACATCCTCGTCGATGGGAAGAATCTGTCTATCAGAAGGACATTGGGGTTGGACATGAGCTTCCTCCTCAGCGTGCCTAGCGCAGAGCTCTGCACCTGCTTCCCGAAGAGCCCCTTGTGCCATCCCTTGATGTTCTCATCCTGCATGACGATGAGCTTCCTTCCTGTGACTATATCATGGTATGCCTGGTTCGCTATCGCCTTCCTCCTGTTGGAAAGCCTCTCGTACTCCCTCTGGATGCGCCTCTTCGTGTCACGCCAGCCCCTGGAGCCCTTCTTCTGCCTTGCGAGCTTCCGCTGAAGCCCTTTGAGGCGTTCCGGTTCTCGGACCGATATATCATATTTCTCTCCATCGGAGGTCGTTATCGCTGTCTTTATCCCGAAGTCGATGCCGAGATCAGGCTTCGTCTCTGATTCCTTGCTGTCTTCATGCTTCTGTATATAGCATGTCAGCATGAGGTATATGCCCGAAGGCTTCTTCACAAGCCTTGCGTTGGCGTATTCAGCTCCGGCAGGTATCTGCTCCATGCCGAATACGCGTATGGGTCTCTTTATCCCTGCTATATGGATGGTGTTCCTATACTTCCCGTTCTTATTGCCATCAGGGCCATAGCATATCCAGTGGGTGTTGCCATACTGGTTGAGCTCGATTGAATCATATGATGACCTGAACTTCAGCTTCCCGTTCCTCTTCCCTGTCTTCCTGCGCTTCGCGGCAAGGGATGCCATGTCCTGCTTCAGGGATGTGTATACCGTCTGTATGAACTTTGCTGGCATCGTCAGTTTCCTTGCGACAGCATTGCCATCCTTATCAAGGGAAGTGATGCATCGTGTCCTGGTATCGAAGTCCCTGAACATATCATTGCTGAGGCCAAGGAGATAGTTGCAGAGCCATCTGCATTCAGCGAAGAAGAGAAAGAGCTTATTGCGTTCTGCGTTGTTCAGGCACTTCAGATCCAGCTTGAGCTCCACTGTGAGAGGGCGCATAGAGGCATGGCGGAGGCGGGTATCCTCGCCCTTTTCCCTTATCCTTCTGCTCTTGTTTTCCCTCTCCTCTTTTGTCATATCATATTTTACCATGGATCAGGATATTATGCAAAAGGAATATGCGATATCCCATGATTCATCTCATCGCTTATGGAAGCGGGAGTCTTCTCGCGGAGTAGGGATAAAACGGGGACTGTTCAGGGATGATAGCGTCTATATAATGTCTGGCAGATACAAGAACAGTGAGATCATCTATGAAGCCCCTCCTGCCTCTAAGGTGGGAATGATGATGGATGAATTCATAAGCTTCGTGAACAGCGGACTCTATTCCGATCCTGTCATGGCTGCGATAGCCCATTATTACCTTGCAGCAATCCATCCTTTCGAGGATGGGAATGGCAGGGTTGCAAGGATTGTAAGCGACTATGTGATGAATAGGAGCAATGAAGGTTTCCCATCGGTGTTCGTTTCGTCTGAAATCAAGAAGAAGCAGAGTGAGTGCTATTCTATTCTGAACAGGATCTCTGCAGGTTCTTCGATGGACATTACAGAATGGGTGGTATGGTTCCTTGAAAGGATGATTGATTCCTATGTCGCCGCCATAGCCAGAATCCAGGATTCTTTCAGGATGAAAGCATTCAGGGAAAGAGCCAGAGAGCATAATCTCAATGCAAGGCAGCTTAAATTCCTCGGGAAAGTACTCGATGAAGACTGGAAGGGAGCGATTACAGCAAAGAAGTATGCAGCTATCACAGAGTGCCATCCCGATACGGCGAACCGCGATCTCAGGAAGCTTGTAGGATACGGACTGATTGTAAAAGAAGAAGGGGGAAGCAAGAATACCCATTATTCAGTTCTGATTGATCCATGCTGATTTCCTGAAAAATCTTTTCTTTCTCATTTTCTTTTAATTTTCGTTTGTTATCGTTTAGTCATGGAAAAGATAAAGGAGAAAAGAAATATGAAGAAAAACATCAAGAGAACTCTTATGGCGGCTCTGCTTATCATGATTGTTCCTGGAATGCTGTTTGCTGCTATATCACGTACAGAGGCAGAGGATATTGCTCTCAGGGATGCAGGTGTTGAGAGGACGGAGTTCCTCCATACGGAGCGTGGCAGGGAAGATGGCAGGACTGTCTACGATGTTGAGTTCTATGCGGATGGTACTGAATACGACTATGAGATAGATGCTGAGACCGGTGCGATAATCTCGAAGGACTTTGAAGCTGAGCGCTACAGAGGCGGCAATTCAGGCGAGATGATTGATGAGATAGAGGCGGAGGAGATCGCGCTTGCTGATGCAGGGCTTTCCTGGGAGGATGCCGAGTACTTCCGCACGAAGATGGACAGGGATCATGGCATGATTGTCTATGAGGTGGAATTCTCTGATGGACATCATAAATATGAGTACAGCATAGCAGCTGATGGCGGAAGGATTCTGGAGTATTCGGAGGAGGTCGTCAGGTCATACAGAGGCGGGGATACGATATCTATCGAAGAGGCTTCGAGAATTGCTCTCGATCGCGTGCCGGGTGCAACCGATAAGGATATCATGATCCGTGCTGAGCGCGATGATGGCAGAAGAATCTACGAAGGTTCCATCTGGTTCGACAGGACAGAGTATGAGTTCGAGATCGATGCTGCGACAGGCCGCATAATCGAATGGGACCGCGACAGGGAGCGCGATGGCTTCTTCTGATAGCTGTTAATCATTGTCGCTCTCATGCTAGAATCATGGCATGAGAAGCGACTGGAGAAGACCGGAGGAGTATGATCTTCCAAAAGAGGGGGAGAGACGCATCATGATGTTCGTATCATATGATGGCTCTCCCTATCATGGATGGCAGGCACAGGGCAATGCCATATCCGTACAGTCGGTTATCTCCGAAACGCTTTCCGCTGTACTGGGCAGAGAGACTACTGTATATGCTTCAGGCCGTACCGATCAGGGTGTGCATGCGCTCAGGCAGGGCTGCCACTTCGATACCTCATCATCGATAGATCCTGGTAAGTTTGCCCTTATACTCAACACAAAGCTTCCTAAAAGCATCAGAGTTCTCTCATCTTCAGAGGCACCTGCTGGTTTCCATGCCAGATTCTCAACGATGTCCCGGGAGTACTGGTATCTAATAAAATCCGCACAGGATATGCTCCCTTTTGATGATAAACGTATAACACCAATGAAACGTATGCCTGGATTAGACCTGCTGAATGAGTATGCCTCATGCATCCAGGGCACCCATGATTTCACGACGTTTGCATCTGCCCGCGATCCCTCTCCTTCGAAGTTCAGGGATATCTATATCTCACAGTGGGATGCCATAAATGACTTATATGGTTATCCTGTTCTCAGATACAGAGTGGCGGGCAATGCGTTCCTGTACCATCAGGTGAGGAGCATGGTAGGAACCATGCTGGAGGCAGCTATGTCAGGTGAGAGCCAGGAGGATTTCAGAACCAGGCTGGAATCCAGGGACAGGAAGAATGCGCTGAGGACAGCATCTTCCGAGGGTCTGTATCTTGCTGATGTGAGCTACGACAGCCAGAAGTATCAATGGTTTGAGGATGGGTATGAGCGGGAACAGCACTAAGGAATATCTGATGACGCTTCTTGATGAGGCGGAGCGATGCATCATAGACGATAAACTTGGCGAGGTCATTGAACCGTGCTCGTATTCTATTGAAGATAATGCATCCAGAGATAACGCCCCTGCTGATTTCTATGCTGCCTGCGCTTCCTGTCATAGCTGCCAGATGTTCAGCAGGAGAGAGGTCTTCGCTCGTCCGCTGATGAAGAGAGGAAATGTCATGTTCATCCTTCCTTATCCTGAGGGGAATATGCTTCTCGATGGTGATGATATCCAGCTGTTCCGCTCATGGTGGAAGGATTCGATTCTGCTGAGGGAAGGGGAATGGTCCCTGACATCGCTGATCAAATGCCCTGCAGGGACATGGAGCAGGGAGGCTGCCGATGCATGCAGAGGGTATCTCAGGCATGAGATGATGGCTTTCAGACCATCTGCCATGGTAATCCTTTCCTCAGAGGCTTCTCGCTATATGCTCAGATCTTCCTGCAGCTTTGCGGATATGCTGGGCCATGAATATAAGGTCAACGGCATCAGGACATTCGTCTCCTATTCCCCGTCGGAGTACAGGGCAGATCCATCCCTGCGCGTTCCGCTATGGAAGAACTTCCTGTTCATAAGGAAAGCCCTTGGGCTTGAAGGCAGGAACGCTTGAAATACGCAACCGTGCTCCTCTCCGTTCCTTATGAGGCAAGCTATGCATACATCATCCCGGAGAAGCTTGAGAATGAAGCCGAGCCCGGGAAACGTGCCATCGTGCCATTCGGGCGGAGGAAGATGACCGGTTTCATAATCTCCATTTCCGGAGAGAAGCCCGAGGGGGATTTCGAGCTCAGAGAGATCGAACGCGTCATCGATAAGGAGCCTGTATTCAATGATGAGCTTGTAAGTCTTGCCCGTTGGATGGCATCGATGTACTTCTCTGCTGCAGGCTTATGTCTTTCCGCAATGATTCCCTCTGGGCGCAGGGAGAGTGAGCTGAGCCCATTTTATGAACCTTCATCGTTCAGCCCGGTTGAAGTCCTGTCTGCCGGCCAGGAGCATGCTCTTTCAGTGCTCAGGGAAGAGAAGAGCAGGATGTACTACATCTTCGGTATAACGGGATCCGGAAAGAGTGAGGTCTATCTCAGGCGTGCCGAGGATATCATACGGAAGGGGAAGCAGGTGCTGTACCTTGTGCCTGAGATAACACTCTCCGAGCAGCTTTCCGATGAGGTCTATTCAAGGTTTTCCGGACGTGTTGCGATTCTACACTCTGAGCTTACCCCATCCCAGAGGCTGAAGTCCTGGCATGATATCATGAGGGGGGATGTCGATCTCGTGATAGGGGCGAGAAGCAGCGTCTTCGCTCCATTCAGATCGCTTGGGCTGATAATCCTCGATGAGGAGCATGAGACATCCTATAAATCGGGCAATGCACCACGCTACCATGCAAGGCAGGTTGCACAGCATAGGGCCGCTGAATGCGGCGCTGAGTTCATCATGGGATCTGCTACACCATCGCTTGAGGCGTGGAAGCTAATGAGGGAGCAGCGGATACGGCGCATCGATATGCCAGAGCGTGTCGGAGCTGGACGATATCCCAGGATCAGGGTCATAAACACAATCGGCGAGAAGAGGAATATATCTGGAGAGCTGGAGGAGGAGATACGGAAAGCGCTGAGGAATAAGCGCGGTGTCCTTCTTTTCCTCAACCGGAGGGGATATACATACGGTTATGCCTGCAACACATGCGGTGCGCCAGTGACCTGTCCGAACTGCTCCGTATCCCTTACATACCACAAGAAGGAGAATAGGCTGTTCTGCCATACATGCGGATACTCCTCTCCTCCTGTCACTGTATGCCCGGAGTGCGGTTCCGTTGATCTCTCCCCACATGGCTATGGTACCGAGAATATCGAGGAGGAGGCTGCAGCGCTGTTCCCATCTGCAAGGATAAGCCGCCTTGATTCCGATACGAAGGGAAGAACCCGGGGAGAGATGCAGAGGATACTCCATGATTTCAGGGATGGGAAGATCGATATCCTCCTTGGTACCCAGATGATAGCGAAAGGACTGAACTTTCCTTCCGTATCGCTTGTCGGAGTGCTCAATGCCGACTCATCCCTTTCTGTTCCAGATTTCCGTGCGGCGGAGAGGACATTCGATCTCCTGCATCAGGTTGCAGGGAGGGCAGGGCGCTATGGCGATGATGGCACGGTGCTGATCCAGACGCACCAGCCTCTGGCTCCTGCTATACGGTATGCGGCTGAGAATGATATAGAGTCATTCATCCGGACTGAGATGGATATGAGGAAGAAGACCGGCTTCCCGCCGTTTTCACGGCTTGTGAACATCGCAATAAGGGGAAAGAACGAGGAACGTACGGAGGCGGAGGCTATGGAGATAGAGCGGATCGCCTGTTCCCTTGAGCCCGATTTCCCCGAGGCTGAGGTCTTCTCCGCATCTCCCTGCCTTGTTGAGAAGAGGTCTGGATATTATAGATTCCATGTGCTTCTGCGCTCAGAATCGATGCATCAGCTTCTCATGTTCGCTTCAGCAGTCCTCAGGAATTACCATGCACCATCATCGATGTACCTTGAGGTCGATACCGATCCTGCATCGCTGATGTAGGATGCTGACATTCTTCGATATATGTCGTAAATTTATATCAATATGCTGGATATATATACACTTGGAGAGGATGTTCTCCGCAAGGAATGCAGTGAAGTCAAGGTTTTCGATTCGGCCCTCAAGATGCTTGCAGATGCAATGCTTGAGACTCTGGAGGAAGCTGATGGTGTCGGGCTCGCAGGCCCGCAGGTCGGTGTTTCGGAGAGGATCTTCGTCATCCATATACCTGATAACCCACCTATTGTGTTCGTCAATCCTGAGATCATCCAGACGAGTATCGAGACATCCCCGTATGAGGAAGGATGCCTTTCCATCCCTGGCGTGTACTGCAACGTCATAAGGCCATCTGCCGTCACAATCCAGGCACAGGATGTTACGGGAAAGCCGTTCACGCTTGAGGCAACTGGTCTTCTTGCGAGGGCAATACAGCATGAGAATGACCATCTTCATGGTAAGCTTTATATAGATCTTCTCTCGGAGAAGGACAGGGAGAAGGCTGTCAGGGAGTATGAGCGCAGGAACAGGCGCCATGGAGGAAGAAGAAGGAAATGAGGATTCTCTATGCTGCAACGGGGGAGATAGCTGTCCCGCTTCTCAGGGCTCTGGCCCAGCGGGGAGATATCGCAGCAGTGCTTACAGCTCCGGATGCTCCGGGAAAGAGGGGAAAGACACTTATCCCTTCTCCGGTGAAGGTCGCTGCATTGGAGCTTGGACTCGATGTCTGGCAGCCTGAGACGCTAAGGAAGGAGGCTAGGGCCCATGTCCGCAGTCTTATGCCTGATGCCCTGATGTCCTTCTGCTATGGCAAGATATTCGGGCCGATGTTCCTATCGCTTTTCAGGTACACATTCAATGTCCATCCATCACTGCTGCCAAAATACAGGGGCTGTGCTCCTTTATATGCGGCGATACGCAATCTGGACAGGGAGAGCGGCATAACGCTTCAGGAAATCGCTCCTGGAATCGATGAGGGAAGGATATACAGGACGGTGTCCTTTGCGCTTGATGGTACTGAGGATATCCCAAAGGCAGAGAGCATCGCGGCAGAGCTTGCTCCCTCTCTTGTGCTTCCTGTCCTTGATGATCTGGACAATATAGAGCTTTCGGAGCAGACCGGAGAGCCTTCATATACGGAGATGGTGAAGAAGGAGGATGGCAGGATAGATTTCTCAAGGCCTGCTGCAGAGGTGCATGCCCTGATCAGGGCATCGTATCCCTGGCCAAAGGCATACTGCATGCTTGATGGCAGTCCTCTTTACATTACGGGGGTCTATGGTTCTGCTTTCGATACGCTGGAACCGGTCTCAGAGGCTCCAGGTACGGTTGTCGGTATCGTGAAGGGAAAGGGACTGAAGATTGCTGCCGGTGATGGTTATATCTACGCATCCCGTGTTCTTCCTCCGATGAAGAAGGAGATGGATGCCCTTGCCTTTGCAAATGGATGCAGAGGAATCTGCGGGAGAGTGCTTCAATGAGAAAGCTGCTGGCCGTTCTTGCTGCTATGATGGTATTTATTTCAGGGCTTTCCGCTGCTGATCGTCCCGTGTTTGCACTTGTCCTCTCAGGCGGAGGTGCAAAGGGCGTTGCCCATGTCCCGATTCTCCAGGAGCTGGACAGGCGGGGTATCGTCCCGGATATGGTTCTTGGTACCAGCATGGGTGCCTTGATAGGTGGGTTCTATGCGGCAGGGTATACCGGCGATGATTTGGAGACCATCATAAATGAGAATGACTTCATGGGGATGATCTTCCAGCTCTATGCGGTCAGGGAAGCAACTACGGTCAGCAATCCTTTCCTGGGGTATGATACGAACCTTCTTACAGTGGAGTTCGGAACGGATGGCATCGGGGCTGCCAGCGGTCTCCTTGATGACCAGTATGTGAATGCATTCATGAGGCGCTACCTGTCTAAGGTGCTCTCCGTTACGGATTTTGATGATCTCCCGATTCCCTATAGATGCATCGGAGCAGATGTCACCAACAGCAGACGCATTGTGTTCGATTCCGGTTCATTGTTCGATGCAATGCGCGCATCGATGGCAATCCCTATTGTATTTGCGCCTGTACAGCTTGCTGATGGAAGCTATGTGATGGATGGCGGTCTTGAGGATAATCTGCCGATCGATCTTGCCAGATCGATGGGTGCTGATATCGTTCTTGCTGTCGATGTAGGCGATGTAATGGGGCTGTATGCCGCGGAGAATAAGGCTGATACGCTCTCAGGAGCATTCACCGAGTTCACAGATTATCTTACAAGACCCAATACGATAAGGCAGTACGGGAATGCTGACTGGGTCATCGTTCCCGACCTCACAGCATACTCGACGATGGATTTCGGAAAGCTTCAGGGCATAATGGAGAAGGGCCAGGAAGCTGTCGATGCACGCATCGGCGTATTCGATGAACTTGAGACGATGCTGGCTCCATACAAGGAGGAGATGGCAGCGGAGCGCATCCTGTACAGGGATATCGAAGCACCTCTGATCGAAGGAATCGTGCATGATGTCGCATCTGCGTACGATGATGACTTCGAGGCTTTCATCGGCCGCCCGATGGACTACAGGACGATAACGGAGTTCGAGAGACTCCTGTCAGAGATAAGAGAGCATGAAAGGCTTAAAAGCGTGACCTATGATATCGAGGCAGGAATCATCACCGTTTCCTCCGTGCCGTATCCACCGCTTTCCGGTGATATCTCCATCGGGCTCAATGGTGGTATCGGTGTCAGATATGACGGCACAAGCACATATTTTGTATATAATCCTGAGTTTACTCTCTCTGGAAGGATGTCCCTTATCCCATCGCTCTATCTTACCTATGGCATAATAATCGATGAGGGGATAACACTCGATGCAGGGCTTTCGTATCCCTTCTTCGATACTGCATTCCTCTATGGTGATATAGGAATCAAGTATGGGCAGCTTTCATATATGTCCATCCCCGGAACCAAGAACTACAACTTCGGAAATGATGCCGGTGTCTTCGCCAAGTTCGGCATAGGGTATCTTTACAGGAATGATCTCCGCTTAGATTTCATAATCGGTGCAGATTACAGCTACATAGCAGGAATGTCCTCAGGCGGGCAGGAGATACTTAAGCAGAGCCATAATGTCTATCCATATGGCGGCATAGGGTTCGTCTATGATGGATACAGAGGGGAGCGGGCATCCGATGATGGGTTCGAAGGCAAGCTTGTATTCACCGCCGGCTGTGATATCCCGGACATGGTTCCGGCCTATTCCTTCGTTCTTGATTTCTTCGGTTCATTCGGCCCTACGCCTTCATTCAAGTTCATCTTCGAGGGTGAGGCATCAACTGTGAGAAGGGCAAGGAATCTTGCAGCTGCATACAGAGTGATGCATACAGGACCGATAACCTATGACTATGCCTACATCATGGGAGGAATAAGGCTTCCATTGCCGGCTTCGGCCTTCATCGATGCAGGTGTGTATGCAGAAGGCTATGATAAGGATGCATCCGATCTCGGCATTCAGCCATGGCGCATGGATGAGCTTGTTCCATTCGCTACGATGGATGATATAGATATCGGAGGATACATAGCAGGGGGAATCATCACCTCATTCGGCAAGATCGCTGCGGAGGTGTATATATCAGGAGAGCCCAGATTCTCCTTCATGGTAACCATAGAGTAAGATGTACAGCCGCTGGAATACCTACAGGGATTATCTTGTCAGGCTCTATGGCAGTCCTGTCTACAGAATCGGGATAGATGGAGGATTTTCCTGCCCGAACAGGGATAAGGAAGGCCGCGGCGGATGCTCGTTCTGCGATGGTACAGGGGCTGTTGCTGTGTATCAGAGGAAGAGCGAATCGGGCTTTACCCATAGCAGTGCCTTCGATGCTGACGTCTCCTCATCGCTTCTTCCCAGGCTTCTTTCCATAGAGGAGCAGATAAAAAGGGGGAGGGCCTTCCTCTCTCGGAGGTATGGAGCAGAACAGTTCTCCATCTACTTCCAGTCCTATACGAACACCTATGATTCAGTCGACAACCTCAGACGGATCTATGACAGGGCACTCGCGGCTGGTGATTATAGGGAGTTCATAGTCTCAACGCGTCCAGACTGCCTTCCAGATGATGTGCTTGATCTGCTTTCCGCCTATGTCTCTGATTCCATGAGGGTATGGGTAGAGCTTGGCCTGCAGAGCGCTAATGATAGCACGCTGCTCTCTATCGGACGGGGACATACAAGCGCTGTATGGAAAGATGCTGCAGAACGTGTACACAGACATGGGCTCCTCCTTTCATCTCATATAATCCTTGGTTTTCCCGGAGAGACCCTGGATGATGAGAAGAGAACGGTGGATCTTGTCAATGAAGTTGGGTCTGAGGGAATAAAGATCCATAACCTCCACGTACCCGGTGGGACAAGGCTTGCGGATGAGTATCTGGAAGGAACTTTCACGGTTTCCTCCGAAGAACGGTATCTGGAGAGTGCAGAGCTTGCGCTTCGTCGTCTCTCGCCGGATACTATCATACAGCGCCTGATCTGCGAAACGCCTGCGCACAGGCTTGTTGCGCCTCGGCTGTTTCCGGATAAATCGCTCTTCCTTTCCCATCTGGAGAAGAGAATGGAGGAGCATGATACAAGGCAGGGAGATCTATATGGATGCTGAACTCAGGATCAGGGATGCTCTGATTGCTGCTATCAGGAGATTGCCTGATAAAGCTGAAGGACTCATACATAAAGCGGCTATGGAGGAGAGCCATCCTTCAGGCAGGCTTGTCCTAAATGCCATTGAGGAGAATATCAGGGTAAGTGCGGAGACAGGACTTCCTCTCTGCCAGGATACAGGGATGTTCTGGTGTCTTGCATCGATCGGACGCGATAGCGGTGTATCCATGGCAAAAGTTGAGGATGCTGTTGTCAAAGGAGCAGGTATGGCGGCAATCGATGGATTCTACAGGAAGAGCGTTGTCCGCGATCCAGTCTATTCCCGGGTGAATACCGGTACTAATCTGCCTCCCGTGATTGTCTTTGAGAATATAGATGGAGGCGATGTTGTTCTCCATTTCCTTCTCAAAGGATTCGGTTCCGAGAACTGCTCTGGCGTACGCATGCTCAATCCTACAGCCGGGGAAGATGGCGTTGTCGCAGCCGTTGCTGATATTATAAAGACCGCAGGTGGAAAGCCTTGCCCTCCTGTTTTCATTGGCGTCGGTATCGGTGGAACGATGGATAGGGCCGCCGTTCTTTCCAAGAAGGCTTTCTTCTCATCATCCGATGATCCATTGGCCATGAAGATTCTTTCCACCGTCAATGAGCTTGGAATCGGCCCGGGAGGGCTGGGAGGACGTTTCTCAGCGCTATCTGTTTCTGTCCTAGAGGAGCCTACGCATATTGCAGGGCTTCCTGTCGCAGTAACAGTCAACTGCTGGGCGGACAGGATGGCTGAGCTTGTGTTCAGAAAGGGGGAGCTATGAGGAGGAAGCTTGATCTGCCATATACTGAGGATGATCTTCTTGCGATTGAGCCAGGGGATGAGGTAATCCTCTCCGGTACGCTTTATGTCGGACGCGATCAGGTCCATAAGAGACTCTTTGATGCAATAAATGAGGGTAGGCCTCTTCCTTTCGATTTCCAGGGGAATGCAATCTACTATATGGGACCATCTCCGGCTCCCGATGGCTTTGTGCTTGGGGCAGCAGGTCCTACGACGAGCATGAGGATGGATCCATTCACGCCTCTTCTTGCAGATTATGGCCTTAAGGTCATTGTCGGAAAGGGGCCGAGGACAAAGCCTGTTGTGGAGGCAATCGGCAGGACAGGAGGGCTATATCTTCAGGCATATGGAGGATGCGGTGCGCTCTATTCCTCAAGGATCCTGCAGGCAGAGACTGTGGCATACCCGGAACTGGGGCCTGAAGCACTTCTCAGGCTGACTATCCATGATTTCCCCGTATTCTGCCTTATCGACAGCAGAGGCCGGGAATATATGCGATAGAGAAGTAATGTTCTTCTTTACAACTGGCTCTCTTTGAGCTAGATTTTTCCTGTACACTGGAAAGGAGATGGAGGAGAGGGGTTTCTTTGATGAAGCGTGCTGTCTTGGCCATCATCTTTTTCTGTCTTTTCGCTGCGTCGTGTACACGTTTCCTTCCGGAAGAGGATATTCCCGATTCCGGTGATATCCGCGAGCTAGGCATGCCTGAGAATATAACCGATGAATTCAGCTATGTATTCGGCTATATGCTTGCATCATCCGCTTCGGAGTATGGCCAGAACATAGATTATGAATATATGGCACGTGGTGTCCTTGATTATTCCAGCGGCAAGGCATTCTATGCGGACAGTGAGATGAACCGCATTCTTACGCTTCATCAGCGCCATATGATAACCATGGATCTTAGAGCGGAGGAGGAACTCAGCGAATCCAACCGCGAGAGCGCATGGGCGTTCCTTATCGCCAACGGCAAGAGGCGGTCCGTTGTCACGCTTCCTTCAGGGCTTGAGTATGAGATCCTGAAGGAAGGCGATGGGGAGAGCGCGGAGAATGCGTTGATTGTAGCCGGTGAGTATCAGATGTCCCTTCCAGATGGCAGCATCGCATATTCAACATATGAGAATGGCGTTTTGGATGAGATCGTTCTGTCAGAGGTAATCCCCGGGCTTGCCGATGGCTTCAGGGCAATGCATGTAGGGGACAGAATCAGACTGTGGGTACCGCCAGAGCTTGGTTTCGGCGAAGAGTGGCCCAATGATATTGAACCCAATTCCCTCCTTATATTCGATATGGAGCTAAGCGATATCCCTCAGAAGAGCAATGAGCTCCGCGTATGAGGATACGCTGTGGTCGGCTTTATCCGAATGCTTGCCATCGAATGATATGAAGATGCTCTCAATGCCTGCGTTGACAGCTCCCTGGATATCACTGCGTTCAGAGTCGCCGATCACTATAG
Source organism: uncultured Spirochaetaceae bacterium (assembly GCA_944389505.1). Taxonomy (GTDB): domain Bacteria; phylum Spirochaetota; class Spirochaetia; order Sphaerochaetales; family Sphaerochaetaceae; genus Ornithospirochaeta. The sequence continues at coordinate 175,748 of CALXMP010000003.1, forward strand.
CGTTTTCTTTTTCTATGCCGATGTCATCAAGGACCTTACGGAAGAAACCGGGATCGGGCTTCTGCACACCGAGCTCCTCGCTGATGTAGATTCCATTGAAGTATTTCTCAGTATCCGTTCCTCTGAACCGCATGTGCTGTGTATCGGCAATGCCGTTAGTTATGATGTACATGGGATAAAGGCCATGGATTTCCTCCAGGAATCCTACAGCTCCGGGGAGCATTATCCCGGCTTCACCTAGAAGCCTTATGTATTCTTCACCTGCTTCTACAGGATCGTCATTCTTTCCGATAAGTCCGAAGAATCTCCTGAAGCGTTCGCTCCTCAGCCTGTCCATTGAGAGGACTCCTTCCTCATATTCCTTCCAGCATCCGCTGTTTGCCCCGTGGTATATATCTATGAATTCATCTGTATATGGAAGCGAAAGCTTAGAGAACAGCGTGCTGAGAGCAGCATCTTCAGTTGCTTTGAAATCGTAAAGGGTACCGTCTGCATCGAAGAGCAGGTGCTTTGGATTCTTGTTCATACATGTAATGTAGCAGAAATCGCATTTGTGGTGGATAATCTTTCTATGCGGCATTCGATATCCTTATTCGTAATCGGAGCATTGATGCTCTTCATAGGCGTGTATATGATTCTCTGTCCATCATCATTCATGGCTGTGACGCTCTCAGTATTCGCTGTCTACATGATATTTGATGGGGTGAGAGGTATTGTATCTTTCTTCAGGTTCCGCGATATGCCCGGCGGGGTGAGAAGCGCTGTGCTTGGAAAGAGTATCATCACAGCAGGATCCGGGATAACGATAATAGCAATGGCAATCGCAAGACCCGATCTGCTCATGCCTATATTCGTATACATAGCAGGAGCAGTATTCTTACTGGCTGCAATCATCAATCTCCTGGATTACATCATTCTTTACAAGCGAGGCATAAAGTTCGGATACCTTGGCCTTGAGGTTGTATTCCTCTTCCTCTTTGCCATTCTGCTCTTCCTTTTCCCTGTCTTCATCGGCAGCACGGTGATAACTCTGTTCGCAGCCCTTATATTCGCAGCAGGTGCTGTAGCGATAACAAGCGGCATCTATTCGATAATCTTCCAGCAGAGACTTAGGAGTTTCCTCAGGAAGAAGGAAGAGGCGATACCAGGGCAGTATGATGAATAATGCTGGTTCTGTGGCATTCTTTCTGTATTGAGCTGCAGATAATTATTCAGGTTTTGCCATTTGCACGATGTAAGATTGACATATCCCCATCTGCTGCAATATATTATCCTAGCTGTGCTTTGGCATGGCAATAAAACTGACATTGTTACTGGAGGGTAAGATCTATGGCAAGGAATATGGGTCCTAGATTTAAGCAGTGCAGAAGACTTGGTGTGAATGTATGTGGACACCCCAAGGCGATGAACAGAGCAAACGATGCAGCGTTTGCAAGAAGGAAGAAGCCTACTGATTATAGCAGGCAGCTTACTGAGAAGCAGAAGCTCAAGGCTTACTATGGGATTCTTGAGAAGCAGCTTAGAAGGTACTTCGACAAGGCTCTCAAGTCCAGCATGGCAACAGGCGATGCTCTTGTCATCTCTCTCGAGAGAAGGCTTGACAACGCTGTTTACCGCATTGGCTTCGGCAACTCGATCAGGCTCGCACGCCAGCTCGTATCGCATGGCCACATTCTCGTAAACGGCAAGAAGGTTGACATCCCGTCATATCAGATCAAGGTTGGCGACGTTATCTCTCTCAAGGAGAAGTCAAGAACCAATGAGCACTTCAGGGATTGCTTCCTTGGCCACCCGGCATTCAATCTCCCTTATTTCGAGAGGAATGAGGAGGAGTTCTCCGGAAAGTTCGTAAGGCTTCCTGAGAGATCAGAGATTCCTGTGCAGGTCAATGACCAGCTCGTTGTCGAGTTCTATTCAAAGTAAAAGTCTTCATTGATAATGCCGCCTTTCCGGGCCACATACCGGGAAGAGAAAGAAGAGGAGCCACATTCCACATCAGCTCCCTTCCGGAAGCGCCTTCTGACGGCTGCCCTCAAAACAGAAGGTGTACAGGCAGCAAAATGGTCCCGGTCGTTGACCGGGATTCCTTTTTGCCGATATGCCTTTGTATCAGGTCCAGCTTGCTGAGAATGACAATGGCTGGGAGAGAAGCAGGAAAGCTATGACAGGGAAGGAATATGAGATTGTATTCTCCGAGATCGGCTCTGCATTCTCCACAGAAGTTATCGTACCGGGTACTGTTATGTTTATTGTTACTTCCCCATTTGATATAGCATCTGGTCCTTCTTCTCCAAGAAGGAAGTAGATCATCTCAAGGTAATCTGCTTCGCTCATACCCTGGTTGTATTCAGGACCGTATACCTCGAAGTTAGGATCCGCAAGGAATGGAACGATTGTCTTGAGCTCGGGATAGTTGTTTATATCAAGATAGAAGGAGAAGCTGTTCTCCCCGATCTTCACGAAGCTCTGGTCAGCAGCTCCGAATGATCCCAGCAGCGTTGTCAGATCATTTGTGGAGAATGCCAGTGTATATTCATTCTCTCCCGTCTTATCATATGAGACGGCTTCAGCTCCAGCAGTTTCTCTGAGCTGTCCTGCGAAGCCCTCTATGGAGCTATCCATTATCGATTTGCCATTCTCCGGGAGGAATTCAGCGAAATCCTCGAGAACAGAGACGAAGAAAGGCTCAGCCTTGATCTCCGAGACACTTCCGAAGCTATTCTGATTGTTTATGGTCATGGATTCTGTCACGGTGCATGACGCCAGCAGCAGAACAGCCATGAGCAGTATTGATAATGCTTTTCCCATATGGACAGGATAAACAATCAAGGCACAGTAGACAACGCTCAACCTTTGTGATAGTTAACTTAACAAGGTGAGTTAAATGACAAAAAGACTGATTTCTGTATGTTATCTTCTGCTTGCGGCAGCTGCAATGCTATCAGCGGTATCGCTGAATGCAGAGGCTGAATCGCTTCCGACCTCAATAAAGCTGTCCTGGGATGCCGTTGATGGCGCTGTTTATTATGATATCTACAACGGACAGACATCCGTCGCCAGACTTCCGTCCGATGTCTATTCATTCACTGTAGAGGATCTTTTCTCCAATGAGAGCTATGACCTCTGCGTTGCGGCAAGGGATGCTGAGAACAGGGATCTTGATGCTGAATGGGTAACTGCTTCCACAACTAACTGGGATGGTGTGTATCAGTGGGTAAATGAGACCGATAAGGATAACAGAGGCAGGATGAAGACCTTCACCCTCCGTCTTGAGACGGTACGCGATGAGGCAATCGGACAGTATCTCAGGATGTTCATGGTCAATGATGACGGATCGGAGCTCAGGATATTCCCTCTCTTTGATTTCGGCTCGGAGGATGCCGGAAGCTGGGTTGATTACGGTGACGATGGTCCTACGGGAACTGCCTATAGGGAGAATGCGGAAAGGTTCAATACCTCTATATTCAAGCCTTCTAAGTGGAGAGTGGACCGTATTGTGATTGACTATGATTCAACTTCTGCGTACATTCAAACAAGCGCCTTCGGGATTATCGTGGATACTGAGACAACATATAATCTCTATATTGAGGACGGTCTGAGAAAGATGTCCTTCTCAACAACATCGGAGAGCAGCCTTGCGGAGAGTGTGCTGTTCCATAATCCAAATCCGGGAGAAGAAGACGCATTTATATTGACTGAGATCTAGGAGGTCCTCTTTGATAGCGGATCCTGATAAGAAGACACTTATCATAGTTGAGTCGCCGACAAAAGCTCGGACGATCGGGAAGTATCTTCCTTCCACCTGCACTGTCATGGCATCCCGTGGACATGTGGTGGAACTTGCTCCTGAGCCGAAGAACAGCCGGTTCGGTGTTGATATAGATAATGGCTATGAGCTCGAGTACCAGATTGAGGATGACAAGAAGAAGATTCTTGATGAGCTGAAGAAAGCGCTCAAGGGAAAGGAACAGCTTGTTCTTGCAACCGATGAAGACCGGGAAGGTGAGTCTATATCCTGGCATCTGTATAATCAGCTGAAGCCCAAGTGCCCGGTGTTCCGCATGGTATTCCATGAGATCACAAAGCAGGCAATAACAAATGCTTTCTCCTCATGCCGCGAGATCGATATGGATCTTGTCCATGCGCAGGAAGCGCGCCGTGCTGTCGACCGCCTGCAGGGCTATGGTATATCACCGATAATAAGCAGGAAGCTTGGCGGCAAGTATTCCGCAGGCCGCGTTCAGTCTCCAGGGCTTAAGCTTATTGTAGAGAGAGAGAAGACCAGAAGGCTCTTCTCATCATCCGATTATGCCTCTGTTGAAGCGATGCTTGTATCGGAGGGAGCATCCTTCCAAGCAACGCTCACCCGTATCGATGATACTCCTGTAGCATCCTCTAAGAGCTTTGACAGCGAGACAGGCAAGATCAAGGGTGATGATATCATCCTGACGCATGATGAGGCAGAGAGGATCGCATCGGAGCTTTCCGGCTCGGATGTAAGGATCGAGGGAATAACATATAGGGATATAAGGCAGAATCCCGCGAAGCCTTTCACGACATCAACTCTTCAGCAGGATGCTTCGAGGAAGCTGCGCAAGGGAGTCCGCGAGATCATGGCAATCGCGCAGACGCTCTATGAGAATGGATTCATAACATATATGCGTACCGATTCTCCAACGCTGTCGCAGGAATGCATAAATGCTTCCCGCATGCAGGTTGAGGAGATGTTCGGGCAGGACTACCTTTCATACAAGCCTCGCAATTATAAGGCAACCGGAGGAAACGCTCAGGAAGCCCATGAGGCTATAAGGCCAGCAGGTGACAGATTCAGGAGACCTGAGGAGACAGGGCTGGAAGGCGATCAGCTGAAGCTCTATACGCTCATATGGAGGAGAACGCTTGCAACCCAGATGAGGGAGGCTGAGAAGAGTTCTGTCTCTGCTGTATTCCATTCTGGAAGGTATACGCTGACGGCATCCGGTACTTCCATAAAGTTCCCTGGTTATCTGAAGCTCTATGAGGTTGCGAAGGATACGGAGGAAGAGGAAGGGGAGGAAGGCATACTCCCATCACTGGATCCGGAGAAGAGCAGGGTCTCCTGCAGCAGTGCCGGTGTGAAGGATCATACGACTGAGCCTCCTGCGAGATTCAATGAGGCTACGCTTGTACAGAAGCTTGAAGGCGAGGGAATAGGGCGTCCTTCGACATACGCTACTATCATCTCCACGCTGATTGACCGCAAGTATGTGATACGTAAGAATCAGCAGCTCGTCCCGACATTCACAGGTTTCTTCGTCGATTCATTCCTCGAGAGCATGTTCCCTGTCTATATCGGTTATGGATTCACCTCTGAGATGGAGTCTGGGCTGGATAAGATTGCCGATGGAACGGAATCAAAGCAGGCATTCCTTGATGGTTTCTGGAAAGGCAGGGATGGATTCCCGGGCCTTGCCCGCGATCTTGCAAGTGTTACCATGAATGCAAGGCGTTCCGAGGTCAAGAATCTTACGCTCTCAGGGCTGTCATATAAGTTCAGCACAGATGATGGAACAGCTGTTGCATATGCGATAAAGACAGGAAAGTTCGGCCCGTACCTCTCCTCCGATTCATTCAATGAGGAGACAGGAAAGGACAGGATGGCATCTATCGATCAGGCGAAGTACTTCCCTGGGACATTCATGGATGAGGATGCCAAGGCAATTCTCTTCCCGCCCCAGCCTGAGCAGATTCCTGTCGTTGATGATATCTTCATCATGTCAGGACGCTATGGTGAGTACTTCAGGCGTGAGAGCGATGGAAAGATCGTCAATATAGCGCGAAGGAAGAGTGCTGCATCATATTCTCCTGATATGATCCGGTTCCTCTTCACGCTTCCTAAGTCGATTGGTAAGGACAGTGAAGGCAACGATGTGATGCTTGTATCCGGACCATATGGCATCTATGCACAGTACAAGGGACAGAATATCAATGTGCAGGACCCATTCACGGCCGATGCTGCTGCGATAATCGAGAATGCTGAGGCTGTTGCGAACGGTGCGCCTAAGAATCTTGTCAGGAAATACGAGGACTACGAAGGCAAGCCTCTGGAGATGCTCAGGGGACGCTATGGCGCCTATATAAAGTGGGGAGATCTTAACTGCGCGCTCTCTGCTGCCGATAAGCGCGATCTCAATGGTGTCGACCAGGCTAGGGCTGAAGAGATTGCAAAGGCTGCATCGGAGAAACCGCCTGCAGAGAAGAAGAGAAGGACCACAAGAAGGACTGCGAAGTCCTCATGATGAAGCGCCCCTTTGCGGGGCGTTTTTTCATACCTGTTCTTTTGGCTTTCTGATCATCATCATGAAAGCAATAAGGAGAAGGACCGGGGAAATGAGTATCGTGGATTGCCCCATGCTCCTGATTGCGATGCTTCCGATTGCAGCCCCGATGGCGAATATGGCTATGACGAGGAAGTAGCGGAGAGCTGTGCTGAGATTCTCTCTGTTACCTGTCTGTATGAACAGCGTCAGATGCTCGGTTCCTCCTCTGAGGTTTCCTATGCACATCGTGCTTGCATAGCTTGTTCCCTTTACTTTCCTGAAGGACTGTACCTGCATGGCGCATGCTGCCGATATTAGCGCATTGGCGATGTGGTTATTCGGTATGAATGCAGATGATGCAAGCAGAATCATCTCAGCAAGGAGCACATGCTGACGCCAGTGTATTGTCCTTGGGCTGTTTCCGCAGAGCTTTCTTATGAAGCAGGCAATTGCTATGCCGATTATGAATGCTGCCAGAGGTATTGCGTATGAAAGGACATTATTCCACCGTCCTTCCGCTGCCGAGACAGCGAGCAGGACGATGTTGCCTGTCTGAGCATTTGCGAACACGTGTCCGCGCTCGATATAGGAATAAGCATCCTGAAGCCCTCCGGATACTGTAAGCAGAGCCATTACCGGAAGGCTTTCGGATGGGAACTCAGTGCTGGATATTCTTCGCATCCTCAAGCACTGTATCTATGTTGGACTTCCTGACCTTGCATGGCTTGATGTGCCAGATCTCATCGGCATACTGCTTGATTGTCCTGTCCGATGAGAACTTTGCAGAACCCGCTATATTGAGTATAGCCTTCCTGTTCCAGCCGGCTCTGTCATCCCTGTACATCGAAGTTGCCTTCTCATGGGTATCGTGGTACATCCTGAGATCTGCAAAGAGGAAGTATCTGTCGCCGTAGTCGAAGAGTGTCCTGCGGAGGTTCTCGAAGATATTCGGCTCATTGATTGAGAAATAGCCGGAATCCACGAGGGCTACCATGCTTCTGATCTCATCATCAGCATCAACCCACTCGCGTGGCCTGTATGAGCCCTGCAGCTTGTTGATCTCCTCCTCTGTGTGTCCGAAGATGAAGATATTCTCCATTCCGACCTCTTCAGCCATCTCGACATTGGCTCCATCCAGCGTTCCGATAGTAAGGGCACCATTTGCCATGAACTTCATGTTTCCCGTGCCTGAAGCCTCTGTTCCTGCAGTTGAGATCTGCTCTGAGATATTCGCTGCAGGGATGACAGCCTCTGCCATCGTTACCCTGTAGTCAGGCATGAAGTGCACGGCAAGCTTGCGGCTTACTCTGCTGTCTGATGCGATGACCTTCGAGATATTGTTTATGAACTTGATGATGAGCTTTGCATTCACGTAGCCAGGAGCAGCTTTGCCTCCGAAGAGGAATGTCGTAGGCGGGAATGCATCGAGATATGCCTGATCATTGCGCATCCTGTTGTAGATCATGAGGATATTCAGTGCATTGAGAAGCTGCCTCTTATACTCGTGTATTCTCTTCACCTGAACATCGATGAGCGTGTCCGTATTCAGAATGAATCCAGAATCCTTCCTGAGGAATGCAGCTGCATACTCCTTGCACTTCTCCTTGACCCTGCCGAAGTCTTCAACGAATCCTGCATCATCTGCGAATGGAGCAAGCTTCTTTATTTCATCGTAATCGGTGATCCACTTACTGCCGATAGCCTCTGTGATGAGCTTTGCCAGTCCCGGGTTTGCATCGAGAAGCCATCTTCTCTGTGTTATTCCGTTCGTCTTGTTGTTGAAGCGCTCAGGGAAGATAAGGTTGAACTCAGGGAACATCTCTCTCTTGAGAAGTTCAGAGTGGAGTGCTGCTACGCCATTTGTAGAATGGGAACCGATGATTGAGAGATTCGCCATCCTGACCATCTTCGGGTTCGATTCCTCAATGATAGATACGCGGCTGATCTTATCGCCCTGCATGGGGAAGAATGAGACAGCGTGATCAAGGAAGCGCTGATTGATCTCGAATATGATCTGCATGTGGCGCGGCAGAAGCTTCTCAAGCATCGGGAGCGACCACTTCTCCAGAGCCTCTGGCATCAGCGTATGGTTGGTGTAGCCCATTGTCTTAACTGTTATATCCCATGCCTCGTCCCATCCAAGCCCTTCGACGTCAATGAGGATTCTCATCAGCTCAGGGATTGCAAGGGATGGATGTGTATCATTGAGCTGTATAGCGGCCTCTTCTGGGAATGATGCCCAGTTGTATCCTGCATTTCTCTTGAATCTTCTGATGATGTCCTGGAGTGAGCATGATACGAAGAAGTACTGCTGCTTGAGCCTGAGCTCCTTGCCCATATAGAGTGTATCGTTCGGATAGAGAACCTGGGAGAGCGTTTCCGCATTGATCTTGTTCCTTACAGCCTCCGTATAGTCTCCTGAATTGAATTCCTCGAATGAGAACTCCTCAGGTGACTGCGCAGACCAAAGACGAAGCGTGTTCACGGTCTTCCCGCCATAGCCGACAATCGGGGTATCGTATGCGATTCCGTTGATTGTCTCTGCCGGCACCCATGTGAAGATATCCCTGCCATTCTGGCGGCTCTTCTGGACCTCACCTCCGAAGAGGACAGGGTAGATGAGATCAGGTCTCTTGATTTCCCATGGATTGCCATCCTTGAGCCAGTTGTCAGGAGTCTCAACCTGCCAGCCGTTCTTTATCTGCTGGCGGAATATTCCGTAGTTGTACCTGATGCCATAGCCGTATGCCGGGAGCTCAAGCGTGGCAAGCGAATCGAGGAAGCAGGCTGCGAGACGGCCAAGACCGCCATTTCCGAGCCCTGCATCGGGCTCTACATCCGCAAGCTTCTCATATTCATATCCAAGAGAGGAGAGCGCATCCTTTACGCTCTTCTCAAGCCCCATGTTGATGATATTGTTTGTCATTGCTCTTCCCATGAGGAACTCAAGGGAGAGGTAGTAGACCCTCTTTGAATGCTTTGCTCTCTGTGTTTTCCTTGACAGATCCCACTGGTGGATGATTCTGTCCCTTATTGCATATGCAAGTGCCTGATAACGGCCTTCCGGTGTTGTATGGTAGACATCCGCATCGAGCGAATACTTGAGCTGTTCGGCGAAGTCCTGAGCGATAGCCTTGGAATTGCTGCCGAAACGTGTATTCTCTGTCTTATCAGCCATAATCTTCCCCTCTGAAATATTTTGATCCGGACTTATAGTAGATAAATTCCGGCAAGATATTCAATAAGATACAAGGTTGTGATAATTATTATCTCGTTAAGGACTGGTTATGCTGGATATCATCATAAGGGCATCATACTTCATTCTAATGATTGCTGTATCATACCTGCTGAAGAGAGCGGGAATCCTTTCAAAGGAGGATGGTGTGGCTATCGCCCGCGTGGTACTCAATCTGACTCTTCCATGCGCAGTTCTTGTCAGCTTCAGGTCATTTGTCTTCGACTGGAGCTATATGCTGATTCCTCTGATTTCATTCATGTCGAATATCCTCATGCTGTCTGTGGGATTCATGATTTCCCGTGGAAAGAGCCGCGAGGAGAGGATTTTCTACATGCTTGAGCTTTCCGCATACAATATCGGGAATTTCACGCTTGCTTTCGTCACAGGGCTTTTAAGCACTGCCGGAGTAGTAGCATCCTGCCTCTTCGATATGGGCAATTCGCCGATGAGCGTTGCAATCAATGCTGTGATCACCCAGATTGCTGTCGGAGACATGATGTCCCATCGCCGCGCCTTCCGTTCATTGCTCTCGGTCTTTACCAGACCTGCATTTGATGCATATATAATCATGCTGATATTCTCAGCGCTCCCTGTATCGTTGCCGGACAGGGTATTTGAGTTTGCAGGGCTCATCAGCCCTGCGAATGGTCCGCTTGCTATGATAATGATCGGCCTGATGCTTGAGTTCAGGCTGGATAAGTCAAAGCTGAAGGAAGTCGTGGTAGTCAATGTCCTGAGATTGCTGCTCGCGGTTGCCATAGTGTTCCTTTTCTTCAAATTCGCACCATTCCCGTACGAGGTAAGGAAGGCTGTCGCGATAACCGCCTTCGCTCCGATAAGCTCCGCAAGTCCGGCATTCGTTGCCGAGATGAAGGGCGATGTCGCGCTTGTTGGTTTTGCCTCTACCGTATCGATAGCTCTGGCTCTTATATTGATGCCATTCCTCTTTGCATTGCTGTAGTTGATTAGCGTTTCTTCTTCTGATATCTTCCATGCCGGGTGATAGAATGAATAGGAATCTTTCAGAGGGCAATCCAGCGGGTGTCCTCATCCGTTTCGCGCTGCCTCTTCTCGGGTCGATGCTGTTCCAGCAGCTGTATAATATTGCGGATAGCTTCGTTGCTGGCAGGTTCATAGGGGAGAATGCCCTTGCTTCTGTAGGGAATTCCTATGAGATAACGCTTATATTCATCGCATTCGCTTTTGGCTGCAATATGGGAGCGAGCGTCCTTGTCTCACAGTATTATGGAGCGGGAAGGCTGAGGGAGATGAGAAGCGCCATCACTACATCCGCGATATCTGTGGGAGTCCTTGCCATAGCCCTTACCGTTCTTGGGATGCTCTTCACCGATCCGCTCCTTGAGTTGATAAACACACCTCCGGAGATCATGGAGGATAGCGCGGTCTATCTCGATATCTACATAATGGGGCTGCTGTTCCTGTTCTTCTACAACCTTGCGACAGGCATATTCACGGCTATGGGAGACAGCCGCACGCCATTCATATTCCTTGCTGTATCCAGCACTGCGAATATCTTCGCGGATATTCTCTTCGTAACGGCTCTCGGAATGGGCGTGGATGGCGTTGCCTGGGCTACATTCATCTGCCAGGGACTTTCATGCATCGCCGCATGCATCGCAATCATCAGGCGGCTCAGGGTAACGGTTCCTGTATCGGATGCGCCTCTCTTCGATACCCATATATTCCGCAGATTCCTTATCGTGGCGATTCCTTCCGTCATGCAGCAGAGCTTTGTCAGCGTGGGCAATATAATCGTGCAGTCCGTCGTCAACAGCTTCGGAGCTTCTGTTATTGCAGGCTACTCGGCTGCGATAAAACTCAATAACATGTGCGTTACGAGCATAACGACGCTTGGTAATGCGGTCTCCTCATTCTCTGCGCAGAATGTAGGGGCCAGGGATTTCGCAAGGGCGAAGAAGGGCTTCAGGATCGGAGTAGCGATGACATATGCTTTCTGCCTTCCTGTCTTCATCCTTTTCTTCTTCTGCTCACGTACCGTCCTTCTCCTCTTTCTGGAGAATGGAGGCTCTGAGGCGGCGAGGAGCGGTATGGCATTCCTGCGGATCGTATCTCCGTTCTACTTTGTCGTATCGCTCAAGATCGTATCGGATGCGGTTATAAGAGGGGCGGGGGATATGACGCCCTTCATGATATCCACATTCTCCGATCTCATACTCCGTGTAGGGCTTGCCATTATCTTCTCGGCATTCTGGGGATCTGTAGGCATCTGGTTAAGCTGGCCTGTCGGCTGGGCTGTCGGTGCTATTGTCTCCCTTATATTCCTCAAATCCGGACACTGGATAAGATACGCTGAGAGAAATCGCCTGTAATGTAGTACAATAGTGGCAAGGGAGGAGTATCTATGAGAAGAACTCTGCTTGCTGCAGCTATGTCGGTTGTATTATGCGCAGCACCTGTATGGGCCAACTGCACCAGCTTTGCCTGGGAGAATCAGGATGGTTCCCTCCATTTCCTTGGGCGTACCTATGATATGTTCGGAGATCTTAGCGGGAACAGGATCTCCGTTGCAGGCCGTGGATATGAGATGAGCCTGTCGCTCGATGGATCTAGGACGGAGAAGATGGATTATGGCTTCGTCGGAATCTCCGTAATCGGGCTTCCATCCCCTATAATCGTCGATGGTATCAATGAGAAAGGCCTCATGGGAGCTCTGCTGAATTTCCCTGGCTATGGTCATTTCAATACGCAGAAGGATGCTGAGCATACCGATATCCATCCGGCATTCTTTGTTGGTTATCTTTTAGGGACATGTTCCTCGGTGGAAGAGGTCGCAGAGAAGGTCAGTACGCTGAATCTTACCGATGAGCTTGTCTATGGCTCGCTTATGTCTGTCCACTATATATTCTCCGATAGTACAGGGGAGGCAATCATAATCGAACCGGATGAGGATGGTATAACAGTCCACAGGAATACGATCGGGGTCATGGCCAATGCTCCTGGCTACGACTGGCAGAAGACCAACCTGAAGAACTATGTATCGATCTCAAACATCGATCCTCCTCCCCGCACCATAGCCGGTGAGCAGTTCTCCGCTTTCGGCAGCGGCACAGGCGGCAGCTTCGGACTGCCTGGCGGCTATTCATCGCCGGCCCGCTTTGTGCGTATGGCATTCATGAAGGAGTTCGCTCCTAAAGGTACCGATGAGATGGATTCCGTGACAAGGATGTTCAATTCATTCGGCGTTGTATACATACCGGATGGAATACTCAGGAAATCAGCGGATTCGGACGATTGCGAGCAGACGCTCTGCACAAGCGTCATGTGCTCGGAGTCGCTTACCTATTACTTCTCCCCATATACGGACAGGAGGGTAAGCGCAGTATCCGTTCCTGCAGCTATCGATAAAGCAGGGGATGGCAATCTCATGTATATCGATATCCCTGCAGAGCAGGATGTGAATAGGCTTATCTGAAGCTGTTGTGCACTTAACATCGGGCTGGTGATGATTTATCATCAGCCCATGGTCTTCACAGATTTTGGCAATAAGCTCTCACAGCATTCCGGCATCCTCCAGCTGATGGATGATATAGCAAAGCCTCTCCCTGCAGGTGTTACACCGCATCCGCTCGGGGGCGGCAATCCTGCACGCGTGCCGGAGGTTGAAAGGGCATATAGGGCGGAACTTGAGCGGATCCTCGCCGATGGGGACAGGTTTGAGGATGTGCTTGCCCATTATGATTCCCCTCAGGGCCGCGTTGAGTTCCTGGAAATGGCGGCTGAGTTCTTCAGAAACCGTTATGGCTGGCCTCTGACGATGGAGAATATTGCACTGACGAACGGCAGCCAGAGCGCTATGTTCTACCTCTTCAATCTCTTCTCTGGGACATGCGAAGGCAAGAAGCGCACGCTTCTGTTCCCTCTTATGCCTGAATACATAGGATATGCCGATCAGGGCATCGAGGAGGGTACTTTCGTCAGCATTCCGTCGATTGTAGAGTACTCGGACGACAGGACATTCAAGTACAGGATGGATCTGAAGAGCGTGGATGGGTATCTTGCTTCCCATCCGGAGGTAGGGGCGATGTGCGTTTCGCGTCCTACCAATCCAAGCGGGAATGTGCTTACGGACGATGAGATCCATGGCCTTTCCAGTCTTGCGCATAAATATGCTATCCCTCTCATCGTTGACAATGCCTATGGCCTTCCTTTCCCTGATATCGTATTCACAGATGAGGCAGAGCCTATCTGGAATGAGGATATCGTTCTTTCGATGAGTCTGTCGAAGATAGGCCTTCCTTCGATAAGGACAGGAATCGTCATTGCAAGGAAGGAGATCATAAGCGCAGTCGGGAATATGAATGCGATAGCAGCTCTGGCAACGGGATCGATGGGCCCTGTTCTTGCAGGTGATCTTCTATCATCAGGGAAGCTTACTGATCTTGCGTCGAATGTTGTTAGACCGTTCTATGAGAAGCGTGCCATGGCTGCGGTGTCATGGATAAGGAAGTACTTTGATGGGACAGAATTCTTCATCCATAGGCCAGAGGGCTCCATATTCCTCTGGCTCTATCTCCCATCGCTCTCGATTCCAACGCTGGATTTCTACTCGGTCCTGATGAAAGAAGGGGTTGTCACTGTCCCTGGTGAGTACTTCTTCTTCGGAAGCGATGACGTGAGGAAGCATCCACACTACAATAAGTGCCTGAGGATAAACTACTCCGGCGATCCTTCGCTTACTGAGGATGGTATAAGAATCATAGCGGAGAAATACAGGGAATATTCGGTATAGCACCCGGCTTCCCTCTGCTTTATAATCTTTATCTATGGAAAAGAAACGAAGAACCGGAATACTTCTGCATATAACATCCCTGCCTTCCGAGTATGGAGTCGGGGATCTCGGCGACAATGCGTATCGCTTTGCCGATGCTCTTGCCGATAATGGTGTCACGCTCTGGCAGATGCTTCCTCTTGGCCCTACAGGCTATGGTGACAGCCCGTACGCTGCCAGATCGGCATTTGCTGGCAATGAGCTTCTGATCTCTCCCAGGCAGCTTTACAAGGAAGGATTCCTCGAGATCGAGGATGTCATGAAGAAGGCAAAGGCCTCGGAGCGCGTTGACTATGGTGCTGCGAAGCTGCTGAAGATGCCGATGCTGAGGAAGGCTGCCGAAGCACTTCTCTCATCATCCGGAGAGGATAAGGATGCGTATGAGGCATTCCGCAGCAAGGAAGGCTGGTGGCTTGAGGATTATGCTCTCTTCCAGGCTCTTATCGATTGCTATAATGACTCAAGATGGTTCATGGCATGGCCTGAGGAACTCAGGGACAGAAAGCCCGAGGCTATCAATAAAGCCAGGGAGGAACTCAGGCACGAGATTGATATCTATGCGGCCCTCCAGTATTTCTTCAGAAAGCAGTACATGAAGCTCAAGGCATATGCCAACGACCTCTCGATAAAGATCATCGGGGATATCCCTATATTCATAGCACCGGACTCATCGGATGCCTGGGCAGAGAGAAAACTGCTCAAGATTGACGAGAATGGCCAGCAGGAGGCATCATCCGGTGTCCCACCTGATGCTTTTAGCGCAACAGGCCAGCTCTGGGGGAATCCTCTGTACAGATGGGAGGAGCATGAGAGGACAGGCTTTGAGTGGTGGATACGCCGCTTCAGGGAGAACTTCAATCTCTTCGATATCGTACGTGTCGATCACTTCAGGGGATTCGAGGCCTGCTGGGAGGTTCCTGCGGGTGAGTCTACGGCAGAGAATGGCAAGTGGGTGAAGAGTCCGGGGCAGAAGCTCTTCAATGCTCTTCGCTGCGAGTTCGGGGATGATCTTCCCATCATCGCAGAGGATCTCGGTGTAATCACTCCCGAGGTCGAGAAGCTCCGTGATGACAACAATTTCCCGGGAATGAAGATCCTGCAGTTCGCATTCGGCTTCGATAATGGTAAATGGCAGACGGATAATCCGTATCTTCCCCATAATTTCATACCTGTATCAGCTGCATATACAGGCACGCATGACAACAATACGACAGCGGGCTGGTATTCTGATCTCGATGATGGCATGAAGGACTATGTGAGGCGCTACTTCGAATGCTCTGACAGCGAGGTAGTATGGCGTATGATCCGAACGCTTCTGGGCTCTGTCGCACGCTATGCGATCATTCCGATGCAGGATGTGCTCTCTCTGGGGGCAGAGGCGAGGATGAATGTCCCATCAACGTGCGGGTCTTCGAACTGGTCGTGGAAGATGCGTCTTGAGGATCTGGCCTCACCGTCTCTCAGTGGACTGAAGTACTATTCGGAGCTTTACGGCAGAGTATGAATATAGTTCTGCTAGCAGATGGCGAGTTATTCATCCCATCGTCTGATGAGAGGGCTCAGCATATACGGAAGATACTCCATATGAAGGAAGGTGATTCCTTCAGAGCCGGTATCATCAATGGCGATATAGGGAAGGCAAGGATATTATCCGATACAGAAGAGGGGATTTCTCTCGATTTCATCCCCGAATATGATGGGTCGAAGCTCTATCCGCTGACACTGATTGTTGCCCAGGTTAGACCTATATGCATGCGCCGTATACTGAGAGAGGCGGTCTCAATCGGTATCGGCAGGCTCATACTGCCTGTTTCGGATCTCGGGGAGAAGAGCTATCTCTCTGCTTCTCTTTATAAGGATGGTGAGTATAAGGATGTACTGCTCGATGGTGCGATGCAGTCTGGGCAGACAGGTGTAAGCCGTACGGACCTCGCAGGAAGCGTTGAGGAGGCTATCTCGCTGCTCCCTGCATCCGGGAGGCGCATCCTTCTTGATAACGCCATATCTGCTGTGGCATTATCTTCGATGAAGCTGGAAGGTGATAGCGCTGTGCTTGCGATAGGACCTGAGAGGGGATGGTCTGACAGGGAGAGGAAGCTCTTCATCGATTCCGGTTTTGAGCCGGCCCTTCTCGGGAGCAGGATACTCAGGACAGAGACTGCTGTTCCCGCTGCATCGGCTGTTGCGCTTTCCCTGATGGGATATATTTAGGAGGCTGTTATGCATTGCATAGTACCGGAAGCTGAGGAAATCCTCGACAAGGAATTCCCTGTTCTTGATCATGGTTTTGTCCGTCTTGTCGACTATCTTGGATCCGATCAGAGAATCGTGCAGTCCGCACGCGTAAGCTACGGCGAAGGCACAAAGACGTACAGGCAGGATAAGGGCCTAATAAACTATCTTCTGAGGAATGATCATACATCGCCGTTTGAGCAGGTTGTATTCACTTTCCACGTGAAGATGCCGATCTTCGTGGCACGTCAGTGGACAAGGCATCGCACTGCGCGCATGAATGAGATTTCCGGGCGCTACTCGGTGATGAAGGATGAGTGCTATGTCCCGGCACCGGAGAATATTGCGCTTCAGAGCGAGGATAATAAGCAGGGCAGGAAGAATGAGCCTGTATCCGAGGAGGTTGCAGCCCGCGTGAGGGCAATCATGGAGGAGGATGCTGAAAGGGCTTTCTCCAATTACCATGAGCTTCTGGATATGGGGATTGCCAGGGAGATATCTCGCATCGATCTTCCTCTCTCCCTGTATACGGAGTTCTACTGGCAGATAGATCTGCACAATCTCTTCCACTTCCTTGCGCTTCGCCTCGACAGCCATGCGCAGTATGAGATCAGACAGTATGGTATTGTGATGCTCGATATCGTGAGGAAGGTCTGCCCGATAGCAGCCGAGGCATTCGAGAACCATAAGCTTAAGGGAAAGAGCTTCTCCGGGCGTGAGGTTGAAGCCATAAAAGCAATGCTCCGCGGCGAGGAGTGCCCTCTTGAGAAGAGGGAGAAGGAGCTATTTGAGGAGAAGCTCAGATAGGAAATCCTGGATTATCGAGGCGATCTTATCTGAATCCATGATGTAGGACTCATGGCTCTCTCCTTCGAGAATCATGAGCCTGCTTTCTGGAATCGATCTATGGAGGAACTCTGTGTCCTCCTTTTTTATCATATCCCTGCTTCCTGCTGTGATGAGTACAGGAACTGTTATCTTTCCAAGCTCATTTGCCATCATCTTTGGCTCATACAGCATGACAGCCAGCTTGGGGTCGTGAGTTGATCTCAGCATTCTGGCAAAGCCGAATCTGTACAAGGGCTTGAGTCCCCTTGGGTTTGAATTCGCTCCGCTTGCGATTATGGCAGCGGGAATCTCCGGGTGGGTATATGCCATCATCAATGCTGTAATACCTCCGTCGGAGAATCCGAATATTGCAGGATGGTCTATCCCTAATCCTGTAATGAATGCATAGAGGTCATCGGCCATATCGCTGTAGTGATACTCATAGACAGGGGAGCTTTTCCCGTGTCCCCTCGTATCTATTGCATAGACCGTGAAATGTTCCTGCAGCTTCTCAATTGCCTTTGTGAATATCGTGATATCCTCGCCATTGCCATGGAGCATGATCAGGGGATATCCATTTCCGTATATCTCATAGTGCAGTGTTATCTTTCCATGTGTGAAATACATGGAGACATTATACTATGCCACGATTGACTGTGCGGTATTATCATTTTAGCTTTATTATGGAGGAAAGGTGAAATGTGCAGGATCTCAGTAGATTATGATGACGACAAGCGCGAAGCATTGATGTCAAATCTTAGAGAGAGCGGGGTAAGCATCTCTTCAATCACAAGGCTTCTGTATGATGCGATAGCGGCTGGATGCCCTGTCGATGATGTCGAAGCATTTCTTGTGAAGAAGAGGGTGGAATCCGATCCGGATGATACCGTGTATCGCTTTGATAATGCAGATGATGCGATAAAGTTCCTTGAATATGCTACGCGTTGAGTATGGAAGGAAATTCGCAAAGCAGGCAGAGAGGTGCAGGCGTAGGGGCAAGGATCTAGGGAAGCTCAAGGAGATTGTCCGTAAGCTTGCTAATGGTGAGTCGCTTGAGAAGAAGCATCATAACCATTACTTTGAGAACCGCAGGGTATGGGAGTGCCATATCGAGCCTGACTGGCTTCTAATTTATCGCATTGATCATGACACCCTTATATTGGAACTGCTTGAGACAGGTACCCATTCCGATTTATTCGGAGAGCCTTCTCCGGATTATCATACGGATATTCCTTAATGGATTTATAATGTCTTTATGGATGAAAGAACTATCAGGATAATCACAACAGGTGGAACCTTCGACAAACAGTATGATGCTGTACGCGGCGAGCTTATATTCCGTGAAAGCCAGCTGCCTCGTATCCTCAATCAGGCGCGTGTGACACTGCCTGTACACCTTGATTCCCTCCTTGCGGTCGATAGTCTTGTCATGACAGAGGAGGAAAGACAGAGGATTGCGCTTAATGCGCTTTCGTCTGTTGAACGTATGGTTGTCATCGTCCATGGTACCGATACGATGGTTAAGACTGCGATGCTTCTTGAGAGCATGAAGAGAGATGACGATGGCCATGTCTTTGTCTTCACCGGGGCCATGATTCCTTATTCCCTTGAGAACAGCGATGCCGTATTCAACCTTGGATGTGCACTCTCTTTCGTGCAGACCGCGGCTTCCGGAGTCTACATTACGATGGGAGGAAGGCTGTATGATGCCTCTAATGTCAGAAAGAACAAAGAGAAGGGCATATTCGAGTCTTTATCATGATATTCCTATGTATTATAAACAAATAAATACTTAGTAAGTATGACTTATCTTAGCCTTTTGATCAGGCTGTCCCTCTTGGACAGGTAATTCCTCTTCATGTCAGCCTCGAACTCCCTGTCACAGCTGTAGTCCCTTTCAAGCACAGGCTTCCATAGCGAAGGATCCTCCATGCAGAGATAGAAGAATACGCCATTCCTGATGCTTTCCGGGAATGCTGAATAGACGTGCGAGAACATCCTCCTCTTGATATCCAGAGGATAGGAGAACTTGCCTGCAGCGGGAGCCAGCTCCATCTCGAGGATCCTGCTCTCCTCTCCCTGCATCCTGAGCCGTTTCAGCACCGATTTCGTAAAAGTCAGGGTGCCTATGCTTATTGCGAAGAGATCCTCCGGGGAGAATTCCGCTGAGACTTTATCTGCAACGGCGCTGTATTCATCTTCCCAGCCTCTGAAATAGACCATCGGGTGGATATGGAAGCCGACCAGATTGCCTTTGTCTCTGGCCCTCATGGCGTTCTCTATGCGTCCGTCAAGCGATGCTGTAAGATGCTCTTCCTTCGATATTATCGTTTCGGCATTGAGGCTCCATGAGAAGAAGATGTTTGCGGGGTATCTTCTGTTGAATATATTCCTTGCGCTCTTGGATTTTAGCTCTATGATCACATCAGGATGCTTCTCCGCGAATGCGATGAGACCGGAAAGCGTTCCATAGTCATCGCCAAGGAGTATCGAGTCAGAGGCCTGGCCAGTGCCTATATGCCAGACATCATCATCCAGCTCTAGCGACAGCAGCTTTTCCTTTATATTGCTGATGGCATGGATCTCATTCTCCGCATAGAATGCCTGGACGGAGCAGTATGAGCATGAGAATGCGCACTGTTCTATCACATCGAGCGTTCTGAGCTTGCAGCAGCGTGTCTTCTCACCATCCACAGGGCATGGGCATCTGCTGAGGACAAGCTCCTTGTCGGGCTGCGTTACCTTGCTCTTGGGCCGGGGATGGATATCAGGGAAGAAAGCAGAGTAATCGGTTTCGGAGGCTCGAAGATGGTGCATGCTTTCCCGCATTGCCTTCATGTACCGCTCCCCATTTCTTCCGTCATCGTGCATTGCTATGGAATCAGGGTTGAAGTTCTCTGCGAATGAAGGCTCCTTCCATTGCCGCAGGTCTGCCTCTTCCTTCAGTATTTCCAGTTTCTGGCTCTCTGTGAAATGATATGCAGAGAAAAGCTCTCCGAGCCTTGTCCTGGTTGATTCCGGTAATGCTATGAATATATCGTCCGCTGCTTTCACAGGGAAAGTATAGATTGCAGAAAAAAGTCTGTACAGCTATCTTATGTGTATGTCCGAGAAGGCCAGAGAGATTGCCAGATCGCTTCCGGATAACCCCGGCTGCTATCTGATGAAGAACAAGGAAGGAACTGTCATATATGTAGGCAAGGCGAAGAATCTCAAGCGCCGTGTCTCGTCGTACTTCCTTCCGAACCGCAATGCAAAGACCGCCGCTCTTGTCGAGAAGATCGATGATATCGAATTCGTAATCACTGGCAATGAATATGAAGCACTTGTTCTTGAGAACAATCTCATAAAGAAGTACACTCCGCATTACAACATCCTCCTTAAGGATGGGAAGAGCTATCCTGTCATCCGTATCACCAATGAGGATTTTCCCCATATATTCAAGACAAGGCGTGTCATAAAGGATGGGTCGAAGTACTTCGGACCTTACCCGGATCTCACAAGGCTTGATACATACCTCAAGATGGTCGAGGACAACTACCCCCTGCGCCATTGCCAAGGGCCTCTGAAAATGAGGAAAACACCATGTCTTTATTACCATATCCACAGGTGCTCGGGCCCATGCATAGGTGCTATCGATAAAAAGGACTACATGGCCTATGTCAGGGAAGTGGAGGATTTTCTCTCAGGCGATGATTCCTCACTTATAAAGCAGGTTGAGAAGGAGATGAACAGGGCTGCGAAGGAACTCGATTTCGAGACAGCTGCCAGGAAGCGAGATCAGCTTAAAGCTCTTACCGTGATGCAGAAGAACCAGATGGTGGAGGACTTCTCCGCAGATAGCCGTGATTACGCCGCTATCGAGATGAGAAGCTATCTGTGCACTATATCTCTGATGCAGTTCCGTTCTGGTCGTCTCATCGGAAGAGCTCTATATAGGGCAGAGTGTCTATCGGATGAGACCGAGACGCTCCTTTCCTTCCTGATCCAGTACTACAGCGATGGCGATAGTCTTCCTGGAGAGATATTCGTATCCTGCGAGATTGATACTGAGCTTCTATCATCATATTTCAGGAATGAGCTTCATTCCGGTGTCTATGTCACTGTCCCGAAGGATGGAAAGCATTACAGGATTCTCCGCATGGCTGCTGAGAATGCTTCGAGGGATGTCGAGAAGCGCCTGCGTGAGGTCGATAACACCCCTGCTCTTGAAAAGCTCCGCGACGAGCTTGGCCTTGAGACATTGCCTCTTCATATCGAGGGATTCGATATAGCTCAGCTCTCGGGAAAATACACAGTTGCATCACTTATAGTATTCCGGGATGGGAATCCTTCAAATAAAGAATATAGGCATTTTTCCATAAAATCCCTTGAAGGAAAGATTGATGACTTCCAGTCAATGAGGGAGGCTGTTGGAAGAAGATATCAGAGACTGATGAACGAAGGCTCTCCTATGCCGGATCTGCTGATGGTTGATGGCGGCAAGGGGCAGGTGAGCGCCGCCCTTGATTCCTTATCCGCACTTGGTCTCGACTTCCCCGTGGTGGGGCTTGCAAAGGAGCATGAGGAGATTGTCTTCCCCGGTGACCGGCCTTCGCTGCTGCTTGATCATAGTGATCCGGGACTCCGTGTGCTTATCGCAGTCCGCGATGAATGCCATAGGTTTGCCACATCGTTTAACCAGCGTATGAGAAGCCGTGACGCATCCTTCTCCCTCCTTGAGTCAATTGAAGGTATTGGTCCGGAAAGGGCTAAGAGGATAATGCAGACATATGGCTCTGTGGAAGCTGTCCTTCCTCTGAGTGCTGAAGAGCTTGCAAAAGGTGCGAAGATTCCCGTCTCTGTTGCGGAGAGGGTGCTTCATAAACTGAATTTCTGAAATTTGGAGACAAGTGAACATTTTGTCTATACTGCATGATATTTATTTATACTTAAAATAAATACGGCAAATTGCATCTTGATAGTGTCTGATTTTCATCGGAATTTGCTTGTCGATTACTTCTATTTTTGGAAGTAATATACAGGCAATGGGAGTTTTATCCCTGCTCCATAAATGGCTCCTGCTTCTGTACAATGTGCTCTTCAATCTGGAAAACTTTGCAATATTGTACACGCGGTATATATTGTGTATAGGAGGGTTTGAAAATGCCTGCAGCAACTAAAACAGCAATGACTACGGCGACTTTCAGGCTTTCTCCTGAGTTGAAAGCCCGTGTGGATAATCTGGCAAAGATGACAAGGAGAAGTTCCAGCTCTTTCTATTCACAGCTGGTTGAAGAGCATATCGGGGAACTGGAAGAGATCTATAGATGCTTGGCTATCCGCGAAGGGATTAAGGCTGGAACAATTAAGACTTACACTACCGAAGAAGTAGAGAAAGAGCTTGGTCTATGAGTGTATTGTATTCAGAGCTTTGAATCGATTCCTCTGCCTGCAACATCGATTCCGGGTTCCTTTCCCTTGAATCGGATTATCGTATAGAGGATATCCGTGAAGATCAGCATATGCATATCGCTAGCGGTATTCTTGATTACGCTGTCCATCTTGCCAAGATACCGTATGATCCTTGATGCATCCTCGAGTGTGTATGTGGACATCGCTTTCGCGAATACTATCTTCTCCCTTGCCTTGAGTCCTTTCTGGCTGAAGGCGGCAGGGTATGGTGAGAGGCATGATGCATCTTTTGCTATCGCATCCATGCCGTAGCCTCTTCTTTTCAGATCGAGGCAGTTCTCAAGGAGCCTGAAGCGCTGGGTTATGATGCTGAAAGCACGCACTGCAGCATAGGAATCCGTTTCCTCAAGTGTCTTCATGATCAGTATCGCATGTTCCAGATCACCTTCGGCGATAGCTGCAAAGAGCGTATAGCCATCCTCGCCTCTGGTCTTCACCGCATACTGCTCTATGTCATCGGCGGTGATGGATTTCTTATCCGGATTCGATGCGTGGAAATACAGGGAGAGGGACGTCACGAGATTCTTCATGTCAGCAGTGTTGTTCTCTGAGGAGAAGAGTATCTCCTCAATCCCTTCCTGGTCGATTGTGAATCCTTCCTTGCGGAAAGCATTGACGATCCATTCGCGCTTCTTGTTATCGAACATCTCCCAGAAGACAAGACGGTTTTCCTTAGGAATCCTGGATAGTATCTCCTTGCTTATCTTAGCCTCGGACTTCTCGGCGCTTACGATTACAAGCTCCGCATCGCTCTGGCCGGACTTCAGGAAGCTTATGATTGCATCTGTTATAGTATCTTTGCCAGACCGTACATCATACTGGCGTATCACGGCATAGCGGAAGGATGAGAACAGCGAGGGCTGCGACATCACTGCAGATACGGCCGCTCCGTCATCATCCCCGGTATAGAATGAATGGATCTCGGCATCGGGATGCTCTCTGAGGACCTTTTCCTTCTCCCTTTTCAGCCATTCATTCTTCTCTCCCTCCTCAGGTCCAAGAAGCAGATAGTTCACATCTCCCTCCTGATTGAGACAAGGACACCGAGTATCTCTGCCTCGGTTGTCTTTATCGTTCCCATGGAGGCGTTATCGGGAACAAGGAGCGTAAAGCCCGGTATTCTCTTCAGCCTTCTGAGCTCCGATGGTTTATCATTGCCTGGGCATGAGGCCAGGACGATATCTCCATCTGCAGGGGTGTCGGCAGTAGCTATTATCGCGGTATCGCCAGGGAGTATTGCCGCATCGACCATTGAAGAGGATGAGACCTTGAATGAGAAGCAATTCCTCTCAAGATACCTTCTCTCTATGTAGGAGAAGCTATCGCACCGTCTCTCCTTCAGCTCTTCAGGGGAGGGTTCCTCGCTGAAGAACGGTATAGCGATATTGCTCAGCTTCATCCGCTCTTCTTTCGGGAGTGATATCGATCTCAGGCTCTTCTCGCCCTTCTCGAGCATCCCTTTCTTTATAAGGGCCAGAACGCCATCATAGGCAGCGGTGGAGGAGAAGTCAAAGTATGCTGCAATCTCCTTATATGACGGGGACCTCCCGTTCTCGGAGATGTACTCAGCGATGAATAGTAGTATCTTCCTCTGCTTTTCCGTCAGCCCTTTCAATCATTTCTCCTCGAATCTCGACAGGAACAGATCCTCCATTCCCTTCATTGCCTCATTCTCATCTGCTCCCGAACAGGTGCAGATGAGCTTCGTCTTATATGTCGCTCCAAGCGTTATGACGCCCATGATTGATTTCGCATTTATCTTCATCGTGTCGCGCGACAGGAAGATATCAGAGGAATACCCCGAAGCCTTCTTCGCGATCTCAGCAGCAGGGCGTGCATGTATACCAGCTCTATTGAGGACTTCCAGTTCCTTACTGATCAAAGTCTGACTCTCCTATATCATCGCTGCTGAAGTACATCTTCCTTGCAGCCTCGCTTTCAAGCCATTTGAGCACATTCTGATCGAATTCCTTTGCGCTGTAATAGCCGAGCTTCTTCAGTCTCTCATTCCTCGCTGCTGTCTCTATGAGCATCGGTATATTCCGTCCCGGCCTGACAGGTATCACAATCTTGGGAATCGTTATCCCAAGGAATGTATCAGTGATGCTGTCACCGATTCTGTCATACTCCTTCTGGCTGTTCCATTCCTCAAGGCATACCGATAGCTGGACCTGCTTCTTCTCCCTGATAGCACCCACGCCAAACAGGTTGGTAAGGTTTATGATTCCTATTCCTCTTATCTCCATGTGGTGGGCGAGCATCGGGTTCTCTCCGCTTCCGATGAGATAGTTGTCGGAGATATTGCGTAGCTTCACGGTATCATCGCTTATGAGCCTGTGTCCTCTCTCGATGAGTTCCAGTGCGGTCTCGCTCTTTCCAACACCGCTGTGGCCCGTGATGAGCACACCTATGCCGAAGACCTCTACCAGAACGCCATGTATTGTCATTGTCTCCGCAAAGACCTCATCGAGCATTGAGTAGAGTCTTCTTGAGAAGCTCGAGGATTCAAGAGGCGTTGCAAGGATGGCTGTGGCATTCTTCTCAGCGAGTTCTTTGAAGTGATCGGAAGGCTTATAGTCGCCGATGAATATTATGCATGGCATATGATAGCTGAAGAGCTTATCGATGTTCCCATACTCATTCCTGCTCTCAAGCTCATCGATGTATGCTTCCTCTCCGCGTCCAATAAGCTGGATGCTGCTTCCTGAGAAGCCTGTGAAATAGCCTGTGAGCGCGAGACCGGGCCTGGAGATCTTCGAATTCTCGATGACCCTGGACAGTCCGGACCTTCCAGCTATGCAGGTAAGCTGCAGCAGATTATGCTCTTTGAGATCAAGATCAAGAAGATCGAGGACTGTGAATTCGCTCATGGCCGGATTATACCACAGCATAATGAAAAAGGGGAACGCACCGTTCCCCATTCGTCAGTGACAGATTCCATATGGAATGGAATCAGAGACCCATTGTCTTCTCTTTTTCCTTCTTTGCCGCTGCCTGTATCTTGTCAGCCAGAAGCTCTATGCCCTCGTGGAGCTCATAGGCATCCTGCGATACCACCTTCTCCTTCTTCCAGGCAAAGTGCAGGGTGGCATCGAGATGGAAGCCGATTCCCTTGCTTTCCTTTCTGGCTACGATATCGAGATCCTGCAGATAATCATCCGCGAATCCAAGCTTCTTCAGCTTCTTATCAAGGAATTCTCTGTCTTCATCATCTGGGGTGAAACCGATACCTCTGAACGTAAGATTCATAAATTCCTCCTTTTCCTTTGATGCTTATATTGTACCCTAGCTTATCCGTTCTAACAAAAGGAATCTTGAACAAAAACAAGCAAAGTTATTTTCCCCTCTCGAATGATGAATCGATATTCAGTTCCTTCCTGTATTTGCTTACGGTCCTCCGCGCTGCTGTTATGCCACGCTCCTTGAGTATATCGCTGATCTTCTGGTCGGAGAGCGGCTTGCCGGTCTCATTCTCGCTGATGATCTTCCTGATCATCTCCTTGACTGCGTTCTTCGATATATTCTGTCCATCCGCCGACTCAACTGTATTCGAGAAGAGGCTTCTTATGGGATAGATACCCCAGTCTGTATCGATATACTTGGAGTTCGCTATGCGGCTGACAGTGGCTTCATGGACACCTATGATCTCCGCCGCTTCCTTCATCGTCAGCCCCTTGAGATGTAGTGGCCCGTAGAGGAAGAAGTCCTTCTGCTTGTCCATAAGCATCGCACCTAGCTTCTCAAGAGCTGTTGTCCTTGCTTCCAGCTGGGCTATAAGGCTCTCTGCCGAGGATATCTTCTCCTTAAGGAACTTTGATGCATCCTTGTTGTCCCCGTCCTTCTTGAGCTCCGAAAGCATCTCCGTATACTCCGGATCAAGCTCTACCGAAGGCAGCGCATCGCTGTTGATCCTTAACCTCAGCACATCGCCTTCTTTCTTTATCGAGATGTCTGGTGTAATGTACTGATCCCATTCAGAGCTGTACTCACGGCCAGGGAACGGGGTGAGAGTCTTGAGAAAGTCCGAGAGAGCAAGAATCTCCTCCTCATCGGTCCTAAGCTGCTTTGCTATAGCTGCTGTCTTTCCCTGCCTGAGGTTGTCGAGGCAGTCGAGGACAAGCTCAGAGAATATCTTCAGTTCCTTTCCCTTCAGCCCTTTGTCCTTTGCCTGGAGTATAAGGCTTTCTCTCCAGTCAGATGCACCGACACCTGCCGGATCCATGGCCTGGATTATCGTAAGTGCATCTTCCTGTCTGTCCCAGAGCTTTTCAGGAAGAATCATAAGAGGGGAGGCAGGCAGGAATCCATTCTTGTCGAGGGCTGTGATGATGATCTCCGCCGCTTCCCTTGTCCTGTCATCGGTATCAATCTCCCCAAGCTGCTTCAGAAGATGCTCTTCAAGGGACTCTCCGCCAGAGACCATCCCCTCAATCCAGTTATGACGGCTGTCGTCCGGATCATATGGCTCCGTGTCGGAGTAGTCATCCCGCTTGCCTGATGAAGCTATGTATCTATCGCTGAATTCAGAGTAGGAGGGCGTTCTTTCAATGACTTTTATGACAGGATTGCTTTCCGCTTCCTTCTTAATCTTCTCCCGGAGCTCTTCATTGCTCGCGGCAAGGGTCTCCATAGTCGCAACCAGCTGTGTGGATATCTTCAGCTGCTGCTTTGCTGCTATCTGGAGTCCTAAGCCCTGCTGCATCCTTACTCCTTTCCGAAGTCACGGCCAAAATAGATTTCCCTTGCCCTTTCATTGCTGAGGAGCTCTTCCTTCGTTCCCGATACAAGGATCTCCCCATCGGAGATTATATGGGCTGTCGTTGTTATCTCAAGGGTATCACGCACATTATGGTCTGTCAGGAGTATTCCTATGCCGCTTGCCGCAAGCCGCTTTATTATCTGCTTGATTTCATATACAGCTTTGGGATCTATACCAGCGAATGGTTCATCCAGAAGAAGGAACTTTGGGGAGGTTGCAAGGGATCTTGCAATCTCTGTCCTTCGTCTCTCGCCTCCTGAAAGGGTATAGCCATACTGCTTTCTTACTTTCTGTATGCCGAAGTCATCGATAAGCTTCTCAAGCATTTCCTCCCTGTCAGCCTTCGAGAGATTCTTCTGTGTCTCAAGCACAAGACGTATATTGTTCTCAACAGAGAGCTTGCGGAATATGGAAGGCTCCTGTGGAAGATAGGCAAGTCCCATCTTCGATCTCTTGTGCATCGGTAGTGAGGTTATATCATGGCCATCGATCATGACGGAGCCGCCATTCGCCTTTATGAATCCAACTATCATGTAGAACGATGTTGTCTTTCCTGCGCCATTGGGCCCCAGGAGACCTGTGACATCCCCGGACTGCATGGTGAATGTCACATTCTTGACAACATGCTTCTTACCATAGAACTTTGATAGATGCAGCGCACTCAGCTCAGCCATTTATATTACCTGTGATCCTTCCTTCAAGTGATATCGAATCGGTATCGAGATCCACTGAAATCACCTCCGCGCCATATCTGTCTCCACCCCAGTTCACGGAAGCATTCCCCCTGAGCGTAAGCGTATTCTCGTCTCTGGAGAAGATGACGCTCTCCGCCTGACACCTCATTATACCAGAATCGGTGGATTTCTGAAGAGATACGCTCTTATCCATCTGCAGCCGCTCATCTGAGAGTCTGTACTCCAGGGATGCGCCTGTAGCCGATACTTCGTTTACAGTATCATCGATCTCGAACCATGATGATATGAGTATCCTCTCATCGATCCTGTCGTACCAGATTCCCGAGGTCCTTATCGTTATCCCGCGCTCTGGATCCGAGACAGAGGTCGTTCCGCTGCAGCTTACATATCTCCAGCTATCCCCCGAGAGCGTTATCGTATCTGCGCTGATTGCCATCGAGCCGACTGTTACCGTAGCACCGTCGGAAAGCACGACATTCTCACGTCCTTCACGGAGCACGATTGAGCTTGAGCCGCCAGAGAATGAGATCTCCTCGCTAGCCTCTGCCTCCGTAGCTGTTCCCTCATCCACAGACTCTTCCTCATCAGCAAGGAGAGGAAAGCAGAGAAGGATAAGAATATTCACGATCAGCAGAACTCTCTTCACAGCCTAAAGACTCCTTTCTCTATCGATGCGAATGAGTATGAGGATGTCATAAGGTCCCCGGCAAATCCAGTTCCCTCGAATTCTCCATCCTCGGAGACAACGCGCACATGCCCGTCTGCAGTTATTTCCTCATTCTCGCTATCAAATATAAGCGTATCAGCTTCAATCATCATCCCGCTATCATTCTCTGATAGCTTAACGTTGCCTTCAAGCTCCATTCTCTTCGATTCCGTGTCTATCACGGATTTATCAGCGGAGCCCTCAAGCCTTACATTCCCATCGTCATTATACTGTACGAATGAAAGCGCTTCTGTCGTTGCCCTGTTATCCTTGGAATAGAACTCAATCCTGCTGCTCTTGATGAATATAGGGGATTCATTGGACTGGCCGAGCGTGTATGCCGCATTCTCCAGAATGATATCCGGAGTGGCAAGCTTCTCATGCACAGTCCCATCATCCGAGACGAATGAGCAGGAGGCTATGAGTAATGATGCGATAACAACCCAGAATGCTCTCATTCCTCTTCCTTTTTCTCCGTTACGACAGGAAGATAGGTCTTCTTCGTTATCCTGAAGTAGATTGCTGAGATAAGAAAGCCGGCAGCTACTCCACAGAGGGATCCCACAAGGCGTATTGCCTCGCTTGATGAGAAATATGCAGCGATGAAGTATCCTGGCAGGAACATCAGGAGAGGGAAGGCGAGACTCATGAATACGGTGAAGAGAGTCTTCTTCGGCTCAAGCTCTATCTCAGCTTTATCGCCAGCCTTAAGCTCCAGTCCCTCAGGATTCAGGACCTGGAAGTCAGACTTCTTCGATGTGCAGAAGAAAGATCCCTTGCAGCCATCGCACTGGGATTTATCACAGCCTGCGATAATCTTGCCATCCTTATTTTCCTGAATTGTCACTATCTGCTTCATTTGCATTTCCCGGAGCTGTTATCTCAACATGCTCCATTATCCTATGTATGCCGACGCTCTTGCCGCTTTCCTCATCGATATCAACGACAACGCCTTCGATGATGCCGTCATTCCAGCACTCCTGGCTTCTTACAGGAAGCTGGGAGCGGAGCTTCTTTATCTCTGTGGAAGGATCGAATCCTCCGACAGACATGAAGGAGCCGACACGTCCATTATCCGTAATATAAGCAAGACCAGATGATGAGACCATCTCATCGGCTGTAATAACCTTTGTGTGCGTACCAATGACAGCAGCAGCCCTTCCGTCCAGGAAGAATCTCATTGTCTTCTTCTCTGCAGTCGTAGCGGCATGGAACTGGAGAAGGATGATAGCTCCTGGCTCTTTCTCCTCCAGCTTCTTCAGCAGCATATCAATTGATGAGAAAGCATTCTGTATGCTCTGCCTTGGAAACAAGGCATTGCCCTGCAGATTTATGATTATGAATTTATGCCCTTTGATCTCAATAGATCTGTAGCTTCTGCCAGGGCACTGAGGAGGGTAGTTGGCGGGGCGGAGTATGAACCCGGCCTTCTGCACGAATTCAACCATATCGAGTTTATAGAAGAGTTTCTCAGCTCCAGTGATGAGATCTACTCCCATCTTCGTAAGCTGGGCAGCATGTGCTCTCCCAATGCCGAATCCCCCTGTCATGCCTTCCCCATTGGCAATCGTATAATCTATATCATATTTCTTCTTGAGAGCAGGAAGTCCATTCTTTACGCATGTTATACCCGGACGTCCAGTTATCTCTCCAAGGAACAATACTCTGACCATGTGAGACAGAATACTGTTTTATTGTAAGTTAGTCGAGGATGTGTTTCTGTCAGTTTCAATTAGCCAAACAATTTCAGAAGAACAGGGAAAATAGCACATAAATCAATATTCATAAGAAAAGATGTCTGAAAACCTTGACAAACTACTGGGGGGGTATTCTTTCTGAAGAATATTTCATGGAGGTTGAAATGCCTAGGAAACTTGTAATTGCTCTTTGCGCATTATTCGTTCTTTTCGCATTCACTGCTTGTCCTCAGACATCAGTGATTCCATTCCCACTCCCGGACCCAACTCCGGATGTTCCAACACCTGGTCCGGAACCTACGCCAGATCCAGAACCGCTTCCTGATCCGGATGATCCAGGGGTATATTACGTTAACGATCAGGCCTCATTTCTGAAGGCTATAGAAGATGCTGCATCAGATGAAGTTGATTCCACAATCGTTCTGTCGGATTCTTTTGAATACAATAACAGTCAGTATATTTCAAATGCTGAGAATCTAACTATTAGATCTGCAAACGAAAATGTTGTTATATCGCTCAAAAGTGGGATGGTTTTCCAACAGTCGACTAATGTTGTAATCGATGGTGTCCATTTTGATTCATATGTCTACAATGCATTGGAGATACACAATCAAGGAGAGGCCGATATAACAATCAAGAACTCTTATATCAAGAGTGCTGATTCAGCAACGGCTTTAATTGGTGTAGCACTTGATGCAGAACTTGCAGGAAAGGTAATACTTGATAACAATCAATTTGAAGGATTTATAACAGCTATTTATGTGAATAATACTACAGCAGATGTTACAATAAAAAACAACACCATTATAGATAAAGGTGGTATTATCCTCGACTGGAAGCTTGCTAATGATGCAACAGCTGCTGATATACAAATTCCAGCAGCAAATATTGCTGGAAACATTGGTCCTGAGGATACTTCCTCAACCGATAATACTCTGCGTTTCACGGTCGCTTATGCTGCAGGAATAAGTGATGATCTTGTAAAATACTACGATGATCTTAAAGCAAATAATACTTCCATGAGAACGCTTGCAATTCTCCAGAATGGACAGATTGTTTACCCTTATATTGAGGTGAAGAACGAGGCTGAACTTGTAGCGGCAATGACTTCGGCACACGCAAATCCTATTGAAATACGTGTAGCTAACGGTACTTCAATTTCTGGTGGGGATGCTGCTCATGAAGGAGGGCTTAGCATTGATGGTGCTCATGATGTAAAGGTTGTAACAGAAGAGGGGGCCAAAATCACATTCAATGCTCCTATCGTCCTAAATAATGCAGACAATGTCACATTTGATATCACAGCAGAAACAGCCCAGGATGCGAAAGCAATCAGTGTTCAGAGCACAACAGGTGATACTGGAGTTATCATAGAGAATTCTCATTTTACAGCTGCAAACAGAGCTGACAATGATATAGCGATTGCTACAAGTCCTGGAACCACAACAATACTGAAGGTAACGAATACAGAGTTTACAGATTACATCACAGCAATCTATCTTGGTTCTACAGGCAAGACGGAGATTACCGGAAATAGAATAAATACCTATGGTGGTATTTATATTGAGCCTACAGTTTCTAATGATGCTTCGGAAGCAGTATTCCCAAATATTACAATTACCGGTAATACAATCAACGCTGAAAGTGAGAGTACTGATAATTCCATAAGGTTTGGAATTAATGGTGTAAATGTCGATGCTCTTGGAACTGAGGTTGCCAAATTTGCTAATGCTCTTATGAATAACAACACAGCAGATATTTATGTTCTTAATAGTTCAGTTGCACCTATCTGGAAAAACGGTGAAATGATTAAGGAATGATAGAATCTATTTCTTGATTTCATTTATTAGTCAGGCTCCCTCCGGCCTGTTTTAAAGGCTTGGAGGGAGTTCTAAATTGAAAATTGCCAGAGGTCTACCTCTGGCTCTACGGCGGGGAACTCGCCCCTGTTCGGCTTGGTGTCCAACCGGTCTATAATATAGCATGACAACAGATTTTGAGAAAGCTATTCTATTTTCTGAATATTGCACCCTTTTTGATAGAGAAATGAATCAGGAATGGATTCTATTGATACAGGAATCCTTGGATTACGATAATCTCAATAGGGTATACCTGTATGACATACATAGTATCCTTTGAACAAGAAACGGATCTGTAATTCACTCCCGGCTTCTCAAACAAAAAATGGGAACCGCAGTTCCCATCCAAACAACATTTAAATCTCAATATCGTTTTATTAACCTCACAAAACGGTTCGAATTTGCCGACATGCCATCCTGCCGGACCTCTTCTTCCGTTAAATCTTTATCATGGAAGTCAACCACGCAACCATAAACCTCGTTCAATACAGCAAAATTTGTATCCGTTAACGGTTCCATGCATCTGGTAGATGTCCAATATTCATTGGTGTATGTGAAATCTGGGAAAGTAATATTCGTAAGTTCATCCTTAACCTTGTATAGCTCATATAGCTCTAGTGCTGATGGGACGAACCACTGTTCTCCTGTTGTATCCTGCTCTTCTTTCACCCTCGGCCAGATGTATTCTGATTCCGTTCCATAATAGCCAAGCATTATAGAAGTATTATTCAATCCGGAGCCTATTTCATAGGAAGTCTCATACCAACCTGGTCTCTGGGTGGATAGAGGCCTGAATTCTCCCCATGTAATTTCTTCTGAAAAGTCAATTAAGTTCTCTTTTGCAACAATTAGGAATCTCCAAGCAGTTGAATCCTTAGAACCATCATCAACGGCATAATCAATACGAGTAAGGGTCTTTGTTGCCTCATTGTAATTATATTTACCGTATTCAGCGCCTCTGTCGTAATAGATGATTCCATCAGAAAGCTCTGTTCCGAGTTTGATTTCTGTTTCTGGGAGTTTGGAAACCACTATTTCAGTGTCAGGATTTATCTTATCAATATTTTCGAAAATAGTATCGATTGCTGTATTATTCTCATCTACGTAAATCTTAGCATCTGATTCAGCGTCAAGAATGATATTCTCTGCAGGTACAGATTCACCTACTGCGATAGCAATAACAGTATTCTGCGGATTATCTATAGGAGTGGATGTTTCATCATCTATTATCTGAACTTTGAAATTATCTGTTTTAAGAATTGCGTTTGATGAATCAAGAGAAACAATCTGGTCAATCATTGCGACAGCTGATTCAGCTACTTTGACAGTCAGATCAACTAGAGAAACCTCATCTTTAATATCAAACAATGATAATCCGACAGCTTTTTCTCCATTTCTCGAAACTGTTTTCATCAGCATGAGTTCTGAATTAAGATCATCTGCAATTAGATATTCGCCTTTCATAGTAAGTTTCTTATCCAGAGTTATTGGAAATTCGGCGAATTCTTCTTGAGAAATATTAACATCAGCATCAATGGTATCCCCATCTTTTGAATCACTGATAGCTTTTTTAAGCTCTTGAACCGTTTGGGGACTGAATGTAGTTGGCCCTTCTGGTTCCGGAGTTGGCTCATCGGTATCTATCGGATTATCGATATCTGGAAGAGGAATTATGGTATATCTTGGATAACAAGAAATAAGAGTAATAGCGAGAAAGATTGAGACAACCAAGAAACTTATCTTCTTCATTGTGAAACCTCCTTTACAACAAGAAACTCAATCCAAGTCTACCCCCCCCCAGTAACTTGTCAAGGTTTTTCCGCTCTTAACCAAATAAATTGTCTATGAAATCAATAGACATTCTGACTCTCACAGAGTCTGTCCCTGAATATATCCAGAGGTGTTTTTCCTTCTGCGTTCTTCATTGTAATCAGGCACTCGGGAAGAAATCCCATGCAATATCGAGATCATAGATCGTATTCATCCTGTATCCTGATATAAGGACATGAAGGACATTATCTCCTTTTTCATCAATACAGAAAGGTATTGCGCCCATCCTTGTGAGGATTTCAAGGCACTTTGGATAACCTGACTTGGCAAGATAGTGCAAAGTTGTTTTACCTTCGTTATCTCTTGTATTCAGATCTTCAGGAGAAGTTATAAGAATAGAATGGTAATAAAGTCGAAGTGCAGTATTGCTCTTATAAGAATGGTTAGTTCAAAAAGTCACAAATTAGGTACAAATAGGAGAATCTAGCTTGTTGTAGCCAAGCAATATCAGAATCTTGTGTTTGTATCCTGCATTCCCATTTTACAACTATGTTTGGTGCTTGGTAATCAATTAGATTACAAGTAATTAGTATTAAGGGTAAGGCAAATCTTAATAGTTTATACTCTATACTATAACTTGAAGCCATATTTCTATGTATTTATTTTTACAACAAGGAGTTATATCTAGAGTTCAATTGTGACATAGTTTATATTTGTTAATTCAGGTTGTATTACAAGGAATTATTTCTGAAAACAAAACCCCGCAATAGCGGGGGTGTTGTGCCCAGAGGGGGACTCGGACCCCCACACCTTTGCAGGCTCTAGTACCTGAAACTAGCGCGTCTACCAGTTCCGCCATCTGGGCAATGATATAGGCATAATAAAGAGGTTTTTGCTTAAAATCAAGAGATATGAAGGGTGCGCATAGGGCAAAGTTGTAAGACCGGTGCTGTAATCCATGTTACGGCTTGACTTTAAGGTGCGGAATCGGACTAATATCAATATATTCTCCTGTTTCATCCTTAAGGATGTCCGGAGCCGGGGTTTTCTTGATATCTGAGGAGTTTTGAATGACTATTGATTTCGAAAAGGGCGGTGGGTTGGTTCCTGCTATCGTGCAGGATGCAGTTACAAGAAAGATTCTGATGCTTGGCTATATGAACGAGGAAGCCTACAGGCTTACCCTTGATCGCGGGCTTGTGACATTCTTCTCCAGATCCAGGAACAGGATATGGACGAAGGGTGAGACAAGCGGCAACTTCCTGCAGCTCAGGGAGATTCTGGCAGACTGCGATGGCGATACGCTGCTTGTGAAGGCTATCCCATCTGGCCCTGTATGCCATACCGGTGCCGATACCTGCTTCGGCGAGGAGAATAAGCCATCTGAGATATCATCACCGGAATTCCTTTTCTATCTTGAGTCCGTCATCCATGACAGACGCTCCAATCCGGTAGAGGGATCATATACGAACCATCTCTTCTCCAGAGGCCTTAATAAGATTGCCCAGAAGGTAGGTGAGGAGGCTGTGGAGCTTGTCATCGAGGCAAAGGATAATGACAAGGAGCTCTTCCTTGGAGAAGCTGCTGATCTGATGTACCACTTCCTCGTGCTTCTCTGTCAGAAGGATACAACGCTTTCCGAGGTTATCGATGTCCTCAAGGACAGGCATTCCCGCTGATTTCCTTGAAGCCCTCAGCTCGGACATGGAAGCGGAGGGTTTTGAGATAGCAGGTGCATCATTTCGAGAAGAGAGTTTTGATGGCTGTATTATCAGGTCATCGGTAATCCGTTCCTCAGATATGTCAGGAGTATCATTCAGGGGAGGAGCATTTACCGATGTCATATTCGACGGCGTGGATCTTTCCGGGGCAGATCTCTCAGAGTGCCTGCTTTCCAATGTCTCATTCATATCATCGAAGCTCACAGGCATCCATCTTTCCAGATGCAGGATAAAGAAGCTCATCATCGAGGATTGCATCTGCCGCTATTCATCGTTCGATGAGTCAGCAATGGCGGATTCCCGCTTATCATCCTCCGATTTCTCTTCCTCATCTTTTTCTGGTATGAAGATATCCTCCTCATCAATCCTGCAGTCTGAGCTATCTTCTTCATCATTCATCAGGACTGGGCTTGCTGCTCTTGATCTCTCGGGCTGCAGTATCGATGGCATAGCACTCTCCGAGGACTTGTCAGAGATAAAAGGAGCGAAGCTGAGCTTTGATCAGGCCATTACGCTGATACGCGGAAAGGGTGCTGTAATCGCTGAATAGCCCTTTGCCTTCTTTTTCTGCTATAATTTCCTTCAGCATTGGTATCGGGACTCCTTTGGAGATCCTATGACGAGGAAAGAGATTGAGAGTTTATCGCAGAAAGAACTGAGGGAAGGTTATAGGGATTATCTTCTTAAACAGGGGCGTTATAGCCCTTCTACCATAAAGGTTTCATCCTATTCCGCCTTATTCCTTCTTCGCCATTCATCTGCCAGGGTGTTCTGGTCTGTGATCTATTCGTCCGATGAGACATTCCGCGTCAGGGCAAAGAAGGAGCTCAGGAATGCATTGTCTACAAGCGATGCCTCCTGGAATGATGAGCATTCCGTCATAAGCAGGCTTTTTCATCTAGCTTCCTTTCGGGATTACATTTTATCCATAACTGAATGAAACAGCTCCGGTTTCCCGGAGCCATGTGTCATCCTACTATATCATCAAGCGTCCTCAGATGCCTCATATCGTAATCACGGAGCTGGTTCGTGAGCGTATCCGGATCATTGAACCTCTTCTCCTTGTGCTTGTTGAAGATCAGGTAGAGGACGGGAGAGAGCAGGAGTGTGAGGAATGCTCCTGTCGTTATTCCTCCTACGAATGTGACAGCTATCGGCTGCATCATCTCAGCACCTTTTCCCGGGAAGAATGCCATCGGAATCATTCCAAGGATTGTCGTGAGCGTCGTCATGAGGATTGGTCTGAGACGTCCATATGCGGCTTGGAGACAGGCCTGCTTCACAGGTACTTTCTGCTCTATCAGTCTGTTTATGCAGTCAACAAGAACAATTCCATTGTTGACCACGACTCCAATCAAGGCAATGACACCAACGATGCTGAATAGCGAGAATGGCTCTCCCATTGCTATGTGTATCCATATAACGCCTATAAGCAGCAGAGGAATTGTCGCGAAGATTATGAATGGATCCATCAGTGACTCGAACTGTGCAGCCATGACGGCGTATACGAGGAATAGGGCAAGGAGAATGATCATAATCATCGTAGGCAGGTACTCTGCGAATGTATACATCTCGCCATGCTGCTCGATTCTTACCCCCTCTGGAAGAACAAGGTGCTCCTCAAGCGCTCTGTCGACAAGTGCCTGCACCTCATTCGCGGCATATCCTTCCATAACATCGGCATTGATGCGGTTGACCCTTTCCCTGTTCTCCCTTCTGATGGACATGGGTGCAGTGTCCTCGACAAAGTCAGCAACGGCATCGAGTCTGACACGGCCGCCATTGGCTGTCGGGATCATCAGTGAAGAGAGATCCTCGACGCTCTGTATCTCGTTCTCATCTATGCGGACGACAAGGTCATAGGTCTCATCTGCGACGAATGTCGATATCTCGGTGGCAGTGAGTCCTGTCAGTGCTGCATTGACCGTTGTAGTGAGATCGCTTACAGAGATCCCGAGATCCCTGAGCTTCATCTGATCGATTGCGATATCATACTTAGGAGCACCGTTCTCGAGATCGGAAGAGAGGTTCTCTACCTGTGGGACATAGTAATCCAGTATTCCCATGATCTCATCGGAAGCTGCGGCTGCTAGCTCTGGTGTGTCTGAGTAGATAACGACCTCGATACCTTGCCCGCTCATCGAACGGCCTGAGGAGAATATCCAGTCAGCACTTGGATCATCATCGAGGAATGGCCGGAGCATACCCTGGATATCGGAGACAGTATAGGTCTGCGCTGTTATCTCCGGCAGCTCTATCTCGATATTTCCAGTGTTGCTGCTGCCTACTGTTGTCATGATGCTCTCATAGCTCCCCTCGGGAAGGGTATCAAGAACGTTCTTCAGCATTGTGAAGACATATTCCTTCGTGACATCCTGTGTCGTTCCCTGCTCAAGTTCCAGATTCAGGGTCACGCTGTCATCGGTTGTCTGCTGAGGCACCAGCGATATTCCTATCTCAGCGAACTTCTGGATCGATATGATAAGAAGCAGGACGAGAAGCAGTATGAGAAGGAACTTCCTGTCAAGGAAGTAGTTCAGCACACGTACGTATGCGTTGCGCATATGCATCTCTCCGCGTTCCATCGCATCATCGATGCTCCGGAGGACTCTGTTCTTCAGCGGTTTCTGCGTTCTTGTGTTTATCTTCAGTATCGAGCCGCAGAGGGCCGGAACAAGAGTGACAGCGACGAAGAGGGAGCTGAAAAGCGATATGCACACCGTGATGACGAGATCCTGGAACATCACTCCGATCATCCCGATATCATATTTGTAGATGATGATCGGGACGAATACGCAGATCGTCGTCAGCGTCGATGCGACAATGGCCGTGAACATATTCTTGCTTCCAAGGATTGCAGCTACAGCTGAGCGCTCTCCCTTCTGCCTGAAGGAATAGGTATTCTCTAGTATGATGATAGAGGCGTCGACCGTCATACCTATTCCGAGTATGAGACCCGACATGGTCATCGCATTCACCGACATCCCTGATATCGACATGATCATAAGCGTGATCAATATACAGATAGGCATCGAGAGGGAGATTATTATCGTGCTCTTTATGCCTCTGAGGAATACAAAGATTATGAATGCAGCGAGGAGGACTCCCTGGATTGCCGAGTTATATACCTCATTCATCGTATCGGTGATCATCTCTGTGTTGTCACGCTGGATGATGAGATTGAGACCCGAGGGGAGGGCGGCTCTGATCTCAGGGAGTGATTCCCTTATGTTCTTGGCTACCGTTGTCTCATTTGCATCGGATTCATTCGATACGCTTATCGTTATGACCTCTTCGCCATCAAGATACTGGAGCCTTCCGCCTCTCTCATTATCCCTGCGTACTTCAGCAATATCCTGCAGATATATTGGCTTATTGCCAGCATATCCTACGATGGTTTCATTTATATCCTCGACGGTCATGTAGCGCGCATCTGTCGTAATCTGGTAGTCGAGTCCGTTCTGGGTAATCTCGCCTCCTGTGCTCTGCACATTCCTTGAAGCGATTCTCGAGGATACCTGTGAGAGTGTCAGGCCATATGCCTCAAGCCTGTTTGGATCGACTTCGACATAGTATTCTATATTCGCTCCGCCATAGACATTCACCTGGGATACGCCATCGATTCTCTCAAGAAGAGGCTGGACGGTATTCTCTGCTATGTAGTGAAGGTCATCCTTTGACCTGTTGCCCGTTAGAACGAGACGCATGACAGTCGTGGAACCTGTTGAATCATAGCGGATTACGCGGGGTGTCTCTGCCCAGTCGGGAAGGAATCTAGAGCGCATCGATACAATCGTGTTCACATCCTCTGCTGCATCATCGAGATCTGTTCCGTAGTCGAACTCAAGCCTTATTGTGCATCTGCCTTCGCGGGAAATAGAGGTCATCGTATCGAGGTTCTGCAGGGAGTTTAGAGCCTCTTCCATGGCATCTGTGACCTGGAGATCGACCTCCTCCGGCCCTGCATCGTTGCAGTCGATGACAACAGACATCACGGGCAGCTCCACATCGGGGTAGAGGGACATATCGAGACGCGGCAGGAATACAAGGCATATGACAGAGATGAGCACATATGCCATTGTCATCAGGACGGGACGTCTTACAGATAATTCCGATATAGTCATATGGCTTTTCCTCTATACAACGCTTATAGCGGTTCCATCTGTGACATTGCCTGCCGTGATCACAAGCTCGCCTTCGGAGAGGCCTGAAAGAATCACTGTCTCCGTATTGTTCGTGCTTCCTGTGGTTACCACCTGGCGTCTTGCGCTTCCATTGTCCACGATGAATACGACATCATCGCCGAGATACTCATCAACAGCGGATGCAGGTACCATCAGGACATTATCCTGATGCTCCGTCTCTAGATTAAGCTTGATGTACATGCCTGACATGAGGCCATCGGTATCACCCGTTATAGTCAGCTCAATGTCGGTTGTCCTTGATGCTGCATCCACAGAGGGTGCAATGTAGGAAAGGGTTGCTGTATACATCCTTCCAGGATAGGCAACAGTCTCGAACTCTGCTGCCATTCCCTTCCTGAGCGTTCCTATGAATTTCTCGGGAATGGAGGCTTTAATCACCAGATCATCATTGCTCGTTATCGTGGCTATGGCTGTAGAGGAGCTTATCCTTTCGCCCTCAGATACATTCACATCGAGGACTATGCCTCCGGCCTTTGCGATAACCGGGCTGATCTTATAGCTTGATCCGGGGCGGGATGAATCGATGTATGCCACGATATCTCCTCTGTTGATGGTATCACCTTCATCAATCAGGACATCCGTTACCGTTCCCGTCGATGATATCTCCGGATAGATGATTATGTCGTTGCCTGCCCGTTTGATCTCGCCATTCATCCTTGAGATCTTAACGAACGTGCCGTACTCAGCAGGGGCGGCCGAAACATTCACTGCTGCAAGCACATTGCTGTCCGCCGTCAGGGCTTTCTCTGCGGGTGGTGCACTGAACATCTTCACAAGCACAGCTGCTGTGAGGATGATGCAGAGCAGGAGCAGGACTGCCGTTGTCAGCTTGCTTGCTTTCGAA
The DNA here is from genome assembly GCA_944389505.1 of uncultured Spirochaetaceae bacterium. Taxonomy (GTDB): domain Bacteria; phylum Spirochaetota; class Spirochaetia; order Sphaerochaetales; family Sphaerochaetaceae; genus Ornithospirochaeta. The sequence continues at coordinate 216,865 of CALXMP010000003.1, forward strand.
GTGCTCTTCATAGAGGCAAGTGCCTCGAAATCGGGCTCCTGTATCTTCTTTCTGCTATCATTTCCATCCATCGGTTATTCTCCCTTCATTCCATATTCAGCCTGGAGGTCCTCGATGCTTATATCCAGCATATATGCCAGGCTATAGCTCTCGAGCAGCTGCTTTATGTTGTATGCAAGTGCCTCGAATCTGGCCGTAAGCACCTCGGTTCTGGTATCTGCAAGCTCTGAATCGGTGACAAGTCCCGCTTCATATGCCTCATTCATCAGCTCATATGTCCTCTCTGCCGATGAGACTGATTTCCCTGCCATATCCATGCTGTCCTGGTACTGGCTGATGCGTGCGATGCAGTCTCTTATGGAGGACATGAGGTCCTCCTGTGTCTGCATGAGCGCAAGTGACCGTATCTGCACATCATCCTCGGCATTCCTGATGGCAGTGTCCCCGCTCCCGCCAGGGAGTATTGCTCCGATAGGAAGCGATACGGAGATGCCTCCAGTTAGGCCATGGCCCGATGTGCCATAATCCCATGATGCATTCCATCCGCCTCTGTAGCTGTAGCTGAGATCGGCTGTGATGGAAGGGACGTAGGAGCCAAGCCTTGTGCTATCAAGCGTATTTTTTGCCGAGGCAAGTTCATTGCGGCTCTGTCTTATTGCAGTGCTCCTCTCGCTGTACTCCCCGAATACCTCCTCAGCAGATGGAAAGGCGAGATAAACGGTCGGGGGAAGAGGGGAGATGGAGAAGTCTCCGTCGATGCCTGTGAGCGTTCTGAGGACATCCTTGGAATTCTCCAGCGTATCTTCAGCAGTCTTCACGATAAGCATCGCCTGATTGTATGCAAGCTCTGCCTGATTCAGCGCCAGCTCATCGGATATACCGCTGTCATACATCTCCAGAGTGGATTCATACTGCGTCCTTGCATCCTCTGCCAGCGTCGAGGCGTTATCTGCCTGGATCTTGTTCGCGGCTATTGTCCAGTAGGCTGTTATGATTGACTGCTCGATGCTTTTGGTATCGTTCTGGAACGTTAATATGGCAGCTTCCCTGTCCAGTGCCCTTGTCTCCCCGTCCTTTATCATTGATCCGCTGAAGGAAAAGGAAGCGGAAGCTCCTGCATTGAGCGTAAGCCCTGTATACTCAGGGGCTTCCGTTACCGGAGGGAAATTCCCTCCTGCCTGCAGCCCGGCGCTGAGTCTCAGGTCCGGCATGAATGTGCCCATGGTGTTGTCAGCATTCCTGAGTGATCTGCTGAGCACCGCTTCTGCTGATTTTATGGAGATGTTGTTCTCCCCTGCGGATCTTATCGCTTCATCCAGCGTAATCACAGGGATATCGGCAGCAGATAGGGGTAGTGCTGCCGCAATCGCGATTATCATGATTTTCTGCAGTAGTCTGATAAAGCGGCCTCCTTCAAAGGTTTTCTTTATGGATTCCTGCAAGTCCATGTATATAAAACACTTTATAATACTTTAAAGGTTACATTCCGATTCTATAATGTCTGGAAAGGCCGTTCTGCGGAATTTGATGAAAAAAGATTCCCTCCGTGGAGGGAACCTGTCTGTTTTCATTTCTGTCTGCGGTCGCTGAGTATCAGACAGCTCGATTGCCTGTCCAGAAAGAGAGAGCACTCCGTGCGCCTGAGCGTCGCACATGGCGCAGCTGGTGCTATATCATCGAATATGCACATCGCTACAGCCTTTGCCTTCCGCTGGTCAGGGCATGAGCAGATGATGTTCTTTGACGAGATGATCTCATGAATCGACATCGTTATCGCTCTGGACGGCACTTCATCGATATTCTTGAACCAGCCTTCGCCTACCTGCTGCCTTCTGGATCTTCTTTCAAGCTCCACTATTATATATGGATCTATCGTATCGAGGTCCGCTGGTGGATCATTGAATGCAAGATGGCCATTCTCGCCGATGCATATGAATGTCACATCGAGAGGGTAGTCAGCCATGAGCTTGTTCATCTCGCTGACCGTCTTCTCCGCATCTTCCTGCCTCGATATCGGATGGAAGCTTCCCACAGGTGGGAGATAGCTGAGGAAGTTCTCCTTGAGGAATGTCTCGGATGAGGCCTTGTGTCCATCTGGAAGGCCAATGAACTCATCGAGAAGGAATATATTGACCTTGCTCCAGTCTATCTCCATCGAGCGCAGCGCCTTCAGCATCTCCATCTGGCTCGTGCCTGTGACGAATGCCACGTTGGCTCTTCCCTGTTTCTGGATTGCTGCATTGATATGATACCTGCCCATGGCCGCTGCCTGCGCCCCAAGCTCGATTTTGTTCTCGCAGATAGTGATCCTCATCGGAGCCTCCTTAGCCGTACTGCCTTATGGCAGCACTACTGAGAAATATATCAGACAAGAGGCTCAATGGCTATCTCTCATCAGACGCTGCATGTATGCAAGGGCAGGAGCGCTGCGAACATCATTGCGGCGCAGATTATGAGCGTGATGAAGAGAGCTTTATGCTGTTGTCTGCGATGAGCACCAGAGCATGCTTTGTCGCTTATAATGACAGCATATGTGAGTATATTGTGATGGTCGGCAGATTAATTGTGCAAAAGGCTTTCCAAACTCGCGCATAAACAATATACTCACCAAGGAATTTTAAAAATTATAAGGAAATATAAGCATGAAAGACACAGGATTCTTTGCAGAGTTCAGAAAATTCATAGCACGTGGCAATGTGCTTGATATGGCAGTAGGTATGGTCGTAGGCGCAGCATTCACGGCAATCGTCACATCCGCGGTCAACGATATTATCATGCCAGTCATCGGACTAGTAATCGGCGGAATCGACTTCTCTGATCTCAAAATCGTCCTTAAGGCTGCTACTGAGACAGATCCAGAGGTTGCTATCAGATATGGCGTATTCATCAATGCAATCATCAGCTTTGTGGTAATCGCATTCTGCGTATTCTGCGTGGTTAAGGGCTTCAACAAGCTCCATGATATGAAGAAGAAGGAAGAGGAGGCGAAGCCTGCAGCTCCTGCAGCACCTCCTGCTGATATCCAGCTTCTTACTGAGATCAGGGACCTTCTCAAGAAGAGCAATTAAGAGCTTACGCACTTTATATGGATCCGGCCGCTGTGCCGGATTTTTCCATCTGAATATTCTTCTTTACAGATATTGGAACCTGGACTAATATATTAGTATATCAGATACAGAAGGAGAGATCGCCATGCAGATGACAATGAGATGGTTCGGCGAGAAGTTCGATTCCGTCAAACTCTGGCAGATAAGACAGGTTCCAGGTGTAACAGGGGTTATAACTACACTCTATGATATCCCGGCAGGGGAGCTCTGGCCGATTGAGAGAATCCAGGCTCTGAAGAAGGAAGTAGAGGATGCAGGGCTTACTATTGCTGGCATCGAGAGCGTCAATATCCATGATGATATAAAGATCGGGCGCCCGACGCGCGATAAGTATATCGAGAACTACATCCAGACACTTGAGAATCTCGCCAAGTGCGATATCAAGCTGGTATGCTACAACTTCATGCCCGTCTTCGACTGGACTAGGACCGATCTTGCGAAGGTCAGACCCGATGGCGCGACTGTCCTCGCATATGACCAGAAGGTTGTCGATTCAATCGATCCCCAGACATTCTTTGATCAGACCAATGATAACTCCAACGGCTATGTGATGCCAGGCTGGGAGCCGGAGAGGCTTGCTCATGTGAAGGAGCTCTTCGAGGCGTATAAGGATGTCACTGAGGAGAAGCTCTTCGATAACCTCATCTACTTCCTCAAGGCAATCCAGCCTGTTTGCGAGAAGTATGGCATAAAGATGGCAATCCATCCCGATGATCCTGCATGGCCTGTATTCGGACTCCCGAGGATAATCACATCGAAGGAGAAGATCCTCCGCGTGATGAAGGCTGTCGATTCACCGTTCAATGGCCTGACATTCTGCGCAGGTTCATTCGGTTCGAATCCGAAGAACGACCTTCCTGGAATCATCCGTGCACTCCCTGGGCGCATCCATTTCGCCCATGTCAGGAATCTCCATCACTTTGAGCCGGGTGTCTTCGAGGAGGCTGCGCATCTGTCATCGGACGGATCCTTTGATCTGTATGAGATGGTACGCGCTCTCTATGAGACGGGCTTCGATGGTCCGATCCGCCCTGATCACGGAAGAGCTATCTGGGGCGAGGTCTCGATGCCAGGCTACGGACTGTATGACAGAGCCCTTGGCGCTGAGTATATCCTCGGTCTCTGGGAAGCTATCGACAAGAGCGAAAAGAGGCTTAAATAGGGATGAGGATAACATCGAGCGAGACGATCTATGATGCTCTCAAGGATGAGATAATCTTCCTCAGGCGCAAGCCTGGGGATGAGATATCGCCACAGGAGGTATCAGAGAGATTCGATGTGTCGCGGTCGCCCGTCCGTGATGCCCTGATGAGGCTGAGGTCGGATGCGCTTGTTGTGATGCGACCGCAGCGCGGCTGCTGGGTATCCAGGATAGATCTTGGGAAGGTGGAGGATGAGCGTTTCTTCCGCCTGGCCCTTGAGAAGAGCGCTATTGAGCGTTTCAAGGACTATATGAAGCTCTCCGATATTACGAGGATTGAGTACTTCATAGAGCTTCAGAAGGAAGCGCTTGAGTCCGGCGATACTGTTGGCTTCTACAACGCCGATGATGATATGCACGCCATATTCTTCGAGGCAACGGGCCTTTCCCGGATCTGGCAGCTCATACTCCGTGAGACATCGAATCATAGAAGGATGCGTATCCTATCGATGGGGTCCGATGAGATCCTCAGAACGAATCTTGAACAGCATCAGCAGCTTGCGAAGGCGCTTGCCGAGCATGATTTTGAGAGTGCTCTCTCAATCGAGACAGAGCATCTTTCTAAGCTCAGGTATGAGTCAAAGGCTATTGTCGAGGCTCATCCGGAGTATTTCATCTATAAAGAAGGTTGATTATGAAACTCAGCAATGAAGGGCTCAGATGCCCTGAATGGAAGGAAAAGGGCTATAAGCTCTTTGATTATGACAGGGCAGGCCTAGAGAAGGCTACCCATGATGCTCCTGTATGGGTGCATTTCGGCGCAGGCAATATCTTCCGCGGCTTCCCTGCAAGGCTTGATCAGATTCTCATCGAGAAGGGGCTGACCGATAAGGGCATCATAGTCGGAGAGGGCTTCGATTATGACATCATCAAAGATATCTACGATAAGTATGACAGGCTTACGCTCCTTGTCACGCTCAAGGCTAATGGCTCCATTGATAAGGAGATCGTCGGGTCTGTGACAGAGGCGTATCCCTGCGACTATCAGTTCAGAGATGCATGGAAGAGATTCGGCGAGGTCTTCACATCGCCGTCCCTGCAGATGGTCTCCTTCACAATTACGGAGAAGGGCTATGCGCTCAAGGATCCCTCCGGTGAGTACCTTAAGGGCTATGTCCATGATTTCCAGGAAGGACCGGGAAAGTGCGTTATGTTCCTCTCCCGTCTTGCGGAGCTTCTCCTGATGCGCTATAAGAGCGGAGCTTATCCTATCGCTCTCGTATCGATGGACAACTGCTCCCATAATGGAGAGAAGGTCCAGACTGCGATAACTACAATCGTAGGTGAATGGTGCAAGGCAGGTCTTGTAGACAAGGGCTTCGAGAAGTATGTGAATTCCGATAAGGTCTCCTATCCATGGTCGATGATCGATAAGATCACTCCGCGCCCGGACAAGAGCGTTGCATCGATGCTCGCTGCAGATGGCTATGAGGATACTGAGACTGTCATCACCGATAAGCACACATATATCGCATCATTCGTGAATGCGGAGGAGTGTGAGTATCTTGTGATCGAGGATACATTCCCCAACGGAAGACCTGCTCTTGAGAATGCCGGTGTCTATTTCACAGACCGCGATACTGTGAACAAGGTCGAGAAGATGAAGGTCTGCACATGCCTCAATCCTCTTCATACTGCGCTTGCTGTCTTCGGCTGCCTCCTTGGCTATACTCTCATCGCAGACGAGATGAAGGATGCCGATCTTGTGAAGCTCGTGAAGAGAATAGGATACAAGGAAGGCCTCCCTGTCGTCGTTAACCCTGGAATCATCGATCCAAAGAAGTTCATCGACGAGGTTGTGGATATAAGGATCCCGAATCCATTCATGCCCGATACGCCGCAGCGCATCGCAACCGATACATCACAGAAGCTCTCCATCCGCTTCGGCGAGACCATCAAGGCATATCTTGCCTCCGATAAGCTCTCAATCGATGATCTGGTATGCATACCGCTTGTCTTTGCCGCATGGCTGAGATACGCGATGGGCGTTGATGATGAGGGAAAGGTCTTTGAGCCATCCTCCGATCCTCTCCTTGCATATGCCAAGGATGCTCTTAAGGGAATCGAGCTCGGATACGCAGGCAGCCTTGACCAGCTCAGGGAGATCCTCTCCAACCAGAAGATCTTCGGCGTAAATCTGTTTGAGGCAGGTCTGGCTGATAAGGTGCTTGGATACTTTGCTTCTATGATCAAAGGTCCTGGTGCAGTCCGCGAAACGCTGCATAAGGTAGTAGGCTGAATCTATTGAGGCATCCTTCGGGATGCCTTATCATTCAGTTATGGCTGCACACGGATTCCGTATCTTCTCAAGCGTCAGGGATTATATCTTCCTGATTGTCGGTACTGCCATAGCCGCGACGGCGGCTACTGTCTTCTATACGCCTGCGCATATAACAGGTGGAGGAGCAACAGGTATCGGAACGATATTCTACTATGTCTTCGGCATAGATCAGGGTATCGTTATGATGTGCATAAATATCCCGATAGTGCTTTTCGGTATGAAGGTGTTCGGCTGGCGCTATGGCATACGCACGCTCATAGGCTCCATAATGCTTTCCCTCTGGACGATGCTTATAGGCAATCTTACGGACTATAAGGGATTCCTCGACTATTCTGAGCCGATAAACATACTGCTATCAGCTATATTCGGAGGCTGTCTGATGGGAATAGGGGTAGGACTTACGATGAAGAGCGGAAGCAACACTGGCGGAACGGATATCGTGTCACAGATCGTTACTCATTTCTTCCCTGTATCAATCGGAACGGTCTCTTTCTCCATAAATGCCATTGTTGTGTCATGCGGCGGGATATTCTTCGGCTTCCAGGCGATGCTCTTCGCCATCATTGCTATGTATATATCCGCACAGCTCACCAACTATGTGATGATGGGGGTTGGGACAAATCTTGCCAAAGCCGTATACATCCTTTCGGATGATCGTATCACGGCAATCTCCCAAGGTGTGATATCAGAGCTGGGGCGCGGTGGTACGCTCTTCAGAGGCAATGGCATATATACCGCAAAAGAGCACCAGATGCTTATCGTCATTGTTCCGAACAACCAGCTCAACAGGCTTCTCAAGATAATAAAGGAATCAGATGCCTCGGCTTTCGTCTTCATCACCGAGGCATATGAAGTTATCGGCAAAGGCTTCCTGTCAATAAACAGGATTGCCAGAAACAGCGATAATTAGTTTTTCTCCCCTCCGATATGGCGGAGGAATTCCTCGTATCCGCCGTCCTTATCCTCTTCGCCAGGCTCATACTCCGTAAGAGGATAGTGCTCCATTACGAAGTCTATATCCTTATCGCCTCTGCCTGAGAGATTCACAAGGATATTCTTTCCTTTTCCGATCTCCCTTGCGAGCTTTACAGCATATGCGACGGCATGGGATGATTCGAGTGCTGGGATTATACCTTCCATCCTGGAGAGGGCATAGAACGCCTCTACAGCCTCTCTGTCGGTGGCTGTCCTGTAATTCACTCTTCCGATGGAGTGCAGATAGCTATGCTGCGGTCCAACTCCAGGGTAATCCAGTCCCGATGCGATTGAGTATACAGGAAGCGGTTCCCCATCCTTGTCCTGGAGCACAAGTGATTTGAATCCATGGAGGATTCCGACTGTTCCCTTTGAGATCGTCGCTGCATGCATCCCTGTCTCGAGGCCCTTTCCTGCAGGCTCTACGCCATAGAGCGCAGTGGCTTTATCATCGAGGAATGCTGAAAATATGCCCATCGCATTCGATCCGCCGCCTACGCATGCAACAACCGCATCAGGCAGAGAGCCTGCATATGAGAGCATCTGCTCCCTTGCCTCTATGCCTATGATTGACTGGAAGTCACGCACCATCGCGGGGAATGGGTGAGGGCCGACGACAGAGCCGATACAGTAGATCTGTGTCACAGGATCTGCAAGATAGGCCGCGAAAGCCGCATCAACAGCATCCTTAAGCGTTTTCGTACCGCTTTCTACTGAGACGACCCTGGCTCCGAGAACCTTCATCCTCGATACATTCGGAGCCTCTTTCTTCACATCGATAGCACCCATGTAGATATCGCAATCGAGACCGAGCAGCGCTGCGGCGGTAGCAAGCGCAACACCATGCTGTCCTGCGCCTGTCTCTGCGATTATCTTCTTCTTGCCCATGCGCTTGGCAAGAAGTGCCTCGCCAAGGCAGTGGTTGATCTTGTGGGCCCCTGTATGGTTGAGATCCTCCCTTTTGAGGTAGATTTCAGCCCCTCCTGCGGCCTTTGAGAGCCGCTTTGCATGGTATACCGGGCTTGGACGGCCCGTATAGTGCTCATTGAGCTCCTTCAGCTCGCTGATGAATGATGGATCGGATGATATCTCCTCGTAAGCCTTCTCGACATCCTTCATCACCTTCTCAAGCTCAGGTGGCAGATATGCTCCGCCATACTCTCCGAAATATCCATTCTTATCAGGCAGGTTCTCTGTATTGATTGCTTTATTGACAAGATTCATATGTTATCTTCCTTTGTTTCGTTGTACAGTAACGCTACTACAGAAAGAAACACTTGTCAACACCTTCTGGAATCTTTTATCTTTTGTTTTGTTCTTTTCTTCGTTGCTTCCGATACTTTGTCGAAATACTCTTCTGTGCTTTTATCGTCGATATAGAAGAAGGAAAGGGCCCAGGCAACGGCCATCGAGATGTAGTAATCGTCGCTGTCAGCAGCCGTAATTGCATCAAGAAGCACTTTTCTGTCATAGCGTTTCCTGTTTGACATGAGGAAGACGATAGCAGTCCTCTTTGCGAATGTGCGTTCATCGCTTAAGAGTGCAAGGAAGTACGCAAGAGCTTCCTCCTGTTCTCCTTTCCCTATCTTCAGCGAGGATCCTGCAGCATCTGAATGGTCCCATGCGGACATGTATGGGAAAAGTTCATCCAGGGATTCAGCTTTTTCCCTGAATGGCTTCTTCCATCCTCCTATCTGAAGCGCACGGAGTATGACATCCTCATGATACTTAAAGGGGAAGGAACAGTCACCGATCTCCTTTGCAATCTTCCGGAGAACAGGGATCTTCACTCCTTTTGCGGGATACCTTCCATCCTTTGAGAGCTTCTCGCTGAAGGCCTTGTAGCTCTCGGAGGCAAGGCCTTCGTAGAGCTTATCAGTATCCATAGTCCTCGCCGATGATTATAACGGTGATTCTGCCTTTTGCCTTCTGCTTCGCGAAGACGACATAGCCACAGCAGATCCTTCCATCCGTCTGGCAGCCAAGAGCTCCGAGGTGGCACTCATCGAATGAAGGGAATGCGCATTCACCGGTCTTTACGCATGGTGTATCGTATGAAAGCCTGACACAGTTCGCAGGAGCTGCTTCTGTCTTCACTCTCACCACTGCGCTTCTGAGATCTGGTACCAGTTTGTTGATGCCAGCCACGACAATGACTTTTTCCGGACCATAAAGCATTGCAGAGACCCTGTTCGATGTTCCATCGACCTCATACAGTTCCCCATGCTCCGTTACTGCATTCGCTGATACAAGGTAGAATGATGCGTTGTAAGCATCCCTGTATTCCTTATGCCAGTCCGTCTTTGTCTGGAGATACTCCATGATCCCGGTCTCGCGCAGTGTCACTGACCCGCCAGTTGCGGTATAAGCTCCCTCCGGGATCAGACTCTGCACAAGCTTGAGAGCCTCCTCTTTGTCGTTCACATAGACAGCGTTCATTCCATTTCTCTCAAGAGCCTCGAGTGTTTTCTTCACTCTTCCCTGCATAGCTTTTCTCTTGTTCGCATCCATACAAGCCTCCACTGAAAAGCTTAGCACAATATGGTAAGCTCCACATATGGACAATTCTCATAAAAGATGTGCTTACCTCAATCTGGATAACCCCGCGTACATAAAGTACCATGATGAGGAGTGGGGCGTTCCTGAGCATTCCGACAGTAAGCTTTTTGAGTATCTCTTTCTTGAATGCTTCCAGGCAGGTCTTTCCTGGGAGTGTGTGCTGAATAAGCGAGAGGCTTTTAGGAAGGCTTTCGATGGCTTCGATGCAGAGAAGATCGCGAGTTATGGAGAGGACAGAATCCAGGAGCTATGCAAGGATCCCTCGATCATACGGAACAGGCTGAAGATCAGGGCGGCGGTAGTAAATGCCAGGATATTCCTGGATATCCAGAGTGAGTGTGGCTCCTTTGATGCTTATATCTGGGGATTCACAGGTGGGAAGACAATTATAGAGGATTATAGGATAAGAACGACATCGCCTCTATCAGACGCCATCTCTGCCGATCTCAGGAAGCGGGGTATGAAGTTCATGGGTTCTACAACCATATATGCATATCTGCAGGCGATAGGCATCATCAATGCGCATGGCCATGAGTGCTATCTATGCAAAACAGGCAATTAAGAAATTGTATGGGAAAGGGGATTAATGCAATTGACACGTTCCCGATAAAAGCTTATAGTCTTAGAGAATTCGACGTAGGGTAGAGCAGTTGGCAGCTCGTCGGGCTCATAACCCGGAGGTCGCAGGTTCGAGTCCTGCCCCTGCTAAATTAGGTGTAATCTGGGCCATTGAGCGGCAAAAGCCGACAGTGGAGTGGGTCTCCAGACCATCAATGAAAAGCGGCAATCTGCTGGTTGAGCACTGGCTCAGAAGTAGGTTGCCTTTCCTTTTGCCCTTTTCGTCCCTGTTTTCCGTCTGATTATCCATCAAAGTGTCATTCTGACACGGTTTTCGCATGATTGTATCCACCAGCTAGTCAATCTAGCCATATGCTGTATTCAATGCCGATTTATCCAGATAGTTAATTCTTTATAAAATAATGAATTAAATAAATTGGCACGCTTTATGCTATTAGTTAGTGTCTGATGAAGACAGGATAAATAGAAAAGATATAGGAGGCACAATATGGCTAACGAGATTACAGGATATAACAGGAACGGAAGGAATCTTTCGGTATTCGATGACTTCTTTGATTCGATGCTCAATGCATGGGGTTCGTATTCATCCAAGGTTCCAGCTGTTGATATCGAGGAGACAGCAGATGACTTCGTGATAAAGGCTGAGCTTCCTGGATACAGCGAGAACGATGTGAAGATCTATGTTGAGAAGCATGTTCTTCATATCTCCGGCGAGGAGAACTCAAAGGAAGAGGAGAAGGAAGGCAAGAAGTACCTTATAAAGGAGAGAAGGCATACGGCATTCGAGAGATCGTTCAGTCTTCCTGACGGACTTGATGAGAGCGCTATAAATGCTACCTTCGAGAACGGTATCCTTACCGTAACACTTCCGAAGCTTCCTGAGGAGAAGCCAAGGCACATTGAAGTGAAGATTGGTTCGAAGAACTAATCCTAATTCAGTGTAAGAAGAGAGAATCCTGCTGTCAGCAACGGCAGGATTTTCTCATGCCTGCTGCTCTGTGGATTTCGCTATATCGATCCAGCTTTTCGGCTGTGCTATCCTCTCAAGATCTTCTGCAGTCATCTCTATGGCGCTGTTTGTGGATCCTGCTGCGGGGTAGAATGTGCTGAAGCGCCTGAGGGAGATATCTAGATAGAGGGAGACATCATCGGGGAGGGCAAATGGGCAGACTCCTCCTACGGGATGACCGGTAAGCCTTTCCACATCATCAGGTCCTATCATCCTGGCTTTCTCATGGAAGGTATCCTTGAACTTCCTGTTATCGATTCTTGCATCGCCTGCCAGGACTATCACGATGGGGCCGGAAGCTGTCATGAATGACATCGATTTTGCTATTCTTCCTTCCTCTGTATTGAGATCAGCGGCAGCCTCTGCCACCGTAGCACTCGATGATGGGAATTCGATTATGTCCTTATCGCGGCCAAAAGGCTTCAGGAACTCTCTGACTTTCTCTACTGACATGCCATGAGTGTATCTTTTTTCCTCATTTTCATCCACAGATCAGGCCAGTGTAGCATAATGACACATAAGATGGCGGTTTGTTCTATGGTGTGTCAATTTGTCCGGAAAGACTGTTTATGTAAAATCTAGTCAATTTTATAATTTGTTATATTATAAATAATAAATCATCTTGGCACGCTTTCTGCAAAATAATTTATGCAAACACTTGATGTAAAAACAGGAGTCTTAATATGAGATACGTTATAAGCAGAAGCACACCAGGATTCGGAGGACTTGATTCATTCTTTGATGATTTCTTCTCTGATGTTTCGACAAGGAAGTATCCACCTGTGGATATCTATGAGACAGAAGGCGCCTACACTATCGAGCTTGAGGTCGCAGGCTATGGTGCCGATGATATAAAGATTACAGTGAAGGATGGCGTCATAACAATCGCATCCGCTCCTTCATGGAAGGACCGCATCAGGAAGAGGATGGAGGAGAGAAAGCTCATTGCGGGCGAGATCAGTCTCCCGGAGTTCTCCCGCTCATTCTCGCTGCCTGAGGATTCCGATGCTGCCGCTATAACAGCAGATAGCACGAACGGTATCCTTACGATAACAATCCCGAGGATCAGGAAGACAGAGCCAGGAAGGATTGAGGTCAAGATCGGAAAGTAAGCTTGCTATTGGCATTCTTCTTAAGTCACCATCCCGCCGGATGGTGATTTTCTTTTCTATGCTGTATCATCGTTCACATGAATCTCTATATGGTAGCAACGCCAATAGGAAATCTAGAGGATATGACTTACAGGGCCGTCAAGGTCCTATCCTCTGTCGATGTGATCGCATGTGAAGATACCCGCCATACGATGCATCTGCTTTCCCATTACGGCATAAAGAAGCGCCTGATTGCATGCCATGCCCATAACGAGGATGAGAGCGCAAAGGGCATTCTAGCCCTTCTTGACAGCGGCAGCGATGTTGCTTACTGCTCCGATGCGGGGACGCCCGGTGTTTCCGATCCAGGCGCAAGGCTTGTGGAGTATATCCGCAGCGAAAGCAGCCATACCATCGTTCCAGTTCCAGGAGCCTCTGCATTCGTGTCACTGGTATCGGCTGCTGGGAATATCGGGAAGAGCTTTACGTTTGAAGGTTTCCTTTCACCGAAGAAGGGGCGGAGGCAGAAGCGTCTTGCGGAGCTCTTTTCCCGGGATGAGGCTTTCATAATCTATGAATCTCCGTTCAGAGTGCTGAAGACTCTTGAGGACATAAAGGAGACCGGAAGCTGCCGCATCATTGCAGGAAGAGAACTCACAAAGGCTCATGAGGAATTCATCACAGGAAGCGTCGATGATGTTATTGCCTCGCTCTCGGCGCGTGATGCTATCAAGGGGGAGTTCGCTATGATTATCATTCCGGAGGTCGCTGATGATAAGCGCGAAGAAGATCAGGACGCTTAAGCCACGTGTGCAGCTGAGGCGTGCTGCCGATGTCTTCCATGAAGCTGCGGCAGTGGATCTTGATAAAGACTATCTTGATGAGGTCCTCTCGATCATTCTCTCATCTGATCTTGTATGCGATGAGGATGAGGACAGGATACGCTGGTTCTACGATAAGGGAGACAGCCTCTCCTTTGAGGATATCTACTACCATGTGCTGACAATACTGGGCGATGCTCCTGCCGACTGGGATGCCCGGGACGAGGAAGGGAATATTGACTGGTCGAAGAGGATAGCCAAGGATCATTTCCTCTTTCTTGACCATCTGCGCTCCCCATACAATGTCGGTGCCGTATTCCGCAATGCGGAAGCTTTCGGTGTGAAGGGGATATACATCGCACCTGGAACTGCATCTCCCGAGCATCCAAGAGCCCTTCGTACATCTCGCTCCGCAACCGAAGGCATTCCATGGGGAGAGAGGGAGATCTCCTCGCTGCCCGATCTTCCGGTCTTCGCCCTCGAGGTAGGAGGCGAGGATATCAACAGATTCGAATTCCCTAGAGAGGGAATCTGCATAATCGGATCAGAGGAGGATGGCATATCCAAGGAGGCCAGGGCCAAGGCCGAGTCCTCGCTCGGCATCGTCTCCATAAAGCAATATGGGGCTAAGGGCTCCATAAACGTTGCATCCGCAGCTGCAATCATGCTCTGCAAGTGGATGGAAAGGGAGATGGATCAGCCTTTATCCTGACTGTATCTCCAGAGATTCCTCAGTCCATCCTCGACTTTCCTGCTGAAGCTTCCCTGCGGGAAAGCTCCTTTTCTGTCGCGCTCCCCGCTCTCCATGCCTGAGAGGAGCTCCATGCCCTCATCGATCTCAGAGATTGTCCAGATATGGAACATGCCGTTGTCTATGGCCTGCTCTATGCGTTCCGGAAGTATGAGTGCTGATCTGTTCACCTCAGGTATGATCACTCCCTGGCTTCCTGTGAGCCCCGAAGCCGAGCACGCATTGAAGAAGCCTTCGATCTTCTCATTGATGCCACCAACTGGAAGGAGAGTGCCTGTCTGGCTCATTGATCCCGTCACTGCGATGTCCTGTCTTATCGGGATGCCACCGATAGCTGATAAAAGCGCATAGAGCTCTGCCAGTGATGCGCTGTCTCCATCGACTTCCGCATAGCTCTGCTCAAAGCAAATGCCGGCGTAGAGCGATAGCGGGAATGTATGGGCATAGCGTGTTCTGAGGTAGCCTTCGAGTATCAGGAGGCCTTTATCATGTATTCCGCCTGAAAGCCCCGCCTCATGCTCGATATTCACGATTCCCTCATTGCCCGGGGCAACCGCTACGGATATAACGGCAGGTGTCCCAAAAGATGATGTTCCACGGTCCATGACCGCAAGACCATTCACTATGCCTATCTTCGTTCCGGATAGCGCTATCACCATCTCTCCGGATTTGATCTCCTCGTTGATCCTGTCTTCAGGAAGGGATGCATACCAGTTTCTGAGCTCTATAGCCTTCCTCACATCCATAGCCTGGATCATGGGCCGTCCATCATTGGCAGTTATGCGGGAAGCTTCCTCCAGAAGATCTCCCAGAAGCGATAGCTCGGATGTGAGCTTATGCCTGTCCTCTGCCAACCAAGAGGAGTAGCGAAGGATCTCCGCATATGCACTGTCATCTGCGGGGAGAAGATCGTTCCCCGCGCTTTTGAGATAGCTTACGGTTCCTGCTATATTCCTGTCATCTGCGGCCATTGTATAGTCAAACTCCGGAGCGATGCGGAAATAGCGGGTGAACTTCGGATCCTTCTCCATGAGATGGTCGAATGTACCTTCGTTGCCTATGAGTATGACCTTTGTCAGAAGGGGAATTGGGGCTGGACGTATGCTGCCCATCATCTCTCCCATGACCGAGGAGGATGTAAGCGAGCGCACCGTTGTCTCTATATATCGTCTGAATGTCTTCCACAGGGATTCATCGGAGGAGATTTCCTCCGCATTGATTATGAGGAACCCGCCTGCAGCCCTTTGATACGAGCCTATCCTGACAGACAGATGGGGAGGCATTCCCTCCGTAACCATCCCGAATAGCGAACGATGCGATGGATGCATCTCGATTATGGTCGGACGCTTCTTGTCCATTGTCCTGTCTATGACGATACCCAGCCTGTATGCTTCAGGATTTCTTTCAGCATCCGGAAGGGATGCAAGAAAATCCTCAAGAACGGGATCATTCCATTTCACGGTTAAATCGTTTGTCGTGATCTCGCCATGCTGCAGCCTTTCCAGATCTTCCTGGAAAACACTGGCTTCTCCCTTCCTGAATGTAAGGACCCTCGGCCGCTCCCTGTCTGCAGAATATGCATATGCGACATCGCGCAGCCCAGAGGTATCATTGTCGATCCTTCCAATCTCCTCAAGCACGGCGGCAAGTCTTCCAGAGCCATCATCGCCGGAGAGGAAGATGTTGTATCCTGCTCTGTCTATTCCCAGTCCGAGCCTGAGAAGCCCAATGGCACGTTCCTGGCCTGTGATTGCCATCCCCGGATCTATATCCCCGAATGAATAGCCTCCGTAGGAGAGCGATATGTCCTTGGCTGCAAGTTCCCTGATCATCAAGGCGATTGTATGACAGTGGATATGAGCTGTCAAACCGATTATAATCGCTGTATGACCGTTAATGAGTTCGGAGAGGAGCTCTGGAAGAGACTCTCCATCGAAGATTTCCCATTTGATATATCCCTCAATGGATTCCAGATCCAGGGGCCGGACAGGGAGCTGAGGAAAGCAGCGTTCGCTGTGGATGCATCCTTTGCCACTATTGATGCGGCAGCTGAGGCTTCTGCAGATATCCTCGTTGTCCACCATGGGCTTTTCTGGGGTTCTCCTATAGCTATCAGGGATGCACATTACAGACGTGTGAAGAGGGCTCTGGACAGTGGGCTCTCCCTGTTCGCATGCCACCTTCCTCTCGATGCCCATCCGCTTTACGGCAACAATGCCCAGATAGCACTAACGCTTGGAATGACGTCATTCGATCCGTTTGGAGAGTATAAAGGCAGGAAGATCGGTTTCAAGGGCAGGCTTCCGTTCCCAATGACCGTTCCTGAGGTTGCAAGGCTCCTTGGCTTTACCGCAGAGGGCGGGGTGCACATCATAAAAGCCGGGAAGGATATGGTCGAGACCGTCGGCATAATATCCGGCGGCGGAGCGGAGGACGTTGAGCAGGCTATTGCTGAAGGGCTGGACCTGTTCATCACGGGTACTGCCGAGCATGAAATCTACCATACAGTGCGCGAGAACGGTATAAACTTCCTCTCTGGAGGTCATTACAGGAGCGAGGTCTTCGGTGTGAAGGCGCTTGAGAGAATGGCTAGGAAGGAGTTCTCCCTTGAGACTGTATTCATAGATGCGGAGACAGGGCTGTGAGGAAAGCGCTTCCCTTTCTGCTGACAATCATAGTTATAGCCGCAGATCAGATATCCAAGGCGCTTATCGTCCATTTCATCCCGGAAGGGACGGTCGCATTCTCGTTCTTCAATGACTTTCTCTGGATATGCCATGTGCGTAACGATGCAGTCGCATTCTCCATCGGTGCAGCCTTGCCCGAGGGAGTGAAGTATATTGTCTTCATCGGGCTTCCGTTGGTCATCATGATCGGTATTGCAGCATCTATCGTATCGGACAGAATCCTCGGCCCGCTCACATCATTCCAGCGCTGGTGCCTGGCAGGTATCGCAGGGGGAGGAATCGGCAACATCATCGACAGGATATTCCGCTCGCTGCGTGTCGTTGATTGGATATCCACTAACAATTATGGATTATTCGGGATGGAAAGATTCCCGACGTATAATATCGCAGATGCGGCAATCGTCATCTCCGTGATACTTCTTATTCTCAGTATGCTGATAGGAGGCAGGAAAAATGCCATCAAAGAAAACTAATACATTCCTGTTCATGATTATAGGAACAGTCGTCAATATTGTTCTTCTTCTGTTCTTCATAGTCTTCGGTTTCGTTCTTCTCTCGGTCCTTGCGGCCCATGTCCCTGGTATCGCCGATTCGCTTGGCATACTCTCTGTCCTGGTTCTTGTCCTTGCGCTTGTTCTCTCATTTCTCATCTATTCACGCCTCTTGAAGTGGGCAACGAAGAAGTTCGCACTGGAAGAGAATCTCTCACCGCTTTTCTCCTCAAGAAAGAACAGGAAGAGAACCGAGGAGTAAGATGAGGTACAGAAGCAGGGAGTCGTTCCTTGATACCTACTGGTATTCATTCAATGACGAACCGGTCGCCACACGTGGTTCTCTGCTGATACCACGCCTTTCCGATCCGTCTTTCCTTCTGCCTGATGAGTCTCCGGATGCTTTGTGGCATCTTTTCGCCCATACATGGCAGGGGGTAGAGCACTATGTCTCATCATCGGGTCTTGAATGGGAGAGGGAGCATCTGGTCTTCTTCAGAGGCCATTCTCCATTCATCTATAAAGAAGGCAATGTCTATTATCTCCTGTATGAGATCCATGATACCGAAAAGAAGAGAAGAAAGAAGGAGAAGCTGACGGGATCGCGCATAATGATGTCTACATCCTCGGATCTTGCCTTATGGTCCGAACCCAGGATGATCCTCGATGCCAGGGCTGTTCCCCGTGCTTCATACCGTGGCGGTAAGCCAAGAGTATCGAGGCCCCAGCTTATAAGATGGAATGATAGCTATCATCTCTATTTCGGAGCGGGGGAGACAAGGATATATGATACTGGACAGAAAGCCTCTGCATTCTTCATGACCGCGGAATCCTCTTCTATCGATGGTCCATACAGCATAACCGAGAAGCCTCTTATCATACCGGACGGGGAAAGCAGGTACAGAAGCCTTGCTTCTGGCTCTGTCAGGGTGATTCCCCTCGGGGATGCTCTTGGCGCTATCGAATGCGCATATTTCTATGATGAGAAGCTGAAGCGCTCCAGATCCGCAATGCTGCTTATGACATCGGAGGATGGTATCTCCTGGCATGACGAAGGTCTTATACAGTTATCTCCAGAGGAAGGCTGGGCTTCCAGATGCATTACAAGCTGCGATGCAAGGTATAAGGAGAATGAGGAGACCTGGTACTGCTATTATTCTGCAAATGCCATTGATAGATCATTCAAAGTCCCATATGTGAAGGAATCGCTTGGACTTCTCCTTGGCCGTTCAAGGTAATAATGCTATACATCATATTAGGAGTTTTGTATGAAGCGTGTTTCTCTTATCCTTATTTTCCTTGCAGTGACAGCAGCAGTCTGTTCCGCTGTCGATTTTGACTTTGTCGTAGGGCAGAAGACATCTGCCAGCCTTGAGTTCGATAACTCAGCAGGGGATATGAAGCCTAAGTTCCTCTTCAATGTGGACGCAGAGCTCGATATGGATTTCAGCCAGGGCCATGGCATGCTTGTTGCTGTCAATCCATACTCGACCGGTGGCTCTGTTGAGTTCGCTCTCAGCACAGGATATGCGTATCAGGATTCGATAAGCAGCAATGTGGACATCATTGCGAGCGTAGGTCCTTCATTCATATTCTCTTCGAGTGGTGTAGGGTTCGCCGTATTCGCAAATGTGGATTTTGACATCTACGTTACGCAGTCCATGTTTATCAGGGTCGGTACCGGCATTGAAATCGGATTTGGAGATTTCGGTAGCCAGGAATTCGGCAAGCGCGATCTGACGATCAACATACCGCTTCCTGCGCTCGGGCTTGGCTGGACATTCTGATTTCCAAGAGGGCTGCGTGCGGCCCTCTTCGCATTATTCCATTATTGCTCTTTTTCCTTTAAAATGGCGGGGAGGAGATTCGCATGAGACCGAGATCCATTGTTTTGTCAGTTATTCTTGTTTTCCTTGTTATCGCAGCAGTATCCTGCAATACGCGCTGGGATACCACATGGGCGATTTCCTTCCCTGAAGCTTTCCGCGGGGATTGGGCTGCAGAGGATGGAACGCAGCTTAAGATAACAGAGAGCAGATTCACGATTTCCAAGACAGGACAGAATCCTATAACGAATGAGGGAGAGTACAGGTCCAAGTTCGATTGGATTGATATTGAGGTAACTGAGACGGTCATCACAATTGTTCCGACGAATAATAATGGTCCAGTAGGTCGTACCGATACATTCACTATCAATGCGGATAATACGCTCTCTGTAGAGTTCGGAGGGGAGAATCCACGCTTATTCGGTCCATTCTCCAGAGTGGTATCTGCTGACTGAGAAGCAATTGCATTTCCTACTGATTGCTGATATATTTTCTCAGTGCTGGGGAAGTAGCTCATCTGGTAGAGCGACAGGTTCGCAATCTGTAGGTGGCGGGTTCGAGCCCCGTCTTCTCCACTAAATACAGCAATATTAAATGTGTCGATCGACAACTCTTCTCGTTAATCTCCAGTGCATTTCGTTATTTTAGGAAGACAGGAGACGGGAAGAGCTATTTTTTACCTTAGGAATCGACAACTTTCTCGTTATCATTTTCCGATTTTTGTCCGCGTGTTGATAAGCGTAGCGACAACTTTCTAATTATCATTTCGGATTCTGCATGAGAAGATGCTGGGGATGACCACATTGCCCGTGTAGAAGTGTATTCTGTTATTTGCTGATGTTTTAGGCTTTGAAGAAGGGCCCCGACATTTATGCCTCAATCTTCGATTTCGGGCGTCTATCTGCACCCCTTTTCTGTTATTCTTGCTCAGAAACAACACATTTATTATATAAGTATTCCGGATCAATATCACTGTCATCCGGCCAAACCACAGATGAATAAGCTGCTTTCGCCTGCATGAAGAATGCGATATCTTTCTGCTTTTGGTAAACCGGATAGTGAAGATTCGGTTTGAAGTCATATATCCCCTTCTTTCCATCTGCAAAAGTCAGAAGGAGAGTGTAATCTTCTTTCGGGATGACTTTGGTCACATACCATTTGGGTTTTTTGTTCATGCTGCCTCCCTATTCAACTTTCCCGTTAGCATTTCAGAGATTCTTTTATTGCTTCATTGATCTCTTCGTCAGACATGAATCCGTTCTGCTCTGCCTTATTCCTCATTCGATTCATTGCAACTATTGCTTTGGCTTGTTTTAGAACACGGACGGTC
Organism: uncultured Spirochaetaceae bacterium; assembly: GCA_944389505.1. GTDB lineage: Bacteria > Spirochaetota > Spirochaetia > Sphaerochaetales > Sphaerochaetaceae > Ornithospirochaeta. The sequence goes on from CALXMP010000003.1 coordinate 237,573, forward strand.
TCATCGAACCTTCCTTCTGGTATTCTCACCATCAGTACCCAAGGTTTCCCGTTATTGGTGATGACAATGTCGTTGTCCTTTGAAAGATTTTCCCAAATTGATTTTGTATTTGTTCTCAATTCTCTTGTAGAAAAGAATTCCATGATTTCCTTCCATTAGTAAAATATACAATCAACAACACTATTGCCTTTACCTTTGGTCATACTCTGGTTTTATGCTTAAAGATAAGAACATCATCCAGGATGATATATTGATAGTTTCCTGGGATGATGTTCTCTGATGGGGAATATAGTATCCACTAGTAGCCTTTTTCCATAAGAAGTCTTTCTGACAGATTTCTGCTTGAGATTCCTCTCTCCTCTTGGGATAGGGCTATGCTGCTCTGATCAGAACTTCTCTGCTCTGTCTATATCAACGACAAAGACAACGCCACCGCCGACTGGGACTTCAGCCATATGAGCGCCAGAAGGGCTGAAAATACGCATGTCAGCGCTTGCGACAGGGGAGAGCTGCATCCTATGTCCTGCATACTTCTTCAGAATCTCTATGGCTCCATCGACCTTCTCATTGTCCGTACCGATCAGAAGCGTTGTATTCTTTGCCTTCAGGAAGCCTCCGGTCGTTGAGAGCTTGGTTACGAAATAGCCATTCCTGTTCAGCTCCTGTACTGTATCAGCCTCATCCGCGGCCTGGATTATTGAAAGTATAAGCTTCATAAATATCTCCTAAGTATTCATGGATTATACCATTCCGCATGTGGATAAAGCAAATGCAGATGTGCATTCTGCTACAAACCCATCCTTTTTCTATGCGCAAAGTAGTAGGGAACCTCAAAAAGCAGCATTGCAATCCAGCCTGCTGCACAAGCGTATGCAATTGCATGGATGCCATAGTGCGGAACGAGGATGAATGTCGCGATTACCCTTATCGAGGTCTGGATAAATGTGCAGAGAAGGGTGATTTTCATCATGCCCATTCCTCTGAAGAAGCCCTGTATGCCGTTTGTCATCGCAGGCAGGATATAGAAGAAGGCCATTGTCGAAAGGTACTGATGCCCCTGGAATATGACCTCCTCAGCGCCTTCTCCGCTTACGAAGAGAGACATTATCGGTTTATTGAGAAGCGATACAGCAGCAAAGATCATCAGGAAGTATGCAGCCTCCGTTATAAGGCCTTTGATGAATCCATTTACTATCCGGTCTTTCTTTCCTGCACCCCGGTTCTGGGCTGTGAATGTTGTGATGCTGTGCCCGATGCTCTGCTCCGGCGTGAATGCAAAGTCATCTACGCGTGTGACGGCATTGTAAGCAGCGATGACACTGACGCCGAGTGTATTCACAGAGCTCTGTATAAGCAGCTTCCCGATAGGCTGGCAGGCCTGCTGCAGGGCTGTCACCGATCCATACTGCATCGTCAGCTTCAGCAGTCCTTTGTCTATCGCGATATCCTTAGCGGTAAGGGATAAAAGAGGTATCTTCCTCGCGATATATACCGCTGTAAGGAGTGCCGATACAGCCTGGGCCACCACTGTCGTTATTGCAGAGCATGTTATGCCGAACCCCATATAGCCGATCAGGAAGAGATCAAGGGCACAGTTCACGACCGATGAGAATGCTAGGAAGTAGAGCGGGGTCTTTGAGTCCCCAACGCTCTTAAGCGCTGCTGAGAGGGCATTGTAGATATATGTGAAAGGTGTGCCGATGAAGATGATCCGCAGATAGACTGCGGTTATTCCGAGAACCTCCTCGGGAACATTGAGAACCTTCAGCAGGGGATATGTTATGGCTATACCGAGAAGCGCAGCTATAATGGAGAATCCGATTCCAGCTGTGAGCATCGTGGACAGCTCTCTCTTCAGCTTTCCAAGGTCCTTTGCTCCGAAGAATCCGGACATCAGGACTCCGGCTCCTATGCATATTCCGGATATCCCGAGGATGATTATATTCACGACAGGACCTGCCATTCCCGTCGCTGCCAGGGCTTCCGATCCGATAAATCGTCCTGCGATCATTGAGTCGACTGCGTTGTAGGTCAGCTGGAAGAGGTTCCCCAGCACCAAAGGTATCGCATACGCTATCAGGTGCCTGAAAGCGCTGCCCGTCGTCATATCCACTGCTGCCATGGCCGCATTGTAGCATTATGGTCATTTCTTGTTGACTATCCTGCCTTAAATTCTGTAAAAGCAAATGTATCGGAGTGGAGGATTTCAGATGGAGACTGCGGCAGATTTTTTCGGCTCACTTGTTTTCAATGATGAGGTTATGAGGAAGATGCTTTCCAAGGATGTCTACAAGGCGCTCAGGCGTACTGTGGATGAAGGAAAGGATCTTGATCTCAATGTTGCCAATTCCGTTGCCAATGCAATGAAGAACTGGGCCGTTGAGAAGGGGTGTACGCACTATACGCACTGGTTCCAGCCCATGACCAGCATCACAGCCGAGAAGCATGAGGCATTCATATCTCCGCAGGAGGGAGGAAAGGCTCTTCTTGAGTTCTCCGGCAAGGAGCTCATAAAGGGTGAGCCTGACGCATCATCATTCCCATCTGGTGGAATAAGGGCAACATTCGAAGCGAGGGGATATACCGCATGGGATCCCACAAGCTATGCCTTCATTAAGGACAACACACTATGCATACCTACGGCTTTCTGCTCTTACTCCGGCGAAGTCCTCGATAAGAAGACGCCTCTTCTCAGGAGCATGGAAGCGCTCTCTGCTGAGGCTGTGAAGATACTCCGGCTGTTCGGCAAGGACGTGAAGCGTGTAATCACAACCGTAGGTCCTGAGCAGGAGTATTTCCTCATCGATAAGAAAGACTATGTCAGGCGCAAGGATCTGATCTATACAGGCAGGACGCTCCTAGGCGCCCGTGCTCCTAAGGGACAGGAGATGGAGGACCATTACTTCGGAGCCCTTAAGACAAGGGTCTCTGAGTATATGCAGGATCTGGATAACGAGCTCTGGAAGCTCGGTATCTATGCAAAGACCTCGCACAATGAGGTTGCTCCATGCCAGCATGAGCTTGCCCCGATATTCACCACAGCGAATATAGCTGTCGATAACAATCAGGTGACTATGGAGTTCATGAAGAAGATTGCAGAGCGCCATGGGTTTGCCTGTCTTCTCCATGAGAAGCCTTTCGCAGGAGTCAACGGCTCTGGAAAGCACAACAACTGGTCCATGTCCACCGATTCAGGAAGGAATCTCTTCGATGCAGGAGACAATCCTCGCGACAATGCACAGTTTCTCCTCTTCCTTGTCGCTGTCATAAAGGCTGTCGATGAGTATCAGGATCTTCTCAGGGTATCGGTTGCATCCGCTGGCAATGATCATAGGCTTGGCGCCAATGAGGCTCCTCCTGCGATAGTCTCGATGTTCCTCGGGGATGAGCTTACTGAGATTCTTGAGTCCATAGCTGAGGGCAGGAGGTCCGAAGGTAAGGCAAGGGAGCAGCTCAGGCTTGGAGTGCATGTCCTTCCCGCTTTCCCGAAGGATACGACCGACAGAAACAGGACAAGTCCGCTGGCATTTACGGGAAATAAGTTCGAGTTCAGAATGCTCGGATCCTCTTTCTCAGTATCTGAGCCGAATGTTGTGATGAATACCATCGTGGCGAAGGCGCTAAGGGAGTTCTACGATGTTCTTTCCAAGGCTAAGGACCTCGATAAAGCCATTGAGGATCTCGTCCATGATACATACATAAAGCACAGGCGCATTGTCTACAATGGCAATAACTACTCTTCAGAGTGGGTGGAGGAGGCTGCAAAGCGCGGACTGATGAACCTTCCATCCTCTCCCGATGCCTATGATACCTTCATGGCTCCAAAGAATATCGCGCTGTTCGAGGAGTTCGGGATCTACAACTCTGTAGAGATGCACTCGCGCTATGAGATTCTCCATGAGGAGTATTCGAAGACGATACATATCGAGGCTCTGACGCTTATTGATATGATAAACCGCCAGGTGCTTCCTGCTGTCATGGAATTTTCTTCCGAGCTTGCAGAGGGAATAGTAAATAAGAAAGCAGCGCTTCCCGGAATGAATGTCGAGGCAGAGGAGGGAAGGCTTGCAGAGATTGAAGGACTCGTTTCGAAGCTCTATGCCGCAAACAATGAGCTTGATAAAGCCGTGAAGATATCATCGGATTACGAAGGTTCATCGCTTTCCCATTATTCCAGATCATCGATCATACCAGCGATGGAGGAGGTCAGGAAGTACGCAGACCAGCTTGAGCTTATCGTAGGGCAGAAGCATTGGCCATATCCTACATATGGTGAGATGCTGTTCTACATCGACTGAAGCAAATAAGCCCGCCATCATCCGGCGGGCTTATCTATAGAGCGTCTGGCTCAGTCCTCCTTCGAGAACTCATCCTTTCCAGCTCCGCAGAGCGGACATACCCAGTCAGCAGGTACATCTTCCCACTTTGTTCCTGGAGCGATTCCATTGTCCGGATCTCCAGCTTCTTCGTCGTATACATAGCCGCAGAGATTGCAGATATACTTCATTTCAAGCCCTCCATTATTGATAATCGTTATCAATAAGATAAGATATGATCTGCCAGAAGTCAATAGACTTGCTAAAAGCCAACTCTGCCCTGACAATATGAAAAGTCTGAGAGAAGGAGAATAATATGGGATTTGACATCAATACCGGTGCTCTTATCATCGTCATCGGTTATCTGATCGGAATGCTCCTCATTGGCTTTGTCGTTGGCCGTATAAAGATCAAGACAAGCCGTGACTATATGATTGCAGGAAGGAGAATGGGCCTTTTCATGGTTGCTTTCTCGCTCTCTGCGAACAATATCGGAGGAGGATCCACGACCGGACTTGCCGATAAGGCTTTCGGCAGCTGGGGTATGAGCGCTATCTGGTACGTCCTTGCAGCATCAGTCGCTATGATTCCCCTTGCTTATTTCGCACCTAAGATCAGGAAGACGATGGCTATCACGATTCCTGAGGTTGTCGGCAGACGTTTCGGAAAAGGCAGCTCAATCTTCTCCGCGGTACTCAATATCGTGGCGCTGTTCTGTCTTACTTCAAGCCAGGTTGCTGCATCGGGCTCTGTTGTTGCGACACTGACCGGAATACCTATGAATGTCTGTCTTATCATCGCAGGCGTTGTAATCATCCTGTATACGACCCTTGGAGGAATGATTGCTGACCAGATCTCAGACCTTGTTCAGTTCATCATCATCCTCTTCGGTCTTGCGATTGCAACTCCGATCGTTCTCCATGAATGCGGAGGATGGTCTGCGATAGCGGCAAAGCTTCCTGGAGAGCAGCTTGATCCCACAAAGATAGGCTGGGTTGTCATCATCGGATACATCTTCAATTACTTCTGCACATTCCTTTCAGGTCCGGAGATGATCAGCCGCTTCGAGAGCGCAAAGGATGAGAAGACCGCTATGAGAGCATCGATCTTCTCTGCTGTGCTCATGGCAGCTATGGCAGTATTCCCGACTCTGCTCGGTCTTGCAGCTCTTGCACTCAAGGATCAGATTCCTGGAATCACAGGCGGAACAGCGATGATGGCTGTCACGGAAGCATATGCTCCTACGGTTGTCACAGGAATAATCGCTGCAGCTATCATCTCAGCAACGATGTCCAGCGCTGATTCGAACCTGCTCTGCATGTCAACCATGTTCATGAATGATATCCTCATCCACTATAGCGAGAGGGGAAGGAACTTCACCGATAAGGAGACTATCTTCTGGACAAGGTTCTGCAATGTCGTATTCTGTGCCGTTGCAATGCTTATCTCACTGTTCGGGATTAATATCGTTACGATGAACACATTTGCATTCGCCATCAGGTGTGCAGGTCCTTTTGCCGCCTATGGACTTGGCATGGTCGTTCCACGCGCTACCAGGCATTCTGGAAGTATCTCGATAATAACGGGTACTGTCGGTGTAATATTCTGGCAGCTTCTCTCCGGTGGTGATTTCTACCTCGGTATCCTGCCTGTCGTATTCGGCTGTGCTGTCGGTACGATTACATTCTTCCTAGTGAATATCATCGAATGGAAGATGGGCGTGGAGCCAGCTCCATCCGCATTCCTTTCAAAGGAAGAGGAAGAGGAGCTTATCAGGGAAGGAAAGTAATACTTCACTCCATGTCATTAATATACCCCGGAGTCGCATCCGGGGTATTGTTTTGTCTTATTCAATCGAGAGGAATGCCTTATAGCACCTGACAGCGCCTTCGACATCCTTCGTGGCTGTTATCTCCCATGGCGCATGCATGCTCATGACAGCAACGCCTGCATCGATTACGCTCATGCCGTAGTATGCTGCGTACTTTGCAATCGTTCCGCCGCCTCCGACATCGACCTTTGCAAGCTCTGCCATCTGGAAAGGAACTCCATCTGCATCCATCTTAGCTCTGAGCTTTGCGATGAACTCAGCATTTGCATCTGAAGCCCCGCTCTTGCCCCTTGAGCCTGTGTACTTGTTGAACACGATACCTCCACCCAGGAAGGATGAGTTCTTCTTGTCGAAAAGAGATGCGTTGAGTGGATCGTATGCCGAGTTGACGTCGCTTGAAAGCATGTAGGAGTTCATCAGCATGCGTCTGAGACTGAGGCCATCATATCCTCCGGGAAGCCTTGCAAGAAGCTCTGAGACGGCATTCTCGAAGAACTTGCTATCCATGCCAGTACTTCCCGTGCTTCCTATCTCTTCCTTGTCTACAAGAACACAGCAGAGCGTCCTTTCCGAAATCCCTGCATCCAGCAGAGCCTCAAGGGATGTGAATGCACAGATCCTGTCATCCTGGCCATATGCGAGGACCATTGATCCATCAAGTCCCATAAGCTTGGATTTTCCCGCAGGAACAGCTTCAAGCTCTGCGGAGATGAAGTCATCCTCCTCTATGCCGTATCTCTCTTTGAGTATTGCGAGTATGGCTTTCTTCCCTTTGTCCTTCTCCTCGGAGTTCCTGTCATCGGAAAGCCCTATGATGATATCGAGATCCTCACCATTGATGACCTCGGAAGCGGTCTTCTTCATCTGGTCCTGGGCGATATGGGGGAGGAGGTCCGAGATGCAGAGCGCGGATTCGTCATCCTCTCCGATTGTAACCTCGACCTTTGTCCCATCCTTCTTTACGACGACCCCGTGGATGGCAAGAGGAAGGGCAACCCATTGGTACTTCTTTATCCCGCCATAATAATGGGTATCGAGATAAACGATGCCATCGCTCTCATAAAGCGGCTTCATCTTTATATCCAGGCGGGGTGAATCGATATGCGCCCCGAGGATGTTCATTCCATCCTCAGCCTTTCCCGTTCCGACTTGGAAGAGGGCTATGGACTTGCCATATACCTGGAAATAGACTTTATCACCGGCCTTGAGCGAATCTGTTGCCATGATATCCCTGTAACCATGGTCCTCTGCCGTTCTTATTATTGCATTCACGCACTCCCTCTCGGTCTTTCCGTTATCGAGGAAGTTCCTGTATCTGACTATAAGTGAATTATCCATAACCAGAAGATAGCACCAAAACGATGGAAGATGAAGCTGGTATCAAATTTGGAAATGATTGGGTATAATCGGGCTCATGGCTAGAAGAAAGTGGCATACTGTATCATTCAGAGAGCAGATCCGGAAGTCACCGGGACCGTTCATCATCTATATTCTCCTTCGTCTTTCCGTGATACTCATATTGATAGCCCAGGTATTCAACAGGGACTGGAAGAACGTCATGCTCTGCGGGCTGACGCTGGTTCTCTTCACTGTACCATCATTCATAGAGAAGAACTGGCATATCGATATACCAGGGACGCTTGAAGTCATAATCCTTCTGTTCATCTATGCTGCGGAGATCCTCGGTGAGATCAGAGCCTACTATGTCAATGTTCCAGGCTGGGATACAGCACTCCATACCATCACAGGATTCCTCTCAGCCGCTGTCGGCTTCTCCCTTGTCGATATACTCAACAGGAATGAGCATATAAAGATGTCGCTCTCTCCGGTATATGTTGCGATGGCAGCCTTCTGCTTCTCCCTATCCGTAGGAATCATCTGGGAATTCTTTGAATTCACGATGGATATGGTCTTCGGCCTGGATATGCAGAAGGATACGATCATCCATTCAATCAGCTCGGTAACACTCGATGAGACGATGTCGAACAAGGTAATCACAATAAAGGGAATAACCGAGACAACGGTAAATGGAGTTCCTCTCAATATCGATGGCTATCTGGATATTGGACTGATAGACACCATGAAGGATCTCATCGTCACATTCATCGGAGCTTCCGTATTCTCTCCAATCGGCTATATCTATCTGAAGAAGAGAGGTGAGGGCAGGTTCGCAAAACGCTTCATCCCATCACTTCATAGTGATGATAACGAAGAGAAGAAAGAGGAGGAGAACAACTAGTTCTACCTCTATGCAAGGCTTAAAACTCAAAATATATCAAAGCCAGTTTGACAAATTTGTCAAAGTCACTTTGATAAATTTATATAAATCAGTTTGATAAATTCAGCTCCATGGCTTAGAATACAGACATGGAAAATAGCCTGTACAGACCTAGGATCATCGATTCTGTCATAAAGGAGAAACTTGCACTTTCGAAAGCTGTCTGCATTCAGGGGCCAAAGGCTTCCGGTAAGACCTGGGCATCATTGAATCAGGCTTCAAGCGCTCTTATGCTTGGAGATTCAGCGAACAACTTTGCTAATCGCCGTCTTACAATGCTCGATGTGGCGTTTGCATTGAAGGGAGCTGTACCTCACTTGATTGATGAATGGCAGGAAGTCCCATCCATCTGGGATGCGGTCCGGAATGAGGTGGACAAATCCCCGGAGAAGGGACGGTTCATCCTTACAGGATCATCGACTCCGGCAAATAAAGGGATAATGCATACTGGTACAGGAAGAATATCCCTGATAGATATGCGGACAATGTCTCTGTATGAATCAGGAGAATCGTCAGGAGCTGTTTCCCTATCTTCTCTGTTCAATGAAGGGATATCAGGTATCATCGAAACGGGGTCTGTAAGCATAGAAGATCTTGCTTACTATATCGTCAGGGGAGGATGGCCCGATTCACTGGGAGTGCCGGCAGAATATGCCTCATCATTTGCATCGGATTATATCAAAGGGCTTCTTCAGGAAGATATCCCAAGGGTTGCAGATTCCATAGATATCATGAAGATGCACCGCTTCATGAGATCGCTTGCACGCAATGAGAGCACAACAGCATCAAAGAGAACCATACAGAGGGACATGAACGGGGAGATAAGCGATGCCACAATAGATTCATATACATCAATCCTCTCCAGGCTGTTCCTGCTTTCAAATCAGCTTCCTTTCAGTCCTTCGATAAGATCGTCACTGCGTCTGAAGCAGATGGAGAAGCGTCATTTCACCGATCCTTCGATAGCCGCGGCATTGCTTGGCATGAACCAGTCTTCGCTCCTTAATGATCTCCAGACGTTCGGTCTTCTCTTTGAGGCGCTTGTGGAGCGTGATCTATCCATATATGCTGCAGCGTCTGGCAATATGCTCAGGCATTATCAGGACTACAGGGGGAATGAGGTTGATGCTATTATTGAGGCTCCTGATGGCAGATGGGGCGCGATAGAGATCAAGCTTGGGGCGGGTGAGATAGACTATGCTGCCAAGACTCTTCTGAAGACAGATAAGGCAATGCAGGAAGCCTCTGGCAGAGGTGCTTCATTCCTTGCTGTCGTCTGCGGTATTTCATCCTATGCCTATAAGCGGGAAGATGGTGTGAATGTGATACCTATTACCGCACTTGGTGTATGAAAAGCAGAACGCTCCAGAGTTTCTGGAGCGTCCTTTGAGCGTTTGCCCTGCATGGGCATTGATTTGGTGGTGAAAGTCCACTGCGAGTACAGCTCGGAACGAGAGTTCCAAATCGCTAGCCAAGAGCAAGGGCGTTGTCGTGAGGCAGGGTCTGAAGGAAGCTGGAGGCAAAATCGCGGGCCTACGGACAGAAACCGCATATAAGGCATGCATGATGGATGAGTCTGCGCAAAAAGATGAAATCCGGAGCTGAGTCATGTATGTAGATGCGGAGGCTATATGCGAGGAAGGTCAATGCTCTTAACGGGGGAGGTCTCACAGGCGCCGAGGCTGCAGCATCGCCTATGACAGCGCAGTAACAACGAACTGTGAGAAGCCAGCAGAAGCCATAGTAGCCATAAGAGAGATGGCGAAGGGCCGAACAGATGAATCTTCGAGTAAGGAGGAAGAGCTACAGCATCTGCGATAGATACCGCACAGCGGAGTAAGTCGGATGCTGGAAGAAGGAAATCAATGAAAGAAGGGAACCTGAGAGAACCCAATACGGAACTATGCAGGAGGATGCTCTCGCCCCATAACCTTGAAGTAGCCGTTCAGAACGTAAAGCGAAACAAGGGCAGTGCCGGTGTCGATGGAATGGAGGTTGATGGAATCGGCGAGTACATGGAAGACAACTGGACACGGATTGAGGAACAGATACTTGCAAGGACGTATAAGCCGAAGCCTGTGAAGAGAGTCGAGATACCGAAGGGCAACGGAGGAGTAAGGCTTCTTGGAGTGCCATGCGTGATAGACAGGGTGATACAGCAGGCGATGGTGCAGGTTCTCCAGCCGGTCTTCGAGCCGACGTTCTCTGAGCACAGCTATGGGTTCAGGCCCGGGCGGAGCGCAGAGGATGCGGTAAGGAAGGCACAGGAGTACATGGCAGAGGGATACAGGTATGTGTAGTAGACCTCGACCTGTCCAGATTCTTTGATACGGCCAACCACGACCTTCTGATGAGCCTGGTAGACCGGACGCTCGAGGACAAGGACATCAGGAGGCTGATATATGTGTACCTCAAGAGCGGGATAATGACCAATGGATGCATGATAGAGAGCGATGAGGGAACGCCGCAGGGCGGGCCGCTGTCGCCGCTTCTGTCGAACATCTATCTCACGCCCTATGACAAGGAGCTGGAGAAGAGGGGCCATAAGTTCGTCAGATACGCCGATGACTGCAACATATTCACCAAGAGCAAATACTCTGCGAAGAGGGTAAAGGATTCCGTGATACGGTTCCTCGAGAACAGGATGAGGCTGAAGGTGAACATGGAGAAGACGGAGGCGAGGAGAGCCGTCGGCTCTTCATTCCTTGGATTCACATTCACAACCATCAAATCCAAAGACGGCCTAGGCATGTGCAGACCAAAACAGAAGAAGATTGAGAAGTTCGAACAGCGCATAAGGGAGATAACGAAGCGAAGCCGCGGAGTGTCTGCCGAGCGCATGATCTCAGAGCTCAGCTCATACCTCCGCGGGTGGATAAACTACTATGCGAGAGGATACTTCAAGAAATGGCTTGAGGGAAAGGCCCAATGGATAAGGCGGAGGGCACGGCAGCACCTGTGGAAGCTATGGAAGAAAGCAGGTGCAAGAAAACAGCATTTGCTGGAGGTTGGAGTCCCCAATTGGTGGATAGCCAAATACACAAAGGGACTTTCAAGCAATAGATACTGGCGAATGGGCAACGCGCTCGGAAGTGCAATAACCAATGAAATCCTTCAAGAGAAGCTAGGATTGCTGAACATCGAGGAGTACTACAGGGTAAAGCATGCTGAGCGCATGGAATGGGACAGGACATACAACTCACAGCTGGAGTTTGTATTCATCTGAACCGCCCACTACGGAACCGTACGGTGGGTGGTGTGAGAGGAAAGCTCTCAGTGCTGACGCTCTGAGAGCCTACCTACTCGATTTTGTCTTTCTCAGAGCATTGCTTTAAGATCTGCAAGCGCTTCCTGGTCTATTACTTCCCAGGGGAATGTGACATCGGTTCTTCCGAATGATCCTTCGCCTGCTGCCTTGAGGTAGATTGGCGTTCTGAGGTTATAGCGCTTGATCATGCCTTCCGGACGCAGATCATAGTGCTTCTTCACCCAGCTGAGTATCTGGTCCTCACTGAGCTTGCCTGTGTCATATGTGAATACGGCAAGCGATACAGGCTCTGCAACACCGATTGCGTATGCAGCCTGGAGCTCGCATTCGCCAGCAGCTCCTGCCGCGACTATTGTCTTCGCGATATTCCTCAGAGCCAGTGAAGCCGTCCTGTCCACCTTTGTTGGATCCTTGCCTGAGAAAGCACCACCGCCGTGGTGTGCATAGCCACCATATGTATCGACGATGATCTTCCTTCCTGTCAGTCCTGTATCGGCAGCAGGGCCGCCAAGGACAAAGCGCCCGGTAGGATTGATGAAGTACTTCGTATCATCGTCTGCCATGCCTTCAGGGAGAACGGGATCTATGACATGCTTTCTGATGTCTTCCCTGAGCTTCTCAAGGCTTACATCCGGATCATGCTGGGCCGAGATTACTACAGCTTCAATCCTGACAGGCTTTCTGCCATCATACTCGACCGTTACCTGCGACTTCCCGTCCGGCCTGAGATATGGGAGCGTTCCATCCTCTCTGAGATCCGTAAGTCTCATCGTAAGCTTCCTTGCGAGATTCATCGCAAGAGGCATGTACTCATCGCCCTCATCGGATGCATAGCCGAACATCATTCCCTGATCGCCTGCTCCGAGCGTGGAGCTGTCGCTGTATGAGTTGTTTACTCCCATAGCGATATCTCCAGACTGCTCATGCAGTGAGCATGTGATGCTGGCATTCTCATCGAAGCCATATTCAGGCTTTGTGTAGCCGATGGATTTTATAACCCGGCGTGCAACATCGATGTAGTCGACCTTTGCCTTTGTGGTTATCTCTCCCATGATGTGCACTGCGCCAGGCTCCGCGATGACCTCGCATGCGGAGCGTGACATCGGATCCTGCTTTATGAGCTCATCAAGGATTCCGTCAGCTATCTGATCGCAGACTTTATCAGGATGCCCGTTTGTTACGGACTCCGATGTGAAGAATCTTCTCATAGTTCCTCCAATCAGACAGGCTCGCCCGGATGCGACTTGTGCCAGAGCTCATCAGCGACAGGCTTCCAGTTCTCAGCTGCTGTCTTGCACTTTCCGCAGAGCTCGTCAACGTTCTCTTTCGCGCTGAGGTCTGTCGACTCAGCCCCTGATGCATGGACCATCTCCGCAAGCGCGCCGTTGTTATCAAGAAGCGGGCAAGGTCTGAGATAGTTCGGGGAGAAGGGCTGATGCTGGGCGTACTGCTGGAATAGAGGTCCCTGAAGGGCTTCAATCAGCGTATGCTCGTGGATATTCGTATCGGAGTAGTGGATGAATGCGCATGGCTCGCAGTCTCCGTTCGCATTGATGTGCAGATAGAACCTTCCGCCTGCGATACAGCCTTTCACATACTCTCCATCATTCCAGAAGTCCATTGTGAAGATTGGCTTTGTATGCCTGTATTCACGGATCTTGTGGTACATATATTCCCTGTCCTCAGCTCTTGCCATGAGGTCGGTAGGAGCACCTACGCCGACCGGCATGTATGTGAAGAACCATGCGAACTTGGCACCCATATCGACCATCCAGTCGAAATACTCCTCGGAACCGATGACCTTGTAGTTCTGATGTGTATAGCAGCAGGACACTCCGAATGGAAGCTTATGCTTCTTGAGGATTGTCATCGCCTCGACAACCTTGTCATATGTTCCATGGCCTCTTCTGGAATCTGTTGCTTCGCCAAAGCCCTCGACGGATATAGCAGGGACGAAGTTCTTCACGCGGAGCATATCCTCGGCGAATTTATCATCGATGAGCGTTCCGTTCGTGAATGCCATGAACTGTGAGTCGGGATGTGCTTCACAGAGCCTTATGATATCAGCCTTCCTAACAAGAGGCTCACCGCCTGTATAGAGGAACATCCTTGTCCCGATCTCATTGGCCTGGTTGATTATCGAATCCAGAGTCTCATAGCTCAGATTCAGCTTGTTGCCATATTCAGCAGCCCAGCATCCGACGCAGTGGAGATTACATGCGCTGGTTGGATCGATAAGGATGGTCCATGGGATATTGCATCCATACTTCTCCCTTGCTTCCTGCTTTCTTCTTCCACCGAGAATAGTCGCATTTATGATGAAATTCTCGAAAGTCTTCTGTCTGACTTCCGGGTCGATATCTGTCCAGAAACTCTTAACAAGCTTGTACCAGTTGCTGTTCTTATCTCCAAGAACCTCGTGTATAAGCTTGCGCTGCTTGGCAACGGTTCCTTCCTTTTCGTCGAATTTATCAACCCAGCTCAGGACCTTTGCGATTGCTTCGTCCGGATCCTTGCCGTTGATATACGACAGCACTGTCTTCATTGCCAGTGCTTCTGCATTCTCTCTGAGTGAGTTTTTCATTTTCTGCACTTCCTCTATCTGTGAAGATAACCATAGCTGATTGTAAAGTCACGCATAACTTATTTCAACCTTACACCTTACCGCAAGGCCATGAGACAACGCTCGGAAAGCCTTATGATCCTTGTCCTGAGCTTTCGTATGAAGACCTCCGGACGTTCCGGCTCATCGGCTGAAAGCCAGCGGCATATCGCGGCAAGGAATGCATCGAGGGCGAATGATACATATCCATCTCTGTCGCTGATCTCATCGAAGATATCCAGAAGACACTTCATCAGGAGCGGTTCCATTATCCTTCCGATATATGCATTTCCCGGGATCCCAAGGATGGCCCTGCAGAATTCCTTCTCTTTATAGAGATACCCGAAGAGCATCTCCATGACTTCCCAGCCTTCCTCTTCCTCCGGAGTAGTCTCAAGGTAATCCTGGAATTCAGTATCAAGGATCCAGTTAACAAGCTCGGTCTTATTTGCAAAATGATAGTAGAAGCTCTTCCTTGTCAGACCCGCCCCATCTGCGATCATCCCTACAGGAATCTTATCAAATGGATATTCCCCCATTAGTCTCTTCAGGGAAGCTGCAAGAGCCTTCCTGGTGTCTTCCGATCTAGCCATATCTATAGAATTCTACATTCAAGATAGGAAGTAAACAAGGAAAACATGACTTGAAGAGATTATGCGAGGACGGTAGAATCCCATTATGCTGACACTTGATACGGTTTACCAGGCTTCATTCGCGCTCAGACAGGTAGCGCGCGTTACAGATCTGATCAGGGCTCCGAAGATGTTCCCCGATAACGAAGTCTACCTGAAGACAGAGAATCTCCAGATAACAGGCTCATTCAAGGTACGTGGAGCATATTACAAGATCTCCCGCCTTACAGATGAACAGAAGAAGAGGGGTGTCATAGCATGCTCTGCCGGCAATCATGCCCAGGGTGTTGCTCTCGCAGCTTCCCGCCAGGGAATCGACTCCCTGATCTGCCTTCCTGCCGGAGCACCGATCTCGAAGGTCGAGGCCACAAAGAGTTATGGGGCAAATGTCGAGCTGGTTAAAGGCGTATATGATGATGCATACAACCGCGCTCTTGAGATAATGAAGGAGACAGGGCGCACGATGATCCATCCTTTCGATGATGAGGATGTCATTGCAGGGCAGGGAACGATTGCCCTCGAGATCCTGCAGCAGCTTCCCGATGCAGATGCCATTGTTGTCCCTGTCGGTGGTGGCGGCCTGATTTCAGGAGTCGCGTTCACAGCCAAGATGCTCAAGCCATCGATCAAAATCTATGGAGTCCAGGCAACGGGAGCCGCTTCGATGTTCGTATCGCATGAAATGCATGAGATACATGCTCTTCAGGGCGTCAATACAATCGCTGACGGCATTGCAGTGAAGTGCCCGGGCGGCATCACATTCCCGCTTGTTGAGAAGTATGTCGACGATATTGTCACAGTAACAGACGATGAGATCGCTGTTGCGATACTTGATCTCATGGAGAAGCAGAAGCTCGTTTCGGAAGGGGCTGGTGCTGTTGCTGTCGCCGCAGCTCTTTCTGGCCGTATCCCTGTCAGCAAAGGTCGTACAGTGCTTCTTGTATCCGGTGGGAATATAGATGTCACGGTTCTTTCAAGGGTCATCAACAGAGCTCTCAGGAGAGAGGGAAGACTTGCTGATATCACAACAGAGCTTATCGATAAGCCAGGACAGCTTGTCGAGGTCTCCTCGATAATAGCCGAGGCTGGTGCGAATGTCACAGGCGTTTTCCATGACAAGAATGGCAATGAGAAGGAGCTTAACAACTGCACGCTCAGGGTCACGATGGAGACCAGGGATCATGCCCATATTGAGGAGATAAAGGATGCGCTGAGGGGCCATGGCTTCCAGCTCAGAGGGGATGTCTGATGCTCTATTTCTTCTTCGATGTCGATGGAACGCTTCTCCCTTTCGGACAGGGGGTGCCTGAGAGCACAAGACAGGCTATCTCCATGATACGGGAAAGGGGAGGTAAATCATTCCTTGCGACAGGAAGAAGCCTTGTGGAGATCCCTCCTGCAATCCGCAGCCTTGGATTCGATGGCGGTGTCTATTCTGCCGGAGCTACTGTCATGGCTGAAGGCAAGTGCATATTCTCCCGAAGGATGTCTTCTAAGGAGAAGAGCGTCCTGCTGGATTTCTGCAGGGAGAAGGGCTTCCGTGTACTGATGCAGAGCGATGATGGCACGTATGTCAGGAAAGAGGATCTTGAATACTGGCAGTCTTTGCTCCTAAAGCATGTCGGACGGCTTCTCGACATTCCAGGGCTGCTGGCAACGGATGAGATACCTTCATCGATGATAAAGCTTCTCTATATATGCAGTGAGGAGGGAATGCCGATCGAAAAGGTCACAGCATCAATACCTGAGGGTTTTTCCGTAGTTGCCAATACCGTTGGACTACCTCCAGAGCTTATGGGGGAGATTGTTCTTTCCGATATAACGAAGGCCACAGGAATCGATACCGTCCTTGATTTCTATGGTGGATCGATATCTGAGGCTGTTGCTGTTGGCGATGGTGCCAATGATATCGAGATGGTAAGCCATGCAGGTATAGGAATAGCGATGGGAAATGCAACGCCTTCGCTTAAGGCAGTGGCATCCTACATAACCGATGATGTATCATCCGATGGCCTCTTCAAGGCTGTTGAATATGCTTTTTCTTTAGCAGAGAACGGCTAATGTGATTCTATTTGCAATATTTTCTTTCATATTATCCGGAAGCATTATATCCTTAACCATATAAGGAGGGACGGAGAAATGGAGGAACAGAAGCGCAGGAAAGCAGAGTACAGAAGCTCTATCAGGTCCAAGCTCCTGATAAGGAATGCTCTGGTCTCTCTTATGCGGGAAAAACCGTTTGAGAAGATCACTGTTACGGATATCGTTAAGCGTGCGGACATCAACAGGGGGACATTTTACGCACACTATAAGGATTCGAGGCAGGTGCTCGATAAGATCAGGGATGATGCGCTTGAGGAAATCAGCAAGGCCATGCGTGTTGCATCTCCTGATATGATCATCGAGAACCCGGAGCCAGTGCTTGCTGCTGTATCGGCTTTCATAGGTAAGGATAGGAGCTATTACCGTATGCTCGTATCTGTTATCGGAGTAGGAGGCCTTCTGAAAGAGGTCCGAGGTATCATCACTGAATATCTAGGACAGGCTGAGTGCATAAGGAATGCTGAGGATAAGGCCGCTACCGCATGCCGCCTGGATTTCATAATCGCAGGAATCTCGGTGTTCTACTATGATGTGGTTACAGGAGCCTCCCCGATATCGCTCGAGGCTGCTCCATCATTCCTTTCTGGCATAATAAAGACGATAGCCCGGAATTAGATCATGCAGCAGCAGAACCTGAAGAAGAGCATCGAGAGGCAGATTGAAGAGCAGAGTCCCGCAGGGCTGCTGCTGTAATTTCCAGTATGCATCGTGTACTCGGTTCTCCTGCCCATGAGCCTTTCGCGGAATGCAAGATATGTCATATTGCCAGGTTCCTTTGAAATGGCTATCGATATATCGCTGATAGCACCAGAGGAGTCTCCGGAGAAGGCTTTCGCATAGGATGAGAGATAGTACCAGCGTCCGCTCCGCTTTTCCGGCGGGATGGACGATAGCGCATTGAGCGCCTCTCTGTACCGTCTTGCGTTTATGTAGCTCACAGCAGCTCTGAGCTCTATCGGCTCAGCGCTCTCCTGTCCATAACCATAGGATGATGAATATCCGGAATAGCCTGAATATGAGGAAGAGGAGTAATCAGCCCTGTGGTTTATGATCTGATCATATGCCGCATTGATCTCCTGCATCTTCCTTGCAGCTTCCTCGCTGTTCCCCGCTACATCGGGATGGTATTTCTTGGCAAGAGTCTTGTATGCTTTCTTGACCTCGTCGTCCGAGGCTCCGGGCGAAAGGCCCAGGACTCTGTATGGATCAGTCATCTCCGTTCTTTTCCTCCCGTCTTGTCCTCATCCATATGCCACTGTAGATGATATTCCTGAGAATTGGAACATGCTGATCCAGCGGAAGACGCTCAAAAGCAGATCCTGCATCGGCAGCTGCATCGATAAGCATCTCCTTGACATCCTCCCATCTGGCATCGCTGCTGAATGGATTGTACGATCCCTTCTTGCTATCCTTTTTCCTGTCGCACCATCCGTCCATCAGGTATATGAAGCGTCCGAGTCCGAATCCGAGCGCTCTGAGATCATCTGCGAAGAATGATTCCGGATCCATTGCAAAGACTTCGGAAATCATGCTCCCTGAAAGCCTTGCCATCAGCTCAGGATCCTTTGCGCCTTTCTTCTCCTCTTCCCTGATCCTCTTCAGCGCAGATACGATTGCTTCGTCCTGCCTAGGATATTCTTCCCTGAGTTCTGGGAGGAATCTGCCGAGTTTCTGGAGCTTCTGCTTCTTCCCCTCATCCTCCGCATCATCATAGGCTGCATAATAGGCAAGGAGCATCTGCATATCAGCAGCGTACTCTGTGCATCCTGTGCATACATATCTATGGGCTTTGAGCGGGTGAGTGACGCATTTCTCCATGCCTTCTTCAGCCTTGCTGTCCGTCAGGTCCGCAAGGAGCATCTCCAGGAATGCCATATCATAGGAAAGCGCAGCCATCCCTGTCTTGCCATATTTCTCTCCAAGCACATGGCAGAGTCCGCAGTAATGGGCTTTGTACTCCGCTTTCTCCTCTTTCTGCATCTGCCCTACATCGGCAGTCAGGTATCCGAACATATCATGTCCTCTTGATGAACTGATGCCCGCATTTCGGGCATGTGATGCGTATCTTTCCCTTGCCTTTGGGAACTCTGCATTCCGTTTTGCACTCCGGGCAGCGGAAGTAGGCGTGTGTCTTCATATCCTCCCTGCGCTGCTGGGCCTTCCTCCTGGCCTCTTCTTTCTGGCGCTTTCTTGCCGGGTCGGAGGACATGAAGCTGAAGAGTGAGAGGAATACATCATTCTCGTGCCTTCTCCTCCCTATGTTCCTGCTGAGCATCCTGAGGATGGCAATACCTACCAGCACTATTGCCAGTGCACTGAGAGACATGCGCACCGCAGGCGATGAAGCCACGGATGCGGCTACTGCAAGGATGGCAGCGACTGCTGCAAGGAAAACAGATAATGCATCAGAGCCATTGCGGCCTGAATAGAAATCATTAGCCATAAGATGAATATCGCAACGGAATGGAGTTGTGTCAAATATCTTCTTGCTCCTCTGGCGTTTCTCTGCTATGCCATATTCATGGACATTATCGCGCACCGCGGAATGAGCGGAACATATCCTGAGAATACCATGCTTGCTTTCAGAAAGGCATATGAGGCAGGCGCAGATGGCATCGAGCTCGATGTCCATCTCTCGAAAGACGGCGAGGTCATGATAATGCATGATGAATCGCTTGAGCGGACAACTGGTGTCGGGAAGCTCCTTGCTGAGTGCACAAGAGCTGAGCTGGAGAGGACAAATGCAGGGAAGACGAAGGATGATTCCTTCGGATTCACTCCAATACCATCGCTTGAGGAGTATCTTTCCTGGGTGAAGGATAAGGGCCTCTATACGAATATAGAGCTGAAGACGGCTCCTTTGTACTATCCAGGGATCGAGGAGAAGACGATTGCCCTTATAAACAAGTACTCCCTTGGAGACCGCATTATCTTCTCATCGTTCAACTGGCTGTCGGTCATGCGGGCAAGGATGCTGGCTCCGGAGATTCCCTCAGGTTTCCTGATCGACTCCCCGCGTATCTTCAACATAGGCAATCTCATCAATAGCATGGGACTTGAGTACTACCATCCATCGTTCAGGCTCCTTTCCGATGGAGCAATGAAAGAGCTTAAGGCAAATCACTGCGGCGTGAATGTCTGGACAGTCAATGAGGAGGATGAAATCAGAGCGTGCATGGCATGGCGGGTGGATGGTCTCATAACGAACTATCCTGAGCGCGCCAAGGCAATCAGGAATGAGGCTTGACGATTCACAATCTGAGAATTATTCTCATTTTCCGTGAAGGAATACAATACGAAGCAGAGGGAGAGGCTCCTTTCGCTCTTCAGGGATAATCCTGACAGAAGCTTCTCCCCCAGCGATGTGGCATTAATGCTGCCCGAGGTGGGGCAGGCGACAATATACCGGCTTATTCCCCGGCTTCTCCGGGAGGGTTATCTCATGAAGGTCCATGGTACAGGGCATGAGACGCTGTTCCAGTACCGCGATCCCGGGAAGTGCAGGAGCCATCTCCATATAAGGTGCATGAGGTGCGGCTGTGTATCTCATCTGGATGAGAGCGTTTCTGAGGCAATCTCATCGGCAATAAGCGAAGGAAATGGATTCGAGCTGCTGAATTCATCCATCCTTGAGGGTATCTGCCCTGAATGCAGGAAGGCAGGGCAATGAGGATAATCATAGCGATTCTTTCCGTCATATTCCTTCTTTCCGGATGCGCAGATAACCGCGAAGATACATATTTTGCAGTGGCTGCCGATTTCCCTTCATATGATGCACTCCGTGCTGTCATCGGCTCCGATGATGATATCCTGATGCTGCTTCCTCCCGGAACAGAGAGCCATGGCTATGAACCGACCCCGAAGGATATGATCGCAGTATCCGATGCCAGTATCGTCGTATATACAGGAGGACATTCACAGGAATGGATGGAACGTCTCCTCTCATCGGATGATGATCCTCCGATGGTATTCAGGCTGATAGACCAGGTGGAGCTGCTGTCCGAGGAACGCAGGGAAGGAATGGAAGGCGATGAGCATCACCATGGAATCGATGAGCATGTCTGGACAAGCATACCGAATGAGATCGCTATCATAGGCAATCTTGCCGATGTGCTTTCCGAGGCAGATAGTTCCCGGAGAGAGCTCTTCCAGGCAAATGCTGCAGCATATATCGACAATCTTGAAGCGCTAGACAGTGAAATACGTGATATAGTCTCCTCTTCCCGTCTCGATACCCTGATCTTCGCTTCGCGTTTTCCGCTTCTGTACTTTGCAAGGGAATACGGGGTTGAATACTATGCCGCATTCCCTGGATGTGCGGAGGAGACCGAGCCGAGCGCCAGGACAATCGCATTCCTCATAGATAAAGCGAAGGAGCTTGGAACCAGGTATGTTCTCAATATAGAGCTATCATCATCGCTTATTGCCCGCACCATAGCAGAGGAAGCCGGATGCGGGGTGCTTGTCTTCAATTCGATGCATAATATCACAAGGACCGATTTCATGAATGGAGAGACATATATAACGCTTATGGAAAGGAATGCGGAGGTTCTCAGGGAGGCACTGTCATGAGACTTATCGAAGGAAGGAACATAACGATAGGCTATGAGGATGATCCAGTACTTTCTGGTCTGTCCTTCACCGTCGATGACTGCGATTATCTGTGCATCGTAGGCGAGAACGGATCGGGCAAGAGCACATTCATAAAGACTGTCCTCTCCCTTATCCCTCCGCTTTCAGGGAAGATTCTCTTTGAGAATGGCCTGAAGAGGAATGAGATCGGGTATCTTCCACAGCAGGCTGGTATCCAGCGCGACTTTCCATCATCTGTCATGGAAGTCGTGCTCTCAGGATGCCTCAACAGGCACAGAAAGCTCTTCGGATACTCAAAGGAAGAGAAGGAGAGGGCAATGCATGAGCTTGACCGGCTCGGGATGGCGGGAAAGAAGCAGTCATCATTCCAGGAGCTCTCTGGCGGACAGCAGCAGCGTGTCCTCCTTGCCCGAGCTCTGATGGCAACCGATAAGCTCCTGCTTCTGGATGAACCCTCCGCAGGCCTTGATGCAGCGGCGACTGCAGAGCTCTATGGAATCATAGATAGTCTTCATGATTCAGGCACTGCAATAATGATGGTCACCCATGATATCCACCCGGCACTGAATGCAGCAAACACGATCCTCCATCTCTCCCATGGCTCATATTACTTCGGAAAGAAGGATGAGTACTTCAGATCTGAGATGGGGCGCATATTCCTAAAGGAGGCAGGCCATGATCATCAGTGATATCCTCTCATACCCATTCCTTCTGAGGGCGCTTATCGTAGGTTTCCTTGTCTCCGTCTCTTCATCGCTTCTTGGGGTAAGTCTTGTACTGAGGCGTTTTTCGATGATAGGTGATGGACTTTCTCATGTCGGTTTCGGAGCGCTTGGAGTTGCCGCAGTGCTCTATCTTTCACCTATGGCAGTGACGCTTCCTGTCGTTATCATAGCGGCATTCCTCCTCCTGAGGCTCTCAGGAAGGAATAGCGGGGATAGGGCAATAGCGCTTATATCATCATCGGCGCTGGCTGTGGGCGTCATCGCTGTATCGGCGGGCGGGGTCAATACCGACCTCAATGCATTCCTCTTCGGCTCGATACTCTCCATTGCCAGAAGCGATGCCATGATTGCAGCTGTAGCCGCTGTAATGACGTTCTTTGTCTATATCGTCTTCTATCATCAGATATATGCTTCGACGTTCGATCCATCATTTGCGGAAGCTACCGGCATAAAGTGCTCGCGCTACACATCGATACTCGCTGTGCTTACGGCAGTCATAATCGTTGTCGGTATGCGTATGCTCGGTTCTCTGCTGATCTCTTCCCTGATAATATTCCCAGCAACCACCGCCATGCTTGTATCCAGGTCATATCTGATGGTGTCTGTGCTGGCTGCAGTGGAATCAGCGATAGCCTTCATAATAGGCTTCCTTGCATCATATGCCTTCTCGCTTCCAGCTGGCGCATCGGTAGTCGCAGCGCATATGGTCATCTTTGCTGCTGTATATATCATCAGCAGAGCAGTCAGGTACCGCAGACCTTCCGTTTTGAGTTGATATGGCTGCTTTTTGCGAATGTGATGGCAAACTTTGGATTTTCATGATACTGAGCGCTTTTAGGAAAAGGTGAATATGCACACCTGGGATTTCGACAACTTATCCTATGTCAATCCTACGAGCAAGACAGAAGAGAACATCATAGGTAAGATTATTGTCTTCCCGAAATTATATTGAAGCTCAATTGACTGATTTGATAAGATTTCAGAGTCGTCAGCAGATGACAGACGGTGGCCTCTGGTCCTGTAGAGGAAGAGCAATCTTCCTAACCCACTGCAGGAAAGGAGGTGAAAGACCAGAATGAAAGTAGTATTAGAGCTTGCTCTGGTGCTCCTGCGGATCTTGAAAGAGGTTCTCGGCCTGATTAGGGATATAAAAGATCTCCGCCGTCCAAAAGCCAAAAGGTAAGCGGAGATAATCCAAATTTCTTGAGGCCGCCGTCTTGCTGGCGACTCTTTCTATAATCATAATACAGCCCAATCAGAAATACAGTCAAGGAACTGTGGATAGTATGAGGATAGTCAGCTATTTTGACTCTTAATTTACTGTATTCCAAGAGTTAGATAAGAATCTGGATGTGCTTTAACTACCTTGTACTATCATCAATTTCCTGAAAATGAGGTGCCAAATTGTGCTACGCGATCTGCTACGCTGAAGTCAGTCTATTCTACATTCGATGTTTCCTGCCCATCAAACAAGTAAAATGACTCAATATCCAGAAAGGAATGCAGCTGGAGTAATGCATCGTGGACAATCCATATCCAAAGACAGGAAATCCTTGTCACCTGTGACTATCAGATCCACGTCATAGACGATAGCCGCATTCAGAATAGGCTGGTCTTTTGCATCTCTGATGAGTTTAGATGCATTGTCAACAGCTGGAATAAGTTCGAATTGGAACCCGGCAAGAAACAAATCAATGTCTGGAAGGTATTCAGGAGCCTTCCTGCCTATAATTACTTTGAGCTCAGAAATATTCTGATCACATAGAATGACTGAATGCTCATCCGATGCTTTTCTCAAGGCTATGGCTGGCGTAGACAAGGGGAATAGAAGAGCTGAGAACAGCACATTTGTATTGATAAGTACTCTCATTTTTCACTTTTGCCCGCATGACGAACCGAATCTACAAGGGCCTGAACATCATCCTCGCTTTTGACACCAATCTTCTCTGCAAGACCCGAAAAAGAATTCTGTGCCTTCACCAGCGCATTGGAGGATGCATTGCTCAGAACAATTTCACCATTTCCATTCTGCTGGAAGAGAATCTTGTCTCCTGCCTTCAAGCCAAGCTGACGTCTGATTTCGATAGGAACTGTTATCTGCCCGTTCTGCGATACTCTTGCAAGATTCATACTCTCCTCCTTTTCTTTAATTCTAAAGAATTCTTTATATAAGTATATATACATTCAAAACCAGCAAAAGAAAAGGGCTAAAGGGAATGAAAGAGAGTTACGGAAATACTCGGCATCCGTCCGCCAGTTGTATGTTATAGAAATGTTGCGAAAAACCATTGCCTTGCCGATTGGATGAAAACAACAGCATCAGAATGAGATGATGGAAGACTTACCGTCAATCCAGAGCTTTGCCGTTTTTGTGGAGAATCTGATCAGGCAGTAGTTCTCATCATCAACTCCATTGGGATAGTAGTGGACGAAGAAATCCTTCCAGTATTGTCTGAGCATATCTTTCTCTGTGATGATTTCAGCAATGCCAGTGAGGCTCACGCTATCAGCTTCTCTGACGAATGAGATACCGGCTTTGGGATTCGAGCAGATGTGCTTTGCCTTCGCTGAGTTTCGGTATGTTGTCATCCATATCTCTCTTATCCCATCATGAGAGATGACATCGATTGCGACCGGGCGAGGGAATCCTTGTCCGTCGATTGTGGATAGAGTGACATAGCCGCATTTATCGAGGATCCATGAAGCCTTATCCTTATCTTTCATCCAGCGTTTGAGATCTGGATGATGTTGCATAGCATCCTGAGTACAAGTAAAGACACCGTTCCTATAGCAATGTATACAGTAGTCTTCATTCTTGTGCCCATCTCCATGAGTACCGAAGAGGTCCTGTGAGACAATGGTCATTCCACAGCTCTGACAGATATGCTTTCCTTCCATGCTGAAATGATAGCATGATGGTGCAATCAACAAAGGAAAATGTATATGTGAAATACAGCCGTTTTGCCCAGGAGATTTTCCCTTCGGAAAGGCGAAACGGCCATACTATCTTCCCCGCTTGTATTGCATTCTCCTCCTGTAGGAGTTCAGAGAAGTCAATGACATAGCTCGGGAATGAATCTTTCTAATGGATTAAATCCAGTCGATAATCCGATCAGAGACCAAGCATCCTCTTCAGCTCTGCAGCGTTCCTTACGCCTGTTGCCCTATCAACGACCTCTCCATCGCGGAAGACAAGCAGCGTCGGGATTGCCTGCACACCGAACTCCGATGCGAGATCGGGATTCTCATCTACATTGCACTTGCAGATCTTCGCGCCGCTGAGCTCTGCAGCAGACTCCTCAAGAATCCTGGTCTGCATTCTGCATGGTCCGCACCATGATGCCCAGAAATCAAGGAGCACAGGCCCCTTTGCATTCTTTACTTCTTCTGTGAAATTGCTCTTTGTTATATCCATATTCTTAATTCTCCTCTGCATCAAAGTAATCATGGAATTATGATATCGGCAAGAAGAACCGATGTCCCATATACATCCGTAAGTCCCTTCACAGGGAAGGCCATGGCCCATGATGGCATCATACCTTTGGTATATATGAAATCCATGCGCTCATAGATGCTTCCATTCACTCTTGTTGCACCCACATCTGTCTCAGGACTAAAATGCGTTGCCCTGTATGCATCGGTCCATCCCTCTGAAAGGAGCTGGTCGGAGATAGGGAATCTCTTCTCGCCTCTGTATCTCAGCGTGAGCATCGTCCAGTCAAGCGTTGATGGCTCGGAGGATGAGATGACAAATATGCTTTCTGGATCATCCATCCCCTCCGTGATGGACTTTACCTGCTCCACATCTCCGGAGTTCTGCATCGCATCTGTCCAGCTGACGATATCCGCAGGGGAGGATGGCATCGTGCTATCGAATGATGCGGATGCTATCTCTATATCCTTGCCATCTGCTATCCTGAATGATGCGCTCTGCCCATCCGATCCGAGGTATTCGGATCTGAATAGCACTGTGCCGCCCTTCAGCGTCACCGCATTCATTCCGGCTTCCGCCGCACCCTTGACCTGATTCTCCAGCGATCCTGTCAGTACGATGAAATCTGACGGGATATCACTGAGAGCAGATATGATTGTCTCTATCTCCTCGTCTGCCAGTGTGCTGTATCCAAGAGGGACAACCATTATGGAGATTTCGGTGATTATGCTGTCCTTGAATTCTGCCCCTGTCATCGGTTCATACAGATATGGGTAGCTGATCTCAGACAGATCATCTGGATATGGATTCTGGATTACAGGAAGGCTATCTGGGTCGATAAGCCTGTATCGGGTTTCCACCTTCGCCCTGGACTGTTCCGGCAGCTCTATCCTGCTGTATCCCATCTCTACGGTGTAGGAAATACAGGAAGAGAGCATCAGGAGCACGAGCGGAAGAACGGCCAGTCCTTTTCTCATACGAACCTCAGCATGTCTCCATACTTTGCGGCTTCGCCCTCTCCGTACTGCGTCTTATCGAGCTTCGGAGTCTTTCCATCTCCGCTGACGCGTGGAATCACATGGATGTGGAGATGCGGGACTTCCTGTCCTGATGCAGGGGAGTTGTTTATCATGATGTTCGTTCCCTCTGCCTTGAGGACTTCCCTCTGCTTCTGATCGACTTTCCTTGCAACGTCCATCATGTGATGCAGCGTCTCTGCAGGGACATCGGTGAATGTAGGATAGGGCTTTCTTGATATGACAAGGGCATGGCCCTTTGCCACTGGATTGATATCGAGTATGACGATGCACTGGTCATCCTCATATAGCTTGACGGAAGGAATCTCCCCGTTGATGATCATTTCGAATACTGTTGCCATACCATGATACTACCACATATCTATCCCCGCAGGCTATTGTGATTTTCCCTTTTCCTTGCAAGGGAAGGGAATGCATATGCCCATGATATGAAAAGGTCTATTGCACAAAGGGGCAAGAATCAGTATTATGCCAATCTGGTGGCTTTTCCGCCGCCGATGAACCAGACTTTAATAGAAGAGGTAATAGATATGGCACACGACTTACTGGGCATGAGGAATATCGGAATCAGCGCCCATATCGACTCTGGAAAGACAACGCTTTCAGAGCGCATTCTCTACTTCTGCAACAAGATCCATGCTATTCACGAAGTACGTGGCAAGGATGGTGTCGGAGCAACCATGGACTCCATGGAGCTCGAAAGGGAGAGAGGAATCACGATCGCATCGGCTGCTACCAACGTAGAGTGGAAGGGCCATGAGATCAACATCATCGATACTCCGGGACACGTTGACTTCACAATCGAGGTAGAGAGATCCCTCCGTGTTCTCGATGGAGCAATCCTCGTTCTCTGCTCTGTAGGTGGTGTCCAGTCCCAGTCAATCACTGTTGACCGCCAGATGAAGAGATACCATGTTCCCCGCATTGCATTCGTCAACAAGTGCGATAGAACAGGTGCTAATCCGTACAAGGTAAAGAACCAGCTTGTCGAAAAGCTTGGTCTCAATGCCGTCCTCATGCAGATTCCTATTGGACTTGAGGATAGACTTGAGGGTGTTGTTGACCTTGTCGAGATGAAGGCTCTTTACTTCGATCAGGGCGATGATCATCTCCAGGTCAGAGAGGCAGAGATTCCTTCCGAGCTTCTTGCTGAGGCTCAGGCAAAGAGGGAGGAGATGCTTGATGCAGTCTCAATGTGCTCCGATGAGCTTATGGAGGCTATGCTTGAGGATGCTGTCACACCCGATCTCATCCGCGCTGCTGTCAGGAAGGGAACAATCAGCCTTGAGCTCTGCCCCGTATTCATGGGTTCTGCTTACAAGAACAAGGGTATCCAGCCTCTTCTTGATGGTGTCGTAAGCTACCTTCCTAACCCGACAGAGGTCCAGAATATCGCTCTCGATCTTGATGACAACGAGAAGGAGGTCGTCCTTGAATCTAAGGAGGACGCTAAGCCAGTTATCCTCGCATTCAAGCTCGAGGATGGACAGTTCGGCCAGCTCACATACATCAGGATTTATCAGGGCAAGATCAAGAAGGGTGATACACTCATCAATACAAGGACAAAGAGGAAGTTCAATGTTGGACGTCTCGTAAAGATGCACGCTTCCACGATGGAGGATATCTCCGAGGCAGGATGCGGCGAGATTGCTGCTCTCTTCGGCATTGACTGTGCATCCGGAGATACTTTCTGCGATCCTTCCCTCAACTACTCGATGACATCCATGTATGTCCCGACTCCTGTTATCTCGCTCGCTATCGAGCCTGTTGACAAGAAGGCTGCTGACAACATGGCAAAGGCTCTCAACCGCTTCACAAAGGAGGATCCTACATTCCAGACGTATGTCGATCCTGAGTCGAATCAGACGATTATCAAGGGAATGGGAGAGCTTCACCTCGACGTTTACATCGAGAGAATGAAGAGAGAGTACAAGGCTGAGGTAAAGGTCGGCAAGCCTGAGGTTGCTTACAGAGAGGCTATCAGCCAGAAGGCAGAGTTCAACTTCACTCACAAGAAGCAGACCGGTGGTTCTGGCCAGTATGCACGTGTTGCAGGCTACATTGAGCCGATTGCCCAGACAAACCCGGATGAGCCAGCCAAGGAGTATGAGTTCGTTGATGAGGTCAAGGGCGGTGCAATTCCTACCGAGTACATCCCATCATGCGACAAGGGCTTCCAGTCAGCTATGAAGAAGGGTTCACAGATTGGATTCCCAGTCATTGGTGTACGCTGTGTCGTAAACGATGGGCAGTGGCATCCGGTTGACTCCTCTGATATGGCATTCCAGACAGCTGCTATCGGCGCTTTCAGGGAAGCTTTCGAGAAGGCTAAGCCAGTCATCCTCGAGCCTATCATGAAGGTTGAGGTTGAGGGTCCTTCCGAATTCCAGGGCAACATCTTCGGTTCCATCAACCAGAGAAGAGGTATGATTGTCTCCTCAACAGAGGACAACAACCAGTGTCAGGTTATTGCAGAGGTCCCTCTCTCGGAGATGTTCGGATACTCAACGGTTCTCCGCTCACTCACACAGGGCAAGGCTGAGTTCACGATGGAGGTCGCAAAGTATGGCCGCGTACCTCAGTCTGTATCCGATGAGCTGAAGAAGGCATATCAGGAGAAGAAGAAGGCTGGCGCAAAATAATACGCTTAAGTCTTAAAAGATCAGATCCCGGAGGTTCAGGCTTCCGGGATTTTTCATTTGCTTTCTCCAGAATATGCTTTATTCTTACAGTAGAACAGCCTAAGGAGGTTCTGAATGAAGAAAGCTCGGAATATTCTAGTATTAACTATTTTTGCATTCGCTATTCTCGCATCCTGTAGTCCAGAGACTCCGGTGAAGCCAACACCTGATGAGATGCTTATGATTCTCAGGATTGAATCGGATTTTATGGAATCATTCATGATGGGAGCTCTTTCTGAGAACTGGGAATATGAAGGTGATCCAGCGGGGGATTTCACGGCAACCCTGAAGGAAGTTTACCAATGTTCGAATGGTGATAAGCTTGTCTCTGGGTCTTCCGTGACGGTCAGCCAGAATGGTGCTTATATTTCTGAAAATCTAAAAATAGAGCTGAAGGAAGGCGGTCCTGCCCAGACTCTTGTTGCATCAGGTCCGATTGACGGGATACCTGATTCCTTAAGACTCAATGGTAAGCTTATTGACCCAACAGGTGTTGATATGCCTGATCTTCAGTAGTAAAAAAGAGAATTTTCTAAGTCCCGGTATTTTGCCGGGATTTTCCTTTATCTTAGTATATCCACCCCTATAAAGACCAATTTTATACCATCTTTGCATATTTTCTTCGCAAAATACGAAAAATGAACTTACCATCGTTGTTAGTGGATAAGAGAATCCAAGGAGGAAAAGAATGAAAAAGCTTCTTGCTGTGCTCGCTGTTGTTGCCCTCGTGGCAATCTCATTTACGTCATGTAATAATGGAACACCTGCTCCATCGACTACTATCCCTGAAGCAATGTATGGTTCATGGGAAGCTACAACAGGTGATACAATTGAGGTTGATGGCACGAAATTTGTAGTTACATCTTTAGGAAATCCTGTAGATTATGCAACGTATGCAAATAGAGAAGTAAATGGTAATGAAATAACATTTACTCAGGGCGAGATCCCAAGTGGTGCAAAGTTTACGCTCAATGAAGCAGGCAATGTGATAACTGGTGTATTGATAACCGGTGGTCAGGAAGGAATCCCTGTTACATATACAAAGGTAAAAGTTACTGAGTAATTTACCATGAATGTATAAATTTCCCGTGCCTGGAATTTTCTATGGCACGGGTTTTTATTCTTATTGTTGTACATTGAGGCAAATCCAATTGAACCAAAAGTATTTTATATTCCATTGATATGACTCCACATATTCGCTATAGAAAATGAGGAGTCTTTAGTATTTAAGAAAACAATAAAACATTCTATTCCGAAATACTTCATAATGCCAATTACCGCTTGAATATCAACTATCATTTGCATTATTCTCAGATTAATAGCTATGACGGAGACGAGTAGCTTCTGATTCCGCCTCTGAGAGGGTATCCGCTTCGGCGGGTGAGAGATACCTGGGGATAGGATGTGAAAACCACTCCCGAGCTGCATGGGTGAACGGCAACAAGTATTCCATGCCGACTGCCGGCGTTAAGGCATAATGAGCGTCCCTATGATAGGGGAAGCAAGGTGGAACCGCGGAGCCTTTGCAGCTTCGTCCTTGCATTAGAGCGAGGATGAGACTGGAAAGGCTTTTTTGCTTATAAGGAGAGATGGCTATGCCTAATGATGATAAGCTATCGATGATCAGACATTCCATGGCGCATGTCATGGCGGAGGCTGTACTGGAGATCTTCCCTGGAACGAAGATTGCTATCGGGCCTTCGATCGAGAATGGCTTTTACTATGATTTCGATCTGCCGCGCCCGCTTCAGGATGCGGATCTGGAGACAATCACCGAGCATATGAAGAACATCATTGCTTCCGGTGTTCCATTTGTAAGAAAGGAAGTATCAAGGGAGGAGGCTAAGAAGCTCTTTGCTGATCAGCCATACAAGCTTGAGCTTATCGATGCAATTCCTGAGAATGAGACAGTATCGCTCTATACGCAGGGTAATTTCACAGACCTCTGCCGCGGACCGCATGTCGAGTCTACAAAGCAGCTGAACAAGGAAGCTTTCAAGCTTCTTTCGATTGCAGGTGCATACTGGAGGGGCAAGGAAACCAATCCTATGCTCACCAGGATCTATGGAACAGCATGGACGAATCCGAAGGAGCTCAGGCTCTATATGGATCACCTTGCAGATATCGAGAAGAGAGATCACAGAAAGCTTGGAAAGGAGCTTGATCTCTTCTCCCTCCATGAAGAGGCAGGCCCTGGTCTTGTCTACTGGCATCCAAGGGGAGCCAGGGTAAGACAGGCTATTGAGGATTTCTGGAGAGGCGAGCACTACAAGAATGGCTATGAGCTTGTCTATACTCCGCATGTCGGCAGAAGCTGGCTCTGGGAGACCTCCGGCCATCTCGGATTCTACAAGGAATCTATGTATCCTCCGATGGAGATGGATAAGGCTGATTACTACGTCAAGCCGATGAACTGCCCGTTCCATATCATGATCTACAAGAATACGAAGCACAGCTATCGTGAGCTTCCGTTCAGATGGGCTGAGCTTGGAACTGTATACAGGTATGAGAAGGCGGGAGCTCTCCATGGCCTGATGAGAGTCCGTGGATTCACTCAGGATGATGCCCACCTCTTCGTAACACCGGAGCAGATGGATGATGAGATCCTTGAGGTCCTCAGATTCTCGCTCTATATGCTCCACTCATTCGGTTTCAAGGATGTCCATGCATATATCTCCACGAAGCCGGAGAAGTCTGTTGGAAGAGTCGAGGACTGGGATAAAGCCACCGAGGCACTTAAGAAGGCTGTAGAGAAGGAAGGTCTTGCTTATGATATCGATGAGGGCGGTGGTGCATTCTATGGTCCGAAGATCGATCTCAAGATAAAGGATGCAATCGGCCGTGAATGGCAGCTTTCGACTGTACAGTTCGATTTCAACCTTCCTGAGCGCTTCGATCTCACATTCGTCGATAAGGATGGAACCGAAAAGCGTCCGTTCATGATCCACCGCGCACTGCTTGGATCGATAGAGAGGTTCTTCGGTGTTCTTCTGGAGCACTATGCCGGAGCTTTCCCGCCATGGCTTTCACCTGATCAGATTGCAATCATCCCTGTTGGTGAGAGTGCCTTTGATTACTCAAAGGAGCTGGAGAAGAGACTGCGTGCTGAAGGCTTCCGCGTATATACCGATCTCTCTTCCGATAGAATGAATGCGAAGATTAGGAACGCTCAGACAATGAAGACTCCTTATATGCTCATCATTGGAGAGAAGGAGATGGCAGATGATCTGGTATCTGTTCGCTACAGAGGTGGCAAGCAGGTGAATGGCGTCAAGACCGCTGACTTCATAAATGAAGTGCATGGTGTGATTGATAGAAAGGAACAGATCTGATTTCAATGCCCGGGAGATCAACTCTTCCGGGCTATATGCTGAGGTTTCATTATGAATATACCAAATAGGCTGACAGTTCTGAGACTTGTGATGGTTCCTGTATTCCTTGTCTCATATCTCATATCCAAATGCGATTTCGCCATGAGCACCACTATATCAGCGGTCATGATGTTCATATGCTATGCTACTGCCGAGCTATCGGATTTTCTCGATGGCAAGATTGCAAGAAAGTACAACCTTGTGACCGACCTCGGGAAGGTCATGGATCCATTTGCTGATACGCTCTCCCATCTCACGTTCTTTGTCTGCTTCATGGATAGCGGGCTTATGCCTGCATGGGCTTTCATCATAATCATGTGGAGGGAGTTCTCGCAGCAGTTCATGAGGATGCTTATGATGGGTGTGGGGAAGGCCGTCCCCGCCAATATCTGGGGAAAGAGCAAGACTGCTCTATATGCACTCACATCTGTCCTTTCGATTGTCTATATCGTAGTAGCGGCGTTTGTCGCAGCAGGTAGCTGGAACGCTGTATGCGAGAAGATCCTCTATGTTTTCTATTCGCTTTCAGCAATCGCGGCTCTGCTTTCCTTCCTTACTTATTTCAGCGCGATAATGAAGTCGAAGGCACTGTCGGGAATGACTAGATGAGAGGAGAGCCTTTCAGAGGATTTTCCGAAGAGGAGAAAGCCAGGATAGAGTATGTCGTATCAGATGTCGATGATACGATAACCAGGAAGGGAAAGCTCTATCCTGAAGCTCTCCGTGCGCTATGGAAGCTCAAGACGAATGGCAAGATGGTCATCCTGCTTACAGGAGGATCAGCAGGATGGGCCGATGCGTATATAAGGCAATGGCCCGTTGATGCCGTAATAGCAGAGGGTGGGGCTCTCATCCTTGCCCATGGCCCAGATAACGAAATCGTATATAAAGCCAATCCGATGATCGATCCTGATTACAGGAAGAAGAAGGAAAGCCTGCTGAAGATGACCGCAGGGCTTCGTCTCTCATCTGATCAGTATGCCCGCATCTATGATGTGGCATATGAGAGGAAGGCTTTGAGAAGCTATGAGCGCAAAACACTGCTCGGTGTCATACAGGCCCTTGGAGGCCATGCATCCGAAAGCTCTATACATATAAATGTGAGCTTCGGCAATTATTCAAAGAGCAATTCGCTTTTCTATTTCATGGGCTCGCTCTTCGGAATCGAAGAGTCGGATCTGAGGGATAAGACAGTCTATTTCGGGGATAGTCTCAACGACGATGAGATGTTCGGTGCAATCCCTGTCTCAGTCGGCATGCACTCCGTTGAGGATATGCGTACATCTTTCAGAAATCTGCCTATGTATATAACCGATGGATATGGTGGAGAAGGGTTCGTGGAGGCGACTTCAAACCTGATAGAACACTAAATCCATGTATTACTACGAAATAAAAAATTTTTGTAAAAATCTTTTGATTTCTGTTGACAAATCAGGTGCGATTGCAGTACTTTATTTGGGCACGCCAATGATGGCGAGCATGTTTTTTACAGATATATCAGCGAAGGGAAGAGATAGAGATATAAGGAAGCCTGTAGGCTTCCGTCAATCCGAAACGAACAAGGGAAGTTTATAAGAGCCTGGTTCGTAAGCGAGCGATT
>CALXMP010000004.1 GCA_944389505.1 uncultured Spirochaetaceae bacterium
GCACCGAGGCTGTATTCTCCACACTTGGACCCTCTTTGTAAAGCACTTTTCGGAAAATTTTTACATTTATTTTTTATCTCTTTATTCTGTATGGAAATGATTTTTCAGGACTTACCATTCCACTTTCTATTGATCTCCTTAAGCTCATCTGTAAGGCGCTTTATTGCCCGTCCAAGCCTCTCAGCGCCCTTCTCATCAGAAAGATCGGCAGAGTCCGCTCTTGCTCTTATCCTCGACACTATGCCATCGAACTCCTCCATTGCATCCCCAAGCTCGCGTAGCCTTGGTTTTATCATCTGGGCGGAATGGCGTCTGAGAGGAACTGCTCCCTGCTCCGGGAACTCCTCTCCAAGGACAAAACTCTCACCGAGTTCCGGAGCATATGCTTTCACACCAAGGGAAGATGAGATCATCGATGCGAAATACTGCGCTGTCTCATTCTCTCCATGCACTACGAATATGCCTCTGGGTTTTGAAGAGAAAGCAGAAGCCCATTCTATTAGGCCGTTCTTGTCTGCGTGGCCTGAGGTTCCCTTGAGTATGGCAATCTCGGCATTTACCATAATCTCCTCTCCGAAGAGATTCACTGATTCAGCACCATCCACGATCTCACGGCCCAGCGTTCCCTCAGCCTGATAGCCCACAAAGAGTATCGTTGAATCGGAGCGCCATATATTGTGCTTAAGATGATGGCGTATGCGGCCTGCCTCGCACATACCGGATGAGGAGATTATCACAGCGCTCTCCTTCCTCTGATTGAGCTTCTTTGATTCCTCCGAGTCGATAACAGCAGTCAGCGATGGGAATAGGATAGGATTCACACCTTTGGCAATCATCTCTCTTGCCTCATCATCGAAGTAATCATCGCGGAGGCATGAGGCAAATACTGCGGTGGCCCGGACCGAGAGCGGGCTGTCAACGAAGACAGGTATCTCATATGGAAGAATCCTATTCTCCATGATTATCCTGAAAAGATAGAGAATCTCCTGTGTACGTCCGACAGCGAATGATGGGATTATGAGATTACCGCCGCGCCTGAACGTCCTGTCCGTTATCTCAGCAAGTTCCTCCGCCCTCTTCCTGAGTACATCCTTCTCTGTCCCCTCTGGCTTCTCATGCAGTCTATCCCCATATGTCGATTCCATCACAGCATAGTCCGCGGTATCGAAGTATTCGGGGTTGCGCAGCATCGGTTGGTCCGTGTTCCCGATATCACCGGAGAAGACAATGGACCGCTCCTCGCCATCCTCGCTGTAGAAGATCTTCACTGATGCAGATCCGAGAAGATGTCCGGCATCGATCATCATGAAAGATATATCGTCACGAAGGAAAGTCCGCTGGCAGTACGGCACGCTCTGGAAGAGGCCCAGTGCAGCCTCTGCATCCTCTGCCGTGTAAAGCGGCTCTACAGAAGCCCCACCCTCCCTCATCGACCTCCGTGATTTCCAGAACGCATCGCTCTCCTGGATATGTGCACTATCAAGAAGCATTATCGAGGAGAGCCTGTATGTGGCCTCGGTGGCATATACTGGGCCGCTATACCCCTCCTTCGCAAGAAGCGGGAGACGGCCTGAATGATCGATATGCGCGTGTGTAAGTATAACTGCATCGATATCCTGGGCGGAGAACGGAAGCTCTGAGCCGGTTCTCTCCTCATCGTTTCCCTGGGCCAGTCCCAGATCGATAAGAAGCGAGAAACCATTATGCTCAAGAAGAAAAGAGGAGCCGGTTACCATGCGGGCGGCTCCAAGAAAGGTTATCCTC
The DNA here is from genome assembly GCA_944389505.1 of uncultured Spirochaetaceae bacterium. Taxonomy (GTDB): domain Bacteria; phylum Spirochaetota; class Spirochaetia; order Sphaerochaetales; family Sphaerochaetaceae; genus Ornithospirochaeta. The sequence continues at coordinate 1,765 of CALXMP010000004.1, forward strand.
ATAAAGCCCTCCTGATATGATTCTACATCAGGAAAGGGCTGTGTTCATTCAAAGAATAACTGATAGACATCATCCTTTGTCTTCGATGATAGAAGCATCCTGACAAAGAGCTGGGATGAAGCAGCCTTTGCTATCGAAGAGAGTATCTGGACATGCTCCGAGGGATTATCCTTCGGGGCAAGCACAAGGAAGAAGACCTTGGAGACATTCCCGTCAGGGCCTCCGAATGCGATAGGCAGCCTTGAGATACCGATTATGACAGAGGACTTGTCCAGACCTTCGATGCGCGCATGCGGTATGGCGATGCCATTATCCATTGCAGTAGACCCAAGAAGCTCCCTTGCCTTGACTGCCTCGGAGATCGATTTCTCCTCGGAAGGAGAGAGATTCCTCTCTTTGGCAAAGAGGGAGACAAGCTCATCGATCACGCCATTGCCATCGGCAGATGAGAGCGGGACCTTTATCAGATTCTTATCAAGCGCTTCAAGCAGTGTCATATCATACCTCCCCGAATTCTTCCCAGATATCATCGGACTCACGAACAACGAGGACAGGACAAGGAGCGGTCCTCAGCATCCTGTCGTTCTCGCTCGTGAGCTCATCGCGCCTAGAGCGTATAGCATTAACAGGTCCTATAGCAAGCATATCGATGCCATGCATCTTGATGTAATCAAGGATCACATGATGCGGCGAGCCCTCAATCACAGCAGTCACTATATCGAGATCCTTTGAGGAGGCAAGCTTCTCCGCATGCCTTATGTGCCTTGCTGCATCCTTCTTCAGATCCTCCTGGTACTCGGCCTTCTCCTGATCGACAAAGATATGGGAGCGGACCAGATCGCCTAGGGCCTTCGTATTCACGACATAGACAGCATGAAGCTCCGCACCGGTGCTTTTTGCGAGGATGATCGAATACATCAGCGCATTGATAGACCCCTCGCTGCCGTCCAGATAAACAAGTATCCTACTGTATGGCACCTTCATCTGCCGCCCTCCTTTGCTCTTTCCATTCTATCCTTTACGGCCTTCATAAGCACGAAATTCTCCCTCTCGGCCTCCTCGATGCGGCCCGTGAGGTAACGCACGGTCTCCTCCCTGTCAGGGATGACGAGCTTCTCAAGGGAATTTACCTTCCTGATTGTCTTCTTGACCTCCCTTGAGAGACGCATTATCGAGACCTTGAGCTCAGCCATCTGACCCATCAGCGAGAGCGCTTCGCTGAAACGGCTCACAGCCACCTCGCCGATCATGCTCGTTCCCTCCGGCGAGAAGAACGGGCCGGTCCCGGAAAACTCCGTAGAGACCTTCGGCAGCGCTACACCCATCACCTTCCTTGAAGAAAGCGATATAGATGATGAGATGCTGACAGCGCCTGCGAGATTCGCAACTCTCAGCCTTCCCATATGCATTATAGCATCCTGAAGCGAAGTCTCGGCATCCTGAAGCGCCCTTTCAACCCTGTTCTGGTAATCCACGGCCTGATCGACGAGCGTAAGAAGCTCCGAGACAAGGATGGAACGCTTCTGGTCCAGGAGGTCATACCCCGTCCTGGAGAATGCCAGCTCATTCTTGATCCTCATCAGGTTGCTTCTTGTCGGTGCTATCTGCGCATTCATAATCAGCCCTTATAGTGCTCGGAGATTTCCTCCTCGGTCAGCCTCTGAAGCTCCTCGGAAGGAAGAAGCGAGAGCGCATCCCATGCAAGATCGAGAGTCTCCTCTATGGATCGATCCTCATCATATGCCTGGGAGACGAACTTCTTCTCGAAGAACTCCCCGAATTCCATATAGTGATGGTCCAGCTCGGTAAGCTCCTCCTCGCCGATGACAGATGCAAGGTTCCTCACATCCTGCACATGCGAATACGAAGCGAAGAGCTGATTCGAGAGATGCGGATGATCTGCTCTGGTCATCCCTTCTCCGATTCCATCCTTCATCAGTCTTGAGAGCGACTGGAGCGCATTGATAGGCGGATAGATTCCGCTTCCATGCATATTGCGGTCGAATACGATCTGACCTTCGGTGATGTATCCTGTAAGGTCAGGTATCGGGTGGCTTATATCATCATTGGGCATCGTCAGGATCGGAAGCTGTGTGATTGAGCCGGTTCTGCCGATGAGCTTTCCCGATCTCTCATAGATCTCAGCAAGATTCGAATACAGATACCCAGGATAGCCCTTTCGAGAAGGAATCTCACCTCTCTGCGTCGAGATCTCCCTCAATGACTCACAGTAGTTCGTCATATCGGTCATGATGACAAGAACCTGCTTTCCGCAGTCAAAGGCAAGGTGCTCAGCAAGCGTGAGCGCTGACTTCGGGGTGATTGTCCTTTCAAGGGATGGGTCATCGGCAAGGGAGAGGAACATCGCAACGTTGTCAAGAACACCAGTCTCCTCGAAAGAGTCGATGAAGTACTTTGCGACATCGTACTTGACGCCCATAGCAGCGAATACGATTGCAAAATCGGACTTGCCTCCACGGACCTTCGCCTGGCGCACGATCTGGGCAGCAAGCTGGTTATGCTCCATACCGTTCCCTGAGAAAATCGGAAGCTTCTGCCCCTGGATAAGGGTCATCATGCCATCGATTACTGAAATACCTGTCTGGATGAAGTCCCTCGGGTACTCACGGGCAGTAGGATTCATCGGTGTGCCATTGACATCGCGCTCATCGGATGATGCGGGAACAGCTGCCCCATCGCGGCTCTTTCCCAGTCCGTTCATGACGCGTCCAAGCATCTTCTCGGAGACACCGAGCGTAAGAGGCTCTCCGAGGAAGTGCATCTTCGTGCCAGGAAGGGAGAGCCCATCTGTTCCCTCAAAGCACTGCACGCATACAGCCTCATCGGAGGTATCGAGAACCTGACCCGACCTTATCGATCCATCTGGAGCTACTATCTCAACAAGCTCACCATACCCTACCGGATGCGTATTACGCATATATACAAGCGGGCCATCGATCTTCGATGCGCCTCTGTACTCACGACCGGAGAGAAGAGCCTTCTCGCTGTTCCGCAGAAGCGAATCCCTATCATTTGCCATAGTATCACTCATCATATAAGCTCCCCAGCTGCATCATCGACCTCTCGAGCTTAAGCTCAAGCTTATCGATATCATCGGCGCTGTCATTGGAAACGGTGAATCTCATCTTCGCGATATCCTGGACAACCTGCAGCCTCCTGACCTTCACGAGCGGAACACCTTTCGATATAGCCTCGCTTCCAAGATCGTAGTAATGGAGGATAACTCCAAGCATCTTCACCTGCTTCTCGACAGAGCAGTACCTGTCGATATCATCAAAGGCATTCTGCTGGAGGAAAGCAGTCTTGAAGAGAGAGCATACCTCAAGTATGAAATTCTGCGAGTCAGGAAGGGCATCAGGGCCGACAAGCTTCACGATCTGCTGGAGCCTTACCTCCTTCTGCAGAAGCTCCATTATCCTTCTTCTGTTCTCGGACCATTTGTCCTGGCTGTGGCCATTCCACCAGTCACGGACCTCATCGACATACTCCGAATAGCTGTCGAGCCATGAGATCGCAGGATAGTGGCGGGCAGATGCAAGAGATCTGTCAAGGCCCCAGAACGCCCTCACGAAACGCTTGGTATGCTGTGTCACAGGCTCGGAGAAATCTCCGCCAGGAGGAGAGACCGCTCCGATAACGGATACAGAACCATCACCACCGGAAAGGGTCTTCATATGGCCAGCCCTCTCATAGAACTGGGCAATCCTCGTCGGCAGGTATGCAGGGAATCCCTCCTCTGCTGGCATCTCCTCCATGCGCCCGGAAAGCTCACGGAGAGCCTCCGCCCATCGTGACGTACTATCTGCCATGATCGCAACATTGTATCCCATATCGCGGTAGTACTCAGCCATTGTGATACCTGTATAGATCGATGCCTCTCTGGCCGATACAGGCATGTTGGATGTATTCGCGATGAGGACTGTGCGCTGCATGAGCGAGAGCCCTGTGCGCGGATCTATCAGGTTCGGGAACTCACGGAGAACGTCCGTCATCTCATTGCCGCGTTCGCCGCAGCCGATATACACGATTATATCCGCATCGCACCACTGTGCGATTGAGTGCTGCGTCATCGTCTTTCCCGTACCGAATCCACCGGGGATGGCGACAGTACCGCCCTTTGAAAGCGGGAAGAGCGTATCGATGACCCTCAGTCCTGTGATGAGAGGCACCTTGAGATCGAGATGATCGGCCACTGGCCTAGGAACACGGATCGGCCAGTGCTGTATCATCGTAAGAGGATAGCTCTTACCGCTCTCATCCTCGATCTGGGCAATCGTATCGGTAACCTTGTAATCGCCCTCGGCAGCTATGCTTGTGATAGTAAGCTCACCCTTGAATGCTGGCGGTACCATTATCCTATGCTCGACACGCTCCGTCTCCTGGACCGTACCGAACACAGAGCCGCGCGAGATCTTGCTTCCGACCTCTGCTGAAGGCACGAAATGCCATAGCTTATCATGGCTGACGGCAGGGACCTCGATGCCCTTGCCTATGAAATCCCCGGAGAGTGTCCTGATCTCCTCAAGCGGTCTCTGGATACCGTCATATATATTCCCGATAAGCCCAGGACCAAGCTCGACCGAAAGGCTCATTCCAGATCCGTAGACATTATCACCAGGGGCAATGCCTGTAGCATCCTCGTAGACCTGTACTGTAGCTCTATCCCCGTCAAGCTTGACGATCTCTCCTACGATGCGCATATCAGAGACATGCACAAGCTCCATCATCATAGCATCGGTAATGCCGCTGATGGTCAGGACAGGACCGTTTACGCGCTTAACCTTACCTACTATTCTCTCTTGCATTTTCTTCCTGCACTATTCTCTTGATATCCCTCTGATACCGTCTGATCCTCACCCCGAGCTGGTTATTGTATGAGACCTTGCCATCCATTGACGAAAGCATCACACCCGCGCCGCTTATCCTGACAGGATCGATGGTGAGATTCACCTCAGCACCTGTAAGATCGAGAACCTTCTTCTCGGCTCTCTGCAGGATCTCATCGGTAACAGGAGTCCTGACGGAGAAGGCGACCTTTGCATCCTTCCTGTCAAGACCGATGGCAGCCTCTGCAATCCAGTCAACGATCACATCGCTGAATCCGGGCTCGCCCATCCTCTTATCGATCCGTCTCTCCACCTCAGCCATGATCTCCTTATAGGAGGAATCAAGGTTCTTCAGCTCGGAGAGCCTATCGATATTCCTCTTCGCGCTCTCCTCCCTGAGCTTTATCTGCTCAAGGCGCAGAGCATAGGACTTCTCGGCAGAAGTTCTCTCCTTCTCAGCCCGCTTCCCGCCTTCGCTGATGATACTGGCAGCTTCCTCATTGGCCTTGCCTATGATCGCATCTGCCTTCTTCCTGGCATCATCGAGTATGCCTCTGATGAGGGGATTCTCTTCACTGGTCATAGAGACACTCCTATAGCTTCATTTACCAGCTCCCTGAGATCAGGCCCCTTCTCCCCGCCAGGAGATGGAATCTCCACGACAAGCGGGAATGTTTCAGAGAAAAGGAATCTGTCAACCGTGCTGCGGATCATTCCGGCAGCTGCGGATGTGATGATTATGACAGCATGCTCCTTGTCCTCCAGAGCCTTATCCCATGCGGCCCTTGCCTCAGCCTCTGTCGAAACGGCAATGCCGTTGACACCTACGAGGGAGAAGCCCAGGACCGTATCGGAATCACCGATAACAAAATATTCCATATCTCATGCGTTGCCGAGAATCATCAGGGCTGTAATGAATCCAAAGACGACGAGACCTTCCGCAAGAGCGATGAAGATAAGTGCGTTCGTTGCGATCTCCGGCTTCTCGGAGATAGCACCCATAGCAGCAGATCCTACATTTGATATAGCCATTCCTGCACCGATTGCGCCGAAGCCGAAGGCAAGAGCCGCTGCGAAGCAGACCCATGCTGTATTGCTGTCTCCATTCTGGACAGCATCAGCTGCAGCTGAAAGAGTCGGAGTGAAGATGAATGCGGTTGCTGCAAGCAGCACAAGCGTGAACACAAGCGAAAGACCGATCTTTCTCTTGAATGCGTATGCGGTCATATGTTGACCCTCCTATATCAATCGGACACGATCCTGCTTCTGAGCCCGACAGGCTCGAAAGCGATTCCGTGACCGGTAAAATACTTAGTGAAGAACTCGTAATAGTTGAGCCTGAGGGACTGGATTCCAGCGGACATGCCCTCAAGGACTATGACGAGCACATTGCCCAGAAGAGCAATGATGACGAATGCTATTGCGTTCCCAGGAAGAGCGGCAAGCTGGTAGAACGCCATCATCAGCGATGCATGCGCTATTCCAAGGCCTGCGACTCTCATGAACGAGAGCGTATTCGAAAGAAGTCCGGAGAAGATCTCGAGGACCTCAACCAGGAACTCCATTACAGTACTCAGGATAAGGTGGGAGATTGTTCCTGCATCCTGTCCCTTATGCTTCTTGATAATGAACTCCAGAGGTTCCTTGACCAGGATAAGGACAAGGCAGAACGCAATCAGCGGCATGAACCAAGGAGCGGACGGGAATACCCTGTATCCTGACCTGACGAATCCATATGCAAACCATATACCGGCTGCATACAGCACACCGCCCACGATTCCGTTCTTATCGAAGACAAGCTCAATATAGCGCTTCTTCCTGAAAAGATTTATCCAGTTGAGGAAAAGCCCCAGGTATATGACACCGATACCGAAGAAGATCGTGATGGCGAGGATGTCATAGACTGAGTTTATGAGCCCTGGCACAGGCTCTCCCTCCACGACTGCATCGAATGGGAACCATAGCGCCGGTATCTGCAGGCCGAAGAGAGATCCGAATAGAAGTCCTCCGACCATCGATGCAGGCCCAAGGTATATGAGGAGCGTGCAGAGGTATCTTGATAAAAGACCGTCCTTCATCTCCGGATGCTTCCTGTATACAGCGCTTCCAATAAGACCGACGAGGAGAAGAACCAATCCCTGGCCGACATCCGCGAACATGAGCATGAACATAAGCATGTATGCTACGGCGGTGAACGGCGTTGGATTGATCGATCCGTACTCAGGCGTATTGTAATTGTCGACCATGCGCTGGAAAGGCCTCAGTATCTTCGGGGACTTCATAGCGACAGGAACCTCATCGCGCGGGATCGAATCGGCATCCGTCCATTCGACTATCGATACACCCTTCGTCGTCTCATAGATTATTCTGGAGATATCATCGGCATACTCTGCAGGCACCCAGCCCGAGAAGAGCGTCGTATTCTTCGTATATGAGAAGCACGACTCAACATGCTCACAGAGCTCATGAACACGGACATTCGTCCACATCGGAATAAGCTTGTCACTGCTTTCAAGGATCTTTGACTTCGCATCTTCCGAAAGCTCTCCCAGCTTCTGCTGTATCTCCACAGACAGGGCCTTGGCCTTGCCAAGCGCCTCCGGAAGCGCATTCTTCTGTGTCTCCGGATCGGGACTCTCTGCCCACCCGAACTTATCCATCAGGTCCGATATGCGCTGCGAATCACGGCGGAATGTGAGCGAGATATATGGCTCAGCATCGAAAAGGTAGATGCCATCGATAAGCTGCAGTCTCGAAAGAAGATCCTTGACAGATCCATGGGTGATCGTACCGGTGCGGAGGTCTAGATACTCATTCTTACCCTCTGCCGCATAGCGCTGTATCTCAGAGTAGCTCAGAAGCTTCTCATTGAGCTCCTTCTGCTCCGCTCTTATCGTCTGGAGAGAACCGGAAAGCCTATCCAGGAATCTCCTATAACCTTCCATATCAAGCGGAGGAAGCTGATCGATATCCACACTCTCGATATCTGGAAGAGGAATGCCCGCTTCCCTCATGAGCGTCTCGATTCTGACTCTGGCATCGGTAAGAGCCGCACGCGGAACGGATGATGAATGGGATGAAAGCCGGGACATCTTATCCGCAGGGAGCGCATCGATATGGACGAACTCCATGACGCCCTTCCTGAGAAGCGCACGTACAACGCTGTCTCTATCGTTCTCCATGACAACCGCAGTAAGCATCTTCATCTTCTGGGTAAACATGCTCATAAGCCCAAAGCCTCCCTGATCTTCCCTTCGCTCCAGCTGTAGCTCTTCGCTGAGAGCACCGCCTGGATCATGCTGTCCTCCTGGCGCTCAAGGAAGAAATACGATAGGACGACACCGATGGAGAAAGGCTTGCCAAGAAGCAGCCTCTGATAAGCCTTCAGCCGCCATGCGGCAAGATAATTCTCGATGAGCATTATCTGCCTGGCATTCTCCTCCATAGTCGTGAAATCGTCGGCAGTACGCCTTATATTGTCTATTTCCTCTGTTATCGCTGGATAGCGGCGATGCACTATATCCTTTAGAGAGGCAATCGGGTCATCAGATCTTAGTACGCCCCTCCTGGCAGCCTCCGTGCCTATGTATCCAGCAGGTATTATCACCTCGGAAAGCCTTGCGCCTTCAAGATGATAGTAATATCCGTATCGGACAAGTATCAGTATGTTCTTCAGATCGATATCCACATTGTAGATATCCTCCGCAAGATGGCGGTCAACCGATGGAAGCTTCCTTATAGCCTCCATGAGATGGGAGAACCACATATGGTCGAGCGCTATCTCAAGCGGGAAGAGACCGCTCTTTGAGAGAGACTCGAATGTGAATGCAGAGAGGATATCCTTATATGGAGTTCCAGCCACAGCAGTCTCGACCTCACCGAATGCTGATGCATTCATTATCCTGTCATAGTCTATAGGATGGACGATAAGCGTGCGGCAGACATATTTTGCCCTATCAGAGATGCTATGGTGCATGATTGAAGCAGAGTACCATAGCCTTATCGCTGTCTTAAGGTTCTCCATCTCAAGCTTTTCTAGAAGAACTGTCATGAAAAATGAGCTCTCAGATGGAAGGAATGGAACAACCTCCCTATAGGATGCGACCTGCTCCTCGATCAGAGAGAGCTCTGCAGCCTCAAGGTCGCCCGTGCTTCTGTAGACATCTGCAATATGCTGATGCCTCGTTCCATCGAGCTTCGCGACAGCTTCAACGAGCGTAGGAGCTTTGATCATGTTCTCGATTATGTCCGATGAGCGCATGATGCCGATACGTGCTCTCAGCCGGGCATTGATGTATGCATAATCAGAAACCCTGCTCATTACTCGTCCTGCACTCCTGTGCTGAGTATGCGATTCACGATACGCTCCGCGGCCCTGTCCAGAACCTCCGGATCGATATGCTTCTCTCCGGAAAGGATCCTTGCCCTCTCCTCTTCATACATTGCCAGATGGGATTCCAGGAGAGCCTCTGCCGCATCGACATCGCTCTGTCCGCGCTTCCTTGCTTCCTCAAGGGACTGGGAAACCAGCTTTGCCGCCTTATCATTGGCCGCAGCTATAATTGAGCTGGCTTCCTTCTGTGCATTCTCTATGATTTCTTCTGCCTCATCCTCTACTGAGAGGATGCCGTCAATCACACCACTCTGCATATGCACTCCGTTATGGTAACACTTTGCATAATGTGATACCAATTGTCAAGCAATACGCACAAACAGCTATATATACTGATTATATAAAATTATATAATCTTTATTATTATAAATTTATATTATTCCAATTTCAAAAACTAGAAAGAATATATCATTCTTGAACTATAGTAGCAAAACCATCAACCTTCCCAAGCACAGCGGCAAACGCGGCTTCATCGCCTTCGGGAGTACCGCAGCCTAGGAATGAGTACTTCATACCAAGATACCCAGCCATCTCAGAGAACTGCTCTGAGAGTATCCTGTACTCCGCATCGCTATCCTCCGCCTCACCGTTCATGATGACGGCAAGCTTCTTTCCCTTGAGCTCTCCATCCCTGAGCGCATATAGCCTGTCTATGACCAGCTTGATCTGGGCTGTCGTCTGCCACCAATAGACTGGAGAGATAAGGGCAATGCCATCCGAAGTCCTGATGCTTTCCAGAACTGAGGGCATATCATCCTTCTGCACGCATGTCCCGTTTCCTGCGCCTTTGCAGTAGCCGCATGCCCTGCACGGTCCTATACGGAGATTCCGCGCATAGATGATCTCCGAATCTGTGAGTCCGGCAAAGCGCTCTGCTATCCTATCTGAATACATTCCCTTTCTCGGGCTGCCTGCTATCACAATCATGAAGTCTTCCCTCTTCCATATAAAGTATGCGGTCTGAGATATACTCAAGAGCCATCTTATCATGGCTTATGACAATAAGCGAGGCATCTATCGACTCAAGCAATGATAGCATCCCCGACCGGAGCGATGCATCAAGCGATGATGTGATCTCATCGCATATAAGGATCTCCGGCTTCAGGGCAAGGGCCCTGGCTATCGCTATTCTGGCTTTCTCCCCGCCGGAGAACTCATCGGGACGCTTATCCATATCCCCTGCTCGGAGACTGACACAATCAAGAATACCAGAAAGGAAGCTCTCCTCCGATCCATCTATCGTATGGTTGTATCTCGCCCCTTCCAGGATTATATCCTTCGCACTCATCCTTGCATTGAGCGTGGTTCCGGGATCCTGAGGCACCATCTGAATCGGAACACGGACCTTCCTCAGCCTGCCTGCAGGAATCCTAAGCAGATCGATTCCATGGAATATGACAGAGCCTGAATCTGGTTCTACAAGTCTCAGAATGCACTTCATCAGCGTAGTCTTCCCGGATCCGGATCTTCCTTCGATGCCAAGCCGCTCACCTCTGGAAAGGGTGAAGGAGACAGAATCGACAATAGTCCTACCTCCGAAGCTCTTTGAGATATCCTTCACTGAAAGCATCTCATCCATTTATGCACCTCCAGCTATGGCTTCCTTCCCTCTTCACCGGCACTGGATGATCGCACTGCACTGTACGGTATGGGCATCTTGAGGAGAAAGAGCATCCGGGAACCGGATCATATGGAGAAGGCATCTTCCCGGGAATGGAAAACAGCCTGCCGCTCTCATCCTTCTCCAGTGACGCGCACCGCAATAGGAGTGATGTATATGGGTGCATCGGGGAGGAAAGCACATCCTCTGCAGTTCCCTCCTCCACTGTATACCCTCCGTGCATCACAGCGATATACGAGGCATATTCAGATGCAAGCTTGAGATCATGAGTGATTATAAGAACGGATGCATACCGTTCCGCTGCCATATTCCTGACAAGGTCCATGATCATATGGGCAGTATCATCATCAAGCGATGATGTGATCTCATCAGCGACAAGAAGCTCTGGACCGGGAGCCATGGCGATTGCGGTGAGCGCTCTCTGCCTCATTCCTCCGGAAAGCTCATGAGGATACCTATCATAAGCCTCCTCTATTCCTGCCTCAGAGAGTATTCTCCTGATATTCTCCTCAGAGGAATCCCTGCCATTGATCCTGAGGACTGTCCTTACCTGCTGTCCTATCCTATAGACAGGGTTCAATGCATCCGCTGCGCTCTGAAGCATAAGGGAGATGCCTCTCCCCCTTACCAAGCGGATGCTATCTTCCGGCGATGCGAGCAGCTCTCTGCCTGAGAATACAATGCTTCCGGATGCAGTGAAGCCGGCGGGAAGCAGACCGGACAAGGCAAGCGCAGTCAGGCTCTTACCCGCCCCTGATTCACCGACGAGCGCTGTGATCTCCCCCCTGAAAACAGAAAAGGAAGATGACCTGACAGCCTCTTCCTTTCCTTTTCTTATACTCAGATTGCTGACAGAAAGAAGAACATTGTCCATACTCCCTCCGCCATTTCTAGTCGGGCAAGGCGGATTTGAACCGCCGACCCCAAGTCCCCCAGACTTGTACGCTAAACCCCTGCGCTATTGCCCGAGTACGACAAGCAAATTAGCACAATCGGCAGATAGTGTCAAACAACATGATTCCTTAAAACGCCCAGCCCTTCTATCTCCACCTCGACGATATCGCCACGCTTCATGCCGCTTATGCCTCCGGGAGTGCCTGTTATGATTACATCGCCCGGCTCAAGCGTCATCACGGATGAGAGATAGCTGACAAGGAATGCTGGAGGGAATATCAGGTGCTTTATGTCCGAAGACTGCTTCACCTCGCCATTCAGCCTGCACTCGATATGCCCGTGCGCTGGATCGAAATCATCAACAATGCATGGACCTAGAGGGAGGAATGTATCAAAGCCCTTCGCTATTATCCACTGCCCATCATGGGGCTGAAGGTCACGGGCAGATACATCATTGGCACAGGTATATCCAAGTATGCAGGAAGCAGCCTCATCTTCATTGACCGCATGGCATCTTCTGCCGATCACAATAGCAAGCTCAGCCTCGTAATCCACCCTACCACTCATCGAAGGATAGATAATATCCTCCTCAGGTCCGATGACAGCAGTAGACGGCTTCATGAACACAACAGGTGTCTTAGGAATCTCATAGCCGCACTCCTCTGCATGGTCGCGGTAATTCAGTCCGATGCAGAGAATCTTCCCAGGCTTCACAGGGGCGAGCAATTCAGCAGACGACAGATCATACTCCAATCCTGCCTTTCCAGTTCCATCGAACGGTGACGCTATTGATACAACACGATTCCCTTCAAACGAACCGAACTGTACCTTTCCCTCAGCAAGGAATCTGCAGATTCTCATATATCCTCCTTCATTGCTCACAGGCTCTCTTTGATTGCCATCAGCAGATTAATTCTACATTATTTTCACCAAAGCTGTCAGGAAGGCCGGTCTAGGGCGTATATATTACAGGAGCAGCCATGATGCATGCTCCTGAAGGAGGCCTATGGAGCTTATCAGCAGGAAGGAGAAGATGGAGATAATCAGGGATATCACGCTCGAGGATGATATCTTCTTCTCGAAATGCCTTGACGGGAGCAATGAGTGCGCATCCCTCATGCTCCGCATAATACTCGGGCGCGATGACCTCGAGGTCACGAGGACTGAGACCCAGAAATGGATGCAGAGCGTCCTCAGCCATTCTGTCAGGCTCGACGTGTACGCGACCGACAGGGACGGGAACCTCTACGACATAGAGATCCAGAAGGAGGATGACGGGGCGCCTGCAAGGAGGGCAAGATACTACAGCTCCATGATCGATGCCTCAGCACTCGGCAAAGGAGCGGGATACGGCAGCCTCCCGGAGACCTATGTGATCTTCCTGACAAGGGGCGATGCCCTCGGGCATGGCAGGGCCCTGTGCAGGATAGACCGCTATCTGGATGGAGGATGGGAGCCCTTCGGGGATGGGGCGCATATGGTGTACGCAAGCTCGATGCTTGCTGACGAGGGGACGGAGCTCGGGCACCTCATGCATGACCTGAGGTGTGCCAATCCCGGGGAGATGCACTATAATGAGCTAAGGGAAAGAGTGGCTTATTTCAAGGATGACACGGAGGGAGCAGAGGAGATGTCGAGCGTATTCGAGGAAATACTTCAGAGGAAGATCCAGCAGACAAGGGAAGAGAGCCTTCTGAAAGGCGAGGCCAATGGACTTAAGAAAGGACGCCAGGAAGTTGCCAGGAGCATGGTAGCTGATGGTTCCATACCGCTTTCCAAGATCGCAGAATTCTCCGGGCTTACGCTTGGAGAGGTTGAAAACATCAGAAAAAGCATGCACGCCTGAGAGCGCTGTCTTATAGTAAGCAAAATCCGGGCAAGTTACCCTGCCCGGAAAGAATTGGAGTTATTATATCGGATCAGACAGCGCTTTCCGCGAATGCCCTGATCTGCGATGCATTTGAAACGACGGTGGCGACACCATCGGTGAAGGATACGAGCGTAGGAGCCTGTACGATTCCGTACTGCCTGCAGAGATCCATGTTCTCCTCAGCATCCACTACCCTGTACTTCATGCCAGCCTTATCAAGAGCAGCCTTCGCAATGCGGCAGTTAGGGCATGTCTTCGTTACGAAGAGAAGCATCTCATCGCCGCTGTGCTCTGCTGTGAAACAGCTCTCATCCTTTGCATGAGCCTTCATCACGCCCTGATGGGTAAGCTTCGAATGAGGGATATCATAGGTCTTCCTCTCCTTGAACTCCTCAGCCTTGCCTACATTCCAGTTCTGGACCGGGCGGTAGTATCCGGTGATTCTGGAGTACACCTCAGTAGTCTTTCCGCAATGCGGGCATCTATAGACCTCACCCGCTATATAGCCATGCTCTGAGCATACTGAGTATGTCGGGCTGAGCGTATAGTACGGAAGCTCATAGTTCTCTGCAATCTTCCTGACAAGAGACATAGCGCTCTTCCAGTCAGGCATCTTCTCTCCGAGGAAGGCATGGAAGACAGTCCCGGAAGTATAGAGTGTCTGGAGCCTGTCCTGGACATCAAGAGCCTGGAAGATATCATCGGTATAGCCAACAGGAAGATGTGAGGAGTTCGTATAATACGGAGCATTCTCATCGGAGGATGCCGTGATGATATCAGGGAACTGCTCAACATCATGCTTTGCAAGCCTGTAGGATGTTGACTCTGCCGGGGTAGCCTCAAGGTTGTAGAGATCGCCATACTGCTCCTGGTAATCGGAGAGCCTCTCCCTCATGTGGTTGAGTACCTCTACAGCGAAGTCCTGAGCCCTCTTGTCCCCAAGGTCGACACCAAGCCAGGATGCATTGAGGCAGGCCTCATTCATTCCAACAAGACCGATTGTGGAGAAGTGGTTCTCGAACGTTCCAAGGTATCTCTTCGTATAAGGATAGAGACCTTCGTCCAGAAGCTTCGTGATGACTGTCCTCTTGATCTTCAGAGAACGTGCGGAAAGATCCATGATCCTATCAAGCCTCTTGTAGAAATCGTCCTTGTCCTTTGCCTGATAAGCGATTCTCGGGAGGTTCACTGTGACAACACCGACAGAGCCTGTGCTCTCTCCTGATCCGAAGAAACCACCGGACTTCTTCCTAAGCTCCCTGAGGTCAAGGCGGAGACGGCAGCACATCGATCTCACATCGTTCGGAGACATATCCGAATTGATGTAGTTGGAGAAGTACGGAGTACCATACTTTGCTGTCATCTCAAAAAGAAGCTTGTTGTTCTCGGTCTCAGACCAGTCGAAGTTCTTCGTGATTGAATATGTCGGGATAGGATACTGGAATCCCCTGCCCTCAGCATCGCCTTCGATCATGATCTCGATGAAGGCCTTGTTGACCAGATCCATCTCCTTCTGGCAGTCGCCATATGTGAAATCCTGATCCTTTCCGCCGACGATGGCAGGAACATTCTTGAGATCCTCTGGGCAGACCCAGTCAAGCGTTATATTCGAGAACGGAGCCTGCGTTCCCCATCTTGAAGGAGTATTTACACCATAGATGAAGGACTCGATGCACTTCTTGACCTCATTGTAGCTGAGATTGTCCTTCTTCACGAATGGTGCAAGGTATGTGTCGAAAGATGAGAATGCCTGTGCGCCAGCCCACTCGTTCTGCAGGATTCCGAGGAAGTTGACCATCTGGTTGCAGAGCGTCGCAAGGTGCGATGCTGGGCTTGAGGTGATCTTGCCGGGGATTCCGCCAAGACCTTCCTGGATCAGCTGCTTAAGCGACCAGCCTGCGCAGTAGCCCGTGAGCATCGAAAGGTCATGGATGTGGATATCGCATGAGCGATGTGCATTTGCGATCTCCTCATCATAGATCTCGGAAAGCCAGTAGTTCGCTGTGATGGCTCCGCTATTGGAAAGGATGAGACCACCGACAGAGTACGTTACAGTACTGTTCTCCTTGACCCTCCAGTCATTGAGCTTGAGGTAGTTATCCACAACACCCTTGTAGTCAAGGATTGTGGACTTCATGTTCCTCATCTTCTCGCGCTGCTTGCGGTAGAGTATGTAGCTTTTCGCGACATCGCCGTATCCTGCTTCTCCAAGCACTTCCTCAACGGAATCCTGGATATCCTCAACTGCGATCTTCCCATCCTTGATCTTTGAAGAGAAGGCTGCCGTAACCTTGAGTGAGATGAAATCGATTACGTTATCATCATAGGGCTTCTCGATTGAATCGAATGCCTTCTTTATCGCTGCGGATATCTTCGATATATCGAAGCCGACGACCTGTCCATCACGTTTTACTACCTGATACATTTATACTCCTCCCGCATATCACGGTAGAGGACAATATACCACGCAGAGGGAGAGTGTGCAATAGCAAAACCACAATAGAAAGTGCTATTAAAGTTATACTACCCCATATATAGTGTATATCACCTATCGCGTATAAATACATTTTCTATATGAGTTCTTAGTATTGCGCTATAGGCTTCAAGCTCCTCAGCAGAGGGGGCTGAGAATATAGGGTTGATGATATCTCCTGCATCTGAATAGCTTTGCAGATAATAAACATGGCTATGCCTGGCCATATACGCTATTTTCCTGAAAGATTCTTCATCGTGGAGCTCATGCATCACTGTCGTACGGAACTCATACATCACTTTGTCCTCTGCAAGGTACTCCACAGAGCGCTCGATAAGCGACGGATCGAAGCCCGCGATGCCTGCAGTCTCGGGGTACTTGTCAAGGGAATTCTTTATATCCATAGCGACATAGTCCACCCCGCTCTCAACAGCCTTCTGCAGTACATCAGGCCTGTAGCCATTGGTATCGAGCTTAACACTATATCCGATGTCCTTGAGACGCTTTATATAGTCGATGAGATCACTGGCAAGAGTCGGCTCCCCTCCTGTTACGACAACACCATCTAGAAGGCCTTTCCTCTTTTTGAGGTATGAGAATATCTCATCATCGGGTATAGCCTCCTCCGTATCAGGATGGAGGACAAGGGCCGCATTCTGGCAGAACGGACAGCGGAAATTGCAGGCACCGGTAAAGAGTATCGCTGCAACCTTCCCTGGATAATCGACAAGCGTCATCTTCTGAAGACCATGTATGAGCATACAGCGATTATATGCGATAAGAGAGAAAGAACAAGGGCGGTTGCCCGCCCTTATGCCGATCAGAATGACTCAAGAAGCTTAATATGCTCCTTTGCCTTCCCTATCTTCTCCTCGAACTCAGCCTTCTTCCCCTTCTCCTTCTCTATGGCCTCCGGCTTAGCATGGGAGATGAAGTTCTCATTGGAGAGCTTCTTCTCTGATGCCTCAAGAAGCGCTGTGTTCTTCTGTATCTCGTTCTCAAGCCTCTTTATCTCCGCCTCGATATCAATAGCGTCACGGACAAAGACAAAGGCCTCGAATCCGATAGCGGTTGCAGGGAATGCACCCTTCACATCCTCGCTTCCGTCTGTATCGATCGTAACGGATGATGCTGTCATGAATGACTTCATAAGATCGGATTCCTGGCGGAAGAACGCGGCCGCAGGGGAATCCTCCATCCTGATCACGACCTTGAGCTTCTTCTCAGGAGCAATCTGAAGGTTGGCCCTTGCAGCTCTTACAACCCTGGATGCCTCCTGCATCAGCCCAACAAGATCATCTGCTACCTTGTCCTCTGCCTCTGCAGAATACTCAGGGTATGCAGCTGTTATCACATCACCATCATGGTTAGGAAGCTTCTGGTATATCTCCTCTGTGATGAATGAGAGGAACGGATGCATGAGCCTCATTGACTTCTCGAGAATATCCATAAGGACAGAGACGGCAAGGTTCTTCTCATCATCGCTTCCAGCAAGGAGCCTTGGCTTGGATGCCTCGATATACCAGTCGCAGTAGTCATTCCAGAAGAAGGAATAGATAGCCTGCGCAGCTTCATTGAACCTGTAGTTCTCCATTGCATCATGGATTGTCTTCGACGCCGTATTGAGGCGGGAGTAAATCCAGCGATCCATGATTGAGAGCTTTGATCTGTCAATCTGGACAAGCTCCCTTCCCTCCAGGTTCAGAAGAAGATATCTGGCTGCATTCCATATCTTATTGGCGAATCTTGATCCCAGGCGGAAGGACTCCATATCGATCATGACATCCTGTCCCTGAGCAGCAAGATAGCAGAGCGTGAACTTCATTGCATCCGCTCCGAAGCGGTCAATGACCTCAACCGGATCGATGCCATTGCCAAGGGACTTGGACATCTTGCGTCCCTTGATATCCCTGACAAGACCCGTTATGACGATATCACGGAAAGGAGCCTTGCCCATGAATATCTCCGATGACATTATCATCCTGGAAATCCAGAAGAAGATGATGTCATATGCTGAGACAAGGGTATTTGTCGGGAAGAACTTCTCAAGATCAGGTGTCTTATCAGGCCATCCGAGCGTTGAGAACGGCCAGAGCCATGATGAGAACCAGGTATCGAGGACATCCTCATCCTGATGCAGATTGTGGCTATGGCAGTCCGGGCACTCTGTGACATCCGTGCGTGAGACAATCATCTTGCCGCAGTCCTGGCAGTACCATACAGGAATCCTGTGTCCCCACCAGAGCTGACGGGAGATACACCAGTCCCTTATATTCTCCATCCAGTGCGAGTATGTATTCTCCCATCTTCTAGGATAGAAAACGATATCGCCATTCTTCCATGCAGCAAGCGCCTTATCAGCAAGAGTCTTCATAGAGACGAACCACTGCTCTGAAAGATAGGGTTCAACGGTTGTATGGCAGCGGTAGCAGTGACCGACATCATGTACGTGATCGGTGACCTTGACAAGGTATCCGCCCTTCTCGAGATCCTCCACTACCAGAGCCCTTGCATCCTCAGCCATCATTCCACGGTACTTCTCGGGAACATTCTCATTGAGCGTTCCATCAGGATTGAGGAGGTTGATTGCCTCAAGGTCGTGGCGCTTTCCGCATTCGAAGTCATTCGGATCGTGGGCTGGCGTGATTTTTACCATGCCTGTACCGAACTCCATATCGACGAATCTGTCGGTGATGATAGGAATCTTCCTGTCTGTAAGCGGAAGCAGGAGCTCCTTGCCTACAACGCTCTTATAGCGCTCATCATCAGGATTGACAGCAACAGCAGTATCACCGAACATCGTTTCAGGACGCGTTGTCGCAACCGTTATATACCCCGATCCATCGGCATATGGATAGCGAACATCATAGAGCTTGCCAGGGACGTTCTCATACTCTACCTCATCATCGGCAAGCGCGGTTCCGCACTTCGGGCAATAATTGACAAGATACTTGCCCTTATAGATCAGCCCCTTCTCATAGAGTGTTACGAATGCCTCGCGGACAGCACGAGAAAGACCTTCATCCATCGTGAAGCGCTCATGATCCCAGTCACAGGAACAGCCCATCTTCTCGAGCTGGCTCTTGATGATATCATGATGCTTCTCCTTAACCTTCCATGTGCGCTCGACGAACTTCTCACGGCCAAGGTCCTGGCGCCTGAGGCCTTCCTTCTGAAGCTGTCTCTCGACAACGTTCTGCGTTGCGATGCCAGCATGGTCCGTTCCCGGAACCCAGAGCGTCGGGCGTCCATGCATCCTGTAGTACCTGATGATTATATCCTGCAGGCTGTTGTTGAGCGCATGCCCCATGTGAAGAACGCCTGTGACATTCGGTGGCGGCATGACGATCGAGAAGTGCTCTTTATCGGAATCGGAAGGGGCGAACTCGCCATTATCCTTCCAGTAAGAATAGATACGGTCCTCAAAATCCTTAGGATCATAAGCCTTGGACAGCTCAACTGCTTTCATATGAAATACCTTCCTTTGGAATACAGCTGGATTCTATCAGATTACGCAGAATGGAACAATATTGCCTTCATCTCAGAAGATCACCAGATCAGCACCTGAAAGGCTGTAGTCAAGGACCTGCCATGACCGGAGAGGCATATCAGCCTCACCCAGGCTATCCAGAGAATCGATGACGGCAGCAGGAATAGATGGAGATGCTTCGGCAACGGGTGTATTGTACAGTCTTGCTATATTCGCTGCTATATCCATCGCAGAAAGCCTGTCCTGCCCTGTTACAGCAAAAGATCCATCCGTATCATCGTACTCAAAGGACTGGGCGATGTAGTCAATAAATGGATCCCAGGTCGTCCTCTCCCCATTCTCATCCACCATATTGAAGCTCATTGACTCCTGATCCGAGCGTGATGCGGCTATCATCCAGAGATTTCCCCTAGGGGAAGATCCCTGCCCGAGCTGGAGGGACATAGCCTCGGAGAGAGCCTTGCAGATGGAGAACTCCGTAGTGAACAGCTCCCCATCCGAAGCAATCTCAAGCCCATCGCTCATGGTCCCGCTTCCCAGATCTGCAATCGTACCGGAGAAACAAGTCAGGAAGAAGGCAAGCTTATTGCACCGTATTCCATCCATAATGCTTATGAAATCAGCAGGAGAAAGGAGATCGATACCATGATTGCTATCGGGATTATAGAAGCAGAGGGAACCATCTGCCATGCCATGGCCTGCGATAAAGTAAATCAGAAGATCGTTGCTATCAGCCTTCTTTGCAATGCTCTCAAAGGCAGGGATGACATCAGCATCAAGCGTCCACGTCCCTGCCGGCCCCGCAGAGGATACGGACGAAGAGACCCTGAAAGTGCCATTGACCTCATCGAATATAATCTCCTCCAGCTCATCGAAGCCCGTGTGCCCAGCCTGGAAAAGCTCCTCGATAGCAAGGACGATATCATTCCTGTTAACAGTTTCCGCAATGTATGATGCAGAGTTCTCATCGCCGAATGTCATCGTCGTCTGCACAATGTAGAGCGTCCTCGGATTATCACTATCCGTAGCAGGGCTTACAGCGCAGGAAACCAATAGAACAATCACTGCAGATAAATAGGCCAGTTTTCTCATATAAATTCCCCTGAACTTCCCCTTATGTTCTAGCACATTGCAACCCTGGCATCCATCAGAAGCGCAGCTTGTGGAACACAATTTCAAGATTTTGCGTTAAACGTATTGACAGCAGGTATCAAAATCCGTATTCTCTCCATTGTTCGAAAGAACGCAATTCTCCTGTAGCTCAGTCGGTAGAGCAGGTGGCTGTTAACCACCCTGTCGGGGGTTCGAATCCCTCCGGGGGAGCATAAGACTCCTTGGAAACAGGGAGTCTTTCATTTTTACCGGCTGAAATCATCTAGAGGGGAATCCAGGTATCATTTTGCAGCTTGATATCCTCCTTTTCTTCCAGAGTATCGCAAATCCATTTCTTGATGTGCTCATGAATCTCGTATCGATGGCAGGAGAGATCATAATCCCGCTGTTCATCATACTGCTTGTCTACTGGTGCATTGACAAGAAAAGAGGCTATGCTGTCACGCTCTCCATGCTGACAGCCCTTATTACGACGCAGATTGTGAAGGCGATTGTAAGGTATCCTCGTCCATTCATGGTCTATCCGGAGCTGATCGGAGGAGGAAGGCTCGAGACCGCTACTGGCTACTCATTCCCCTCAGGCCACAGCACCGGCGCATCATCGTTCTACGGCTCGCTTGCAGTGCTCTTCAGATCGAGAATACTCAGGGCAATTGCCATCATTCTCATAGTGATGGTACCTGTATCAAGGATGTATCTCGGCGTGCACTGGCCGATGGATGTGCTTGCAGGAACAATCATAGGTCTTGTCTCTGCGTTCATGCTCGCCCCTATGTTCCTCCGCATGCAGGAGAGCAGGGAAAGCTTCCTCGCATTCACAGCAATCTATGGGATAATATGCGCTGCAGTATCCATTCTTACAGCCATTCTTCTCGACATGGGAATCATCGAAGCCCTCGCCTTCTCCGATCTCTCCTCGAATACGGCAATCGCCGCAGGAGCGCTTATCGGAGGTAACATAGAAAAAAGATATGTGGATTTCACTTCAGATGGAAGCAGAGGAAAGAAGATAGCAAGGTATCTGGCAGGTGCTGTATCGGCAATTGCAGTGACGGTCATCCTCATAATGCTTCCTCTGCCACATTACAGCAGGCAGTTCCTTGCATTCGCAGGACTTGGGCTCTGGGTAACAGCAGGATATCCTGCGATTGCAGTAAAACTTGGACTGATGGAAAGGGCTTAGATTCTCTTCGGGTAGCGCCCGCTCTTCTCCTTATATACCCTGCGGAAGAAGCGCTTCGCCTCCTCATCATCAAAGAGATTGCTCCCGCATAGCCTGGCAAAGAGACGTCCGCAGGTATCACTGTCTGCAAGCGCATTGTGGGCATCATACTCCCATCCAAGGGATTCAGCCAGGGCTGTGAGGCTGTATGAGCGCCTGCCCTTCCAGAGCTTCCTGGAAAGGGATAGCGTGCAGAAATAATCATTATGCGGCGCTTCAATCCCCCATGCTGCGGCAGATGACCTGAGGACATTGATATCAAAAGGAGCATTATGGGCAACAAGCGGCGATGAACCGATGAATGAGGATATCTCATCCCATATATCTGCTATCGTCGGTGCCTTCATGATATCAGCAGGATCGAGATGATGGACTGCAGTGCAATGGGGGTCGAATGCAAGACGCGGTGGCCTGATAAGCGAATAATAGCTATCAAGCGTAATACCTTCCGCGTCTTTTCTGACAAGACCGATTGCACAAGCAGAATCCGGAGACCCCGATGCTGTCTCGAAATCTATCGCAACATATTCCATACAGGAGAGGAATATAGCAGAGAAAGACCGGTAAAACCAGTATCCTCAGAGAGATACAGGATCAGGAATCTCTGCGAAGAACACCGTTCCCCTGATGTTTATCCCATAGGGAGCAGCCGAAGCAGGAATGAGCGCGCACTCGCCCTTCTCAAGCCTCAGTCCCTCTCCTTTATAGGAGAATCTCGCAGTTCCTTCTGTGACGAGGGCAAGAGACAGCCTTCCCCCCTTCACCTCATAGCTACCGCTCGATGCGCGCCTGAGCACGAAGCTCTCGGATGGAGTATCGTACGACACCCTTCCCGATCCCGTGCGCTCTATCTGCGCCTTTGGAGCCGGGGATGCATCGAATGACATGATGCGTTCAAGCTCCTCAAGATCGATCCTCTTCCTGGTCAGACCGCCCCTGAGGACATTATCAGAGGCATCCATCAGCTCAACGCCATTGCCAAGCACGTAGGCATGAAGGGTATCAGGCTTCAGATACAGCGCCTCCCCTACCTGCAGATTCACGATGTTCATCATATACGGGAAGATTGCCCCGATGTCCCCTGGATACTCCTTCAGACACTTAAGAGCTATGCCCTTTCGCGTGAGGAAAAGCCCTGACCAGCTATCATCGGAGCTGTTCTCCAGCGCCTCTGAGAACTCCTTCAGGATGCTCTTCCTATTCTTGCCATCGAGTGAATACAGACCGAGGAAAAGCGACTTTATGTCCGTGGATATATCCTTCAGTATTCCAGCATAGGAAACGGGAATAAGCGCAGCAAGGTCAGCTTTCGTTATCTCGATATCCCTGAAGCCGCACATAGCTGTAATCGGAGAGAGTGCTGCAATAACCTCGGCCTTCTGGTTGTCATCCTGGTAATTGACCTCCTCACCGCGATTCCTCTTCTCCTCTTCCCTTCTCCATCCATCCTCTGCCTGGATTTTATCAGGATGGCACTGCAGCGAGAGCGGGCTAGCGATAGCAAGCACCTTGAAAAGAAGGGGCAGCTGCCCATGGAACCTCTCGTAGTCCCTCTCTCCAAGGATGGATGCATCCGATGCTATGAGCTCCGAAAGCCTCGTGCCATCCTCTGTATATGACTCTCCAGATGGATGCGTCCCGAACCAGAGCTCAGCCTGGGGCTCTCCTGTATATCCTCCGACAAGGGATGGAATGAAATCATCATTCCCCCATGCATAGTCCTTTACCGTTCCTTTGATCTTCCTGATGTCCATGCATCCATTGTATCACAGAGCGTCGCTGTTCTGTATCTTCCCCTGCTCTTTCTGCCTGAGCATCCTGTTGAAGGAGATGAAGAAGAATATCGCGGCAATGAATGTGATGAAATCGCTCAGCGGCTGCGCGATCTCGACACCGAGGATGCCGAGTTTAGATGGCAGTATGAGAATCAGGGGGATGAAGCATATGCCCTGCCGTGCCATAGCAAGGATTGTCGCAGGAAGCGCCTGCCCCGTACTCTGCAGTCCCATGTTCGTAGTTGTCACAAGTCCTGTAAGCGGAAGGAGAATAGCCTGCAGGCGGAGCGCAGTCACCCCGATTTCCATCACATCGGGATCATCGGCCCTGAATGCCCCTATGATAGGATGGGCAAAGACTATGCAGATAGCTGCGGCGGCTGTCATTATCACGGTGCCGGTGATGGCCGTGAACCGGACTGCCTCACGCACTCTGCCATAGCGCTCTGCGCCATAGTTGAACGATGCCACAGGCTGGAATCCCTGCCCGAATCCGAGCATTGCGCTGAAGGCGAACATCGATACCTTGCCTGCTATGCTCATAGCAGCAACAGCGGCATCGCCGAAAGCCGCTGCTGCGACATTGAGAGAAATCGATGCGATGCTGGCAAGGCCCTGCCTCATAAGAGTCGGAAGCCCTATCTTCACAATCTGGATATAGGTTCTTACGCTTCTGGAGACCCTCCTCAATGATATCCTCACACTGCTCTTTCCACGGAGGAAGAACGAGAGAAGGATGCAGAACGATACGAGCTGGGACAGGGCTGTAGCCATCGCAGCGCCTGCTGTTCCGAATCCGAATGTGAATATGAATATAGGATCTAGAACGATATTCAGAAGACCGCCTGTCGTTATGCCGATCATGCCAAGCATGGCCTTTCCCTCGGCTCTGAGGTAGTTGTTCATAACGAACGAAAGGCACATCACCGGACACCCTATGAAGATATACTGGGCATAGGCCTCAGCGTACGGCAGTATTGTCTCTGTAGCTCCAAGAAGTCTCATAAGCGCAGGGCGGAAGGCTATTCCGATGAATGCGAGAATCAGTGAAAGAAGGAAAGCGAAGAAGAAGCCGGAGGAGGCTGTAACCGTCGCGTCATCGTCTCTTTTCGCCCCAAGCTGGCGCGACAGGATATTCCCCGCTCCCATCCCTATCGTGAATCCAATCGCCTGGATTATAGCCATGATCGAGAACACTATGCCGACAGCCCCTGCAGCGCTCGTTCCGAGCTTCGCAACGAAGTATGTATCAGCGGTGTTGTAGATCGCAGAGACAAGCATGCTTATGATCGTCGGGACGGCAAGACGTGTTATAAGGCGTGGCACTGGGGTTTCCGTCATCTTCCTGTAGTGTTCCATGCGCTGTTTATCGTCCATTACCGCCTCCTATGCTTGCAAAAGCAGAGCCTTTGTTATATTCTCATCGCATATGCGACCGTCATATAGTGGCTATTACCTCAGCTTCCCAAGCTGAAGATGCGGGTTCGATTCCCGTCGGTCGCTCTGCTGGCCCGGATCTGTCCGGGCTTTGTTTATCAGTGATGATTATAATCCCTTTTCACACTATTTTCATGCTAGAATCTGTCCATGGTCATAGCTGTAGCAGGAGGAGCAGGATTCGTCGGCTCCGCGTTCATAAGATATATGGCAGAGCATCATCCAGAGGACAGGATCATATGTTTCGATGCCCTCACCTATGCTGCCGATATGAACAATCTCAGGAAGGTGATGGATTCCAGCTCATTCCTGTTCCTGAAAGGGGATATAACCAGAAGGGATGATGTGGAAAGGCTCTTCTCGTACCATCCTGACATCCTCATCAACTTCGCTGCAGAGAGCCATGTCGACAGGTCGATTGAATCGCCGGGGCTTTTCATCCATACCAATGTCTACGGAACAGGAGTCCTTCTTGATGCGTGCATAGAGCATGGAATAAAGCGCTTCCACCAGATCTCAACAGATGAGGTATATGGTGATCTGCCTCTGGACTATATGGGAGACGGATTCACGGAGGAGTCGCCTCTACGTCCAAGCTCTCCATACAGTGCTTCGAAAGCCGGAGCAGATCTTCTCGTGCTTTCCTACATCAGGACGTATGGCCTGAAAGCCACTATATCACGAAGCTCGAATAACTTCGGACCGGGGCAGAACAGGGAGAAGCTGATACCCAAAACGATATGGAACGCACTCCATGGAATTGAGATCCCCATCTATGGCGATGGACTCAACATCCGTGACTGGATACATGTGGATGAGCACGCCCGAGCCGTGGATATGATCATCCGCCACGGCAGATGCGGAGAGGTATACAATATCGGGAGCAGGAATGAGGTAAGCAACATAGCGCTGGTGAGACACATACTGGAAGTACTCGGAAAACCTGACTCCCTTATATCCTATGTCCCTGACAGGAAGGGACATGACAGACGCTATGCAATCGATCCGGGAAAGATCAGCAAGGAGCTGGGATTCGATGCCGGGAGGATGGCCTTCGATGACACCATCCTCTCCTATGCAGCTTCATTCGGCAAGCTGACTGATGAATGACGGGATCTGATGAGGCCGTCTGGTAACCGATGAGATGAAAGCTATCTTTATATCGAGCTCGGCAAGAAGATCGGAGCCACGCATGATGCGCTGGTGGACGGTGCATGAGAAATGCTGCATTTCCTTCACAGAGGTATAAACCTCAATGATGTCATCGA
Source organism: uncultured Spirochaetaceae bacterium (assembly GCA_944389505.1). Lineage (GTDB taxonomy): Bacteria > Spirochaetota > Spirochaetia > Sphaerochaetales > Sphaerochaetaceae > Ornithospirochaeta. The sequence goes on from CALXMP010000004.1 coordinate 28,168, forward strand.
GGAATCCGGGATTCCTGAATTCGATGCTCATCGAGCGCACTACCATGAAAACACCATCCTCTCCCTTCGATAGCTCAGTCTGGGAGTAATCCGGAATCAGCTCCCTCAGCATCTCGGTACGCGCATGCTCTGCCCAGTCCAGATACCGTGCATGGTATACGATGCCCTCTGCATCGGTATCTGAGAAATATACCCTATTCCTGAATATGAATTCCCTCATTTTCTCTTTGAAGACCTTTCCTTGTTCCTTTCCTGGCTGATGCGAAAGAAGTCAGCCATCGTACCGCCTCCGAAGTCAGATGATGAGAATCTGTTCTGGCTGGGTCTCCTGTCCTCATCGGCTCTTCTATCGCGCTTGAAGGCATGCTTGGATTCCCTTACGACCACGGTCTTTGTCTCATACACAGCCTTCGGTATCTTCACCGATGATTTCTTCGTTATGACGACACGAACCTTTCCGGAAGCATCTGTGGAGAACTTCTTCTCAGGAGATGCACCTGTGGAGACCTTCACCTTCACTTCCTTCTCCTCGTACTGGCAGGAGAGCTTCTGGCAGATATAGTGCACGGAGCCATCGGCATCGACGGCCTTCATCATATCGGAATGGCAGTATGGGCACTTCTTCGTATCCTTGAACTTAGGAGAGAAGACCTTATCGCTTCTCTCAACCTCCCTGACAAGGTCAGAGGCCATCTTCTTTATATCCCTGATGAATGCCTCGGGGTCTTCCTTTCCCTTTGCGATCTTCTCAAGGCGGCCCTCCCATACGCCGGTGAGCTCAGGAGAGCGGAGCACCTCAGGCGCAAGACGAACGACCTCCCTTCCCTTTGCAGTGGGGATGAAGTACTTCCCTTCCCTCTCCACATACCTGTTCTGTATGAGCTTCTCGATCATATCGGCACGGGTAGCAGGCGTTCCAAGGCCGTTGCCAAGGTTTGCCTTCAGCTTATCATCATCGACAAAGCGTCCTGCATGCTCCATAGCAGAGAGAAGCGTTGCATCGGTGTATCTCTCAGGTGGATTTGTGACATTCTTCCTGACCTTTACGGAGTGGAGCGTAACCTCATCGCCCTCCTTCAGCGTCATGAGCGCGAAGCTGTTCTCACTGTCTTCAGTGATGAGAGAAGCGCTCTTTATGCCTGCGCTCTCAGCCGCAGACCTGTATCCCTTCCTCACAGGGACAGTCAGCCTGGTGCGGAAGAGCTTGCCATCAACATCGATATCGCAGACAGTGGTCTTATATAGATAATCCTCACCGATTACCTCAAGGAAGCGGAGAGCAATAAGCTGCCAGAGCTTGAGCTCATCGGATGAGAGCTTCTCTGTCTTCACAGGCTCCTCCGTCGGAATGATGGCATGGTGGTCGGATACGAGGGAGTCATTGACGAAGCGGGGATTATCGCTTCTGAAACCCGACTGGAGATACTCATCGGCCTGGCGGGAGAATATCGTCTGCGACAGCGCCTTGATGCGCTCAGGAAGCGTAGGAACGATATCCGTAGTGATATACCTTGAATCCGTCCTCGGATAAGTCACGATCTTATGGACCTCATAGAGCCTCTGGAGCGTATCCAGTGTCTCCTTTGCAGAGAAGCCAAGCACTATGTTCGCATCTCTCTGGAGCTCGGTCAGGTCATATGCCTGCGGAACGGGATCGCTCTTCTCCTCCGATGCAAGCCTGACGACCTTTCCCTTCTTCTCCTTCCACTCTGGAAATTCCTCTGCGAGCGCATCATCGGTGAATCTTACTGTATTGTCCTCTGGATAGTAGGATGCGGAGAAGATCCCGAAGTCGCCGCGGGCCGAATAGTAGTACTTGCCCTCGAAGCTCTCTATCTCATCCTCCCTGGCTGTCATGAGAGCCAGAGTCGGGGTCTGGACCCTTCCTGATGAGAGCTTTGCATCGTAATAGCAGGTAAGTGCTCTCGTGACATTCATACCTACATACCAATCCGCGGCTGCACGGCACTCCGCAGCATGGTAGAGATTATCGTAATCGGAGGCTGGCCTGAGATTCTCAAAGCCCTCCTTGATTGCCTTCTCTGTCTGGGAGGATATCCAAAGACGCTCAGCCTTCCCCTCATAGCCGGAGAGCTTGAGTATCCAGCGGGCAACGAGCTCGCCTTCACGCCCTGCATCGGTAGCGATGACAACCGATGAGATATCATCACGGGAAAGGAGAGAGGAGATCACATCGAACTGCTCCTTCGACTCATCTATGACGACCTGGTCAAGATGCTCTGGGAGCATCGGAAGCGTCTTCAGGGACCAGCGCTTATAGCTTTCCGAGTAATGCTGAGGCTCAGCAAGCTCGACGAGATGGCCCAGCGCCCATGTCACGATATAGTCAGGCCCCTCCGTATAGCCCTTCTCCTTCTGGAAGCATCCGAGGTTCCTTGCTATCTCACGTCCGACAGACGGCTTTTCCGCTATTACGAGTTTCTTCATGAGCGCGATGATAGCAGAAATAAGGTATCTCTGCTATATTTCCTGCCATGGCTGCAAAGGATCTTACAAAGGGCGGCATCACCGGCCCGATGCTCTCTTTCGCTTTACCTCTGATTCTCGGCAACATGCTCCAGACGCTGTACAATGCCGCAGATTCAGTCATCGTAGGCCGCTTTGTTGGTCCCGATGCGCTTGCTGCAGTCGGATCTGCATATTCACTGATGACATTCCTGACATCGCTGATGATCGGACTGTCGATGGGAGCTGGTGTCTCCTTCTCCTATTTCTATGGATCAGGAGACAGGAAGAGCCTGAGATCCTCTCTCGGGATATCCTTTCTTATGATCGGCATCGTCACCGCACTGATAACGATTCTTTCATATCTGCTTCTGGAGAGAATACTCGTAGTCCTCTCCGTACCGGAAGACATCGTTCCCATGATGAGGGAATACCTCCTTGTCATATTCGCAGGCCTCCCTGCCTTATTCCTCTTCAACTTCTATGCATCTGCAGAACGTGCTGTGGGGAACAGCCGCATAGCGCTCATATTCATGGCGCTCTCTGCGCTTATGAACATCGCGCTGGATCTCTTCTTTGTCATATCGCTGGACTGGGGTGTATGGGGAGCTGCCGCCGCCACTGTGGTATCCCAATACGCGGCGGGGATAGGGATAATGCTCTATACGGTAATCTCGGCAAAGCTCCTGACCTTCTCGGTCAAGGACATGAAACCGGAGAAGAAGCTCCTTATGGAGATATCATCGCTATCGGTACTGACATCGCTGCAGCAATCAATAATGAATCTCGGGATACTCATGGTCCAGGGACTGGTGAATTCCTTCGGAACAGGTGTAATGGCGGCATTCGCGGCAGGAGTCAAGATCGACAGCCTCGCCTATATGCCGCTTCAGGAATTCGGGAATGCCTTCTCGACGTTCGTCAGCCAGAATATGGGAGCAGGCAGGATGGACAGAGTCCGGAAAGGAATGGCCAGAGCATTCACGATAGCCGCAATCTTCGGCGTTCTTGTCTCCGTGATCGTATTCATCATCCCCGATCTCCTCATGACGATATTCGTCGATCCATCTGAGAGAGATATCATCGCTATCGGCAGAAGCTATCTCAGAATCGAAGGTTCGTTCTACGCCCTGATCGGCTTTCTCTTCCTTTTCTATGGAATATTCCGCGCCCTGAAGCATCCAGCTGTATCGCTAATCCTTACGATAATAAGCCTCGGACTCCGTGTCGTCCTTGCCTATGCGATGGCAGGCCCTATCGGCGAAACAGGAATCTGGATGAGCATACCGATCGGCTGGGCAATTGCGGATACAGCGGGAATACTCATTTTCAGGATGATGCAGAGAAGATAGCCTAGTTGCCTTATGCTAACCACTTTTTAAGCGAAAATACCTTGGAAAGTACATCAAAAGAACATTATCTCGGTTGACGCCGGACAGCCTTCGGAGTAGATTCTAAGCAGATGACAAATGCTGCTTCAGCGGCAGAAGGAGTTAAATTATGGCTTACAAAATCACCGATAGCTGCATCGCATGCGGAACATGTGCTGGAGAGTGCCCAGTTGGCGCAATCAGCGAGGGAGATATCTACTCAATCGATCCTGATACATGCATCAGCTGCGGAACATGCGCAAGCGTATGCCCACAGGGCGCAATCGAAGAGGAGTAAGAGAACTCTTCACCACTGAGGCCGCAACCGGAAGCGGCCTTTTTTCTTTAACATTTTCTTAACATCCGCTTTCTTCTTGCCATTTGCGGGAGTAATATCAGAGAAAGACCATGAAAGCACAATCGGCAGAAGATAAATTCAGGCAGATGACGGAGACGCCTGTAAAACGGCTGATACTCACGCTCTCTGTCCCCACTGTCATAAGCAACCTTATATCCACGCTATACAATGCTGCGGATACATTCTTTGTCGGACAGATATCGACAAGCGCATCGGCTGCTGTCGGTGTTGCGCTCTCACTCCAGGCAATAATCCAGGCAATCGGATTCTTCTTCGGGCAGGGAAGCGGAAACAATATGTCCAGACGGCTCGGAGCCCATGATGAGAAAGCGGCAGAAGAGCTTGCATCCACCGGTTTCTTCTCCTCGCTGATCCTCTCCTCTCTTGTTACGATACTCGGCCTTATATTCCTCCGTCCAATGTCGGTATTCCTTGGCTCCTCGGAGACAATACTCCCCTACGCCATGGATTACATGTTCTGGATACTTCTAGCAGCTCCGTTCATGGCTGCATCGCTTGTCCTGAATAACCAGCTCAGGTTCGAAGGCAATTCCTTCTACTCTATGATAGGACTGACAACAGGAGGAATCCTCAATCTGTTCCTCGATCCGCTCTTCATCTTTGTCTTCAACATGGGAATCTCCGGAGCCGCGCTTGCCACAGCGATAAGCCAGGTCATAAGCTTTGTAATCCTATTTGTGCTCTCAGAGCGCATCGGCACAGTCAGGATCAGACCAAGGTCATTCAAGCCTTCCCTCAAGATTATAGGCACGATAACGAATGGCGGTCTTCCATCACTATGCAGGCAGAGCGTTGCATCCGTTGCGATGATAGCACTGAATAATGCGGCACTTCCATTCGGAGATGCCGCGATAGCTGCTATGGCAATCGTTAATAAAATCGGAAACTTCACGAATTCAATACTCATAGGCGTAGGTCAGGGATACCAGCCTGTCTGCGGCTACAACTATGGTGCAGGACTGTATAAGCGCGTTAAGGAAGGATTCTGGTTCTGCGTCAAGCTTATGTCCATTGTCCTTCTCGTGCTTGCTGTCATTGAATTCATATGGGCATCACCTATCGTCGGATTCTTCAGGAAAGGTGATCCGGAGGTCATAGAGATTGGGAATATAGCGCTTCGTCTGAGATGCTTCACGCTTATCCTCTCCTCCTGGCTTATTATCAGCAACATGCTTCTCCAGACAACAGGAAAGATGTGGAGAGCATCAATACTCGGATTCGCCCGCCAGGGAATAATCCTCATTCCGATAGTCCTTATCCTTCCCCCTCTGATTGGGATATGGGGCATACAGATCGCACAGCCGCTTGCCGACATCGTCTCATTCATAATCTCCATACCGATGACCACAGGAATACTCAAAGAGCTTAATGAGGAAGTCAGGCAGGAAACGGGATTCTGAATTAGCAATTAGTACTTACTAATTAATCATTTAATTATATTATAACAAAATATAGTAGTTTTTTTTGATTATTTTCAGGTACTGCTTATTGAATAATCAGGAAAGCTTAACAATATGATAAAATCCAATTATAGCCATGGATAGGAAAGAACAGCTTATATTCCTGAAAGGAAAAGAACGCACCGAGGATATTTCTGCGCTTCATTATTCCAATGGCATCTATTCGCTTAGATTCAAAGATAGCAATACGGCGTATCACTACAGAAAAGAAGCGATAAAGATATACAAACCAGTCTCTATCGACCTCACTGATTGCAGAGTGCTTCTTGATGGGAAGGAATTCAAGGATATTTCAGGATTATGGCATTACAGCGAGGCAGGATATTACTATGCGGAAAAGGCATATGGACGATGGCTTTTCAAGGACTGCCGGATAAGGATCCGCAGATCCCTGCTTTCTTCTCCTGAATGCTCTGATCTCATCGCATATCTTAAAGAACTCTCAACAATAAATAAGCTGGGATATGAGGATGGGGAATGTATTCTGAGAAGATACTATGAATCAATTGATTTCATAGATAAGGATTCAGTCCTTGCTGCATATATCACGGGAAAATCCCTAACGCGAGTAGATGATGAAGTGATTATATTCCCATTCGGATGCAACCGAAGTCAGATAGAAGCTGTAAGGAATGCGCTCTCCAACCAGATAAGCGTAATACAGGGGCCTCCAGGAACGGGAAAGACACAGACAATACTGACAATTGCTGCGAATCTCATTCTCAGGGACAAGACTGCAGAAATTGTTTCTAACAACAACTCTGCTATACAGAATATATATGACAAGCTTGATTCATATAGACTGGGCTTTATCCTTGCTTCTCTTGGAAGATTAGAAAATGTAAGAAAATTCATTGATTCACAGCATGATCTTCCAGACATGTCCAGATGGTTCAGCAACAACAATCCAGCATCTGCAGAGAGGCTGATAAATAATCTTACAGACGAGCTTTATTCCCTATATGCAATGCAGGAAGAATTGCAGAAGAAGAAAGCGGAAAGAGATGGGATCAGGAGAGAAAGAACATACTTTGAAAGAAGCCTATCCAGGTCTGAATGCAGCTTCTCTGATGATGACATTCCGAAGGAAATCCAGTCAGATAAGCTTCTGGAGTACATGGAAGGATACAGGCACTCGGTCAGAAACGGTAAACTAACCTTTTGGGGAAGGTTTCTCGCGGCTTTCATACATAGAAGCATGTTCTGGGAATTCTCAGCCTCTCCCTACTCCGATATTGAGACTTACTTCGGCTGGCGATACTACAAGGCAAAGGATGCAGAGCTATCAGAAGAAATAGACAGGATCGAAGAAAAGCTGAGAGCTGGGAATATCAAAGATAAAACACAGAAGCTTCAGAAACTCTCAATGGAAGTTCTTTTGGATAATCTTGCAAGAAGATACGATGAACATATTCCACGTAAACAATTCTCTGAAAAGGAAATACAAAATCATCCTGATGAATTTCTTCGGGAGTATCCAATAGTAACAAGCACTGTCTTTTCTGCATCCTCAGCCCTATCAGGAGCAGTCTTCGATTATGTGATAATGGATGAGGCTTCACAGAGCGATATCGCAACAGGAGCGCTGGCTCTCCTCAATGCAGAAAACGCTGTAATCGTCGGGGATTCAAAGCAGCTTCCGAATGTCATCACAGAGGATGACAGGAAGGAAGCCCTCGAGATATACAGCAGGTATAACCCTGGGATACAGTATTCATACACAGATAGCAGCTTTCTAGCATCGGTCTGCATGGTCTTTCCAGATGCTCCTGACACTCTTCTGAAGGAACATTATCGATGCCATCCAAAGATTATTGGATTCTGCAATGAGAGGTTCTATTCAGGAGAACTGGTCATCATGACCGAAGACAGAAATGAACAGGATGCAATCGAGCTATATCTTGCACCAGCGGGGAACCATAGTAGGGATCATGCAAACCTTAGACAGGCAGAGATAATCAAAGATGAGATTCTTCCAAATTTGAAACAGTTTGATAGTTCTGAAATCGGAATAATAACTCCTTATAACAATAATGCAAGACTTATACAGCAGCTTTCAGGAACCAGCATACGAACATCTACAGTCCACAGCTTCCAAGGACAGGAGATGGATACAATCATCTATGTATCCTCTGATGATACCGCTACTGAATTCTCTGACAATCCGGCCCTCATAAATGTAGCTGTTTCCAGGGCCAAAAAGAAATTTATTCTTATCGCAACAGATAACAAACAACCTGCTGGGAGCAATATCGCTTCTCTGATCTCCTATATCTCATACTGCAATTTCATGATCAAACGCTCAGGAATACAGTCTGTATTCGATCTTCTCTACTCAGAAGCGGAAGAAAAGAGGAAGGACTATCTCAGACGACACAGAAGAATTTCAGATTTTGATTCTGAGAATCTGATGTATGCACTGATTGAAGAGGTTCTTGCATCCTACCCTGACAAACAGCTTTCAATGATTCCACACTATCCTCTGCGGTATCTTTTTGAACTGAATGATGAACTTACCGAAGAGGAAACAGACTACATGCAGAGAGATGGAACACATACGGATTTCATATTATTCCGGAAAATCGGGAAGGAACCGATTCTAGCCATAGAAGTCGATGGATACCATTATCACAAAGAAGGCACCAATCAATACGAGCGGGACAGACTGAAGGATTCAATCTTCAGAAAATACGACCTGCCGTTGATGCGATTCAGTACAAATGGAAGCAGAGAGAGGGAAAGACTCGACGCCTTCATATCTGGATTATAATTTCCATTAAGTATTTATATGGTAGCTATATTTAATTAATGAGTTTTATATATGATATATATGTTTTATTATTTATAATAATGAAAATTAGATATCGATATTGCAATGATTACTATCGCTACAATCATAAAACATCTCTTAAGTTATTTTAGTCATAGCAAATTGTATGCTATATAGCATATTGCTTTACTATCTTATACCGATGTTCATATAGCAGTATTCGTTTGATACGATATCAAACAGCAGTTCTTCTGATTCTAAAATACCCGACGAGACATGTAACAAGATAGATTGTCCAGCCAACAGGAACAACATACCAGACAACCTCCACGCCATAACGTGGAGCAAAGATCATCGATCCGATTACCCTGAATGACAGATTGAGGATGCTCCCAAGCGTGAACCATTTCATATGCCCAAGACCTCTGAGGACTCCACCGGTCACCATCGCAAAGCCAAGGATTGGATAGAACCATCCGAGGAATGCTATATAGTCTTTTCCTGTCTTATACGCAAGTGCAGTTCCCCCATCTCCAAGGAATAGCTCCATTATGCCTGAGCGGAATATCTGTAGAAGGGAGCAGATCGCTATCCCGAATATTACGATATACAGCATGCCAGACCTGAAGCCCTTGCCTATCCTTTCCTCATTCCCGGCTCCTGCATTCTGTGCTGTATACGGACTCATGGCATTGCCCATCGAGCTAAGGGGAACTCCAGCGAGGCTATCAACGCGTATAGCAGCACTGTAGCCAGCAAGGACCTGACTTCCAAAGAGATTGACAACGCTCTGCACAAGCATCATACCAAAGGAGATTGTTGCCTGCTGTATGACGGAAGGAACGGCGATTGATGACATGCGGCAGAAGATTCCGAAGTCGAAAAGTACGTACTGCTTCCCTTCATACCCTTCCATAATCCTCATAAGAATAGCAAACGAAAGCACAGCAGAAATTGCCTGGCTTATAAGTGTTGCCCATGCCGCTCCTGCAACACCCATCCCAAGCGATACGACAGCGATGAGAACCAGTACGATATTCATCAGCGATGAGAAGATCAGCAGAAAGAGCGGAATCTCAGACTTTCCCAGAGCATTGAAAAGCGAGGACAGGATGTTGTACATGAAGAGAAACGGAAGGCCAAGGAAGTATATCTGAAGATAGACCTCGGCATCCTCGATTATATTCCCAGGTGTCCTTAGCACTGACAATATCCTGTACGAAAGAAAGTACCCCGTAGCTGCCAAAAGGAAAGAAAGGATGAGAAACGATACCAGAGCTGTGCTGGCAGCGGTTTTCAGCTCATTCCATTTCCTCTCACCATATGCATGGCTTACAAGCACACTGGCTCCATTGCCTCCTCCGATTGCAACTGCTATGAATACGCTTGTAAGCGCATAGGATGCTCCGACCGCTGCAAGGGCATTCTCACCGACGAAGCGCCCTACAATCATTGAATCAACTAGCGTGTAAAACTGCTGGAAGAAAGCACCGAGCATCATTGGAAGACAGAGCGTGAAAAGAGCTACTGCAGGTCTGTCATGCAAAAGATAGTCATCATCCTTCCTCTTAATGCCCATGATTCTGGATTATAGCTCCAGGAGGTGTAGAAGTCACTAAGAATCGACAGGAATATCCTATAGTTTAATAATAGGATTATAATATATTTATATGTAATACCTATTATATTAATATTTATATTTAATGATATTTATACAATTACAGATGCAGGCAGAAATAGATTATATTCATTCAGATACTGGACTTCTGAATGAATAACTGGAATCTGTATGGACTCATTCCTTGTCTGAGCCGGTATCCCTTACCTTCCATTTCTCGATAAGCGATGGAAAGTCTGTCTTCTGCAGGATCATCTGTTTCTTCTTTACCTCATCCTGCAGTACATCCTTATCCACGAACGGCTTCCATTTCTCAACGACATTCTTTCCTGCAATATGCCTGATGGAAAGCGCCTTGGTATAGAATCTGTTTACGCCATCGCAGAGGGATCTGTCCTCGATGATTGAGATTCTCTCTGGGAACTGCACTGCAAGTGAACGGCAGGTGAAGATCCTGTATCCGAAAAGGAAGCATCTGACGCCGAAATCCATCGACTGGAAGTACTCTCCCGCAATCTGCTCATCAAAGCCCCTCAGGCGCTGGAACAGGGCACGGTCATAAAGGCCTATCTCCATTACAGGATAGAGGTTATCCTCCTCTGCATCCTCCTCGATTGTCGGAACGAATGAGAGAGGCTCGACCGTACGGCCCTTGATATAAGGAGCACGGAGAGTCGGAAGGATATCGCCGGTGGAGGATATCATAACAGGAGTAATGAGCGCAGGATGGTTGTGCTCAGCCATATGGGCCATGAGCTTATCGCCCTCGAATGCAATCAAGACAGCATCTGTCCTCACGACAAGGAAGAATGAAGCATAGCACTCATCCGCGAATGCATTGATATACGCGCCGGTTGTCGAGGCATTCTTGAATACGATGAAATTCACATCCTGGAAGCTGTCCTGGATCTCGCCATCGTCCATACGCTCCGATGTCGTCATCACGTAGATATGTGCACTCATATTCTCCGTGTACCACTTCAGTGTATTCTCAAGATCCTCTCTTGTCGATAGATCAAGTATGCCTATGGCAAGCTGCTCCTGCCTGTAGAGCGAGGAAATCCTCAGTCCAAGATCCTGGCGGCGATGTATAACCCTGTATTCACTCATTGTCCATAAAGACAAGATCCTCAGGTCTGAAGATCACGTCCTTCCTCCCTTCTCCGAGTATTGCCGCTATCTCTGAGCTCTTGTGGCCCTGGACCAGCTCAAGCTCAGTGCTGTCGAAATATGGAGCGGCTTTTGCGAAGACTTTCCCTTCCTTATCCATTATAGCGGCGACCTCGCCTGCGGAGAATACTCCCTTTACAGCTATTATGCCCGAAGGAAGGAGACTCTTGTGGCTATGGAGAGCCTGGACAGCGCCATCATCGACGACGATAGCCCCTTCATATGTGGTATTCAGAAGCCAGCGCTCACGCTGCGTCAGTCTCTTATCTGGATGGATGTAAGTTCCGACATCCTCTCCATTGACGATCTTCAGAAGAACATCATCGACATAGCCGGAGGCAATCACGGTCGCGCATCCGCCTTTCTTCGCAATCTCCGCAGCAAGAAGCTTCGTCTTCATTCCACCTGTCGCAAACCTTGAACCAGCGCCTTTGGCAAAAGACATGACCTCAGGGGTTATCTCCTCGATCTCAGGGATGATCACAGCATTCTTATCTGTCTTCGGATTTCCCGTATATATCCCATCGATATCGGTAAGAAGAACAAGAAGGTCCGCATCGATCTTCGATGCGACAAGCGCGCTCATCCTGTCGTTATCGCCGAACTGATTGCCGATTTCCGCAGTTGATACAACATCGTTCTCGTTGAATATAGGGACAACCCCCATCGCCAGAAGCATCGAAACCGACTGCCTGAGGTTATTGTAGCTCGTCCTGTTATTGAGTATCGTCCGGGTTATAAGCACCTGGGCGCATAGAAGTCCATGGCTTTTGAAAGCCTCCCTGTATGCGCTCATAAGCACAGGCTGCCCGATAGCGGCACATGCCTGCCTCATACCGATATAGACAACAGGATTGGTATGCCCAAGCGCCTTCGCGCCAAGGCCTACAGCTCCAGATGACACAAGGAGCACCTGATACCCCTTCTCCTGAAGAGCTGCAATCTGGCTTGCTATGCTCCTTACCCTGTCCATATCTATCCCATCAGGGGATGAAAGAATATTCGTACCGGCTTTTATGACAATCCTTTTCAGGCGTGGAATGGTGCGCATCAGATAAGCTCCTTATGATGGAACTGCTTCCCGTTCTTCCCGGAGTATTCCGCAACGGTCTCACCATGGCCCGTGAGAAGCCACTTCGACGTCATAAGTCCGGAAAGCCCTACCGGACCACGGGCATGGATCTTCCCTGTCGATATCCCGACCTCAGCGCCAAGCCCGAAGCGGAAGCCATCGGCGAAGCGTGTCGAGCAATTGCAGAAGACATCGGCGCTATCAACGCTCTGGAAGAAACGGCGCTTCGATTCCTCGCTTCCGGTGACGATGGCATCGGTATGATGGGAGGAATGCTCTGCAATATGCTCAATAGCCTCATCAATCGAGGAGACAACCTTCACGGCGCATTCCAATGATAGGAACTCTGTATCGAAATCTGAAGAAACAGCCTTCTGGGCTTCCGGCATGTAGACGATGGCATTCTCATCGGCATGGACCTTCACTCCAAGCTCTGAGAACCGTGATGCAAGCTTAGGAAGGAATTCCGGTGCTATGTCCTTATGGACTAGGAATGTCTCTGCTGCATTGCAGGCCGCAGGATACTGAATTTTGCTGTCGACTGCTATCGTAAGCGCCATATCAACATCGGCAGAGGCATCGATATAGACCGAGCAGATACCATCGGCATGTCCAATCACAGGAATCCTCGTATGCTCCATCACATAGCGCACAAACGCATTTGATCCGCGCGGAATGACAAGATCGATATACTTATCCATCCCGAGAAGCGTATTCACATCCTCATGGCTTTCCACTCCAAGGATCCAATCGCTTCCCGCAGCAGCGGAGATGATGCTGACAAGAGCCCTGTTCGTATTCCTTGCCTCGCTGCCGCCTTTCAGGACGACAGCATTGCCAGAGCGCAGAGAAAGACCGGCAATCTGCACAAGGGCATCGGGCCTTGCCTCGAAGATCATCGCAATGACTCCAATCGGGAATGAGACGCGCTCAAGCACAAAACCGGGATCGAGCTCCCGCTTCTCCAGCGTCCTTCCTATCGGGTCTGGAAGCTGGCAGAGCTCTCTAAGCCCCTGTATTGATGAATCAATCTTCTCATCGGTGAATGCGAGGCGCTTTAGAAGAGCAGGCTGGATACCCCTGGCCTCTGCAGCCTTCAGATCCTCTTCGTTTGCCTTCCTAATGATTTCCCTGCTGCTATCAAGAGCTGATGCAACTGCCAGAAGCGCATCCTGGCGCTCCTTATCTGACGATGACGAAAGCCTTCCTGCTCCCTTTCTGAGAGCCATGATCATTTCCTGTAGCGTTTTCTCTGCCATACACTGAAGCTTACAACAATATACAGCGATTTCCAATTACCGATTGAGGAAATGGTCCACGGCCTCCAGCACACCGCCTGCTATCGCGCGGGCCTTGTCGGAGACTGTAAGATAATCGGCATCAGCGCCTCTTGGATCTATATCAGCGATCTTGAAGCCTTCCGGGACATAGAGACCGGATGAGAGAAGCCCTCGGAGCATGCCATCGATCGATGCGGCGACAGGAGTGCCAGATACATCCGCTATGATATCCCCCTTGGATACGATATCACCAATCGACCTATGCCCATTGAAGACACCGGCTATGGGTGAATGGATAACGCGCTCAGCAGCATATCCTGCTATCATGCCAGGAATCCCGGTATTTGCGATAGCGGATCCGGAGTAGATGATCCTGCCGAGCGAATGCCCCCTCTTCGTCTCAACCACTGCATCCACGTCCTGGCCTGCAATGAATCCCGGGCCGAGAGCTATTGTGAATGGAGCCATGGAACGGTAAGTCCCTAGGTTACGCTTTGCTATGATTGCATCTACAAGCACCGCTGGATGATAACGATCCAGGACTGACATATCAGGGTCGATAAGCACAGGAATACGGTCCCTGCTGAGGATATCTGGAATGGAGTCCAGGCAGCCTTTCTCGGCAGTGACGCCCTCTACTGTCATGGTCCCATCATAGATTGCCTGTGCAAACGATACAGTGCGCCTGATCACAGTGGGATTCTCCACCTCCAGCGCAACAACCTTGTACCCTGCATTATGAAGGCGGAGTATCGTGCCTGTAGCAAGATCCCCGGCACCACGGACAACAATCAGCTTCCTGTCTGCCTCATCCAAGCTTCTCAATTATCCTGTCCTCCCTTATTGAGACTGCATAGGCGCTTTCCGGGTAGGAAAGGCCACGAAGCATCGACATACGATCCTCAGAAAGTTCCTCAGCTCCATTTATAAGGATTGCCTTATTCCCTGTCATACCCTTGCAGAGCCCTTCCGGTGCCGCCATGTACCATGATAGATAACTGGAATCGACTATGCCCTCACGGCCATCACCGAAGACAGCTGAATAGATCTTATCCCCGATTCCCCAGCCCCCCATGATAGCAACAGTCGCACTCGTAAGCGGATGGATCACCGGGTCGCGCTCTGTATGTATCTTCAGAGGAAGGCCACGCGAACCATCAGCCTCCGCAATGATCACATCATAGAAACCATAGAGAGCTGACAGCACCTCCAGCCGTGGAGAGAGCCACTTCTTCATATCCATTGTGCTCCTCTCAGCATAAAATACCAGCTCGGCCTTCCGTGGCCTGTAGCCAAGAACGTCCTCTCCGCTGAATATCATATCCTGCCCGTATTTATGGAGCCGTGGTGACATAACCTTCGTGGTCGTCGTAATCAGCACGGAAAGACCTTTATCCCGGAGATGCTTACCGAAAGAAGCCATGAAGGAAGTCTTTCCTCCTCCGCCTGTAACGGAAACAAAGCCACGTCCGCCGGAGATGAGAGTCCTCTCCATTTCATCCATAAGTCCCATACCTTGATTATAATCTTCTTGCCCTCATCGATAAAGGAGGCTAAACTCTCGTGTAATGACCAGCGACGATAGAAACAGGATACTTAAAAGGACGGCATTGACGGGCATCATCTCCAATGCTTTCATTGCAGCATGCAAGCTTGTGATCGGACTCTTCTCGGGCTCGGTCGCTATTGTCTCCGATGCGGCAAACAATGCTTCCGACATGCTCTCATCCGTTGTTACGATCATAGGGTTCGATGTAGCGAAACGAAGGCCTACCCACTCCCATCCTCTCGGTTTTGGGAGAATTGAGTACATTTCCGCGCTGTTCGTCGCATTCCTTGTCATATTCACAGGCGCAGCATTCTTCCGCTCGTCGGTCACCGCGATAAAAGATCCACAGCCAGTTCTTGTCTCCCTCCCGATGATGTTCATCCTGCTGATTACGATAGGCATCAAGCTTATGCTATGGAGGCTCAGCGTAAGGAACGGGAAGAAGATAAACAGCGAAGCGCTATCAGCATCGGGGTCTGATGCGCTCTCCGATGCGCTGGCAACCACTGTCACAATCATCGCATCCATCATCGGGCATTTCTCTTCTGTTCCTATTGATGGCTATGCAGGGATCATAGTGAGCATATTCATTCTGTACTCCGGAGTCAGGAGCATAATCGAGACGGTATCGGCAATCGTTGGAGAACGTCCCGAGAAGAAGACCGTGGAGAATCTCAGGGCCATCATCAACAGCCATCCCCCGCTTTCCGGTGGATACGATGTCCAGATACATACCTATGGCCCATCTAGGTCGATCGGGACATGCAATGTCGAGGTTCCTTCCGATTCGATGGCCGAGGAGATTTTTGATGCAATGACCGACGCCCAGGAGGAGATCATGGCAAAGATGGGAATCTACATGACATTCGGCATGTATGCGGTCAACTCAAAGAACCCCGTAGTACAGCTGATGAAGAAGGAAGTGCTCAAGGTACTCAAAGAAGCTTCCCCTGCTGTAATCGGCATCCATGCATTCCATGTCCACCTCGAAGACTCCCGTGTGCACTTCGACGTCGTTGTCGATTTCACTATCCGTGACTATGCAGAATTCAGGAGAACCGAGGAGAAAGCCCTTGAAGCCGCATTCCCGACATACAGCTTCCAGTTCAATATCGATCCGGATTACGCTTGAGGCATTTCTCAGCTATTTCATTATGCTCAATTGTTCTCCATAATTATGAGATCGGCAAAAGCTTTCGACGAATCTCCGCCTTGGCTTGGGATCATTGATAATCTAATGGATGTGTGTACTACAATTTCCCATTCAAAGATTTCCATAAATCATTTTCATGAGGAGTTCAGCATATTCCTCCGGATGTTCTAGACTCAGCTCGCCATGACTGTATCCATGAAGTATTCTAATCCTGCTTCCCTCTATCATTTTGCTGAGCCTTCTCGCAGAGCGTAGCATTATTCTTCTTTCTCTAGAACCAATTACCACAAGTGCATTGATATCCTTGATGGCAGGATCTGGTACAAAAACCGCGTTCTCCCTAAGCATCCTTAAAAGGCTTTCCTTGCTTATATGGATTGATGAATCATAATACTCTTCGAATAGATCTGCAGGTATTCCAAGCGTTTTAGCTTGCAGCCTTGAGAACCATTTATGCTTTATTAATGGATAACTGAGACAGACAGAAACTGAGACAAAAACAGCAGAGACTCGCATGGGGATTGCCAACGTGCTTTCAAAGATGAAGAATCTGGATATTCCATTTCTCCTTGCAGCAATCTCAAGAAGTATCTGGCCACCTAACGATAAACCTCCGATAGCAAGCACTGAACCATCGCAGTAAGTATCAATAAAATCTATAATCTCCTCAGCTGCTGATTTTATGGATGTGAATGGCCTATCGCTACCTTCATGCCCATCCAGAACGGGCAGTATAACATGGAATCGACTGGCAAGGATCCCAGCCTCTCGCCTGTAATTCCAACTGGAGAGCCCTGCTCCGTGCAGGAGGATGATCGTATCGCTATTTTTCTTGCCGTATTCTGTAAATTTCATTGCCCTACCATTGTACAATGACTTTTCAGGTCTTCTGCAAAATTGGATTGCTGTTTTCAGCGGGCAGTCATTTTATGAAGATCAGTCCCAGCACAAGAACCTTGCCCTTGGGAATCTTATCTTGTCCAGGTCATTGCCAAACGGAAGGCACAACAGACCAAGCCCGCATGCCATGTATATGCCCATTGCCCCTCTGTACTTGGCAGATCCTATGCTCTTACGTAACAGGATACTTTCCTGTAAGCAGGCTGTTGATACTCCCAGATTCCGTGGTCCTTCAATCTATCATAAGGGTCCCGCTCATACCCTACAGAAAGCAGGGAATACTGATAACCTACCATGCACATAGGTCGTTCATATGAATACAAACTCTGAAGAGGCCGTTAAATGTACGAGCGATTTGCCCGAAGGAACCGGAAAATATGAGCAATATGGCTGCTTTGCGAATGGTATGAAATTATTATTCTCTTATAATATAAATACATAGAGTTTTGTGTATTTTGCAATCCAGACTATGCACAACCATTATATTTCTGATAATATAATGGAAGCATGAGAACCACAGAGAGAAGACGGAAAGAAGTACTTGCCGTATTGATTATAATATACCTTGCTATCTTTGTACTATCCTTTTCCATAGGACGCTTCCCTGTATCTCCTATAGAGCTCATGCGCATATTGCTTTCCAGGATTCTGCCTATAGAGAAGACCTGGGCTGCGCAGGCAGAAGCCGTTGTCTTCAGCATCAGGCTTCCCAGGATTGCGGTATCATCGCTTATCGGAGCAGCTCTTGCCCTCTCTGGAAGCATATTCCAGATAATATTCCGCAATCCCATGGTCTCCCCCGATGTCCTTGGATGCTCGGCAGGAGCAGGATTCGGTGCAGCGCTTGCACTGCTTCTCGGACTAAGCGGATTGGGCGTTTCCTTGTCCGCATTCATCGCGGGCCTTGCCGCTGTCATGATAGTCTGGAGAATAGGCTCTGTGATGAAGGGCAATCACATACTCGGACTGATACTCAGCGGCATAATGGTCAGCTCGGTATTCCAGTCAGCGACCAGTTTTGTGAAGCTTGTTGCGGATCCAGAGAATGAACTGCCGGCAATAACATACTTTTTGATGGGATCGCTTGCAGGAGCGGGCAAGGATGAGCTTATGCTGATCATCCTTCCTATGGTAATAGCATTCATACCGGTCCTGCTCCTCTCATGGAGGCTGAATATCCTATCACTGCCGGAAGAGGAAGCCCTGTCCCTTGGCATTCCTGTCAGGATGATAAGAGCCATAGCGATCGCATCAGCATCGCTTATGACCGCATTGACGGTTGCCGTAGCTGGAATGATAGGCTGGGTCGGGCTTGTCATACCCCATATAACGAGGATGACTGCGGGAACGGATGCAAGGACAGCAGTCCCTGCTTCGGTGCTTCTCGGAGCCGCATTCCTCACAGCAGTCGATACAGCATCCCGCAGCATGGCGACCTCGGAGATCCCGATAGGCATACTGACATCATTCATAGGTGCACCATTCTTCCTCTATCTCATAATAAGGGAGGGACGAAGATGAGGCTCGAAACAAGGAATATCTCTTTCGGATACGGTAGGAGAAGGATCCTTTCAGAGGTTTCCCTGCTCATCGAAGGCGGTCATATCGCATCCCTCATAGGTCGCAACGGCGCTGGCAAGACAACCCTGATCAGGATCATCATGGGATTTCTCTCCCCTGACGAGGGATCGGTACTCATAGATGGTAGCGATGCTATATCGATGAAGGCGGAGGATAGAGCGAAGGCAATAGCATACATTCCCCAGTATTCATCGATGGTATATAGATATACAGTCCTCGACTCCGTGCTTATGGGAAGAGCGCCTCATATAGGGCTGTTCGGGCATCCAGGAAAAAAGGATATAGATAAAGCCGCCGAAGCTCTTGCCATGCTTGGCATAGAAGACCTTGCGGAAAGACCCTGTGATGAGCTTTCCGGGGGTGAGAGGCAGCTGATGATGATTGCAAGAGCGCTTGCCCAGGATGCGAGGATCCTCATCCTTGATGAACCGACATCATCGCTTGATTACCCAAACCAGCTTCTAGTGATGGAAACAATCTCCCGGCTAAGGGAAAAGGGGTATTCAATACTCTTCTCCACGCATAACCCGGAACATGCACTGATGGTATCTGATACAATCATCATGCTCGGGATGGATGGCAAAGCCGTATCAAGGAATCCGGAGGAGCTCCTTGATGGCCGTGAGCTCTCGTCCCTCTATGGCAGGAAGCTCTGCATTTCGAGGATAGAAACAGGCAAAGGAGAACGGATCGTATGCGTACCGGAGTAGCATGGTGGGACGAGGAGAGAATCATCTGGTACGAACGTGCGGCGAAGTGCTGCTCATTCCATAAGGAACTCTCAGAAATCATCCTGAACCATATTGATATATCCAGATCCGTCAATGAGATAGGATGCGGACTTGGGCATGCTGCGGAGATTCTATACAAGCGAGGTGTGGATATATCGGCATCGGATAGGGATCCTATGGTAATAAAAGCTGCACAGGAGCGGTCAGGCCTCGATATATTCTCAGTTCATGATGCAGAGGAAGGTATCGTCCCTACCCCTCAGCTCCTGATGATCTTCTTTGGCCGCCTGATAGATGACGGCAAGCTTGGAAGATACCTGGAAAGTGCTGAACGAATCATCTATATCCTATCCGAGCACTCGGGCCAGGGAATCGATACAGGAAGGAAAGGCTCAATGGAGACTGAAAGGTTCCTCCGAGAATACCCCGGTATTGAATTCTCTTCAGAGCATTTCATGACCCCATTCCCCCAGCCCCTCGAATCTATCAATGAAGCCAGGCATTTCATCGGCAAGAGCTATGGAGAGGACAGAATTGATGCCCTGCTGCCATTCGTCCAGCCATCACACAAAGATTACCCGCTGATATTCATCAACAATAAGAAGTGCACCCTTTTTGATATACGGAGGAAGATATGAGAAAGCTATTGATAGCTGTCATGATACTGGCAGCCGCCAGTGTCTCTGCAGTTCCATTCACGGACTCACTCGGAAGAACGGTGGAGCTTCCGGATAGAATTGAGAGAATCGTCCCTTCAGGCAATCTTGCCCAGATGGTCCTCTACTCCCTTGCTCCTGAACGCATAGCAGGATGGTCATCAAAGCTCTCAGGATCTGCAGAGGAGTATTTCATCCAGGATACAGTCACCCTCCCTGTCTTCGGGACGTTCTATGGAAAGAAGGCAAATCTGAATAAGGAAGCGCTCATGGCTGCATTCCCCGATGTCGTCATCGACATGGGAGAGATAAAGGGCTCTAGAGAAGCAATGATAAACGACCTCGACAAGCTCTCTGGGGATATCATGATACCGGTGATATTCATCGAGGCATATCTCGACAACACCCCTGATGTTTACAGGACAACGGGAAAGCTCCTCGGGCTGGAAGACAGGGCGGAGGAACTTGCCGTCTTTGCTGAGGAAGCCATCGGAATGGCAGCTGAGGCCCGAGAGAGGATAACCGACCCGGTCACGGTCTATTACTCCACTTCACCCGATGGGCTTGAAGCTATTGCAGAGGGGAACTTCCATGGCGAGGTCATAGAGAAGATAGGTGCAAAGAACATCGTACCATCATCTTTCGGCGAATCAGGCGGAAGCGTATCGATGGAACAGCTGTATATATGGAATCCTGAAGTGATTCTCTTCCAGGAAGAGGAAGCATACCGCCATGCGATGGAGAGCCCTGAATGGCAGGTGCTCGATGCGGTAGCGGAAGGGAATGTCTATCTCATACCTTCAGAGCCATACTCATTCATCGATGCTCCTCCTGCCACGAACAGGATCATAGGCATCTACTGGCTTGGTAATCTTCTATATCCAGAACTGTATCCCGTTGATGTTGTCCAGAAGACAATCGAATACTACAGTCTCTACTACAGCTATGACCTCACAGAGGAGCATGCAAGGGAGATTCTCCATATCTGATCAAGAGAAGACAATAAGCATCGTGCCGGAGATTATCATCATTAGTCCAGCAAGGGATCTGGAAGAGAGCCTTTCATGGAAGACTATCCTTGAGAAGAGTATCGAGACAAGAATGCTGAGCTTATCGATCGGCACGACAGCGCTGGCGGGGCCTTCCTGCAGAGCCCTGTAATAGCAGAGCCAGGAAGCACCCGTCGCGAATCCCGAAAGGATTATGAACACAAGCTCATTGTGAGGAATCTCCATAACCTTTCCTCCCTTACCTGTAAGGAAAAGCACGGCCCATGCCATCACAAGGACAACAGATGTCCGGATGGCAGTACCGAGATTCGGATCCACCCCCTCTATCCCGATCTTCCCAAGTATAGAAGTGAGGCTTGCAAACAACGCGGAAAGAATGGCAAAAACAAGCCAGGAACGCTTTGTACCGACACTCCTTTCCTCTTTATTCTCAATCATCAGCAGAGTTCCCAATCCGATCAGGATCATTGCCACGATACCATATGCGGTAATACCTTCTCCAAGAAACACCATTGCAAGGAGCATTGTCAGCACCGTGCTTGATTTGTCTATCGGCACAACTTTGCTGATACTCCCATTCCGGAGAGCATGGAAATAGCAGAGCCAGGAAGCCCCTGTAGCCAGACCAGAAAGGACAAGGAACACCCATGTCCTAGCACTGATGCTCTCAATCGCTCCTGATGAGTATGTAATTATGGCCATCAGCCAGGAGAAGGCCAGAACAACGATAGTGCGCACAGCTGTTGCCGCTGTTGAATCAGAGCTTCTGATCCCGCATTTGGCAAGAATCGCTGTTATCCCTGCGAAGAATGCTGAACCGAAAGCAAATATAATCCACATAAGCCCCCGGCATTTCCGCCCCGCATGCAGATGCAGGGCAGATATCCGACTAGAAGTCTAATCACCAGCGGGTAGATGCTCAAGCCATCTGACGCTCATTCTCTCTGACCTGGATATGCCGAGGGAATGTCCTCTCGATAGCCTCCTCGAATGTGGATACGAATATGATATCCACATCGGGAAGGATTGAAGAAGGAACATCCTCGACATCCTTCCTGTTAGCGGAAGGGATGATGACCTTCCTGGCACCCTGCAATGCTGCTCCCGATATCTTCGCGAGCACTCCTCCGACAGGAAGCACATTCCCTGTAAGGGATACAGCACCTGTCACTGCAGTGGTCTTAGGCACGGCTATGCCGGAAAGATCCGAGATGATGGCAAGGGCTGTCGCGAGGGAAGCCGAGTCTCCTCTCTTCTGGATGCTGTATGTATAGTTCACAGTCACCGCTTCAAGATTCATGTGCATATGGCGCTGGGCGTAGCTGTCCGCAAGGTCATATGCAATGTTCGCGCTCTCGAGCATGACCTGCTCGACAAGTCCTGTCACCTTCACCTCCCTCAGAGGGGAATGTACATTCCTTGCCTCGACTGGAAGGATGAATCCACGGCCTGCCATGACGCTTATTCCGCTGATGACCCCAGGACTGTAGATGAAGTCCTTTGCAAGATCAGGGAACTCCACATTGTGAAATACAGCATCCCCTATATCATCTTCCCCTACCTTTATCGGCTCAGAGGAAGCTGAGGACAGAGCAAGCTTCGCCTTCGAGGCATAGACCCTGTCTATGGCTTCCTTCAGAGGACGCACGGAAGCACTCATGCCGAAGCAGGAGTATACGAGCCTGCGCTTTGCCTTCATCGAGAATCCAAGCTTACGCCTTGCCGTTCTGTTCCTATCCTTGATCACTCGGTCAGCAATCTCCATGAGATCATCGAAGCTGTAATCATCCATCTGGAATATGGACAGCCTGTCAAGGAGCGGAGCTGGTATCCCCTGCAGCGTATTCGCAGTGAAGATATACCAGGCATTCGATGCATCGATTGGCAGTGCCATGAAAGCATCGGTGAACAGCCTGGCGCGTTCTGGCTGCAGAAGGTCCAGAAAGGCGCTGTCAGCACGGGAATGTGTCTCGCTCTGTCCGATCTTATCCAGCTCATCGAAGATGATTATAGGACTCATCGATCCCGCCTGCAGGAATGCCTTCAGGATAAGGCCAAATGTGCATGCCCTCCATGCCTGATCCACACCGGAAAGCTCGAAGGCCGCATCCTTGCCTGTAAGGCTTATCACAGCATGGCCTCTTTCAGGGAATGCAGAGGCAAGACTTATAGCCAGACTCGTCTTACCGCACCCGGGATCTCCCACAAGGAGAATCGGTTTGGGCCTGATGCCATTGGCTACGCTGGTTGAAATCTCCTCGAGAAGGAAGTCCTTGAGCTTCACCATCCCCGCATGGCTTTCATCCATTGCTTTTGCAGCCCTCTCGATATCCTCTGCGGCAAATGAATGGACCTTCATTCCAAGAAGCTG
This sequence comes from uncultured Spirochaetaceae bacterium, assembly GCA_944389505.1. Taxonomy (GTDB): domain Bacteria; phylum Spirochaetota; class Spirochaetia; order Sphaerochaetales; family Sphaerochaetaceae; genus Ornithospirochaeta. The sequence continues at coordinate 51,704 of CALXMP010000004.1, forward strand.
CAGCAGCGCAGATCTGCGTCTTGCGATTATCTTCTCCTCCGCATTGTCACTCGAGGAGTCCATAGTACTGTCCCACATTGAGATGATTGCATCCACAGTCTCCTTGCCGAATGGACAGTCAGCAGCAGTCAGACGGCTGATGATTGCCTTCCTGGCATCCTCATCTTCCACCTCATCCGATTCATCATCCACCGATGGCGGATTGTAGTTTGCAAGAAAACTCTTTGCCATGCCACGGAGTCTCTCGATCTCCGCAGCATCCATCCCCTCCTTGAACGAATCGATTATCGTCTCAAGAACATCACCATAGAACATATCAGCACCCTCCTTCTAGCCCAATATGCCAATGACGCGCGAAAGCATGCCATACTCAGAAAGAGAAAGGCATACCACGAAAAGCCTGCAGAACGTCTCTGTCCTCATAGCTTCTCCTGAAAATGAATTGAATGATTATTGTGACTATGCCAGGTTATGGCATACCCTGATTCCCAACCGGATCAGTATCAGATATTGGATATTCCCTGTTTCATTGCTATCTCCCTACATCAATCAGAAAACTACAACTACTACCAAAGAGTTTTCAAAACGAAGTAGATAATTATTACACAAAATAGGAGAAAAAGTCAATAGGTTTTGAGAAAATAATTTAAAGAGCAGATAAAATAATGATAAAAAATGCGGAAAAACAGTGTTCCGCCATAATTTAGAATATCCATCAGTTTATTGAAAACTTTTATATAAAATATATCAAATATATTTAAATTAGACATATATTATCTATATTTTTGATATTTAAAACAGCAGAAACATTAGCATTCAGGTATAATAAAGTCCGCAGATAGCCTTTGAATGACTACCTGCGGACAGATCCTCAGACATAGAAGAGGATTTCAGAATATGTAGGAACAGGCCATGAGGATTTATCAGCAAATGTCTCAAGTTCATCGCTGATTCTCCTCGCAGCTTCCATTGCAGGGATAATCCTGTCAGCTGCATAGAAGGCGGCCTTCTCAGTCTCCTCAGGGCTTGCTGCAACGCATTCATCGAGCTCATCGGTCTTGAGCATCAGCTCATCACAGAGCGAGCTGACCTTCGCGCAGAGAGCCTTGTCCGCATTGGCGGCAACGCCTATGCTCTCCTTGGTCTGTACAGAAGAAGCCAGGGATGCGGAGAAGCGGAGCGAAGCCGGGAGGATCTGCCTCCTCAGCATCTCGATCATCGTGACAGCCTCGATATGTATTGCCTTCTGATACTCATCGAGCGATATCTCGAGTCTGGATTCCATCTCCTCCTTCGTATATACCTTGTGCCTCTTAAAGAGCTCAACATTCTTATCGTCGCAGTAATGGACAAGGGCATCTGGTGTTCTCTTGTAGTTCGAAAGTCCTCTTTTCTCTGCCTCAGCTTCCCATTCCCTGCTATAGCCGTTTCCATTGAACAGGATTCTCCTGTGCTTCTCCAGCTCCCTCTTTATCAATGCATTCAGAGATGCGTTGAAGTCAGCAGAGCCCTCAAGCTCATCGCAGAAGTCCTTCAGAGCATCAGCTACCGCCGTATTCAGCATGACATTGGTACATGCGATGTTGAATGAGGAGCCTGGCATGCGGAACTCGAACTTGTTGCCGGTGAATGCGAACGGGCTCGTCCTGTTCCTGTCCGAGTTATCGCGGGCAAGCTTAGGAAGGACGCTTGTCCCGATATCAAGACGGGAGGATGATGTCCTGCCTTTGAATGGCTTATCCTCAATAATCGATTCGATTACCGATTCAAGCTCATCCCCGACGAATATCGATACGATTGCAGGGGGTGCCTCGTTTGCTCCAAGCCTGTGATCGTTACCAGCGCTGGCAACGCTTATACGCAGCAAATCCTGATACTCATCGACAGCCTTTATGACAGCTGTCAGGAAGAGAAGGAACTGTGCATTGTCCTTCGGAGTCTTTCCTGGATCAAGGAGGTTCTCACCCTCGTCTGTGCTGAGAGCCCAGTTGTTGTGCTTTCCCGATCCGTTAATGCCCTCAAAGGGCTTTTCGTGGAGAAGGCATGCAAAGCCATGGCGCTCAGCAACCTTCTTCATCATCTCCATCGTAAGCTGGTTCGCATCGGTTGCCTTGTTGGCATTATCGAAGATCGGAGCCATCTCATGCTGGCAAGGAGCAACTTCGTTATGCTCGGTCTTCGCTGTTATGCCAAGCTTCCAGAGCTCCTCATCGAGATCGGCCATGAAAGCCTTGACCCTGGGCCTGATAGAGCCGAAATAGTGATCCTCCATCTCCTGGCCCTTCGCAGCAGGCGCGCCAATAAGCGTCCTTCCAGTAAGCCTGAGGTCAAGACGCTTCTGATAGTCGCTCTTGTCGATGAGGAAATACTCCTGCTCGGCACCGATGGTGGCATTTACTCTCTTCACATGCTTGCCAAAGAGCGCAAGCGTCCTCACAGCTTCGCTGCTTATCGCATCCATGCTCCTCAGAAGCGGTGTTTTCTTATCGAGGATCTGGCCGGTATATGAGCAGAAGGCTGTCGGGATGCAGAGCGTATCATCCTTGATGAAGGCATAGCTTGTCGGATCCCATGCAGTATAGCCGCGCGCCTCGAAGGTTGCCCTGAGACCACCAGAGGGGAAGCTGGATGCATCGGGCTCGCCCTTAGTCAGCTCCTTACCGGAGAAATCCATTATGACGCAGCCGTTCTTGTCTACAGTCAGGAAGCTGTCATGCTTCTCAGCCGTTATTCCCGTCATCGGCTGGAACCAATGGGTGAAGTGCGTTGCGCCCTTGCTTACAGCCCATTCCTTCATTGCGGATGCCACGATATCAGCAACATCCTCATCGAGAGCCTTTCCTTCCAGCATAGTATTCTGCAATGATTGATATACCTTTTTCGGAAGCATTTCCCTCATTACTTGATCGTTAAAGACCATAGAGCCAAACATCTCAGGTACGTTCATGATATTCCTCCTATGATAATTCCCTTATTATGCCCACCGCGGCATCTTCCAGGCTTATGCGGCAATTCATCGCCTTCTTCTCTATAAAGCTATGAGCCTCGGCCTCGCTCATACCCCTTCTGCCTGCAAGAAGGCACTTGGCCTCTGTCAGCAGCTTCTCATTCTTCAGCCGGAGAAGAAGCTTCCTGTTCTTCTCCTCCGCCTTCCGGATCTTCTCCCTTGCAACGCTGATTGCACCCAGGACCGCAGAGAAACTATCCCTGCTTGATCCAGAGACATACACGCCATGCTTCATCATCATCGCAGCCATATGAGAGGAGATCTCATCCGGCACAATGAGGATTGTATCAGCATCCATTGATGCAGCGAACACAGCGATATCCTTTGAAGCGCTTCCTGGAAGCATCGCATCGACGATGACAAGAGACAGCTGGAAATCAAGGAGCTTCATCCTTGCTTCCTTCTCGCTCTCCGCCCTGATGAACGCATATCCACCAGGCAGGAAAAGCTTTTTTATCTCATCGCATCGTGCGCGTTCTGCGACCACAAGCACCGTTTCCATAAAGACACCCTATATGAATCTGAAATACCTGCGGATCAGATAGTCATGATTCTTTCCGTTCCTCTCATACTCCATAGCCTCCGTGGCTCTGTCCTCCAGATAACCGGAAATAATCCGGTTTGGAATGACTTTATGGATGAAAGCGCTTAGCTCTGCCTCCGCCACCGCCTCGGAAAGGCTTCTGGGTAGCCTTTCCGAAAGCGGCGAGGAAAGCATATCACCTGCCGCTTCCGGTTCTGCTTCAAGACCATCCGCAATGCCTTCAAAGCCTGCAGACAGAAGAAGGGAAATAAGGAGGTATGGATTGGCGGCAGGATCGGGGCTTCTGACCTCCATACGGCAGTCATGGCCCTCTGCTGATGGTATTCTGATGAGAGTTGATCTGTTCTGATGGCTCCACGATATCGTCGATGGCGCCTCAAACTGTCCCAGTCTCTCGTAGGATGATGCAAGAGGATTGGCAAAGGATGTCATCTCCTTCATTCTCCTGAGAATGCCTGACATGAATGACATGGCCTTGGGATCCTCTCTCTCAAAGAGATTCTCCCCATTTTCATAGAGTGACAGATTTATATGCAGACCATTCCCGCTCTCGTTCGCCAAAGGCTTCGGAAGGAATGAGGCAAAAAGCCCATGCTGCTGGGCTATAGCCTTGACAGCTGTCTTGAATGTCATGAGATCATCGGCTGCCTTCAAAGGAGAGGAACAGCGGAAATCTATCTCATTCTGCCCCGGTCCGTGCTCATGATGGCTTCTCTCTGGCTTCACTCCCATGTTCTCCAGCGCAAAGCAAATCTCCCGCCTGACGTTCTCTCCTCTATCAAGAGGAGCCATATCGAAATAGCCGGCCTCATCGAAGGGCGTAAGTGTCGGGAAGCCCTTCTCATCTGTCTCAAAGAGGTAGAACTCGCACTCAGGACCGACAAGGAATGAGTATCCTGATTTCCCGCTTTTCCTCTCTATCTCGGAAAGGAGGTATCTCCCGTCTCCTTCAAAAGGTCTTCTGTCGGGGTACGTGATGTAGCAATAGAACCTGGCAACAGCCCTGTCAGAAGGTCTCCATGGGAGAACGGAGAATGTATCGAGGTCGGGAAAGAGCAGCAGATCGGACTCATTTATATTGAGAAAGCCCTTTATCGCGGAAGCATCGAATGAGACCCCATGCATTACCGCATGCTCGAGCTCATCGGCCATTATCGCGATATTCTTCTGCCTGCCTGAGATATCGCAGAAGGCAAGGCGGATGAATTTAATCTCATACTCCGCCAGCAGCTCTCTGATATCCTTTAAGTCCATATAGTCCTCCATTAACGGAAAAAGCGCCGCAGATACATCAATCTGCAGCGCCCTTGCTGTCCATGGCTGAATATTAGGAAAACCAGGACGCAATAGTCAAGTGGTTCTATGCACCAATCTGCATTTTTATCCGAAATATATTCATGCATACAATTGACAAGCGTCGTCCATCTGTCGTAAAAGAACCTCAGAGAACAAGGACGTTCTAAGAGAGATCTTAGTGCGTCCTTTTTTTATTTCCGGAGGTTTCCGAATGAAGAAGGAAGGAGAAGTCAGGATCAGTTCAGGGTGTGCGATCAGCGGCATATTCTGCAGGGACGGCAGACGCATAACCGGTGAGGCAATCAAGAAAAGCATTGCTGTGATGCACAACAGATCGAATGGCCTTGGCGGAGGTTTCGCTGCCTATGGGATATATCCTCAGTACAAGGACTACTTCGCCCTGCATATATTCTATGAATCACAGGCTGCAAGGGAGGAAACTGAGAGATTCCTCGATAAGCGCTTCGATATAATAAACCTCTCGAAGATCCCTGTCAGGCAGACGCCTAAGATCTCAGATGCCCCGCTTATCTGGCGCTACTTCATCACCCCGCTTCCCCATCTTCTCCAGGACAGCCAGTTGGACGAGGATGAATACACATCCAGGGCAACAATCAGGATAAATGATTCAATCGGTGGAGCGTATGTCGTCTCCTGCGGTAAGGATATGGGAGTCTTCAAGGCTGTAGGATACCCGGAGGATGTCGCTGATTTCTACCGGATCGAGGAGTACGAGGGCTATTCATGGACAGCGCACGGACGCTATCCGACGAACACTCCGGGATGGTGGGCAGGCTCCCATCCGTTTTCGCTTCTCGACCTTACCGTCGTCCATAACGGGGAGATCTCATCATACGATGCGAACCGCAGAGCCGTTGAGATGTATGGCTACTCATGCAATCTGCTGACGGATACAGAGGTCATCACATACATACTGGACTACCTGACAAGGAAACAGGGGCTTTCCCTGAAGGAGTGCTCAGAGGTCATTGCAGCCCCATTCTGGACAACGATCTCCATAAAGGATGAGGAAGAGAGGAAAAGGCTTTCATATCTGAGGAAGATGTTCTCATCGTTCCTGATTACAGGCCCGTTCTCGATCCTTGTTGGATTCAGGGGCGGGATGATGGCACTCAACGACAGGCTGAAGCTCAGGAGCCTTGTAGCAGCGGAGAAAGGGAACACGGTCTACTTCAGCTCCGAGGAGGCAGCGATAAGGGTCATCGAAGAGGAACCTGACAGGATCTGGGCACCTCGCGGAGGAGAGGCCATGATCGTCACACTTGATAAGGAGGCAGAACTATGAGGAGATACAGGATCAGGAAGGATGAGAGCTGCGTCTCATGCCTCAGATGCGTATCCGAATGCTCATTCGGAGCAATTGAGAAAGGAAAGGACAGGACACTGGTTTTCCATCACGATAAGTGCACCGACTGCCAGCGCTGTGTCTCATTCTGTCCGACTGGAGCTATATACATAACCGAGGATGAGAATAGATTCAGGCAGAACTCCGTATTCAGGGAGGATGATATACGGGAGATACTCCTGCAGGCTGAGACAGGCGGCGTCCTCCTTTCATCCATGGGTGCATCAGGGAAAAGCGTACCGATCTATTTCGACAAGCTGCTTCTCAATGCAAGCCAGGTTACCAATCCATCGATTGATCCTCTGAGGGAACCTATGGAGACCGCTGTTTTTCTGGGCCAGAGACCCGAGGAAGTACAGCGTGACCAGAGCGGGCGCATCGTCGACAACCTTCCCCCTCATCTTGAGCTCAGGACCCCGATAATGTTCTCAGCGATGAGCTATGGTGCGATAAGCCTCAACGTCCATAAAGCACTTGCCGCAGCTGCTGAGAAGCTCGGCACATACTGGAATACCGGTGAAGGCGGTCTTCATGAAAGCCTCTATCCCTACAAGGAAAACACTATCGTACAGGTTGCATCAGGCCGTTTCGGCGTACATGGAACATACCTCAATACAGCCGCTGCGATCGAGATAAAGATAGGACAGGGAGCAAAACCTGGAATCGGAGGACATCTGACAGGAAAGAAGATCATAGGCGATGTCTCGAAGACTAGAATGGTACCAGAGGGACTCGATGCCATCAGCCCTGCCCCTCATCACGATATCTACTCGATAGAGGATCTTGCCCAGCTTGTCATGTCGATAAAGGAAGCTACGCACTACACGAAGCCTGTAATCGTCAAGGCTGCAGCTGTGCACAACATCGCACCGATTGCTTCAGGAATAGCCAGAAGCGGCGCGGATATCATCTCGATAGACGGCTACAGGGGCGGAACAGGAGCTGCTCCGAAGCGCATCCGCGATAACGTCGGAATCCCGATAGAGCTTGCGATCGCTGCAGTCGACCAGAGACTCAGGGAAGAGAGGATAAGGGACAGGGTCAGCATCATAGCATCAGGCGGGATCAGGAACTCATCGGATGCTGTCAAAGCAATTGCGCTCGGAGCCGATGCCGTCTCGATCGGAACAGCCGCACTATGCGCGCTTGGCTGCCATATCTGCGCATCCTGCCATACAGGGCGATGCGCATGGGGACTTGCGACTCAGGATCCCAAGCTCACAGAGAGACTTGATCCGGAAAAAGGCGCAGAACGGCTTGTGAATCTCGTGAATGCCTGGACACGGGAGATCAAGGAGATCATGGGAGGAATGGGAATAAACAGCATCGAAGCATTGAGGGGCAACCGCATGGCACTCAGAGGAGTCGATCTCAATGCGAAGGAACTAGAGGTTCTTGGAATCGGATATGCAGGAGAATGAGATGAAGGAATTTGATATCAGAAAAGATGGTCATGAGGAGATCATGGTAACGGACTGCCTTGGAGAGAGGTATATCGGATGCGGCATGAAGGACGGGGTAATGCATATCAAGGGAACCCCCGGCAATGCGCTTGCATCATACCTCGATGGAGGTACGGTGTATGTCGATGGCAATGCCCAGGATGCGGCTGCTGATACGATGAATGCTGGTCTTCTTGCGATAAAAGGCTCTGCAGGCGATGCCCTTGCATATGGCATGCGCGGGGGACGGGTCTATGTCCTTGGCGATGCAGGATACAGGGCTGGTGTCCATATGAAGGCATATGAGGACAAGAAGAGCATACTTGTCATCGGAGGCAGAGCGGGCTCATTCCTGGGAGAATATCTTGCAGGAGGCATCATAATCGTCCTCGGTCTCGGCTGTGAGGGGAAGAGCATAACAGGCTATTTCTGCGGCAATGGCATGTATGCGGGGACAATATACCTCAGAACGGACAAAGTACCTCTCAATCTCTCCGACAAGCTTATCAGGAGGAATGTCAGTGATGAGGAGAAGGACCGCATCCTCCGCCCCATCATCGCCGATTATGCTTCTGTCTTCTCCATTTCCGCAGAGGATTGCCTCAAAGGAAGCTTCATAGCAATCGAGGCTGACAGATCCAAATCATACAGCCAGCTCTATGCTGCAGTCTGAGGTGCTATATGTGTACAGTATTTGCTTACAGTGGGTCTGCTATCGGACTACCACAGATCAGGGGAATCCTTGAAAGGACACACAGAAGAGGTCCCGATGCAGAGCGGATCATCATGCCGGAGAAGGGTGTCTACCTTGCCTTCCAGCGGCTCTCGATAATGGGCATCGACGAAAGAGGGATGCAGCCATTCGAATACAAAGGGAAGTACAGCATAACGAACGGGGAGATCTACGGCTTCCGTTCAATCCGCGAGGAGCTTGAGAAGGAAGGCTATATCTTCCACTCAGATTCTGACTGCGAGACAATCCTGTATCTCTACGAGAAGCACAGGGAGAAGATGTTTGCTCTCCTCGATGCTGAATATGCGACAGTCATCTATGATAAGGACGATGGATTCATAGCAGCTCGCGACCCGATAGGCATCCGTCCCCTCTTCTATGGCTATGACCGGAACGGAATGATTGCATTCGCAAGCGAGGCATGCCTTCTCACTCCATTCTGCAGCAATGTGCTGCCATTCCCTCCAGGCCACTACTGGAAAGGAGGAGAATTCGTCTGCTATAGGGATATCTCAGAGGTGAGGGAATATACTTACGGCAGCATAGATGAGATAGCTGGAAACATACGCGACAAGCTAATAAAGGCCGTTGAGAAGCGCCTCGATTCGGACACACCTGTAGCATTCCTTCTCTCTGGCGGTCTCGACAGCTCACTTGTCTGCTCGATTGCATCAAGAATCCTAGGAAAACCTATACGCACATTCTCCATCGGGATGGACAGGGATCCGATAGATTCAAAATATGCAGAGCGAACCGCAGAGTTCCTTGGCTCGGTGCATACCAACGTTACGATGACGGAAGAGGATGTCATAACAGTCCTTCCTGAGGTCATAGAAGCTCTTGCCACCTATGACATAACAACGATCAGAGCGAGTATCGGCATGTATCTTCTATGCAGATATATCCATCAGAATACAGATGTCAGGGTGCTGCTGACAGGAGAGGTCTCCGATGAGCTCTTCGGATACAAATACACCGATTTTGCCCCCAATGCGGAGGCATTCGAGAAGGAAAGCCAGAAGCGAGTACATGAGCTTTATGCCTATGATGTCCTCAGAGCCGACAGATGCATTGCTGACAACAGCCTTGAGGCAAGGGTTCCCTTCGGCGATCTCGATTTCGCATCATATGTGCTATCAATCGATCCGGAGATGAAGATGAACCACTCCGGGCATGGCAAGTACCTTCTCCGCAAGGCATTCGAAGGCGGCAACTGGCTCCCTGATGATATCCTCTGGAGGGAGAAGGCGGCATTCAGCGATGCGGTAGGACACAGCATGGTTGATGACCTGAAGGCATATGCTGAAAGGTACTATGAAGGCAGGGATCTGGAAGCTGAATACAGGAAGTATCCTGAGGATGGCAGGCCATTCACTCCCGAATCGCTCCTCTACCGCGAGATATTCGAGAGCTTCTACCCTGGACAGCACAGGATGATACCCGGTTTCTGGATGCCGAACAGCAGCTGGCCAGGATGCCAGGTCTCGGATCCTTCCGCAAGGGTATTGTCAAACTACGGCAAGAGCGGAGAGTGAAAAGCATGGCAGGTGGGAATCACACCACCTGCCCATGATCAATGAAGAGCTGCCTTGATGAAGCCATCGAATAGCGGATGGACTCTGTTAGGGCGGCTCTTGAACTCAGGATGGGACTGCACAGCGACGAAGAAGCGGCAGGATGGATTCTCCATAGCTTCGACAAGCTTCCCGTCAGGACTTGTTCCGCTGAAGACAATACCGCTATCAGCAATCTGATCCTGGAATGCAGGAGAAACCTCATAGCGATGCCTATGCCGTTCCTGCACGGTATCCTGTCCATAGAGGCTATGGAGCAGCGTTCCTCTCTGTATTGCGCAGGGGTAGGCGCCAAGACGCATTGTCCCGCCCTTCGCGACGATATTCCTCTGCTCATCCATCAGATCGATCACGCATTCATCACCTTCGGGATTGAATTCCCTGGAATTGGCATTTTTAAGTCCTGCCAGCGAACGCGCGGCCTCGATTACCGCTATCTGCATGCCAAGGCATATGCCGAGATATGGGACATCATTCTCACGCGCAAACCTAGCACACTGGATCATGCCCTCGATTCCACGCGATCCAAAGCCTCCTGGAACCAGGATTCCATCGACATCCTTCAGCAGCTGTTCCGGCCCTATTTTCTCCACCTCCTCCGTATCGACAAACACAAGCTCGAGGTCAGCATCATTCCAGCTTGCTGCATGGTACAGCGCCTCATTTATCGAAAGATAGGCATCAGGCAGTTTCACGTATTTGCCGCAGATAGCGATCCTTAGTCTGCGGTCCTTTGGTCTCTCCATACGCTCGACAGCCGCAGTCCACCCCTCAAGATCGCATGGGCCGCAGTCCAGGGATAGCCTCGATACAGCAAAGTCATCAAATCCACGCTCATGGAGAAGCAAAGGAAGCGCATAGATCGGATTGACATTCTCGTTTCCGATTACCGCCTTTCTGCTGACATTGCAGAACATCGCAAGCTTTGAGAGGATATCATCATCGAGGGTCTTATCGGAGCGGGCAATAATACAGTCCGGCATAATGCCCATTCCCTGAAGCTCATGAACAGAATGCTGTCCAGGTTTCGTCTTATACTCGCCACTGCAGGCAAGGTATGGGACAAGCACGACATGGATGAACATCGTGTTATCAACTCCAGCCTCTATGCGGAGCTGTCTTATAGCCTCAAGAAACGGCTGGCTTTCGATATCACCGATAGTACCTCCGATCTCGGTAATCACAACATCGGCACCTGTCATCTCTCCAAGCGAGTATATCGCAGACTTTATCTCATCGGTAACATGGGGGATTATCTGGACTGTCTTGCCAAGATACTCCCCTCGCCTTTCCCTTGTGAGGATATTCCAGAACACCTTTCCGCTCGTGAGGTTGGACTTCCTGTTGAGATTCTCATCGATGAATCTTTCATAATGGCCGAGATCGAGATCTGTCTCGGCACCATCCTCCGTCACGAATACCTCGCCATGCTGATACGGGCTCATCGTTCCCGGATCCACATTGAGGTACGGATCAAGCTTCTGTGCAGCGACCTTCAGCCCTCGCTGCTTTAGAAGCATTCCAAGACTCGCAGCGCTTACCCCTTTGCCGAGGCCGGATACAACACCACCTGTTACGAATATGTACTTGCGATCCATGATTCCTCCTGAAAAAGAGAAAGGACGCCTACTCCTGAAAAGAATAGACGTCTTTGTCTTCAGCTGATTATATTGCTTCAGCCTGTTTTCCTCAACAGCAAGTCCATGGATCAGATAACGTTTTCTGAATTGCAAATATCTTGACAAACTACTAGGGGGGGGGGCATGCTCATAACAACAAATCTAGGAGGATCACATGAGAAAATCCCTTTTGATTGCATTTGCGATAATCTTTAGCCTTACCGCATGCACAAATAGACCAGTATTCTGGCTTCCACCGGAAATATTCAATCCAGATCCAGAACCTGTAGAAGAATGCAAGCACATCAATCTGACAGAAGTCACCGAATATTTCGATCCATCAAGTGAACATTATCCCAAGACCGGCATCTGTGCTGAGTGCGGCGAGGAAATCACAAGAGATTCAATAGAAATAGGAACTGCAGATCAGCTTCTTATTCTCGGCAATGATTTGAGTGCAAACAATGACATCGGATGCTATACAATTTCCATTATTGATGACATTGATATGACAGGAAATCCATGGCCATACATAAATTTAGATGGATCCAAAGAGCCATATAACAAAAAGGAATTTGTAATCAATGGCAATGGACATTCAATTAAAGGCTTAACCATCAATGACAATGATTTGACAATAACTGATATTCGTGGAATTGGCTTTATTTCAAGGACATGGAGTGCTGTCACATTGGAAATAAAAGATCTTACATTGATAGATGCTCATATAACTGCAAGTAAAGGAAGTGGTAATACCCGTCCTAGCCTTGGAGGATTTGTTGGTTGGATAGAGGCCAATGAATATGTAAAGATTTCCAATTGCCATGTCATTGAATCAGAATTTTCTGGCGGTCATAGGGCTGGTGGAATCTATGGATATGCTGCTGGTTGGGATGAAGATGGTCCTGTATTAACAGATATTGAAATTAATGATTGCTCTGTTGAAGATACGAATTTTTCTTTAACGAAAGCTTCCGTCGGTGGTATTATTGGCCATGCAGGTGGAAACGGAAACACTAAAATCTATGTTTCCGACTCATTTGTAACTGGATGTACCATCAGCAGTGAAGATGGAGATGACAGAATCGGCAATATACTGGGAACAAATGGAATTGGCCAAACAGAACTTACATCTGTGACTTTCTCTGGAAACACATTGAATGGAAATAGCTCAGATAAATATTGTGGCAGAGATGCATTTGGTGAAACGGGTTCATTGACTATCAAGTAAGTCCCTGTTGAGCCATAAATTTATCTTTTAAGTTAATATTTCCCCTTCCTATCGAGAATCCATCTCGGAAACAGGAGGGGGATTTCTTTGTTTGCTCACTTAGGCCTGTATATCAGATATAGCTTACGGTCTCTGCGAGTGCTTTTCTGTTCTTTGCTTCCCTGCCCTTCTTTTCTTTTGCATGCCCTAGGTCAAGCATCATCAGGACCTCTTCATTATCAGGAAGGCCAAGAAGCCTCTTTGCCTTCTCAGGATCGAAAAAGTTGATCCAGCAGCTATCTACTCCGATATCCGCAGCTGCAAGCATCATGTGCGTAGCAATAATTGAAGCATCCTCAATGCCGGAATCCCGCTTATCTCCAGGATAGACAAATACATTTTCCTTATTGTATGTAACGACAAGTACTGTTGTAGCACCATAGCGGCAAGGGGTTAGTTTATCAATCAGAGATAGTCCCTCCTCACTCTGCACAACATACACATGCTGCTCCTGAAGATTCTTCGCTGTCGGAGCAAGTCTTCCGGCCTTAAGTATCGTATCAAGCTCATTCTGAGTCAGGTGCTGATTATCATATGATCTGCAGGAGTATCTGCAGGCAATAAGTTCCTTGAAATCCATAGTGAATCCTCATATCTGAATATCTGTACATAGCAGAAGGAAATCAAGAGGAAGAATTCACACACCTGCATTCCTAAGGATTTTCTCAGGATTGCCTCCGTAGGATTTTACTGATGCAGTGAGTGCCTCGACAGACTTCCTGAGCCTTTTGATCTCCTCGTCAGCGCTGATCTGTATTCCCATGTTCTTCAGAAGACTGGGGAATGCTTTTGCGAACTCGGTGCAGACTCCATTTCTCCAGTTCTGGTTTCTGCTTGCCGCGATAAGCACGGAAGCTGCCATCCTCACGACATCCTCGGGAGCAGGATTGTTCTGGAAAACGATATTGTAATGCGTATTGTCGGTCTTGAGGACCTGCATCCCAGGCAGTGTTCTTGCAACCTCCGGTGTTATCTTCTGTACTTCATTGTTCTCCATATTATCCTCCTTGTTGTCATTTCCAGTTCCATCGGCACTTTGTAAGATCGACATGATTATAATCGGCGAAGGGTACGCCCTCGTCCTCAAGCAGTACATGCTGCTCCTTCCAGCCCGGGACAAGCCGTCCTGAATGGTTGACTACCCTGTGGCATGGGTATTCGCCATAGTATTCAGAAAGACTGCAGATCCTGCCTATCAGCCTTGAGCGGTTCTCCATACCTAGAATCCTTGCGATATCCCCATAGGTTGAGACAAAGCCGGGAGGGATTTCCCCTATTGCGGAGAGCACTTCATATATGAGTTCCTCGGTAAGAACCTTCCCCATCAGAGATAATCCCTGTACGTCCCTCTGACATAGAAGTCGATATCAAGCAGAGAGAACAGGACGACGACGCTGTTGTTCACCGCATCGTAACCAACTGCGGTCCTGAATAGTCTCTCTCTGCGTCCTGAGATAGGACTTCCGACAGTAAGCGGGGTTATCGAAACCATAGGACCCGCCCCATTGTTGTCAGTGCGGTAGAATCCACCTATTCCTATAAGCGTATTGATTCCAGATCCTGCAACCTTCGATGCCGTGGATCTTGGACCGAGAATCGCTGCGGAGAAATCTATTCCGAACATGTTATTGGCAAAGGGCATTGGAAGCAGCTCTGATACCCCCCAGACCTCCATCTCCCAGCGCTCCGAAAGACCGACATTCATTCCATATGAGAAGCTGATGCCCTTCTCCGGCCATCTGTAGATCCCGTGTCCGATTGAGAGGGAGATATCATGATGGTCGCCTGCATGGAGGGAGCCAAGGGAAACTATAAGCATGATGATTACAGCTATCCTCTTCATACAGCACCTCCGAAGAAGCATGAGAATTTCATGACATATATGCCCCAGCCCCACTGCTGCTTAAGCACCTCATAGAGGACATACGGCGAGAAGAACTCGAAGGAGTATGCCTTGTCGTGGAATGCGAATGGAGAGATTCCCACCACGAGATTGAACTCATTCCCCATTCTGTACTGGAAGCCCGTTCCGATACGTGGTGACCATACGACAGGATTCGGAAAGAGCGCATTGAATACATGGTCATGGATGAGAAGCATCGGGAGCGATACCTGGATCCTTGCGCTCTCGAAGAATGTCCCGTAAGGGGTGAAATCGGCAGATAGCTCGATATCCCCGGCATGATCGGAATTGAATGAGAGTATGGCAGCTGCCGTGAGACCACCATACGGTTCGCTGCCGGAGAACTGCCCTACAGGTGCAAGCGAGTAACCGAACGAGACCGCGTAGAGCGCACATGGAAGAATTAGAAGAACCATCATCAGAATACGCTTCATCCTAACCTCCGTAATACATGAAAAGATACGAGAAGAAGTTTCCTTCTTCCTTCTTCAGGCGCACGGCCTCATCCATTGTGAATCTATGTGCTCCCTTCATAATATCCGCAGCATGGTTCTCAAGCTCCTCCGCCAGTTCCCTGCTGTCAATCACAAGCGCGAGCTCATGGGAAAGGCCCATCGATCTGTAATTGAAGTTCGAGGAGCCGATCACGACATACCTGTCATCGACTATCATCAGTTTCTCATGGAGAAGCGGAAGCTCATTGCCCTCCTCATCCTCGGTACTGCTGTATACGGTAACACCGGTAGCGATAAGATCGGGAAGGAAGTAATATATTCCGCCCGCAGCGTATCCCCTGAGATCTATCGGCATCACCATCGTTATATCGACACCGCGCATGGTGGCATTTGAAAGGCACTCCTCCATGTTGTCATCGAGAACAGGAAGATATGGGAAGAGCAGTATCGAATGCTCTGCCGAGGCGATCAGGGATGCATACATTCCCGCAATCGAATCGGATCCCATATTGATGAGATAGGCATCATACATGCCATTTCCGCCTTCCCTCACGGGGAAATCATCATGGCTTATCTCATCAACTGAGGTGCTGTTCCATATTTCCACGAACTCATTGATGAGCGCACGGGAAAGCTCTGGAGAGCGGAACAGATACATGCTGTCCCTCTGTGTCTTTCCCTCTCCTGCCCCCATCGAGATGTAGTTCATGTTCATGCCGC
The DNA here is from genome assembly GCA_944389505.1 of uncultured Spirochaetaceae bacterium. Taxonomy (GTDB): domain Bacteria; phylum Spirochaetota; class Spirochaetia; order Sphaerochaetales; family Sphaerochaetaceae; genus Ornithospirochaeta. The sequence goes on from CALXMP010000004.1 coordinate 67,633, forward strand.
CTATCGCGGCAAGCTCGCCATCTATGACGAAGAGCTTCCTGTGGTCCCTTATGACGAGCTCGGATGGATTGAGAAGCCTTGTCGCTGAAAGCGGTGAGTACTCAATGAGATTGATGCCATAATCGCGGAGGAAGTAGAGCTGCGTCATATGGTTGCGCGTCTCTGTCATATCGTAGGAGGAGATCCCATCGATGATGAAATAGACATCGACCCCGCGCTCTGCTGCGGCTATCAGCGCATCATACATCCCCTCAAGCGCATCAGATGAAGATCCAAGGAATGTCGAGATGAGGATATAGTCCTCTGCCGAATCTATAAGCCCGGTAATTCTCTCAAGCCACTTCGTGCCGTCGAAGAATGTCTCAGGATAAGGAACGGATACATACTCCGCTCCGTAGTATTCAAGCTTCTCCTCCAGCGACAGGGATCCATCATAGGAAACACCACCTGTGAACGCATCAGTAAACGATGCGCAGGAGGCAAGAAGCATGATAAACGGAATAATGAAGGCCAGTCGTCTCACGGACTAGATTGTATTCAGGGTGAATGGTTTCGGCAACAGCTCTGAGAACCTCATCCTGACCTCTTCCGTCCCCGATGACAGGACCACGAGCGTATCAGGATACGCGAACTCGGCAAGTACCTGGAGACATATGGCGCATGGCGGCGACGGAGGGGTACTGTCTGTGAAGACTGCAACCATCTCGATTCGTGTCCTTCCCTCTGCGGCTATTGCTGTCGTTACAGCATTCCGCTCGGCGCATATCGTGGCGCCATATGATGAATTCTCGACATTGCAGCCTGTATATATCTTCCCGGAGGATGTGACGACAGCAGCACCGACCTTAAATCCTGAATATGGAGCGTATGCATTGATCCTAGCATTCCGGGCAAGTCTCAGGGCATGCTTCACAAGATACTCCGTGACAGGCACACGCTTTCTCTTCCCGTTCCTATCCTCTACTGCTGATACAGCATCGAGAGCGGAGGGGAAAGCCGCGAGATCGGAGACAGCAGCATCGGCCCCTGCAGCATAGAGATCGGTCATCGGATATGTAGAACCTGTGCCTATCGCATGGCATCCGGCGCTCTTCGCGCTCTTTATGCCCATGATGGAATCCTCGAAGACAATCGCCTCGCTTCCATCAAGGCCCAGCCTGATCAGGCAGAGCGTGTAGATGTCAGGGAACGGTTTGTTGCGCTTTATATCCTCACCCGATGCGATGAAATCGAAATCATCGGGAGATAGCCCTATCCCTTTGATATTCATCATGACCTTCCACCCTGGAGCGGAGGATGCGACAGCGGTCATTATGCCCTCAGCTCTGGCGCTCTTCACGATCTCCTTCGCGCCCGGTAGCGAGATATCGAGACCGGAAGCGCGCTTCTCATACTCCCTCCTGAAGAAAGCAGAGGCCTCATTATAGTCATATGGAGAACCCGTCAGCCCCAGCTCCTTCGCTGGTCCATCGAAGAATATCCGTTCACCACCGCCGAGGTAGTCGGAGAATACAGAGCTGTCGGCATCCATGCCTATCGATCTAAAGTATGAGACACCGATCGATACAGAGAGCTCCTCGCTCTCTGCAAGCACGCCATCCATATCGAAGAGGAAGGCCTTTATCATCGCTTCACCTTCAGATAGCGTCCATCGCCGGAGAGCCCAAGGTAGATGCCATCGCCCATCACAAGCCTTCCGCGGAGGTAGGTCATCACAACCTTACCCGTAACATTCATGCCTTCATACGCTGTGTATCCTGAAGCGCTGTGGATCGTATCCCTTGAGAGCGTCCAGGAGAAGTCAGGATCGAACAGCACGATATCAGCATCGGTGCCTTCCTCAAGGGAGCCCTTCTCAGGATAGAGCCCGAAGATCTTTGCAGGGCTTGTCGAGAGAAGATTAACGACCTGGGAGAGCGACAGGCTGCCAGAAGAAAGAGCGAATGTGTTCACAAGAGGCAGAAGCTCCTCCGTTCCGGGGATTCCAGGATAGATCGTCCTGCAGTCATTGCTCTCCAGCTTCTGCTCATAGGTGAATGCGCAGTGATCTGTAGCGATCACCTGTATCTCACCATTGAGGACAGCCTCCTGCAGAGCTTCATTGTCCTCCTTTGTCCTCAGCGGCGGAGTCATGACATACAGTGGACCTTTATCGCCCTCAAGCTTCGATTTATCAAGGAAGAGATAATGCGGTGTTGTCTCGCAGATGAGCTTAACACCCCGGCTTCTCAGCTCGCGGACAGCCTCAAGACCAGCCTTCGATGAAAGGTGGACAATATAAACAGGCATGTCGAGCTCCTCTGCAATCCCTCCGACATACTTTATCGCCTCTGCCTCTGCCTCGGCAGGACGGAGCGATGCATGATCTATCGGTCTGTATCCGCCCTTCCAGTTCCTGCCAATCTCCGTAATAATGTGGTCATCCTCGGAGTGGACTGTAACGAGAAGCCCCAGGTCCTTTGCAGCGCTGAATATCGCCTTGAGCTCCTCACGTTTCTCCACCAGGTATCCTACATCGCGGTAGGTAGTGAAGATCTTGAGTGTACCGACACCCGCCTCTGCGATGCTTCTGAGTTCTGCCGCTATATCATCACGGTATGCATATACGCCCTGATGCAGGGTGTAATCGATTGCCATCGAGGCCATCTCCCTGCGCCTTGCATTGAAGGAACCAAGAAGAGAATGCTTATCGTCGTCGGCAAAGTCGACAACTGTGGTCACGCCTCCGAATGCGGCAAGCCTTGAGCCCTCTTCAAAGGAATCAGCGGTGACGGTGCCGCGTGAGACGAGATGGTAATGTGTATGCGCATCGATGATGCCGGGGAGGACGCACAGCCCTGATGCATCAATGACAGCTGTATCAGAGGGAAGCTGCGCCTGATCGATGACAGGAGCGACCCTCTTTATCTTCGAACCTTCGATGAGGATATCCTGATGCCTCATCCACTCTGTATCAACGAGAAGACCACCTTTGATCAATGTGTATGCCATACATATATGATACAACGTCAGCAAGAGGAATGGAAATCAGAAATCACGATGTCTTTCCGCTGCATGGAGCCAGTCGGTCTTCATCAGATACAGTATGAAAAGCGATGATGAGATCAGCCATGTGATGGGATATGCTGCATACAAAAGCTCTACCGTATGGGATATAGACAAAGCAACCGTAATGTATATTACCCGGAATATGCACCACGACCCGAGCATTATCATCATGGGAACCGTTGCCTTCCCCGCTCCGCGGAGCACTCCGGCTATGCAGTGCGAAAGCGCAAGAAAGCAGTAGAAAAGGCTTTCAATCCTTGCCTGCCTGACTCCGAATGAGACGACATAAGGATCGGTGTTGAACAGTGAGATCAATAAAGGAGCAAAGAGGAAGAAGCAGAGGCCGATGATCTCTGCAAGCGTGATTGAGCAGAGGATCCCGAATCTCATACCCTTCAGCACTCTGTCGCGTTTTCCAGCACCTATGTTCTGCCCGACGAATGTCGTGAGCGAGAGTGAGAAGCTTGTGATGGGAAGGAATGCGAATCCCTCGATCTTCGAATATGCACCGCTTCCAGCAACGGCTGCAGATGCGAATGTATTGATATTCGTCTGGACTATGATGTTGGCGAAGTTAATGACCGAGTTCTGGATTCCGGAAGGAAGGCCATAGGAGATGATTCTCCTGAGCATTCCCATATCTATGCGTATATCCCTCAACCTCACTCTGTAGGGAGTATCATCATGCATAAGTTTTCTCAGGCAGAGTATTGAGCTTACTGCCTGGGACATGATTGTCGCGAATGCCGCCCCGCCTACTCCTGTATGGACAACTCCGACCAGAAAGAGGTCAAGGAAGATGTTGATTATCGAGGAGAGGATAAGATAGTACAGCGGATGGCGGCTGTCCCCGATGGCATTCATTATGCCCATCATGATGTTGTAGAGAACGGAGAAGATCACACCAAGCGAGTAGATACGGAAGTAGCGTATGCTCTCCGGGAGCACATCCTCAGGAGTCTGCATCCACCTAAGTATAAGAGGGGTGAATACGGTACCGAGAATGACAAGGACAGCACCAGCGATTATGCCGAATGCAATATCGGTATGGATTGCCCTCCTCAGCTTCTCCATATCCCTGGCACCGAAATATCCTGCGATGACAACGCCTGCTCCGATGGCCATTCCATTGAAGAAACCGACCATCATGTTTATCAGGGGCGTCGAGGATGACACAGCGGCAAGAGCTTCCGCTCCGACGAAATTGCCGACGATTACTGAATCTGCGGCATTATAGAGCTGCTGGAAGAGATTGGACAGAAGAAGGGGAACAGCAAAGAGAAGCATGTTCTTCCTTATAGGTCCTGCCGTGAAATCTATACCCTGCCCTGCCATAGCTCTGTTCTACATCCAGTGCCTGCATTCTGCAACACTCTTTGGGGGAAATGCCTCTTTCAGAAAGCGATACGCATAGAGTATTGAGCGGCATGTAAGCTCCTCGCAGCGATGGGGAGGATCGGATGGGGAAAACCCGCCGGGCCTCAGCTCTGAGCATCTAAGAGAGCCGAATGATGATTCGAAGAGAGATGCGAACTTCCTGCACAGTCCTGGGATATCCTCATACCCTTCCAAGCTGGCCACGATGCCAAGGAACATAAGGGCACCTTCCACAAGTCCGCACTGTGCGCCATAGCCACCTGCTCCATGAAGCCCGGAAGCCGCCGCCAATGTCTGATTCCCGATAGCGATGCCTGTAAGACCGGAAAGGATGCGCAGGGTTGTCCTTGCGCAGTTCTCATCATGCTCCCAGTACAGCCTATGGACTTCCCTTCTGATATACTCCTCTGCCTTTTCCATAGTGCGATTATAGCACTTGACTGACTGCGTGTATTGGCGGAGCATTCAGTTATGATCAATGTAGGCAATGACTGGCAGCCGCTATTCGATATAGAGCAGAACAAGCCGTACTATCTGGAACTCAGGCAGTTCCTGAAATCAGAGTATTCATCAAAGACCATCTATCCCCCGATGAATGAGATATTCAATGCTTTCAGGCTTACCCCGTTCAATGGCACGAAGGTTATAATCGTCGGACAGGATCCATACCATGAGCCTGGGCAGGCGATGGGATTGTCATTCTCCGTAAGGGAAGGAACACCTGAGCCTCCATCGCTGCAGAACATCAGGACAGAGCTTGAGAATGAGGGGTTCAGAGAAGACGGGAGATGGTCATCCGATCTCTCGAGATGGGCAAGACAGGGAGTGCTGCTCTTGAACAGCACGCTTACTGTCCAGGCTCACAGGGCCGCATCCCATGCTGGAAAGGGCTGGGAGCGCTTCACTGATAATGCGATAAAAGCGCTGGGCGATGATCCACGTCCGAAGGTATTCATGCTCTGGGGAAGCTATGCGCGCAGCAAGAAGGCACTTATATCCTCCCCATCCCACCTTATACTTGAATCGGCACATCCAAGCCCACTCAGTGCCTACCGTGGATTTTTCGGGAACGGCCATTTCAGGAAGTGCAATGACTTCCTGATCAGAACAGGCCAGTCCCCTATTGAATGGTAATCAGAAGAGAGCGTGGTAATCCGTTCCGATGCTCTTCGCAGCTGATGGCTTCTGGAGGATGTCAAAAAGCTGCTTCGGAATGGCTACAGGTCCTCCGATGATGGGCTCTACGATCCTTTCAAACTTGGCAGGATGCGCTGTAGCGACGACTACTGTATCCTCATCTGCGTAATGATCGCGCCTTACGCGCTCGCCGCAGGCTGTATGCGGGCATATGATATGTCCGCTTTCCCTGTACTCCTCCCCGATTGTCCTTCTTATCTCATCATCCGATACGGAGTATGAAGCGACATTTGCCCTGAACTCTTCCACAGATGGGAACATCGCAAAAAGCCTCTCCATATTCGAAGGCGCACCAACATCCATGGCATTGGCGAGCGTCTCAACCGAAGGGCGCGGCCTGTACTCACCGGATTCAAGATAATCAGGGATCGTCCTGTTGGCATTCACTGCAAGCTCGATGCTCTTTATAGGAGCACCCATCGCCTTTGCCCAGAATGCGCCTGTAGAGTTTCCTACATTGCCGGAAGGGATGATGAAGACAGCTTCCCTGCCGTATATCTCCTTATAGAGCGATGAGGCATATACATAGTATGCCATCTGAGGAAGAAGGCGCCCAAGGTTGATTGAATTAGCGCTTGAAAGCCCTGAGAGCGATGAATCCATGAATGCATCCTTCACCATCTTCTGGCAGTCATCGAATGTCCCATCTACCTCATAGCTCTCGACATTGCCATCCCAGCATGTCAGCTGCTTCTGCTGCCTTTCCGCGACACGTCCCTTCGGGAACAGGACCTTGACTGAAAGATGCTTCCTGTTATGGAAGGCAGAGGCAACGGCACCGCCTGTATCACCGGATGTGGCGACAAGGATGCAGAGATCCCTGTTCCTCTTCTCCAGAAGCTTCTCCATGGAGAATGCGAGGAACCTTGCTCCGAAATCCTTGAATGCGGCTGTAGGACCATAGAAGAGCTCGAGCGTATCCTTTCCCTCGTTGTGATGGAATGGAACGGGGAATGAGAAGGCATTCTTTGCTATCTCCTCAAGATCCCCTTCCAGCTCATCGCCCTCGAAGTATGGCTTCATCGCCTGGTACATCGCATACCATGCACCCTTTGAGAGCGTGAAATCCTCGGGAATACGGGGAATGCTCTCAGGAATGAAGAGACCTCCATCCGGGGCAAGGCCTTTAAGGATTGCCTCGGATGCTGTGGATTTATCGCCAGTGACTGATCTTGTCGAAACGTACATCATTGTCTACCTCCTAGATTCTCGAACCGAGATATGCGCTTAAGCGGAGTATATCGGCAAAGACACCGCCTGCAGTGACCTCGGGGCCTGCCCCCGGTCCTTTTATCACAAGCGGCTCCTTGTTATAGCGTGCTGTGGTGAATGCGATGACATTGTCCGTACCGCTTGCCGTGGAGAACGGATGATCAGCAGGATACTCTGCCAGGGAAACGGAGCATACTCCATCCTCGACCTTGCCGACATACCTCAGCTTCATTCCCTTAGCTGCGGCTCTGTCATACAGCTCCTTGATACGCCCATCCAGCTCCGGAAGACGCTTCATGAACTCATCCTTCGGAACATTCCTCAGTACCTCGGGAACAAGGGACTCCACATCGATATCCGAAACCTCCGTCCTGTATCCGAGCTCTCTGGCAAGGATAACTGTCTTTCTTGCTACATCCATGCCCGAAAGGTCATCTCTAGGATCAGGCTCCGTGAAGCCCTGCTCCTTGGCCTTGAGCACAAGCGATGAGAACGGCATAGTGCCATCATACATAGAGAAGAGCCAGGCAAGCGTGCCTGAGACCATTCCCTCGATCTTATAGACCGTATCTCCTGTCTCACGGAGATCCTTGAGCGTGCATATGACAGGAAGGCCCGCACCTACGGTCGTCTCATAGAGGAACTTACGTCCCGTGCGCTGAGACAGGGCCATCAGCTTCTCGTAGTAGTCATATGGACCTGAACCAGCCTTCTTGTTCGGTGTTATGACATGGAAGCCCATCTCGATGTACTTCCTGTACTGTCTGGAACGCTCCTCGGAGGATGTGCAGTCGACAAGAACTGCATGGGGATAGTATGCCGCATTGATATGCGAGAGGAACACATCCTCATTGTATGCAACGCTCTTTGCAGAGAACTCATTCCTCCAGTTGGAAAGGTCTATGCCTGACTCCGAAAGGAGCATCTTCTTCGATGTCGCGATTCCCCTTATGCGGATATCGAGATCGAACTCACGGCGGAGCCTCTCGCTCTCAGCTGCAAGCTGATCAAGAAGCGTTCCCCCGATATTCCCCGGCCCGAAGAGGCCGATAGAGAGTGTCTGGGCAGAGAGGAAGAATGAGGAATGGAGCGATCTCAGGGCCTTGCCGCTCTCACTGCTCTTTATTACAGCGCTTATGTTCCTCTCGCTTGAGCCCTGCGCAATTGCCCTTATATTCACACCAGCCCGTGCAAGCGAGGAGAAGAACTTCCCTGCGACACCGACATGGCCAGGCATTCCCTCGCCTACAGCCGCCAAGATCGCAAGATCGCCCTCCATAGCGACAGAGGCGATGCTTCCGTTCCCGATCTCCTCGGCAAATTCCCTGCGTATTGTCTTCTCCGCACTCTGCGCCTCCTTCTGTGGGACAGCAAAGCAGATTGAGTACTCCGATGAGGCCTGCGAGATGAGAATCACTGAGATTCCCTCACGACGCAATGCGGTGAAGAGCCTGGAGGAGAATCCGGGCACTCCTGACATACCTGATCCCTCTACATTGAGCAGGGCAACACGGCGTACGACAGAGAAGGCCTTGACCGCTGTCTTCTCATCTGGATAGGCCTCCTTCGAAATGAGCGTTCCCTTATTCTCTATATCTCCCCAGTATCTGAGGTTGATCGGAAGTGAGCGCTGCACGGCAGGAAGGAATGACTGCGGATGGATTATCGGGGCACCGAAGAATGAGAGCTCCGTAGCCTCATCATAGGTCAAATGCTCTATTACGCTGCTTGCTGGAACATCGCTTCTCGAGGCTGAGCAGAGGAGAGATCTGGAATTCCAGAATGTGAGGGTGCCGCTATGCATCGCAGCAATCAATGAAGCCGTATACTCGCTTGCGCCATCACCATGCACCTTACCCGATGCATCGGCAGACCCCGGAGCTGAATAAAGATTCCCTGATACAAGGACTATGCCAGAAGGAAGCGCACTGCTCTTCACTGCCTCCGATGCAGCCATGACAACTGAGGCTGCGCCCTTTGATAGGAAGAACTCATTTATGATAAGCGAGAGAAATGATCCTGTAAGCTCAGAAAGGTGCTTCCTGGCAGCCTCTGGAGCATCCTCGAGGATCCAGAGAGCGCGGAGGATATCCTCGATCTCCGAAAAGGACTTGTCCATGCTATCAGTAACAGAGGACTCATTGCCATCGCCGAGGATTGCGGAGGCTGTCTCCTCCCATGCATTCTGGCTCTTCTCAAGCCTGGACCAGAGCCTCTCATCGCGGGATGCGGCCGAGGCAATGAGGCTATCCATCGAAAGATCCGATGATGCTACCGGGGAAATGACGAATACCTGGGTATCAGCCTTCTCGCTGCTGTATATGCTGAAGAGCTTCGAAGCTCCCTGACTGGATGTGAGCATTGCGCCTTCAAGCGCATGGACATGAACCGATGCCATTGTTCCTCCTGAAAAATCTGTCTAATCGTATACTTTACGGGCTAGGATGAACAAGTGCCTGATAATGCAGAAAGCCCCCTTGACGGGAGCTTTCTCAACCAGCGGAGAGCAGGTCTTATACAACCTTCTCTACAAGTCCGCTTCTCAGGCAGCGTGTGCAGACCTTGATAGTCCTCGGAGTGCCATTGATGAGAGCCTTCACCGAAACAAGATTCGGCTTGAATGTGCGCTTCTTGGTTACACCGATATGCTGACCGACACCACCCTTCTTCTTAGCCTGTCCCTTGCGGGGTACGACGGATCCGGAAATAGTTCCCTTGCCGCAGATTTCGCATCTTCTAGCCATGTTATCATCCACCTTGAATTGAGTTCTATTAAGAGAGGCACACTGCCAGGAGCATGGCAGATACCAGTCACAACTCTGAGACTATACCGCAACGGCGTTCTTTTGTAAACACCATCTTGACCAACCAGTAGAATCTTCTGAAGATAGCCTTGGAGGCATATATTATGGATAGCAATACAGATAACAGAATTGCTGTAATAGGTATCATCATCGAGGATAAGAGCCAGGCTGAGAATGTGAACAGCCTTCTTCATCAATACGCAGAATACATCATCGGAAGAATGGGTCTGCCCTACCCTCAGAGAGGACTGAGCATCATAAGCGTCATCGTCGATGCCCCGAGCGATACGATAAGCGCGCTGTCTGGAAAGCTTGGAAGGCTTCAGGGCGTAAGCTCCCAGGCACTCTATACAAAGGCCTGATGCGCCGCATAGCGATCCTTACGCTCGAGGAAGGCTCCCGGCTTCAATGGCGCAGGCTCGAGAGAGAATACTATAATGCCACAGGCGACTGGGGTTTCTATCTTCTGCCGCCATGCATTATCCTCCCCGGTCTTAAGTCAATCGATGGGGATATAGATATTGGCAATGGGATCTTTATCCCTGAAAGAAAGGCAGCAATGCATGATGGCTGGTCCATGCTGCCGATAAACGATGAGAGACTTCATAAGCTCTCTGGCAACCCAGGGCTGTTCCTGTCATGCAGTCAGCAGCCAGCTGATTACATATATCCTGAGGAGACAATAAAGATAAAAGGCATCGCACTTGCAGAGACCGACGGAACATCCTCAAGGATAATCAGGTTCAGACCTCTGAAGAGGGACAGATAGCTGAGACAGGGCATGACCGGCAGTCAGGCTTTGCGTGGCATACCACGCGGCCATGGAGGTTAAGGGCCATCGAGAGCCTTGACCACATAGACTCAGGAAAGCGCTCTCTGATTTCCTTTGCGGACCTGTTCCTATCATCCGTATCGGTTAATCCAAGGCGTTTCGCGACGCGGACGAAGTGGGTATCTGCGATGACGGCAGGTCTGCCTAGGATACTGTGCATATAGCATGAGGCAGTCTTCTCTCCCACGCCAGGCAATGACATGAGACCTTCCATCGTATCAGGAAGGCCGGATGCAGCAACCGCTTCAGCCGTCCCCTTTATGTTCTTCGATTTCGACTTTGAAAGTCCTGCGCTTCTTATGAGCTTCTCGATATCATCAGCATCCGCTGCCGCAATGGCATTCTCATCCGGATATACAGAGAAAAGATTCTCCGCAGCCTTCTCCGCCTGCCTGTCTGTCGTAGAGGCAGAGAGCATCACTGTCACAAGAAATCTGAATGGAGATATCACGGGGAGGAAGGATATCTCCTCCGGATAATGCTTATCGATGATTGAGAATATTCTCTGATCCCGCTCGGTCATGCATCCATGATAATGCGAATTACCCTGCCTTTGCTACCTAGAGCAGAGGATCTCGGCGCTCTGCTTGTCATTCCAGCAATTAGATGAAAAACTGCCATGAGATTCGATGTCCCATAGCAGCAATTCAGTTGGTTTTTATTCTAGTGATGGCAACGTTAGTCGTTCACCATTACGTTCAGGATTGTTTCGTCCGTCGATACCATGCCTTTGCTTGCTATCTCTCCAACTCCAATGATTGTTGATTCAACATCATTCTTGACGATGCCGTCGCCTGGAAGGAAGTTATCATCCTCCATAGCAAGGTCATGGCCCATCATCGCAGCCTCAAGAGCAAGCGAGATCTTCGCAGCGCAGGATGGCTTTGCTCCATCGCATACCATTCCGGAGATTGTTGCGAGCGTGTTTGTGATGGTCTCGTTTATCTGCTCCCTTGAGCCTCCCTGAAGCCATGTTATGGCTGTTGCTGCACCACAGGCAGCATTCACAGCACCGCAGTATGCAGAGAGCCTTCCAATCCTTGTCTTCTGGTGGATTGCAATGAGGTTGCTTATCGCAAGAGCTCTCACAAGCTTCTCGTGAGGTATGTCATTGCGGCGGCAGTAGACGATGACAGGAACGGATACGGTTATGCCCTGATTGCCGCTTCCGGAGTTGATGACAACGGGATAGACACAGCCGCTCATCCTTGCATCGGAGCCAGCTGCAGCTGTGGCCTTTGCCTCAGTGATGAAATCCTTCTCCCTTGTCTCAAGCAGGTACTGCCCGATATTCACACCCCACTTATTCCTCAGGCCTTCCTCGCAGATAGCGCTATTGCACCTGATCTGCTCCTCGATGATGGGAGCAAAGAGCGAGAAATCGGCAGTCTCTCCGAACTCTATGATTCCATCGACGCTGAGGACAGAGCGGTCTGTAAGGGATGCATTCATATCCTCGGAGGAAGAGACCTCCTTCTGGAAGACAACCTCCCCGTTCTTCACCTTCTTCACGATATTCGTATGCTGATGGATTACCTCTACAGAAGCACTCTCGCTACCCTTCTCCATGCTGATGATGAAATGGAGAGCAGCAGTCGTATGGAGGAGCTTCACCGATACACGCTTGGCTGCGATATAATCCCTGATTGCGGGAAGATCCTCCTCCTTGACAGCAGAAAGAACCTCGAGCCCGAGGGATGCATCACCTCCGATCATTCCAGCAGCGACTGCAGCCTCTATGCCCTTCATTCCTCCTGTATTCGGGATGATTACGCTCTTCACATTCTTGATTATATTCCCGCTGCACTCAGCAACGGCCTTATCCGGCAGCTCTCCCAGAAGCTTCCTGCACTCTGCAGATGCATATGCAAGCGCGATAGGCTCCGTGCAGCCAAGGGCCGGAACAAGCTCTTCCTTCAGTATTGCTGTGTAAATCCCATCTCTATCCATGTTTCCTCCTAGGAAATTACCTTTCTGATCTCATCCTTGACAGCGCTTATATCCTTCGCAAGATATGAGCACGCATCATAGAGATTCCCTGCGCTGACAGCGTCAAGGATCATATGATGATACATACCCTTCGACTCCCTCTCGTTGTCCCATGCTGACGAATAGTACGCGGCAAAGAACCTCGCGCTATCGCGAAGGACTTTGTCGAGGGCATTGTACATGTATCTGTTCCCACTGAGGGAGCAGAGCATCAGATGGAAATGCTGGTTGCGATAATAGTTGCCGTATATATCGCTATCGGCACCATCCTGCCTGATCCAGTCCCCTGCGTTGTCGCGGAAGATGGAAAGGCTCTCTGGAGTTATCGAGGGGAAGCATCTCTTGAGATTACCTATCTCAAGATCCTCCCTCACATCAAGCATCTCCATGATCTCCTGCACAGAGCACTGCACCACCTGATACCCGAATCTCGGCAGGCTCTTGAGAAAACCGTCCTTGCAGAGCTCTATCAGGGCTTCCCTGACAGGAGCTTTGCTGACGGAGAACCGTTTGATCAGAGAGCTTTCCGTAACGATGTCATTGGGGGACAGATCCCCCCTTATGATATCCTCCATCAGCGAGCTGTATACCGTTTTCTTAAGTGTTCCTGCCGTTTCCATCATCAGACCTTAAAGAACCCGTCCACCTCTGGAATAGAGGAGACGTAGACGCTGAATGCAATGGAGAGCTTGCGCCGTGAGATATACTCATCTGGCTGATGCCCCCTGCCCCTCTCCGGACCGAAATGGTCGGAATCGCCGGGGATTCCCGGCCCGAAGCCGACAGCATTCCTCAGCTGACGCGCATACGTTCCGCCGCCCATTACATATGGCTTGAGATCCATACCAAGTGCCTCATTGGCTATCGATGTGAGCTTATCGATGATAGGAAGGGATCTCTCTACATACATTGGGAGACTGCCCTCTGCCGCCTCGATCGAGAAGCCATGGCCTTTCAGCGTGTCTGTTATGGAGGCAATCATCCTGTCATAGACTGCGGTGATTGTGTATCTGATGTTTATATTCTGGTGGAAAACACCATCCGATACAGATGAGAAGCCTCCGACATGGGTGAGCTTTCCGGAGATATCATCCTCATAGGGAACACCGATACCCTTTCCGTTGTAATCGGAGAATAGCGAGAGGATATCCTGGAAAAGGATGTTGTCGCTCTCTGGGAAGAGCTTTGAGGAAAGGAGCGCAGATGCCAGTATGTTCTGGGCGCTCTCGGAGCCCTCTGGGAATGCCGCATGCGCTGCGATTCCATGTGCCTCGACACGGCTTGTGCCATTGCCACCATCCGTTACCGTTACGCGCTCGTCCCTGATCGCAGCAGAAAGCTTCCCTGCATCGATCCTGAGCTCCGCCTCCGCAAGAGCTGGAACGGAATTCGATGCGACACCGGATTTCCATGATATGATCGCAGTATCCTTACCTAGCTGGCGATCTGCATCTATCTCAAGGATTCCCTTCTCGCCATAGCACACAGGGAATGATGAATCGGGGATGAGGGAGAACTCAGGCATAGGATTGCGTTTTGCATAGAATTTGATATCCTCCATGCCGCACTCCTCATTCACACCGAAGAACTGGGTTATCGTATGCTCCGGCTGGTATCCTGTCTCCTTCAGATAGCGGAGCGCATAGATCACAGCAAGAGCGGGTCCCTTATTGTCCCCCGTTCCTCTTCCGATCAGTATGTCATCAAGGGCTGTAAGCTCAAATGGAGGATATGTCCAGCCCGGACCGGTCGGAACGACATCCATGTGGCTGAAAAGCCCTATAGTCTTATCGCTCTGCCCCGGCCAGATCAGCAGTCCGTACTGGTTTGAATCGATCCTGTACTCGAAACCAAAGCGCCTTGCTATATCGCCGACGGCATGGAGCACATCCACGCAGGGCTGTCCATACGGGCACTCGGCATTGCCTTTGTCCTCAACGCTCACGCTGGGGATGGATATTATCCTTCTGAAATCATCAAGGAACTCATCAAAGTGGTCCTTCCACCACATTTCCAGCTCTTTCATGCTCTTCCCTCCCGGATCTTCTCTGCGAAATGGCAGGCAACTGAATGGCCTGGAGCCACTTCCCTGAGCTCTGGATAGCGTTCGCTGCACTCCTTTGTCGCATATGGGCATCTCGTATGGAAATGGCAGCCTGCAGGCGGATTGTATGGGCTCGGGACATCTCCCTCAAGAATCATCGCATGCCTCTTAACCTCTGGATCAGGGATAGGTATCGATGAGATGAGGCACCTTGTATATGGATGGTAGGTATTGTCATAGAGCTCATCCTTCTCAGCGATCTCGACAATGCGCCCAAGGTACATGACAGCTATCCTGTCGCAGAGGTACCTTACGACACTCAGGTCGTGCGATATGAAAAGGTATGTCAGCGAGAGCTTCTCCTGAAGATCCTTCATGAGGTTCAGCACCTGTGCTCTGACAGATACATCAAGGGCTGAGACCGGCTCATCGCAGCATACGAACTCAGGTCGCAGGATGAGCGCTCTTGCGATCATTATCCTCTGCCTCTGTCCACCGGAGAACTCATGCGGGTACTTGTTCATGAACTCCCTGTTCAGGCCTACAAGCTCCATTGCGGAGAACACCTCCTCCATCTTCTCCTCCTCAGAAGCATCGGAGAAGATATCAAGAGGAGCCTTGATGAGCTCGCGGACGGTCATCCTCGGATTGAGCGATGCATATGGATCCTGGAAGATGATCTGGATATGCCGCCTCATAAGACGCATCTCCTCGGGAGATAGCGATGCGATATCCCGGCCATTGAAGAAAACACTTCCGCCAGTAGGCTCAGTAAGCCTGATCATCGTCTTGCAGAGCGTTGATTTACCGCATCCGGACTCACCGACGACGCCGAACGTCTCGCCCTTATCGATATAGAAGGAGACATCATCAACGGCCTTGACGTACTGTCTTTCCTTGAAAAGCTTCTTCTTCGCAGGATAGTACTTCTTAAGATTCTTTACTTCAGCAAGATGTTCCATCTACAGCCTCCCCGTCAGCATAGAGCCAGCATCTGACATCATGTCCATCCTTCCTGAAAAGCGGAGGACAGGATTCAATGCACTTCGAAGTGCACTTAGAACAGCGCGTCGAGAACCTGCAGCCTACAGGCATGTTCTGGAGCGTTGGAACGGTCCCCTCAATCGATGAGAGCTTGCCGACTGTCTTGTCAGGACGCGGAATCGATGCAAGGAGCCCCTGGGAGTATGGATGCATCGGATTGGCGAATATCTCCTTGGTAGGAGCAACCTCCATCACGTTACCTGCATACATAACCATGACCCTGTCTGCCATCTCCGCGACAACTCCCATATCATGGGTGATGAGCATTATCGAGACATTCGATGTCGCCTTTAGCTCCTGCATCAGTTCCAGGATCTGGGCCTGGATCGTGACATCAAGCGCTGTTGTAGGCTCATCAGCGATCAGTATCGATGGTGACTGGATAAGAGCCATAGCGATCATCACGCGCTGCCTCATTCCTCCCGAAAGCTGATGGGGATACTCCCTGAAGCGCTTCTCAGGTGAAGGGATGCCGACCTTGGCAAGGTAGGATATGGCCTTCTCCTCAGCTTCCTTCTTGCTAATATTCCTGTCGTGGCACTTTATCGCTTCGACAAGCTGCGCACCGTTGGTCATCACAGGATTGAGAGACGTCATCGAGTCCTGGAATATCATGGAGATGCGGCGTCCGCGTATGCGGCTCATCTCCTTGTCGCTGTACCCGGAGATATCGGTTCCATCGAAGATAACAGTCCCTGAATCGACACGGGATGTCGTTTTCGGCAGCAGATGGAGCATAGACATCGATGTGACGCTCTTACCGCAGCCTGACTCGCCAACGATTCCAAGTGTTTCGCCCTGATCGACGTAGAAGCTTACGCCGGTAACGGCCTGAAGCCATTTCTTCCTTACGAGGAAGCTGACCGATAGATTGCTGATTTCCAGGAGATGACTCATTTCAAACCTCTGATGACCCTCCTCCGGATAGGAGGAGAGCCAGAAATATCATTACTCGACGATAGTCCAGTTCCAGACGTCCCTGTTGTGCTGGGTGTAGTCCTGGACATCCGTTATGCCTTCAACGCGTGATGTATGAGCATAGAGAATGTTCTCGAAGTACATGAATGCGAATGGCACATACTCTCTGAGAAGCCTCTGGTACTCATCATATGCTTCCTTCCTCTCCTCGAAGGTGAATACGTGTCCACCCTTGTCGCCAGTCTCGAAGATCGTGTAATCCGAAAGCTGCGAGAAGTTGTTCATATGATCCGGGTTGAAGTTGATGACACACTCTGAAGGATCAGGAGAACCGCTGGAGCCTACGAAGCCGAAGTCATAGTCTCCTGCTCTGACCTTGTTGAGGTGCGTTGCGAAATCGGCAGTCTGGATCTGTGTCTTGATGCCGACATCAGCAAGGTTCTGCTGGATGATGATAGCAGCCTGCTCACGTGTTGCATTTCCTGTAGGAACGCTCATTACGAGAGTGCGGTTGGAATCCCATCCTTCCTCAGCGAGGATTGCCCTTGCTCCATCTGGATTGAATGGCTCCTCGATCTCAGGATTGTAGTAGATGTTATTCGGAGCGACAGGACCATATGCTGCAACACCCTCACCCTGGAGAAGACCATCGATGATGAGCTGTCTGTTGATGGACATGTTGATAGCCCTTCTTACAGCCGGTGTGAGGTATGGCTGGGAAGTATTGATTGCCATGTACTGGTATCCGACGGATGGAGCGGACATGCATACGAGGTTGGACTGCTGCTGTGCCATATCCCAGTCAGAGAGCTGGAGCGATCCGACGTTTCCAGCAAGGGCATCGATCTCGCCATTCATAAGACCTGCGAGGAGGTTGCCTGTAGGAACAACGCGGAGGACGAACTTATCCCAGTTGCCATTCATCTGGTAGTAATACGGATTCGGTACGAACTCGATTCTCTCGCCACTGATCTGGCTCTTGAAAAGACATGCGCCAGAACCGATCGGGGATGCCCAGTAATCGGCATTCCTGATCTCAGCAAGAGGAACATCGCCGAGAAGGTGCTGAGGAAGAATGTAGAAATCCCTGAACTTGTTGAAGAGCAGGTAATCGACATTCGTAGGCTCGCGGAGCGTGAATGATACAGTGTGCTCGTCGATAGCCTCTACCTGGAGCGTATAATCACCTTCTCCGAATCCAGCGAATGGCTCGAGGTTGTTCTTTCTGAGAGCATTGACGCTGGTAGATGTATAGAGATGTGCTGTGAAGACGACATCATCGGCTGTCACAGGCTCGCCATCAGCCCACTTCGCATCCTCTCTGAGATGGAATGTAAGGACTGTCGAATCCTCGTTGACATCAACGCTTGTCGCAAGACGCGGGAGATATGTGCCATCAGCCTTGAGATAGAAAAGCTTGTCATACATAAGATCAAGAACACAATCAGAGTATGAGCTTGTCGTCTCGAACGGGATGAAGCTATCCCATGGCGATACCATCGCGAGTGTGATGGTCTTGCTCTTCTGCTGAACAGGGGCAGAAGCCGCAGGAGCTGCTGCAGCTTTCTTCTCTGATGAGCCGCCTGCGAAAAGGGATACAGACAGCACAAGCATGAGAACCAGAGCTACAATTGTTTTTCTGCTATGTTTCATTCGAACCTCCGTATATAGTTGATTCTTTATACGCTCATCTTTGTATCGAGTGCGTCACGGATTCCATCGCCCAGGAAGTTGATGCAGAGTACCGTTATTATGAGGATGATACCCGCAGGAACCCACATCCATGGCTTGTTGGCGAGAACGCTTATCGACTGCGCATAGTAGAGGATGTTTCCCCATGATGCAGCAGGCGGCTGGACGCCAAGACCGAGGAATGAAAGCGAGGATTCGGTGATGATTGCCTGGGCTGTCCTGAACGTGAATGCGATGATGACAGGAGCAGAGGCATTCGGCACGATATATCTGAGTATGATGTTATGGGTCTTCGTTCCTATTGCCTTCGCCGACTCCACATACTCCTTCTCCCTGACAGAGAGTGTGCTAGCATATATGAGCCTTGCGAAATCCGGCCAGCCCAGAACGCCGATGACAACCGTGATTGTCACTATCGACTGACCGAGGACAGATGCCAGGACGAGAATGAGGATCATCGACGGGAACGACATGAAGATATCCGCAAGACGCATGACGATGATCTCGCTCTTGCCGCGGAAGTATCCGGCGATAAGACCAAGAGGTATTCCCACGATAAGGCTTATGATCGCAGAGAGTATGCCTACCGTCAGCGATACCCTTCCTCCATAGATGATACGGGCGAACATATCGCGTCCTACATCATCGGTTCCCATCAGATGGGTATCGGATGGTCCCTTGCCGAAAGCCATGACATCGATTGAGTACGGATCGAGGCCGAGGATCATCGGCAGGAAGATCACGACGAGGATCTCCACTGCGAGGAAGAACAGCGCGAATACAGCAAGCTTATGATGGAGGAATCTCTCCACGACATCCTGGAAGTATGATCCCTTGATTCCTTTTTCCTTCTTCATACGTGCCTCACTTACTGTACCTGATGCGCGGATCAAGCACGCTGTAGATAAGATCTATGATGAGATTGCCGATAAGAACAGCAACAGCAATCACTACTGTGATACCCATGATCACCGGGTAATCACGCGAATTGATAGAAAGGACCATAAGGCTTCCCAGACCAGGCCATGAGAAGAGCTGCTCTGTGACAACAGCGCCTCCGACGAGGAACGGGATCATTGATCCGATACGCGTGATGACAGGAGAGAGGGCATTGCGGAGCGCATGGCGGAAAAGCACGCGGCTTTCCAGACAGCCCTTCGCACGCGCTGTGCGGATGAAGTCATCCTGCAGAACCTCGAGAACACTTCCCCTGGTCTGCCTTATGAGGCTTCCGATCTGCTGTATCGACAGAACGAGTGTCGGAAGCACCATATGGTGCACAAGATCGAGGAACGTATGGGTTCCAGCGCTGTCATACATACCGCTGCTTGGGAAAATATTCACTTTTACGGAAAGGAGATATATAAACACAAGACCAGCGAAGAAGTTAGGAGTCGCAGCTCCTATGAATGAAAGTCCCGAGGAGAAATAGTCCCAGCCGGAATACGGCTTATAGGCGGACATGACTCCAAGAGGGATTGCAATGAGCACGGAAAGGACGAGCGATGCGATTGTTATCAGAAGCGTCGGCCCTATCCTCTCCGCAACCATATCCCATACAGGAAGCCCGGTCCTGTATGAGTACCCAAGATTGCCCTGGAAAAGCTGTCCGACCCATCTGAAATACTGGACATAGACAGGCTGATCGAGACCAAGTCTCGCCTCCATATCCGCCATGACCTGGGCATCCGCATTCGAATCCATGAATAGCATCTCGAGCGGTGATCCTGGCGCTAAATAAGACAGGAAGAAGACAAGCACCGTTATTCCTATGAATGTAGGAATAGCTACAAGCAGTCTTCTAAGAACATACTTTCCCATAGAGCCTCCGTAGAGTTCAGCAGCTTCTGCAGGCAGAGATTGCTACTGACAGCTTATGCATATCCTGCTCGGTTGCCAGCGTGCAGTCAGCACCGAGTATGAAACCAGTCTTTCCAAATGATCCGATAGTATCCTTGACAGCCTTCTCGATCTCCGCATCCGTTCCATCGACGAGGACACCATGTCTGTCAGGGAGACCTCCCATGATTGTCTTGCCCTTGAAGAGCTTCCTGCCCTCCTCAAGCGAGTACGGAGCTGCATATACGCCCCAGTTGGCAACATCGCAGAGGTCGGCATAGGAGGCATAGCGCTCCATATTGAGCTTATCCTTGCACATATGGAGGAACGAGTATCCACCAGCTTCCTTGATTGCAGCAAGAATCTGCTTATCCATAGGAGCGATCCACTTCTCGAACTCCTCATCGGTGAAATAGCGCTTCTCAGCACCGAGTGCTGCGTAATAGACGCCATCAACGCCAAGCTCGATATATGTTCTGGCAAGATCGCACATGACATCTGTGATTCTCTGCATTGCGCTCTGCATCTTCGCAGGATCTTCTCTCAGGTACTCAACGAGAATCTCCCTTGTCTTGTCGTAGCTTATGCCCATCTTCTCAATCGGATGGATCGAAGAAGCTGTCACACCATGGAGTGTTCCGATGGAGAATGCAGTGCTGTCAGCCTTGTCGAGGATTGCCTTGGTGAAATCAACCTGGGCCTGCATGAAGTCAGACTTCATTGAGAATCCCCTTACAAGCCTCTCATACTCAACAGGGCTTGTAAGCTCGCCGACATATGGCACAAGGTTCTCATTCATTATCTTTATGATATCTGTATCGGTCTCTTTGAAGAAATCGAGATGGGACTTCACTCCTGCTTCCCCATATGCCTTGTCATGCGGGAAGTGGAGGGAGAATCCGCAAGGTACGTAATCCACACTCTCGTGCCTGATAGCAGCAATAACGCGCTCTTTTTTGTTCATAACAGCTCCTTAGCTGGTAACATGCTCTCTGATATTACCAGCACTGATTTCATTATGACTCACATTTTCCAGTTGTCAACAAAATTCTTAACGATGATTTAATATCACAATTTCTTCAAATACAGATAATTGCTATAAAATCTGTCCCAATAGTGCACAGAATCCCCCTGATATTATCAGAGGGATTATCACATTATCCCTTGACTGCGCCTGAAAAGCTTCCGGCCTTCTGCATCAGCTGCATCAGGAGGTACAGGATGATTGCAGGGAGGATGACGAGCGTACATCCGGCAAGGATTACCTGCCAAGGCGTTGCCAGTCCATCGCTTACGGGAAGCATCGAGACGGAGACCATAAGGGTGTACTTCGAATTCTTATTGAGGAACAGAAGCGGCCAGAAGTAGTCATTCCATCTCGCTATCATCGTAAGGGAAGCCCAGGATGCGAGAGCTGGCTTTATCACAGGGCAGACAACACGCCAGAAGATGCCGAACTCCCTGCAGCCATCAACGCGGGACGCCTCTACAAGCTCATCAGGTACATCTTTTATATACTGTGTCAGATAGAAGATGCCAACAGCTGTGGCGATTCTTGGGATTACAAGTGACCAGAGGCTGTTGATCAGGTTCATCTTCCTCATGATGACGAAGAGCGGGATTGCACCGGCTTCCGCGCTTATCGCCATGGTCGCGACAACAAATGCGAAGAGCTTCGCACGGCCAGGGAAGCGGTACTTCGCGAATGCGAATCCTGCAAGTGCGCAGAAGAAGAGCGTCGTTATCGTTCCGAGCACTGTCGTGAAGCCGCTGTTGAAGAGATTCGTCCATACAGGTATGAGCTCAAAGAGCCTTGCGAAGTTCGCAAGCGTGGCATGCTCGATAGTCAGTGCAGCGAATCCCGAAATCTTCTCTCCTACCGACTTCACAGAGATGAAGCACATCCAGAGGACTGGAAAGAGGCAGAGCGCCACGACGAGTATCATGAAGGCATTTACGATTATTGTCTGTCCACGGTTGTTCTTCAATGACATATCACACCCCCTCCTCGCTTCTGCGCAGCCTGTACTGGATCATCGATATGACAAGGAGCACGAGGATCAGGACGACACTCAGTGCCGATGCATATCCGAGGTTGAACGACTTGAAGCCATTCTCATATACAAGCTGGAACAGTGACGTATTGCTCGTTCCCGGTCCGGAGAGCGTATAGGACTCGTTGAACATCTTCCAGATATCTATCGTGACAGTGAGCGCGCAGAAGAAGAGGATATTCTTCAGAAGAGGTATCGTAATGTACCAGAACTGCTGCAGGACTCCTGCCCCATCAACGGTGGCTGCCTCATAGTACTCCTTCGATATATTCAACAGTCCGGAGTATATGATGATCGTGAACCACGGAATGATTCTCCATATGAAAAGGATTATGACCGGGATCTTCGCATACTGGCTGCTTCCAAGCCATGCCCGGCGCTTGCCTCCGAGAGAGACGATGATCTCATTGATCAGTCCTGCATTCTCATCGAAGAGCATCATGAATATAAGTCCCATCGCAACAGAAGCGCAGACGTATGGCAGGAATGTCACCGTCTGGAAGACCTTCTTGGCCCTGAGGCGTGGGCTGTTGAGACAGACTGCGATCATAAGAGCCAGGACGACGACTCCGATCACAGCTACGATCCAGTACCATACATTATTCAGGAACGCTTCCCTGAACATATAGTCCTGGAACATGACCTTGTACTGGTGGAAACCCACCCATCTGAAGTTTCTCAGTCCATTCCAGTTAGCGAAGCTGATGACGAATGTCCAGATAACAGGAATGAGCTGGAATACAAGGAAGAGGATGAAGAACGGCGCAATAAATAGATATGGTGCACGATACTTCCATATAGTTGCCAGCAGACCGCTTTTCCTTTCACCGGAAGAGAATACCGCTGTTTTTCTTCTGCCCATTTATTCCTCCTTTCGAATGATGCAGCCTGCCCGGAGGGGCAGACTGCTTTAAAGTCAGACCTCAGCCTGCCCGATCATGAGCTTAAGCTGGCTGTCCATATTGGCAATTGCCTGATCCATCGTCTGCTCGCCTGCGACGTACTTCTCGATCTCGGCACTAATGATGATATCAGCCTGTGCATCCTGCGGTGTTACGACCATGTTCTTAGCAGCATTGTTAAGACCATCGGACTCAGCCTTCCTGAATGACTGTCCGCCATAGAACGGCTCTGGTGCCTGCCAGAAAGGATCTGCGAGGACTTCCTTCGATACAGGGTTGGCATATGGGCCATTCTGCTCTACGAGCTTGTTGACTCTGGCCTGGATAGCTTCATTGTTGTTCTGCCAATCATACCACATATCCTGGATCAGCGTCTCATACTCATTCGTTCCGGTATCAACAAGACAGAAGTACTGCGATACAGGAGCTCCGCCTACGCCGATCTCCTCGAATACAGGAGCGTTCATGACTCTCCAGTCACCAGCGGTCTCTGTCAGGTTCTTCCTGAGGAACTCATCCCAGAATGCTCCGATGTAGAATGTTGCGATCTTTCCATCGTCAGTTGCCTCATAGATAGGTGGCTGCATCATCGAAGTCCTGTAGAGAAGACCTTCGGAATTGAGCTGGTCAAGGAAGCCAAGAGCAAGCTTCGTGCCCTCATCGGAACCGATCACGACATTGCCGTTCTCGTCCCAGATCCTTGCATTTGCCTGCGGCATGAGACCACGTCTTCCCCAGTATCTCCAGGTGTAGTTCGTCGTATCGATCCAGGAGAGGAAGACCTCACCATTGGATCTCTCCTTGAGGAGTCTTCCGGCCTCGATGTAACCATCGAATGTGCTCATCATAGCAGGATCAACATCATACTTCTCAAAGATCTCTGCATTGTAGAAAAGAAGCTGAGGACGTACGGAATCCTGGAGACCATAGATCTTTCCATCGACGATTGCATCATCAATCGATCCGTCGAGGTAGAGGTCTGCCTGCGGCTCATAGTAATCGGTCTGGTCAAGGAGAAGGCCTGCCTTAGCAAGCTCAATAAGACCTACAGTATCGAGCATGATGACATCGGGAAGCGACTCCTGATCCCCTGCCATCGAGTACATGATGACTCTCTGCTGTCCATCAGCCATTGTAGGAATAGTCTCGACGTGGAGCGTCACATCTGCTGTTGCATCGCCCTGTCTATCGAGGAACTCCTGGTAGAAAGGTGCTCTGAACTGCGGCTGTCCTGTAGACCAGATGAGAAGCTGTCCTTTCGGATAGACACCATCTGCAGCTGCTTTATCCGACGAACCGCCTGCGAATACAGGCATGAACGCAACAAGGCAGATCAATGCAAGCATCAAAATTCTCTTCATAAGCTAAATGAGTAGAGGACTCCCTCCTTTTCGTTTTTTCTCCCACCCGTGTCCTCTATCCACGGGATGGATATATCTTAACAGCTAATTCGGCTGGATTAAGAAACAAATGATCAAAAACAGATTAGATTACTAATCATATTACAGGTATAGTCTGCCACGGTTTTCAGAGTTGTCAATCAAAATCTCTCCTTACTGAAACAGGATTATCAGGCATGCGTCCTCTTGTAGACGAAAAAAGCGCTGCAGAGTAAATCCACAGCGCCATTGCTATCAGCCATTAACAATATGCAAAGCATATACCAGAGTCAATATATAGCGTATCAGAATGCGATAATCTTCTCGAAATTCTGCTTTACGGAAGCAATGTCCTTTCCCAGCGCAGAAACTGCCCTATCGGTATCACCTGCCTTCAAAGCTTCCGCTATCTCCTTATGATACGAGGACTTTGATTCTGTATCATTGGTCAGAGCGAATGAATAGTAGACTGCGAAGAAACGTGAGCATCGCTTGAGGATGCTATCAAGCATGCTGTATGCGAATCCATTGCCGCTAAGGGAGCAGAGGACAAGGTGGAAACGGGAATTGCGGTAATAGTTTCCTGATATCCCCCCATCATCGGAAGAAGCCCTGTACAGCGAAGGATCGAAAAGCTTCCTGAGCTTCTCATCCGTCAGCATCGGCACTGCCCTCTTCAGATTCGAGATCTCTATATCCGTCCGGACATCGAGGATATCCACAATCTCATGGAGAGTGAAGGGAACAACCTGATACCCGAAACGAGGAAGGCTCTGGAGGATATTGTCCTTGCAGAGCTCTATCAGGGCCTCCCTCACGGGAGCCTTGCTGACACCGAAACGCTCTGTCAGAGAGCCCTCAGTGAGGATATCATTGGGTCGGAATCTGCCGCTTGAAATATCATCAAGCAGCGTATCATAAACCATTTTCTTAAGAGAGCCGCTGTTTTCCATCCGCTACAAGATTACAGAACAACCGCTTTACTGTAAAGACGATATTCTTTTCCTTGACAATGGCGGCACTGATGCTAAGCTTAATAATATCAGTAATATTACGAAGGAAGGGAATATGGACAGGAAGGAAAGACTTCAGGCTACCCTGAACGGAGAAAAGCATAGCGGTATCATATCGGGCTTCTGGTATCACTTCAGCCAGGATGCCATGTATGGGGAGAAAGCGGTACAGGCACATATAGATTTCTACAATGCTGTCAATCCGGATGTGCTCAAGGTCATGAATGAGCATATGTTCCAGATACGTGAGAAGATAGAGAAGCCTGAGGACTGGAGGAAGGTGACGCACATTCCTTTCAGCGAAGGTCCCTACCCTGGCCTTATCGATGAGTTCAAGGCAATCCGCAAGGCCCTGCCTGCTGACCTTCCGCTTTTCGCAACGGTCCATGGAGTGCTCGTATCCGCATACCACGCGACGGAGACACCGGGCAATTTCAAGAATCCGGAGAACATGGTCTCAAGGCATCTGAGAGAGGATCCGGAATCGGTCTGCAAGGGACTGGATGTCGTTGCAGAGACATTGATAGAGCTCTGCGGAGAGCTTAAGAAGGCTGGTGCTGATGGAATCTACTATGCAGCCCTTGGCGGAGAGGCGTACAGGTTTACGGAGGATGTCTTCACCTCATATGTTAAGAAATATGACAGCATGGTGATAGACGGAATCAATGATACAGGAGCGATAAGCATCCTCCATATCTGCAAGGATAAGATCAGGCTCCCGCTCTACAGCGGCATCGATGCTGATATCGTGAACTGGGATACGCACGACTGCGAATACGGCATAGGTGAAGGCAGAAAATACTTCCCAGGAAAGACCCTCCTCGGAGGCTTCGATGACAGGACCGGCATCCTTGTCGAAGGCACGAAGGAAGAGATACTTGCAGAGACGGACCGCATAGTCAAGGAAGCTGGCAGGGATAAGCTGATCATTGGATCGGACTGCACCCTCCCAGGCGACATCGAACCCTGGAGAATCCGCACAGTCATCGACTACGCGCATACACTCTAATATATTACATACCTACTGACGGGGCTGTTTGCTGCCAGCCCCTTTTCCATTTGCCCATAGCTCAGCGGGCACGCCCATGTCCCGGAAAAGACTCTCCAAGAGGTTTATGGGGAATAAAGGAACACAACGCAATCAGTGATATACGCAGAACATCCAGTTCCTGTTTTTTAATAGTTGATAGCTATTGGGTGAATACGAGAGATATCCGGTAAACAATCTGCATCATGCAGAAATATAAATACATGCTCATCATCCATCTCTCGGAATAGAAAGAAGGTACATGGCTTCTGCCGCCCAAAGAGAACACCTATCATTTCAGGCCAGATGGTCCTAGCCGGAAATGATTATGGAAAAGAACAAGTATACTAATTTTCTTCATGAAGAATCTGAAGCTTTTCGATGAGAAGGCTTACCTAAAGGTAGACTAATTCTCAATGACGAGGAATATCTTGGAAGCCTTATCAGCAAGGATGAAGATAACTTTTCTGCTACAGCGAAAAGAAACAATGCTTCCTGCGGTTGGTACAATACCGGATGATACAAAGACAGATATCATCGGAATGACTGTCAGATATTAAGAACACTGAAGGCCCCGGTTTCTCGGAGCCTTCTTTCATATTTCATAGGTGATATCGCTATCAGTCAGCTTGAATGAACTTGAGCTGCGAATAGGAGCCGTTGTTATATCCGTCTCTTTCACATGGTACCCATTCATAGTCATATGCGCCGATGCTATTAGGATCTATGATGACTATATTATCGAAGGTGCTCGTATATGACGTTGGGACGATAACGACAATCTTTTCCATGAAATTTTTCTTGGCCGTTTCCGAATTGTCATGATTCAAAAGGATACTGCCTCCAATTTCGACATCCGTTGTCTCAATGACAAGACCGACTTCATCATAGCCATTTTTAGGCCAATAATATACGTCAGCGACAATATCACCTGTAGCATGCCCATTCGTTATCGGAAAAAGCTTCGTCCCATTCTTAAGGATTGTGATGTCATTGTTCATGCTCAGAAGCTCCCATACGACAGGGCCAGCTTTGACATCAACATTATCGAGCGTCAGGTTGGAATAGTTCTGGAGCAGGATCTTGCAGGAACTGGAATCAGTTGTAAGGACTCCATCCTTGAAGACTATCTTGTTACCTCTGTTAAGCTGCATACCATTGGTCTCGGTTCCTGTGCTTCCTACACTGGATGCCAGAAGGAGCGAATTTTCACTGAGGTCAAAAGAGATACCATTGACATTATACTGACCGACAGGGAACTTCAGACCATCCGTTGATGTATTCTCAGGAATCACAATCTCAGCTCCATCAGAGGCCCGCAGGACTGCATCAGCCGCGGAATCATATATTATATCGCCAGATATAACATGAGAATTCTCCTTAATCCACACGGGGCTGAAGACATAATCCCTATCGAGAACTACAGTATCGCCTATCTGATAGGTATTCCCATACTGGTCTTCCCACCATCCGAACCTCATGCCGCTCTCGGCATATCCATTGAATGGCATGGAAAACTATGTTCCCTTCTCTACTTTCAGTGTCTGGACATTATCATCACTGAAGATGATAGTAACCTCGCAGTATTTATCCATCTCATTAATCACGGGATAGAGCCATGAATAGTCATATTGAGTACATGATGCCATAACAAATGCAATTGAGAGACATAGCGCGATTCCAAGCTTCTTTCTCATCCGACCCTCCGATTGGTATTTCTATTTAATTAAACAACGGCAATTGCTCACTAGTCAACCGGGGGGGGGTATGCCTTTTAAGAAAAAAAACGCTTTAACATAACAAATCAGATAAAGCGATGCTGATTTTCTGGCAACATCCTGAAGGAATCTGAAGAAGCAAGCCAGAGCGATTAGTGATAAAGTGCAGCAATCCTGCCTTTGTTCCTTTCCCTACCTATGAAAAGGACTATGGTTCCTGAGATATGAGTATAAATGCATATATCCTTGAATCATACGGTAAAATGAATCCATCGTTGCATAAAGCAGGGCAGATTACCATTATTCAAGCATTTTAATTTCCATATGCAATAATTTATTTATATCATATTCACATTAATTTATTAATTCATTCTATTTAATTCTTAATTTATAGCAAATAAAAAGAAAAGTTTCATAAAAATAACCATTTCAGCTCTTGAAGAATATCAAATGGAATATTATTGTTCAGGCCATGGTACTACATGTTATAGCTGAAGCAGAGCGATGCTTTCTCTGCAAGAAACCGATGTGCGTCACAGGTTGTCCGATATCGACACCTATTCCAGATATGATAAAGCTTCTCAGGGAGGGGAAGCTCGATGAAGCCGGAGACATGCTCTTCAGGAACAACCCGCTCTCGGCAGTCTGCTCCCTCGTCTGCGACCATCAGAAACAGTGCGAAGGACACTGCGTCCAGGGAAAGAAGGGACAGCCGATACATATCTCATCGATTGAGAACTATATCTCGGAGACAAGACTGGACAATATCGAGATTCCTATACCTCCATCGAACGGGAATATGGTAGGCATCATCGGCGCAGGACCTGCAGGCATCACGGTAGCGCTTGAGCTTGCAGAGCGCGGATACAAGGTCACGATCTTTGATTCAAAGGACAAGATAGGAGGCGTCCTCCAGTATGGAATACCCGACTTCCGCCTTCCAAAGACACTCCTTGCACGCTATAAGAGAAAGCTTGTGGAAGCCGGCATACAGATAAGGCCAAATACAACGATAGGAGGAGCCCTTGAGATAAAGGATCTCTTCCGTGATGGATACAAGGCAATCTTCATCGGAACGGGCGTATGGAGACCGAAGAAGCTCGGCATCAAGGGAGAGAGCCTTGGCAACTGCCACTTCGCCATAGACTATCTTGCGAATCCTGATGCATATGATCTTGGTGATAGCGTCGCGATCATAGGCATGGGCAACACTGCCCTCGACGTCGCGAGGGTCCTTAAGAGGAAGGGAACGAGGAATGTAACGCTCTACGCCAGACGCATGGGAACGAATGCGAACGAGGAGGAGATTCAGTACGCGAAGCTCGATGGGGCTGTATTCGAATTCGGCAAGCATCCGGTCGAAATCACGCCCGAAGGCCCGGTATTTGATGACAACATCTTTGACGAAGAGGGAAATATAACTGGAACGAAGGGAGAGCCGAAGCTCTACAAGGCGGACAGCACGATCATTGCAGTCTCTCAGGGGCCTAAGTCAAAGCTTGTCGACACAACACAGGGTCTTAAAGCAGCACCTTCCGGGCTTCTCCTCACAGACAAGAACGGCGAGACAACATACCCCGGTATTTTCGCAGCAGGCGATGTCGTTCTCGGAGCGAAGACCGTTGTCGAAGCTGTGCATTACGCAAAGCATGTCGCTGATTCGATTGATGAATATATTAAATGTTTGGATAAATAATACCTAACTAGGAATATTGATAATGCAGAGCTTATTGCCCTGCATTATCTTTCAGAGCATCCCATTCTTCTCATAGGAATACATCGGATTGAGCACTACATCCCTTCCACCTGAAACCTCAAGCGTCGTTCCAGTGATATAGCTTGCCTTGTCAGAAGCGAGGAAGACTATCGGATAGGCAATCTCTTCCGGCCTGGCCATGCGCCTTATGAGCGTACGCTCCGAGACGAGAGCCTTATCGGAATCGCTGACATTGCGCGCAACTGTCTCCGTCATCGTAAAGCCTGGCATCACGCAGTTCACTCTGATCCCGTATGCGGCGTACTCCGCTGCCAGATTGGATGAAAGGAGCCTTACAGCAGCCTTCAGAGGACCATAGATGGTGCTCCTTCCTGCAGTTCCGACACGGGCTGCGAGGGAGCTTATATTTATGATTGCACCACCCTTCCCCTTCATATACCTTGCTGCAGCCTGAGAGCCGAAGAGCGCACTCTCGAAGCACATCGACTCCGTCCACCTCACATCATCGGCCGTATACTCATCCCCTGCCGATTTAGGATGGCTTGCCCCGACATTGTTCACCCATACATCGACAGAGCCAAGGGAGGAATAGGCAAAATCAGCAAGGGCATAGAAGCTTTCTGAATCGAGGGCATCGAACTGGAATGGGATTATCCTCCCATACTGCCCGAGAGTCTCTGAAGTCTCCTTCAGCTCCTCCATGCTCCGCGCCCCGATTACAACGGAGGCACCCTCTTTCAGAAATGCCTCTGCAGCAGCCCTGCCTATGCCGCGCGTCCCTCCTGTAATGACGACGCCCTTTCCCTTAAGACCTAGCTCCATGCTCTTTCCATCCTTCTTATGACGCCTTCGATAACAGCATTTGTCTCAGGCTTTATTACCTTCCTCTCCGGCTTCTCGTCGAACCAGCGGAGCGCACGGCGGCATCCGATCGAGAAAGGAACGGTGCAGATGAAATCAGGGACCAGCTTCTTTATCTTTGAATTATCGAATACGAGGCTCCAGGCCTTATCGCCGATGAGATTCGCGACAGCGGATGGATCTTCCTTCGCAATGACATCCGACGGGGCGTGGATGATCTCAGGCTCCATGCCGACAGCCCGTCCGACCTCTGCGTATATACCATCCCAGGTAAGCGCCTCGTCGGAAGTAATGTTATAGGCATTTCCCAGAGAACATGTCCTGCCGAAGAGCCCTGTGATGCCCTTGGCAAAGTCATCGCTATGCGTAACGGTCCAGAGCGATGTCCCATCTCCCGGGCTGACTACAGGAAGTCCCTTCTTTATCCTGTCTATGAGTGTATACTCACTCCCCGCTCCCAGCGGAAGCGGAAGCCGGGTTGCATATGTATGCGATGGGCGGACAATCGTAACGGGGAAGCCTGATGACCTGAATGCATCCATCAGTGCCATCTCCGCCTTTATCTTATTCTGGGCATATGGAGAATAAGGATTCGAAAGCGGGACCGATTCGTTTATCGGATAGGACCTCACAGGCTTGGCATAGCATGATGCGCTGCTGATGAATATGAACTGGCCCACACGTCCGGAGAATACCGCTATATCCTTCAGCGCATCGGCCTCATTGAATGCGATGAAATCGACAGCAACATCCCAGGTGCGTCCGGCAAGAGCCTTCCTCAGGGAACGCTCATCGCCTGCATCGCCAGTTATATGCTCAGCACCCTCGATGCGCTCGTTATTCCCCCTGTTGAGGATCGTAAGCGAATATCCTTTCTCAACTGTCAGGCGGCTCACCGAAGAGCTTATATTCCCGGTTCCGCCTATTATAAGAACCTTAAGCATAGAAGAAG
This sequence comes from uncultured Spirochaetaceae bacterium, assembly GCA_944389505.1. Lineage (GTDB taxonomy): Bacteria > Spirochaetota > Spirochaetia > Sphaerochaetales > Sphaerochaetaceae > Ornithospirochaeta. The sequence goes on from CALXMP010000004.1 coordinate 99,252, forward strand.
TCTAAACCCGCGCGGATGCATACGCAAGAAAACTATTGACGTACTTCCATAATTTACTTTATACTCCAACACGTTGTCCGGGACGTCGCCTAGCGGCTATGGCGCCTGCTTTGGGAGCAGGATATCGATGGTTCGAGTCCATTCGTCCCGATTACTCATCGCTGCATGCTTTCTCTGCCACCCATCCAGATTCTGCAAAAGGAAGAATATGAGAAAGCACTGTCTGCTGATCTGTATGCTGATGATGCTTCCGCTGCTTCCTGCTGCGGAAATCTCCGGTTATGACATTACCTTCGCAAAGACAATCAATGATTCGCTGATGGTGAATGACAGCGAGAAGTTCGGTCTCGATTACACAGGCTATGGCTATCTTGGCGATTCCAGGACAGGAATATACATAAGAGCCGGCATACAAGCCCCGTTCTCAAGCCTTGAGATGATTATAGACAACAGCAAGGAACATCCCGGATACACCACGGACGAAGATACGGAGAAGATAAGGAACATGCTTGAGACATCGTTCAGGTTCTCATCCGCTATGGGCCCGGCATTCAGGAGCACCATCTCTGACAAGATGATCTGGTATATGGGACTAGGACTCTCAAGCAGCCTTGATTATGCGAACAGACGAGGGAATGTCATGGCGGCTGTCTCATACATCGATATATCGATAGGAGTATCGTTCGATGCTGGTTTCAGAATCGATCTGGAGGAGAATACAACCATCCGCATAGGGATGAGCATAGAGACTCTGCTGTTCTCGATCAGCTTTATGACATACTCCTCCGGCGACGGCGGGGATGAGCTTCTGACGAAGCCATCGCTTGTACCATACATCTTCCTTCCGGAGGAAATGGGAAGAAAGACCAAAGCCCTTGGGTATATCAGTCTGGGACACACGTTCCGGTCAGGAAGGAAGGATACGGTCTACAGCTACAGCACAAAGGACAGAGAGACAGGGAATGGAGTCCTTGAAGTCATACTGTAGTATCTGAGGAATCATCGATAAGCTGCGCATCCGATGTCTTCAGAGGAATATGGCGCTTAAGGAATGGCATAAGACCGGAATAGGTCTTCCGGAACTCCTCCTCGCTCTCCTTCAGGGCTGCCTGCCATACAGGGGCGAACCCTGGGCTGTTGAGGACGAGCCTGTCAGCAGCAGTCTGCATGACCTGGAGCCTCTCCAGCTCCTTGCGCCCCGGCTTCTCCCGCATAGCGAGAAGTGAGACGCGGAGGTTCTCATTGGTCTTCCTCAGCTCCTCATTCTCTGCCTTGAGCTTGTTGACTCCAGCAGACTCGATCTCCATGCGCTCTGCCAGCATATTCCTGTATTTCTCAACCTCTGTCTTCTTCTCCTTCCGCAGGGTGGAGAGCTTCATTGAGAAGTAGATTGCGATGATGAGCGCAACGGCAAGTCCGCATGCTGCTCCGATAATGAAATTGCTCATGGAATAAGGGTAATAGCAAACGCGGCCTCAAGCAACTCCATCTTCCATGCGCGGAAGAACTATGCTATCATACCAGTACCTATAGGACGGCAAATCTGAAGCCTCTTGGAGCAAACAATATTATATGGGGTCTGGCATAGCCTTGCGGCATTGCTCCCTTCATTGGGAACAGAAAGCGGGCACCCAAGGATCCCCCCTTGAACTTAGTTCAAGAGCCACAGCCGCCGTCGCTATAGGGATTTGTTTTATATGAAAGAAGATAGACTCAGAACAATCCGCTACATCAGAATCCCTGACACCATCAAGGCCGAAGGCGAAGGCTTCAGCATCGATCCAGACAAGAGGATACCTGTCCAGCTTCCACAGGGAGCATCATCCCTGAGGAAGGAGGATATATCGCTTGAGGCGATCATCTCCGGCATGCTTACGGTAATCGCATATGACGAGGGCAACCAGGACTTCCAGTACTTCAGGTCATTCGTGCTCGCAGCCGACCCCACCCTTCCTGAGAAGCTCAACCAGGCGGCGATAGCGAAGGAGCAGCAGAAGGACTATGACTTTGCTGAGGAGCTCTTCCTCGCTGTATACCACCTACTGCCTCAGAGCGCATCCTGCATCAACCTCGCGACGCTTTATTCATATATCGCGGTGGATGCACGCGACAGGAAGGATGATAAGAAGGAAACGGAGAACCTTCTCAATACACGCCATACACTGCAGGATGGACTGAAGAGATTCGGAGAGAATGCTGAGATACTCTCAGAGCTTGCATCCTTCGAGGCCTATATGGGCAATCTCGAGGAAGCGAAGGACTATCTCGAGAGATACCTTTCAGTCGCTGAGGAAGGAGAGAAGAAGGAGGAGATGAAATCGCTTCTGAAGCGCATCTCCATGCAGCTCGAGAATGATGAGGAGATCAAGGAAGCCTACGATGCGATAATGCTTGGCAACAACTCAAAGGCAATCGAGGCTGCATCAAAGTTCATAGAGAAGAACCCGAAGGTATGGAATGGCTTCTTCCTTAGAGCATGGGCTCTGAGGAAGGACGGACGCTACAGCGATGCCAAGAAGGACCTCCTTGAATGCATCAAGCTCGGCGAAAGCTCCTCTGATATCTACAATGAGCTGTCGATATGCGAGCTGGAAGAGGGAAACAGGGAGCTTGCGAAGACATACCTTGAGAGCGCTGCAGATCTCGATCCCGAGAACCTCACAGTCCTCTCTAATCTCGCCTATCTCTATCTCGGCGATGGACAGCTCGATGAAGCCAGGGAGTACCTTGAGAAAGCCAGGTATATCTCCGGCGATGACAAGATCATAAGCTCTCTGATCGAGGAGTACGAGAAAACATCCGGAGAGAAGATCGGAGAGCTCATCCACGAGGAAATCGTGCATAATGACGATGATGATGACGGCTATCAGGCAGAACTGGCGGAGATAGCGAAGGATGCCGAGGAGCATCACTGCCACCACCATCATGAGCATGAGGGAGACTGCTGCTGCCATGATCACAGCTGAGTATGAATCACACTCCGCCGAAGAGACGGAAAAAGCCGGCTACGAGCTCGGAAAGAAACTGAGAAAGGGCGATGTAATCTCGCTCCGGGGATCGCTTGGGGCCGGAAAGACAGTGCTTGCGAAGGGAATCGCAAAAGCCTTATCGATCAATGAGGCTATCGTGTCCCCTACTTTCACAATCGTCCAGGAATATGATGAAGGCACGATGCCGATGTTCCATCTCGATCTGTACAGACTCTCAGGCGATGACGAGTTCGAATCGATGGGCGGAGAGGAGTTCCTCTATCCGGATGGGGTTACCCTCATCGAATGGTCTGAGAAGATCGATGATATGCTTCCCGATTCGACGATCTTCATCGAGATATCAATCAACGATGATCTGTCCAGGACAATAAGGATCGAAGGAGGCGCACGGTGAATATTCTTTCAGCCGATACATCGTCCGAGGTCGCATCGATAGCACTAAAGACGGAGAACAGCTACGAGGAACGGCTTGTCTCAGGCTGCTTCTCCCCCTCCGAGGACCTTCTGGCTGTTATCGAGGAGCTTCTTGGAAACGCGGGGATAGGCATGAAGGATCTGGATCTTCTTGCTGTGACAAAAGGGCCTGGATCATTTACGGGGCTCAGGATTGCAATGGCTTCAATGAAGGGCATTTCCTCCGCACTGTCCATTCCTCTTGTCTCCATCCCGACACTCGATGCTATCTATGATACAGCTGCGGATTATCCTGGGCCGGTTCTTTCCGCAATCGATGCAAGAAAGAGGAAATTCTATTTCTCCGTAAAAGAAAACGGGAAGACACTTATAAAAGACAGAGACGGCAATCCCGAGGATGTACTGGATACTATCGGAGAGGATCTTTCAATTCCTCTCCTGATAACAGGCCCTGATGCTCTTCTCTTTGCAGAGAAGCTCAGCCAGCTCGGCAGCAGTATCCCATTCATCGTGGACAGGGGCGCTCCGAGGAATCTCTCCCGTTCACTGATAAAGCTTGCAATGGAGAAATACAGGACATCCGGCGCTGATGACATAGGGGAAGGACCGGTATACATCAGAAGATCCGATGCCGAGGAAGCGCTTGAAAGAAAGATAAAGGAAAGGGCAAATGGCTGATTACGACATACTCGTCATAGGCGCAGGGCCTGCAGGGCTGAGCGCAGCATCATATGCATCCCGTGCCGGATACAGCACGGCTGCAATCGACTCAATGGGACCTGGGGGACAGCTTCTCTACATCGATGAGATAGAGAACTATCCAGGACTTCCATCGACATCTGGCTATGCGCTCTCCGAGGCAATGGAGAAGCAGGCTACCTCATTCGGAGCTACGATAGAATTCGCAGAAGCGAAATCCATACGCAAGGAAGGCAATGAGTTCATCACCGTCTGCACGGACAGGGAGATAAGATCCAAAGCTGTCATCTATGCAGCAGGCGCACGCCACAGACACCTAGGATGCATAGGAGAAGAGGAGTATCAGGGGAAGGGCGTAAGCTACTGCGCAACCTGCGATGGCCCCTTCTTCCGCGGTAAGGATGTCATCGTCGTCGGAGGCGGTGATACAGCACTTACAGATGCTCTTTATCTCTCTAAGATCTGCAGGACTGTCACGATAGTTCACAGAAGGACGGAGTTCAGAGGGCAGAAAGCGCTCCAGGACAGGGTCTTCGCAAAGGAGAATATAAAGCTTGAGCTTGGGAAGAATGTGACTGCAATAAAGGGCGACGGCAAGCTTGTACAGGAGGCAGAGCTCTCTGATGGGACAGTTCTCAAAGCCGATGCAGTCTTCATCTTCGTCGGCATAATCCCGAACAGCGAGATCCTTGAAGGCGTAGCAGAGCTTGACCATGGCTTTGTGAAGACAGATGGGAAGATGGCAACATCGCTTCCTGGCTTATTCGCAGCAGGAGATGTCCGCACTACCCCGTTCAGACAGGTAGTCACAGCAGCAGGCGATGGTGCAGAAGCCGCACATGCCGCAGATGAATACATACAGGATCTGGACTGAAATATACCCATTTCACGATGAAAAGCATCTGGGATAATCCGGGTGCTTTTTCTTTGCATCCGGTATATCAAGTTCCATTCTCCAAGCTAGATACTGTGATGCTATGGACTATAGAGAATCTATAGAAATAAAGAAATCTGAAGCTGCACTGCCACAATTGAGGACAAGCTGCGATCAACAGCTTAAGGGAGGGTAATCAAAAGGCTGCAGGAGTCCATATCGGGCATGCCCTGCTTTGCGCAGGATAATCAGGAATAAGCATATATTCGAGCCGCTTTGCACTGGGGCACATAGCAACCTGTTCTGACAATCTGCCGCCTTATGTGCAGGACTCTCCATTCTGCGGAAGCAGGCATCCTCGCATTTTCCTCCTGATTGTTTTCTGAGCCTGGAAGCAGAAACAAAACACCTTAAAAAGTGTGTAGTAAGCGTTTTTTCCCTTGCTTTCGGGTACGTTGCATCAGATAATCCTTAAATATGAATATCCTGATGGTAACAAGTGAAACAGTCCCTTTCTCAAAATCAGGGGGACTAGCTGATGTTGTTGGCGCACTCTCCCCTGCCCTTGTCAGGAGCGGCAATGAGGTAAGGGTATTCATGCCCATGTACTCATTCATTGACAGGAAGGGCTTCAGGAAATCATCATCGTTCACCGTTCCTCTTCTGGGCCATGAAGAGGAGGTATCGACGGTCTCCAGGCATGTCGATGGTGTTGAGTATGTAGGTCTTGTCCATCCATATTTCATGGAAAGAAACGGCATATATGGCGATACATCATTCACGCCATATGCTGATAACTATCCGCGTTTTACTCTTTTCGCAAAAGCTTCCGTGCTGTATACGAAAGCCATAGGATGGAAGCCGGACATAATCCACTGCCATGACTGGACTGCTGGACTTGTTCCTCACTATGCGGAGATGGAGCGGGTGAAGGCTAAGACAATCTTCACAATCCATAATCTGGCTTATCAGGGGGATTTCTCCCGCTACGATGCAGTCCTTGCAGGAGATAGGCTCGACAGCGATTTCCTCTCAGGGCTAGCATCCTCAGAGCGTGTAAACATGCTCAAAGGAGCGCTCCTTACCGCAGATAAGATAACAACTGTATCTCCTACATATGCAAAAGAGATCCAGACAGAGCAGTTCGGCTGCTCTCTGGATGGCATTCTACGCTCAAGGAGCAAAGATCTTTCAGGCATCCTCAATGGCATGGATTACCATGAATGGAATCCTCAGAGGGATAAATCCTTCAGCGAGCACTTCTCCAAGACGAACCTCGAAGGAAAGAAAGCTCTTAAAAAGCGCATACAGATCGAGCATGGATTCGATCCTGATGAATCCATACCGCTCTTTGCGATGATATCGCGCATAGCGGATCAGAAAGGATATGCGGAGCTCCTCGGAGGAAACTCACCTCTTCTTGAGGAAATCCTGAAGGAACGTCTGCAGATGATAATCATCGGCACAGGAGACAAGCATTACGAAGAGAAGCTCATCGATCTCGATTCGAGGTATCCGAATCTCTCGGTGAAGATCGCATTCAGCAACAAAGCCGCCCATGAGACAGAGGGAGCTGCAGACTTCTTCCTCATGCCATCACGCTATGAGCCTTGCGGACTTAACCAGATGTACTCTCTGCACTATGGCACACTTCCGGTTGCCCACAGAACGGGAGGACTGGCAGATACGATCATCGATATCGATGATGATCCGAAGAACGGAAATGGTCTTCTGATCAACGAGCTTTCCACAGCATGCATCCTTGAGAAGGTAAAGCGTGCGATAGCGCTCTATGATGACAAGAAAGCACTGTCAAAGGCCATAAGGAATGCGATGGATGCGGATCTTTCATGGACAAGATCTGCAGAAGAATACCTCAAGCTCTATCGGGAGCTTGCATGATAGGATAGAATATACTCATGAGGAGGATTTGATAATGAGCCATAACAAGAAGAAAAAGGTGATTGCTATTGTTCTCGGTGGAGGCCGGGGCACAAGGCTGTATCCCCTTACTATGGGCAGAGCTAAGCCGGCTGTACCATTCGCAGGCAAGTACAGGCTTGTGGATATCCCTATATCGAACTGCATAAACAGCGGAATCAAGCAGATCTACGTTCTTACGCAGTTCAATACAGCTTCTCTCCATAATCACATAACGAATACATACCAGTTCGACCAGTTCTCTGGCGGATTCGTTGAGATTCTTGCTGCAGAGCAGACTCCGACAAGCGAAAGCTGGTACCAAGGCACAGCTGATGCTGTAAGGAAGAACCTTGTCCATTTTCATGACCAGCAGGCTGACTACTACGTCATCCTTTCCGGCGATCAGCTCTACAGGATGGATTTCCAGAGCATGCTCGACAGGCATATCGAGTCTGGCGCAGAGCTTACAATCGCTGCAAAACCAATCTCCCGTGAACATGCTACAGGTCTTGGAATCATCGGAACGGACGATGATGGAATCATCACGAAGTTCTACGAGAAGCCGGCTCCTGACATGGATATCACAGACTACAAGGTCCCAGAGAAGTGCCTGAAGAAGCAGCTTGGCCTCGACAGGAACCATGACAACGAGTATCTGGCTTCGATGGGTATCTACATCTTCAATGCACAGACGATGGAAGAGGCCCTGAACAACGATAAGACAGACTTCGGAAAGGAGATTATCCCCGACATCATCAAGACAAGAAGGGTCGGTGCATATCTCTTCAACGATTTCTGGGAAGATATCGGAACGATCAAGGCATTCTATGAGACGAACCTGAACCTCGCCTCCGAGAAGCCTGCATTCAACTTCTACGATGAGGAGATGCCGATCTATACGCATCGCCGCCACCTCCCTGCAACGAAGGCAAACTTCTGCAACATATCCTGCTCGCTCACATCCGAGGGCTCCATCATCACCAATGCATACATCGTGAACTCAATCATCGGTGTACGTACATTCATCGAAGCGGGTGCTTCGCTTGATGGAGTATACTGCATGGGTGCTACTGTCTATGAGACAGAGGAAGAGAAAGCAGAGAATGCAAAGAAGGGTATTCCGAACATCGGAATCGGAAAGGCAACGATCATCAAGCGTGCAATCATCGATCAGAACGCAAGAATCGGATCGAACTGCCGCATCGGCATAGACAACATCCCTCGCCCGGATGGGGACTATGAGATGTATTCAGTGCACGATGGAATCATCGTAATCAACAAGAATGCAATCATTCCTGATGGAACGGTGATGTGATCATTATTGTCTAAAGCATTAGGGCTGTCGCATAAATCGTTTTGAGAATCGGCAACGCCCATCAATAGGCTACAGAGCAGGACTTTGGTCCTGCTTTGTGCATTAATTAATCTTATTGGAAGAAATTACGCTACTGTGCTCAGACAGCAGAAGGCCGCCGCATTTTGCGACGGTCCCTTCCGTCCGTTTTAATTAACCGGTTATTGTTCAAGGGGCGTATACCTTGAACATATCCTGTGTTGCATTTGCGATTCCTGTATCGGAGACACTTCTGCCTTCGTAAGTATTGTTTGAAAGAGTTATGGATACATTTGAAAGTGGTTCCGTTCCTCCGTTTCCAAGCCACACAAGAATCTTCTCTGTATTGACATCTGAAGGATTGCTTCCTGAGAATGTGTTATCACTGATGGTTACTTTAGCATTGTCGAATTTTGCACGGCCGATAGCACACTCGTTGAAGCCATTGAATGTGTTTCCTGTATATACGAAATCTCCTGTATTATTTGTACCCTGCACACCGATTGAGGACCATCCCATATCATTAAACGTACATTCTCTGACTGTAAGATTTCTCATCGTGCCAGTATTCATACCTTTTGAATATTTCTCAAATGTACAATTCTCAACTACAACATCTTCTAGACAGCCGAGAGTTTTCATACTGCCTGCGTTAATAGCGAAATTAGCTGAATTGATATTGTCTCTCATCGTATCGCTTCCGATAAAGTTGCAATTACTCAAGGTCAATCCATGTATGCCATAGTCTGATGTATTTGCATTATCTATATTGATTTCCAGGTTGCTTTCCTTGAATTCAAAATTGCAGATACTAAGATCAGAAATATACACGATGCTTGTATAGCTGGTTTTATTCTGATTCTCAATCTCCTTGATATTGTTCCAGCTATTGCTGTTATCGATAGAGACACCGCCTTTGAATACAGCGCCATCAACAGCGTAAAGCATTACATCGTTGATTCTGCGATAAGCATAGATACTATAATTGCTGACAGGCTCTTCTGGATGTTCGTTTACGTATGCAATATAAGTATCTGCATCAATAGTTCCATACAATGGATGCTTTTCATCCATATCCCCTATCAGCCTCACATTCGACCTCTCAACGCTCTGTCTGAAGACAATCTCCTGATTGTAGGTACCAGACTGGAATATCACAGTCACGCCATCCGGAATCATATCAAGAACCTCAATGGCACTTTCCGGCGTAACGACAACATATCCGCCAGCGGGAACAACAGCCATCTTGGCCTCCTCGGCTGTCGATACGAATACCGCACTGCTTATAGGCGTCTTGGTCTCTTCATCACACCCAGAGCATCCATATACCGTATAGAGCGTTTTTCCGGACACATCATATCCGACGAATTCATACGAGTGCGAATGCGATGGCTCGTTATTGGGCTGCGCCCACCAGAGCAGACTCATATCATACTGAGTACAAGAAGCTAAAACGAGAAGTAATACCCCCCCTCTCAGTAGTATACCGATTAGATGTTTTCTCATATCACCCTCCGCATCTGATAATAATAGTGCGTCCATCTGCTTTCAAGGAAAAATCCCTTGATAGCATAAAGAAATACATAAAATTTATGGTATTTTTCTATTGCAGCTTTTCTATCACTGCAGACGATAATAGGTAGCATCCATCTGAAACGAAACTTTCCATCACAAAAGTCATATAGAATCACAGCTTACACAAAAATTATTTTAGTACTTAATCAATATAATTATATAGGCAAAATATTATGAAATACTATAATTTACGTTAAAGAATTATCAGGGAATCAAGGACTTCAACACCCGCTCTATGAGTAAATCCATGACAATCTCAGGCCCTAACTAATTCGGGAAGTCAACATCGCGTTATCGCGCTGCATGGCTCCTTACCAGCAATGCCACATTCGGCTACCGCAGATTCCGCCCACATGGGATTAAGAACATCTAGACGGAATGGATGATCCTATGCATGGCCTGGAATGCTCTCAGGTATTCCATACGGCTTGCGAACAGCCGGGCAGGCACTCCTTTCTGGTTCAGTATAGAGCAGGAAGCCAGCTGATCCTCAGATGAATACCGGATTCCACTCCTGCCAAAGGGATATTCTGTCCCGGATGGCCGGATTCTAACTCTTGTATGCTGGTTAAATGCACAAAGCAGGACCGAAGTCCTGCTCTGTAGTCGATTGGTAGGTGCTGCCGACTCTCAAAACGATTTATACAACAGATCCTTGCTTTTTCTTAGCTGGCAGCAGGATAGCTTACCCTTTGAAGTATCCCACAGCAGAGCGGAAGAACCTCAGGCTATCCCCTCCCTCACAGAGATTCAGCATCGTATTCCTCTGGCTCCGCTCGACATGGCCCATGCGCCCGAACACACGTCCATCAGGGCTGGTGATTCCCTCTATCGCATATGCAGATCCATTGAGATTGTACCGGCTGTCCATCGTCACATTGCCCTCCGGATTGGAATACTGGAAGGCTATCTGTCCATTCGCAGCGAGCGTATGGATGAGATTATCATCAGCGATGAACCTGCCCTCTCCATGGCTTATGGGCACAAGGCAGACCTCACCAGGTCTGAAGCCTGACATCCATGGACTCATTGCAGAGGAAACCCTGACATGGGCTATATGCGAGATGTGCCTTCCTATCGTGTTGAATGTAAGCGTAGGATTATCCTTATCAGGCTCCCTGAATTCGCCATAAGGCAGAAGACCGAGCTTCACAAGCGCCTGGAAACCATTGCAGATACCACCGACAAGTCCCTGACGCACATCCAGGAGATCCATGACAGATTCCCTGACAGCGGGACTGCGCATGAATGCAGTTATGAACTTTCCCGATCCATCGGGCTCGTCCGCGCCGGAGAACCCGCCTGGGATGAACAGTATCTGGCTATTCCTGACAGCATCGGCAAATGAATCGATACTGTGCTTTATAGCGTCATTGCTGAGGTTGGATACAACGAAGATCTCAGCATCAGCACCTGCATCCTCGAAGGCCCTCTTCGTATCGATCTCGCAGTTCGTCCCTGGGAATACGGGGATGATTGCCCTTGGCCTGATATCCCTCCCGAAGTGGATTGATGAGAGCTTATCGCATGTGAATGTCTCTGCCTTGCTATCCACACCTGCAGAGGTTATCGGATAGACAGATGAGAGCGTATTCTCGTAGGACAGCAGAAGCTCTTCAAGCGGTATCCCGCAGAAGACAGGCGTCTCAATCGTATGGCCGAGAAGCACAGCACCTTCGATGGGTTCTGCCGTCTCAATGATGAATGTTCCGGCAGGAGCCTTCCCTTCCGTGCTGCCTTCGTACCCGATTCTATTGCCGAAGCACATCTTAGCTATCGCGGCGGATATGCTTCCGTATGGAACAGTTGATACAGCAGTCGCCCTGCTCTCCCTGAATATCCTTTCAGCTCTGTCGAGATGAGAAGCTATATCACCATCAGGGACAAGGAGGGATACGCATGATCCTGCGGCCTTGAATTCCGGTGATATGATACGATCCGGAGTTGTCGTATTCACAGCAAACGACACAAGCGTATTCGGCACATCGATATCCTCGAAAGTACCGGACATACTGTCCTTGCCTCCGATTGCGGCAGTGCCGAGATCGAGCTGAGCCCTGAGCGCTCCAAGAAGCGCTGCAAGAGGTCTTCCCCATCTTGCGGGGTCTGCTCCTGTCCTTCCGAAGAACTCCTGGAATGTAAGGTATGTACCCTTCCTGCTTCCGCCTGCAGCCACAATCTTCGATACACTGTCGACGACGGCATCATACGATCCGTGGAATGGATCTGCCGCTGTCTTATATGGATTGTAGCCATAGGCCATCAGCGATACGGTTTCCGATCTGCCATGATCCGATGGAATAAGAGCCGCCATCGCCTCAGGCGCTGTCTTCTGGTATCTGCCTCCGAACGGCAGGAGAACGGTCGAAGCGCCGATAGTCGAATCGAAGCGTTCTGAAAGTCCCTGCTTTGAAGAGAGATTCAGATTGGATAGAGCATCCTTCACAGATAGCGATGAGAGACCCTCGTATGAAAGCCCTTCCGCCACCACTGCATTCTGATGCTTCTCAGCACCATTCGTATCGAGGAATGAACGCTGCAGATGCACGATCTCACTGCCTCTCCACTTCATGCTGAGCACAGGCGCCTCCGTCACGACAGCAACGGGAGTGCACTCAAGATTCTCCTCATGCGCAAGCGCGATGAAGCGCTCCGCATCTGCGGAATCGACAGCGACAGCCATCCTTTCCTGGCTTTCGGAGATCGCAAGCTCAGTGCCATCGAGCCCAAGATACTTCTTTGGCACCTTGTCTAAGTTGATATCAAGCCCGGGAGCGAGCTCTCCGATTGCGACAGATACCCCGCCTGCTCCGAAATCATTGCAGCGCTTTATCATGAGGGAGGCTTCCTTCCTCATAAAGAGCCTCTGAAGCTTCCTCTCCTCAGGGGCATTTCCCTTCTGGACCTCCGCAGAGCATGTCTCAAGCGATTTCATGCCATGGCTCTTGGACGATCCTGTAGCGCCTCCGATGCCATCACGCCCCGTGCGTCCTCCAAGGAGGAGGATCACATCGCCGGGGACAGGAGCTTCACGCCTTACATGGTCCTCTGGAACAGCGCCCATGACAGCACCGAGCTCCATATGCTTTGCCTTGTAGCCGGGGTGATAGATCTCATCGACCATACCGGTGGCAAGACCTATCTGGTTGCCATAGCTTGAGTAGCCACGTGCAGCATCAAGAGCGATCTTGCGCTGCGGAAGCTTTCCAGCCATCGTATCGGAGAACGGCTCGGTGACATCGCCGGAACCTGTGAGCCTCATTGCCTGATAGACATATGCCCTTCCTGAGAGAGGATCCCTGATAGCTCCTCCTATGCAGGTCGCAGCTCCGCCGAATGGCTCTATCTCAGTCGGATGGTTGTGAGTCTCATTCTTGAAAAGAAGAAGGTATGGGACATCCTTGCCATCGATTCTGGCAGTGATCTTTATCGAGCAGGCGTTGATCTCCTCCGATTCATCGAGGTTATCCAAAAGGCCGCGCTTCTTGAGGATCTTCGCCCCTATCGTCGCGATATCCATCAGCGTGACAGGCCGGTTCTCCCTCCCGAGCTCCTTTCTTATCCTGAGATACTCTTTGTATGCATCCTCGGCATCACGGTCATGGAAAACAACCGAGTCGAGCTGGGTAAGGAATGTCGTATGGCGGCAATGATCCGACCAGTATGTATCGCATACGCGGAGCTCTGTAATCGTTGGGTCGCGATGCTCCGTCTCAATGAAATACCGCTGGAACAGGGCCAGATCGGCATTATCCATAGCAAGCCCATAGCGTGTACGGAATGCATCGAGCTCATTTGCATCCATCGTCCTGAATCCATCGAGCACAGCGACATCGTGCGGCTCCGGATAGGATGCAGAGAGCGTATCGCCCTCTTCTATTGCACTCTCCTCTGCCTCGACAGGATTGATAAGATACTTCCTGATCCTGATGCCATCATCCTTTGAGCATCCATATAGGAGATAGATCCTCGATGACTTCACCTTCGCATCAACGCCAGGAGACAGGAATGATATGCACTCCTCAGCGCTTCTTGCCCTCTGGTCGAACTGACCTGGGAGGTAGCAGACACGGAACGCATCATCCGCCTCCGGCACCGAGCTGAGGATGCTGTCAACGGGAGGCTCCGAGAAAACCTCGAAGACGGCTCTTGAAAAGACCTCCTCAGGAATATTCTCAGCATCGTAGCAGTTGAGGATCCTTACTCTGTCTATATCGATACCGAGGAACTCCCTTATATCCCTTCCGAGCGCATCGGCCTCGTTCCTGAATCCTTCCTTCTTCTCGACCAGAACTCTATACACCATCAGAAGCCTCCAATGCTCTCCTTCCTATATCCTTCCTGTATTCCATGCCCTCGAAGCTTATGTGCTCCATCGCCTTGTATGCCTTGCTGAGAGCTTCTCCAAGAGTGCTTGCTGTTGCGACAGCAGAGAGGACACGGCCGCCGGAGGTAACAAGCTTACCATCCTTCTCTGCGGCCCCTGCGATATATACAGAGCAATCCCCTGTATCGCCTATCGTTATCTCCTTCCCCTTCTCGTATTTGCCGGGATAACCTCCTGAAGCGGCAACGACGCATGCAGAGGAGAGATCCTTCCACTTCACATCGACATCCTCAAGACGTCCTTCCGTGACTGCCATCATGATTTTCAGAAGATCCGAGTCAAGGAGTGGGAGGATCGCCTCCGCCTCAGGATCTCCGAATCTGGAGTTATACTCGATTACCTTGGGTCCTGAAGGAGTCAGCATAAGACCGAAATAGAGACAGCCTGAGAACGGACAGCCCTCTGCTTCCATAGCCCTGATGGTGGGAAGGAATATCGTATCCATGCACTCTGCTGAAATAGCATCTGTGAAGAATGGATTCGGGGCTATGACTCCCATGCCACCTGTATTCGGGCCTTTATCCCCATCATAGGCCCTCTTATGGTCCATGCTCGATACCATTGGAACGATAGTCTTCCCATCGGTGAATGAGAGCACTGTGACCTCCGGGCCTGTAAGGAACTCCTCGATGACAACCTTCTGCCCCGCCGTGCCGAATGCGGCATTGTCCATCATATCCTTTATCGCCCTGACCGCCTCATCCCTGCTTTCAGCTATGATGACACCCTTTCCAAGTGCCAGCCCATCTGCCTTGATGACAAGAGGATAGGACTGTTTCTCAGCATATGCGATTGCCTCGCTGCTATCGGTGAAGACCTCGTAGGATGCTGTAGGGATCGAGTATTTCCGCATCAGATCCTTTGCGAACGACTTTGAAGCCTCAATCCGTGCAGCCTTCCTGTCAGGACCGAAGGCTGGGATACCTGCAGCTCTCAGAGCATCTACCATTCCAATTGCAAGCGGATCATCCGGTGCGACGACAACGTAATCGATGCTATGCTCCCTGCATGCTGCGATGGCCCCGGTTATATCCATCACACTGCCTGGTATATTGCATCCATAGCGCGCTGTTCCTCCGTTGCCGGGGAGGAAGAAAAGCGCCGGGGAAAGTGAACTGGCGGCTATTTTCTGCCCGAGGGCATCCTCTCTTCCGCCGCTTCCAATAATCAGAACATTCATCATACGCTCCTCAATGATGGAAAAGCCTTACCGTGGTAAAGCACATGACCATGCCGAATCTGTCAGCCTCTGCTATGACAGCATCATCACGGACGCTTCCGCCCGGCTCCGCTATGTACGACACCCCGCTCTTCTCTGCCCTGTCGATGTTATCCGAGAAAGGGAAGAATGCATCGGAGGCCAGTGAAATCCCATGTATTGATGAGAGATAGGCCTTCTTCTCACCCCTGGTGAAAGGCTCCGGCTTCTCCGTGAAGTAGCTCTTCCAGCTGCCGAGCACATCCATCTCCGGATCATCGGAGAGGTACTGCTCAATGATATTGTCCTTATCATTGCGGGAAAGCCCCGGGAGGAATGGAAGCGACTGCACTTTGTCAGAGAGCCTGAGATTCCACAGGTCGGCCTTATTGCCTGCAAGCCTTGTGCAATGGATCCTTGACTGCTGCCCTGCCCCGACTCCGATCGTCTGCCCGTTATATGCATAGCAGACCGAATTGGACTGGGTATGCTTCAGCGCTATAAGGGCTACGGTAAGATCCCTTCTCGCATCATCGGTGAGCGCCTTGTTCTCCGTCACGATATTTGCGAAATCCTCATCGGATGGAATGTACTCATTCCTGTCCTGGACGAATTCGATACCGAAGACCGTGCGCCTCTCCTCCTTCTCTGGGATGAAATCAGGATCGATACGCAGAACGGTATAGCTCCCCTTCCGTTTCTCACGTAGGATATCAAGGGCCTCAGGCGTATAGCCCGGAGCAATAACTCCATCGGAGACTTCCCTTGCGATAAGACGGGCCGTAGCTTCATCGCACACATCGGAAAGGGAGATGAAATCGCCGAACGAGCTCATGCGGTCAGCGCTCCTTGCCCTTGCGTATGCGGCAGCAAGCGGGGAAAGCTCCATCTTCTTCGGGATGAATGACATCTTCCGCTCCTTCTCGGAAAGAGGAAGGCCTATTGCGGCTCCCGCAGGAGACACATGCTTGAACGACGTTGCAGCAGGAAGGCCTGTAGCCATCTTAAGCTCCGATACAAGCTGCCAGCCATTGAGCGCATCGAGGAAGTTTATATACCCGGCCCTGCCATTGAGAACCTCGACAGGAAGTCCTCCTTCACGCTCTATATATGCCCTCTTCTGATTCGGATTGCAGCCATATTTCAGATCTATTCTGTCAGCCATTTGCTTCCTCCATTCCATTGATGATCCGCTCCTCATTCCCATAGCGGACATAGATTGAGATCCTTCTGTCCGGAGCCATCGCATTCCAGGCATCGGCTACAAGCTCATCTGCCGAGGAAAGCGTCTCGAGCCTTGCTGGAAGTCCTTCGAATGACGGAAGTGGCGAACCATCATGCATGTATGTATGGATCATATGCATGACACCATTCTCCCTGCCATAGCTATAGAGCTTCCTCGCCGTTTCATCACCGTCCTTGCTTATTATCGAGAGGGTATAGCCCGAAGGGGATGAAGTAATGCTGATGCGCGGAGTGAAATTAGGTGCGTCCGGCTCATATGTCCTTGTGACAAGGGCATCCTCGACGCTCTTTCCCTCATCCAGGAATGATGCGATCGTATCGGTCTGGTCGCCGTTTGTCAGAACGATGGTATCACCGGAAGATCTCATCGCATTGTAGATTATCAGGGAGGGATCCTCGACCTTCGACGGATCATACGGCTCAGTGCGGAGTACACCGTTCTCGAGGCGGAATACGCGGTTCCTGCTATTCGCGCTCCTTCCTGTTATCGCATAGAGGAGCACGATCTCCCCGTCCTTGCCATATCCTGCCGCGGCAATGCGCCCAGGATAATCAATCGCTTTAAGATATTCACCTGCTTTCATCTTCTATCTCCTTAGCTATCATCTGGGCTGCCTCTGGAAGGATCTTCCATTCAGCCTCCTCCATAACCCTCTTCTGCAGCGTCTCCGGATCATCACCCGGAAGAACTGCAACCGCTTTCTGTATGAGTATCCTCCCGCCATCGGGAATCTCATTCACAAGATGGACAGTGGCACCGGTCACCTTGACCCCACGTTCAAGCGCGGCTTCATGGACCTTGAGCCCATAGAAGCCCTTTCCGCAGAATGAGGGGATCAGCGATGGATGGATGTTTATGATCCTGTCCCTGTAATGATCGATCACAGACGGGGGAAGAATGGAAAGGAAACCTGCGAGTATTACCATATCGATACGGTGGTTGCATAGCACATCGATAAGCTCGGATGAGAAGAGCTTCATTCCAGTCTTCCTACGCTCTATCAGGACAGCTTTCCTTCCATGGTTTGCGGCACGCTCCAGCGCATAGGAAGGCCTGTCAGCGACAACCAGCTCTATACGGCCGGAAGGAATCCTGCCAGCCTCCTCTGCCTTGAGGAGCGCTTCAAGGTTCGTGCCTCCTCCGGAGACAAGCACCGCAATCCTTACCATATCCTCACCTCGTCATCGCTCTTTACGATTTCGCCGAGGATGTATGAGCCAGGAACGGCCTTCAGAGCGCTGTCAGCGGTATCGCTGCTGACGATCAGGGCCATTCCGACACCCATATTGAATGTATTGAACATGTCACGCTCCGGGATATTCCCTTCCATCTGGATGACGGGGAAGATGGGATGGATTCTGACATCGCTCTTTCTGATGCTTACGCCAAGCCCTTTTGGCAGGACCCTCGGGATATTCTCATAGAATCCTCCGCCTGTGATATGGCAGATAGCATGGACAGATGATGCTGAAATAGCAGCCATCGCATCCTTCACATAGATCCTGGTCGGAGCAAGCAATGCCTCGCCGAGGGTCATTCCAAGATCATCGATTCTCCTCCCGAGCACATCAGGATTGGAATCAATGCCGAAGACGCGGCGCACGAGCGAGAAGCCATTGGAATGGACACCGGAGGACGGGAATGCAATGACAGCATCTCCCTCTCTGACCCTGTCCCGTCCGAGGATCCTCTCCTTCTCCACGATTCCCACGGAGAAGCCTGCGAGATCATACTCATCCTCGGGATAGAAGCCCGGCATCTCAGCAGTCTCCCCTCCGACAAGGGCGCATCCTGCCTCAACACAGCCATCGGCAACGCCTTTGACGATATCAGCGATGCGCTCAGGAATGTTGCGTCCACATGCGATGTAATCCAGAAAGAGAAGAGGCTTCGCGCCAAGGCATACGATATCATTCACGCACATGGCCACGCAGTCGATTCCCACGGTGTCATGCTTATCGAGCGCAAATGCGATCTTGAGCTTGGTTCCTACGCCATCGGTTCCGGAAACGAGCACGGAGCCCTTCTCGCCCGAGATATCATACAGACCTCCGAATCCCCCGATATCATCGGTCGGGAGGCCTGCCTTTGTACGGTTCACATGCTCCTTCATGAGCTCAACAGCCCTGTACCCCGCTGTTATATCAACGCCGCTTTCCCTGTAGCTTTCAGAATAGCTTTTCATCATTACCCCCTCTGACGGTATCTGTCCTTTCCCTGCACCTCTGGTGGCTGGCAAGGATATCTTCCGGTGAAGCATGCGGTACAGAACCCTGTGTCGCCTGTAGGCGCAAGCTTCACTACGCTCTCAGGAGAAAGGAAGCCCAATGAATCGACATCGAGTATCTTCTTCATCTCCTCATCGCTGTACTTATATGCGAATAGATTCTCCGAGCTGTCGATATCCGTGCCGAAATAGCATGGATAGAGGAATTTAGGAGCAGAGGACATGAAATGGACCTCCTTTGCCCCGGCATCCCTCAGAAGCTTCACTATGCGCTTGGAGGTGGTTCCTCGAACGATTGAATCATCAATCAGCACCACCCTCTTGCCCTTTACCGCTGAAGGAATCGGATTGAGCTTTATCCTGACAGAGTCCTCCCTCATCCGCTGGTCAGGCTGGATGAATGTGCGCCCGATATACTTATTCTTTATCAGTCCAGTCGAATACGGTATGCCCGATTGCCTTGAATAGCCGAGAGCTGCTTCAATACCTGAATCAGGCACTCCGATGACCACATCTGCCTGCACAGGATGCTCGAGAGCGAGGAATGCTCCAGCCCTCTGCCTTGCAAGCTGCACTGAAACGCCATCGATCACGGAATCAGGACGGGCGAAGTAGATCAGCTCGAAGACGCAGAAGCTCTTCTGTTCCCGGCCCGTATGGGATTTGTCCGAGAAGACATTGCCATCCTTATCTATGGTCACAATCTCCCCTGGCTCTATATCACGGATGAACTCGGCGCCGATCGTATCGAAGGCACAGCTTTCGGATGCGAAGACATAGCCATTGCCGATCCTTCCCATGCATAGAGGTCTGAAACCCCATGGATCCCTTGCGGCAACAAGCTTATCACGGCCCATTACAAGAAGCGAGTATGCTCCCCTGAGCTCATCCATCAGCTTTGAGACCGCCTTATCCAGAGGGAGATCCTCCAGCCTATGGCGCACCAGCATGTATGCGATGACCTCCGTATCGCTTGTCGTATGGAAGATGGAGCCATTGAGCTCAAGCTCCTTCCTCAGCTCAGCATCGTTGGCGAGGTTGCCATTATGGGCGACAGCCATAGATCCGAGGTAGTGATTGACGACAAGAGGCTGTACGTTAAGCCTTGGGTTGATACCAGTAGTACCATAGCGCACATGGGAGATAGCCATGGTAGTCTCCGGAAAAGAAGAAAGGACGGAGGATGTGAAGACATCATTCACAAGCCCTGCGTCCTTTCTAGAGACTATGCCATCATCCGCGGCGACGGCTATGCCTGCACCCTCCTGCCCCCTGTGCTGCAGCGCATAGAGGGCGTAGTAGCATGTGCGGGCAAGGTCGGAAGGTTTTTCCGACCAGATACCGAAGAGCCCGCATTCTTCCTTCAGCTCGTTCATCACTTTGCTCCGAAAACGCGCTCGAGCATCTCTTTGTATGCGCCTTCCGTATCACCGAGATCGCGGCGGAAGCGGTCCTTGTCGAGCTTCTTCTTCGTAACGCTATCCCAGAAACGGCATGTATCGGGGCTGATCTCATCGGCAAGCACGATTGTGCCATCTGAGGTCTTGCCGAACTCAAGCTTGAAATCGATGAGGTCGATGCCGATTGAGGAGAAGAACCCAAGAAGATAGTCATTGATCCTCATAGCATAGTCCTTGATCGTATCAAGCTCCTCCTCCGTCGCCCAGCCCATTGCCAGGATATGGTAGTCATTGACCATCGGATCACCGAGCTCATCATCCTTATAGGAGAACTCAAGGATCGGGCATCTGAGCTCCGTACCCTCAGGCTTCCCTACACGCTTCGAAAGCGATCCAGCGATCACATTGCGGACAATGACCTCGAGAGGAATGATTCTTACACGCTTTACAGCGGTATCGGTATCGGAGAGCTCCTCGATATAGTGTGTGGGAATGCCTGCCTCATCGGAAAGCCTCTTCATCAGGTAGTTCGTTATCCTGTTGTTGATGACGCCCTTGCCTCTGATGGTCCCCTTCTTCTCTCCATTGAATGCCGTTGCATCGTCCTTGTACGATACGATGCAGATATCAGGATCACTGGTCGCATAGACCTTCTTTGCCTTACCTTCGTAAAGCTGCTCTTTCCTCTCCATAGCTTAAAGCCTCCCGCTTATCTCTCTGTCCTTGATAAGGACCTTATTGCGCATGCTTTCCCTATATGCCCCGAGCTTCTCCGCAATCCCCTCATCGCTTACCGAAAGGATTGAAAGCGCGAGAAGCGCAGCATTCTGCCCTGCATCTATTCCGACAGATGCCACAGGAATCCCTGGCGGCATCTCCACCGATGACAGAAGCGCCTCAACGCCTTTGAGGGCTCCTCCTGATCCTGGAATCGTTATCACTGGAAGTGTTGTATATGCTGCGATGACACCGCCGAGATGGGCGGCCTTGCCAGCTATCGATATGATGGCGGAAATACCCTCTGCCCTTGCCGATGATGCAAACGCATGGACCTCATCCGGCGTACGATGCGCACTCATGACATGCACCTCATACGGTACCTCGAAGTCCTTAAGCACTGCTACCGCCTTTTCCGCGATATGCAGATCCGAATCGCTACCCATTATTATCGCAACTTTACGCACTGGGGGCTCCTCATGGATATTTCTGGTATAGGTGCACATTATCCAAAAGATCGAATGAATGCAATACAATATCGCGTTGCATGATGTTGCATTTTTACAACATCTTAATATTTTCTTAATATATAAAGAATAAATAGTATTCAAATTCGCTAAGTTCTCATCATATGCAGACTCCATTCCAAATGGTCAAGGCATATTGCAGACCAGCTTCCTGCAATCAGACGGAATCTGCGGCATAAGAGGCCAGGGACTGCAGGAAACTCACACATACCATCACAAAGCCACGAAACGCGATATAATATTGCTATGTTGAAAAGCAGGAAATTCTGTATCAATCTTGTTCTGATCATCGGTATCGCAGTTCTTGTCTCTGCCTGCGATCCTCCTCATATCGAGCCGGCAATGCACTCTGTCACATTCGATGCGAATGGCGGCCATTGGGCCGATGGAACATCGGAATTCTCTGCAGAGGTTCCTGACGGCGCTCCAATCTGGGATTACCGCCCTGATGTCCCAACAAGAGGCGGATACAGCTTCGCAGGCTGGTTCGCAGACAAAGCCGCATCAGACCCGTATGATCCTGACTCGCTAGTGACATCCGATGCAACGCTCTATGCAGGATGGTCGAAGAATACGGTATACAGGATAACCTTCGATACAGAGGGAGGCTCATCGCTTGCGCCGCAGCTTGTACCTGAAGGAAGGACAGCAAGGCAGCCTCAGAATCCAGAGAAAGCAGGATACGCATTCATAGGCTGGAGCCTCGACGGCACTTCCCTCTTCAGCTTCTCAACTCCGATCAGAAGCAACATGACGCTCCATGCAATCTGGAAGGAAGCGAAGAGGATCGTATTCTCGTACGATCTCCCCGCATCGCTCGATAAGACTGCCCTCCTGAGCGAAGTCCCTGATGCGATGGATATCCCATACGGAGAGACAGTCGGAAGCCTTCCACCGGTCTCTCTTTCATACAGCGGAACGGAATTCCGCTTCCTTGGCTGGTTCGAGGAGGGTTCTGATGAGCCATTCGATCCATCTGCAACAATCGACAGGAACATAGCGCTCCACGGCAGATGGGAGGAGTATGCCATATCCTCATCCGGAGGATATATCGTATATGGAGAAGCTGGCCTGAAAACATGGGCTGCATCCTCCCCTTCCTTATCATGTACTCTCATTGCGGATATAACCTTGGCAGGTGAATGGACGCCGATAGGATCCTCCTCAGTACCATACAGCGCCGTATTCGATGGAAACGGCCACATGATATCGGGGCTCATGATAGCATCGGATTCCGATCATAACGGGCTTTTCGGGTATATCGGAGAGAGCGGAACGGTAAGGAACCTGATGCTGTCAGGCATAAGCATCAAGGGCTCCGACTCCGCAGGAGGGATAGCAGGAGAGAACCTTGGAAGAATTGAGAACTGCCATGTCTCAGGAACGCTTGAGGAATCGGGCATCGCAGAGGGAGGCATAGCGGGACGCAACAGGGGAACGATCACAGGCTGCTCCTCCTCTGCAATCTCCCATGGCAATGGCGATGCAGGAGGCATTGCAGGTATCAACTACGGTATTATCGAGAACTGCACAGGATCAGGCACTATAAGCGGAGAATACGTGATAGGCGGTATTGCAGGTCTCAATGCAGATGGAGCAGTCATAACGGAATGCAGCTTCTCCGGACAGGTTACCGATGGATACTACGCAGGCGGCATCGCAGGATGCAATGATAACGGAAGCAGCATATCGAAGTGCTCATTCACCGGCAGCATCAGCGATATGGACTGGTATATCGGAGGGATAGCAGGACTCAGCTCACAGGAATCAGTGATAAGGGAATGCTCCTCATCCGGCGTCATTATTGGAAAGGAAGAGGCCGGCGGCATCGTCGGATACAACTTTGCGGCTTACGTCTATGCCTCCTCCTTCTCAGGTTCAGTCGGGAGCAATACGATCTGCGGAGGCATTGCTGGCATAAGCCTGGGACCGATGATCGGATGCTATTCATCTGGCACAGTGAGATGCAATAGCACCGCAGGCGGCATCGCAGGCATAAACAGATTGCAGGAGATGGCTGCATGCTACTCCACAGGAATTGTATCGGGAGGCGATACAGTCGGAACCATAGCAGGCCTCAATGAGAAGGGAACGATAACAGCATGCTTCTTCAGTGGCAATGAAGGCATGGAAAGTCTCGGAAGGAATATTGCAACAGCATCTGTCGATACAGAGAGGATAGATGGGGACACTACATGGGAAGATGCGATGGCGGATATGAACAAAGCACTTTCCGGGAATGGCTATTCCTATATACTGAATACAGGTGAGGATAAGGAAACATTCCCTCTGATCATCATCTGATCCGCAATTGGGTCTGGGATATCCAGGCCCCGGTATTTTTTTCAGGCTGCTGAGGCCTATGATTCCAGGCGAAAGCGGCAATTTCCATTCCATTCTCCATTGCCGTATAATCAGCAGGATATTATCTTTTGCTGTACAGAGGGCATTGCTAATAAGGACAGTGTCCTATAAATTCATCAGATAGAGGATATTCAATGCAGACAGAGGAAAACAGCACAAATGAGATGGAAAAGCTGCCAGTGAGGGCAATAGTGCTGCCCCTTCTCGAAAGGCCGCTATTCCCGGAGACATTCACTACACTGATGATCGGCCGTCCTGCGGATGTGACTGCTATCACACGGGTCATCGATGGCGATGGCTTTTTTGTAGCGGTGATGCAGGAGCAGAATGGCAATTTCCGTACCGTAGGAACACTCTCCAGGGTAACAAGATACATAAAGCTCCCGAACAACTGCTACCATCTCTTCGTCTCCACGATTGAGAGGGTGAAGGTAACGGGATTCACAGCAGATGGCCAGTTCACCTATGCCGATTTCGAGGCATACCCGGATGCGCCTGTCAGGGAGAAGGCTGTGCAGTCATATGTACGCATTCTACGCGATACGATAATGGGACTGAGCCAGACGACGGGGATGTTCTCATTCGCCTCGGATGTGAATGTGACGAACATCGATGATGCATCGATGCTCTCATTCTATGCCGCATCCGCTATAAACGCCCCCGGCACATTCCTCCAGGAGCTTCTGGAGATATCGAATCCGAAGGACAGGATAGAGAAGCTTCTCTCATACATTGCAGCGGAGAAGGAGATTCTCGATAAAGAGAACGCCGTCAAGCAGGAAATCTACGACAGGATCAAGAACCGCAACCGTGAGCAGATACTGAGGGAACAGATCAAGGCTCTCAAGGACGAGCTTGCCCAGATATCAGGAAGGGGCAAGGGCGGCAATGTATCGGACGATCTCTATCAGAGAGCGGAGAACACCAAGCTGCCCGAGGTATTCAGGAAGCAGGTGGACAAGGAGCTCGACAAGCTCTCAGGGCTGGAGACGATGAACCCTGAGTACGCCATGACGAAGCTCTATATCGAGACGATACTCTCACTCCCCTTCTCCTTCGAGGACAAGGCTCCTGACTACAGCATATCAAAGGTGAAGAATGTCCTTGAGCATGACCACTATGGAATGAAGGATGTAAAGGAGAGAATACTCGAATTCCTTGCATCCCGCCTTAAGGCCAGGAACGGAAAGGGTGCAATACTCTGCCTCTCTGGCCCTCCTGGGGTCGGAAAGACTTCGGTAGGCTATTCCATCGCCAGAGCGCTCGGCAAGAAGTTCTACCGCTTCTCCGTCGGAGGCATGAGGGATGAGGCAGAGATCAAAGGACACAGGAGAACCTATGTCGGGGCGATGCCGGGCAAGATCATCCAGGCGATGAAGACCACCGGCGTCCCGGATCCAGTCATCCTTATCGATGAGATAGACAAGATGGGAGAATCATTCCAAGGAGATCCTGCCTCCGCGCTTCTCGAGGTCCTTGACCCAGAGCAGAATACAAGCTTCCAGGATTTCTATGTCGATCTGCCGTATGATCTATCGCACGTGCTTTTCATCGTTACTGCGAATGATCCTTCGAGGATCCCTGAGCCTCTTCTGGACAGGATGGAGATGATTGAGCTCTCAGGATATACCCCTGAGGAGAAGCTCCATATCGGACATGACTATCTTGTGCCAAGGCTTCTGAAGAAGAATGGCCTTACATCAAAGGAGATCAGGTTCGACAGCAAGGCACTTGGGCTTATTGCTGAGGAGTACGCAAGGGAAGCTGGTGTCAGGAATTACGAGAAGCTCATAGACAAGGTAATGAGGAAGGTTGCCCTTAAGATACTCCAGGAGAAGGATCTCAAGCTCCCTGTATACATAAGGGGCAATGGCGTTGAGAACTACCTTGGCAAGCCTGTCTTCCCTTCCGATGACATCATCAAGGCCGATAAGCCAGGAACAGCTATAGGACTTGCATGGACTAGCATGGGCGGGGATGTGCTTCTGATAGAAGCTGAGGCAATCCCGATGAAGGGAGAGCTGAAGGTCACGGGCCAGCTGGGATCTGTGATGCAGGAATCTGTATCGATTGCATGGTCCTCGCTGAAGAAGGAAGCATATCTCAGAGGGCTCAACCTCGAGTTCTTCGATGATGAGACGGTGCATCTCCACATTCCTGAGGGCGCTGTACCGAAGGATGGTCCTTCAGCCGGCATAACGCTTTTTACAGCTCTCTGGTCGATGTTCCGCTCAGAGCCTGTGAAGGAAGGCCTTGCGATGACGGGAGAGCTCACCCTTACAGGACGCGTGATGCCGATAGGAGGACTGAAGGAGAAGATCCTTGCAGCCCGCAGAAACAGGATCACGGAGATCATAATCCCAGAAAGGAACAAGGCTGATCTGGACAAGCTCGATAAGGAAGTCAAGGGCGATGTCATCTTCCATCTTGTCTCCGATATCTCTGAGGTCATCAGCATCGCTTTCCCTGAGGAGAGCACGAAGCGGCTCGATAAATCCATCCTCGATGCGATGATGATGGAGAAAAGGCGCAAGGAAGAGGAAGAGAGGGCGAAGTCCCAGCAGCGCCAGTCCGAAATCTATGAGAAGGTTATGAGATGGCAATAGAGTTACTTGCTCCTGCAGGAAATGCGGAAAAACTCAGAACGGCATTTGCCTATGGCGCAGATGCCGCTTATATGGGTCTTACGGAGTTCTCGCTGAGAAAGAATGCGGGGAATTTCTCCGATCAGGAACTCGATGAGGTGAGAGAGCTCAGAAAGTCGACGGGGAAGAAGATCTACTGCACGATGAACATCCTCTTCCATGAGGATCAGATCCAGAAGCTCAGGACTATGAAGGATGAGATTGCCAGATGGCCTTTCGATGCCTTTATCGTCTCTGATATCGGCACGGTATCATTCCTGAAGGAGAACTTCCCTGAAAAAGAGCTCCACCTCTCCACCCAGGCTTCATGCATCAACAGCGAGAGCGCGAAGATGTACAGTAAGATGGGTTTTGATCGTGTGATTCTCGGCAGGGAGGCTTCCCTTGATGATATTAAGCGCATAAAGGATGCTGTCCCGGAACTGGAGCTTGAAGCGTTTGTGCATGGTGCGATGTGCATGGCCTACTCCGGCAGATGCCTTCTCTCCGCACACCTTGCGGGAAGAAGCGGGAACCAGGGGGACTGCTCCCATACATGCCGCTGGAACTATAAGCTCCACTACGCTCTCGAAGAGGAGGAACGTCCAGGTATCTACTATCCTATCGAGGAAGAGGATGGATACACGACAATCCTCTCATCAAAGGATCTCTGCATGATCGACCACGTCAAGGAGCTTGAGGATGCAGGGCTCTCATCGCTGAAGATCGAGGGAAGGATGAAGTCGGTGTACTACGTTGCAGTCGTCACCAGGGCATACAGGAAGGCAATCGACAGAGCTCCCGATCTTGATATGTACAAGCGTGATCTCTTCGATGTCTCTCACAGGGAGTACACCACAGGATTCTTCTTCTCATCCGGTGCCATCGATACAGCAGATGTCTCCAGGCCTACAAGCTATGGCTATGAAAGGAATTACATATTCCTTGGCAGTGTAAGGGAGAAAACCGGTGACAACACCTATCTGCTGGATATACGCAACCAGATAAAGAAGGGAGACAATCTTGAGTTCATCGGACCGGATGTTCCCCTCCTCTCAGACAGCTCATTCACACTCCTCGATGGAGATGGGAACGAGGTGGAACAGCTTGACCATGGCAAGGCAGGAAGCATACGGACATCGCTTCCGCTGAAAGAGGGCTATATAATGAGGAAGCTCTCTGAGGATGGAAGCATAGTCAAGTGATAGATAATGCCCGGGAAACCGGGCATCTTCTCACTCCTGGGGAACTTCCTTCCCGCACCTCTTGATCTCATCCTCGAACATCGCAATCATCATATCGACAGATTTATCGAGCGAGTAATTCGCGGCTGATTCTGAATAGAGCGGCTCCATGCGCTTTCTCTCCTCCGGATGCTCAATCCACCAGTCAATCTTCGCCGCAAGGTCGGTGCTGTCTCCAGCCTTGAACACAGAGCGCTCATCAAGCGCGAACTGCGATGCCGCGGATCTAGGGCTATCGGAGATGATAGGAACAAGACCTGATGCGAACGCCTCCATGCAGCTCATTGCCTCGATATCGATATCAGAAGCATGGACATAGAGATCAGCCTCGCCAAGAAGCTCTATGAGATCCTTTGTCGACAGGAACTGCATCATGATCGGATTCGGAAGTCCTTCAGCGAGCTTCTCGTACTCCTCCCTCTTCGGTCCCTGACCGGCAAGATAAAGCTGGATCTTATCCGCATACTTTGACTTCTTCACTGCGTTTATAAGGATATCCTGGCGCTTCTCCCTGGAAAGCCTTCCGCTCATCACAACGACGAACCTGTCCTGGAACTCCTTCCGCTTCGGGCACTTATGGTACTTGAATTCCGTGAGCGATATTCCATTGGATATGATCCTCATCTCAGCCTTGTATCCATGGGACTTGAGCATGTTGGAGATCATACGGCTGGGACAGTGGATGTAGTGGAAATAGCGGAATATGTAGCGGTTCGCAAACCAGTATGTGAAGTTTATCAGAGGCATGAAGTTGCCAAGCCCGACAGATGACCAGATATTCTCAGGCTGGATATGGAACGCTCCAGTGCATGGAATGCCATCGCGGACCGCAATCCTCGTCGCAAGCTTCCCAAGCGGGAATGGCATCATCACATGGACGATATCGGCCCAGTGCACAGCCTCCGCCATCTTCTTCTCATCGGGGATTCCGAACATGAATCCATGGGCGGATATAAGCTTGTCGAAAACAGGGACATGGTATACACCGAAGCCCCACTTCCCATCATATGTCTCTCCCGATGCGGCAATCCTCACCTCATGCCCTCTTGCCCGGAGATTATCCGCAAGATGATGCGCTGATATAGTATTGCCGTTCGAGGCTCCATCATATAGTTCAAGAACCAGTAAAATCTTCATAAAACCGGGACTAGCCCTCTCCTCCTATCTCCCGTGCAGGCTGCGATGTCACTTCTCCAGTATCTCATTCACAGTAGCATCCGCCGTATATATACTGGCGGCAAGCTCTGCATACGGCACGGCCTGCTCATGCTTCTTTGTCCTGTCATAACCATATGCTATACCGCTGTAGACTGTAAACCTGTCCCATTCGGCAGCACCGTTCTCATCCATGACCTTCTCAGCCTCAAGGAACATATCGCGGCCCTTCGCGATATTCCCGCCGACGATTCCCGGCGAATGCAGGTAGCGGTCGGCAGAGAGAAGAAGAACATGGAAATCCTCAGGATGTTCTTTGTAGAGATTATCGACCATCTTCGGGAATTTCATTGCCTTCGAGATCGAACCATCGACAAGATACCAGAATGAGAAGGAAAGAGCTTCAAGGACACCCACCGTTGATTCTGGAGCACCTTCATCCCTGAGGCCAGCGATGATGCTGTCGGCATTCTCCATATACTGCGATGCCTCTCCCTTCATATCGGACTCGGAGAGATCCTTCGCAACGATAAGGGAAGCCCTGGCAAGGGCAGCATCCTTCAGCCACTGGTCATAGTCTGCGCTCTCCATATGAGCCTCAAGAGCCTCATACAGGCTTATTGCCCCATCTGTATCTCCCCCATCGAAAATGTGCTTCAGAAGCGCGCCATAGGCCTCATCCTCCATCATGGGAGCAAGATGGTTCACGCTCCCCGGCACAGCATCGGCATATATGGATGTGGCAAGAATGGCGATAAGAAGAACGAAAAGGGTGGAAAATCTAGTCAAATGGTTCATAGGAATAATTATCTCAGAAGATAAGGATGGTGTCTATCCCACGATTTGACTTAACCATCGCATTGAAGATAATCTTCAGGTATGAGACGATGCCGATCCGTTCTGGCTATGCTTCTGCTTGCCGTAGCTATGCTCTCTGCCGGAACAGTAAATGACAATAGACAGAAGATATTCGATATAGATTCCGATGCATACAGAGCTGTGAAGACGCTTTATATCTCGCATGGCTATGCCCTTCCCTCCACCTCCGGTCCATGGTCGGGGGCAGAGCTGGAGATGATGCTCCAGAGACTGGACGATGCCTGTCTGTCAGCGGAGGAAGAGCGGATCTACAGCTACGCAGAGAGCCTTATAACGGAAAAGCCGAGATTCTCTCCCAACGATATGTTCGGATTCGGCATTGAGGGAATCATCAATGGAGAGGTCTATCTCCATGCCAATAAGGACTCATTCACAGATCCCGATGAATATGCTATGAAGCCTGGGATGTTCTTCGGCGATTACAATACGCCAGTTCCACTTGTGAAGCTTCCATTCGAGACCTGGATATCGGACTCGGTATATGGCTATATGTCACTCGACCTCGGGACTGTGAGGAATGTCCATAGCCTTACCGATTCCGTAGTTGATGATAATGGGAATATTATCGGATACAAGTACAAAGGCTCTGTCATCAGCCACAACCTCATATTCATCCCGCCTACGGCATTCTCCGACTTCAACATGAACTTCCCCTACCGCGCATTCGGCTCATTCGGAGGAAGCTGGTGGAATGTTGCGATAGGACGCGACAGACTGAGCTGGGGCCCGGGAGAGACTGGCAATTTCGTGATAGGCGACCAGCTGCCGTACCACAACAATGCAAGGGTCTCATTCTTCACGGACTCATTCAAATACATCTTCTCCGCAAGCGCATTCATCCATCCGATGAACTACATGAAGGATTTCTACGGGGATGGAAGATACTACTACTCTCCTGAGTTCTCCCAGCTTCTGGAGAGGCAGGGAGTGAGAATGTTCATCTCCCACCGTCTTGAATGGAGGATATTCAACAAGGTGAATATGGCCCTGACAGAGGGCATAATGTACCAGAGCGAGAATACATTCGATCCGCTTGTGCTGAGCCCCACCGCCATATTCCACAACTACTATATCAGAGGGAATGCCAACTCGATCCTGTCGCTGGAGATCGACTGGGCAGTCGCTCCTCACTGGAATCTCTACGGCCAGTTCGTCCTCGATGAGCTCCAGATGTTCGGCGAGTATACATCGGAAGGCACAGCCCCGTCTGGACTGGGATACATGCTTGGAACGAAGTTCTCCTATCCTATGGGAGATGGAGTGCTATACGGATCGATAGAAGCTGTCTACACCGATCCCTATCTCTATCTCAGGGATGATGGCACAAGCTATAAGGGAGACAGGTATGGCAACAACTTCGTCGTCGCATTCCCTGAATTCGTCTCAGAGGACAAGACGGACAGGAATCTTGCCTCCTATGCGCTCCAGTTCCTTGGCTACCGCTATGGCGGCGATGCGATCGTAGCGAATATAAACACGGGGTATGAAGTGTTCGGCAAGTGGTATGCAGAGGGCAATCTCATGTACATGGTGCATGGAGCATTCAACGAGCTCACAAGGTGGAAGAAGGTCCAGGAAGGCAAGAATCCATCCACGCCGACCTCATCGCTGCCTGATTCCGAAAGCTATGACCTGACATATGAGGGGAACGCAGATGCGCCTGAGCATTTCCTCATATTCACGCTCGAGGGCGGCATTGAGCCTGTCAGGAAGCTTGAGCTATACAGCAGATCGGATCTTGTCCTGATATGGAACAAGGATAATGTGCAGGGCGATTTCGCTGCGGACTTCCAGTTCACGGCAGGGGTGAGATACTCAATCTGATGGAAATCTGGCTGTCACTCTACATTGCATTGATGTCCATACTCGGGATCTACGGTATCGTGAATGTGATACTCAATCTCATCTATTTCCATATCATGGGGAAGGCGGAGAAGCATACGGACGGTCCACTGATCTCGGTTGTGATACCTGCAAGGAATGAGGAAGGGAACATCGGCAACCTGCTTGATTCCATGGTCTCGCAGGACTACGGGAATATCGAGATCCTTGTGATAAACGACCAGAGCACTGATCGGACGGGAGAGATACTTGAGGAGTACAGGAAGAAGGACAGCAGAATCCATGTATTCAGCACCGATCCAGGAAGGCAGTACCATGTGAATGGGAAGATCAATGCCCTTCTCCAGCTCATTCCGCACGCCAAGGGCGAATACATATTGGCAACCGATGCCGACACAGTGCACAAAAGCGACTGCATATCATTCGCATACTCGGTGATGAAGGCGCATTCGCTCGATATAATCTCCGGATTCCCGAAGGAGCTCTGCCATTCATACTTCGGGAACATCTGCATGTCCGCAATGATGCTCACAACAGTCTTCATCCCGCAGTGGTTCATCCACAGATTCCCCATTCCTGCAGCCTCATTCGCAATCGGGCAGTTCATAATGATGAAGAAGAGCGCCTATGATGAGACTGGAGGATACGACAGGATAAAGGGCGAGATCTGCGATGATATCGGGATAGTAAGGCTCTTTGTACGAAGCGGGAAGAAATACTCATTCATAGATCTCTCGAAGCACTCTGCATGCCTTATGTACAGGACAGCGAAGGAATCATTCAAAGGCATTGAACGGTCAATCGCTGGAGTGATCCCGCCGAAGATCACAATGCTTCTCCCTATCGTCATCGCTGTGGTAGTACTGCTCCATATAGCGCTCTCCCCCATCGCAGCTCTAATGCTGCTTCTGTCCGAAGGGCTGACCACAGGATCTGCTACAATGCTTGCTGGTACAGTGCTCTTCATAGCAGGCTGGTTCATCGGATGCAAGGCATTCAGATGGCAGAAGCGCATCTCCATCTCATGCCCCCTCACGCTCATTGTCGTATGCGCAATGTACATCCATGGCCTCTTCAGAAGCATCACAGGAAAGGGTTTTGAGTGGAAAGGACGCATTATCCACTGACTTTTGATTGTATTCCTACCACATTATGGTATCATTCATATTTGAAATCAGACATAAAGGAGAATCGGCATGACAATTCACGAGGAACTTGTCTCACAGTTTGAGACGTATCTTGCTGAAAGCAAGAGATTCGAAGAGAAAGGAATCAAGGCTTCAGGAATGAGGGCAAGGAAGGCTCTGGCAGAAATAGCAAAGCTCTGCAAGGAAAGAAGGAAGGAAATACAGGAAGCGAAATCAGGAGAGGACGCTTAATTCCTTCATCACAATCTGCCGCCTCCCAGTCCATGGAGGCGTTTTTTATGCATTCTGTCTTTTTCTACTAGCCAAGAGGGGATACCACTGCTATTATTGCCCTTGCATCCCCGGCGTTGCCGGGAGTCTAAGAATAGAGGAACCGGCTAGGCCGGAAAGATAATATGGAATAAGGACAGAAAGGAATGGACAGGCACACAAATAAGTACTTCACTGACCGGCAGAATGACTTCGAGTCATCAGCAAGGAGCTATCCGAGGAAATTCCCCGTTGCTCTCACAAAGGCAAAAGGATCCTGGGTTGAGGATGCGGACGGAAAGAGGTATCTCGATTTCCTCTGCGGAGCTGGAACGCTCGCCCTCGGACACAATGATGATGAAGTGAACAATGCGATGATTGACCTCATCTCATCAGGAGCTCCGCTTCATACCCTGGACCTCACAACACCAGTAAAAGACAGATTCGTAGAGACAATCTTCTCTACCCTCCCAGAAAAACTCAGATCAAATGCAAAGATACAGTTCTGCTCTCCATCAGGCACTGATGCGACAGATGCTGCCATAAAGCTCTGCAAGACCGCTACAGGAAGAGGAACGGTAATGGCGTTCTCCGGCGGCTATCATGGGATGGGACACGGAGCACTTGCCCTGACAGGCAACCACAATGCAAAGAACAGGGTGCAGAATCTGATGCCGGGCGTGCAGTTCATGCCATATCCATATTCATACAGATGTCCTTTCGGACTCGGAGGAGAAGCCGGAGCGAAAGCCGCTTCCGCCTACTTTGAGAGGATGCTGAAGGATCCTGAGAGCGGAGTCACCCGCCCTGCGGCTGTAATCCTTGAGGCAATCCAGGGAGAGGGAGGCGTAATCCCGGCTCCTGCATCATTCCTCCAGACTGTCAGAAGGGTCACAGAGGAGCTCTCCATTCCTCTCATCCTCGACGAGATACAGTGCGGCATGGGACGCTCAGGGAATATCTGGGCATTTGAGGAATCTGGAATCGTTCCGGATGTCATCCTCATGAGCAAGGCAATCGGCGGCAGCCAGCCAATGAGCGTCGTTGTCTACAATAAGGATCTCGACAAATGGTCAGCAGGAGCACATGCTGGCACGTTCCGCGGCAACCAGCTTGCGATGGCAGCAGGTACCGTCGTGCTGAACAGGATCTCCGATCAGAACTTCCTTGACGAGGTCAGAAGAAAGGGCAATGTCATCAAGGATGCAATGCTGAAGCTCAAGTCCTCCGTCTCGATAATCGGAGATGTCTGCGGCAGAGGCCTGATGCTTGGAATCGAGTTCATAGATCCCAATGGGAGCAAGGACATAATGGGCAATCCGGAACCATCCGGTGAGATTGCAGCGGAGATCCAGAGAAGATGCTTTGAGAAAGGCCTCATAATGGAGAAAGGCGGCAGGAACGGAAGCGTCATGAGATGCCTCTGTGCGCTTACCGTCTCCGATAGCGAGATATCAACAATGCTGGATATCTTCTCATCAGCAGCAATGGAGATTGACCGTGAGATCACTGGTAGATGATGTAACAGTCCTATCCGATGGCAGAAAGGAAAAGGAAGCATTCATGTCGGCTGTCATGGAGACAGCCGAGGCTATCATCGAGTCGATAACGGACGGGAAAGCCTATTCGGGAATCGGTCCTTATGACCTCAGAGCTATCATCGATGAGCTGCCCATTCTTCCGGATAACGGAGATGGATGGACAAGGATGATGGAGAGCGTGAAGACAGCAATACTTCCGAACATGCTCAGGACATGGTCACAGTCCTATATGCCTCACCTCCACTCCCCTGTCCTGCTCGAGACCATTGCCTCTGAGCTCATAATCGCAAGCTTCAACAGCAGCATGGATAGCTGGGACCAGGGACCAGCTGCTACGGAGATTGAGGTGAAGGTCGTAAATGAGCTTCTCTCCCTCTTCGGATACGGAAGCGGCTCGGATGGCACATTCACATCAGGAGGCAGCCAGTCGAATATCTCTGCCCTGATAATCCACCGTGACAGATTCCTCCAGAGGCGTGGATACGATGTGAAGAAGAATGGTCTTCCCCCTGATTTCAATAAGCTCAGGATCTATGTATCGGAGATATCGCACTTCTCATTCGATAAGGGTGCCCATATTGCAGGGCTTGGATACGAGGCTGTATCGAAGCTCCCTGTCGAAGATCTCTGCCGCATAGATATAAAGAAAGCAGAGGAAATCATACGGAGGGATGCTGAGAATGGGCTTATTCCTTTCATGATTGCTGCTACTGTTGGCACTACCGACTTCGGAAGCATTGATGAGATAAAAGCACTGAGGAGAATCGCGGATGAATACGGCATGCTTCTGCATGCGGATGCCGCTTATGGCTCAGGTGCAATACTGTCATCCTACTCAGACAGAGTATCCGATCTCAGCCTTGCAGACTCGATTACCGTTGATTTCCACAAGATGTTCCTAATCCCGATCAGCGCCTCTGCCCTCCTTGTCAAAGACGGAACAGAGCTTAATGCTTTCCAGCTCCATGCGGACTACCTCAACAGAGAGGAAGACGAGGAAGAGGGATTCATAAACCTTGTAGGCAAATCTATGCAGACGACAAGGCGCTTTGATGCGCTGAAGGTCTATATGGCATTCAGGATGAGAGGACGCGATGGATACAGGAGGATCATCGATACGATGATAGACAATGCATCCTACTTCTTCTCATGCATCAGCAGGGATGATGAATTCATCGCCCCTGTAAAACCAGAGCTGAGTTCTGTCGTATTCGCCCTCAGAGGCGGAGATGACAGGAACAGGAATGCCAGGAAGAAGCTCATGAGCGAAGGAACAATCATCGGTCAGACTGTATACAAGGGAAAGGTGATGCTCAAGTTCACACTCCTCAATCCATCACTTACTAAAGAGCATATCGATGGACTGATTGAAAGAATCAGAAGATTCTGATTGCATAATTTACTTCAGGCTTTTCAAAGCATATAAGAGCTGGCATATCCAAGATTATATGGATGCCAGTTTTTTCAGCTCGGGTTCTCCCATGGGCATGTGACATGCATAAGGGATTCTATCATGCTGTGCAATAAACGTGTCTTATCGTTATCCACAGCCTTGTAATAGACCTCTTTGCCGCTGCGTCTGCTTTCTATAAGACCGCCGGCCTTCAGCTGCCGCAGATGATGAGAGACTGCAGGACTCGACATGTCAACCATGGAGGAGAGGTTTATGACACACTCCTCGCAGTGGCAGAGTATCCAGAAGATCCTCAGCCTGCTCTCATCTCCAAGCTGGCTGAAGATATCCGAAAGCGTATTGAAGCTTTCAGCTGATGGTATATGATCAATGAGCTTCTCTGCGTTCTGCCCATGATCATGCGGCAATGATGGATACGTCATACTACGGATAATATTATTTTCCAGAGATTTCGGAAATAGCCTCTTCCCTATTGACGACAGGCAGAAAGAGAGATAGTATTGAATCAACAATTAAACGATTGCTTAATTGTTAAAGAGAGGCATATATGAAAAAGACATATGGTATCGAAGTCGATTGCGCAAACTGCGCCAATAAAATGGAGAATGCTGCAAGGAAGACGGAGGGAGTCAAGGACTGCACGGTTAACTTCATGATGCAGAAGATGATAGTGGAATTCCAGGAAGGCGCTGACAGGAACTCCGTCATGGAGAACGTCAGGAACAACTGCAAGAGAGTCGAAAGCGACTGCGAAGTCTTCATCTGATGTGAGGTAAATGAAATGAACCGCAAGCAGAGGATTATGCTTATCCGCATCCTGATCTCAGCGGCAATGGTCATTGCGCTTTCCTTTATTCCAGTCACTGGCCTGCCCCGCTTTGTACTGTATATGCTGTCCTACCTCATCGTAGGCTATGATATCCTCAGGAAAGCCATAAAGGGCATCATACGCGGACAGGTATTTGATGAATGCTTTCTGATGGCTACTGCAACTGTTGGAGCAATCGCCCTCGCGATCTATGAGAGAAGCGGTGATTATACGGAAGCTGTAGCTGTAATGCTCTTCTACCAGATTGGAGAGCTGTTCCAGAGCTATGCGGTTGGAAAGAGCCGGAAGAACATAACCGAGCTGATGGATATACGTCCGGACTATGCGAATGTGGAGGTCAATGGAACCCTTGAGAAGGTCGACCCCGATGATGTCGGAATCGGAACGATCATAATCGTACAGCCTGGTGAGAAGGTTCCTATCGATGGTGTTGTAATCGAAGGGGATTCATCGCTGAATACGAGCGCCCTGACAGGAGAAAGTCTTCCTAGAGAGATACATCAGGGCGATGAGATCATCTCTGGCTCGATAAACATGACAGGACTTCTCAAGGTTAGGACAACGAAGGAGTTCGGTGACTCCACCGTATCGAAGATCCTTGATCTGGTTGAGAATGCAAGCTCCAGAAAGTCAAAGTCGGAAGACTTCATCTCCAAATTCGCAAGGATATATACCCCTGCTGTATGTCTCAGTGCCCTCGCGCTTGCCATTCTGCCTCCGGTTGTATCTATGATCATGGGAGGGAGCGCAGGCTGGGAGGTATGGATCTATAGAGCGCTTACATTCCTCGTCATAAGCTGTCCATGTGCTCTTGTTATATCTATCCCACTGTCGTTCTTCGCAGGAATCGGAGGAGCAAGCAACGCAGGCATACTGATCAAGGGATCGAACTACCTTGAGACGCTTTCAAAGACGAAGATCGTAGTCTTCGATAAGACAGGAACGCTTACCCAGGGAGTATTCGAAGTCAATGCAATACACCATGGCACAATCGATGACGAGAGGATAATCGAGTATGCAGCCCTGGCAGAGAGTGCTTCATCCCATCCGATATCCAGAAGCCTGCAGAAAGCCTATGGGAAGGCAATAGACCGCTCAAGGGTCTCTCATATCGAGGAGATCAGCGGCAATGGTGTGAAAGCTATCGTTGATGGCCATGAGATTGCATGCGGCAATGACAAGCTCATGCATCTGCTCGGCATCGAACCGATAATGTGCCACAGCATCGGAACAATCATCCATGTTGCGATTGATGGCATATATTCCGGGCATATCGTTATATCCGACGTGGTTAAACCTCATTCAGCAGAGGCTATCCAGTCCCTCAGGAAAATCGGAATCAGGAAGGCCGTGATGCTCACAGGCGATGCAAAGAAGGTCGCTGAAAGTGTAGCAGAGAAACTCGGCATCGATACTGTCTACAGTGAGCTTCTCCCTGCTGATAAAGTCGACAAGGTTGAAGAGCTTATTGCCTCGAAATCCGATGATGAAAAGCTTGTATTCGTCGGCGATGGCATAAACGATGCGCCTGTTCTCGGCAGGGCTGATATAGGAATCGCGATGGGAGCAATGGGATCCGATGCAGCAATCGAAGCTGCGGATGTCGTTCTCATGGATGATGATCCACTGAAGATACCCAAGGCCATAAAGATCTCGCAGAAATGCCTGAGGATTGTCTATGAGAACATAGTATTCGCTATCGGTGTGAAGCTTATATGCCTCGCCCTCGGAGCTCTTGGCATAGCGAACATGTGGCTTGCGATCTTTGCCGATGTCGGAGTGATGATCATCGCTGTCCTCAATGCGATAAGAGCACTCTATGTAAAGAGTCTTTAATTACAAAACATGCCTGACCTCATTGATAAACCTCTCTCTCCCAAGAGGCAATCCGAGCGTCAGGCTTTGTAATTAACAGTTCAATATCATATAGCGCCTTCGCCTAGCAGATAATCCGTATACCAGTCAGCGGCCAGGAAGAAATTAT
This sequence comes from uncultured Spirochaetaceae bacterium, assembly GCA_944389505.1. Classification (GTDB taxonomy): domain Bacteria; phylum Spirochaetota; class Spirochaetia; order Sphaerochaetales; family Sphaerochaetaceae; genus Ornithospirochaeta. Next base: position 138,035 of record CALXMP010000004.1, read on the forward strand.
TGACCATGCTGATGAGGAGATTGTCATCCAGACCATCCGCAGGATACATCAAGTCATAATCACAGTAGAAGGTCCGGACCATCGGCTCATACCAGCAGCGAGCGAAAAGAAGATTCCTGTTGCTTTCATTCACAAGGCCATATGCTTCCCTGCTTGTAATATCATCGGTAGCAAGCCAGCATGACTGTATCCAGAGCCTATTCTCCTCAGGATAGGCAATGATCCAGTATTCCATGCCGTATTGGTCATATACCGCGACATCGCCATCTGCATCGAGCACTGCATCATACCCTCTTTCCAAAAGAAGCGAGAGGATACTATCAGCACTGACATTCTCTGCCGGAATGGCAGAAAGACCTGATACAGCAAACAAAGCTAAGGATACAATCAAAAGGAATCTTCTCATGCTATAAGTCTAGCATGGATTTCCGATGCAGCTATCACCTTTTCCAGTCAGGACGGAGCACAGAAGCTCCCTTCAAGTAGACCATTGCAGGATTCTTCTCTTCCTTATCCACAGTGATCATCACACGCACAGCAAGAGGAAGAGCGCCTTCAGTATCTGCCTCCTGGACACAGAAGAGAGGAACTTCCTTGCAGAATCCCCCTTTGCGGCATGCTGCGGCAGCGTTCCTGCTTCTTATATCCTTCGTCTGGGAGAAGATGACGGAGACGATATCATCATCGGAAAGGCTGTTAGCTCCATAAAGCTCCGACATAAGCTCCTTGACTGCGATGTCGACATCCTCCGCTCTGTCGGAATCGACCGTTATAGCTCCGCGTATTGCATAGATCATGGTGTACCTCCCCCATATGAGAAACCGCTTACGATTATCGTATTCAGGATATCGAGGACAATCGATATGACGAAGTATGCTCCAAGCCGGAGCAGTGTCATAAGCACCGGTGCGATGCATGCGACATGCGAGAAGAAGAACTGGTACACCGATGCGAGGATTATCCAGCATCCTTCAAGGAATATGGTCCATCCAAGCACCATCTGGCAGGCTGTTACGAATGTGACAAGTATCTCGCTTACAGGAAAGTAGAGAAACAGCACAAAGAGCAGCGCGAAGAAAAGATAAAGCGCCAGAAGATAGGAATGAATCCTCGAAGAGAATGCGAGTATCCTTCTGAATGCAAGCATACAGGAATAATAGCACCCTGTCTTTCACCGGGCAACAGGGCGTACCTGAAGCTCTCTGAAGACATCGGGAGAGACACGCGCCATGACAATGCCATCGGCATCGATAAATATATGGCCGGTATCCGTCCTGTTTGACAGCGATACGGCTGTCGAGGAGAGAGGGAATCCATCCAGCTCCCAGACAAGCCCCTCAGTATGGGCATGGACCGTACCTGAAAGCGCGAAGAATGATATATCGGTTCCTGCCGGAGCGGAGATCTCTGTCGCCGTATCTATGCGGAATACCGTATCAGATGCCATATACCACACAGCAGGAGCTCCAAGCCTCTGCATCATCGACAACAGCTCAAGGGTATGGTCTATCCTCCCCTCGCCTCCGCCTATCAGGTCATAATCCCCGCTGCCACTGCGAACTGCAAGCTCTGTATCGGAACAGTCCTTGTCATGCGAGCATGGCACGAAACCTTTCCCGATGAGCTCACCCCGCAGATCCGTTGAATCGAAATCCCCGACAGCCGAATCGATCTCTATCCCAAGCTTCCGGGCTGTATCATAACCTGAATCCGCGGCAATCACCTCGGAATAGCTATTCATGTCTATATCAAGCTTATCCGGAGCCTTGCCCCCGACTATAATCAAACGCTTCATGCATAAAAAATACAACATTGCGTTCTCTACTGCTATAATATGCACGGAGGATTTATGAAGGATCTTGGATTTTCACCTGCAGACATACTCATTCCGGCAGAAGGAATCGATCTTGAGAAATGGGCAGTAGTTGCCTGCGACCAGTTCACATCCGACAGAGGGTACTGGAAGAAAGCGGAGGAGTTCATAGGCGGCAGCCCTTCAACGCTCCACATAACGCTCCCCGAGGTCTACCTTGAGGATGATGACAAAGAAGAGAGAATCGGGGCAATTGACAGGACGATGGAAGACTATCTGGCTAATGGCGTATTAAGGACACTTCCTTCAGCCTTCATCCTGGTAGAAAGGAAGACGGAATCCGGTACAAGATATGGCCTTGTCGGAAAACTTGATCTTGAAGAATATGACTACAGCCCAGACTCGCTTTCCCTGATAAGGGCCACCGAAGGGACTATCCTCTCAAGAATCCCGCCAAGGAAGGAGATCAGGAAGAATGCCGTGCTCGAGGTTCCTCATATCATGGTGCTTATCTCCGATCCAGCACGGGCTGTAATCGAACCGCTCAGGGACAGGAGAGAGAGTCTTGAGGTTGTCTATGATACAGACCTGATGCTCGGCGGCGGACACCTTACGGGATACCTTGTGTCATCAGAGAAGGATATATCCTCCGTTCTTTCCGCAATCGAAGGCATATACAGCACTCTGGACAAATCCAACCCGCTGCTTTTTGCAATGGGCGATGGCAACCACAGTCTTGCCACGGCAAAGAGCTCCTGGGAGGATATCAAGAAGACAATCCCGGAATCAGAGCAGAAGGATCATCCAGCACGCTATGCGCTTGTAGAGATTGAGAACATCTTCGACGAAGGCCTTATGTTCGAGCCGATACACAGAGTCTTCTTCGGGCTCGATACGGAAACGTTCGAGAAAGCTCTCTCAAAGCACTGCGCATCATTCAGCAAGCATGATACGTCCAATCTCGAAGATGGCATAAAGGCCATAAACGAAGGACAGGGGCGGTTCCTCTTCACGGATAGCAGCGGCAGATTCACCGTATATGTGACAGATGGGACGAAGAAATCACTCTCTGCATGGACAATCCAGAGCGTGATCGACACGCTTCTTGAGGAGAATGCATGCAAGATCGATTACATCCACGGAGCTTCTGAGACCGTATCGCTCGCCGCTGAGGATGGGAATATAGGGATAATCCTCCCTGATATCCACAAGGAGACATTCTTCGATGCCATCCTCCACGATAAAGCCTATCCAAGGAAGACATTCTCTATAGGACATGCAGAGGAAAAGCGGTACTACATGGAAGCCAGGAAGATCGTCAGATGATATACGCTCCCTGGCGGAGTACTCTGTAAGGCTCTGATGTAGCATCGATCAGCGTAGAAGGCATCCCTCCCGAGACGGAGGGATCCTTTACGATGAAATCAACGAGCGAATCGAATACTGGCAGGATATCCTCGAAAGTGAGGAGGCTCTTCTCCCCGGAGAAGTTCACAGATGTGGAATAAATCGGACCTGCGGCTTTGAGTATCTGCTGCATATAGCTGTCATCTGGAACGCGTACAGCATGCGTGGTCCCCTTCCCGTCTGAAAGAATTGCAGTGAGCGGAGCCGGCCATCGCTTGAGGATATCATCGGGAACGATGAGGCCAGAGGTTAAGAGATCCTCCTTTGCCATAAGCGTTATGAATGACTTTGACTGAGGACGTCTCTTGATCTCATAAAGGCGTTCCGACACAGTTTCGCCAACGCATCCAGAGAGGCCATATATGGTATCGCATGGGATGATTCCCACCTTCCCTTCCCTCAAGAGGGCCGCAGTCCTGGCCGCGCTTCCTTCCTCGCTTTTGTCTATGATGATTGCCATAAGCATCCTCCACTTCAAGGTCCCTTCCCTATGCCTGCATCTATGAAAAACATGCGGAAAATCATTGCAAGAAGGGAAATACGCCCGATAAAAGCAAAATTTAATCCTTGTTTTCGTTATATGACAATGCTATGATAACAGCATAGGCGTACTTTGGTATACACGGAGGAAACATGGCCAGACCTTCAAACACTGCAAAGCTTGTCATAACAAGCATAATAATCTCACTTATTGTGCTTGCCGTATTCGTTCTTATCTTCATCAGCTATATCGTCCCTGCATACCAGATTACGGAAGAGCAGATCTACTCTGTTCTGGTCAAGCTGTTCCCGGTACTTATCGGGCTTGTACTGATACAGATCGGTGTCATGGCAGGCAGAAGGGGTGAACCCGATTACAGCGAGACAATCGACAAGCTGGCTCCGAACGCCTATGACAGTCCGCTCTATACTTCTCCGAAGGATGATCCGATGGCTCGCGGCAAGGTTGATGCATCAGCACTCAGCACTGGCACTGAGGAAGGCGCGAAGGTCGTTGAGAGAATCGTAGAGAAGGAAGTACCTGTTGAAGTTGTAAAGGAAGTACCGGTAGAGGTGATCAAGACCGTTGAGGTTCCTGTTGAGATCATTCGTGAAGTACAGGTTCCTGTCGAGGTTGTGAAGGAAGTCACAGTCGAGAAGGAAGTGCCTGTAGAGGTAATAAAGGAAGTCGTCGTAGAGAAGCAGGTTCCGGTTGAAGTCGTGAAGGAAGTCCCTGTAGAGATCATAAAAGAGGTCCAGGTTCCAGTCGAGGTCGAGAAAGCTGTCGAGAAGGCATCTGAGTTGCTTGGCTTCCATGATGTCCTCAAGACTGAGGCGGATGATGCTATCAAGGGATGCTATGATCTTTCCATCGTTGCTGTGAAGGAAAGGGATGGACTTACCGAGGATGGCGTTGAGGCTGCATTCGGAGAGGATACGCTCGTATTCGGAGAGAATGGATGGTTCTATGCTATCCTTCCGCTTTACAGCAAGGAAGAGGCAGAATGGGCCTCGAAGGATCTGGAGCCTTGCGGCATCTCATCGCTTGCAGGTAGGAGCATCGACGGAGAGACACTTCTCCGGGAAGCATCTGCCCAGTGATGCAGGACCTCCCCTAGCGGGAGGTTTTCTTTGGCACTTATGGAAGATAGCAAGCTAAGAAAATACGCGACTCTGTTCTCCTCCGTCTTCATGATAAGCGCATTCACATTCGGGGGTGGCTTTGTCATTGTCCCCCTTATGAAACGGAAGTTCGTTGATGATCTAGGATGGCTTGGCGAGGAGGAGATGCTTGACCTGACAGCGATAGCGCAGTCCTCTCCCGGAGCAATAGCTGTCAATGCTTCAATCCTGATAGGATACAAGACACTAGGAATTCCTGGCGCGTTTACAGCGATTCTGGGAACCATAATTCCCCCCTTCGTGATCATCTCTGTTATATCCATGTTCTATGTGGCATTCCGTGACAACAGATTCGTATCGATGGCAATGGCAGGAATGCTTGCAGGGGTTGCTGCGGTAGTCACCGATGTTGTGATAACAATGGCAGCATCGATTCTGAAGGAGAAGAGGCTCATACCTGTTCTCGTGCTTATAGCTGCATTCATAGCGCTCCGCATATTCAATGTCAGCATCATACTGATAATCCTCATAGCAGGCGCTATCGGATACATCACATCAAGGAGGAAGGCATGATCTACCTTGACCTCCTTCTTGCATTCATGCAGATCGGGCTCTTCAGCATAGGCGGAGGATATGCGGCGATGCCTCTTATCCAGCACCAGACAATCGATGTCCACTCCTGGCTCACGATGTCCGAATTCGCTGATATCATGACGATATCAGAAATGACACCGGGACCGATAGCGATAAACAGCGCAACATTCGTCGGAATACAGGTAGCAGGAATACCTGGGGCACTTGCTGCAACGCTTGGCTGCATCCTCCCCTCCTGCTTCATTGTCACATTCCTTGCTTTCATCTACTACAAGGCGCGAGGACTCTCATCGATACAGGGAATACTCAAGGGAATCAGGCCAGCTGTTATCGCAATGATTGCATCTGCAGCCTTCTCCCTGATAACAATGGCGCTGTATGGAACGAGGTATCTTCCTTCCGACTACAGCAGCATAGACTGGATAGCAGCAGCGCTCTTTGTCCTATCTCTGGTAATACTCAGGAAATGGAAACCGAATCCGATTGCTGTCATGGCGGGATGCGGATGTGCGGGAATAATCCTCTATATGATCTTCTGATCAGCCTTCCACATTATCCTTCAGAGGGATATCAAAGGCCATGCGGTCACGCGTGAGCACTGTCTCAGGGAATACCTCCTGTGCATCGCGGAGAAGAATCTTGAGCTCCTTGTCGCTATAGCGCGGGGAATAATGCTGGAGACAGAGCTTAAGGCTTCCGCTGTCTCGTGCAACAAGCCCAGCTTCATAAGCAGTCATATGCTTCTTCTCCCTTGCAGTGTCCGCAAGAGATTTTTCGAACATTCCCTCACAGAAGAGGATGTCTGAATCATGGACATAATCCGCAATCTCAGGAAAATACATTGTATCCGTCACATAGCTGATCTTCCGCGCTTCCCTTGGCGGTCCCATGACCATATCGCTGGTTATGACCCTGCCATCATCGAGCGTGACGGGAGTTCCGCTCTGCAGCGTTCCCCAGAGCTTGCCCTTGGGAACTCCGAGCTCGATTGCTTTATCGGGGAAGAACTCCCCCTTCCTCCTCTCCTCGACCAATGAATAGCCGAAGCATGGTTTCGTATGCATAAGAGGGAAAGCCTGTATCGTGAAGCCGTCTCCTGTGTAGACAATACCGGTATCGACAGGAATGACCTTGATTTCATAGTTGATGTACATATCGAGTATGCGGCGCTGCGACTCAATGTAATCCTGCAGCTTGCTTGGTCCGAAAATATACAGCGGCTCCGTTCTGTCAACCTGTGAAGAGAGCATAAGCATCCCAGGCAGCCCTGTAACATGATCAGCATGCATATGGGAGATGAATATAGCGGAGATCTTCTTCCAGCGGAGATTCAGCATCTTCATCGAGACCTGCGTCCCCTCTCCCGAATCGAAGAGGAACAGATCACCATCGCGGCGGACTAGTACAGATGTAAGAAAACGCCCAGGAAGCGGCATCATGCCGCTGGTACCGAGCTGGAAAGCTTCAAGGTTCACGATGAAATACTATCAGGCTACAGCGTTGTCTGCAATATGCCCCACGAAGACGGCTCGAATGATACTGCTTTTATTTTACCGAGGTCGAATTTTCGTAAAGATGCTCTGGTGCTATATCACTGTCATCAGGCCAGACAACTGTCCCATAGAGAGCCTTCGCCTGCATGAAAAAATCTATGTTCTGCTGTTTTCTGAATACCGGGCGTGACAGATCGGGACGGAAATCATAGATACCATTCTTCCCATCTTCAAATGTAAGAAGAAGGGTATAGTCTTTTCGTGGAATGACCTTTTTAACAACCCAGGCAGGATTTCCCATACCAGACTCCTTCTTCTTATCTAGGGAGATTATAGCATAACCGCAGGCATGTATTTTCCAAAACATTCTATCCATGCCAGTTAATACAGTTATATAAAAATTGGTCTTTTATACCTTTTTCTCTTTGATTGTCCGCCTCAGCGAGATCTCAACGCTTATTGCTGCTATTGCAACTATGAGTAGCAGCATCAATGCGATTCTCAGCCAGGGAAAGCTTATCGTGAATGATGTTACATAGTAGCTGAGGATCTCTGGATTATATGATGCGATGATTCTGAATATATATGGGGAAACGAGACCGATTGCTGTTCCAAGCATCGTTCCTGCAATGACAGCGAAGGCAGTTCCTGCCATCGTTATCCGCAGATAGATTCCCCGCATCATGCCAACCGATGCGCCAAGCATCATCATTGTGCTTATATCCCGTCTGTCCCTTGAGACATATACATCGGCAGCATCCGATGCAAAGTACGCTGCGAGAAGCGCTACAGCCATGAATACTGCATAGAGAGCATCGAGCGAGGAGACAGCATTGGTATATATGCCGCTGTACATCTCCATGTAGCTTGAGAAGCTGCAGCCTGAAGCTCCAAGCTTCCTTTCCACTACCTCTGTATCACTGCCGGGAGGGAGCAGTACCTCGTATCCATCTGGATCATAGCCCGATGTCTCAAGAGGGATATAGAGAAGATTGCTATCAAGCTGAGGATAGACAGATGGGAATATCCCAGCGATTGTCAGGAGGACAGGACGGGTCCTCCCGCTCTCCTCCTCATAAAGGAGGAGCGTCATCCTATCCCCAGCCTTTATGCCAAGCTTATCGGCAAAGGACGATGATACAACAGAGGGATTGAGTACATCCTTGTCACCCATAATGAGTCCAAGCTCCCTCCCGCGCATACCGCTGAAGTAATCAGGGCCGACAGCATGGATGATAGCAGCCCCCTCCCCATCTTCGGAGTAGACAAGCCCTTCAAGCATGCGCGATGGACTGATCTCAGCGCTATCAGGCAGCAAGGAAGCATCAGGCGGTGTCTCTGCATAGACATATATGGTTCCCTGTCCAAGGATCTCAAGCATGCGCTCAATCGTACCTGAGACAGAGTCTATGAAGATCAAGGCAAAAACGAGAACGGACGTGATCAGAAGGATCATCAGCATGGGAAGGATGAAGGCAATCTTCCTGTCCCGGCCAAGGCCTGCTCCGCACTTTCTAGGTATATACAGAGAGTAAAGGTCAGACATCGGAGAGCCGTCCTTCGGAGAGGAGGAGGGTTCTGTCAGCTCTGGAAGCGAATGCGCTGTTATGCGTGACATAGACAAGAGCTGCGCCCGTGCTCCTTGCCGCATCAAGAAGCATATCCTCAACGATATCCGCACTCTTCTCATCCAGAGATCCTGTAGGCTCATCTGCGAAGATGATTCTAGGGGAGATGGCAAGTGCCCTGGCTATCGCAACACGCTGTCTTTCACCCCCAGAGAGTCTATCCGGACGATGGTCCTTCCTCTCCGACAGCCCCAGCATCGAAAGCATGCGGAGGGCTCTGTCATATGCCTCCGACCTGCTCCTGCCCTGTATCAGCAGTGGCATTGCAGCATTCTCAAGCGCGGTGAAGTCCGAAAGGAGGAGGGATGACTGGAATACAAAGCCGATGCTTGTACGCCGCATCGCCAGCTGTTCGTCCCTTCCCATATCCAAAGCACTCCGCCCAAGAAGTTCAACTATACCGCTGTCATACGGGGAAAGAAGCGCCGCGACATAGAGCAATGTGGATTTGCCGGATCCGCTCCTGCCCTCTATAGCAACGATCTCACCTTCCTTTACCGCGAGATCAACCCCGGAGAGAATCTCCAGGCTTCCACCTGCAGGGGAAGGAAATGATTTACGCACATTCTCAAGCCTGAGCACATCATTCATGCAGAATATCCTCCAGAGGCGATCTCTCTGCCCTTCTTCCAGCCTTCACTGTGAATGCAAATGTTACGGCAAACAGGAAGAGGGAAAGGAAAAGAAGTCCATCATATGGTACTCGGAGTCCTCTGCCGCGATGGAAGATGGCATCAAGGTAGTTCCCGGCTACCGGCATGAGAACCAGGGCAAGGACGTATCCAGCAAGTATGCCTATTGCGAGAATCATCATGAATGACAGCCTGAATGACATTCTGACAGTCCTTGCATTCATTCCGAGAATCATGAGCTCCGCAATCTCCGGCGTTCTCTCCTCGTAGAAGATCCTCACAGTCTGCTTCATCGATACCGATATGATTATAAAGAGAAGAAGGAGCACCATATACATCATCATCTTCTCGAGCATGAAGGCTGAGTAGAGAGCACTCTCCAATTCCTTCCAGCTTACCGCATCATAACCGATGGCGCTAAGCTCCTTGGAGACATCCCTGCCCTTCACGGCTGTATGCATACCGATGCCTGCAGGCATGGAGTCCAGTGGCATGAATGCATATAGCTCATCGAATTCGCGTCCCATTGCTGTAGTATACACCCCGCTTATCGGGAAGCTGTATGAGGAAGGAAGCACTCTGCCGCTCTTTCCTTCCGAGAGAAGCATGACAGATGCTGAATGGCTGTCAGGGAGGGAAAAGAGCATTGGGTATGAGACTACAAGGGAATCCATCTCCCCGCCAAGCATCATCACACCCCCGTCGTAATCATCATCGATGAAGCGGATACGTGCCGCATGGCCTGAGATCAGGGCATCAGCCTCGCCATATGAGAATACCTCAAAGTCTGGATAGAGAGCGCTTATCTCATCAGTGAAATCCCCCTCTACCACAGTATCGAAGGAACGGACATCCCTGATTCTCTCAAGCCTTCCTTCCTGGAGAAACTCCATAATGGATATGATGATCAGCACAGCTGCCATAGATACAGCAATTGTGAATGCAAGGCGTATGCTCCTGGAGCGATGCCGACCCTGCGGAGAGAAGCTGTACCTCATAGCAAGCCATAGCGTCATCGGAAATTCTCCACCCTGCGGATCCTGAGACCATCGCTGTCGAAGAGTATGAGGCTCTTCTTCACGCCATCGCTGTATCTTATCTCCTCCATCGATCCGTCCTCATTGTATGTACGGCTGGTCTGGATCACTCCATTGGTATAGATATCGCTATGGACAAGTCTTCCCTCCGAATACTCAGAGACAGTCCTGGTGTCTCCCTCCGTCACATCGGAAGAGGATAGCTCTCCATCCTCATCGTAGGAATAGAGCTCAGTCCTGTCCCCGAGCGTCAGGGAAAGGAGCTTGCCATCGGGGGAGTAAACCCGTTCTGCCCCGTCCTCTGCTGAGGTTCCGGTCCAGTTCCCATCCTCATCGATGGTGTATACGGAAGGATCGGGGATGAATTCCGCCTCTTCGTCCCCTGCATGGAGCGATACCTTCACCTCATCCCCGTCAAGGGAATAGACATAGAAGTATGGTGTAAGATAGCCGCTCTCATCTCCGGCAAGACCTGCAAGATGGCCCTGCGGCGTATCGATGTACTCTATTATCCTGCTGATTCCATCGCCATCTGTGATTGCAACGGATGAGAGCCTATCGCCATCATAGCTGTATACGCGCTCCGTGATAGCCCTATCATCATCCACCCTATCGCTTATCCTGCGTCCGGAACTATCGAGGGTTACGGATTCCGTATAGCCATCTTCCGTAACGGTATAGCCATTCTCCGTTTCCACACGCTCCCTTACGACTCCCCCGTCAAGATAGATGACGGTACGACCATTGTTCACCTCCCCCTCATAGCCAGTGCCGGAAAGGCTTTCTTTACTGGCAATGAACTGTCCCAGCGCATTCGACTCGAAGTACGATGCATTGAGAGGGAGAAGGAACAGAAGCATGGAAAGAATGGCTATATGCTTTCTCATTGATCAAGTCCAAGAAGCGAGTTCAGGAAGCTGTCCTTATCGAATCTCCTGATATCATCATAGCCCTCGCCGACACAGACGAAGACCACAGGAAGACCAAGCGTGCGCCCGATCTGTATCAGAGCGCCGCCCTTTGCTGCGCTGTCATACTTTGTCAGGATGATGCCATCAAGATGCACAGCCTCATTGAAGAGGTGTGCCTGTGAAACCCCATTCTGGCCCGTTGTGGAATCTATCACGAGGAACTTCTTGTAGCGTCCTTCCTCGATTCCCTTGGCATGTATGACCTTATCCATCTTCTTGAGCTCCTTCATCAGGTTCTCCTTGTTATGCATACGGCCTGCCGTATCGGCAAGGATAAGATCATCATGATGGGCCTCTGCAGAGGTTATCGCATCAAAGATGACAGCGCCTGGATCGGAACCCATCTGCTGCTTCACAATCCTCATTCCGAGTCTCTCTGCGTGTATATCGAGCTGGTCAACAGCAGCTGCACGGAACGTATCGCCTGCAGCCATCACGACGCTCAGCCCCTTCTCCGTGAAGTACTTCGACATCTTTGCAATCGTCGTTGTCTTGCCGACACCATTCACTCCGAGGATCATATATACAGTCAGATGGCCCTTCTCGGGATCCTCATCGTAGCCTGAGATGTATCCGGAGAGGATATCCTTCATCCTGGACTGGAGATCTGAAGCTTCGGTAAGCCCTTCCCGCTTCGCCACCTCCCTCAGCTCAGTGACGATCTCATCTGTCAGGCGTGCTCCAAGGTCCCCTTCTATGAGGGTATCCTCAAGCTCCTCGAAGAACGCTTCATCTATCTTCCTTCCTCCGAAGAGGCTCTTTATCTTCTCACCGAATTTCCTAAAGAACATTCTTCCTCCTACATTCCAAGCTTTGCCGCTTGGAAATAATCGAATGCCGAATCAAAAAGCTCAACGAGCTGGACAATGCTTATACCAGCGAATACCGCCCCGACGGGAGCTATGCCCCAGTCAGGGAATATATCGGATACAGAGTTGGCCGCAACCTGCAGACCGAACGAGACGAGCGTAGAAAGAAGCAGCGAATAGAATCTGTCCTTCGAGCGCTCTATCATATCATTCTCACCCATCCATGCCGGGCGGAGCTCTATATTCACACGTGAATACGGAGCGACCGTGGACTGGACGGAATAAGGAGCGAAACCATCCCTTATCGCAGTGACGGTGAATGGCACTGAGCCATTTCCGGCAATATGGTTATCGACCTTCACACCCTGGTAGTATATATCAGCATCAAATGGGACGGAATGTATGAACATGGGACCGGAGAATATGGGCACAAGAACAGGTTCCAGCACCGTATTCTCATCGACCTGCACAGTCTCCTTTGCCGCATGGTATACAGGAGAGCCATATGAGAATTCATGCTCACCCTTCTCCAGAGCAATATAGCCATTGACAGGAGAGACAGCCTCGCCATCGATAGAAAGCGATACGGTCCTCGGTATATCCACAGGGATAATGATCGTATCGCTGTTCTTCAGGTATGGCATGAGAGCATTGGACAGCTGCAGGAACTCCTCCGCCTCATCTGATGAAATATAGATAGCCTCATGTATGAGCTCACCATTGGCATATACGCGGGAGTGGCTCATGAGACCTTCCTCCTCGACATTGGCTACGACAAGGAGGTCCAGGTTCTTCAGAAGCCTCAGATACTCATCCGCATAGCGGTCACCGTCAAGGAGGTACTCCATCTCACTATCGGTGAACGTCTCCTCGACGACCTCCAGCACAAGCTCCTCGTCCACTTCCGTGCTCTCAGGCTCGGTATAGCTCTCAAGCGATGAGAATGATTCAGAGACTCTGTAGCCGGAAAGGGTGCTGTCCTTCGCATACTCAGCATCAAGGATGCTCTGCTCATGATAGGCCTCCACAGCCTCAGGCGATGTGACATCGCCCGCAAGCAGCGACAGGGCGGATAGCATGACCTGGAGATACCCCTGGTCATTTGATACCGCCGCTGTCCTGTATCCAGCGCCCCAGACAGGAAAAGCAAGGAGCGCCAGGATAATGAGGATGCTAAGCTTCCTTCTGGAAGTGGAGATAGGCTTCGATGAAATCATCAATACCCCCATCCATCACAGCCTGGATGTTGCCTGTACTGAAACCTGTGCGGTGATCCTTGACAAGCGTATATGGCTGGAAGACGTAGCTCCTGATCTGATTTCCCCAGGAGATATCCTTCTTTGCAATAGCATCCTTCTGATGCTCCTCTTCCCTCTTCTTCTGATAGTACTCGTAAAGCCTTGAACGCAGCATCTTGAATGCCACATCCTTGTTCATGAACTGGCTTCTCTCATTCTGGCACTGTACAACGATGCCGGTAGCGTAGTGGGTGATCCTGACAGCGCTGTCTGTCTTGTTGACGTGCTGTCCGCCGGCTCCTCCTGCACGGTAGGTATCCAGTCTGTAATCCTCAGGCTTGAGCTCTATCTCGATATCATCATCGACCTCGGGAGAGGCATATACGGAAGCAAACGACGTATGGCGCCTCTTTGCTGCATCGAACGGAGAGATCCTGACGAGCCTGTGGACACCAGCCTCGCCTTTGAGATAGCCGAAGGCATATGGGCCGGAAATCTTCATCGATACGCTCTTTATGCCGCCCTCGTCCTCCTGCAGGTCAAGCACCTCGCACTTGAAGCCATGGCGCTCCGCCCAGCGCGTATACATACGCGTAAGCATCTGAGTCCAGTCAGAAGCCTCGTTTCCGCCTGCTCCTGAATGGACTGAGAGGAAGACATTGTTCTTATCGTTCTTGCCATCGAGAAGCGTCTTGAGCCTGAGCGGGCGGAACTTCTCATCGAGGGCATTGATCTGCCCTTCAAGCTCTGCCCTGAGACTCTCATCATCCTCAGAGGAATAGAGCTCGATAAGCTCACCCAGCTCATCGATCTCCGCAACAAGATCCTTCCAGGGATAGTATCCATCCTTGAGCGCAGAAAGCTCAGAGAAGACCTTCTCAGCCTTCTCCTTGTCATTCCAGAAATCCGGAGCGAGGGTCTCCTCCTCGAGCTTCTTTATCTTATCTTCAGTCCCGGCCTGTTCAAAGACGCCTCCATACAGTATAGGCTTCTTCCTTGATATCCTCGAACTTTGATCTGTTTTCAATGAACATGTTATTCCTTCTCCTTTGAACTGGTATCTGCAGCACGGGCTATGAGGCGATACATCCTGGCCTCTCCCTTCTTCAGGGATAGCGGGAAGGAGATATCAAGGCGCGTATAGAGCCCGAATGACTCCAGTCCTATCGATGTATACTGGCTCTGCATCACCCTTTCCTCGGATAGCGAGAAGCTGTCCGTCGATGAGAAGGAGATGACAAGCCCTGCTGACTGGTCAGTATACCTGACGGTACGCACATCATCAAGAAGGCCGAGCATCAGAAGCCTGCGCTGGTCAAGCGATGCAAGCTCCATATCGGTATCGGAGAGATAGAACGGAACGATATACCTTCCCTCTATATCCTCATCGGCCGTTATCACGCTCTCCATGATCACCGTCTGGCTTCTCAGCTTGAAGTGCTTCAGCACCGAAACCTTTCCATCCGCAAGCGTTGCGGAGAACTGGTATTCACCGCGTGTACGTGAAATGATATCCGCATCATAGATCGTATCGGTACCGTCGAAGAATGAACCATCGGAGAATGAGAAGCGGTCTGAGAAGGACTTATTCATCGACACATACGGGAATTCCTTCACGAAAGGAGTCCTCGTATCGATGAGGTTCATCGCAAGCGGTCTGAACGACAGCTCCGCAAGCCCTCCCCCCTTCGGGGAGAATACAGCGATATATGTCTTATTGCGGGCAATGTAATCATTGACCCGCGCCTCCTCGAAGTCATACTCCCTATAGAGAGCTGCGCTATCTGAATCCCAGATCTTCCCCTCCGACTCGATGATGGCCTTCCAGAAAAGCCTCCGCTCAGCCTGCCTCATCGGAGCACACTGGGCATCATGGATAAAGAGCGTTCCAAGCGATACATGAAAGAGGTCCGCGGCAGCATCGCGCTTCGTCGCCTTATCCTTCTTGAACGATGCGATGAAGTCCGACAGCGCGATATACCTGTTGAACATATACCTGAAGCTCTCATTGCGGACGAAGATATCATTGAACGAAGTGAGTCCGCGCGCCCATGCATCACGTCCATACCAGCCGGAATCAAGATAGCCGGGGCGGGATGCATCGACAGCGGAAAGGGGGATTATCGAGGAGGAATAGTCAGACAGGATGGATATGAAGAGATCCTTTATCCTGTCATCGCTTCCGTCCCTTGCAGCGCCTTCAAGGAGCTGGTCTATATTGATGAAGAACACGACATCGCCGCTTGCCTTATCCAGTATGGCCCTGAGCCCTGACTGGAGCTCATCGAAGCCGATCTTACCCTGAGCATAGTGGGAGACAAGAGCCGCGGCATCATCGGAAGGCACATGTATCTTCACGCGCTTCCCGAGCTCATTCATGATGAACGATCCCCTCTCTATCGTCTCTCTCTGAGGAGCCCTGTATGCGGATATCACCACAGAGGAGATGCCTGAGTTGCGGAGCGGATGGATGAATGACGGAGACCAGATCTGGCCATAGAAGAAGCAAGATGTTGCCCTTACTCCGTAATAGCGCCTGATCATGGTTGTCATCTTCTCGATCTGGAGGCTTCTGTCCTTGGGCGGATTGAGGGAGATTATCGTCTGGCTGTAGGAGCCGGTGATGATCTCAAGATCCGAGCGCTTTGCAAGGGAAGCCAGGAGGAAATTGACCTCGGTGCATCCGGAGCTGTCTATATGGCGTATCATTGCCGCACTCTGATAGAGCGACATCTTGAGGCCGGGATTGTTGTACAGATACGAGAACACAGGCCTGTAGATAAGAGCCAGCGCCCTGCGGAATGCAGGGGCCGGCGTCGACATAGACATCTCTGTATATATACCGAGAGCGAGCCTCACCTATCAGCTCCTCTTTATGATGCACTTCTGCGGACATGCCTCAGCTGCGGCAGGCGCGGCATCCTGAGGAGCATGGTAATCATTGACAGAAAGGAAATCGGTTACGGTGAATGGAGAACCGGGGACCTTTGTCTGGCAGATCTTGCATCCGATGCATCCGACCTGACAGATCTTCCTGACCTTTCCGCCCGGCTCATGGTTGTTGCATGCCACGATATACTCTGCGCTGTATGGCACAAGCTTGATGACATGGTTCGGACAGACTGCCGTGCACTTTCCACAGCCTATGCACGCTTCCTTATCCACCACGATATTCCCATCGCTGTCCTTCGATATAGCGCCGACAGGACATACGGATATGCAGGAACCGAGATGGAGACAGCCTTCCTTGCAGGCATTTGGACCACCCTGCAGAAGAGCTGCAGCATTGCAGTCCGCCATTCCCTTGTACTCATAGTCAGGCTTCGTGACATCCTTTCCGCCGCGGCAGAAGACGAATGCGACCATCTTTTCCTTGGCTTCGACCTTCACTCCGAGAATCTCTCCCATCTTCGCAGCAAGAGCCGCGCCTCCGGGTGAGCAGAGTCCTGGCTCCGCCTCCCCTTTGTAGACAGCATCAGCGTATGCGGTACAGCCTGCGAATCCGCAGCCGCCGCAGTTCGCGCCCGGCATTGCCTCCTCAAGCGCGATAAGCTTCTCATCCTTCTCGATGGCAAGCTTCTTATCCGCAATGGCAAGGCCAAGACCAAGAAGAAGCCCGAGCACGCCGACAATAATGAATGCAATAACAATACTCATCGCTTCCTCCTCATACGAGACCGAGATTGGTCAGAAGACTCTTATCGAACATCATGAATGCAAGTGCCATGAGACCTGCGGAGATGAATGCGATAGGAACACCCTGGAAAACCTTCCTCACAGGAGTCATATCTAGCTTCTCGCGGATATTGCTCATGAGGATGATTGCCATCGTGAAGCCAAGACCTGCTGCAAGACCTGCAGTGAAGCTCTCGAGAAGGTTGTAGCCGTTATCGATATTGATGATAGCGATACCGAGGACCGCACAGTTGGTCGTGATGAGCGGGAGATAGATTCCAAGAGCCTTGTACAGGCCTGGGCTCATCTTTCTGATAACCATCTCGACAAGCTGCACGAGTGCTGCAATGACGAGGATGAAGGAGATTGTCCTGAGGTATTCAAGCCCGAATGGAGCGAGCAGGAATGTATGGACAGCCCAGCAGACTACTGATGCGATTGCGGTGACGAATGTTACAGCAACACCCATTCCTATTGCGCTCTCGCTGTTCTTCGATACGCCGATGAACGGACAGAGGCCAAGGAACTGCACAAGGATGAAGTTCTGGACGAATATATATGTTACCAGTATGCCGATATAGCTCATGCCTTTCCTCCCTTGGAGCTCTTCCATGCGAAGAATGCCTTAAGGTATCCCATGAGAAGAAGAGCACCTGCCGCAAGCGTCATGACCCTCACAGGGCTTGCGGAAAGCCCGGGGAGCGTAATGGTACCGCTGAATGAACCGATTGGGAAGAGCGTTATCGTACCAGCTCCGATGACCTCTCTGATGAGAGCGATGAATGAGAGCGACATCGTGAATCCGATTCCCATTCCGATTCCATCAAGGGCACTGTCAAGGACACCATTCTTTCCTGCGAAAGCCTCTGCACGGCCAAGGATGATGCAGTTGACGACTATGAGCGGGAGATAGACTCCGAGCGCTTCATAGATTGCCGGGACGTACGCATGCATGACCATCTCAACAACGGTAACGAACGATGCGATTATAACGATGTAGGAAGGAATCCTTATCGAATCAGGGATGATCTTCCTCAGCATCGAGATGAAGATATTCGAGCATGTGAGGACGAATATTACGGCGACGCCCATTCCGAGCGCATTCGAGACCTGGGTCGAAACACTCAGAGTCGGACACATGCCGAGCATGATTATGAATGTAGGGTTCTCCTTGAAAAGACCCTTTGTAAGTTCCTTCATGTGGCTCATACAGCACCTCCGAGACCCTTTACGAACTCCGAGCCGCTTCTGAGAGCCGCAGTGATACCGGAGAATGTTATCGATGCCCCTGATATCAATGCGCTCTGCTCAGACGGAAGATCATTCTTCGAGACAGGGATAGGATCATCGGCGCCAAGGCCCTTGAACATATCCATATACCAGTCATTCTCAGCTTTCTTACCGATTCCCGGTGATTCGGAGTTCGTCGTGAGCTTGGCTGCCATTATCGAACCATCGAGGGAATATGATGCGATGATATCCATCGCTCCGCCGTAACCCTTGCCCGTAAGGCCGAGGATGTATCCGGCAACAGCGCCGGTATCATCGGTGAGCGCTATGGCATAATTGACGGCATCCCCGTCACCCTCCTGCTGCTCCCCTATCGTAAAGCCAGAAGAGACAGCTTCGAGAGCCGCAATCCTGTCATTCTCGTTGTTCGCAGCGATTACAGGAGCCGTGGCATTATTCACGAGCGCACAGAGAAGCGTACAGACAGCGGAGATGAGGAAAAGCGTAACAGCGGTCTTGATATACTTTGTCATGCCTTTGCCTCCTTTGCCTTCTTCTCAGGCTTCACATAGCCGAAATGCTTAGTCTTCACGAATCTCTCGATCGTAGGTGTGATGATATTCATCAGGATGATTGCAAGTGATACGCCCTCGGGAAGCGCTCCGAAGTACCTGATGAGGAATGTGAAGAATCCACAGCCGAATGCGAAGATAATCTCTCCCTTTGGCGTTGTCGGGGTCGTTACCCAGTCGGTAGCCATGAAGAATGCACCGAGCATCAGACCACCGGAGAATACAGGAAGGAGGATCTCTCCATGGAAAGCTCCAAGGCCATACGGGATTCCACCGAATACCCATGAGAGCACGGCAAATGACCCGATATAGACAACAGGAATCCTCCATGTGATGATCTTCATGCAGAGAAGGAATATTCCGCCTGCAAGCAGAAGAAGCGCAGAGACCTCGCCGATACATCCGCCGACATTGCCGAAGAATGCATCAACAGCGTATGGGGATATCCCAAGCTTATCGGAGAGAGAGGCTGCGAAATCGGTGACAGGAAGCGTCAGGAGATCCGAGCTTCTGCCTGCACCGCCTGCAGACATCGCGGTCTTCATCGCTGAAAGCGGAGTCGCCGATGTCACTGCATCGGAAAGGAATACGCGCGGAGTGCGGAATGTCGACATCTGAGACGTGAACGAGAAGAACACGAAGACACGGCCTGCAAGGGCTGGATTCATCCAGTTGCACCCGAGTCCGCCGAAAGTCCACTTCACAACGCCGATCGCGAATGCCGATGCGATAAGCGGGATATAGAACTGATGGAACTCAAGCGGTGGCATGTTCATTCCCACAAGCAGTCCCGTCACAAGCGCAGATCCATCGCGGAGCGTGAACTCCTTGGAGACCTTTCCGAGAAGGTACTCTGTGAGAAGGGCACCCGCAATCGATACAATCAGCACGAAGAGCGCTCTCAGGCCAAAAGACCATACACCCCAGAGCGCGGCGGGAAGGAGCGCGATGACTACCATAAGCATCGCTTTATCGGTCCTCAGACTCCCGTGGATATGAGGACTTGTGCGTACTGTCATCATTTCTTCTTCCTCCCGAGTTTCTTGCCAAGCTTGAAGCCCTGGACAAGCGGCAGATGCGAAGGACATGTATAGGCACAGCAGCCGCATTCCTTGCAGTCCATCAGCCCAAGATCCATCGCTGCCTGATAATTCCCGTACTTTATGTTCCTGAACATCTTGTTCGGCTGGAGTCCCATCGGACAGTGCTGCACGCACTTTCCGCAGAGTACGCATGGGAATGATACATCTTCGATCATCTTAGGAAGCATCAGGACACCGCCTGAGCCCTTCACCATCGGCGTATCGGGATCTGCTACGGCAAAGCCCATCATCGGGCCTCCTCCGATAAGCGATACAAGATCCTCCTTCGCGCCTCCCGCGTATGCAATAAGATCGGAGAACTTCGTTCCGATAGGAGCGATTACGTTCTTCGGGTTATTGACCGATTCGCCGGAGATTGTGCAGATACGCTCAAAAAGCGGCTTATGGAAGCGTACAGCTTCATAGATGGCATAGGCTGTTGATGCATTGCAGACGACGGCTCCCACATCCAGAGGGAGCTTGCCGGATGGCACTTCCCTTCCGATCGTGGCCTTGAGAAGCTGCTTCTCATCGCCCTGCGGATACTTCATCTGCAGTCTCTGGACCGTTATTGAATAGCCATTTGATGCTATCTTCTGCTCAAGCAGCTCAGCAGCATCGAGCTTGTTTGCCTCGATTCCGATTATTATGCGATCAGGGCTGAGTATCTTGGCAGCAGCCATCACACCCTCGAGCATCTCATCCGGGCGCTCGAGCATCAGCCTGTAGTCCGAAGTAAGATATGGCTCGCATTCTACGCCGTTTATGACGAGAGCATCGACCTTCTTGCCCATCGGAACGGTGAGTTTGACATCCGTCGGGAACGTAGCTCCACCCATGCCGACGATGCCCATGGATCTGATGAGCTTGAGAAGCTCCTCGGGGCTCTCGCTCCTCCAGTCATAGCTTTCTGTGAACGGGTCCGATTGCTCCTCATCGCATTTGATCACGATAGCATCAGCTACCGCGCCGGATGCAACCCTAACCTTACGGATATCCGTAACCACACCATCAGCAGGGCTATGAACATCTGCCGATACATACGATGAGGCGGAACCTATCACCTCACCCTTTCTTACGGTATCACCTTTCTTCTTCAATGGCGTTGCCGGGGCACCGAGATGCTGGGACATGGAAACAATAAGCTCTGAAGGAAGAGGCAGTCTTTCGATTGCCTTATCCTTTGATAGCTCCTTCCTGTCAGCCGGATGCACACCGCCTCGCCTGAAAGTAGCCAGTTTCATCTAACCATCACACTCCTAAGAAGTCTATGGAATAGATGATAAACCCCTTTGCTCTCCGGAACAATAGGCGAACCTATCTATTTAGCACATCGGGAAATCGATAAAAAATTATAAGTATATGGAAAAGGAAGAGACCCGCATCGCTGCGGGCCTCCATTGATTCCATAATGTATCAGTATCCGAAGAGAGGGATCTTGAAGATGAATGGAATGTATGTGACGAGCATGAGGACGATGATCATGACCGCAAAGAGCGGGAGCATCTTCTTCGATGTCGCCTCAAGCGATGTCTTTCCGACCGCGCATCCGACGAAGAGAGCAGAACCTACAGGAGGTGTGCAGAGGCCGATTGCGAGGTTGAAGATAAGCATGATTCCGAAATGGACCGTGCTCATGTCGAATGTCTGGACGACAGGGAGCAGGATCGGAGTCATGATCATGATGAGCGGAGCCATATCCATGAAGCATCCAAGGATCATCAGCAGGATGTTGATGATGAGGAGGATGACATATGGATTGTCTGAGAATCCGATGAGACCATTCGTGATAGCCATAGGAATCCTGAGACGTGTCATCATGTATGCGAAAGCCTTAGCCGATGCGATAAGCGTAAGAACGACAGCGAGCGTCTTGAGCGAGTTTCTGATGACCTTTCCGAAATCCCTGATCTTCGCAGCTCTGAATACGAAGTATGTGAGGATGAAGGTGTAGAAACATGCTACAGCGGAGCTCTCTGTTGCTGTGAAGATACCAACACCGGTTCCGACCATGATGATGACAAGCGTGAACATCGGGAGGATAGCTACGCAGAGAACGCGCATTGCCTTTCCCATCTCGAGCTCGAACGCAGGTGTTCCGAGGGAGAACCAAGAGGCAGGATTCTTATGGGCATAGAAGCCGCCCTGGGACTTGTGGAAGGAGATCCAGCGCACCTTATCGTTCTTGAACATCTTCTCGCCCTTCGGGAAGTTGTACTTCTTGCCGAGGAGCATACACATAAGGATGAATCCGCATCCGAGTCCGATGCCAGGAACAAAGCCAGCATAGAAGAGCTGTCCGATCGATACACCGCCGCCAGCTGCGAGAGCGTAGATGACCATGTTGTGTGATGGCGGGATGAGAACACCCTGGCAAGCAGTCGTTACTGTAAGGCCTACGGTGAATTCCCTGTCATAGCCCTGCTTCTCCATCATCGGGATAACGACGGAACCGAGGGATGATACATCTGCTACAGCTGAGCCGGAGATACCTCCGAAGAACATCGAGTCGAGACAGTTCACGTATGCAAGACCGCCGCGGAAGCGTCCGACCGCGAGATTCGCGAGATCGACGATCTTATCGGAGATCTGGCCGACTGCCATTATCTCACCCATAACGATGAAGAACGGGATAGCAAGCATCGTGAAGTTGCTGACACCGTCGAACATCATTCTGATGATTGTCGTAGGATTGGTTCCCGGGATGCAGAGCATCGACAGGAATGTTGAGATCAGCATTGCGAAGGTAACAGGTACCTTGAATGCCATCAAGAGGAAAAATCCGCCAATGAGAATGATTCCTGCAAGTAAATTCATATCCATTAGTTCGTTCCTCCTTTAGCGCGCTCTGCAGCCTGCTCTTTTACAAGATCCTGGTAATCGACTTCCTTCTCGCTGTAGAGAAGATCATCCGGATCCAGGATGTGGAACAGGAACAGGAGAGAATCGAATATCATGAGGAATCCGCCAAGCGGAGCCGGGATGTACTGGATCCATGTCGGCCAGCCTGTCATAGGAAGCGTACCCGGGCGGAGACGCGAAATGAACATGATTCCATAGTAGAAGATGATGAAACCGCAGAGAAGCGTTGCGAAATCCGCAAGGAAGTCCATGAACTTCCTCATCTTCCCACCCTTCGGGAATCTGTTATAGACCATTGTTACAGAGATGTGCATATGGTCCCTGACTCCGATCGCACATGCGAGGAAGGAGAAGAGAACGACCAGAAGCCTGGGGATCTCCTCCGCCCATGTGATACCGGAATTGAAGCAGAAGCGGAGCACGACATTCATGAAGACAGTACAGAGCATTATGATAACCGCAATCTGGGCAATGGTGAGAATCACCTTATGGCACCAGTGGTTGAGAAGAATGATGTATGCCTTGAATGGAACGCCGTTTGGATAATCCGCCTTGTTGATGATGAGCTTATTCTCCAAAGCCCATTTTGATAGTTTAGAACCCATCCAGTCCTCCATTTATTAAACGATAAGAGGGGAGAAGAAGGCCCTCTCCCCTTTTAAATACAAGTCAAGCAGGATTAAAGTCCTGTGTTGATGATCTCCTGGATGAGATCCTCGTATCCAGCGCCGTACTCCTCGTAGATAGGAGCCATTCTCTCCTGGAAGCGTGCGATTTCCTCAGCAGGAAGCTCGATGACTGTTACGCCAGCTGCAACGACCTTCTCTCTGGAAGTCTCTTCGCGGAGATTCCACTGCTCGATCTCGTAAGCCTGTGTCTCCTTTGCGCACTCCTTGATGATCTCGATATCAGCTGGGTCGAGAGTCTCGAGAACAGCCTCGGATGCAAGAAGAATCTCAGGAACTCTTGTGTGTCCGTCGAGTGTGAAGTAAGGAGCTGCCTCATAGTCGCCCATGGACTCATATGTCGGCCAGTTGTTCTCTGCGCCGTCGATCGTGCCCTGGGAGATAGCTGAGTAAACCTCGTTAGGTCCGATACCAGTAACGCCATTACCGCCGAGAAGCTGAACCATCTCAACCATCATTGCGTTGTTCTGGAGTCTGATCTTGAGGCCGTTCATGTCCTCAACCTTTGAAACTGGCTTTGTCGTATAGAAGTTTCTAGCACCAGCGTCGTAGTAGCAGAGACCTACGAGACCTGAACCGGACTCCTGAATCTCAGCAAGCATGTCCTGGCCGATAGGTCCATTGAGAACCTGCCACATGTGATCAGCATCTCTGTAGAGATAAGGAAGCTGGATGATGTTGAGAGCTGGAACATATGATGCAACAGGAGATGCGGAAACACGTGCAAATGCGAGGTCGCCGATCTGGAGAGCCTCGATAGATCCTGTCTCCTCACCATAGAGCGTTCCGCCAGAATATACATCGATCTGGATTCTTCCCTCGGTTCTCTCATTCACAAGCTCTGCGAACCTGTAGTCAGCGAGCGTTGTAGGATAACCTTCAGCATGGACCTCAGAGAGCGTAAGAACCGTTGTCTCGGAGCTGCCGCCTGCGAATGCAGGAAGTGCGATAAGACATACCAAGCAGAGAGCTGCAAGTATTTTCTTCATTTATACCTCCATGAGTCAGACAGAGTCTGACCTATTTATTATGTGAGTCAAATGCACAAAAAGAAAAGGACTTTTTTACGCAAAATCAGCAAAATGTAAAGATTATCGGGGCTTTTCAGCCTCCAATGCTCTAAGAATTCTATATACAGAATCCTGATGAGGAACCGGGATGCCATGCTTTTCAGCCGTCCTCACGACATACCCTGATATATAATCGCACTCGGTTTTCCTTCCCGATGATATATCAGCAGCGATGGATGTGATTCCTCCAGGATTGGACAGTGAGACATTCTTCACATTCTCCTTTGCCTTCTCTGGATCGAGCTTCACACCTTCGCTCTCTGCTGCAAGGGTGACCTCATCGATCAGGGCCTGGCAGAGGGTCCATGCATCGGGACAGGATGCGATGAATGACATATCCGAAGCCAGTACAGCCGTGAGTGCGCTGAGCGATGCATTGACAGTGAGCTTCTCCCAGATCAGGGCAGAGACGCTATCGTGGAGGATGGGAGTGAATCCGGCAGCGGAGAGTGAGGATGAGAGCTTTGCTATGAAATCTCCATCGATACCTGCCGTGCCTATATTCGTGCGCCCCTCCCCTCCTCTTGCGATGTGTCCAAGGCCGAGGACATGGCCGTTATCCTCAGTCGTACCGAGAATCGCATGGGCTGAATCCGTATATTTCAGGAGATCCTCGTCATGGCCTCCGCCGTTCTGCAGGCTCATGAGATATGTATCGAGCCCGATCAATCCCTTTGCAGCTGAAAGAGCGGCATCGGTATACGGTGACTTGACGAATACGATGATCAGGTCAACAGGATCAATGCCCTCAGAAGAAACAGCTGCCCTCGGATAGTAGATTCTATCCTCTCCCTTATAGGCAATGCACAGTCCTTCTGAGTTTATATGATTGACAAGCGCCTTGTTTGTATCGATGAGCGTCACATCATCGTGTACGGAGAGAAGACCTCCGTACACAGATCCCATGGCTCCTGCCCCGATTACTGCAATCCGCATCAGGAGAATTCCTTCAGGCCTTCGATGGCATATGCCCTAACAGGGCTGGAATCGAGGCCGATGATCGGAAGCGGGGAATATGACATGAAGAATACCTTCTTCTCAAGCTTCTCAAGATTCTTGAGAACCTCGATGAAGAGAATATTCTCAGCAAGGAGGATATCGTGGAAAGGCTTCACATCATCATTCGAGTTCTCTATCGATACACCATCACCGAAGCCAATTGCCTTTGCCTTATGGGCAAGGAACCACTTTGCTGTCTCGCCATTGACGAAGAGCCTCTTGTCCTCTGCCGTATTCGTCTTAGGCGTGAACGGCGGAAGCTTGTAAGGGCTGTCAAGGATTACGATTGTATCATCCTCCATCAGAGGGAGGCAGAACTTATCGAGAAGCTCCGGGGTAATGTATGAGTTAGGCTCAGTTCCATCGATCGAAACATAGATTGCTCTTCCCATGAATGATGTAAGGGGAACCTCCGCAACGCTCGGCCAGTTGTCATCGTGATGATACGGGCACTCTGCATGCGTTCCGAGATGGCTCATGAGATCCATATTCGTATGGAAATCAGGGATGGGACCGCCTGTATTGAAGCGGTTGAGGGAGCATCTCCTAGTCTCTGTCGCTGGGTCAATGATCTTGGACAGATCAACGATTCTCAATCCATTCATGCTGTAAACACAATCCATGTTCTTCTCCTTATCTTTTCCAGAATGAGTATGTGAATATCGAGTAGACGGTAAAAAGCTCAAGACGTCCGACAAGCATCAGGAATGAGAATACCCAGAGGGCCCAGTCAGGGAATACATCGAATGTCATCGACATTCCGATGCCTCCAAGCCCTATTCCGATATTCCCAAGGCAAAGTATAACAGATGTGAAGCAGGTCAGAAAATCGAGATCGGCAAGTGAGATGATCGCAGTACCGATAAGCATCGTGAGAAGATACACACCTACGAATCCTGCTATCGATGAGGCCGTTGACGGCTCAACCTTTATGTTTCCGAGCTTTACCGAGCAGACAGCATTCGGATGGATGCGCTTGACCATCTCATTATGTCCGAGTTTGAAGAGCGTCCCGACTCTTATGACCTTTATGCCGCCTCCAGCACTGCCGGCGCATCCTCCGACAAAGCATGTGAGGAGGATGAGAATCTGGGAGAACATCGGCCATGCTGTATAGTCAGAAGCACTGAATCCCGTGGTCGTTATGAACGATACTATATGGAAGGCTGCCTGCCTGAATGATTCCGAGAAAGTGCTGTAAACGCCGCGTGAGAAGAGCTGTATCGCAGCAAGCAGCGAGAAAAGCCCGATTATCCCAAGATAGAGCCTGAGCTCTCCATCTTCCGTCACTTTGCGGAACTCCCTCTTGAGTATGAAGAAATACAGTGAGAAGTTCGCGCCTGCAAGGATCATGAAGATGATGCAGACCCATTCAATGTATGCACTATGATAGCCGCCTATGGACGCATTCAATGGAGCGAATCCCGCAGCTCCCATCGTTCCGAACATGACCGTGAACGCATTGAAGAGGTCCAGTCCTCCGAAAAGAAGCAGCACGACCTGGAGCATCGAGATTCCTATGTAGATACCCCACAAGGACATAGCTGTACGCTGTATCGTCGGTGTAAGCTTTGACTTTGTTGGCCCGACCGACTCTGCTCCCACAAGTGCTGTTCCCTTCACTCCGAAGATCGGCAGGACAGCGATGAAGAGGACAACGACGCCCATGCCTCCAAGCCAGTTCGTGAGATTGCGCCAGAAAAGGAGAGACATATCCTGTATCTCGATATCAGGCATCGCAGTCGCCCCTGTTGTCGTGAATCCGGACATTATCTCGAAATAGCAGGCTGCATAGCTCCTCATCGAATCGGTGAAGTAGATGGGAAGAGCCCCGAACGCTGTCATGATCACCCACGTCAGCGTAACAATCAGCATGCTCTCCCTCGCCCCTATCCTGAGCTCCTTCTGCTTTCTGGTGAGGATTATGCAGAAAATGGAGAATGCTAGCATTATCGCCATCGTAAGCAGGAAGGCCTCAAGCGACTCCGGCTCATCGTAGTAAACAGCAAGAGCAACAGGCACGAGGAGTATCAGCGCCACGAAGAGCATTATATATGCCAGGAAGCGGAATACAGATGCTATATTCATTGCTTCTCCGCTCCATGGGAGGAAAAGAGATCCTGGACGAAATCAAAATTCTGATGCGTCGATGCAACGAGGAGCGTATCCCCCTCGGAGAATGCATAGGATCCATCAGGAATGAAGTTGTTCCCGGCAGCGCTCTTTACGCCCGCGATGATGGCCTTTCCCTTGAGGCTGACATCTGAGAGCTTTCTGCCGATATACCTGAAATCAGGGCTTACGGCGTACTCATAGACCTCAAGATCGCCATCGAAGATGCTATGGAGCGATTGAATGCCCGCACCTCTGAGATACTTTGTTATCGTATCGACCGTCGCATCAGTTATCGAGATTGCCGCATCTATATCCATCGCTTCAGCAAGCTGCAGATAGTTGTTGTTTGTCTTTATCAGAGCGATTGACCGCCTTACGCCGATACGTTTAGCGTAGCTTGCCACGATTATATTAAGCTCATCATTCTCCGTAATCGCGACGATAAGATCATAGGAGCCGATTCTCTCCTCATCCCAGAAGGCCTCGTCGGTTATCGAGCCATTGAGGACAAGAAGACCGGGGAAATCAGAGACGAACTTTTCGCAGACATCTGCCGATTTATCAATCAGAGTGATGCGCTTGAGCTCATACTCATCCATCTGGGTGAACATGTAGTTCGCGATGCGGGTTCCGCCTACGATTGCTATCCTGAAGAGTTTGTCATCGATGATCTCTGTTATGGATCTGAGCGTATCATTGGACTCATCGTCGTCTACGATTATCGCGACCTCGTCCCCTTCCCTTATCACAGTATCGCCGCTCGGGGTGAATACATGGCCCTTGCGCCTCACTCCGGGAAGGACGTACCGTCCGGGGATTTCCTTCCTTATATCCGCAAGCGTCTTGCCTGTGAATGGTCCGTTGGTCCTGACCTTCCTTGTGAACATAACGAACTGCGCATCGGGGAAATACTCGAAATCACGGAAAACACCAGTCTCAAGGATACCTGTTATCCTGGACGCAGCCTCCTGCTCCGGATTTACAATATGGCTGATGCCGAGAATGGCTGTATCGAGCCCACCGCGCCCAAGGTAGCTTATTGCCCTTATCGCCGCAATCGTCTGCTTGACCTTAGGGAACTCAGCCGCGACTATACCGCAGGAGACGAGATTTGTCTCATCGCTATCGGTAACGGAGATGACAGCATCGGCATCCTCACACCCTGCCTCTTTGAGCATATCAAGATCGGTAGCCGAGCCACAGACCGCCAGGCAATCCAGTTTCGCAACCGCTGCTGCACAGCGTTCCGATGATGCATCGAGGAATACGACCTGCTTCTTCTCCTCAATGAGATGGCGAGCAAGACGGAGACCTCTTCTGCCAGCACCGAATATAACAACTTTCACAGATAATCCTCCACGAAATCGTGCTTATTAGGCATTCTAGACAAAAACCCATGATTAGTGAATAAGAAACCTGCATCGCTTTTTTGCCCAGAGTTATTGACGCACTTAATACTTTCTGCTAAATTCCTTTCCGTTGCTGAAAAGCACTTGCCGCCTTAGCTCAGCTGGCCAGAGCACGTGACTTGTAATCTCGGGGTCGTTGGTTCGAATCCGACAGGCGGCTAGCAGATCTACCAGATAGTTCCCAAAGGAATTATCTGGTTTTTTCATTCTTGCATTCTGCTGCACAGTAAGCTAGGCTATAATTCCAGAAATGGAGGCACGAATGAGGCATATTCCAGTTCTGGTAGCAATCCTTCTTGTATTAGCCATCATTTCAGGATGCAGCGCAAACGGTAATGCGCTCCCGGTCCCATCCGCAATGGTAGGTTCATGGTATGACAGCAACAGCGGCTCAACGGTCAGTGCAACCGAGGATAACATAATCCTGCATATATCGGACGTATCGACCCTTCCAAGCTACAACTTCAGAAGCATGATTGAGTCAGCTCCTCAGGCATATAATGTGAGCGGCAATGAGTCATCGCTCTCAATCCGCCTTGCGGGAATGCATGATTCAGGATACTTCTTCACAGTAGATAGAGATACGCTAAGGCTCAGGATTACGGCAGGAACAAGCATAACTCTGACATTCGAAAGGCAATAGGTATCAGAAATAACCGTTGTAGACTATCCTGTTCTTCATGTGCCTGGCCTGCAGGAATACATCGGCAGCGCTGCCACGGTCCACATGCATCTCCCTGATGCTGTCAGCTCCATCAAATGCCATCATGTCGATATTAACAAGCGACAGAGGAAGGGAAACGGCTCCGATGCTGGAACCTGCAAAGACTTCCCTGCCGATTGAGGTAATACCGGAGGGAAGCTGTACGCACATTATCGATGCATCCCGGAATGCCTCGTCAGCAATCGATGATGTCCCCTGCGGAACTGTGTACATGATAGCCTTTCTTGCTGAAGGATATGCAAGAAGCGTTCCAGAAGATGAGAACAGGACACCATCGACTGACCGGTAATGGGTATTGGATCTATCGACATTGATGCTTTCAAGGCCTTTTGCATTATCTTCAAGCCCCTTTTTCACCGAGCCCGGCACGGAGAGCATCCGGAGATTGGAGGAGAATCCAGAGCATATCTCCTCAACTCCATCGGGAATTGAGTATGATACCGAGTGCTTTGCTGCAGGATAGAAAACAAGCTTCTTTCCTTTGAAAAGAACTCCCTCCGATACTTTCATTGACTTCATATCCCCTTCCTGCACAATCTCTTCAAGAGCAGGAAGCGAAGCAGGATTGACTGAAAATGATGACAGCTGACCTGAAACATAGATTCTATTCAGTGATACTGCTGACTGGAACGCTGTCTCTTCAACAGAGCTCACAGAAGATGGAAGCACGAATCCATCTCCCTGGTGCTTCGGAGGATAGAAGAGCAATGTCTTTTTGCCGCCATCATAAAGGACGCCATCGACCGATGAGAGTCTCTTACCGGAAACCTCAACAGCCGCCATATTCCTCCAGGTGGAAAATGCCTGAGGATTGATTGCCTCGACAGACGGCGGAAGGATCAGTTTCTCCACCTTATTGGATTTCCTAAGAAACTGGACACCTATCTGCACGATCCTGTAGCCATCAATCTCCTCAGGCACCGTTACGGCAGTGTCCGATCCTGTATATTTTGAAACCTCAGCGATTCCTTTACCTGTTCTCTTTATCTCAAAGTCACCAGCGCGCATGATGCGATGGTAGCACACACAACCGTCAATGGCGAGTATGCCAACGCTATTTGATCGCTTCCATCAAAAGCCATGGTCCATGCGCATTAACTATGGATACTTCCGTAAAACCGGCATCAAGGAGTGCGTCGGAAAGGTCGGAAGGAGTCCTTACATTGATATGCTCCGAACCAAGTACCCATCCCGGTGCATCGCCCCTGTCTGAAAGCTCCGATGCGATATAGAACACGCCGCCAGGCTTCAGCACCCTGCATATCTCCCTGAAGGCACTGTGGATATCATCCCAATAGATCACTGTATCTGCAGCAAGGACCACATCATAAGCCTCACTATCGAATGGAAGATCATCTGCCGGCGCTGTCATGATTGTGCACCTGTCCCTATATACCGATGTCCGCTTTAGCGCTACAGCCACGCTTTCTGCAGAGATATCCGCTCCATCGGCTCTGGTACATCCCCTCTTCAGAAGCTCTCTTATATACAGTCCGGAGCCACAGCCGATATCGAGAACGGAACCAGCCTTCTCCATACCAGATGATGCAAGAACCCATGAACGGAACGGACGGTGCCAGATATCCATCAGGGAAAGGACGATTCTTCCCGATAATCCATGGGGCTTTCTGCACTGAAGGATGTACTTTGTCTTTAACATCATCGGAAACAGGATTATATTATAAAGGGTAATTATAACAAACGGATAATCCTAAGGAGTGATTGCGATGACATTTGCTGAAAAGATGAAGGGTCTTGCTAGAGAAGCTGGCAAGCATCTCGTACTTGCAGAGGGTCTTGAGCCAAGAACAGTAAAGGCTGCAAGGATGATTATGGACGAGAAGATCGCAAAGTCTGTCACGCTTGTAGGCAGGACAGATGAGGTAAAGGACAATGCTGCGAAGCTCGGTGTCTCTCTTGATGGTATTGATATCAGCGATCCGGAGACAAGCGAGAAGAAGGCAGAGTTCGCACATGAGTACTATGAGCTCAGGAAGCATAAGGGAATGACAGAGGAGCAGGCAGCTTCCGATATTCTCGATCCTCTCAGATGGAGCGCAATGCTTGTCCACCTCGGATACGCAGATGCGATGGTTGCAGGCGCAGAATCAACAACAGCGAATGTCCTCAGGGCAGCACTTACAATCATAAAGACAAAGCCTGGCATCAAGAGCGCATCATCATGCTTTGTCATGGCAACCGACAAGAAGGAATTTGGAGTAAACGGCTCTCTCATCTTTGCTGACTGCGCAACGATTCCTAACCCGACTTCCGAGCAGCTTGCTGAGATCGCAGAGGAAGCAGCTAACAGCTGCCGCGTCTTCCTTGGCGCAGAGCCTGTTGTATCGCTCCTCTCCTATTCCACAAAGGGATCTGCAAAGGGTGAGCTGATCGACAAGGTCACAACAGCACTCTCACTTGTAAAGGCAAAGTGCCCGGATCTCAAGATTGATGGAGAGCTCCAGCTCGATGCATCAATCGTTCCATCCGTTGCTGCTCTCAAGGCCAAGGGATCCGATGTTGCTGGACATGCGAATACGCTTGTATTCCCTGACCTTCAGGCTGGGAATATCGGATACAAACTCGTACAGCGCTTTGCTGGAGCCGAGGCATATGGCCCGATCCTCCAGGGATTCGCAAAGCCTGTATCAGACCTCTCCAGAGGATGCTCTGCCGAGGATATCGTGGTCACATCCGCAATCACGCTCGCACAGGCAGCAACAGTTTAAGCCGTGGCTTAACATTATGGGCAGGACTTCATCAGAGGTCCTGCTTTTTCATTGCCCTGAAAAGAGAAAGCAAGATAGGAGTATCCAGAACCTCTGCTCTCTCGCCACCTGTCAGACCCGCAGAAGCGAACGCAGCCTCCATGCTGTCACGCGAGAACTGCCTGGAAGAGAGTATATTATTCCGGATGGTCTTCCGCCGCTGCCCGAAAAGCACACGGATAAATGCAAGGAACCCATCCCTCTCATCATCATCCACATAGGATTCCTTCCTCCTCATTACTATGACGGCGCTATCAACGCGCGGGGCGGGGAAGAATGATCCTGCCTTTATCGTAAATGGAACTGTATTGTCATAGTCGAGCTGCGTAAGGACGGAGAATGAGGAGTAATCCTCAGAGCCGGGCTTAGCCATCATCCTCAGCGCGACCTCCTTCTGCAGCGTGAAGACCATCATAGGAGGAAGACATCTTCTCTCAATCAGCCTGGCTATGATCTCCGATCCTACATTATATGGAAGATTGCCCATTACCCTGTCCGCATCAAACGGGATTGAGAAGAGCGTCTCAAGGGCATCACCCTCAATAAGTGTGAAATCCTCATCCGGAAAAGCCTTATCACGGAGCACTGAGGCAAATCCATGATCGATCTCGAATGCCTTCACAGCAACCCCCGCCTTAAGCAGAAGATGGGTTATGGCACCAAGCCCCGGACCGATCTCCCAGACATCCATCCCTGGACTGACCATGGCAGCAGATACAATCCTCGCCCTTGCCTCCGGATTGATAAGGAAGTTCTGCCCGAACTTCTTCGTCATGGCAAGCCCGTTCTCCGAAAGCACCGCTGAGATTTCATTTATGCTGCTGTAGTTGAGATTCCACATAACGAACAGAGGATAAACGATAGGCAATATCGATGGCAATCAGCGATAGGGATATAATCGCAAGCACGATATACCCTGAATAGTCTTCAGATACCGGGAACAATGCCGAGACGCTGAAGAATATCTCGATACCGCTATACACGGTCTCAAGAACCGTTCCGAATGGTGGAAAAAGAAGCGTTATTATCGAAAGCCCCATATACAGCGATATCAGCACCGATGCGATGAACGATGTGAATACCGTTCCAAGCTGGTAGCATCCGAAGACATCCAGCGTCAGCGGAACAGAGAAAAGCAATGCAGCCATCGATGCAGCGAATGAGGAGGACAGAGACTTCGGAACAGGCAGAATAAGCCTGATTCCCCTATCAATCGGCCCGGAGAGCATGAATATCCCTCCCAATGATATAAATGAATAAACTGAGCCTAAATCGGAACATGAATAAGGGAATATTATCTGAAGAATCAGGAAAGAAAGCAGGAATGCTGTATCGCGGTCTTCCGCATACTCCAGAGAGAATCTGAAGATAAGCGCTCTGACCAGTGAGGGCCTCCATCCGGAGAGGAAGGAGAAGAGTACGAGGAATATGCTGATAAAACGCATCCTGAATGGCAGGGGAAGGAAGAAAAGGGAGAATGAGATCATCGACGAAAGTATAGACAGGTGCATTCCCGAGAGTGCAAGCACATGCATAAGCCCTGCTTCCGCGGCATCTTCGGAGAGACTGAAGACACCTCTTTCACCATAGCCAAGGAGGAGCCTCATTCCAAGCTCTCCTGCCTCACCCGATGCCCTGAGTCTGGTACGGATAAGGTCGACAGCCCTGTTACGCAGGCTCTGGATCTCCGGGCTCTGATGGAGAGTTATCGAATATGCGCTGAAGACGGGACCGGAGAATGATCCATGGACCGATATGCCATCACCATAGCGCACATCGGAGTTGTCCGATGAGATATATACAGTACCTGAGGCGGAAAAGAGCGCATTGCCATCTCCCGCAGCATATGCCTGCATCATGAAACCACCTCTCCTTCCCTTCTTCATTGCACTATCCTGCAAGGCCTTCCCATATAGCACGGTGACGTATCCGTGGTCACAATCCACAGAGATACTCCCCGGAGCCTCCATCAGCAGGAGAAAGGCAAGAAGAACGGCGAGCATGCATGCCGCAGGTCTATGCAATGAGAGCCATGCAAGAATGATTACCGAGCATATCGGGATGACGGCAAGGGGTCTTGCGAATACCCAGGGAATGAAGTGATGAAGATAAAGAAAAAGCGTCACCAGTGCGTAGCTCATATATTATATACGCAGCAGATGACGCTTTATGACAGTCCATCAGAGAGCTTTCTGGAATTCTTCCTTTATTCTCCCTGCCGATTCCTCAAGAGCTTTCCTTCCACCCTCTCCCTCCGTAAGGAAGAGATAGTACTTGATCTTGGGCTCTGTACCGGAAGGCCTGACGACAAGCTTCTCTCCGGATTCGAAGCGGAATATCATGACATCGGACTTCGGGAATCCCGTATTCTCTCCAAGAAGATCCTCGGATGACGCGATCTTCCTTCCAGCTATCTCACTGCCCTTGCCGAGCTTTCTGAGACCTGCCATGATGCTCTTCATCTTCTCCTTACCCTCAGCACCATCGTACTCATTGGAGAAAACGACCTCGGTTGAATATCCATACTCAGAATAGATCTCATCAAGCCTCTGCTGGAGGGTCTTGCCGATTGATGCATAGTAGCACATCATCTCTACAGCAGCGACGGAGGATGATACAGCATCCTTGTCATGCACATCTGTCACTGTCAGGAAGCCATAGCTCTCCTCGCAGCCAAAGAGGAAATAGCGACCAGGATTGTTGCCGCTCTCAATGCGCTCAATCTCCTCCGCGATATACTTGAAGCCCGTAAGGACATCCTTGCACTCCCCGCCATTCCTCTCTGCAATCTTCCTTACAAGATCGGTTGTAACGAGTGATTTAGCGATAAATGGGATACCCTCCCTCTTCAGCTCCTTGGATGTCTGGATAAGATAATCTGCAAAGAGCGTAGCAATCTGGTTTCCTGTGAGAAGGAGATAATCCTTCTTCGATGGATCGGTCGGTATCGCTATTCCAAGCCTGTCCGCATCGGGATCGGTTCCAAGGACGATATCAGCACCGGTCTTCTTCGCAAGCTCGATGACGGAGCGCATTGCCTCCGCGCTCTCAGGGTTTGGAAGCTTGACGGTCGGGAATCTGCCATCTGGAAGCTCCTGCTCCTTCACGACCTCGCAGCTCATGCCAAGCTCGGAGAGCATATGGCGCACCGGCACATTGCCCGATCCATGGAGCGGTGTATATGCGACTGTTATCTTCTGCGTCTTTATCAGCTCAGGGCGCCTGAGAGATGAGAGCACCATGCTGTAATAAGCCTTGTCGACGTCCTCGGGGACCGATGAAAGGCGGCCGGAAGCCCTAGCCTCATCCTCAGCCATATCCTTTATTGCGGATGCGGTGACCTTGTTCGCAAGATCGGCGATACCGATATCATGCGGAGGAGTTACCTGTCCGCCATGGCCCCAGTAGACCTTGTATCCATTGTATTTCGATGGATTATGGGATGCTGTGACGACGATTCCCGCACTTGCCTTCAGATAGCGGACCGCAAAAGAGAGCATCGGTACAGGATGGAGCGTATCATACAGATAGACACGCACACCATTCGCAGCGAGGACACATGCTGCGCTGGCAGCAAAAGAGGATGAGAAAAGACGAGAATCATATGCGATGACAACAGATGGAGATGAGACATTCGCAAGAAGGTACTCGCTCAGTCCCTGCGTCACCTTGCGTACCATATATGTGTTTATCCTGTTCGTTCCCCCGCCTATGACGCCGCGCATTCCCGCAGTACCGAATGCAAGCGAGGTGTAGAACCTGTCATAAAGACCTTCCCAATCCCCCATTCCGATAGCGTTCTCGACCTCTTCGCGGAATACCGGATCGGTCTCTGCTTCGATATACTCTTTAGCCTGGGACAGGACTTCTTCTTTCATTTTATCTGTGAATTCCATCAATTCCTCCTTTTCACATCAGATATAATTTTACCATGGCTTTAGGAAATAAGCACTCAGCGAAGAGGCCAGCTCCTCCGTATTTTCCAGAGTTTTTTCAATTCCTGCAGCCTCCAGCTCCTCCTTCCTCCTGAAGCCATATGAGACAATGAATGTATTGATACCGGCCCTCTTTCCCGTTTCGGCATCCACCTCGCTGTCACCCACATAGACAGAATGGGCCGCATCAGAACCCACTGCTTCGATAGCATGGAGAAGCAGGGAGGGATCTGGCTTAAGGGGGTAATCGCTTCTCTGTCCGGAGACAAAGCCGAAACTGTATCCATAGTGCTCAATAACAGCCTTCACCAGATCATCGGTCTTATTCGATACGACACCTACTGCAATGCCATTCTGGACAAGATTCCCAAGCAGCTCTGGTATTCCGGGGTATGGAACGGTATATACGCATGGATGATTCCTGTAATAGCCCATCATCAGCTGGAGCATGAGCTCGAACTCCCCCTCATCGGAAAGAGGTGGGCAATGCTCAGCCACGGCCTGTGCCAGAGCACGCCGCAGGCCTCTGCCCACATAGCGCCTGACCTCATCGGGAGATGCCTCCGTACCATCATACGCCTTTAGCGCATAGTTGATTGCTGCCCTGATATCCTCAAGCGTATCGAACAAAGTACCATCAAGATCAAAGAAAACCGAATGTACCATGTTCCACATCATAATCAGAGTGATTGAGATTGACCACAGGCAAAATCGGTTGGTACGATAATCCTATGCCATATAAAGTGACGCTTAAGAAAGGAAAGGAAAAGCTGCCGATGAAGCACCATCCATGGGTCTTCTCCGGTGCGATCAGCAGCGTGGAACCGGGATTTGCAGAAGGAGACTGGGCGGAAGTCTATGCATCCGATGGAAGATTCATCGCCCATGGCTGGTATGATGAGAAAAGCCATATCATCCTCCATCTCATCTCCTGGATGAAAGACAGCAGGATGGATGATGGTTTCATCAGGGATCTTGTACTGAAGAGCGTCGAAAGGCGCAATGACCTGATGAGGGATCAGCGCACAAACGCACTGAGGCTCATACACGGCGAAGCGGACTTCCTTCCAGGTGTTGCCGCTGATTTCTACGCAGAGAAGATCAGAATCGTCATCTCCTCCCGCTTTGGGTATCACTTCCTTCCTGTCATTGCCAGCGCACTTCAGGAATCGATGGAT
The DNA here is from genome assembly GCA_944389505.1 of uncultured Spirochaetaceae bacterium. Taxonomy (GTDB): domain Bacteria; phylum Spirochaetota; class Spirochaetia; order Sphaerochaetales; family Sphaerochaetaceae; genus Ornithospirochaeta. The sequence goes on from CALXMP010000004.1 coordinate 175,564, forward strand.
CCGGAGATCATAGAAGCTGTGGTAGATAGATCCTATGCCGGTTCTGAAGGGCTGAAGGAAGGAGTACGCAGATTCATCAACGGCAAGGAGACGGACAAGAAGTTCGAGGTAGAGAACGACTGGGTCTTCCTTGAGGACAACCTGCTGTACTGCATTGAGCCGGGCTGTGGACAGAAGACAGGGTTCTACTGCGACCAGAGGGATAACAGGATGATTGCAGAGCGCTATGCGGAAGGCCGCACGGTGCTCGACCTCTTCTCATTCACCGGAGGATTCACGATGCATATGCTCCGCGGAAACTGCAGCAGCGTGACATCCGTCGATTCATCTGCACCAGCCCTGCAGCAGCTTCTCTACCATGCAAGGGAGAATGAGCTGCAGATGCTGCTCCCGGAAGGCTCTGCTGACAAGATAACAGTCGTCACCGATGACTGCTTCAGCTACCTGCGGTCCGTGAAAGAGGATCAGTACGATATGATGATCCTCGACCCACCGAAGCTTGCGAAGACCAAGGGCGCGCTTGAGAATGCGCTCAAGGCCTACAAGGATCTGAACAGGGTTGCGATGCTGAAGATCAGGAATGGAGGGATAATAGCGACATTCTCATGCTCAGGTGCGCTCTCAAGAGAGGACTTCAGGATGGTTCTCGGATGGGCTGCAACAGATGCAGGTGTCGAGATCCAGATACTCCACTCATTAAGCGCAGGAGCCGACCATCCTGTCAGGCTTTCATTCCCTGAAAGCGAATACCTGAAAGGATTCATCATAAAGGTGCTGAAGGATTAATCCTCGCCCTCCAGCACTTCCTTCTTCCTTCTGAGGTATTTGATCTCAGAAGGAGTTCTCTCCTTCTTGCCGCGCTTTCTCTTCTCGCCAAGGTTCGCACGTATTATGGAACGGTTCTTCCTGTCTGAGATGATATAGCTTCCTATCAAGGCGGCTACAATGCAGAAACCAAGCAGGAATAGCCATGCCCATGGGCTGTCCGTCCCGGGAATCAGGACATTCATGCCGAAAAATCCTGTCACGAATGTAGGGAACATCAATGATAGGGATATCACAGTGAGCCGCTTCATAATCACGTTCATATTGTTTCCGATGACCGAAGCGAACGCATCCATCGTTCCTGTTAGGATATCCGAATAGATATTAGCCATCGCGATAGCCTGCTTATTATCGGTGATGCTATCCTCGAGGAACTCTGCTTCATCCTCATTGTTGACGTGGAAAAGCGGCGTCTTCTGAAGCTTCTCGAGGAGAACCTCGTTATCCGTAAGCCCTGTTGTCAGGTATACCAGCGACTTCTGGATCTGCAGAAGCTGTATGAGCTCATAGTTCATGATCGACTTATGAAGCTGCTCCTCGACAAGGTCCTTCTGCCTGTTTATGTACTTGAGAAGACGTATATATACCAAGGCTGCGCGTCCGAGTATCGATATGACAAAGCCCTCCTTGGTGCTTACAGGGCATTGCCTGAATCTATGGCGCGCGAAATCATCGATGACAACGCTGTCTCCCCTGCATACCGTTATGACCTTATCGGGGAATAGAAGAATGCCAAGAGGTATCGAGGTGCGCTCAAGAGGCTTCTCATCGTCCTCCTCAGCTGATGGCAGACGGCAGATTATGACTGTATAGTCATCTTCCTTCTCGATACGGCTCTGCTCGTCAGCATCCATTATATCGGCAAGAAGCTCAGAAGAGATGAGGAACTCATCGGTAAGTACCGAGATATCATCCTTATCGAGCTCCCTGACATCAATCCATGTGAATTTCTGGTCTGGTGCTAAATCTGTCCTTCGTGTGATCATCTGGCTCTCCTCAAGCCTTCAGACCTCTAGACAGCGGGGACGAAGGCTCTGCTTGTTTCGTAAGCTTTAGGTAAAGGGTTTATACTTCCGCCTTCGTCCATTGCGTTCTCCTTTGTCAGAGGAATACTATCACAAACAGGACAGCAAGGGAAAGCCATGCCAGATCAGCTTCTGAACGGATCGAAAGGATACTCTCCCCTTATCCTATCATAGATCCCATAGGAATCGGATGGAACGGATACAGGTTCACGATCCAGGCCGAATACCTCAGAGACCCTCGTGCCGAATATCGCAGAGAGACGGTCCTCACCGCATCCTGCTTTTCTGAGTCTATCGGCAAGGAGCAGCATGCCTGGAAGACCGGGGATTCCCGATGCGCCTTTCTCCTTGTCCTCGATTGTATGCGGAGCGTGGTCGGATTCAGCCCAGTCGATCGTACCATCGACCAGCGCCTTGAAGACAGCATCCCTGTCAGCACTGCTTCTCAGCGGAGGATTCATCTTGAGGTAGCGGTCATGCTCCTTTGCGTCAGTTACGGAAAGAAGCGCATGATGCGGCGTTGCGCCCATCGTTATCCTCATCCCGCTCTTTCTGAGCTCACGTACAAGCTCTATTGTGCCGGCACTTGATACATGGCATATATGGAGCGTTCCTTTGAAACCGGTCTCCGCAGCAATTGAAGCTATATCGCGGACACTCTCCGTCTCAGCCTCTGCTGGCCGTGCCTCAGAGTGCGTCTCAAACCTGCCAGGAACATACAGCTCCTTCCTGAGAAGCTCCTCCTTCTCGGCATGGACGGCAAGCACCCCGCTGTACCCGGATTCAGAAAGCGCCCTGAAGACCTTTCTCTGGTTATCAGGGCCTATTATTCCCATATTCCCCGTGCTCTGGCCAGCAAAGAGCTTCAGGCCTATCACCAGCGGAAAGAGCTCCGAATGGAGATCGACCATTGCCTTTATCTCATCGGGATCGGACGTAAGCCCTGCATAGAGATGATACGATACACCTGTCCTCTCCTCTGCCTCGCTCCCAGCTGCGAGACGGTCAAGGATAACACTCCTCGAAGTGCATGCCGGATCGGTATTCGGCATATCGAAAAGATCTGTGAAGCCAGCTGCAGCAGCAACGCTCATGCCATGGAGGATGGTCTCCTTGCTGCTCTGCTTCCAGTCCCTCAGGTGAACATGGGGATCTATCATAGGACAGCTCCGTTTTCCTTGAGAGTCTTCCATGTGAAGAATGTGCCTTCCTTGCATGGCAGATGGCCTCCGCAAACGCACTCACCGCACATTCCTATGCCGCACATCGTATTCTTCTCCATGGAAAGGTAGATCCTGTCTGCAGGGAATCCCATCGCTTCTGCCTTCTCCGCAGCCTTCTCCATCATCTTCCCGGGGCCTACCACATAGAGCGCTGTATCGCCTGCAAGGTCGGATGGAACGATTGAATCGAGAACGCGGCCCGGCTTGCCATCATCAGGGACTGACATATAGCTGCCATAGGAAGAGAGAACATCCTCAAGAGGATCCTTCCCCTCTTTTCTGACAACGCCGACCCTTATATCCATCCTGGTTCCATCAGCACTCAGCTTCTCTGCAATGAGAGGAAGGACAGCAGCTCCTGTGCCTCCGCCGATAAGAAGAGCCCTTTCCGTCTTCTCATAGACCATCGGACGACCATAGAGTCCTCTCGTATAGATCGTATCACCGGGTTCTATTCCGAAAAATGCCGATGTGAATATGCCACGCTTCTTGATAAGGAATGTCAGAGGCTTGTTCACTGCAACGGAGAACGGCTTCTCACCCATTCCTGGGACCCATATGAAGACAAATTCACCAGGATTGCATCCGACTTCCCCTGAAACGGTGATGACCATCACATCGTCACCATGCATCTCCTTCGTAAGCACCTTGTGCGGCGTATACTCCATGGCATTGCCAGAGAAAAGATAGGGAGATGTGTCGCCACCAGTTTTAAGGGCGTGGAAGAAGTTCTCGTAGTCTGAAGGCATGACACGGGACAGTGCAGATCCGACACCGACGCTGTCTGCTCCGGCCTCAATCATCATTCTGGCATCATCATATGAGGAGACGCCGCCCATTCCGAGGATGATCGGATCATCCCCGATTGCATTCCTGATTGCCTTGATGCATCTGATTGCATCATCCTTCACCCACTCTCCTGATGCTCCGCCCTTTCCTCCAAGCTTATTGTTGAGGATGGGGGCACCGGAATGAGGCTCGATATAGAGCTTAGGTCCCACTGTATTGATGGCGGCAATGCCATCAGCCCCAGCCTCGATGACAGCCTTGGCAATTCCAGCTATATCATCGGCATTAGGGGTCAGCTTTATGATAAGAGGTGATTTCCTCTCCGGATATGCTTCCTGTATCCTCCTCACATACTCTGCAGCAGTGGCTTTATCGCTTCCAATCGAGGCGCCGAAGCCAGCGGCGGCGTGAGGACAGGAGAAATTGAGCTCAAGAAGGTCGGCCAGCGGGTCGAATGCCTTCACAAGCGTAATGAAGTTCTCGGGGGAATCAGCGGCAAGCGATACATTCAGAAACGCTCTGAGACCACGCCCACGAAGCCTCTTCAGCTCCGCAAGCGCCTCCTCCATTCCTGGATTCCTCAGACCAACGGAGTTGCCGAAATCGCCAGGTGCTGGGGAGCAGATAACCGGCTCCCTATTTCCCGGTGTGGGAACAACCTGGAACGATTTTGTCGTTATGATATCAACAGAGGGGACGTGCTCGTCAAAGAGCCTGATCATCTCCTCCTTTGTCGTAAGGACACCTGAGACAGTCGCCGTTACGATTCTTCCGCTATCATGGTTCCTTCTGAGAAGTGTCCTTGCATCCATCTTAGACAGCCGCCTCCTCAAGCAGTTTCCTTACTGCGGACATGACCTGATCAAGCCAGTCGTCCGGAGCTGCGCCCTTCTTCCAAGGATGGGTAAGGCCGGAAGAGGAGTTGATCCTCGCAAGAGTCCTGTCATAGCCTGCATCGGAGAGCCTCTTCATGACCTCCTCTGCGCTGCCGCCCTGCGAACCTACGCCAGGGATAAGCATCGGTATATCCTTACCTGCATAGAAGCGTGCGATGTCCGAGAGCTCATCGGGGCTAGTAGCTCCTACAACGGCACCAAGTCCCGGATGCTCCTGTGCCCAGCGGGCAATCATATGGGCGACGGACATGTAGAGCGGATAGAGCTCCTTCTCATCGATTCTATCGACAACAAGCTCATTCTGAAGCTCCTTAGCTCCGGGATTGGATGTGCGGTTCAGGATATAGACTCCCTTATCCTCATATGCGAACGGGAAGACGGAATCGTGGCCCATATAGGGAGAAACTGTAACAGCCGTAGCTCCCCACTTATCGAAAGCCTCAACAGCGTAGTTGCCGCTCGAGCGTGCAATGTCACCGCGCTTTGAATCGAGTATGACGGGAATACCAGGGAAGTACGTGTCGAGCATATCGAGGATATCCACAAGAGCCAGAGAGCCATCGAAGTTCTCCTCCCTTGGATTATCCAGCGATGCATAGTACCCGATATTAGGTTTGAATGCTGCAGGTGAAAGCCCCTCAAGCCTCATTCTGCGGAATATCTCGGAGAAATAGCCATTAAGCCTTTCCCTTATGCCAGCGTCGGACTCCGGCAGCACATCCATCACAGGATCAAGTCCCATGCATACGATGTTCCCAGCCTCGGCAGCGCTCTTTCTCAGCGTATCGACATAGCTCATTACCTTACCTCCCTTTTCCAGCCTCTCTTCTCGCCCCATCCGAACGGATCCTCCCTCCATTCATGGAGAGCTTCGGCATCGGAAGCGGAGATATATCCTGTCTCAGCTGCGGTCGCAACCATCACATCGTATGAAAGGATTGTATGAAATACACAGGCAGGATCGAGGGCGGCAAAGGCATCCTCTGCTGTCTTGAATCCATATGTGAATATTGCAAGGCAGAGATTGCAGACGCCATCTGCCTGGCGGACAGCCTCGACAGCCTTGAGGGAGGAGGAGCCTGTGGAGATGAGATCCTCGATTAGAAGGACATTCTTGCCCTCGTATGAGCCATTTCTGCCAAGACCCTCGATCTGATGGCCAAGGCCATGGTCCTTGCTGGAGGAACGAACATATGTCAGCGGCTTGTAGAGCATATCGGCAAGGCTTGTGGCATGAGGAATGCCAGCAGTTGCCGTTCCCGCGATGTTATCTGGGTTCACACCAAGCGATGAGAGCATGTCAGCAAACGCATCGCGGATGAGCGCCCTGTACTTAGGCATAGCAAGGAACTGCCTGTTGTCATTGTAGATCGGCATCCTGTAGCCTGAAGCCCAAGTGAATGGGTCGGAAGGAGATAGCCTGATCGCGCCAAGCTCAAACGCTCCCTTTGCAAGAAGCGGACCATAATATCCTGTTATTTCTGTCAATGTCTTCATAGTAGTATTCTAACCCCTTTCAGTGCTTTTTCCAGATTTCCTTGAACGAATGGAAGCGTCCGCAGTATGCGCAGGCGAAATGCCCGTCAGGCGTTCTGTAGAATGATGCGGGTACGCCCTCTCCGTTCACAGGATTCGATATGCATGCCTCATTCTGGCAGCAGAGATCATCGAAATTGTAGATGCGCGGAGGCATGTGTGTCCTGTACTTCTCAAGGACCTTTCCATCCTTGATTATATTAAGCGTGCAATGCGGCGCGATTGCGGCAAGACGCTTCAGGTCCTTGCGCTCGAACTCCCTTGCACCCGGACGGAATATTATTCCCTTGTACTTGCCATCGGCACCGGAGGAGACCCACTCACCGCCCCTGGAATCATCGAGTCCGAGAACCGATGAGATAAGGCGCATATGATTCCTTATATCACCCGGATCATCGCCTTTGCAGATATGGTCGATGACTATTCCATCGGTGATGGGACGAACACCCTCGGAGTAGTTCTTCTCCTTCTTCTTCTGGGATGGCTCGACCTTTATGATGTACTCCTCGGTCTTCCTGTCATCATCATGCTCGCCAGGAACAGGAATATAGTCATCGCCGATCCTTCCTCCGATTAGCGAGAGAAGCACGATTCTGCAGTACATGCCGTTTATAGCCTGTCTCTCCCATGCATTGAGAGGTGTCTTGTCGAGCCAGGTAGGAATCGTAGGATGCTCCTTGTGGCGCGGAAGCGGATGATAGAACTTCGTATTCTCCTTCAGAAGTGGCAGGAAATCGCGTCTGAATGTGATAGCTGAGCGGAGCATCTCCTGCTTCTGGAGTATCCTCTCACCCATTCTCTCAAGCTGCGGTCTTGTGAAATACCAGAGCCTTGCAGGATTGCCAGCTGCAAGATATTCATCGATTGATGGGTAGAGTGTGACATCAAATCCATTCTCCCTCATCTTCTCTATATAGCTCTCAGGCATCATAAGCTCATCGGGCGCGATGAGATCGACCTTGACATGATCGAATATCTTCAGCCCATCGGCCTTTGAATGGACGGTGCGTCCATGGTAGAGGTCTCCGACAAGAGCAACATGAATCGAATCGAATGACATATCCAGATCCTCAAGGAAGGAGAACTCATCCAGGAGCTCCTGCGTCGGATGCTCATGCTTTCCATCCCCTGCATTTATGAATGCGGGCCTGTATGGAAGGTGGTTGCGCTCTGCGTATTCGCTGCACTCCTCCGAAAGCCATTTGGTAAGTCCCTCCACCTTGCTGCGGACGATGAATATCGAATTATGGTAGCCGGAGAGCATATTGAATGTATCGGCATAGCTCTCTCCCTTGTTGATCGATGAGGATGTCGCAAGAAGCTCCGAGACCTTTGCATGATGGAACTCAGCGGCATTTCTGAAGGACTCCTTTGTCCTGGTGCTATCCTCGAGGAAGACCTCATAGATACCGAAATCCGGATCATTGATCCTGAAACGGGACATTGTCTCCTCATCCCCTGCTTCGATAGCCTTCTTCAGTTCGCTGACCTTTCTGAAGAAATAACGGCGCTCATTGATTGAGAAATCCTCGATGATGTTCAGAGACCTAGACGCGAAAACGTTCATTGCCACTCCTTAAATTTCAAAAAAAAACCGGTAACACCGGCCAATCAATACAAAACTGAATGATTATCCACCATAGATCCTGATATGAAACAATCGATAGACCTGCAGCTCATCATCCACCTCTTCCCCTGAGAATAGCAGAAGGATAGGCCGATGTCCATACAACGGCACAGGAAAAGGAACTCTTCCAAAGTCTGGACTTTTGCAAAGCCCTCTTTTCCATTTCTTGAAACATTTTATGACTGCAAGCAGTTCGGATATAATTATCTATTTTAAAATAGACTATTCTAAAATAGAGTATTTTAGGAGTCCAAATACAAAGCGCAGGGATTCATTCGATGTCGATGAGGCCAAGTATCTGTCATCTGCCCTATCTGAAAAGCTTATGGAAGAGGAAATCGGAAAGATCAAGGCAATTGAGGGAATAAGGATAGGAAGAATTGGCTTCGTCTCATTCTCTGGATTCGAGAAGGAAATCGATGGCATTGATGAGATACCAGGAGAAGAACTGTATAGAGAGCTGCCGTGAACCAAGGACGGCCATACGGCCTTCATCCATGCACAAAGCAGGACCGAAGTCCTGCTCTCTATCGATTGATGTATGCTGTCGGTTCGATTTTTGCGACAGCTCATTTCCTGAGGGGCTTAATCAGACAAGCGCTATGACCTCAATCTCCACCTGGACATCCTTCGGAAGCTTGCCAACCTGTACAGCAGAGCGCGCAGGAAGGACAGGAGAGGACTTGAATGCCTCTGCATATACCTCGTTCACTGCACCGAAATCATCCATGCTCTTAAGGAATACAGTGGCCTTCACGACCTTTGTGATATCCGTGCCAGCAGCCTTGAGAACCTCATTTATATTCTTAAAAACCTGCTTTGCCTGATCTGCAGCACTGCCCTCGACAACATTGCCCGTTGCTGGATCAATTGGGATCTGGCCAGATGCGAATACCATTCCGCCGGCTTTCACGGCCTGGCTGTAAGGTCCGATTGCGGCAGGTGCCGACTTTGTCTCGATTTTCTCTATCATTTCAACTCCTTCAGGAAAAAGCACCCGGAGTATCCCTTCTGGGGAATCCGCATACCCCTCCCCTTTTCTGAATCCGAATCCATATCCGACACCGATGAAACCGGTACCGGCATCCAACGCCCCGCCCCTGTCTGTCTCGGTATCGCCAACCATCACAGCTTCCTCAGGCAATATTCCGAGATCAGCAATCGCAAGTTTTATTATATCGCTCTTTGTCCTGGTTTCCACCTCATTCGATCCGCGGACGGTGTCAAAAAGAGAAAGAATGCCGAGATTATCAAGGCATTGCTTTACAAGCACCTCACCCTTGAATGTAGCGACAGCTAGCTTGATGCCCTTTGCCTTAAGCTCCGCAAGAAGCTTCTCCATGCCTGGATAAAGGGACATCATATGCATCCCTTTCCGCCTGTACTCCTCCCTGTAGATTGCTACGGCAGGATCGAGAAGAGCCTCTTCAAGGCCGAAAGCAACGGAGAAGCACATTCTCAGAGGCGGGCCGATGAAGCGCCTGAGCTCCTCATCGGTATACTCACGTTCTATACCGAGCTTTCTTACAGTATAGAGCGCTGTATGGAATATTCCCGGGGAGGAATCGGCAAGGGTCCCATCGAAATCAAAGAGAACTGCCTTAACCATTTATGCACCCCATCATCGCCTCATGGGCAGATGCAGAGGAAGCTGCGATCTCAATCCAGTCCTCATCCTCCGTAAGAAGCGTGACAGAACCTCCCGCTTCCCTGACTATCACTATACCGGCAGCGCAGTCATAGATATGGAGACCGAGCTCATAGTACATGCTGACCCTGCCAGATGCTACATAGCAAAGGGATATAGCGGCAGATCCAAGGGATCTCATATCCGATATAACGTAATAGAACCGCTCCATCCTTTCCATATATTCACGCAGGTATCTATGATGCCTGTGAGGAGGCACAAGGATTGCAAGGGTCTCCTTCAGTGGCGTGGTCTCATCTGTATGGATTCTCTTCCCATTCAGCCATGCGCCCTCTCCTCTGAATGCTGAGAACTCCTCGTTCTGCCTGGGGACCATGACTATACCGAAGGCAAGCCCATCCTCATCCTCGAATGCGACAGAGATCGTATAATCCGGGAAGGATGCCATGAAATCGACAGTCCCGTCTATCGGATCGATTATCCAGCGGCAGCGGCTCTCTCCATGCGTCCCGGATTCCTCTCCAAGGAACGAATCCTCAGGGAACTTCCCTGAAAGGGCTGACAGGATAAGGCGCTCGCACTCCTTATCGGCAGATGTGACATAGTCATTCTCCGCCTTCGCGGTTATTGACGACCTCAGATCCTCATGGGACAGAAGGAAGATGGAAGCCTGATTGACAGCCTTCCTCGCCTCCTCGAATCTTGCATGGAGCGAAGCGTTATCCATCACTTTCCTCTCTGGATAAGCTGTTCACCTATGATGGTGCAGATCTTCCAGTTCGACGGGGAGAAGGATGATGGCGTTATGACTGTCTCGAACGCATCCTCAAGCTCATAGGAGCTATTGATGACAAAAACAAGCGCATTCCACTCCTCCCGGTGCTTTGAGTACATGACCGCACCGGCATTGTTCAGGAGCTCCTCCTTCCTCAATTCGTCCCTGACCGCATTGGGCGATGCAAGGATCACAGATATCGAGTAATCGAAGACTGAGAACATCTTATCCTTGCCATCGGCCTGCTGTTTCTCCCAGCTTGCCCTGATGACTCTGGAGAGATAATCGAGCATATCGCTCTCGGCGGAAGAGACGAAGCCCATGAATGCGCCTTTGCTGCTGAGATGGGAAGCAATCTCCCCGAGTATTCCATCAAGAGACAATGAAGGAGTCTCCTTCTCTTCATCATCCTCATCTTCGACTGCTGCAACCGGGGTCTCAGCACTTCCGGACATCACAAATACGCTCTGCCCGTCCTCCGTCTCGACCTTGCGCACAATGCCCTTGTCGATAAGGGATTCAGTGGTGATCTCCTCTGTCTCAGACTCCTCCTCACCTAAGTCTTCGGCTTCAGTCCCTTCAGGAACAGCTTCGGCAACATCCTTTGGATCAGGGGAATCAGAGGATTCCACGTCTTCCTGGAAGGACTCATCCTGCAGATTGCAGGGCCCGCTCTCTTCCTGGAAGGATTCAACCTGCACGTCTTCCTCTGCAGGCTCATCAGATACCACACCGGAAACCTGAGAAGGAAGAGTATCATCGAATGGAACAGGAAGCACAACCTCGGGCGTCTCGCTCACATCGTAGATTGGGATCTGGATATCCAGAGGGACATCATCACGAAGAGGATCATCTGCCTCATCCTCCTCGCTCGCCATCTCTATCTCATCAGAAGGCATCTTCTCGGAGTCCGTTCTGGAGAACTCCTCAGCCTCATCGGCCTCCTTCATGTAAAGACTCTCTTCCTCCTCCGCATCGATCTCCGACTCGGTCTCGCTCAGAAGCTCATCGAGGAATGAAAGCTGGTCAGGGTCATCCTGAGTGGCCTGGTTATCATACTCATCATCCTTCTCGGCCTCATCGTAGATCTCCTCAGCCTCGCTCTCCGCATCATCGAGATCCTCATCGCTCTCCTGATCATCATACAGATAATCATCGTCATCGAGCTCTCTTTCGTACTCATCTGCCTCGCGTTCCTGCTCCTCATCCTTCTCGATGATGTCCTCCGTAAGCTCATACTTATCCTGAAGGGCACGGATTTCATCGGATCTTGAGGAGAGATCGTACTCTGCAGGCATATCCTCCTCCAGTTCCTTCTCCTTCTCCTCAAGAGTCCTTGCCTTCTCGTCATCATCCTGCTCATCGTACTCATACTCATCGGAGACGCTGTCATCGAGCGGCTCATCGCCCTCGGCGGAGTAATCAAGCAGGTCCTCCTCAGCAGCCTCGAAGAACTTTGTCTCCTCATCTGCTTCCCCGAGATCAAGCGTACCAAAGATGTCGCGAAGCAGACTCGTCCTCGTCTCCTTATCCCTTACTGCCTTGAAGAGATGGTATGCGGATACAAGGAAGATTCCATCGCTTATCTTCTGGAGATCGGAAAAACCATCTGGATCGACAAAGAGAAGCTTATGCCCGGGCTGTGGCTTAGCCAGCATATCGTCCTGGCGCCTTCTGAGCCTGTCTTCATAGAACTCGGGGGAGAGGAATGCATTCACCTCGGTAAGGGAGGATATCACATGGATATCTATCTTGTTCCCATCGAATGAATAGACATCAGGGACGCCGGTATTCGTGAATATCATCGAACAAGCATTGTAGGCAGCCTCGGTATCCGTAAGATAGAGAGAGGCATTCTCCGCAAGGATCCTTTCCCCATAGAAAAGGATATGGCTCGATACGAAGGAGTAGTACATGCTGCCGAATCTGAGGAACGGGAAGACCGTCGCAGGCCATATTCCCTTCTTCAGATACTCCATTATGTCGAGTGTGCCAGGATATACAGAGAGCGTCTCATACGCCTTCCCCGGGAGATCTGCCGCGAACTCCGGCCTGAAGAGATCGAAGTCATCGCGCTGGCCGGCAAGCCTGGAAACACGTCCTTCCCAGCCTTCCTCATGTACGATGATATCCCTAAGCTCGTCCTCGCTCTTTGATGCATAGCGCTCATCGCTTCTCTTCTGCGCCATGATGAGCATCATCTCCGCCTTGTATACCGATATATCCTCGGTAAGCTTATCGATACCAGTAAGGCCCTGGATGGATACTTTATACAGACCATTGGCAAGGGTCTCAGGATCTACGCCGAAAAGCTCTCTGCACTTCGCAGACTCCGATGCAATCGATCCATACCATACATAGACAGAACGGAGAATGGAGTCCTCGGATTCCGCTGGAGGGAAAAGCTGCGAGAAGATCGTATTCCTGTACTCCTCACCGTTCTCCTCAGATATCCTTCCGCTTCTAATCGTGAATATGGTATATGCATCGATATACCTCAGTATCCTGCGTACCGTATCCTCGGTAAGTGAGAGCAGCCTGTTCCAGTCCTTCTGCTTTATCGCCCTGTTCGAGGACATACCGTCAGATACATCGAAGATCGTGGACTGCACGACGGACTGCAGCAGTACAGGAAGAAGATGCGCCACAAGCTGAGACTCCGGATCCTTGGCCCTGCTATGCATGAGCCTCCGCTCTTCCCAGGCAGCCATCTTAAGCACCTCAAGAGGATGATAAGGTCGTATGCACTTCGCGATATTGCCCAGATCAAGTGCGATGTAATTCTGGGCCTCTTCCATATTCTTACCGGCCTTCTCCTTCGTCATAGCTGAAAGAGATGAAAGATCTGCAAATAACGCCACGGCTCTCTCCTACCAACAAGGATTATATATTATCGCAGAGGACACAGAAACCCCTACGCAATCGACTTAAGCGCAGCAGATACCAGCTTATGCGCATTCCTGACGACCTTCAGCACGGATTGAGGGTTATCAGATACTGTCTGCTCTGAAAGGGATGAAAGTGCCCGGATGGCCGCAGCGACCGAGGACTGGGCATTCTTTACCGCAGGAAGACCGGCATGATCATAGGCATAGGCACCAAGCAGGCGCTCAGCCTTCAGAGCATGCTTTTTTATCTTCCTCAGGCCATGGAGCTTCCCAGCCCTCTTCTCGGATGAAGCAAGATATGAAAGCATCGCATCCGCCTTCACAAGATGCCTGACCGCCGGGCGCAATGTACTCATGAAGCACCCTGTAAGAAGAGCAAATGCAAAAAGGATAGCAATGACAACAAGCCATCCATGGACGTATCCAGCAATGCTTTGCCAGATTGAGATGCCCCAGGCGAGAATCCTATCCATTGCTGCCCTCCCCTGCTTTTGATGCAGTCCTGCGTCTTGCAGTTCTGGGTTTTCTCTCGCTTATCATGAGCTGCTCGAACGGGATATCCACACCTGCAGCCTTGTATGCATCGTATACAGCCTTCTGTACCGAGAAATATGTGTTCCAGTACTCGGTAGAGCTTGCCCAGCACCACGCAGAGATATCAAGGGAGGAAGCGGAAGCGGCATAGAACTCCACACGGGGCTTCGGTTCCTTGGCAACATAGGGAGAGGATGCAACCGCCTTTCTTGTTATCTCTATAGCCTGGTCCAGATCGGATGAATAATCGATGGTGAATATGAAATCCATGCGGCGAAGAGGATTCGCATTGTAATTCATTATCCTTGATGTGAAGACCATCTTATTCGGAAGAATGAGCCTGCGGTTGTCTGCCGTCGTAAGCACGGTATTCATCAGCCTTATCTCATCAATCGTCCCCTCATCCGTGCCGATCTGAACATAATCACCGACCTTGAACGGATGGGTGCCTATCAGAATGAGGCCATTGGCAACATTCGCTATGCTGTCCTGGATCGCAAGTCCTATTGCAACACCGGCTGCAGACAGTATGGCTATCATCGATGTGAGTGGAATCCCTATCAGCTTCATCGCATACAGGAGAAGAGCAACTCCCAGAATGACTCTGAGCGATGTGAGCATGAAGCGTATGAGCGCATTATCCACAGCTGAAAGGAGAAGAAAGCGCTTTGCTATGAGAAGAACGAGCTTTATGGCAATGATACCAAAGAGAATCGTCGCAAAGAGCAACGCCATCTTCTCAGGAGATGACGCAGCTTCAACAACAAGATCGATATTCTCAATCTCAGTCACGGATTCCCATTACCTGAGAGCGGTATGCCTTAAGGCCCTCTTCCAGGCACTTTGCAGCCATGACCAGCTCATCCTCATTAAGCACATATGCGAATCTAGCCTGACGCCTGCCCATGCCTTTCGTGACATAGAAGTCCTCGGCAGGAGCAAACATCACGGTATTGCCGTTGTATGAGAAATCCCGGAGCATGAAGAGCGCGAACTTCTCCGCATCATCCACCGGAAGATCCGCAACGAAGTAGAATGCTCCCTTGGGAAGACTGCATCTGACACCGGGGATGCGCTGCATATGCTTTATAAGCACATTCCTCCTACGCTCATACTCAGCCCTGACATTCTCGACATATTCATCAGGGGCTGTAAGCGCTGCGGCAGCCGCAACCTGCTCGACTGCAGGAGGGCAGAGCCTTGCCTGCGCAAGCTTAAGAGCAGACTCGATAACCTCATGATTGAGGGAGACTATCGCACCGACTCTCGCTCCGCACATCGAGAAGCGCTTGGAGAAGGAATCGATGCATATCACACGGTCCTGATACTCAGGGAATGAAAGCACCGAGGTGAATGCCTTACCGTCATAGCAGAACTCCCTGTAGACCTCATCGACGACGAGGAATATATCATGCTTCCTGCAGAGCTCAAGGAGATTCCTCAGCTCCTCTGGGGAGTATACATGGCCAGTAGGATTATTCGGAGAGCAGAGGAGTATTCCCATCGTCTTCTTGTTTATCTTCTTCTCGAACTCGCTGATTGAAGGCAGCACGAAATTATCATCGGAAGAAGATGTGACCGGGCGCAGCGTAACCATGGCGATATTCGCGAATGTAGCGACATTCGTATAGTACGGCTCGGGAATTATGAACTCATCATAGGGATCGCATAGAGTCATCAGCACGAACTGGAGGGCCTCAGAGCCTCCGGTCGTTATAAGGATGTCATCCGCAGAGACCTGTATCCCATAGCGTCTGTAATATGATACAAGCGCATTGCGCAGGAACAGCTCTCCTTCGGAGATGCCATACGCGATATACTCCTCGTTATAGCCCTGTATAGCCTTGATTGCCTCTACAGGTGTCTTGATATCGGGCTGCCCGATATTCAGGTGTATCACATGGATGCCCTTATTCACTGCATCGCGCGAATATGGAACAAGTCTTCTTATCGGGGAGCACTGGAACCCCGATATTCTGTTTGACATCTGCATTGTATGCTCCTCAGTCCGTCATGGCTGCGCTTTCAGAGATAAGCGGGGCATCAGGATTGGCCTGTGATGTATCGATAAGCTTCTGTATGAACTTCCTGTTGTCGAGAAGCGGTGATATAGGACGGCCATGGTGGAGACGGGAGATGACCCTTGCAAAGAGCTCCGTGACATCGGCCTGGACGAACCACTCCTTCTCAAGCAGTCCCTTGCCCTGGTATACGGCATTCGTTCCGATGATTCTCCAGAAGACGCCTTCCCTGTATGCCGCATCAAAGTTCTCGATAGCATTGCCATTGAAGAAAGGAAGGGAGACCATGCATATGATCTTCTTCGCTCCCCTGTTCATCAGCTCCCTCATGGCGATGATCATCGTACCGCCGGTTGCAATCATGTCATCAGCCATAAGAACGGTCTTGCCTTTCACGTCGCCGAGAAGGTTTATCGATTTTATATTCGAATTCTTCGCATCCTTCGATACGACGGAGTAATCCCTCTCCTTATAGAGCATAGCAAGAGGCCTGTGCAGTCCCTGTGCGTAGAACTTGTTCCTGGATACAGCTCCTGTATCCGGGGAGACGACGACAAGATCCGGATCGGAGAAATCAATGAGCTTTCTGAGTGCGATCAGTGTCTGATACGATCCATGCAGATTCTCAAGATGGCATGTCGTGAACGCGTTCTCAATCTCGCGGGAATGAATATCGAGCGTGATGATGCGCTCAACACCGAGGGACTCGCAGAAATGGGCGAACATCGAAGCAGTAAGCGCTTCCCTTCCCGCCTTCTTGTGCTGTCTTGCGTATGGATATGTCGGCAGGACGAGCGTCACGGAGAGCGCACCTGCAAGCTTTACAGCATTGATTGTCGTAAAGAGGAACATAAGATGATCGTTGACAGACATAGGCTGAGGCTCATCAAGCCCTGCTACTTTTATCGGCGCACTGTTCGATACATCGTGGATGATATATACATTCAGACCGCGTACAGGATCGATTATCTCGGCCTTCTCCTCTCCATTGGCGAACCTCGTATACTTCACATTGATTGTGAGATCGGGGCAATGGAATGCGGAAGGAAGCTTTCCTGCCGGTATCTTGCGGCTATCGAGATCGTCCACAAGCGTAACGAACTTCAGAAGCTCCTCCGGTGTCATATCGTGGCGCTTTGTCAGTGCCTCGGAGATCTTCTCATAGCGGTCTATATACAGCCGCCTCAGATGCTTTACCACCTTTCCAGTGAAATACTCAGATCCCGGGCCAGCAATGACACCGAGCTTATGGGGTTTGATGATGCTCATGGCTAAACTCTATTGCATAAGATGCAATTGTGCAAGACGGATTAACGGCATCTTAATAGTAAAATCATACATGGATTACGATGCAATGCGTTGCTATATAATGAAATAAAAGCCTGACAGACAACTGTCAGGCCTATATCGCAACGAAACCGGGATGAATCAGTCCTGGCTGTCCTCGTCATCGTATTTCTGCACTTCCGTATTCTTGAGCCAGAAAGCATCGGCTGTATCGCGCTTCTTGGTGGACATGAAGGTATCATAGCCATATGGCTTAGGGGCATTGCGCTTCCTTCTGCCACCCTCCTCCTGTCCATATGGACGCCTATCGTCCCTATCCTGGCGATATGGGCGGCGCTCGCCATCGTCGTTCCTGCGATAGCTGCTGCGGTATGCGCGTCCTGTCTCGTTATCCCAGTCACGCCTGTCATCACGGCGTCCGTATCCGCGTGAATCCCTGTCGTCGCGCCTGTATGACGGCCTGTCATATCCATCACGGCCAGGGAAATCCCTGCGCTGCTGATAGCTATCGCGGCTGCCATAGCGGTCGCCATATCCCTCACGTCCGTAATCCCTGTCACGATCGTCATAGCGTCTTCCGCCGCGTCTGTCATCCCCGTAGCGATCGCGAGGACGGTAATCATCATAGCGGTCACGCGGGCGATAGCCTCTATCCCCATCGCGGTCATCACGCCTCTCGGAACGGAATCCGCGATCCCTGCTGTAGGATGGCCTGTCATCTCCCCTTCTGCCATCCCTCTGCCAGCCGCCATCTCTTCTGCCGCCGGCCGGCTTTCTTCCATTTCCTTCTCTTCTCTCTCTGCCGAACGCGCCTTTCTCCTGGCCACGTCTCTCTTTTCTGTCTTCTTCCATATTCCTGCTTTTCCTGTCTGCAGCCTGCACTGTTTTTTCCATATCGGCTGTCTTCTTAAGAATCCACACTCTCAGGCCGCTTCTCTTCGATGAGAACCCTATCGGCCTGACCTCTTCCGTAATCTCCTGAACCTTCCACCATGGTTTGATAAGCTGGCGGGCAAATCTGAATCCCGAGAGATTCTCGGAGAACAGGCAGATTCCGCCCGGCGCAAGAATCCGGCTTATCATATAAAGGTATCCAAGATAGTCCTTCTGCACATCGAAATCCTCGGCCTTGTGGGAATTCGAAAACGCAGGAGGATCGAATATGACTATATCAAATATTGCGCCCTCGGTCATTGCCTTCTCAAGGTATGCCCCAGCATCCGACGCCACGACCATGTACTTATCGGGATCGATGAAGCCATTCCTGTCGAGATTGCGGCGCGACCATGCGCTGTAGACATTCGACAGATCGACGCTGACTGTGCGCTCAGCTCCGCCTGCTGCAGCATATACGGAGAAGGCCGAAGTGTATGAGAAGAGATTCAGCACCCTCATACCTTTTGACATCGATCTGATGATATCCCTGGTTGCTGCCTGATCGAGGAACAGGCCTGTATCGGTGTACTTCTTCAGCTCGCACTCAAAAAGAAGCCCATTCTCCTTTACATCCACCGTAAGCGATTCGTCGGAGACCCCATGCTGCTCCCTGCCTTCCCTCTTCTTCCTCTCAAGATAGACAATCCTGCTCTTCTCAACATATAGGAAGCGCGAGATGAGATCCATCATCACCGTGATATCATCATCAGACATCCCGCCATCGCTGTAATCGACGACACGGGCATAGCCGGAGTACAGATCAACCGTCACAGGGAATGCTCCAAGATTCCTGTCATAGACACGGACAGCGGACGAATCGGTCGACTTCATCCATCTATGCCCATCGAGAGCATTCTTCTTAAGGATCTTCGCAAAATCTTTCTTCTCAAATTCCTGCATTGCGCCGATATGTTATCTTAGCAGAGGAAAAAAGAACAGTAGGCTGAGCGGAAAACGAAAATCATCATTTGCCATATATTTATTCATCGCTTCGGATTACAATCTCAGTATGGATACTGATGAGGCGATCGCATTCATTAAGGAACGCGAAGAGAGAATCGGAGGAAAGATCCTCTACAGGACGTACAGCACATGGTATGGCCGGATCGGGCGGGAAAAGCGCGAGTACGGGGTTTTCCTCTATTCCGACGGAAGGTCATTCATATACGAGGACTTCGAACGCAACCCGCAGATACTCGGGATTCCCATAAAGACAAAGAAGAAGGAAAAGTACGAGAAGCTTGAAGTCTCCTTCCCCGCTTCGGAGATAATGGAGATAACACGGGTGACGAAACGATCGGCAGAGGTATCGCTATACAACGGCAAGGATCTGTCAAAGCATCCAAATATAATCGACAAGGCATTCAGACCTATCGTCACTAAGGTCGTTCTCGGAAATGGCGATGTGCTCTTCTTTGAACTGATGGACCCGAAGGAATTCGAAGCGAGCGCTAGGAAATTCAGGAGCAATGCATGAGTGTATTCAAGGCATATGACATAAGAGGAATCTGGGGCAAGGAGATCGATGAGGATCTATGCTATAAGGCCGGCTACTTCCTGCCGGGACTGCTTGGGGCGAATGAGGTCATCGTCGGCCGCGATATAAGGCTCAGCTCGGAAGCTGCGCATCAGGCGCTTATCCAGGGCATAACGGACAGCGGGGCTGATGTCCTCGACCTGGGGCTCAGCACTACCCCGATGGTATGCTTTGCCCTTGTCTATCTGTCAGCAGGGGCCTCTGTCCAGATCACGGCATCCCATAATCCCCCGGAATACAACGGGTTGAAGATAAACAGCAGAGGTGCTGTCCCGGTGGGAGGGGATTCAGGTTTGAAGGAGCTTGAGAAGCGATGCATGAACTGGGAGGCTGTGCCGGTGAAAAAGCCCGGAGTTGTCAAGGATGCATCTTATATAAAGGATGCCTATATAGCATTCCTAAAGGATAAATCCGACGATTACAGCTCAATAAGGATGTCGATTGACTGTTCTAGCGGCGTGGCTTCTCTTATTGTGAAGGATATCCTGCCCGATGCCGATTACATCAATGATTCATTCGACGGTACATTCTCCTCGCATGAGCCGAATCCGCTTGATGAGAGGAACTGCAGGGCTCTTGAGGAGGAAGTCCTTAAGAACCATAGCGATATCGGGATAATCTACGATGGCGATGCGGACCGGGTCGTATTCGTCGACGAAAAAGGGAGATTCATCCAGCCTGACTACATGATTGCTGTACTCGGGCTCTACTATGCATCGAAGGGAATGAAAGGCAATGCACTCCAGGATATAAGGACATCGAGATCAACCACGGAGTATCTTGAATCGCTTGGCTTCAATGTGTACACATGGAAGGTCGGGCATGCATTCGCGAAAAAGAAGCTAAGGGAGATCGGAGGGATATTCGGAGGTGAGCTTGCAGGCCACTACTATCTCGGGGACTTCTACTGCTGCGACAGCGGGATACTGGCATCGCTGCATGTCCTGACGGTCCTGAAGGGACTTAAGGAGGAAGGAAGGACGCTATCCGGGCTCATCGACAGCATCGTGAAGTATCCGAACAGCGGCGAAGTGAATTTCCGCCTTGAGCACAAGGACGAGGCAATCCAGGCCCTATACGATGCCTTCGCACCATCATCATCGCGCATACTCGATTTCGATGGATACAGGATCGAGTATCCTGACTGGTGGTTCAATGTGAGGAAATCCAACACAGAGCCATATCTCAGGATTGTCGCAGAGGCGGAGACAGAGGAGCTATTACAGTCAAAGCTGGACAGAATCAGAGAGATCATCGGAAGATTTTCCTGATTTTCAGGAAAAATATGCATCGGATTATACGGAGCTTGGCGATAGCATCCAGTAAAGGAGGAAAATAAATGAAGGTACTGCTTTTCGGAGGCGCAGGATATATCGGAACGCATGTTGCGCTGGCATTCATGGACAGGGGTGATGAGGTTGGAATCTATGACAATCTCTCTTCAGGGCTGAGATCCAATGTCCCTGACGGTGCCGCTTTCTATGAAGGTGATATCCTCGACAGGGCGAGAGTCGCGGAGGTCCTCTCGGAGGGCTGGGATGCTGCTGTGCATCTTGCAGCATTCAAGGCTGCAGGCGAGTCCATGCTCAAACCAGAGAAGTACAGCGAGAACAACATAACAGGATCGCTGATACTCATAACGGAGTGCGAGAAGCATGACTGCATGAACTTCATACTCTCCTCTTCCGCAGCAACCTATGGAGAGCCCCAGTATCTCCCGATCGATGAGAAGCATCCGAACGATCCTACGAATTACTATGGCTACACCAAGCTTGCAATCGAAGAGAACCTCAAATGGTACTCAAAGCTCCGTGGAATGAGGTTCGCTGCTCTAAGATACTTCAATGCCGCCGGCTATGATACAGAAGGAAGGATGCTGGGACTGGAACGCAATCCTGCCAATCTCCTCCCAATCATCATGGAATGCGCCTGCGGAATAAGGAAGCAGATAGGGATATTCGGAACTGACTACGATACGCCAGATGGGACATGCATCCGCGATTACGTCCATGTCTCTGATCTCGCAGAGGCTCACGTACTTGCTGCGAAGTACATAAGCGAGGAGAAAGAGAATCTCATCGTCAACCTCGGATCGGAAAAGGGAATATCCGTAAAGGAGATGGTCGAGGCAGCAAGGAGGATAACAGGAAAGGAGATTCCTGCTGTAGACAGCCCGAGAAGAGCCGGAGATCCTGCTCGCCTCGTAGCATCATCAGCGCTTGCGCATGAGAAGCTGGGATGGACGGCAAGGAAATCCGATGTCGACACCCTCATAAGCTCTACCTGGATGGTATATCAGAAGAACGTTAGCAAGTAACTGCTTCCATAGTCCGCAATTTAGCATCAACTAGATTGCGGATTTACTCAATTTATTCAATAAATCATTTCATATATTGCAATTGTTTTCAATTTAAACTATATTCTCTCACCGGAGAGAGCAATGGAAAGAAAACTTGATTTTGAATTCATTGATTATGATTACGGCACAAAGGACAGAAGCAGGGCAAAAGAGCTTTTCTCGATAGACACTGCAAGAAGGGCAATAAACTTCCACAGGGAAATCCCAGGATACAAGATGACTCCGCTGGAAGCTCTTCCGAACCTTGCCCAGATGCTCGGGCTCGGGGGCATATACATAAAGGATGAGGCACAGAGACTCGAGCTCAACAGCTTCAAGGTCCTCGGAGGATCCTTTGCTATATCAAGATACATACAGAAGAAGCTCGGACTCACGGACGAGGAGACAACATATGAGTATCTTGCCTCGGAAGACTGCCATAAGAGACTTGGTGATATAACATTCGCATCGGCAACCGATGGCAACCATGGACGCGGAATCGCGTGGGCATCGATGAAACTCAGGCATAAGTGCGTTATCTATGTCCACAAGGAGACATCACAGGCAAGAATTGATGCAATCAGGCGCTATGGGGCTGATGTACACATCGTCGATGGAAATTACGATGATGCAGTACGCAAGATCGCAGAGGATGCAAAGACCTATGGCTGGACAATCATCAGCGATACATCATGGGATGGATATACAGAAATCCCAACATGGATCATGCAGGGATATACGTCAATGATTCTTGAATCGCAGGAGCAGTTTGCCGGAATGGGAATCATCAGGCCGACACATGTCATCGTACAAGCAGGAGTCGGAGCGCTTGCAGCATCAGTGATTGGCTTCTACGCCGCCCTCTTCCCTGAGAATCCTCCTATATTCATTGTTGTAGAGCCCGACAAAGCACCATGCGTATTCGAATCGATCAAAGTCGGCGATGGCAAATGCCATAGCGTGAAAGGAGACCTCGATACAATCATGGCAGGTCTTGCCTGCGGTGACCCATCTCCGATTGCATTTGATGTTCTTTCGCATAACGCTGACTTCTTCCTCTCCGTCCCCGATTATATTGCAGCAAGAGGGATGAGAATCCTGTCATGTCCTCTGAAGGGCGATCCGTTCATGATCTCCGGAGAATCCGGCGCAGTCCCACTTGGAGCACTCTATTCAATCATGACAGACAAAGGAGCTGAGGATATAAGGAAGAAGATGAAGCTCGACAGAAACTCACTTGTATTCATGGTGAATACGGAAGGAAATACAGATCCAAAACACTTCAGGCAGATCATCTGGGATGGATGCGATCCAGTTCCACATGAATTCCGCACAAGAAGATAAAACCTCCTACCGGCCCTGGGAAATCCTCAGGGCCTTCTTCCTGCCAAGATTCTCAGCCCAGCGTTCTGTATAGAATGATAGGTAATCTACATGACGGAACAGCGGAGTATAGCTTCTGATCGTGCACCATACAATCGAAGGAATACCTATTACGATTATGTACAAAGGACCAAGATAAAGACTCTGGACAGAGTGCCCGTATTCATGGAAAAGGACCGATTCGTCCCCAAGTATCCTGAAATCAGCGAGGCTGATGCTGCTTCCAAGCTTCCACCTGTAATATGAAATCCCATATTCCTCATGCCTTACACGGCCTCTGGACAGGATGAATCCCAGTATTTCCTGCGGAAGCTGCCAGAGGACCAGCAATAGCCTGAAAAGCATCATCCAAGCCTCTTTCTATACAGGACCATGTCCGTAAGCATCCTGCCATTCTCAATCACTGGATGGTCATACTGCAGGAAGAAGCCTTTCCTTAGTCCGGATAAGGAAAATCCGTTTTTCTCATAGAAGAGCCTTGCTGGAGAACAATCGCCAGTTCCCGCTATAAGATATCCATAAGCAGAGAATTCCTTGGAAAGATATGAAAGCATCAGAGAGCCATAGCCCTTCCCCCTATGCTTTTCCACCGTCACGATATTCATAAGCTCGGCACAATCCCCCTCCGCAGTGACCAGCGCCAGCGTGACGACATCTTCATTATCAAACAGTCCGAAGAGATCTCCTCTATCAAGATATCTATTCAGCATCGCCATATCCTCATCACCTTCAAGCAGAAGAGGAATATATGCACTGCGATCCGAATCTATCTTCCTAAAGTCCAGCAAGAATTCCCTCCAGATATGAAATCTCGTCCTCTGCCGCAACCGGTTCAGCATGGCTGTGGATGATCGTTCTGGCTCCTGTTGCCCTCAGGACATCGATGAACGCAGCAAGCTCTTCCTTTCCATACCTTCCTCCCGTCTCAAGATCCGCATCGGAGATTATCTCCCCGGAAGAAGCATCTCCTACGAATAGGATTCCTTCCGAAGGAATAAGAACCAATGTGCTGTCATCGGTATGGGGAGAGACTGCATGCATAAGCTCTATGACGATTCCGCCGGCATCTATCAGCAGATGATCACGGAATGAGATATCTGGAGAAGCAATTACCAGAGAATCAGGAGAGGAATACTCCTTCCTGAGAAATGAATAGTCTTCTGAGATATAACTGCGATAGAGCTCATCAGCTGGCGTCCTCTTATCCTCCCTGAGATGGCGGCATGTAACCTCATTCGCAATTGATATGCCATGTATCGCTGCAAGCCCGAAGCTATGGTCCCAATGGCTGTGCGTCAGAATAGTTATATCAGGCAAAGGAAGATCAGAATTATCCAGCTCGGAATAGAATATACCGACATGTGCGGCAGAACTACCTGCATCTATCGCAACAGATAACCTCTCCCCTTTTATGTATCCTAGCAAGGGACGGTCTAATGAATGGTCTGGCGGAAGATACATTATCCTATCCGATATTCTTTCCATGATTTTATTATAACATCTCCTTTCACTGAAGGGAAATTGCATGAATACTGCTAATTTAATTGCTTAAACTGCAATAAGTTATTTTATTTATCAAAAATTTTTCACAAAACTGTTGACACAACCATCTCTTTCCTGCAGAATATCCCTTGCCTGTGGGAGTAGCGAAGCTGGTTATCGCGCTGGCCTGTCACGCCGGAGATCGCGGGTTCGAGCCCCGTCTCTCACGAAGAAAAAAGTCCTTACGCTGTAAGGACTTTTTTATTGCCTTCTTAAGCTGGCCTTTCAGACTTTGAGCCATATTTTGCGCAAGAGCCATTTGGAACCTGAATTCCCATTTCTAAACTAGGATTTCCTTCAAAGTCTTCTCCACCTCTGAGGGCCTGACCTTCAGCAATGAGGACAGCAGCAGCGTCTGCTTGCCCGTGAGAGAGGAATACAGCTGCACATGCTTGCGCTTGCCATCTCTCTTCACATAGGAGACCGAAATCTTATCAAGGGTTTTCCTCACCAGATCCATCGTCATCTCATCCCTGTCCTTGCAGTCCCTCAGCCTCTGCCTTATCTCCGCCATCAGTATCGAGGCGATGAAGACGACGAACACGCGCCCATCCATTGCCTGCCTCGTATGCACCGAGAGCCTCCTGCAGTCCTGCACGTTCCTTATGTCATTGAATATCTTCTCGACCCCATCCTTGTCCCTGTATATGTTCATCACATCCGTGCCGGAGAGTTCCATCCGGTCCGTGACGATGGCGAAGAGCCCCGCATACTTCGTCTCTCGGCCGGCAATGTGCTCATCATTGTATTCATACCGCCTGCTGCCATCCGGCTGCTCCACCTCGGTGAAGTACCTCGCATATAGGGCGGCATGGGAATTGAGGAACTTCCCGGCATTGAACTCCTCATAGCATTCGGCAAGCCTTATGTCCAGGCTGGAGGTGCGGAGGCTTATGTCGGCCACGGACTGCGCGTAGACATGTATCATGCACTCCCTGTGCAGGCCCTCCGCATCCCAGTGGCTCTTCACTCCCATCGCATATAGAAGCTGGCCGCTGTCCGTCCTGATTATGTTCCTTGGATGCCTTATCTGGCTCCTGAGCGCCTCATCCATCGCATCCCTCGTCTTCGATGATGCAAGTGTCATCGCCAGAATGAAATGGTAGCCGTGGCCATACATGGCGCTGACATTCGATGAGGAGAAGAATCCCTTGTCCATCACGAATGTCAGCCTGCTGTAGTTGAAGCTGTATCCCTCCCTCAGCACCGACTGCAGCGTGGATACATCGGGGATCGCGCCATCATGCACCCTGTAGTAGATCGGAAGCCTGTTCCCGCTGTCAACGATCATCCCCAGATTCACCTGCGGAAGATCCTCCCCATCCCTGTTATAGCCATATTCCACGAATTCGTTGTCCTTCGAATATGACGATATTGATGTTATGTCATGGAAGCATGCGCCCCCTGTGGAGGCCTTCTTCCTCCAGGCAAGCAGGAACTCCTTCCGCCGTGCCTCATCCATGCCGGAATAAAGGCGGGAGATGTCCTGGCTGGAAAGGTCATCGTCATGGATCGGAAGCTCATGGCTCCCATGCCATTCGGGGAACAGGTACGCCGCGTTGCTTCCCGTCGATGCGTGATACATCGCCAGGGACAGAATCGTCTTCCATGTCTGGGGAAACGCCTCCTTCAGGCATCCCGAGAGCCCGATCTCCGACGAGATCCTCCACATCGCCCTTGTCAGCCCGATCCGGCTTGCTGATATGAGATGCAGGCCAGCCCCGCATTCACCCTCCGTCACCGCAGCCTTCACCAGCTTCATCTTTTTGGGGATTATGTTCCCTTCATCATCGACGGTGCCGTAATACTCAAGCTTCGTCTCGCATGATTTCTTCTCCGGATTCCATCTGTGCTCAACAGCCCTATATGCGTATTTCCTGCCGTTCTTCTTTGTCACGATCGTGATCTTCGGCTCGTTCTTCTTCATAGTTTATAGTATAAAAACTATTTCAGATGGGACAGCAATGGCCATATGAGCCATTATCTTCAGATTCTGCAAGAAATTACTGCGAAATTATAATTTTGTTCAGTTCTAATCCTAGTTTAGAAATGGGAATGCAGGCAAATTCTGACCAATTGAGAGTCGGACTTCCGTCTTTTGCAACGTATTTTCCAAAACTAAGTACTACTTACGACGCAATTTCCACATTACAACTAGCATAGGAGCGAAGTATGAAGTACAGGAGAAAGTACACTCTTTATTCTGTTTTGAATGCAAAAGGCAAGAAGGTTTGGTACTTCCGAATTTATCTGCCTGATGGCACTCGAAGAGCCAAGACAACTGGTTGCAACCTGAACTCTATTCTATTAACTATACAAGAATTGGTATAATCAAAGATTTCCTCATATTACTCTCCTTTTGGTGTATTTCCAGAGATTCTGCCTTAGCAGTAATCATCAATAACATTGCCTCCAGTCCATTCATGCCCTAACGCAATTGTATAGTATTTCTCCAAGCCTTCTTCACTGAAATATCGGTCGCATTTATGAATAAACCATTTCTTATCGCTATAGTTGACTGTTATGAGTATGTTCTGTTTCACGGACTGTGAATCCATGCATTTTATTGCAAGCGTCTTCGCATCTTCCGAAACACCAAAATCCACAACTGTGTAATCCCTGTACTGATGGTGAAACACGGTGCACCCAACTGAAAGATTGTCTGCATATTCCTTCAACGATGAATTATCATGCTGAGGGCAGCAGGGGAATTCCCCTTTGGGAAACCAGCCATCAGTTTGTATAGCATAATCTGTGACAGAGCGCATTCCCCTAGAGAAATCGACAGGCCGGGAAGTAATGTATTCCATTTTCATCCGCATAGCATCTGCTTCCGCTTGTGATACTGACTTTACCCAAGTGAGATTCGGTGGAAGTCTCAGATTATGGAGTACTTCAAGATTTTCAAGGATCTTTTCAATGGGCAAGCCGACAGCATGCTCTAGCTTCATCCTTGTCAGAGGGTTATTAACAAGGTTTTCAAATCGTGTGACATAGTGAAGATTTGAAGGCCTGTTGTTGACCTTGATTGTGTCCTTATGATCAACAACAAGGGTTGGATCAGCTTTCTCTCCAAGATAGGCAGCTGCAACAATCAAATGAACTCTGACTCCTCCAATTGCAGGATAGCCAGCTGTATCTTTCGTTCCAAATGTCCAGACATCATCATTCTTTGTTTTGCGTCCTATTGAATCGGAAAGCCTCATTACCGCACCGTTATCACGGACAATATACCTCCTCCCTTTATACACACATTCCTTTTCTTCTCTGTATTCATCATTGACAGAAATGGACATAAAATACCTCCTCATGTGTCAGAACAAATTCTCATCCCATCCATCTGGAAGTCTCATATCGCCAGATCGACGAATCGACATCAGTCTTTCAACCTCTTTCACTTTCGGCCACTTTCCAACAACTGAAGCAGAATTGATGATATTGGGATTGCCAATCAGCATAAGCTCCAGTTTTTCTCTTTCTGCGTCTGTCAGAAGTTTTTGGGGAAGAATTGCTGGCGCATAATCAAAGAGAACCATGTACCCCTTTTCTTCCTTTGCTCTGTAGATATCGATAACACAGGGATGTTGATTAAGTGATACTCCTAGTTCTCTTGGAAGAGAAAAGAAATGGCCATTGTTGTAATACCTTACTGGAGAGAAACCCCTTGTTGGAGGATCCGTTATTTCCGGTATTCGCCATTCTCCTCCGACTTTTATTGCATTCCTTAGTTTGCCCCTTCGAATCCATTGCCGAACAGTGCCCGCCTCAATCTTAGAACGTGATGCAAATTGTTCGACAGTGAGTAATCCGACCGGATAGTTGATTAACCGGAATCTTTCATCTATGTCAAAAACTACATTGCCATCTTCATCTTCCTGAATCTCAGAAACATGACGGATATACAAGGCTGCATTCTTGTTGGTAACCTCGAATGAGTAGAACCATCCGTCTGGAGCATCGAAGATATTCCTTGATGCAATTTCTACGATGACCTTATCCAGAAGGAATGACAAAGCATTGTAATATTGCAGAGTATGCTGAGGGGTATTCCTCATCTCAGACACGACACTTTTACTGGCATTGTCCAAAGTAGCAATGACCGACTGCTTGTTTGTAGGAAGAGTTTTCCAGGCTTTTTCCACCAGATCTTTTGAGATCATTCTTGTCTCCTAGTAACTGTATTGTAACAGTATATTTTTACAAATGCAATACGAAATTACAAATCCAACATGTCACTCCATACCGATTTTCCCGTGCTGAAAAGGCCACCATGCACTACAAAACAAGCGTGTACCATCCCTTCGAAATCTCTTCGAGAGATACACGCTATAACGCATTGATATTTCAAGACTTACGTCTTTAACGTGAACGCCCCTTATTTATCTTGCCCAATGTGCACAAACGGGCAAATTTATGGTATCATTTATAAAATTTCCCTATAATGACTCTACACAGAATTGCAAAAGAGGAATGCGTAAAATGCCTACACAAGTACAATCTGACAGATTGCAAAATATGCAACAATTAGTCGATACATTCGTAAAAAATATCACATACTATAAATCACAAGTATACAATGAGACTGAAACTCGAATTGAGTTTTTGAACAAGTTCTTTGAACTCCTCGGATGGGACGTTCTCAATAACACAGGTAAGCCCAGACATTTAAGAGATGTTATACATGAAGCTGGCGTATATATTAATGAAGACAATAGGCAGAAAAAGAAAAAACCAGATTACCTGTTTCGTTTTTTAGGTAGTGGAGTCTTCTTTGTTGAAGCAAAGAAACCATATGTAGACATAACCTCAGACAATGCACCAGCTTTTCAGCTTAGACGCTACGGATGGAGTGCTGGATATAAAATTTCTGTCTTAACCAACTTTAATGATTTATACATTTACGACTGTTCTGTTAGGCCAAATGAAAACGATGGGGTAAACACTGCGCTTATCAGGCATTTTAATTTCAAAGAATATGTCAATTCTTTTGAAGATATTTTTACTTTACTATCATATGAATCTGTTGCTAATGGAAAATTTGATCAGATATTTGAAAACATACACTCTCCAATAAAAAAAGAACCATTCGATAAATATTTTCTGGGACAGCTCAATTCCTGGAGGCTTAAATTAGGGCAAGATATTCTGACAAATAATCCTGAAATTGATGAGGCATCTTTAAACATTTTTGTTCAGCGTTTATTAAACCGAATAATCTTTCTTCGAATTTGCGAGGATCGAAATGTTTTTAAATATACACGTCTTCGAGATATAAATTCTTATGATGATCTCAGAGCACTCTTTGAAAAAGCTGATTCTTATTATGATTCAGGTTTATTCGAGTTAATCAAAGAAGATGGATTAAAAATATCTGATAATCCAATCGTAAGTATTTTCAAAGAACTTTATTATCCAAACAGTAGCTACGAATTCTCTGTTGTAGATCCCTTTCTAATCGGACAAGTTTACGAGTTGTTCCTTGGAAAACAGCTTACAATAAACGGTAACAGTGTTGATATTATTCAAAAACCCAATTTGATTGATTCTCAAGGAGTAGTAAATACTCCTAAAACTCTAACCGATTTAGTGGTACGAGAAACACTCGATGAATTAGTAAAGAAAAAAACATTCTCCCAGATCTTAAAAATAAAGATTGCTGATATATGTTGTGGTTCAGGTAATTTTCTGCTATCAGCTTTTGAATACATATGTAACTATATAGTTGAGCATAGTGAATCAAATAACGAGCTTCCCGTTGAATTATCTACGTATAATTATAATTTGGGAGCAAAAAGTTTTCCCCAACTTTCATTTGCTTTCAAACGTTACTTGCTTGAAAACTCAATATTTGGAGTAGATATAGATCCTCTTGCGATTGAGGTTACAAAATTTAGTTTGCTTTTACGTCTGCTTGATGGGGTATCAGAAGAGGAACTTGAGGATTACATTGCTACTTCTCATAACAAGATTCTTCCAAACCTAGATAATAGTATTAAAAATGGGAATAGCCTGATTGATGACAAATATATTCTTTATGACAAACAGATTTTAACCAACTCAGATTTGGCAAAGAAGATTCGCATTTTTAATTGGAACAAAGATTTCACACATAGATTCGATGTAATTCTGGGTAATCCGCCATATATCAAAGTCCAAAATCTAAACAAGTTTTCTCCTGCAGAATACAAATTCTATAAACGGAAAAACTCTGAGTATACAGTTTCTGCAGCAAGCGCGCTTGATATGTACATGCTTTTTATTGAAAGAGGACTTAATCTACTCAATGATTCTGGTGTGTTAGGTTTCCTTATTCCAAATAAGTTTTTTGTGACTGAATCTGGTGGAACAGTACGACAATTACTAACAACTCGGCAGCACGTCAGAAAACTTCTCAACTTTGGGGTAATTCAAGTCTTTAAGGGATTATCAACCTATGTATGCATACTTGTCGCATCCAATAAAGCTCAAGAGAATTTCCTTTATGCGAATGTGAAAAACTATAGTACAACAGGCGGAGTTATAGATACTGTCTGGGAAGAAAAACCATCAGATGTCATTTCCTCATCAATATGGGCTTTTTATCCTAAATCCGTCGATATCGCATTGGCTAGGATAAAAAAGAAATCCTCTCCTTTATCTGATATAGCTACTATTTTTGTAGGTATACAAACAAGTAACAACTCAGTATATGTCATCGAACCAAATTCTGAGGATTCAAGCTTTGTATATTTTACATCCAAACTTAATGGGAAAAACTACAAAATTGAGAAAGGGATCCTAAGGAAGCTTTTGTACAAACAAACCCTCGCAAAATTTGAATATATTCAATCCAACCAGTATGTTTTATTTCCATATCACATATCTCTAGGCAAAAAGCAATTGATTTCAGAAAGCGAATTAAGGAATGATTTTCCCTTTACTCTTGCATATTTAGTGGATTTTCATGATGTTCTTTTGAATCGCAACTTTAATAATAAAAATGCTGTTTGGTACGGATATGGAAGAACGCAACGCCTAGAAGACTTTGAATCTGGTGAACGATTAATTTGGAGTACAGTAACTAAAACATTCAATGTTGCCTATGATAATACACCGGTTGTATTTAATGGTGGTGGAAATGGGCCTTATTATGGGTTGAAACTAAAACCAAATACAAAGGAATCAATATTTTACATTGAAGCAATTTTAAATCATTGGTTTTCAGACTATTTAATTAATAATGCAAGCAGCCAGTTTCAAGGAGGATATAGTTCTCACGGAAAACTATTTATTGAAGGCTTAAACATTGTAAGAATTGATTTCAATAATTCTAAAGATTTGATCATTCACGATGAGATTGTATCTCACGTAAAGCAAGTAATGGATTTGAAAGCAAGGGCAAAAAATAGTAGAACATCTTCCGATGAAAAAATCCTCAATGATTTGGCACACTACGAAGAGAATGTAATATCCGGATTAATAGACGAGCTATACGGGGTATCACATCTGAAAGGCATGATAAACAATGAAGAAAGATAACGACTCAAATAAACTAAGAGGCGGTTACTATACACCTTTTGAAATAGCCCAGTTCATTTCGAATTGGGCGATAAGAAATGATTCGGACTGTATTCTAGAACCTAGCTGTGGCGATGGAGTGTTTATAGGTACAGCAATAAAGGCTCTTCAGCGATTCACTCAAAAATGCCAGATAACAGGAATTGAACTTGTAAGAGAAGAGGCAAATAAAGCGATGCTTTCTTACCCTCAAGCACAAATAATCAATTCTGATTTCTTTACATATTATAAAAAAAAGATTAGTCAAAAAAAACAGTTTAATGTTATTGTTGGCAATCCCCCGTTTATTCGTTACCAAAATTTTGATGAAAACTATCGCTCCTGCGCTTTTGAATTAATGCAAGAATACGGATTTAGCCCCAATAGATTAACTAATATTTGGTTGCCATTTCTTCTTCTTTCATGCAAGGCATTGTCCTCCGATGGCAGATTGGGTATGGTCATTCCAGCTGAACTTTTTCAAGTAGATTATGCAGCTGAAGCAAGACTCTTCTTAAGTAGTTTTTTTGATAGCCTCTATATAATCACATTTAAGAAGTTAGTATTTGAAGGTATTCAGCAAGAAATCGTTCTACTGCTTGGCGAACGGAGTAGCAGTGAAAAAGGGATAAAAGTTTTTCAGTTGGACGAAATAAATGATCTTAAAAATATAAATTTGAATAAATCTGTAAATTCATTGCCACTTGATCATTCTAGTGACAAATGGACAAAATATTTTTTGTCATCCGCAGAGCTTGAACTGATGCGTAAGCTTGAAAAAAACACAGATATATCCATGACTACTGACTTATTTGAGACTAATGTTGGCATTGTCAGTGGCGAAAACGAGTTCTTTTTAATTAATAAGGAAAGAGCAGACATTTTTGGACTCAAGAATCTCAGCCCAATTATAGGTCGCTCTGATCAATTATCTGGAATCCGCTTTACCGAAGATGATTTTAATGAGCAAGTCATTAGAAACAAAAAAGTATTTCTCCTGGATATTGATAAGGAGTTACCAAGTTCGGCTTTATCAGAAGAGCAAAAAAAATATATAGCCTGGGGAGAACAGAATAATTTTGATAAAAACTACAAATGCACAATTCGCACACCATGGTATGCAGTGCCTAAATCGTGGAAAGCTGATGCATATATTATCAGACAAGCAAATTTATGCCCAAGAATAATTCTAAATGAATTTGGGGCATACAATACTGATACACTTCACAAAATCAGATTTATCAAAGGGGTAAACGGAAGAAATGTTACAGCCGCATTTCTAAATTCCTACACCCTAGCTTTAAGCGAAACACTTGGGAGAAGCTACGGGGGCGGAGTTTTAACATTTGAGCCCGGCGAAATCAGAAAAATGAGAATACCCTTGATTGGATCATCTAATTTATCTCTCAATGAACTTGATAATATTTATCGGCAGCAAAGTGTAGAAGCAGTTCTCGATGTAACAGATTATGTACTATTAAAAGACGGTCTAGGCTTGGATAATCATGATATTAAAATGCTAAGAAACATTTGGAAAACATTATCTGATAGACGCCTATCAAGAAAAAATGATTGTAGTGTTAAAGGGAAATGGGGCTGCTAAACAGCCCCACATATGAAATATCTCCAGAAAAAACTGGGCATTTAAAATGCAACTCATAGCTGAATGAAAGATAGGAAAAGAATCCAGCGGAGTAGGAGACTGTAAATAAGTTTGTGGACATTTGAGAAAGCTCCTAAGCTGGAAGGAAGAAGGCATAGGAGTTTTTGTTAT